>NZ_MDET01000007.1:0-132500 GCF_002075885.1 Manganibacter manganicus
TCGATAAGAATAAATCCGTTGCCAATCAGGCGCTTGCCCCGTTAACGGCGGTTTCCTTCTCCCGCTTTATCCACACCCATCATCCTTCCCGCATAATCCGTCTCAGCAGCTTGCCAGCGGGAACGGGTGTGCACACTCGAGCATCCAGGCAAGTGTGGCGCCGGGTGTGTTATCCGTAACAGTGAACGGAACCGCCCGGCCCGAACCGGACCTGNCGTTGCTCGCGCCCGCAAATGGGCGATGGGCCGGGAAAGGCAAGGGTAGAAACGCCGGCGGGCGCGGACAACCGTGCCATATCATTAAACTTAGGAGGTACGGCCCCGCGCCCGCTTCCCGACCTTTCAGCCAGAAAGGTCCGTTCTTTGAAAGAGCCAGACGGCATTTGCCGGGCGTGGCAATGAATAAGTGCGACCTCAAGCCGGCGTCTGGCCATACCGGGGTCCCCGCCAGCGACGAGCGACAGCGAGCGAGCTTAAGGGCGGGGCAAAAGACAAGCAGGGCCGAAAGGCAGCGTGGCAACGGTGAAGTGCGCGCCGGTGCTATTCGATCAGCGCGCCCAGCCCTGCCATCAGCCCCATGAATTCAGGGAAGGAGGTGGCGATCATGTTGGCGTCGTCCACCGTCACCGGCTTTTCCGCAGCCAGGCCCATAATCAGAAAACTCATGGCGATGCGATGATCGAGATGGGTGGCGACGGTTCCTCCTCCCAGCCCCTTGCCGCCGGGCCGGCCGCGCACGGCAAGCGCCGCCTCGCCTTCGGTGCAATCGACGCCATTGGCTTCAAGCCCGCGCGCCACCGCCGCCAACCGGTCGCTTTCCTTGACGCGCAGTTCCTCAAGGCCCTGCATCAGCGTCTCGCCCTCGGCGAAGCAAGCCGCCACGGCCAGCACCGGATATTCATCGATCATCGAAGGCGCGCGCTCCGGCGGCACGGCGACACCCTTGAGGTCGGAGGCGCGCACGCGCAGATCGGCGACGTCCTCGCCGCCCTCGTTGCGCGGGTTCAGCACCTCGATATTGCCGCCCATTTCCTGCAAGGTGAGCAACAGGCCGGTGCGGGTCGGGTTCATCAGAACGTTCTCGATGGTGATGTCGGAGCCGGGCACGACGAGCGCCGCCACCAGCGGGAAGGCAGCCGAGGACGGATCGCCCGGCACGGCGATGACCTGGCCGGTGAGCTTGCCCTGCCCATCGATGAAGATGTGGCGCACGCCGCGCTCGTCCGTCTCCACATGGATATTGGCGCCAAAACCCTTCAGCATCTTTTCGGTGTGGTCGCGCGTCATCACCGGCTCGACCACCGTGGTGATGCCCGGCGTATTAAGACCGGCCAGAAGCACAGCCGACTTGACCTGCGCCGAAGCCATCGGCACCCGGTAGGCGATGGGCGTGGCCTGCCTCGGTCCGCGCAGGGTGAGCGGCATGCGGTCGCCCGCGGCGCTCTTGAGAACCTGCACGCCCATCTGGCGCAGCGGATCGAGCACGCGGCCCATCGGCCTGCCGGACAGCGAAGCGTCGCCGACAAAGGTGGTTTCCATGTCATAGGTGCCGACCAGCCCCATGGTCAGGCGCGAGCCGGTGCCGGCATTGCCGAAATCGAGCGGCGCTTCGGGCTGGAGCAACGCGCCGTTTCCGGTGCCGCGTATGATCCACTCGCCGCCATGCTTTTCGATATGGGCGCCCATCGCCTTCATGGCGGCACCGGTGCGCAGCACGTCCTCGCCTTCGAGCAGGCCGGTGATGCGGGTTTCGCCGGAGGCCAGGCCGCCGAACATGAAGGAGCGGTGCGAGATCGACTTGTCGCCGGGCACGCGCGCAACGCCCGAAAGCGCGTTGGACCGGCGCGCGGTGGCGGGTTGCGGGGCAGCGTCGTGCGACATGATGTTTCCTTTATGCGAAAAGCCGGGAGCCGCCATTGGCTCTGCCGACGGGGCGTCTCCTATCACGCCGCACGAGCACGGTCATCCCCGGATAGCAGCCTGAGCGGCCGCCCGGCCGGTCTTCGCGGAGGCTTTTGAGACACAGCTTTTTGCCCCGGATTTGGCTTTGACAGAGCACCAAACAGCGGTTAAGGGGACGCGACTTTTCCATACGAGGCTTGCCGTGGCGAAATCCGACCTAGGTACAAAACGCATCGACCCGGAAACGGGCCGCAAGTTCTACGATCTGAACAAGGATCCGATCGTCTCTCCCTATACGGGCAAAAGCTATCCGCTCTCCTATTTCGAGGACAGCAAGAGCGCGCGCGAGGAAGAAGAGGAAGTCGACGAGAAGGAAATCGACTCGGAAGACGAAGGCGCCGAAGTCGTGTCTTTGGAAGAGGCTGACGACGAAGCCAAGGGCGACAGTGACAAACTTCCCGACCTCGGCGACGATGATGACGACGATGTCGATCTCGGTGACGACGACGACACTTTCCTGGCCGACGACGAGGAAGACGACGACGACGTCTCCGACATGATCGGCCATGGCGACGACGACGACGACAACTGATAAGGCAGGCCGGTCTCCGGCCTCGGCCGCGGCATTTGCCGCCGATCGAAAAAAGCGACGGACGCGGCTTGATATTGCAGGAATGCGGCGCTAGAAGCCGCCTGCACAGACGGTGGGAACCCAAGCCCGCCGACATGCCGGAAACGGCGCCGGCATTCGCCGGATGTGGGGCCATAGCTCAGTTGGGAGAGCGCTTGAATGGCATTCAAGAGGTCGTCGGTTCGATTCCGATTGGCTCCACCATTACCTTCCGGCAAGCAGTTGAAATGCTTGTCGTTTTTCTAAATGGCAAAATCCTTCCCCACTTCTTTCCCCACTTTGTCATCTTGTGACTGCCCTTTCAGAGCGGCAAAGTCCATGAAATAGGTTTTCGGTGAAATGGAGCATCGCGGGATGGGTTTTCGCGTCCACCTGGCTGCGGGGCAGGTCAATCAGAATGAAGAGCACCATCATCTCGATATTCTAAGACTGCAACAAAAAGCCTTGCTGCCCCTTGGATATCTGTCTGCACCTGCTCACGAAGCGGCAGGCTGGCCCATCTTTCCAATGGTTGGATAAGACTGGCACTGATTCGGCTGATTGGAAACGCTCTCACGGATAGGCCATCGAGGCTCAGGGTAAGAACGCCGATTTCGCTGTTCGTGTATCTGATGCCGGCAATCCGCTGATAATGTGGATCATCATCAAGCCGAATGTCGAACAGCATGCGCCCCGATATTTGGCGAGCTATCTCGTTGGCTTTTCCCGCGAATCCCAACGGAAGTCCCTGAACACTGTTCGCGGCCATTTCGAACAACACCGCTTCCAGTTCCACCGCCGCTCCTCATTATACCAACCCAGGCAGAGGGAGGCCTCAGACATGTTCGACTGGAATAACTGGCCGTGAAGGTGCCGCCCGAGCATGGTGCGGATGCGGCAATTGCCTGAGCCCGGCCGTGTCAGAGAGAAGGTTGCCCCCATCCCCCGCCAAGACCATGCCGCATCCATAGGCAGAAATACATTTACCGCCTGCAATATGAAGTCGAGGGGCCATCAAACATTGTGACGGCCCTGTTACGCTTATCCCAGACAGCGAAAGCCATGGACGGGGAACCAACCCGAATGGATTGAGGTTGATATCTCAAAGGGAGATCTAGCGATGCCCGACCCGCGCAAGCGAAATCCAGACGAAGATGTGCCGGTGCCAGGACGTGAGCCTGAACCGATTGAGGAACCTGACCCAGATCGGCTGCCCGACGAGGAACCAAATCCCAACCCTGATGAGACGAGAAATCCACCGCTGCACGGCATGAGGATGGTGCGAAACCGACGCGAGAAGGACGAGGCCGATAGGTCATAGGCCTTGCCCGCCATCGATAAAGCCCGGACTGTCATATTCGGCGGCGGCGTGCTCTAGCTCGTCCTGGGTGCCGATAGATGGTTCAAAATCATTATCAATCTCGCGGTCATCCATGAGCCGATGATCGAAGCCGGCAAGATCCGGCTCCACGTTCTCGTCACCATCGATTTCATCGAGCAGAAGAAGCAAATCCTCGATGACGTTCTCGATCAGGCCGCGCATGGCCGGTGTCACGGTGATAAATTCGAGGGGCTTGAGATGAGCGTTCATCCGTTTCGCCCTTCGCCTGTCATGCGGGTTGGCGCTTCCGACCCTCGGTTCCGGATCGAGTGGTAATGCGTGTCGGTGGCTACGCTGATCCGCTCGGAGAAATCCCGCGCAACCCGCAACATCGAGGCGACGCGGTCAAGCTCATCGTCACGCTTGCCGTCACGCTCGTACGGCATCTCATGAATGATATCGTAGGTGGTGATCAGAAGCCGATGAAGATCCCAAACATCTATCTGGAGGTCGTCCAGGGTGTAGGCCGCGCTCATGCTGCACCGCCTTTCGCATAGCGCAGAATTGATGCGGCCAACTGGCTGTGCCATTCACGCCCAATTGCTAGGCGATCACCCCATCGTGTTCCGACGCGATCCCATTCGGCCAACGCCTGGGCCTTGATGATGATGCCCTCCATGGTGAAATCGGGTTCGTCCATAATGGCGCTGACGTGCTTTTCCAGTGCATCACGTAGGGCAGTCTTCGGCCGGCTGGCCTTTTCATGCCAAGCATGTGCCTGCGCTTTGATATCCCTAAATTTCCGCTCGTAGGCGTTCGCAGTCGCATAGAGCTTTTTCAGCCGCTTGATCTCCGCCTCTGCATCCATGAAGTCGGCTAGGTTGCCGGCCTTTTTGGCAGCACGCTTCTTCCTGCGAAGGCCAGTGATCTGCCAATCCACCTCCCAAGCCCTCAGGATTATCCTGCGCGGATAATTATCCCCCACCCGCCAGAGATATCCACCCAAGGCTTTCATCTCAGGTTCGCCCGGCTGTTTGGGAGCGTTTTCCTCGTATGGCCACGCAATTCCCCGGAGGGTAAGCTCATCGGGTGCCCAGGGTGTCTTCGCATCCCAAGCCTTGTACTCGGCCTCGTAGACGTCGTTGACCTCATGAAAGGCGGCGGCAACAGCCGGAAGTTCTTCGAACAGCGCAATCAGCTTCGGATTTTCTGTCGGTGTCGCTGCCTTCGCCTCGATACTGATCGTTGCCGTAGCGGCGGCTGTGGAAGCCGCAGCAAGCCCGAGGAGCATCCGGCGGCGGTTAATTCCAGGCAAAGCTTCAGCGGTCGCCCGCGTGGCGTCGTTCGTCATGATGGTTTCTCCTATCGTTGATAATTGAGGGGTTAGGCCGCCAGGCTGGCCAGTTCGGTTTCGAGACGGCGGCGGATCGGAATGATGTCGTAGCGGGCCGGCTTGTATTTCAGGCTGTCGATTTCAGCCCTGATGGAAGCTGCCAGTGCTGCGTTCGGCCCATTAGCGAGACGCCGCTCCTTTTCGGCCTTGGCGGCTTCTTCCTTCGCCAAGCGCCACGCGATGCGCAGAGCCGTGGCAAACGATGCGTCAAAGATGCCCTCGGCAATCTGCCAATCGGCATAACGGGCGCGGATAGAGCGATAACGGCTCCACGCCGCCTTCATGATTTCACTGAGATTGAACTTGGCTTTCGGCAAAGCTTCGCCGGTCGCCGGAACGATGATGTTCGGCATGGTGTTTCCTCAGAAATGCGATTACGATACCTCAGGTATTAAGCATGGCTATTGCATAGCTGTCAATACCTGAGGTATTATATAGTTCCTGAGGGTCTAAATTTTCATGTCGATTTCGAGCGAACAGATACGAGCCGCCAGGGCCCTGCTGAGGTGGGAACAGAAGGATTTGGCGACGGCGTCAAAGGTGTCGCTGCCGTCCGTGAAGCGGCTGGAATCCCAGCCAGGGCAACTGGCCGCTCAACCTCGAACTATCGATGCTCTGGTGGCTGCACTGGAAGAAGGCGGCGTGGTTTTCGTGGCGGAGAATGGCGAAGGACCGGGGGTTCGTTTGAAGAAGCGATGACGGTGTTTCCTAATCGGAATAGTCCCGCTTCTCCCATTCGAGGTCAGTCAGCAATTCGGCTTCCACAGTCGTATAATCATTGAATTTTGGGGCATGCTCCGCGAGCAGGCGGCGAACAACCAACACTGCATCATCACGGCTGCCACATTTCTCGAAATGGCGTTCTGCTGCCTCGCCTACGCCGTCACGCCACAGCATCACCTCGACCATCCCGTACCAAACGCCCTTTCCGGTGCGCTTTCGCTTTTGAACTTCAAGATACCAATCGGACATGTCGGCGATTGCACGATACAGGTGTCCAAAGTCGGGGTCCGTATGCGCACGCTCGCGTGCCTCGCATCCAAATGATTTTTGGCTCGGCTCCTTCAAGCGTTCAATGGCCATCGGTATTTTCCAGAAACTTGCTGAAACCTCATCAAGGGCCTGTCGAGCATCCCAAGTTAGTGCGGGCTTCCGCTTAGCGACACCGGTTACCGACTTCAGCCGATCTGCCTTCTTCTTGGGCCAGATGTCAGCAATGATAAGATCGATGTCAGATTTTTGCGGCTCCCATCGATACTCTTTCTCGAGCTTCTTTTTTTTCGTATGTGGCCGCAATTCTACGACAGTGTCATCAGTCTGAGGCGTGGGCATCAACTCCATCGCAAGTGCTAAGGCCTGATGTAGCCCTTCCCGAATGCCTCCTCTTTGGTCAAATTCCCAGATTGATGCTTCGGTTCTCCAAATTCGCGTCGGCTTGCCTGCATCAAGCTCCAGCATCGCCGAAAGCACACGTTGTCGAGTTCCGGCATATTGCGGCAGCGAGTCCTTACCAAATATCAGCCCCTCGACTAGTCGGCGGGACATGCGAAGTGGCTCGCCCTCATCAGGGAACAGGTAGTGTCGTGATGACATGTCGATTGGCCTCCCCAGGGTCCAATATCAAAACCGACAAATAGCCCGTGTGCAATCTTCTTGGTTGCTCGTACGCCATTTCCTAGATGCCGGAATTGCGAGCCCACGTTGCATGTTTTCTTTCCATGAACTTGGCCAAACGCCCAAACTCTGCGGTTTGAACGTTTAGATGAGGATATTTTGTCCACGTGGTTTCGCCCCGAACGATAATGCCTCAATCACGATTGGAGGCTTCCATGATACCGGTTCAGATTATTTTCTTCATCACCGTCTGTCTGACCATCGTCAGCGGATTGGCAGCAACGACGATTGTCATGTTTGGCGATACGCGCCGGAATGCCGGGCAACGCACGGTTGCCGAAAAGCTAGCTCAAATCGCACTGATCGGAGCGATGGCAATCACCGCGATGCTGGCTTCTTCATGAGGACCGGCCCCATCCCTGTCGCTCTGGCATACGAATGTTCAGCTTGCCGATCCGCGAAGATCGAGGCTTACTGGCGACGGGCAGTGCAGAAAATGGCTTGGGTAATGAAATTTGCGAGTTGGGCGGCGCGATCCGTCATCACCATATTAGGCGTTCTTGCGGCAACAATGCTGGCGGCCGGGGCGGCTCCTTCTGATGTTTCCAGTTCGGGAACAGGCTTCTTCGTCAATGCGCAGGGTTGGATCGTCACCAATGCCCATGTCGTGGAAGGCTGTACGAGTATCAGCGTCCCACGATTGGGGACCGGTACTGACCTGGCCATCGACAAGCAGAATGATCTGGCCGCGTTCAAACTCTACGACGGCGCAGGAAAGCCACATCTGCCCTTGCGTCGATCCCAGCCGAGACTGGGAGAAGATATTGCGGCCTACGGCTTTCCTCTCAACGGGCTGCTCTCCGATTCCATCAAGGTCACCACCGGCAACATCAACTCGCTTGTCGGAATGGACAACGATACCCGATATCTTCAAGTCTCGACGCCTCTCCAGCCGGGAAATTCAGGCGGCCCTGTCGTAGATCAATGGGGATCGATAGTGGGCGTCTCTACTGCCGTGCTCGGCTCAAAGTTCACCGACGCAACAGGCATCGCGGCGCAGAACGTCAATTTCGCGATCCGGTCAAACGTGGTCGAACTGTTCTTACAAAGCCGGAACATCCAGTTCGACACCGCCGATCCGGCACATGATGACAAACCGCTGTCCACGGCCGATCTGTCGGACAAAGCCGTTCCGGCCGTCGTGCAAGTTCTCTGTCACGGTGCGCCCGCAACCGTGGCCGATACCGAGACGCCTACGAAACCGACAATGTCGAGCACAATGCCTCGTCCGTCTTTTCGCTCGTTCACCCCCGCCAATAGCTACGATGTCATGGGTTTCGATTATGCGACCCTGAAGAACGTTTCCGAAGTCGAATGCGAGAACGCATGCCAGGGCGATCTATCGTGCAAGGCTACGACCTATAACAGGAAGGCCCATTTCTGCTTCCTGAAGAGCGACGCGAAGATCCTCGTCCGCAATGTCGATGCCGTAGCGAGCGTCCAAAGCAACCTTACGGGCAGCCTCATCTTTTCGACGTTCGTTATCAGGTCGGGCCGTGACATGGCCGGCGGCGATTATAGCCGGATTCGGAACACCAATTTCATCGCCTGCTATGCGGCTTGTGAGGTGGACTATCAGTGCCGGGCCTTCGCGTACGTTCGCAAGAAAAACGAATGCTGGCTGAAAAACCAGATCGGCTACGTCAGCACCAAGAGCGGCGTCGATCTGGGGCTTAAGTAAAGGGTTTTCAGAGAATTGTGGTGTGCGCCCGACACGGCCTTTACCTCCACGAAGCATAGCGGGTACCTTTTCATCCGGTTCAGCAGCGTGGTTGCAAAGCGGGCAATTTGATCTGACAGAACCGGGTCAGTAACGGCGGGTGGCAAGAGAGAGGAACACACAATGAGGGCTGCTGCCTTGCTTTTATCCGTCGCTCTGTCGATCCCGGCCGGTTCGGCTTCCGCTGCCCTCTCGGGCTATTGGGACAGTACCAAAATCATCCATGCGGTCTTGGGTCGGAGCGAGGTCGGTGACGCACTGAAGCAACAGCCCATTGAATCCATCGTGGAAACGGACTCAGGTTACCGAGTCAAAAGCCGCGATTGTACGGTAGATGTACGGGTTGACCGCCATAACGCATCAAAGCCGGGGCCGGGCTCATTCAAGCTCCATGTCGGTCAGGGACGCTGCCATTGACATGAGGAAAGCACTGGCAACGGCATTGCTGATCCTGTTGGGCAGCGTGTCGGCATCTCCAGCATCCGAACGGTTGTGCGGCTGGCTTGAAGCTACGTCGTTCGGGCCGAACTGGAAAAACAACTATGTTCGCCTGTTCTTGAGCGACCGCGATGGGCATCATTCGGTCGAAGAAGCCGGCGGCACGCTTCCAGACCTGTCAAACCCATCCGTGCACCATGGTGAGATTATTAGAGATCGATCTGTCGAGTATTTGTACGGTGAAGGATGGAGCGGCAATTTTTGCGCCTGCATGACCGCCCGTATGGATGGACGAACGATTGTTGAGTTCCGAAATTTCAAGATTCAGAATATTGCGATTTGCCGTGCGGATCCGGATATTCAACGGTACGCGCCACGGTAACCAATGCCAGGCGAAGCCCATCACGAGGGATATTCACTCATGCAGCATCGGAGACTGGTTACGTCAGGGTCGCCCCTTGAACCCGAAATAGGGTTCAGCCGCGCCGTAAGGGTCGGATCATTTCTTGCGGTATCCGGAACTGCCCCAATCGGATCAGATGGCCACGCCGCTCATCTGGGCGATGTTTATGCGCAAACCAAGCTATGTTTGGATATCGCGCGCCGCGCAATCGAAGATGCGGGCGGCACACTGGAACAAGTAATTCGCACGCGCATCATGTTGACCAACATCGAGCAATGGCGGGATGCTGCGCGTGCCCACGGCGAGGTGTTTGGGTCGATACGGCCAGCCTGCACATTCGTGCAGGTTTCGCGCTTCATTGACCCGGATTGGCTGGTCGAAATCGAAGCCGATTGCGTCGTAAATGACGCCGGAACCTAGTCAGCATCGCAACAGGGCTTTCCCTGGCGTGACAGCCCGCCTTGCAAAAGCCTCAATCGCGCGCTAGTGCTTACGCATCGATTTTGCTTGTCGAGCTTGTTTCTGCGCTTTGGCGCTCAACCGACCTTCCTCTCAATTTCGACGACTGCGGCGCATGGCATTCAGCCACGCGACGACCTCTTGTGCCGATTTGAAAGGAAAATCGCCATGACCACTGGAACAGTAAAGTTCTTCAATTCTACCAAGGGCTTCGGCTTCATCGCTCCAGAAGATGGGAGCACGGATGTATTCGTGCACATCTCAGCTGTGGAACGCGCCGGCATGCACACCATCGTCGAGGGCCAGAAGCTCTCGTTCGACGTCGTGAAGGATCAAAGCAGGGGCAAGTCCTCTGCCGAGAACCTCCAGACTGCCTAAGGATATCGCTTCTGGTTTTTGACCACGGATGTACTGGCACTGACCATTGAGGCGATCAGAAGAAGGCTGGGCATTGTCCTGGCCTTTTTCATTTTTGGAAGGAGGAAAGATGCAGAATATTCCTGACGGCGTTTTCAAGCCGAAGCCCACCAGCGCAGAAAATAAGAATGCCACCACCACGCATGTGGCGCGCTCAATCATCGAAGGTGAAGCCACCAAGCGCGCTGCCAAAACTGAGCGCTTGCGCAACGCTAGGCTCGCAAAAGAGGCGCAGGAAGTTACTACTCCGATGAAGCTAAAGCCTGCTAAGCGAAGCCCAAAATCACGAGGTCGCCATGAAACTGCCTAGCTTGGTGAAGTCCTCTACACAAAAAAGCATCACACCGATCCCGCCAAGGGCACTGCTCAAACCTCGCTTTAATGAGGCCCTTCGCCGGATTGCCAATGATTGCGTTGGGGTTAGGCGGCGTGCTGAAGAAGCAAGGCAGAGGCATCGGCTGATCTGATCGGACACGTAGCCGCCTCCCTACCACTTCGTCTGTGCCGCTTCCAGCTTCTCAAGGCCCTCTAAAACCACAAGGAGCCCTATAACCGGGCAATCTGCTCTTTCGCCACTCGTACCAAGGCAGAGATAATGCGCCGCTGCTGCACAGCCTCGCATGTGAATTTTCCGTGGCGATAACGACCGTGGGCAGTTCCCTTGGGTGCGCCACCTCTGGCCCCGTGAAAGCGGCAGACGGACCACCCCTTCATTGCCGGAGCTTGGCAAGGCATCCCTGTCCGCTTCGATGTCGCATGGCAGCGGGGGGCTTGGTTCATGCGGTTAACGCGGGGATCGCTCATGCCCCCTCCCCATGAGAGACGTTGCCGACAACGGCCTGCCCACCTTCCCGTACATCGACGCGCTCGACATAAACACGCTGTTCGCCCTTGCTGCGATGGCGCTTCAGAGCTTCGATCTGAGCGGTGAACGTGCGGGCAAGCCGGTTCATCGCCTTTTCGTAGCTTTCCAGTTGCGGGAGGTTATCCGCCATGTTCACCCTGCGTGCATAGGTGATCGTCGCCATGTGGATAGCCGCCATTTGCGTTGCGAGCATGGTTTCGACCTGATCGCGCGGCTCCATGCCGGTGATGATGGATCTCGCGAAATTCACATCGGCTTCGCGCGGCAAGCCTCTCTGCGGAGAGAGATTGTAAATCTGAGCCAGGATGCCGGCGGCAAAGTCTGCATCGGATGTTGCCATGGCCTCCATGAGCAAGGTGTATGCAGCCGTGCCATCATGGTGCTCGAACGAGATTTCCTGTTTCCCCTCGTTGGAAACCTTCAGCGCCGGAGCGGGCTTGGCCTTCTTCCGGCGCTCATGTTGCTGGACCAGCGCCGCCATCTCCCGTTCGTTGACCGGCTGGTAAACCTCACCCAGCTTGCGTTCGACGGTTTTCCGAGGTGTTTCGGCCTGAGCCTTCTGTTTCAGCGGTACGACGCTCAATGCCGGGTCTCCCCAAGATGCTCGATACCCGACACGGCTAGTCTGCCGATCAGCCTGACAGCTTCCTCAAGCATGATCTGCCCGAAATAGTGAAAGCAGAGCGCCGTACCGTCGTCGTCACGCGCGCGGCGCTCCTCGGCAACCGTGTGGCACCCGCGAGCGAAAGCGATCAGCTTGAATAGATCATCTGCGGTTGACGGCGAAGTATCGAGAAGCCGGTCAACCTCTGCCCTAAGGTCGGCCGGGATATCGGCCCCGTCGGCACGTTCGGTCATCCACTGTTCGATACCGTGCATGAGATCTGGGAGCGTGGGAATGGTGATCTGCTGATCTGTCATCTTCCGTTTCTCCTGCATTTCCGATAATGTGCACCGCAATGAGCTATGACCATTTCAAACCGCCGGAGCATTTTTCGCCCACTGCGAAATTTACCTACCGCGCTGTGCTTACCGTGCTGTTCGTGGCCATCATGATTGCTTTCATCTATTTCGTAGCACCGCTGATTGATCGATATGCCGGCGCTCCATTTGCCGACTGGTTTACCAATCTGATCTTCGGCCCTAAGGGCGCTTAAATACCGAAACCTTCCCCTTGTTCTGATCGACCAGCATCGGCAGTGCGCCGCCCCTGAGAACAGCACCTCCGACGCCGCTGGAATTGGCTGGCACGGGCATGCGCACTGCGGCACTGGCGCGAGACGCATTTGCCAGCCCAGAGAGGCCCCGCAGAGAGGTTGTGGCTATTGCACCGACGCCGGAAGCTTCCAGCGGCCCCAAGCCGCCATACAGGGCACCCCCTGCTGATAGCGCGCCCATGATGCCACTCGCATATTTCCTCAAAGTCGGCATGAGCCTGTTTGCCGTGTTCGAGCCGTTCAATCCGGCTTTGGCAGGAGACAACACGCGCATGACGTTGGAATAGGCAGTCATCATCTTGCGCTCCGCTTCCGAGAACAGGACGTCGGCCACGCCCTTGCCATCGCCTTTCAGAAAACCATGGAGGTTTTTGGCAATCTGCGAAGGATTCATCTCCTGATCGCCGGCTCGCGTTGCCCTGAGCCAGAAGGATTGCCGGATTGCATTCCATTGCGGGCTGTCAGGTCCAAGAACCTTGCGAAGCTCCAGCGCGGTCATGTGAGCGCTGGCCTTCGGGGATGCAACGGACGTGCCCCACAGGATCTTGCCGATTTCCTCCGGGCTCATGTCCTTGTCCATGATGGAGCGAACCCGCGCCTGAGCCTCGTATCGAGGATTGAGACGATTGCCGATTTTGGAACGCGGCTCCGACATGCCCTTGTATTCCGACCATTTGGAGCGGGCTGTTTTCAACTTCTGCAAGACATCATCCGAACCGCTGACAAGCCCGCGCTCGAAAACATCGTCGGTCCAGTCGTCTATCGCGCTGGAAATAGCCTTGAGGCCCGGCGCGTCCTGCCCAACAGGTGGGAAATTCTTGCGAAGCCCGGCCCGAAGGTTCTCGATCCACCGCAACTGCGCATCAACCGATTTCACTTCGCCGGCAGGGCCAGAAAGCATGGGCGTGGCACTATCGGAAGATTTGGCGGCGGTGGGGAGGCGGGCAAGGTAATCGTTCACGAACCTGAGCGCGCGTGCGGCCCCGGTATGGTACATCGGATCAATCAGGATGTTGTCGGCATCAAGCTTGCCACGAATGAAATCCGGCAGGGAACGAACCGCTTCACCATCGACCAGAACATTCGGGTTGTTCACCGATGCCTCGTAGGCGTCCTGGCTGGCGGCTTTCAGCGCATCTCGCTTTCGGCGAAGGGAAGATGCCACATCATCATAAGGTGCGGCCTGACCCGAAATAGCTGGCGCGCCATTGGCAAGTCTCGACTGCACATCGTCAACTGACTGCCCCACGGCCCGGCGCTGGGCATCGTCAAAGCCCTGCATGGCTCCCTGACTGCGCAACTGGTTCTCGATATTGGCCTGGGGAACGGAGCGCGTTGCCTGGGCGCGCGACAGCGGAATGCCGAATTGTTGGGCCTCGGCAACATTCGCGGCGAGATTTGCACCGGGAGCAACTTCACTGGAACCCCGAAACACACGACCCGCGAGATTGCCAAGGCCTGTTGCAACACCTTCTCCTACGGTGCCGAGGGCCATGCCTGTCGGAACGTTCCGAGCAGCATTCCAAACGCGGTTTCTTGCTCCATCTTCGCCCGACCCAAATCCGTGGGCTGCCATCGCGATGCCACCATCAGCCGCACCACCAAGCAGGCGGGCCATCCAGCCCTTGCCGGATTGGGCGGCGTTGGCTGCGAGTGACAGGCCGCCTTTGGCTAGTGCCACGCCGCTGCCTACGCCGCCGGCAAGTTGTCCGCCTAGCCGATAGGCGAACCGGTCTTTCGCGTCGGAGCGGTCAATATCGCGCTGTTCTGCAAGATTGCGGTCATAGCGCTCCGAAAAGCTGTCGCCGTCGTTACCGGTCCCGAAAACAGGATTGAACAGCGCATCGCCACCTGCAGAAATTTCGTCAGCTAGTCCGGCACTGAGAATGTCAGCAGCACCGCGCATTACGGTATCAACCTTGCCCATGGTCGAGTTTCGGTCCTCATGGGCATTTTCCGGCTGCATCATCTCAAAACCCGGAGGCGGTGGAGGCACGGAGCTATCAGAAGGCTGGTCTCCGTCGATGAGTTCAAAACCCGGAGGCGGAGGCGGAGCCGCCTGCAAGCGATCCCGTTTCGGCGCTGCACTGCTCATTGGACCGGCCTCCACTGGTTGCCATCCCATTCGACCGTTTCGCCGGTCTGCGGATTGCGAGCACGCTGGCGGCCCGTTGCACCACCGGACCCACGCGTGGCTCCCGATCCCTGTGGCTGCTCGGGGAACAACGGGTTGGCCTTGGCATAATTCCGAACGTCCTGATTAAATCCGGCGTCGAGTTTGCCGTGATCCTGCACATACTGATCGGCAAGTTGGGCAATCTCGATCTTGCGCTGCTCCATTGCCCGATAGGCTTCCAGCATCTTCCGATTGCCTTCCGGGGAGCGGTCAAGGCCGATCTGTGCATCCTTGAGGAATTTGATATCCCTGTCGGAAAGTGCACCGGGCATGCCCATGCCGCCGCTGGGAGAGCGCATCAGGAGCGCCATGCGGTTCTGGATGGAGCGGATCAGTTCCCCACCCGCAAGCTTATCCGGGTCGGTATCGATGCCCATGGATGCGCCAAGCTGGCGCAGGTTCAGTTCCGTCTCGGCACCGAAACCTGTCCTGACACCGCTGGTGAGGGCCTGCTCCGCCAGGTCGTACATGCTGAGCATGTCCTGCGCATTTCCCGCCTGCCGGGAGATATCGTCGTAGCGCTTGGCCTGAAGTTTAGCGCTTTCCTTGTTCCAGGCACTATCACCGGAATTGACATTCACGCTCGTTGCGCCGGCCCGCTTCATGTCCAGCATGTAATTCTGGAACGAGCCGTTATAGCCTTGATCGCGGGCAAGCTCATATTCGCGCATGTCGTCGGTGGGCTTAACCTGCGGATTGCGCAATTGGTTCAGCTTCTCGACGGCTGTCTGGTATTCAACCCGCTTCATCGGGTCGTTCTGGTCCTGAAGGGCTGCACGACGTGACTTTGCGGCCTCGATTGCATAGGGGCGCGTGATGGGGTTGGCGAACAGCTTTCGCATCGTTTCGCCATCAGGCAGGGAGGGGACGGTCCCCACAGGCATACCGTCCTGCGGGTACATCGATCCGCTGGCATCAGCGACCCGTACAGGGCCACCAGAGCCCATCGGCATGGATTGACCAACCGCAAGCCCTTCGAGCCCTTGCTGGGAAGGCGAACCGCCGAACTGCTGCGCATAGGAATTGGCTGAGGCCATCCGTTCCGCCGTCTCTCCGCCGGGCTGATCGTATCCGGCATAGCGCCAGGCATTGTTCATCAACTGCTGGGCCTCCTCCGGGCTGCGAGCCTGTTGCAGCTTCTGGATAAGGCCAGGGTCTTCGGCCAACAGGAATTTCCCCTGCGTCTGAGGAGACGGCGCGTTCGGATTGTCGCCATTCTGCTTTGCGAAAGCCTGCAATGCCTGCAAGCGAGGTCCGCGCCAGGACATGATGCCGCCTGCCGTTCCAGCCTGCCCGCTCTGCGAAGGGTCGGACCATGTGCCGGCGGCGTTCTTCGGGTCAAATCCGCTTTCAGCTTTCCCGGTGGCTGCAATCGCCGCGAGGGCATAGGGATTGGTCACGCCACCATCGCGAATGGCTTTGAGGAAGCGACCCGCAATCTGGTTGCTCGAAAGTGGCTGATTGCGACCCTGCCCCTGTGCGGCGAAAGCCTGCTCCACCCTTGCTGTTGCGGGGTCCATTGGAGCGGGCAAGGGCGAGCGCTGAATATTGCTCTGGGGTGGGTCCGTATCGAACTTGTCGCCCAAATCAGAGAGCATCAGCGGCTTGTTTGCCTGTTGGCCTCCGCCGAAGAGATTTGACAGCCCATCGGAGAGCCGGTCCATGAGGCTTGGCGGCTGTGGAGGCAAATTGATGCCGTACAGCTTTGCCAGCGTCTGCGGCGCTTCTTTCTCATTCCGCCAATTCCGACCGGCTTCATAGCCGTCGTTGGTCGCCTTCATGATGCCTTTGTAATCAACGGCATCGGGCAAGGTGGGATACCGGATCGGAATCATGGGACTACCTTTCGCATCGCGGACAACGCCGCCTTGTGGTCTGTCACGGCGAATCCGTATCCGCTTGGGAATGGCTCAACGCCTGGGAGCTTCCCGGCACGGGCATCCGCGACAATGCCGCCAACGCCTCGGCACTCGCGTTTATGGGACTGCCAAAGCCCCATCAGCGTCGCGGGAGGGGCGGCGATATCGGTCACGCGGCAATCTCCTGCGCCGCAGTGCTTGTTGCCTGTCGGATATATTCCGAGATTGTCATGCCCTGACGACGGGCAGCGCGGCGCAATGCGCCTTCCTGTTTTCGCGTCATGCGGACATGAATTAGCCCTTCAAGTCTTTCGGGTCTTTGCATCGGCCTGTCTCCAAATCGACACGCCGAATATAACATTCAATAAGGGAGATGTCACACAATAATGTAATTAAATCATATAGTTATGTATTCGACCGGTTCCGTCCGGCTCTGTCCCAATGCGTCCAGAATGCGAACCCGATTGGTTGCACGCAGCAAAGAAACATGCGTAATGTGAGTTGTTGCTCTGGGGAGGGCTTGGGAGGAAATCATGACGAAGGATCAGTTGCCGGTGGCTGTCTATAGCGGCACGCTACCGATTGGGGATATTGAGATTGACTGCGCTGTTTTGGAAGATGGCACGCGAGTTCTGTCAGAGCGGGCGGTTCATCGTGCCTTTGGCAGCAAACGCGGAGGGTCACACTGGCGGCGGGTGAAGGCGAACCCCAATGGCGCCAATTTGCCCTCTTTTCTATCCGCGACGAACCTTTCTGCTTTTATAGACAACGACTTAGCAGTGGCGCTAAGAATACCTTTATCCTATGTATCTGTTTCAGGCGGGGCGCCTGCCAATGGGATGAGGGCAGAGCTCTTGCCCGAAATTTGCGGAGTATACTTGGCCGCTCGACGCGCCGGTAAACTTCACCCTTCGCAAGATCATTTGGCTGAACAGGCCGAAGTCCTCATGCAAGCCTTCGCAAAGGTTGGCATTGTGGCGCTGGTTGACGAAGCAACCGGCTATCAGCGAGATAGAGCGCACGACGCACTGCGCCTATTGCTCTCAAAATATATCGCTGAGGGCCTTCAAAAGTGGCTCAAGACGTTTCCTGACACCTTCTTTGCCGAGCTCGATAGGCTTTACGACAACGCCAAAACCCACTCGAGAAACCGGCCGCAGTACTATGGCAAATTCATTAATCGATACGTCTACAACCCGCTTGAAAACGGCTACGTCAAGGCCGAACTAGACCGTCTGAACATTGACGACGGCGGGAAACGCAAAGCGCGCTTCCATCAATGGCTAAGCGACGAAGGTCGAAATATGCTAATACATCAGATAGGCCGCGTTCAAGGTTTGATGGAGATGTGTACCGATATCGAGTACTTTAAGAAAACCGCACAACGGCAGCGGAGCGTATCAATCGCTCCATACCTCTTCGATGACATGAATAAAATAATCGAATAGCATCAGCCGCCCACTCTCCCCAATCCCGCTCCGGCGGGGTTTTTTTTGTTGCGCTGATGCAGCAGCAATGGTGAGATGCTTGCGGGCAAACAGAGGGGTTTGGAATGGCATTGACGCAGCACGATGCTCGCATGGTCTTTGGAATGGTCGCGCGCGGCGACAAGCACCACGACGTAGCAGCTTACTTCGGAGAGAACCCGGCTCGCGTGGCCGAGGTCTTGTCTGGCGAAGCCTTTGGGTTCCTTGACGCCCTTCCGCCGGCCGAGTTGCCGCCGAAGGGATCGCCAGGCTTGAAGGGTCGTAAACTTCTGGCTTTCGTGGAAAAGGCCATTGGCCAGCTTGCAAACGGTGAGGCCAAAGATGCCGCCGAAACCTTGGCGGCGGGCGTAAAACGCTACAACCTCAGCGAGGGATAATCACCTTCTCGCTCCAGTCCTCGCCGGCATGGCGGAACCCACGCCAACCGGGGAGTTGCATCGCGGTCTAACTGCCACACGAACCAAGCGTAGCCGGTGGCCGTTGATGCCTTAGGATCAACGCGACCTTTCACCATGGGGACGCGCTCGCTGAACTGCGCGAAGACGGACGGCGGACACCTGCTGAAAATATTCTCGTAGCGCCCGACGCTTTCGAGGAAGACGGTGCGGGCAAGGATTGCCACCCCCTTTCGAGCAACGCCAAGGGCGCGCTCGACAAATTCCTCCGCAAGCCGGAACGGGGGGTTGGTAATCACCCAGTCGTGTGACTTCGCCTCATAAGGATAGGTCAGGAAGTCTCGAACCGGCGCATGGCCGTAGTGAAAGGCATCAGCGGCGTCCACCGTGCCGAAATATTCCGCCAGCGGCCTTGCCATGTAGCCGCGTCCGCAAGCCGGTTCCAAGCACGATAGACCGCGCACCTCATCAGCCCCAATCACCTGCTCGATAAGCGCCCTCGTCGCCCACGGCGGTGTCGGGAAGTCATCGGGGCTGTCGGCTGCCTCGTGCCGCTGCGCCATGACTGCATGTGACGTGTTTTGCATTTTGATCTCCCGCCTTCGGCGGGCAGCATACTCCGCTTCCCTTGAAAAAGATTCTCCTAATTTCGCAAACGGAAGCTGCCTGCTTCAGGATGATGGGGGTCTGACCGGCGTTCATATGCCACCTCCATTTCCCCAGCCCCGGTAAGATCGGTATGAAGGTAAGAAGCGCCGACCTTTCCATCGTCTACGCCGCAATGAGCGCGATGTGGGTTACGTCGGTAATCTACCGCATGGCAGCCGTGTCCAGCGCAACCGCTTGCTCGGCTGATCCGTCTCTCCCATTGCCTTTGAGGCTCTGCCCCCGAGATATAGAGGTAGTGATGGTTTCCGCACTATGGACAGTAGTGATGGTTTCCGCACCATAGATTTCGCCGTTGTGGTGCGGTTTCCGCACTGAGTTGTGGTGCGGTTTCCGGCACTGGTGTTTTGTTTTTCGTGCCTGATCCGCAATCGCTTCGGCCTCGGGTACGGTGCTGATTTTGCGCCATTCATCAGTCGGCTCCGTCAGCTTGGTGTGACGATATGTGAGACGGAACAATGTCGGCCGCCGCCATGCTGCATTGCCGGCACGGCCTGCCTCTGTGACCTCTACGAAGCCCAAGGCAACAGTTTCTCGGATTGCTGGTGCAATTGCGTGGCGGTGGATGCCGTACTCGGCAAAATGGTCAAACGTACAGGGCAGCTTTCCATTATCTTCGCCACCGTGGTGAGCATGTTCGATTTCCAAGCGAGCGAGTATGCGATGCGCCGACAAGGACAGCGCCCGGTAGGCGGGAGACTCCATCATCTCGACCAGCCGCCAGGCGAACTGGCCGGCGATCTGTGTCCGCTTTCCTTTGCGGGCTCTGCCGGTTTCATTCATGACCGACTCCTGAGCGCCCCGGCGAACACGACGCCGGGGCATTGATGATCATAGCAATGGGCATCAGTCGCACGCCTCCGCCTTAAGCCGACGGTGCTCGGCTTTGTGATGTAAACGGCAGAGCCATATAACATCAGCCGGTTTCGAATAATCGGGATGATGCGCCTCAGCGTCAGATGAACCGCACACCGCGCATGGCTGACGCTCCACTATGCCGCGTTTGACTGCCGACCGCAGGGCCGCCTGAGCCCATACCTTCATCGGGTTGCGGCCACGCCAGCGTGCCTGGCTTTGGTGCTTCGTGTCACTCATGCTGCACCCCGCGTCGAATAAGCGAGCGTGGCCACAAGTTTTGCCAGAGGATCCGAAAGTCCGTACCTGTGGCGGAGCCTCGCGACTTGCAGTGTGAGAACAGAATAGCTATTGTTGGAAACGTCAGATGCCGGGAAGCTTTTGACAATTTCCTTGGAAGGCTCAGCGTCGCTAGCGCTGGGCCTTTCTGCCTTCATGGGCATAATCACACCCCCTTTGCGGAGGGCAGTTTCTCGATATAGCGGCGAAGGTCGTCCGCCAAAATGATGGTACGCCGACCGGCCTTACGTGCCGTCAGATCGCCCTTCTTCATGGCTTCGTAGAGATGCGACCGCGTGAGCCCGCTCGCCTCGACCGCCTGCCTGACATTCAGGGAGAGTGTCATGTTTGCATCGTCCTTTCGTTTGGCGGCTGGTTTGATCCAGTTGCGCCGGTTGGAAACGATGCGAAGATGAGAGAGTGAAATTTCGCCGGCTAATTCTGCAATTTCGCGGCCGAAAGAAAATCGCTGAATTCGTCTAGTTCATTGTTTCTGTTTGGGTTACGTGCGCCTTGTGGGCCTGATCGGTGCGGCAATAGCGGAATAATCTCGCTGTCTCCGAAGACCCGCCGAATTTTCTCGCGGCTCGTACCCCCATAGACATGCTGGATGATCGAAACGAGTTCAGTTCGGCTTAGGGCCGCCAACCCGCGTTCATCTGCGAGCTTCTTACAAGCTACGATTGCTTTTTTGATAGCTGCGTCCGATGCCGGCCGCCTTGCAGGCGTTCGCGATGCTGCCTGCTGCTTTTCCGCCTCGGTTTCTGCGCCTGCAACTTCGCCGTGAAGGAGCGCGTGTAGGCTCGCAGCAGCGATATAAGGAAGGCCCGATATGACTGGAGGCCCTGTGTCTACAACTATTACGCGGCCCCTTCTGTGGCAGTACCCATTCATCTCCTTTCCCCACATCAGCGGCGGCACTTCAAGGTCGATTGCAGCGGCCCTTGCGCAGTGCCCTACGATCCTTCCGTCAACAAGTGCTTGTCGAACAACTCCCCAAGCCTCTTCTTTTAGGCCCTCTTGTTTATCAAGTTTCTTTCTTGCAGACGCCGTGATGCCATTTTCGAGGCTATTGGACCAAACCTCTGGTGGAAGTTCACTGTATCGAGGGGGCGCCGTCTGTTCGAATAGCTTGCTTTGGCTGTTGAGAGAGCCGAAGTCTCCAAACTTGATGTCCGATAGGTAATCGTTGCCCTCAGAAGTGAGTGGGTCCGGGACAGCGCTGTCAATCATCTTTAGCGCGGCATCACGTTTGGCTGTCGCCTCGGCTTCCTCACCCGTCAATTCCGTAGCGGCCCACCTGTCCTGAGATTGTTGTTTGGCAACGATTTCTACGGACTCTGGCAGCCAGACAAACCCGGTAGGAAGAATAATAGTCATCGCGCACCTCGCGATGCACCCTGAGGACCGCAGGGAAACCGGGAGGTGCACCCCGGCTTGTCGGCTGGCCAGCCTATCCCTGCGGGTTCGGTCAATGCTCCCGCCAAAGGGAGTGTTCGATAGCGCTCGATGTGAACACGTTGTGATTTTTCACGACGCCCGCGCCTTTCTCGCATCGCTGAGCTTCGAAACGTTGCCGCTCTTGGAAGCAGCCAGATAATCGGCCCATGCCTGCATGAGCTTCCGGCGCTTCTCAAGCGCATCGGAGCGACGATAGGCACGCTCGACCTCATTCCCGACCTTATGCGCCAATGCGGCCTCTGCCACATCACGGGGGAAGCTCGTCACGTCGCCAGCCCAGTCGCGGAAAGCAGAACGGAAGCCGTGAACAGTGATATCCGTGAACTTCATCCGCCGAAGCAGCATCATCATAGCCATGTTGGACAATGGTCGGCCGTGCTCCGCGTCTTGCTTGTTTCCGGGCCGTGGATTACCGGCAAATATGAAATCGCCGCCGGTATGAACTTCCTGCAAGCGCTGGAGAAGATCGACGGCAACCGAGGACAGAGCAACTACATGGGTTTCACCCCCCTTCATCCGTTCAGCCGGTACGGTCCACACCTTGCGGTCAAAATCGATCTCCTGCCACTTGGCTCCAAGGGTTTCGCCGGATCGGGCGGCTGTCAGAATTGTGAATTCTAGCGCCCTTGCGGCCATGGCCTTCAATGACCGCAGCCGCACCATGAAGGCAGGTACATCGCCGTAGAGCATGGCGGGCTGGTGACCTCGTTGGAGTTTCTGCCGCCTGGGCAGAAGATTGCGGAGGTTACCGCGCCATGCTGCCGGGTTCTCCCCTGAGCGCCAGCCCTTCACCTTGGCATATTCGAGGACGCGCTCTATCCGACCACGAAGACGGGAGGCTGTTTCGCTCTTGGCCGTCCATACCGGAGTCAGAACCTTCAACACGTCTTCCGTGGTGATCTGCGACACGCGCTTGGACCGGAGAAGCTGGCAATAGCTATCCCCGAGCGTCTGCCGCCACTGGTATTCGTGCTTATCGTTACGCCATTCAGCCTTGATGCTCTCAATGAACCTGTCGGCGCATTCCCCGAAGGTCGGTTCGGCTTCCTTCGCCTTCTCCACTATCGGATCGCGACCGTCAGCTATTGCCTCACGGTATTTGCCGGAATTTGTTCTCGCCTTGGCAAGCGGGACAGCAGGGTAGGACCCCAAGCCCATCTCCCGCCGCTTGCCTTCGACCACCCACATGAACAGCCAAGACTTACTCCCGGTCGAGGAGATGTTGAGATACAGGCCGCCGCCGTCAGAGAGCCGCCCAGGCTTCTTCGCTGCCTTCACGGCTACATCGGATAGCTTATGGAGCGTCCGGGCCATCTAAATCCTTCCCCACTTCCTTCCCCACTTTGAAGTGGGGATGATACCGGACAGAGCCGGACAGTGCGAGACATATAATTCTGATTACCCTTATTTTTCAATGGTGAATTGGATGATGCGGGACGCACCCGGACGACAGTTCGACGGAGATTGGCTCCACCAGTTTCCTGTCTCACGCCAGTTCGCTTCGCTCACGCCTCCGATGGGGCGGGCGAAAGCCCGAGCCACCCGCGTCCATGACCGCGCGGCTGAGATTCGCCCGATTTTCACCGCCTGTGGGCACATGCGATGATGGCGACGACAGCGCGCGAATGTTTGCGTAAACTGCCCGATATGGTGGATGTGAACCCGAAATTCGCGCGAGGGCTGCCGGGAATGATCCGAATTTCAGTCTCAAGGCACTAGGTCGGGACTCTGGCATGTGGACCCTGCTCGTCGCCTATTGGCCACACATTCTTGCCACCGCCTCGGTGCTGATCGCGGCGGTTGCCGCCGCGCATGCGACAATGACGAAGGATGAAGTTCGTGCGGCAACGGGGTGGGTGGGGGTCATTGTCCTGTCGCCGTTCGTCGGCGCGCTGGTCTATGCCATTGCCGGAATCAATCGGATCCGGCGCGTTTCCATGGCCACGGAGCGGTCGGCTGCCGGGCATGCGACGATTGAGCATCCGCGTTTCGACGTTCCCGACGATCTGGTCCCCAGCCGCTTCGGCTACCGGTTTGCGGCATTGAAAAGCGTCGGCGACCGCATAACCCACCATGCGCTGACCAGCGCCAACACCATTGAAATTCTGGAGACCGGCGATGCGGCCTATGCGGCGATGGTCGCAGCGATCCACGATGCGCAGCGCAGCATCATCCTGGAAACCTATATCTTCGATCGCGACCCAGTCGGATTGCGCATTGCCGATGCGCTGATCGACGCCGTGCGGCGCGGGGTCAGCGTGCGGGTGCTGATCGACGCGGTGGGCGCACGTTACTCGACCCCCAGCATCGTCGGCTACCTCCGCGACGGGCACGTCCCGACCGACATATTCAACGGCAGCATCATCATGGGCCTGCGCCTGCCTTACGCCAATTTGCGGACACACCGCAAAATCCTGGTGGCTGATGGGGTGCGCGCCTTTGTCGGCGGCATGAATATACGGCAAGGCTTCACGCAGGAATTCAGCGGCGCAGACATGGCGCACGACACGCATTTTTGTGTCGAAGGCCCTGTGGTCGCCGACATCTTCTCGATTGCCGCCGAGGACTGGTACTTCGCCAGCGGCGAGCGGTTGCACGGCGAGGCATGGGACATCGAACCGGAGACCGGCGGCGAGCCCGGTTCGCAGATGCTCATGCGCGCGCTTCCCTCCGGGCCGGATGCAAGCCTCGAGGCCAATCACAAGATGTTGATGGGGGCGTTCTCGGTGGCGCGGCGCTCCATCCGCATCAGGTCGCCCTATTTCCTGCCCGACCGGGAACTGATCAGCGCCTTGACGACAGCCGCCCGCCGGGGCGTCGAAATCGACATTGTCGTGCCCTCCGTCAACAATCTCGTTCTGGTGGACCGGGCCATGACGGCCCAGTTCGATCAGGTCCTCAGAAGCTATTGTCGGGTCTGGCGCGCGCAAGGCGCTTTCGACCACTCCAAACTGCTGGTCGTCGATTCCAGTTGGGCCTTTGTCGGCTCTTCCAATCTCGACCCGAGGTCGCTGAGACTGAACTTCGAGATCGACCTGGAAGTTCTCGATGCCGGCTTCGCCGGAAAAATCGAAGCACGCATCGAAGCCGCCCTGCGCACAGCCGTGGAAGTAACGCTGCCCGAATTGCGCGCCCGCCCGTTCGTCACACGTCTGATCGACCGTATCCTGTGGCTCGGATCACCTTATCTTTGACAAGCGAGCGCTCAAGGTGTTTGCATCGGTTGCAGGGGAAGCGGTCATGCCCTAGCTAAACAGGGCAGGTTGTGAGGGTCGTGGCGGATGAAGGCAAGGAGACAGGACGGATCATGCAAAGGCTGAACGCCGGTCTTCCTGCGGTCATCCTTGAGCGGATCCGATCGCGCCGGAAACTTGCAGAGCAAGCTCCGCCGGCACAAGATGAGGCGCAATCGGGCATTCTTGTTGCCTCGTACAACGTCCACAAATGCGTCGGCACGGACGGGCGTTTCGACCCGGAGCGCACCGCGCAGGTCATCCGTGAAATCGATGCCGATGTCATCGCCTTGCAGGAAGCCGACAAGCGCTTCGGCGAACGCGACGGATTGCTGGATCTTTCCCGTCTCGAACGCGAGGCGGGGCTCACCCACGTCCCCGTTCCGGGCCGCGCCAAGGCGCATGGCTGGCATGGAAATGTCGTGCTTTTCAGGCGCGGCAGCGTCCGGGACGTGCATCAGATCAAGCTGCCGGGTCTGGAGCCGCGTGGCGCAGTGGTTGCGGAAATCGAATTGGAAGCAGGCGGAGCAATCAGGATCGTTGCCGCGCATTTCGGCTTGCTGCGCCGCTCGCGGACCCGACAGGTCAGCACGATCCTGGACATCATGAGTGGCAGCGACGAGACGCCGTCCTTGCTGATGGGCGATCTCAACGAATGGCGTCTCAACGGCCGTTCGGCGCTAAGCCTGTTCGAAACCGCCTTTGGCGGATTGCCGCCTCCAGTGCCTAGCTTCCCCTCGCGATTGCCGTTTCTGGCGCTAGACCGCATCATCTCCAATCGCAACGCGATCGTGTCACCCATCATCGTTCATGACACGCCGCTCGCCCGCATGGCTTCAGACCATCTGCCCATCAAGGCGTTCGTTACACCCGCATCGACGCGCGGCAGCGGGGAACGCGAAGCCGCGTGAACTCTGGAGTCGCAATCAGGAAACCGCACCGGGCCGATCAGGCGTCATCTCGATCAGTATTTATCGTGCAGCCTTAGCCAACTCATCGTGCCGCCGGTCTCGTTGCGACCCTTGGGGGCGAGATCGAGCCAATTGAAGGCGCCCATCAGCAGTTCGGTTCCACGGTGATAGGTCGAGTAGCTGTGGAACACGTCTCCAGCCTCGTCTTTCACGAAAATGCTGACGCCGAACATGTCAGGACTGTTACGGATGGGCGTGAGACCGTAATTATAGGCCGCGCGTCCGGCGACCCGATCCTCTTCCTTGAACGACACGCCGAAATCATAATTGAAATCGCCCTCGCCGGAGGACACCCAGGGGAAGGTCCAGCCCATGCGCTTCTTCACCGCCTCGATCCTCTGGATCGGCGCACGCGATACGGCGGCAAATGACAAATCGGCCTGTTCGAAATGCTGGCGGGCGCCATCGACATGATCGACCGTATAGGAACAGCCGGGACAGATGTGGTCTGATCCGGGCGTCAGCATGAAGTGGTAGATCGCGAGTTGGCTGCGGCCCGCGAACAGGTCGCTTAACGTACGCTCGCCCTCAGCGCCCTCGAAGCGGTAGGGCTTGTCGACTCGAACCCACGGCATTTGCCGGCGCTCGGCCCGCAATGCGTCGAGTTCGTGGGTCATGGCGCGCTCTCTGGCAAAAAGCTTCTTGCGCGCGGTCAACCATTCTTCGCGTGAAACAACTGGATGGGTCATTTTCTGTCTCCGTCGGTTATCGGTTCAATGGGTCCGGTATGGGCTGACGAGCTTCAGCCAGGGCGGCAGGTGAAAAAGGCTCATCAGCAGATACATCATGGTCATGCCGTCGATCGGCAGCAGGCCGGGGTTGGCTGAACAAAGCATCGTTGCATTTGTCCCGTATGCCGTAGCCAGCGCCATGAGCGCGAAGATCGGCGAAGGCGCGTAGGCAAGTACACCGGCCACGCCGCTCAGTTGCTGCGCGGGAAGCTTTTCGTTCTGGGCTGACATTGTCATTTTTCGGCTCCCGGTCGATTGTCGCTGTTCCTGCCAAGCGGGAACAGGTGAAGCGTAAGCCGGGAAAGCGGTCAGGTGAGAGTTACAAGTTTGACGGGATTTCAATGGACTCGCTGATCACGGCCGCCGCCCGCGCGCTGGCGGGCGGAGATATGCTGACGGCGCTGAAGCATGTTGCGCTGCGCAATGACGCGCCGGCACTGGCCCTGCGTGGCATCGCAATGGCGCAACTTGGCGATTTCGCCCGCGCGAAAGACCTGTTGCGAAGTGCTGCCCGCGCGTTCAGTTCCCATGAAGCGGCGGCCCGCGCCAGATGTACCGTGGCCGAAGCGGAAATCGCGCTGGTTTCCCGCGATCTGAACCACCCCATGCGAACGCTCGGCCCGGCACAGGCTGTCCTTGAAGCCCATGGAGATCGGACAAATGCCGCTCACGCCGGTTATCTCGGCGCGCGCCTGCATCTGCTTGTCGGCCATCTTGCAGAGGCGGAGCGAATATTGGCGGAACTCGATCCCGAGATGCTGCTCCCGGCCTCCCGCTCCGGCTATTGGCTTGTTGCGGCCGGCCTCGCGATGCGACGCATCCGGACCAGGGCGGCGCGGGCGGCGCTTGACAGAGCGAAACAGGCCGCGCGCGAGGCCGGGATCCCGGCTCTCGATGTGGAGATCGATCGTGCCTCAAGCCTGCTCCAAGCCCCCGCGGCTCGCCTGAGTTCGCACAATCAGGAACGGCTGCTCGTCCTTGCCGATGTCGAAACGCTGATCGCTTCGGACACGCTCGTCATCGATGCTGGTCGCGCCGTTGTGCGCCGTGGCCCGACGGTCGTTCCACTCGCAAGCCGTCCGGTGCTGTTTGCACTGGCCCGCACGCTCGCCGAAGCGTGGCCCGCAGATGTTACGCGGGAAAGGCTGCTTGCACGCGCTTTTCGGGCGCATCATGCCGACGACTCGCATCGCGCACGGCTACGTGTCGAAATCGGGCGGCTGCGAAAGGCGTTGTTGCCATTGGCCGGCCTGACCGCCACAAATCGAGGGTTCCTGCTGAAGCCACACCGCGCGGGACCGGTCGCCGTGATCGCGCCGCCGATCGAGGACGACCACACCGATGTTCTGGCACTGCTTGCCGATGGCGAGGCGTGGTCGAGTTCGGCGCTTGCTCTGGCGCTTGGCGTCGGTCCCCGCACCGTCCAGCGGGCACTCGAATCGCTCGCGGCAGCCGGGAAGGCCGAGCGTTTCGGGCGCGGCCGTGCCTGCCGCTGGATCGCGACAAACGTTCCGGGTTTCCCGACAGGCTTGTTACTCCCCGCGCGGCTGATATCGGCGTAGTATGCGGACATGAAACACAGACAGGCTGAAATCCTCCGCGAATATGGCCCCTTTGCCGAAATAGACGGCGTGCATGGGGTCAGTTTCGACGGACAGAAAATCTGGTTCGCCTCCGGCGACAGGCTGAACGCGCTCGATCCCGAAAGCGGCGACGTCCTGAGTACGCTCAGCCTTGCCGCAGATGCCGGAACAGCCTTCGACGGCGACCATCTGTTCCAGATCGCGGAAGCCGTGATTCGCAAGATCGACCCCGAGACAGGGGCAATCCTGAAGACGATCCCCGCGCCGGGCAATGGCGGAGACTCCGGCCTCGCATGGGCGGAAGGAACGCTCTGGGTCGGCGAATACCGCAATCGCAGGATACATCAGGTCGATCCGGAAACGGGCGCCGTTTTGCGCACGATTCAATCCGATCGCTTTGTCACCGGGGTCACCTGGGTCGGTGACGAGTTGTGGCATGGCACATGGGAGGGCGAAGAAAGCGATGTCCGACATATCGATCCCGCTACCGGCGAGGTGATCGAGCGGCTGGAAATGCCATCCGGAACCGGCATATCGGGGCTTGAATCCGATAAGGGTGACCGGTTTTTCTGTGGCGGCGGAAACGACCGCAAAGTGAGGGTCGTGCGCCGGACACCATGAAACGCCTTTGCCGCGCATGCACAAGGCGGCGTCTGGACAGAGCGTGCCTGCATCCGCGATTGATTCGCACCGCGGCAGTGTGGATCATGGAAATTCCGGCGGCTGAACCTGCACGAACCGCGTGCAAAACAGCCATTGCGGCGATCATTTGGATGAAGACTCCAGATGGACTATAACACGTCAGCCAACCGCGCTTGAGTGCACTCTGGAATGACATCCGCAGGACGACCGAAACCAGGCATGGAAACCAGCGCCGAACGGATGCGATCGAGGCTTGCTGCCCGCCATGCCAGATAGCGACCTGCCAGATATCATCGATGTCGTCATGGAAATGGGCCGCCAGGCGGATGAAGCGCCTATCCCTTCCCTGCCGGCTGCTCCGGCGGCACCCGACGCCGCTTTGCCCGCACATCTGGAGCAGTTGGCGGATCGCGCGCGCGTCTATGTCGATGCCGCAAGCTCCGCCAATACGCGCCGCGCCTACGCTGCCGACTGGAAACATTTTTGCGCCTGGTGCCGCCGGCAGGGGGTGGAGGCGCTGCCGGCAGACCCGCAGATCGTCGGCCTCTACATCACCGCATGCGCCTCCGGTAAAGCCGATGGCACGGGACGGAAGGGACGCAAGCCCAACGCCGTTTCGACCATAGAGCGGCGGCTTTCCTCGCTGGCCTGGAACTACGCCCAGCGCGGCCTTTCCCTCGACCGCAGGGATCGCGCTATCGCCACGGTCATGGCCGGCATTCGCAACACCCATGCCGCGCCACCCCGGCAGAAGGAAGCCATCCTGCCGGAAGACCTGATCGCCATGCTGGAAACACTCGACCGGGCCAGTTTGCGCGGGCTGCGCGACCGCGCCATGCTGCTCATCGGCTTTGCCGGTGCCCTGCGCCGGTCGGAAATCGTCGGGCTGGATTGCGGACGCGACCAGACCGAGGACGGGAACGGCTGGGTCGAGGTGCTGGACAAGGGCATTCTGGTGACACTGCGCGGCAAGACCGGCTGGCGAGAAGTCGAGATCGGTCGTGGCTCAGCCGACGCCACCTGCCCCGTGGTGGCTCTGGAGACATGGCTGAAGTTCGCCCGCATCGGCCATGGTCCGTTATTTCGGCGCGTGACCGGCCAGGGCAAGAAAGTCGGCGCCGAACGCCTGAAGGATCAGGAAATAGCCCGGCTGGTCAAGCGCACCGCGCTGGCCGCCGGCGTGCGCAGCGACCTCAACGAAGGTGAGCGGCGCCAGAAGTTTTCCGGCCATTCGCTACGTGCCGGCCTTGCCTCATCGGCCGAAGTCGACGAACGCTATGTACAAAAGCAGCTCGGCCATGCTTCGGCCGAGATGACCCGCAAATACCAGCGCAGGCGCGACCGCTTCCGCGTCAATCTCACCAAGGCGTCCGGGCTGTAGGGAAAGCACTCGATTGGCGGGCTTCAGAATCCGCTGATCAGTTCGATCTTCGAGCCGTCGGAAAAACGCGAAAAGCGGAAATTCTTCGGATCGACCAGCGGGGTGCCGCCGGTCACCAGATCGGCCATCAGCCGCCCCGCCGCCGGGCCTATGCCGAACCCGTGCCCGGAAAAGCCGGTGGCGATGAAAAATCCCGGCAAGCTGTCCACACCCGAAATAACCGGAACGGCGTCCGGCGAAACATCGATATAGCCGCCCCAACGCTGCGCGATCTCGGCCTTCTCGAAAACGGGAAAGGCCGTCTTCAAATTGGCGAGCGCCTGGTTCGAGAGTTTTGCCGACGGCTTCGGGTCGAGCACCCGGCAATATTCGAACGGGCTCGCCTCATCCAGCGCCCAGCGCCGGGCAATGCGCGCCTCGTCGAAGAAACGGCTGCCAATCCGCAGATTCAGCGAGCGCCATTCCTTGGCCAGCGCCGGCAGGAAGGCGGCAGCGAAACGAAATGAATCCGGCACGATATCGACCATGTTTTCATGGCCCGAAGCCACCGTATAGCCGCCGTCCTGACGCTTGCGCATGGCGAAGCCATTCGCCCAGATGGCCTGTTCCGGCCCGCCCTCGATCGGTTTGGTGCGCAATACCGTGTTCATGACCTTGAGTTGCGGCAACCGCACGCCATGGAAGCCGGCAAACAGGCTCGACCACGCGCCGCCGGCCAGCACCACGGCCTTGCAGGCAATCGCGCCGCGCTCCGTCACCACGCCGGTAATTGCGCCGCCGGCGGTCTCGACGCCACGCACGGCGCATTCGGTAAGGATCGCAGCGCCCTTCTCGCGGGCCGCTTCGGCAACGGCTGGCGCGGCCTTCTGCGGCTCGGCGCGGCCATCGGCTGCGGTATAAAGCGCACCCTTGAGCCGCATGTTGGCGCCGGCAAACATGGTGTCGAATTCCGCCGCGCTCAACATGCGCGAATCGAGCTGATAGCCGTCGAGGTTGCGGTTCCAGCGGTCGTGCTCGTCATATTCCTTGTCGTCGGCGCAGGTGAAGACGATGCCGGCGCGCTTGTAGCCGGTGTCGCGACCGGTGCGCCGGTCGAGGTCGGCCCAGATGCGCAGCGCTTCCGCCATCAATGGCACCTCACGCGGATCGCGGCGGGAAATACGCACCCATCCCCAATTGCGGCTGGATTGCTCCTGGCCGATGCCGCCCTTTTCGCACAGCGCTACCCGCAGCCCACGCTCGGCCAGTTCCAGCGTTGTCGAAGCGCCGATAATGCCGCCACCGATAACGACCACGTCCACCGTCTGGGGCAGCGTCTCGTCGCCATGGACTGGCACGACATAGGGACCAGGCATTTCAGACAACCTCCTCGAACCGGTGAATGAGCTTTGTTCGCGCGGCCTTCATCGATCAGCAGCGATGCCGACGCAATGGCCAGGCGGGCCTCAATGCTTGCGGCAGGCAACGGCGCAAAAACGGCATGGCTTCACGTCAAGCAGCAGACGCATCAAGTTGCGCATTGCCGACCAGGCTGAATTGCGTCCGGCGTTTTTCGGGATCGGCGATGTCCAGCCGCACGCGGATCGCATCCGTCTCCTTCAGATCCTTGCTGGCGATCCGTGCCGTAACCGGCAGATCGATCAACTGGATATATGCACCGCGATCGCCGACTTCGGTGACGACGGCGGCGAACTCCTCGCCCTCGCGACCTTCGAGCAAAACCGCTTCGGCGAGGTCGAGAACGGCCCTGTCGAGCCGATGGGCCGTCTGCGATGCCATCTCCATCACCGGCGGTAATGTGCGAAAGGTCTCGGCCGCGCCATCCGGCCATTTACCAGTACGGCCAAGCGCGAGCGCGGCCTCGACCACATAGCGGTCGGCCAGCCGCCGCAGCGGCGCCGTGCCATGCACATAGCTTGCGGCAACGGCGGCATGCCATGGCTTCTCGCCTGCCGTCCACGGCGCATAGGAAGCACCACGGCTGGCCTTGCGGATTTCCAGCAGGAAGCCGGCCTCATGTAGATTGCCGACATCCAGCCGCCGTTCCAGAGCAGCCAAATTCTCCTGCTCGCCCCAGGCGATGCCGCGCATGCGCGCACTGATACGCAAGCGCGCAATCGCCCTGGCGTCAGGCTCCGCCAGCACCCGGAACAGGCCACCATGATGATCGATGAAAAGCTGCGCCACGGCCAGATTGGCGGCAAGCGACAGGGCGGCATTGTCCTGTTCGGCGGGTAGCGACGGCCTCAACATCAAGGTGTAGCGGCCGCTCGCGTCACGCGTCAATTCCTGTTCGGGCGCCTCCAGCCGCTCCGCGCCACGGGCATGCTCGGCCGCCCTGATACGCCGTGCAAGATCGCCGAGCAGCGGCGGCAAATCTTTCGGCCGAACCGTCTCGTAACCCAGCTTGGCGCGGCTGCGGATGATGGACCGCTCAACGCCCTCGATACGGCTTTTGCCGTCGCTGGCAATCGCCACGGAAAACACAACCGCAGGGCGTGGCCCGTCGGGCAGCAGGCTGGCTGCATCCTCGCCCAGCATCGCCGGATAGAGCGGCACCCGTCCACCCGGCATATATTGGGTCGTACCGCGCCGCCAGGCCTCACGGTCAAGCGCACTGCCAGGGCGCACGAACCAGCCGACATCGGCAATGGCGTAATGCAGAAGAAGATCGCCGCCAGCCTGTTCGATGTGGAAAGCCTGGTCGAGATCGGTCGAACTTGCCGGATCGAGCGTGACGAACGGCCATTCGGTGCGGTCGCGATGATCCTGGGGCGGCCTGCCGGCGGCTTCGCGGGCCTCGGCGAGCACAGTTGCATCAAAGCCATCGGCGAGGTCGAGTTCGGCGCGCAGCCGCTTCAATCCTTCGGCAAGATAACCGCGTGGGTCGAGCAACGCCTTCATGTCGGACACCTTGCGTCGGCGCGATCTCGGTCAAGCATATCCAATCCTCGCTGTTTCCGGCTCGCAGACTACGAGGCGGCTTCCTAACGATATGTTTCAAGAAACGGAATAAAGGAGGCGCCGAGACGCGGTCAAAGCGACCCTCGACAATCGGCTGTCAGGATGACGGCCATTAGCAAAGGCGGCTTCGAGCCGCTACGCCCGTCGCGTATCGCGCGACTGTTCGCGCCTGGGTTACGCGGCCTGCGCCAATTGTTGCGGCGGCATGCGATAGGCGATCGCCTCGGCGATGTTGATACGCGAGACAGTTTCGCGGCCCTCCAGATCCGCCAATGTACGCGCCAGTTTCAGAACACGATGATAGGCGCGCGCCGAAAAGCCGAATTTTTCACTGGCATCGCCGAGCAGAGAGAGGCCTGCTTTGTCCGGCCTGGCAATCTCTTCGAGCAGGGCGGGAGGACAGTGCGCGTTGGCGCCGGCATTGTTGTCGTGGCCCAGCGCTGCGAAGCGCTCGCGCTGGATGCTACGCGCTCGTGCCACGCGTTCGGCCACCGTCTCGCTGGCTTCAGCCTTGGCCGGCCGCAACAGATCGCCGGCCGACACCGCCGGCACCTCGATGCGCATGTCGATGCGATCAAGCAATGGGCCGGAAATGCGCGCCTGATAGTCCGTGCGGCAGCGCGGCCCGCGCGCGCAACGATGGCCCGGCTCTCCGGCCATGCCGCAACGGCATGGGTTCATCGCGGCCACAAGCTGGATTCGCGATGGATAGGAGACACGGTGATTGGCGCGGGCAATCACGCATGAACCGGTTTCCAGCGGTTGCCTCAGCGCGTCCAGTGCCTGCGGCGTAAACTCCGGCAATTCATCCAAGAACAATACGCCTCGATGGGCGAGCGATGCCTCGCCCGGCCGTGCCCTCAAGCCACCACCGACGAGCGCCGCCATGGAGGCAGAATGATGCGGTGCGCGGAACGGCCTCCGGTCGCTCAATCTGCCATCGGCGAGTTCGCCCGCCACCGATGCGATCATCGAGACCTCAAGCAATTCCCTGGCGGTCAGCGCCGGCAGGATTGAAGGCAGGCGCTGCGCCAGCATCGATTTTCCGGCACCCGGCGGGCCGACCATGAGTAAATTATGCCCGCCTGCGGCCGCCACTTCCAGCGCGCGCTTGGCATTTTCCTGGCCCTTGATATCGGCGAGGTCGGGCAGCGTCGCCGCCTGCTGATGAACGCCGGCTTGCGGGCGCGACAATATCTGTGTCCCGCGAAAATGGTTGGCAATCGCGATCAGGCTGCGCGGGGCCAATATGTCGATGTCCGTGCCGGCCCAGGCGGCCTCTGGTCCGCTGGCATGCGGACAAATGAGGCCCTTGTCCTGCGCATTGGCGCCGATCGCCGCCGGCAATGCGCCGGTGACGGCGGTGATGGCGCCATCGAGCGAAAGTTCGCCCAGCACGACATAACCGTCCAGCGCATCGCCCGGTATCGCGCCGATTGCCGCCATCAAGCCGAGCGCGATCGGCAGATCGTAGTGGCTGCCTTCCTTTGGCAGGTCCGCCGGCGCGAGATTGATGGTCACCTTGCGTGCGGGCATGGAAAGGCCGGAAGCGTGAAGCGCGGCCTGCACTCGTTCGCGGCTTTCCGCCACGGCCTTGTCCGGCAGGCCGACGATCGACATGCCGACCTTGCCGGGCGCAACCATGACCTGGACATCGACGGGCACCGCTTCAATGCCCTGGAATGCGACCGTGCAAACGCGTGAAACCATCCCCTCGCCCCTCGATCCACCGACATTTGCTGGCCGTATTGCCGCAAAAAGCGCCGTGCGAATCCGCACCCGCTTGATAACCCCACTCTAAAGCAAGCACGAATAGCCGATCAAAGGCGATTATATATTTGACAAACCCAACGGATTGAGCGATAACGAATCCAAGGAGTTATCGCCATGTCCGTTCTGTCCCGCCCCTACTTCCACGACGAAGCCGCCGCTTTCGAGCATGTCGAAGAAATCATGTGGCCGCAGGGTCCGGTTTGCCCCAAATGCGGATCAATGGAAAAGCATTACGCCTTGAAAGGCGTTCGCTCCAAGCCGTCGAAAAAGAACCCGCACGGTGTGGAACGTCACGGCCTTTACAAATGCGCTGCATGCCGTGGCCAGTTCACCGTTCGCATGGGTACGATCTTCGAGGAAACCCACCTGCCTCTGCACAAGTGGTTGCAGGCCATCCATCTGATGTGTTCCAGCAAGAAGGGCATTTCCGCCCATCAGCTTCACCGCGTTCTGGAATGCACTTACAAGACGGCTTGGTTCCTCGCCCATCGCATCCGCGAAGCCATGCGTTCTGATGATTTCACCCCCATGGGCGGCAACGGCAAGGCCGTAGAAGTCGATGAAACCTTCATTGGCCGCCTATACGGTGTCGAGAAGTGCAAGGCGTCCCGCGCTCACAAGAACACGGTTCTTACCCTTGTGGAGCGTGGTGGCATCGCCCGTTCATTCCATATCGACGGCACGACCGTTGCCAAGATCGTTCCGATTGTTCGCGCCAACATCGCCAAGGAAAGCCATCTTATGACCGACGAGGCCCGCCATTATCAGCGCGTCGGTAAGGAGTTCTCTTTCCATGGCCGCGTCGAGCATTCGGCTGATGAATATGGCCGCACGGAATATGTCGAAGGCGTCAAGGTGAAGGTCAACACCAATACCGTCGAAGGCTTCTATTCGATCTTCAAGCGCGGCATGAAGGGCGTTTACCAGCACTGTGCAGAACACCACCTGCACCGCTACCTTGCCGAGTTCGATTTCCGCTACACAAACCGCGCCGCGCGTGGCGTTGATGACGCCGTGCGTTCGCTGATCGCGTTGAAAGGTGCCAAGGGCAAGCGCCTCACCTATCGCAGACCTGTTGAACTCTAGGCACGAGCATTACCGCAAACCCGTCCAATTGCAGTTTCCGTTCTGGCGTTATTGCCAACGTAAGAAAAAGCCGGGGAAGTGATTCCCCGGCAGTTGAGTTGATCGGAAGGATGAAGCGGCCTACGCCGCCGTTATCCGCTCACGGCAAGCCGCGCCAGTGTCCGCAGACGTATTCAGTGCGTCCGAACCGGCAGCGCGTATAGGGATTAACCCATACCATCGTCATCTCCTTTTTCAGGGCAATGGACCTTGAAAAGAGACGGTGGAAATGCGAATCTAGGGGTGGAAGCGTCCTAGCATCGCGAGGCTCACCGCCTCTTTTCGATTGCTTGGTCATCTAGAGCCGCCATCTCGTCTCACCGGGATTGGCGGCTTTCTCTTAGTCTCCCCTCTGACGCCAATGGCCAGAGCGTGAGGGGCTAATCAACTCTCATTAGGCGGTGTGGACGAATTGACTCAGGTATAAATTTGAGGGTTCCGCGAAAGAATCCGGTCTGATTCATGGATTGCCGACTGATTCTGGAGGTCGGCGATGTCCACGAAGATGACGGAAACGGATTGGGCGGTGGCGCTGGAGGTCTTCCGGGCCTCGCTGCCACGGCGCGGAGCCAAGGGCCGGGACGACCGGCTGTTCCTGGAGGCCCTGCACTATTTCTCGGTCCACAACATCATCTGGCGGGCGCTGCCGGAGCGCTTCGGCAAATGGAACAGCGTCTGGAAACGGTTCGACCGGCTGAGCAAGGCGGGTGTGTTCGAAACCTTCTTCGACCACCTCGCCGCGCTCTCATCGTCGGCGCATCTGGTGCAGATGTTCGATTCCACCGTAGTGCGTGCGCATGTGTCGGCCGCAGGTGCAAAAGGGGGCAGGAAGGTCAGGCCCTCGGCCGCTCGCGCGGCGGCTTTTCGACCAAAATCCATCTGAAGACGGATTTCGACGGCCATCCCATCGCCTTCGACCTGACTGGCGGCGAGAAGGGGGACGCGCCACACTTTCCCATCCTGCTCGGCCTCGGTCCCGACGTCGAGCCACGCGCGGCGATCGGCGACAAGGGCTACGCCAGCAAGGCCAATCGCCAAGCCGCGCGAGACCGCGGCATCGTTCCCGTCATTCCACGCAAGGCCAATGAGAAGGAGAAGCCGGCCTTCTTCGCCAAGACGCTCTACAAAGGCCGTGCCCGCATCGAGCAGGCCGTAGGCAAGCTCAAACGCTTCAAGCGCGTCGCACTACGCTGCGAGAAGACGAAGCGAAACTTCGCTTCCTTCGTCGCCCTCGCCGCCGGCTTCGTCTTGGTCAAATCCGTCCACACGGCCTAACCTTCTCCTTCGTCGTTTTCTTGCTCGGCATATTGCTTTTGCTTCGGTCGATCATCGACAGGAAAGCAAAAGTCGAGAACGGCCCCAAAGGTATGGAGAAATCTGTCCCTGTCCTGTTTTTGCCAAGACTGCCCGCTAGACGGAAGGCTTGCCATCAGCCCAGAAAGTGCTGGAGGGAGGACAGAAAATGCCGTCCCTGCTGGGTTGCCGTTTCCCTGCTGCTTGCTTGCAGGTCCCTTTTGACGCGCCGCAGTCGGCTTGGCTGCGATTGTGCTCCGCTGTGGCTTTCTTGGTGTCGCCTTAGGCTTTTCCGGGGCGATACCCGCCGCCGAAAACAGACCTGTGAACAGAGTGACCATTCGGGATTGTTGACCGACCGGCGAATAACTGCGGAAAGCATCTCGTATGCGAACCTCGTCGTCAGTCGCAGGATCAACATAGGACAATGCATCGGCATAAGCCGCGTTGAGCCATTCTGCCAAGCGCGCTTTGAACTCACCTTCTGGAGCGAGTCGAAGTCCCTCCAGTATTGGAGTTGGCTTCGCATCATCCCCAATCAGATCCAGGGTTTGCAGGGCCTGCAAGGTGCGCGGTATCAGGCTGCCGGAAATACCGGAGCGCGCAAGAACATCGGTATCCACCGGCGTCTGGAGTCCTTTATTCCGATGCCGATCGATCAAAGCGAGAATTGCAGACGCAGGCGCGTATGGTGCGGGGTGATCAGCTGTAACCGGCATTGCGTAGTTCTCCGCCAGAATCGTTAAAACCACTCTGTACCGCCCTAGAGATCATGTCAATTATTGGTTTTGTTCGCGTTTTGAATTGTCGGGTATTAGAAATTGCACTATAAGCATTTGATTTTTAATGATAATTATTCTATCTTCCGAGTTGTATCGGAACCGTGCGAGGAACGCTTATGTCGAATTGTGTGGATAATTGCCGAATCATCAGGCGTGAATGCGGAGGATGGCTTGGATTTTCTGCTTGTGATGACGGCCTTAACGTTGGTGTCGTCGGGCAGTCGCAGGAGCAAACCGAAACGCTTCTCGCGCATGCTACAGAACGCTGGCGCTTTCTGCTAGGATCGCAGTCCGGCCAAGAAAAGGACGACCCGACTGATGGCGGACGTAAAGAGTAAGACCCAGCGCGAGAAATTCGAAGAAGCCGCCCGTGATCTGGAAACGGACGACTCGGAAGAAGCCTTCGACGCGAAGCTAAAGAAGATCGCGAAAACGCCGCCGCCCAAGGATGACAAGCGCAAGCCGTCGTGATTGCCTACGTCGTCAGCTTTCTGGCGTGTCTTTCTGCATTGTTGGCCGTCATGCGGCCTTCCACATGGTCGCTCATCGCAGCCGGTACGTTTAATGCCATTGCTGCATATGTTTGGCTGACTGGTTTGTCAAATATATAATCGCCCGATCAAATCAAGAACAATAAGAGAACAACCTATCGGGGAAGTTGCGCCCAGGTTGTATTCCGTTGTGCCCGCAGAACAAACACTGCCGAGGGAACGCGGCAATCGCGATTGCTATGGCCGCTTCGCCTCGACGACGTCCCAGAACAGCGCGGCAATGTCGGCTCCACCGAAACGCTTGATCTCGCGAATGCCGGTCGGCGACGTGACATTGATTTCGGTCATCCAGTCGCCAATCACGTCGATGCCAACAAGGATAAAACCCCGCTCCTTGAGGGAAGGCCCGATCGCGGCGCAAATCTCGCGTTCGCGCGGCGTCAGTTCGGCTTTTTCGGCCCGTCCGCCGATATGCATGTTGGAACGCGATTCGGTTTCGGCCGGCACGCGATTGACGGCGCCGACGGGTTCGCCGTCGATCAGGATGATGCGCTTGTCGCCCTTGCGAACGTCTTTCAGATAGCGCTGCACGATGAAGGGTTCCGGGAAGGCCTGCGCGAACATTTCAAGCAGCGAGGCAAGGTTGCGGTCGCCCTCATGCAGATGGAACACGCCGGCGCCGCCATTGCCGTAGAGCGGCTTGATGATGATGTCGCCATGCGCCTTGCGAAAGGCGGCGACCTCGCGCGGGTCCTTGGTGATCAGCGTTTCCGGCATCAGGCCCGAGAATTCGGTGACGAAGATTTTCTCCGGGCTGTTGCGCACCCAGGCCGGATCGTTCACCACCAGCGTCTTCGGATGAATGCGTTCGAGGATATGGGTTGTAGTGATGTAATTCATGTCGAAGGGCGGATCCTGGCGCAAAAGCACCACATCCATCTCCGACAGGTCGGTGCGCACCGGTTCGCCCAGCGTGAAATGGTTGCCCTGCTCGTCGCGCACCATCATCTCCTCGACACGGGCGAAGACCTCGCCGTCGAGCATCGAAAGGCGATCGGGCGTGTAGTGATAAAGGCTGTGCCCGCGCCTTTGCGCCTCGAGGCTAAGCGCGAATGTGGTGTCGCCGGCGATGGCCGTCTTTGCAATATGATCCATCTGGATGGCGATCTTGAGCGGCATGGCAATCTCCGGAAGCAAAGCTCGGCCCAAGCATGTATAGGCTTGCGGGCCAAGTGCCAATCCCGTCGCTGCAAGCACCGGGCCGTCCGGCCTCGCATCATGCGCCGTACGCGGGATTTGTAGCCGCTGCCTGCCTTGTGCCAGCCCTGCGCCATCGCTTCGGCCAGCGGCGATTGTCGGACAAAAGCCCCGCCGCCGATACCTTTCCTAAACGCTTTTGCTGCCACCGTCCGCCTCGCTTCGAGAAGAACGGCAGGAACGTCGATGCACATGCCTTTTGGCGCCGGAATGGCCGGCAGCGAAAGCACCGATCTGGCTTTTACCGACCCATTGACCGGATTGGGCAATCGCCGGCGCTTCTTCGACAAGACTTCTCGGCTGATCGAGGAGCGCGCCGACGATCCCGCGCCCTTTGCGATCGGCATTCTCGACCTGGACGGCTTCAAGCCGATCAACGACCTTTTCGGACACCGGGCAGGTGACGACATTCTGGCTCAGGCCGCCATGCGCCTGCGCGCCACCATCGACCATCATTCGGCGGTATGCCGCATCGGCGCGGATGAGTTCGCCTTCCTGTATCCGTTGGTATTCTCCGAAGATGCCGCGCTCGACAAGGCGCAGATGCTGATCGAGATCCTGTCGGCGCCCTACGATGTCGGAGAGCGCACGGCACGCCTTTCCGCTTCCATCGGCTGTTCGCTGTTCTATTCGGGCGACGAAACGACGGAAATTCTTGTCAGCAAGGCCGAGACGGCGCTGTATCACGCCAAGCGCTCCGGCCGGGGCAAGGTCGTCGTCTATAGCCGCGAGATGGAAGAGGCGGCGAAGCGGGTCACGCGCATCGAGCAGGCATTGCGCCGCGCCGTGGCGGCTGGCGAGGTGGAGCCGCATTTTCAACCTATCGTCGATCTCGCCACGCGGCGCATCATCGGTTTCGAGGCCCTGGCGCGCTGGACGGATCGCGATCTCGGTCCGGTGTCGCCGGTCGTTTTCATCCCGATTGCCGAGGAGCGCGGTATCATCGGACCGCTGTCGCAACTGGTGCTGCGCAAGGCCGCCGAAGTCGCCCGCGGCTGGCCAAAAGATTTGTTCCTGTCCTTCAACCTGTCGCCCTCGCAACTCGTTGACCAGAATACCGGCCTGCATATCCTGTCGATCCTCGACCGCACCGGCTTCGATCCGCGCCGGCTGGAAATCGAGATCACCGAGACCGGTCTGATGAACGATCCGGCGTCGGCCAAGAAGATCGTCGAGGATCTGCAACGCGTCGGAATTCGCGTCTCGCTCGACGATTTCGGCACCGGGCAGTCGTCACTCGGCCGGTTGCGCGAATTCAGTTTCGACAAGCTGAAGATCGACCGCGCCTTTATCTCCTCGCTGCTTAACGACAAGCCGTCGCAGCATATCATTCGCGCGATCCTGGCCATGTGCGAAGGGCTGGGCATGGATGTGGTGGCGGAAGGCATTGAGGATGAGGCGCAAGCCGACCGCCTCGTGCAGTTCGGCTGTGCCGGTGGACAGGGCTTTCTGTTCGGCAAGCCTGCCGATGCCGAAGCCACCCTCGGCTATCTGCATGACGCCCTTCGCGGCGCCAGGCGGCTAAGGGCGGTGTAAGGTCGAGCCGCTTCCATTTTTGTCGGACAAATCTGTTTGATGGTGCATTTTCCCGCTTGCTCCCACGGCGCGGGCGAATAGGATGCGCGGCGAAAAATCAGGAGAATCCGTCATGTTGCCATCGGTCCGCTTTGCCGATCTGGAAGGGGCGTCGGTATTGATCACCGGCGGCGGTTCGGGCATTGGCGCGGCGCTGACGGAGGGTTTTTGCCGGCAGGGCTCTAAAGTCGCCTTCATCGACATCGCCGATGCCGAAAGCCGTGCCCTATGCGACAGGCTCGAAGCGGGGACCAGGAATCGGCCGCTCTACATCAATGCCGATCTGCGCAACATCGATGCGCTGCGCGCGGCGGTGCAGAAAGCGGCGGCGGCACATGGGCCGGTGACGGTGCTGGTCAACGATGCCGCGCGTGATGACCGTCATACGCTCGAAGACATGACGCCTGAGGCTTGGGATGCCAATCAGGCCATCAATATCCGCCCGCATGCGTTCACCGCGCAAGCCGTGGTCGATGGCATGAAGGCGGCGGGCAAGGGATCGATCGTGAATTTCACCTCCACCTCCTTCATGCTGAATATCGGCGACATGCCGGCCTATACGGCGGCCAAGGCGGCGGTGATCGGGCTGACCAAGGGGCTGGCCGGCCGCTACGGCCAGTTCGGCATCCGGGTCAACGCCATTGCGCCCGGCTGGGTCATCACCGAACGGCAGCGCAAGCTGTGGGTCAAGGGCGATCAACTCGAAAAACATATCGAGCGCCAGGCGATCCCACGCGAGATGGCGGCGGACGACATGGTCGGTCCATGCCTGTTTCTCGCCTCCGATGCAGCAAGCATGCTGACGGCGCAAACCCTGATCGTCGATGGCGGCATATTGTGAGCGGCGCGCCGGCCGTTGCCATTGCCGATTGGGGCACGACGCGGCTGCGGGTCTGGCTGCTGGACGCCGCAGGCAAGGCGCTGGCGGAAAGACGTGCCGATGACGGCCTGATCGGCGCGCGCGTAAAAGGATTTGCTGCCGTGCTGGAGGCTCATCTTGCCGCCATGGGCGCGGCAACTGACCTGCCGGTGATGATTTGCGGCATGGCGGGTTCGCGCCAGGGATGGGTGGAGGCGGCCTATGTCGATGTTCCCTCGCCCATTGCGGCCATCCTCGAAGGCGCGGTGCGGGTTCCGGGCACGGCGCGCGATATCCGCATCGTGCCGGGACTGGCGCAGCGGCGCGAAGACCGCCCTGACGTCATCCGCGGCGAGGAAACCCAGCTTGCCGGCGCGGGCCTGCCCCCTACCGGCCGTCATCTTGTCTGCATGCCGGGCACACATTCCAAATGGATCGAAGTCGAAGACGGCGCGGTCGCAGGCTTCGGCACCTGGCCGACCGGCGAGCTTTATTCGGTGCTGGCGGACCATTCGATCCTGCGTCATTCGCTGGGCGAAAATCCGGCCGCGGTCGGCGCCGGAAACCCGGCCTTCCGGCGCTGGTGTGAAGCGGCTCTTGCCGAAGGCGGCGACATTGCCGGCAGGCTGTTTTCCATCCGCGCCGCCGGCCTTCTGCACGGGCTGGGCGAGGCAGATGCCGCCGCCTGCCTGTCCGGCCTGCTGATCGGCGGCGAGATCGCCTCGGCCAGCCGCCGCTATCGAATTGCGCAGGAACCGCTGGTGCTGATCGCTTCGGGCGCGCTTGGCGCGCTTTATGGTGCGGCATTGGGTTTCGCCGGGCACACGGTCAGGCTGGTCGATGCGGATGAGGCGGTCCGCGTCGGTCTGTTCGAGGCCGCGCGCCACAACGGCATGATTGCCGTCGAACCGACCGATGGAGACAGGCAATGACTGTTACCGCGCCCTACCCGAAGCTGAAGCGCGGCCTCGTCGCCATATTGCGCGGACTTGTGCCGCAAGAGGCGGTCGCCACGGCCAGCGCCATCTACGAGGCGGGCATTGAAGCGATCGAGGTACCGCTCAATTCGCCCGATCCATTCACCTCGATCGCCGCGATTGCCGAAGCACTGCCAGCAACCGCGCTGGTGGGCGCAGGCACGGTGCTGGCGCCGGCCGATGTCGACCGGCTGAACGATGCCGGTGGGAAACTGCTGGTCAGCCCCAATATCGACGCCGCCGTCATGGAACGCGCGGCGCGGCATGGGCTGGTAACGATGCCCGGCGTGTTCACGCCCTCCGAAGCCTTTCAGGCGCTGGCGCTCGGCGCGTCGGCGCTAAAGTTCTTCCCGGCCAGCGTGCTTGGCCCCGGCGGTATCGCGGCGATGCGCGCCGTGCTGCCGAAGGCGGCAATCGTCGGCGCGGTCGGCGGCGTCTCCGACAAGGATTTTGCCGGCTACAAGGCGGCGGGCGTCAGCGTCTTCGGCCTCGGCTCCAGCCTGTTCAAACCCGGTATGGGGCTGGACGAGGTTACCGAGCGGGCGCGTTCGGCGGCTGCGGCATGGAATGCCGCCTTCGACGCCGAATAGACTTTCCACCGATGCGGTGGCCTTTTCGGCAGGCCCAATGGCAGGGCGCAAGCTGCCGGCTTGAGCAAAGGTTGAAAAGGCGGCACAACAGTTTCCGACAGAGGAATTTCGCGGCTTTGCCGCCTTTTTCGGAGAATGGTGATGAACAATTCCGCCCTTTCAGATCGCAAGAACCAGGCAATCTCGCGCGGTGTCGGCATGACCACGCAGATCTATGCCGACCGCGCCGAGAATTCGGAAATCTGGGACGTCGAGGGCAATCGCTATATCGATTTCTCCTCCGGTATCGCGGTCCTCAACACCGGCCACCGCCATCCCAGGGTGATCGAGGCGGTCAAGGCGCAGATCGACCGCTTCACCCATACCTGCCATCAGGTGGTGCCTTATGAGAACTATGTGCGGCTGGCCGAGCGGCTGAACGGCATCACGCCGGGAAAATTCGACAAGAAAACCATTTTCGTCACCACCGGCGCCGAGGCGGTAGAGAACGCGATCAAGATCGCCCGCCATGCCACCGGCCGGCAGGCCGTCATCGCCTTCGCCGGCGGCTTCCACGGCCGCACCTTCATGGGCATGGCGCTGACCGGCAAGGTGCAGCCCTATAAGGCCGGCTTCGGCTCCATGCCGGGCGACGTCTTTCATGCGCCGTTCCCTGTCGAACTGCATGGCGTCTCGGTGGCCGATTCTCTGGCCGCGCTGGAAAAGCTGTTCAAGGCCGACGTCGATCCGGCGCGGGTGGCGGCCATCATCGTGGAGCCGGTGCAGGGCGAGGGCGGGTTCTATCAGGCCCCGCGCGAGTTCATGAGCGCCCTGCGCACGGTTTGCGACCAGCACGGCATATTGCTGATCGCCGACGAGGTTCAGACCGGCTTTGCCCGCACCGGCAAGATGTTCGCCATGGAGCATTATGACGTCGCGCCGGACCTGACCACGATGGCCAAGAGCCTGGCCGGCGGCTTTCCGCTTTCGGCTGTCACCGGGCGTGTGGAACTGATGGATTCGCCCAATCCAGGCGGGCTGGGCGGTACCTATGCCGGTAATCCGCTCGGCATCGCCGCCGCCAATGCGGTGCTGGACGTGATCGAGGAGGAAAAACTGGTCGATCGCGCCGATTTGCTCGGCAACCGCCTGAAGCAGCGGCTGGAATCGCTGCGCGCCGATGTGCCGGAGATTGTCGATATTCGCGGGCCGGGCTTCATGAACGCCATCGAGTTCAACGATGTGAAGACAAACCTGCCTTCGGCCGAGTTCGCCAATGCCGTGCGGCTCAAGGCGCTGGACAAGGGGCTGATCCTGCTCACCTGCGGCGTTTATTCCAACGTCATCCGCTTCCTTGCGCCGATCACCATCCAGGACAATGTGATGACCGAGGCGCTCGACAAGCTCGAAGCCTCGATCCGCGAAGCGCGGGTGTAATGGGGATTACTCCGCCGCCGGCTGGGCGGTCTCGGCGGCTTGGGTGGCGATTGCGGCCTTCAACGCCGGCGCGCCGCCTGCAATCATCTCGTCCGTCGGTGTGAAGCCCAGGCCGAGCATCTTGCGGCCGATCATATGGTCGGCCGGGCGGTTGACCGATTCGATGCCGATGAGCTTCGGTCCCGAGAAGTGGTAGACCGAAAACCGGTTGTCGTCCGGTTCGCCGGAAACGATATGCCGGTTGCTGGTTCCGGTCAGCCCGACCATTTGCAGTTTCATGTCGCCGATATCCGACCAGAACCACGGCACCGCTGAATAGGCGTCCTGATGGCCGAGGATCGTGCGTGCCGCAAGCTTGGCGTGGTCGGTGGCGTTCTGCACCGATTCCAGGCGCACATCCATTCCGGTAAACCAGTGCGGATAGCTGGCCGCGTCACCGATGGCGAGAATTTCGGGCACCGATGTGCGCATCTGCCGATCGACCCTGATGCCGTTGGCGATGGCGAGGCCGGCCATCTCGGCAAGTTCGACATTGGGCACCACGCCGATGCCGACGATGACCATGCGTGCCGGCAGTCGCTCGCCGGTGGAGATGAATGCGGCGCTGACATGGCCATTCTGGCTTTCCAGCCGGGTGACTGTCGTTGCGGTCAGCACGCGCACGCCGATCGATTCCAGCCGCTTGTGCACATGGGCGGCGATGACGGGCGCGATGGCGCGGCCAAGCAACCGGTCGGCCGCTTCGATCACGGTGACATTGCAGCCGCCGGCGCGCAGCGTCGCGGCGATCTCCAGTCCGATGAAGCCGCCGCCGAGGATGACGGCATCCTGGCAGTCGCCGCTCATGGCGCGGATTGCCCGCGCATCGGCTATCGAGCGCAGCGAGAAGATGCCGTCCAGATCGCCAGCAAGCGGAAGCGTGCGCGGCCGCGAGCCTGTCGCCAGGATCAGGCGGTCGAAGGAAAGCCCACCGCCACCGGCCAGTTCCAGCCGCCGCGCCAGGAGGTCGATGCGTTCGACATTCGTGCCCGGCCGGAAATCGATGGCGTTGCCGCTGTAAAAGACTTCCCCGCGCAGCGGTTGCGGCTTGGCTTTCGCGTCCTTGATGAAGGTTTTGGACAGCGGCGGCTTGTGATAGGGCAGTTCTTTCTCGTCGCCGAGCAGGACGACCGGACCGTCAAAGCCTTCTTCGCGCAGGCTGGCCGCGGCCTGCACGCCCGCATGCCCCGCGCCCACAATGACGACACCGTTTTTCATGACGACCCGCTTTCCGGTTTCATTCTAGAATTCTCCCACAATTGGCAATTGTCTGGTTTCGCCGCAAGTCGCTATGTCGAGGTCGCTTCCGGAATGATCCGCCGCGCGGACCGGCCAACCGGAGGCCGCAAAAGTTGACTTTTCTAGTTTAGAATAATTCTAAACTCTTGTTTCACTTATGTTTTCTTGACGATTCCAGTTGACTTTAGCGGCATCCGCGTTTTTATGAGGCCAAGCGCCTGGCGCTTACCCTTTGATGTCTGGGCCTTGAACCCGTTCGATTGGAGGCAACCCTGTCTTTTCCTGTGCGCGCCTCGGCGCGGTCGCGGGGCAATCGCAATCAAGTTCAAGCCGGACAACCAGTCCCTGTCTTACCAGACGGGGTTCGAACATATTGAATACCGGGGAGGCAAGAGTATGGGAAAAGCGATGTTCAAGGCGCGAAGCCGAGGCAAGATTGCAGCGATCGCGGCCACGGCCGCACTCACCGCGGCGGTGTTCGTGCTGCCGGCGCGTGCCGAAATCGACGCCAAGGCGGTCGTCAAGACCTATGCCGACATCGCGCTTGCCAAATATGAGGATTCGCTGACCACGGCCGAGGCGCTCGACAAGGCCGTCGATGCGCTGATCGCCAAACCGTCGCAGGAAACGCTGGACGCGGCGCGCGAAGCCTGGAAGGCGGCGCGCATCCCCTATCAGCAGACCGAGGTGTACCGCTTCGGCAACGCCATCGTCGACGATTGGGAAGGCAAGGTGAATGCCTGGCCGCTCGACGAGGGGCTGATCGATTATGTCGACAAGGGCTACGGCACCGAGTCGGACAACAATTCGCTCTACACGGCCAATGTCATCGCCAACAAGACGATCGAGATCGACGGCAAGGAGATCGACGCGTCGAAGCTGACGCCGGAGTTCCTTTCGAGCACGTTGCAGGAGGCCGGCGACATCGAAGCCAATGTTGCCACCGGCTATCACGCCATCGAGTTCCTGCTTTGGGGGCAGGATCTGAACGGCACCGGGCCAGGCGCGGGCGAGCGCCCCTATACCGATTACGATACCGCCAACTGCACCGGCGGCAATTGCGACCGCCGCGCCGAGTATCTGAAATCGGCCAGCGATCTGCTGGTGTCCGATCTTCAGGAGATGGTCGGCGACTGGAAGGAGGGCGGCGCGGCACGCAAGGCATTGGAAGACGAAAGCCCGAACGCCGGACTCTCGACCATCCTGACCGGCATGGGCTCGCTCTCCTACGGCGAACTGGCCGGCGAGCGCATGAAACTCGGCCTGCTCCTGCACGACCCGGAAGAAGAACACGACTGCTTCTCCGACAACACGCACATCTCGCACCTTTATGACGCGGTCGGCATCCGCGCGGCCTACCACGCCGACTACAAGCGCATTGACGGTACCGAAGTGTCCGGCCCGTCGCTGTCCGATATGGTCAAGGCGCTCGATCCGGCGCTCGACAAGGAACTGTCCGGCAAGCTGGATGCCACCGTCGCCAAGATGGAAGCGATCAAGGCGCGCGCCGATGGCGGCGAGGCCTATGACCAGCAGATCGCCGAGGGCAATGCAGAGGGCAACGCCACCGTGCAGGCGGCCATCGACGCGCTGGTGGACCAGACCAAGTCGATCGAGCGTGTCGTAGGAACCCTGAAACTCGACTCGATCGCCTTCGAGGGCTCGGACAGCCTCGACGCGCCGGACAAGGTCTTCCAGTAACGCAAACCAACCCCTGCAGCCAGGCGGCACGGAGCCGTCAGCCACAGAGACGAACATGCTGATCTGTCATTGCAACATCATCACCGAGAAGGAGATCGAGGAAACGATCATCCGCCTTCTCGACCAGGATCGCTGGCAATTGATCGTGCCGGCAAAGGTCTATCATGCGATGAATAAGCGAGGTCGCTGTTGTAGCTGCTTCCCAAATGTGGTGGAAACGATCATTCGGGTCACCGAGGACTATCATACCCGTTCCGTGACGAGCGGCGCGGATATCGTTTCACACCTGGATCGCGTCAGGACGCTGCGCGACCAATACGGGAGGAAAGCCCATGAAAGGCGAACCGCAAGTCATCGAGCGGCTTAACGAGGCCCTGTTTCTCGAACTGGGTGCCGTCAATCAGTACTGGGTGCACTATCGCCTGCTCGAAGATTGGGGCTACCTGAAGCTGGCCAAGAAGGAACGCGAGGAATCGATCGAGGAGATGCATCATGCCGACAAGCTTGTCGCGCGCATCATCTTCCTCGAAGGCCACCCGAACCTTCAGCAGGTGGCGCCGCTGCGCATCGGGCAGAATGTCAAGGAAGTGCTGGAATCGGATCTTGCCGGCGAATATGACGCGCGCACGTCCTACAGCCGTTCACGCGAGATCTGCAACGAACTGGGCGACTACGTGACCATGAAGCTTTTCGAGGAACTGCTGGCCGACGAGGAAGGTCATATCGACTTCCTCGAAACGCAGCTCGACCTCCTCGCCTCTATAGGCGACGAAAAATATGGCCTGCTCAACGCCGCCTCGGCCAACGAGGCTGAATAGGACCAGGCATGCGGCGCATATTCGACAATTTGCGCCGCGCGCTGCGTGAAGGTTTTTTCTATCGGCCTGGCAGGGGTGAGCGCTGGCTTGCCCCTGCCTTCGCTATTTCAGCCGCGCTTTGCCTGTCGGGATACGCCAACCCTGTTCACGCTGACGACGCGACGCCAGCCGGCGGCCTTGCCACCGAACGCACCGATCTGACGCCGAAGGACCAGCGCCGCGTCAAGGCGGTGACAAAACCGACGACCGATTTTTCCAGGCCGGAACAGTTCGAATTGATGCAGGGCGGCGCCGGCACGTCGCGAAAGCGTGTCAATGCGGACGCCTTCTCGCACTCCTCCGCCAATATAACCTTCGAGGAAGAAGGCACCTTCAAGCTCGGCAACGCGCTGTTCCGCAAGAACTGGGTGTCGTCGCCCTCATCGACGCAGGCGTCGGACGGGTTGGGGCCGCTGTTCAACGCCCGCGCCTGCCAGAGCTGCCATTTGAAGGACGGCCGCGGCCACCCGCCGGAAGGGGCCGCCGACGCCACCTCGATGTTCCTGCGGCTGGCGCGCGAAGCCTCGAACGCCGAGGAAAAGGCCGCCGTGGCCGATCATCACGCGCTGAATTTCGCCGATCCCGTCTATGGCACCCAGCTTCAGGATCTCGCCGTTCCCGGCCTCGCCGGCGAAGGCAAGATGAAGATCACCTATCGGGAAGAGAGGATCGAACTGAATGACGGCAGCGTGGTGTCGCTGCGCAAGCCGTCCTATTCCGTCGAAGACCTCGCCTATGGGCCGCTCGATCCGCGCACGACGCTGTCGCCACGTATCGCCAACCCGATGATCGGGCTGGGGCTGGTCGAACAGATTCATCCTGCCGACATTCTCGCCCATGCCGACCCGGAAGACCGCGACAGTGACGGCATTTCCGGCAAGGCGGCGATCGTGCGCGATCCGGCGAGCGGCGAACTCACGCTTGGCCGTTTCGGCTGGAAAGGGCAAGCGCCATCGATCCGCGCGCAATCGGCCGATGCGCTGGCCGGCGATATCGGGATTTCCTCTCCTGAAGCACCTCGCCACCGAGGCGATTGCACCAAGGCACAGGCGGCCTGCCTCGCAATGTCGACCGGCGTGCAGGAACGGCTGGGCGACACCGAGGCGCCGCCGCCGATCATGGACCTCATCACCTTCTATTCGCAGAACCTCGCCGTACCGGCCCGGCGCGATCTGGACGATGCCAATGTGCTTCATGGCAAGAAGGTTTTCTACGACCTCGGCTGCACCTCCTGCCATACGCCGAAATTCGTCACCCGCCGCGATGCCCCCAACAAGGCACAGGCCTTTCAGTTGATCTGGCCCTATTCGGATTTTTTGCTGCACGACATGGGCGACGGACTGGCCGACGGCCAGCAGGTGGGCGTTGCCACGGGCCGCGAATGGCGCACGCCGCCGCTTTGGGGCATCGGCCTCACCGGCATCGTTGGCGGCAACGCGTTCTTCCTGCATGACGGGCGCGCCCGCAATCTGACTGAAGCGATCCTGTGGCATGGCGGCGAGGCCAAAAAAGCGCGCGATGGCTTCGCCGCAGCAGCAGCAGCGGATCGCGCAGCCCTGATCAAATTCCTGGAATCGCTCTGAGGTCTTTCATGCCAAAGCGTTTCGCGCTCGCCCTTGTCCTGCCGCTCCTGCTCGACGCCGCACCGCCCGCATCGGCTGCCGTTCAGGCGTCGGATGTGATCTCGCGAGCCGTCGATGGCTTCATACGGCCAGCCTATGCCGCGCTTTCCGAGAACGCCGCGGCAATGTCCGGCGGAATGGACGCATTGTGCGCCAAACCTTCCAGGCAAGACCTCGATGCCGCACGCAAGGATTATGCGGCGCTGGTCGGCGCATGGTCCAAAGTCGAGTTCATCCGCTTCGGCCCGATCACCAAGGACAATCGGCTGGAGCGCATTCTGTTTTGGCCCGACCGCAAATCCATCGGCTTGAGGCAGGTCCAGGCGGCCTTGGCGTCGCAGGATTCGACCGCCACCGACCCGGCTTCCATTGCCGGCAAAAGCGTTGCCATGCAGGGTCTCGGCGCGCTGGAATTCGTGCTTTACGGCACCGGCGCCGACGATCTTGCCGGCAAGGCGGGCACCTATCGCTGCGCCTATGGCCGCACGATTGCCGGAAACATCGAAAAGATGGCCGCTGAAGTCAGCGTCGAATGGCATGCGCCGGACGGTTTTGCCACGGTCTGGAAGCAGTCCGGGCCGGACAACGCCATCTACCGCGATGGCAATGAGGCGGTGACGGAACTGATGGGCGTCTTCATCGACGGGTTGGAGATGATCCGCGACGTGCGCGTAAAAGGCTTTCTCAGTGCGAACCCTGACGACGACAGGCCGAAAGGGGCGATCTATTGGCGCTCGACGCAAACGGCGGCTTCACTGGCCGCCAATCTGGAAGGCATGGCCGAACTGTTCAAGGCCTCCGAACTTGGTGAAGCCCTTCCGCCGGAGGCAGGCTGGATGGCGCAATCGGTCGATATCCTTCTCACCAACGGCATTGCCGACGCGAAAGCCGCAAGCGGCCCGATCAAGGACGTTCTGGCCGATCCGGCGCGCCGCGCTCGTCTCGAACATTATGCGCTTGTCACCTCTTCGCTTTCCGCGCTGATCGGCACGCGCATGTCTGCCGAATTCGGGCTGACCGCCGGCTTCTCCTCGCTGGACGGGGATTGACGATGACAGGATTGGCCGCGCGCACGCCGCTGATCGATCGCCGGGATTTCCTCAAAGCGGCCGGCGCCGGCTTTGCCGCGGCACTGGCGCCGAAAGCCTGGGCGGCGACACTTGCCGCCGACGCGGTTTTCGCCACCGCCTTCGTGCGTCGCGACGGCAGTTTCGGCGCCGGCATCCTGTCGGAAGAAGGAAAACTGCTCTATGCGGTGAAACTCCCCGATCGCGGCCATGACGTCACCTTCGATCCGGTCTCGCGGCGTTCCGTGGTTTTCCCGCGCAAGCCGGGCACCATCGCCGTCGTCTTCGACCATATGAAGCAAATCGAGCCGCTGACCATCACCAGCGGCCAGGGCCGGCATTTCTACGGTCATGGCGTGTTTTCGCCTGATGGCGCGCTACTTTATGCCACCGAAAACGACTTCGACAATGCCGCCGGCATGATCGGCATCTATGCAGCGAATGACGGCTTTCGCCGTGTCGGCGAGTTCGCGACCCATGGCACCGGGCCGCACGAGATGCTGCTTTTGGGCGATGGGCGCACGCTGGCCGTTGCCAATGGCGGTATCGAGACGCATCCCGATTACGGCAAGACCAAGCTGAACCTTGCGAGCATGCAGCCGTCCTATGTGCTGATCGACCGGCTGAAAGGCGACTTGATCGAAAAGCACCAATTGCCGGCAAATCTGCACCAGCTTTCCATCCGGCATATGGATGCCGACCAGACGGGCACTGTCTGGTTCTCCTGCCAGTATGAGGGCGCGACGATGGATCGCCCGCCCCTGGTTGGCCGCGCGCCGCGCGGCGAGGCGCTGGAGCTTCTCGAAATGCCGGAAACGGCGCTGAACAGCCTGCACAATTATATCGGCGCCATGGCGGCCAATCATGCAGCCGGCACGGTTGCCGTCTCATCGCCTGCCGGCAACAGCTATGTCGTGTTCGAGGCGCGGAGCGGCAAGGTGGTTGCGGCCACCGACATGACCGAAGTGTGCGGCATCGCGCCCGATGGCTCAGGCTATATAGCCTCGGCCGGCACTGGCCGGATTCAGCCGGCTGGCGGCGCGCCCGTGATGGAACCCGATTTCGTGTGGGATAACCACATGCACCGGATAGGGTAAGGCAGCGTCAGTCCCGCGTCCTGGTGTCCGCCGGCGTTTCCCCCTCCTGAGACGGCCCCTCCTGAGACGGCCCCTCCTGAGACGGCTTGTAGAGATAAAGATACTGCCACGCGCCGTAGCCCGCGAAGGCAAGCGCTATCATCGCCCAGGTCGGCGATCCGCCGAAAAATTCCAGCCCCGCCCAGCCAAGACAGATGGCGACAAGCGCGATGCGCCGCCACAGCGGCCGCAGGAAAGGATGGTCTTGATTCTGCATTTCCGGTTCCCGGCGGGTGATCGATCAGGTCAGGGCGCTAAAACAGGGTTTTCAACTCGGCCAGCCTGTCATTGACCAGCCAGCCATAATAGTTTTCCTCCGGCAGTTTTTCCGATTGGCCGGCCGCCTTGCGCCTTTTGTTTTCGGCTTTCAGCGCATAGGCGCGCTCTTCCGGGTTGCCGACATTGTAGAGCGTGGCGGTAAGACCCGGATTTTGCGAAATGTCGAAGCCTGCGATCCGGCGATAGGCGTCGATCGAGGTCTTTATCGTCGCCGCGACGTAGGGCAGTGTCAGGTCCGGATCCATGATGGTCTTGTAAACCTCGTTGGGATCCTTCACGTCGAGCTTCGGCAGGCCCGAGATCTTGTGAACCATGTCGCTCATCTTCAACGCGGTGAGCGGGTTCAGTTGGCCGAGGCCGAAGGTCTGCCCGGCATAATAGGGCTGGAAGAAGACGGCGCCGAAGCGGTTGTTCGGGAATTTCTCGCCGCCAACGGTCTTGCCACGAAACGACCGATTCCAGACCTGCTCCCGGCATTCCCACAAATCATAGCTGTCGCTCAGACTGTCGCAGCGGGAAAATTGCGGACGTCGCACGAAGGCGGTGACCTCCTCGCCTTCATAGGCAAAATGCAGGTTGCTCGAAAAATACGAAATCGCCTTGACGTAGTAGGTCTGGAGCCGGTCATAGGCGTCGACATTGTAGGTATGTTCGCCAACAATAGCCCCAACAATGTGAATCGGGGCAATTTGATAGATTGCCGCAACCTTCTTGATTTTCGCACGCAGCCGGGAATCGTTCTTCAGCAAGGCGTAGACCTTGCGGTACTTGGCTTCATAGGTGGTCTTGTTGGCGTGCGTGCGCCGTGCCGAGGCTCCCGGAATGGGCGGCTGCTCAACATTGCGATTGCCAATAGGAACGGCGATTGTTGCAAACGCCGGAGGCGACCATGCGGCCAACATCATGGCAAGAACGAGGGCAATTTTCTTCATGCGATGACGCGGACCCGCATAAGCTTCCTGTGTCCGGCAAATTATGGAAAGCGGCGGAGCAAGTCGAGCGCCACGTTGCGCCCGGCCGAGAAAGATGGCCGAATGCTTCCATTCGGCCACAGTCGAAGCTTGATTTTCCGTATGAATCTAAAGAATGAAGCGGGAAAGATCGGTATTCCTGGAAAGATCGCCGACGTGCTTCTGCACATAATCGGCATCTACCGTGACGGTCGTGCCGCCACGATCCGAAGCATCGTAGGAAATCTCGTCCAGAACGCGCTCCATCACCGTTTGCAGCCGCCGTGCGCCGATATTCTCCACGCTGTCATTCAGGTCGACCGCGATGCCGGCCAACGCATCGATGGCGTCGTCGGTGAACTCCAGCGTCACGCCTTCGGTGGCCATCAGCGCGATGTACTGCTTGATGAGGCTGGCCTCCGTCTCGGTCAGGATGCGGATAAAATCCTGCTTTTCCAAGGCTCTTAGCTCGACGCGGATCGGCAGACGGCCCTGCAATTCCGGCAAAAGGTCGGATGGTTTCGAGACATGGAAGGCACCAGAGGCAATGAACAATATGTGATCGGTTTTCACCGGCCCGTATTTGGTCGCGACCGTGGTGCCTTCGACCAGCGGCAGCAGGTCGCGCTGCACGCCCTCGCGCGACGGACCGCCCGAAACCTCCGAGCGCGCGGCAATCTTGTCGATCTCGTCGAGGAAGACGATACCGTCGTCAGCCGCCGATTCGAGCGCGCGCCGCACCACCTCGTCCTGATCGAGCAGTTTATCGGACTCGTCGGCAATCAGGACGTCGTAAGAATCCTTCACCGTCGTCTTTCGCGTCCTGGTTTGCTTGCCGCCCATCGCCTTGGACAGCATGTCATTGATGTTGAGCACACCGATGTTGGCACCCGGCATGCCGGGAATTTCGAAGCCGGGCATGCCGCCGGTGCCGGTGTCAGACACCTCGACTTCGATCTCCTTGTCGTCCAGTTCACCTTCGCGCAGCTTCTTGCGGAAGGAATCGCGGGTTGCTGGCGAGGCAGTCTTGCCGACCAGCGCCTCCAGCACACGTTCTTCGGCATTGACGTGGGCGCGCGCCTTGACGTCCTCGCGCATCTTCTCGCGAGTAAGCCCGATAGCGATTTCCACGAGGTCGCGCACGATCTGCTCGACGTCGCGGCCGACATAGCCGACCTCGGTGAATTTCGTGGCCTCGACCTTGACGAAGGGCGCGCCAGCAAGCTTTGCCAGCCGCCTCGAGATTTCGGTCTTGCCGACGCCCGTCGGGCCGATCATCAGGATGTTCTTCGGCATCACCTCTTCGCGCATATGGCCTTCGAGCTGCTGGCGCCGCCAGCGATTCCTCAGCGCGATCGCCACGGCACGCTTGGCGTCCTTCTGGCCGATAATGAAACGGTCGAGTTCGGAAACGATCTCGCGGGGGGAAAAATTGCTCATCTTACCAAAACCCACTCATTGTATTGCACTTTGCCATTGCCGGATGGACTCGAACGGATGCGCCAGCATGATGACGTTGAGCGTCAGATTGTCCCGGATGACATAGCCCGTGCCGACCTCGAAGAAGATAGCCAGCGCCACGACCAGCCATATAGGAAGCGTTTTCGCCAACGCAAAGCCCAGCACCATCGCCAACGTGTCGGACACCGAGTTGATGACGGAATCCCCATAATAATCGAGCGAAATGGTGCCGGCGCGGTAACGTTCGATGATGATGGGGCTGTTTTCCAGGATTTCCCAGCCACCCTCGATCAGCATGGCCGCGACCAAACGAAACCACACCGACTGGCGCGGAAACAGCCACCGCATCAGGGCGTAGAACAGAAAGCCATGAATGATGTGAGAGGGCGTGTACCAGTCGGAGATGTGCTGTGAATTTTCCGAACTCTGAACGATGCCATGCCACAGTTTGACATAGCCGCAGGTGCAGATCGCCGGATGGCCCTGCAGATGCAGCACGAAAGCCTGAACGGCAAGCAGGCCCACCGCGATGGCCAGACCGCCTTTCCAGGTCAACCCAGCGCCCAGCCCCATGCGCGGCTTCGTAGTTTCGCTGCTCGGACTATTCATGCGCCGCCTTCCTCCTCAGCATCGATAGCCATCAAGCAAACTTCCCCCTGTTCGGTCTGCCTGCGTCCGATGGGCCGGAACCCGACCTTCTCATAGCAACGTATTGCCGCCGCATTGGCCGGGTCGGGATCGACGATGACACGCAGTGCACCTTCTTCAAGCAGCATTGCCACGAAATCAGAGAGCAGCCGTGTGCCGTGGCCCTTGCCGATCAGGTCAGGTTCTCCGATGAACTGGTCAATGCCGAGCGTTCCGAAAGGCTGATCTGCATAAGTGTTCCCGCCCTCTTCAAGATGAGGGTCATAGCTCTGGATATAGCCCAGCGGGCGGCCGTCAAGCTCAACGATAAAGGGCTCGACGGAGATGCTGTCGACATGCCCGGCGATAGTCTCCAACTCGCCATCCTTATCGCCCCACCAGGTCGCGACATGCGGCTCTGCCAGCCAGCGGGCCAGCAATTTCATGTCCGAGCCTGTGAGCGGCCGAAAGTCGTAGTGCTGCACGTCAGGCCGCGTCCAGCGTTTCGACCACGAAATTGTGATTGGTATAGACGCAGATGTCGGCGGCGATCTCCATCGCCTTGCGGGCGATCTCCTCGGCATCCTTGTCAGTGTCTATCAGCGCGCGCGCCGCGGCCAGCGCATAATTGCCGCCCGAGCCGATAGCCATAACGCCCTTCTCCGGCTCCAGCACGTCGCCATTCCCGGTAAGCGCCAGCGAAACGGACTTGTCTGCGACCAGCATCATCGCTTCCAGTCGGCGCAGATAGCGGTCGGTGCGCCAATCCTTGGCCAATTCCACACAGGCACGCGTCAATTGGTCGGGATATTGCTCCAGTTTGGATTCCAGCCGCTCCAGCAGGGTGAACGCATCGGCGGTGGCACCAGCGAAGCCGGCGATCACGCCGCCGCCCTTGCCGATGCGGCGTACCTTGCGGGCATTGCCCTTCATGATGGTCTGGCCGAGGCTCACCTGGCCGTCACCGGCGATCACCACCTTGCCGCCCTTGCGCACGCTGATGATGGTTGTGGCGTGCATGGTCAGTTCATTTCCCATTCTTTTCTCCGATCCATGCGGCCCACTTCTCGGCAGCCTGCACGTTACGAGGGGTGTTGGCCGCATATGTATGCGCCGAAGCAGCTTTTGCAAACCGATGCAAGCACGACGCGTCTTGCCGATTTTGCCAACTGGCAATCCCCGGATCATGCTGCTAGAAGGCTTTCGTTTTCAAGCACGGGAACTCAACATGACCGCCCGTTCCGCAGAAGTCAGCCGCAAGACCAAGGAAACCGACATTTCAGTGTCGATCCTCGTGGATGGCACCGGCGTCTCAGACATTGAAACCGGAGTCGGCTTCTTCAACCACATGCTGGATCAGTTGTCGCGTCATTCGCTGATCGACATGAAGGTGCGCGCCAAGGGTGACCTGCACATCGATGACCATCATACTGTCGAGGATACCGGCATCGCGCTTGGGCAGGCACTGGGCAAGGCGCTCGGCGAACGTCGTGGCATCATGCGCTATTCTTCCATCGATCTCGCCATGGACGAGACGCTGACACGCGCGGCCATTGATGTGTCGGGCCGTCCATTCCTCGTCTGGAACGTCGGCTTTTCCTCGCCCAAGATCGGCACATTCGATACCGAACTGGTGCGTGAATTCTTCCATGCCTTCGCTCAGAACGCCGGCATCACCCTGCACGTCACCAACCATTATGGCGCCAACAACCACCATATCGCGGAAACCTGTTTCAAGGCTGTGGCGCGCGCTCTGCGCATGGCGACCGAGCGTGATCCGCGCCAGCCGGATGTCGTTCCCTCCACCAAGGGTTCGCTGAAGGGCTGATCGATGTCCGCCTATGTCATAATGAAACCGCCGAACGGCATCAGCGCCGATGCGCGGCTATTGCGCGACGGTTTTTCCTGGCTGGCCTTCCTGGTGTCACCGCTCTGGCTTTTATGGCATCGGCTCTGGCTGGAAGCGTTATTCGTCTTTTTGATGATAAGCGTGTTCAACGCGGTTGGCGAGGCTACCGGTCATGGCGTGATTGGGATGGCCATGAGCGTTCTTGTTTCTCTCTTTATAGGATTGGAAGGGCAGCGCATGCGCCTTGCAGCACTCGGTCGCGGCGGCTGGCGCGAGAGCGGCGTGATCGAAGCCGACGGCGAGACAGACGCGGAAACCCGCTATGCACTGGAAGCTGCCGAACGTCCTGACCAGGAAGCGCCGCTGCCTGAAATCGTCCCCGACAATATGCAGGTACGGACCGGGCGCACCGACCTCATGCTCGGTATTTCCAATCACAGTGGAAGATACTGATCATGCGGGTCGCCATCCTCGATTATGGTTCCGGCAATCTGCGCTCGGCCACGAAGTCTTTCGAGCGTGCTGCCCGCGAGGCGGGCATTCCTGTCGAAGTCGACCTGACAGCCGACCCGCAACGCGTGCTTGACGCGGATCGCATCGTGCTGCCCGGTGTCGGCGCATATGCCGATTGCGCCGCCGGCCTGCATGCGATTCCCGGCATGTGGGAGGCCATTGAGGAGGTCGCGGTGAAGCGAGCGCGCCCCTTTCTCGGCATTTGCGTCGGCATGCAGTTGATGGCCGAGCGCGGGTTGGAAAAGACGGTGACGCAAGGCTTCGGCTGGATAAGCGGCGACGTGAAGAAGATCGTGTCTACCGATCCAGAATTGAAAGTTCCGCAGATCGGCTGGAACACCATTCGCCTGACGCGCGACCATCCGCTTTTTTCCGGCATTGCCACGGGTGATGGCGGGCTGCATGCCTATTTCGTCCATTCCTACCATCTTGCGGCGAAAAACGCCGGCGAGGTGCTGGCACAGACCGATTATAGCGGACCGGTAACAGCGGTGGTGGCACGGGACAATTGCGCCGGCACGCAATTTCATCCCGAAAAAAGCCAGGCGCTCGGCCTGGCGTTGATTGCCAATTTCCTGCGTTGGAAACCTTGAGGTGAAGCCATGAGCAAGAAGGGTTACTGGATGGCGATGGTCAACGTCCGCGATCCGGACGTCTACCAGAAATACATCGACGCCAACGGCGCTGCATTTTCCAAATATGGCGCCAAATTCATCATACGCTCCGGCCGCCATTCCAATCCGGAAGGGCCGACAGGCAATCGTCACGTCGTCATTGAGTTTGAATCCTACGAAACCGCGCTCGCCTGCTACGATTCGCCGGAATATCAGGAAGCGTTGAAATCCAGATTGGCCGCTTCAACCGCTCATGTCGTGATCGTGGAAGGTATTTAAGCCGTGATCCTTTTTCCCGCCATCGATCTCAAGGATGGCAAATGCGTTCGCCTGAAGCTCGGCGATATGGCGACTGCCATTGTCTATAATGACGATCCGGCGGCACAGGCCCACGCCTTCGAGGAACAGGGTTTCGAGTGGCTGCATGTGGTGGACCTCAATGGCGCGTTCGAGGGTCAGAGCGTCAATGGCGCAGCGGTCGAGGCGATTCTCAAGGCAACGAAGAACCCGGTACAGTTAGGTGGCGGCATCCGCACGCTTGCCCATATTGAAAGCTGGCTGGAAAAGGGCCTTGCGCGCGTTATTCTCGGCACAGTAGCGGTGCGCGATCCCGAACTCGTCAAACAGGCATGCGAGGCGTTTCCGGGCAGGATTGCCGTCGGCATTGATGCCAAAGGCGGCAAGGTGGCGGTCGAAGGCTGGGCGGAGGCCTCAAGCCTCGGCGTGATCGAACTGGCGAAAAAGTTTGAAGGCGCCGGCGTCGCGGCCATTATCTTTACGGATATCGATCGCGACGGCGTTCTTGCCGGGATCAATTGGAAATCGACTATTACGCTTGCAGATGCGGTGTCCATTCCGGTCATAGCCTCGGGCGGGCTTGCCTCCATCGCCGATATCGTACGCATGACCATGCCGGACGCCACCAAACTCGAAGGCGCCATTTCCGGCCGTGCGCTTTATGACGGCCGCATAGACCCGCATGAGGCGCTGACGCTTCTGGCACGGGCCGGGAGCAAAGGCCAATGAAACTCACCATCATTCTCGCACCTTATGACAGCGGGTATTATCATGGCGGTTGCGGACGAGGGCCTGACGCGATCGTCGCTGGCGGATTGGTGGAGGAACTGACACTACACGGCCACGATGTCATCGTCGTCGATATTGGCGAGATCGGCAACGAGCAGGGCCGGGAGATTTCCACCGGATTCGCTGTTTGCTCGGCAATTTCGGAAAAGATCACCGCAAGCCGCAAGGATGGCCGGCTCCCGGTGGTGCTGTGCGGCAATTGTCTGACGGCGGTAGGCGCGGTGGCCGGCGAGTCTGCGGATTCCATCGTCTGGGCCGACCAGCATGGCGACCTCAACACGCCCGAAACCTCCACTTACGGCTTCCTGGACGGCATGGCGCTGGCAACGGTAATCGGTCTCTGCTGGCGCCCGATGGCAAATGCCGTACCGGGCTTCAAGCCGCTGGAGGCTTCCCGCTGCATGCTGGTCGATGCGCGTGACCTCGATGCCGGCGAAAGGCATACGTTGGAAGGTCTGCCGATTCTCCACGGCACATGCGCAGAGGCGCCCGGCCTTGCCGACAGGTTGGCCGCAGCCGGCGGCCATCGCACGCATCTGCATATCGACCTCGACATTCACGATCCGGAAGTGCTGCAGGCGAACCGCTATGCTTGGCCGGGGGGCCCCAATCCGGACGAACTGCGCGAATCCATGCGTGACGTGGCGGCTTCCCTGCCTGTGGTCGGCATCACCATTTCCGCCTATGATCCGGCATTCGATGCCAAGGGCGACGTGCCGCCCGCGGTCGGCAGGCTGCTGGTCGATGTCCTCGACGCGTTGAGGAAAAAGGCATGACCCTCAAGGCCCGCGTCATTCCCTGCCTGGACGTTAAAGACGGCCGCTCCCGTGCGCCCACAGCCGCGCAGCGGCGAGGACGTGCAAACTGGAGAAAAGACGCGGGTGGAGTGTGCCTATGCTGAAAGCTCGCGTCATTCCCTGCCTTGATGTCAAGGACGGCCGCGTCGTCAAGGGCGTGCAGTTCGTCGATCTCGTCGATGCCGGCGATCCGGTCGAGGCGGCGCGCGCTTATGATGAGGCGGGTGCGGATGAATTGTGCTTTCTCGACATCACCGCCTCATCCGACAATCGTGAGACTATCTTCGATGTAGTCGCCCGCACCGCCGAGCAATGTTTCATGCCGCTGACGGTGGGGGGCGGCGTGCGCGAGGTGGCCGACATCCGCAAGCTTCTGCTTGCCGGCGCCGACAAGGTGTCGATCAACACGGCGGCGGTGAAAAATCCTGATTTCGTGGCGCGCGGGGCCGACAAGTTCGGCGATCAGTGCATTGTCGTCGCCATCGACGCCCGGCAGGTGTCGCAGGCGGGCGAGGCGCTGCGCTGGGAAATTTTCACCCATGGCGGGCGCAACAAGACCGGCATTGACGTTGTGGAGTTCGCATGCCGGGTCGCAGGTCTCGGCGCCGGCGAAATCCTGCTCACCTCTATGGATCGCGACGGCACCAAGGCTGGCTATGACACCGCCCTCACCCGCGCGGTGGCCGACGCGGTGCATGTGCCTGTCATTGCTTCGGGCGGCGTCGGCAATCTCGACCACATGGTCGAAGGCATTCGCGACGGCCACGCGACGGCGGTGCTGGCGGCGTCGATCTTCCATTTCGGCACCTATACCATTCGCGAGGCGAAGGAGCATATGGCGGCCGCCGGTCTGCCCATGCGACTCGACCCATGACTCGACATCGCTCCGAGTCCGGCCTAAAGGGCGGCGCATGACGCAGTTTTCGCTGAACGACCTGGAAAAAATCGTGCATGAGCGCGCGCATTCCGGCGACCCGGAATCATGGACGGCCAAGCTTTACGCGAAAGGCATCGGCAAGGCGGCGCAAAAACTCGGCGAGGAAGCGGTCGAGACGGTTATTGCCGCCGTCAGCGGTGATACCAAAGCGGTGATATCGGAAAGCGCCGATCTTATCTATCATTGGCTGGTGGTGCTTGGCATCAGCGGGGTTTCCCTCGACGATGTGCTGGCGGAACTGGAGCGCCGCACCGAGCGCTCAGGGCTTGCCGAAAAGGCTTCGCGCCAACGGACGGATTGAGCCGGTGCCGGGTCGGGCACGGGCAGGAGACGCGATGGACCAACTCGCCCCCACCGAGAAATATTCTCCCTATCTGTTCTTTCCCGCCGCCGAATGGGCAAAATTCCGCGCCGACACACCGCTGACGCTCACCGAGGACGAGGTGCGGCGCCTGCGTTCGCTGAACGACCCTGTCGACCTCGAGGAGGTCAAACGCATCTATCTGTCGATGTCGCGGCTTTTATCGGCGCATGTCGAGGCCAGCCAGCTTCTGTTCCGGCAGCGCAGGGCCTTCTTCAATGTCACGGAGGTCGCCAAGACACCATTCATCATCGGTATCGCCGGCTCGGTCGCCGTCGGCAAATCGACCACCGCGCGCGTGTTGAAGGAACTTCTGGCGCGCTGGCCGTCGAGCCCGAAGGTCGATCTGGTGACGACTGACGGCTTCCTTTTGCCCAACGAGATCCTACGCCGCGAAAACCTCATGGACCGCAAGGGTTTTCCCGAAAGCTATGATGTCGGGGCGCTGCTGCGCTTCCTCTCCGGCATCAAGTCCGGCCAGCGCGACGTCCGCGCGCCGCTTTATTCACATCTGACCTATGACGTCATGCCTGGCCAGTTCGTCACCGTGGACCGGCCCGATATCCTGATCTTCGAGGGTATCAACGTATTGCAGCCGGGCAAACTGCCCAAGGACGGCAAGATCGTGCCGTTCCTCTCGGATTTTTTCGATTTCTCGATCTATATCGATGCTGACGAGAAACGTATCCGCGACTGGTACACCGCCCGCTTCATGCGCCTGCGGGAAACTGCTTTCCGCAATCCCGAATCCTTCTTCCACCGCTATTCGCAATTGTCCGAAAGTGCGGCGCGCGCGATCGCCGAAGGGCTGTGGACCAATATCAATTTGAAGAATTTGCGCGACAACATCGTGCCGACGCGTGCCCGCGCCGATCTTATCCTGCGCAAGGGCGCTAATCATCTGGTCGAGGAAGTGGCGCTGCGCAAGCTGTAGCGCCATTTATGGCATGGTCACGCGCCTCAGCGTCAGATTGATGCGCCCGCCCTTTTTCAGCAGCGTTGAGGTGTCCGGATAGATGCGATCGACGCCATGATAGGCGAGGCGCCCGGCGCAGCCCAGCACGATCACGTCGCCGCTTGTCAGGCGCAATGAAACCGTCTTGCCCTTGCGCTCGGGCGTTCCGACGCGAAACAGACAGTCGTCGCCGAGCGAGATCGAGACAACGGGTGCGGCGAATTCCTTCTCGTCACGGTCCTGATGCAGGCCCATTTTCGCGATATCCGTATAGAAATTGACCAGACATGCCTGCGGCGGATGTGCGTAATCCGCCACATCCGCCAGAGCTCCAGCAGCGCATCCGGAATGGGGGGCCCACGGTGCACCCGTTATGGGGTGGGTCGGCTGGTAGCGATAGCCGTTTTCCTTGTCCGTCACCCAGCCAAGGCTGCCGCAATTGGTCATGCGCACGCTCATCGGTTTGCCGCTGCGCGGCATGGTCGGCACATAAAGCGGTGCAGCCTCGACCACGGCTCGGATGATCTCGACCAGTGCTGCCTGCGCATGCGCGTCGAGATAATCGGGGAGATGGCGTACGCCTTCGGGCAAAGTCTCTGTCATGGCCGTGTCCTGTCCGACAGGTACAATGCATGAGCGAAGAACTGCGACGACCCGAAAGCCACCTCTACCGGTTTATGCGCCACGCACCTGATAATCCTTCACCGCCGAAAAGCGGATCGCTTTCCAGCGCTCGGCCTCGTAGTTCAGCGAGAATTCGTGCTGAGCCAGAAACACCGGGTCGTCGTCGAGATCGCGGGCGATATCGCCGCGATGCACCTCGACGAAACGTGAAAGGTCCGCTTTGTCGTCGGCATCGATCCAGCGGCAGACGGAAAAGCGGGCAATCTCGAAATCCACCGGCAGCGAATATTCGATCTTCAGGCGCTCTTTCAGCACATCGATTTGCAGCGCCCCGACCACGCCGACAATGGCTGGCGAACCATCCTCCGGCTGGAAGAGTTGCACGACGCCTTCTTCGGCCATCTGCTGCAGCGCTTCCTTGAGCTTCTTGGCTTTCATGGCGTCGCCAAGGCGAACACGCCGCAAAATTTCCGGCGCGAAATTGGGTACGCCCCGAAACAGGATTTCCTCGCCCTCGGTCAGTGTGTCGCCGATCCTCAGCGTGCCGTGATTGGGAATCCCGACCACGTCACCGGCATAGGCTTCGTCGGCGGTGATGCGTGAGCGGGCGAAGAAGAATTGCGGTGCTGACAGCGACATCGGCTTGCCGGTGCGCACCAGCTTGGCCTTCATGCCGCGCTGGAGGATGCCGGAGCAGACGCGCACGAACGCGATGCGGTCGCGGTGGTTGGGATCCATATTGGCCTGGATCTTGAAGACGAAGGAGGTCATCTTCTCCTCCGTCGCTTCCACTTTGCGGATGTCGGCCTCTTGCGCGCGCGGTGCCGGGCCGTAGGCGCCCAGCGCCTCGATCAGATCACGTACGCCGAAATTGCGCAGCGCCGAGCCGAAATAAACCGGTGTCAGGTGTCCCTGCCGGAAGGCATCGAGGTCGAAAGGCCGACAGGCCTCGCGCGCGAGTTCCAGTTCCTCGATGAAGGCGGGGCGGTCATTCTCGGGCAGGAGACCGGCGGCACGATTGGAATCCGGCCCGTGGACGGGCGTGCGCTCCTTCTCCGCATCACCACGCCGCACAGCATTTTCGGCCAGATGATAGGTGCCGGCAAAGGTCTTGCCCTGGCCTATCGGCCATGTGACCGGTGCGGTGTCGAGGGCCAGTTTCTGCTCGATCTCGTCGAGAATTTCGAACGTGTCGCGGGCCTCGCGGTCCATCTTGTTGACAAAAGTGACGATCGGGATGTCACGCAGGCGGCATACCTCGAACAGCTTCAGCGTGCGCGGTTCGATACCCTTGGCGGCGTCGATGACCATTACGGCGGCATCCACCGCAGAGAGCGTGCGATAGGTATCGTCGGCGAAGTCTTCGTGACCAGGCGTGTCGAGCAGGTTGAAGACATTGTCGCCATATTCGAACGTCATCACCGATGTGACGACCGAAATGCCGCGCTCGCGCTCGATCTTCATCCAGTCCGAGCGGGTCTGGATACGGTCCTTCTTGGCTTTCACCTCGCCGGCAAGCTGGATGGCGCCGCCAAACAGCAGCAGTTTCTCCGTCAGTGTCGTCTTGCCGGCGTCCGGGTGCGCGATGATCGCGAAAGTGCGGCGGCGCGCGACCGCTTGGTTGATGGTTTCGGCCATGTCAGGATTTCCGTTGGATGCGCCGGCTTCTACCAGCGGTTTTGTGGCGTGTCGAACGGAAACGGCATGTGGACGCTGGCCCATTGGCCATGCGGGCGGCCGAATGCCATAAAGGCTGCTGTTTCATGCGGGAGTCATCATGGGCGTTGCCAAAAAAATCGTCGTTGTCGGCTCCGGCATAATCGGCGCGTCAATCGCGTGGCATCTGGCCAAGGCCGGCGCGGCTGTGACGGTGATTTCCGAAAGTGCGGTCGGCGGCACGGCCACGCCCTGTTCCTTTGCCTGGATCAATGCGAGCTGGGGCAACCCTGAAGCCTATGTGCAGTTGCGCATGCGTTCCATGACAGAGTGGTCGCGTCTGGCAACGGAAGTGCCCGGCCTGCCGCTAGCCTGGTGCGGCGGTCTTTGCTTCGACATGCCGCAAGCCGAACTGGAAACCTACGCCGCGCAGCACAATTCCTGGGGTTATGGGATTCGCGAGGTCAATGCGGCCGAGGCGGCGCGCATTGAACCCAATCTCACCGAGCCGCCGGCCTTCGCTTTACACGTGGCGACGGAAGGGGCGGCAGAGCCGGTTGCCTTGGCAAAGGCACTTCTCGCCGATGCCGCCCGGCATGGTGCCAAGATTATTGCCGGCAACGTTGAGGCGCTCAAGCTGGCGAATGACAAGATAGTGGGTGTGGAGACGGCAGCGGGGCCGCTTCTGGCTGATGAGGTGGTGATTGCCGCCGGTGCGGGCGCTCCGGCGTTGCTGGCCACGGCCGGGGTCGAATTGCCGCTGGAAACGCCGCCCGGTCTCGTCGTGCATTCGCGGCCGCATGCACCTTTGCTGAACGGCATCGTGCTTTCGGAGCCGCTGCATATGCGCCAGACAGCGGCAGGCCGCGTCATTGCGGGAACCGACTTTGGCGGCACCGATCCGGGGTTCGAGCCCGAAGAGACAGCGCGGCGGGTATTTTCCCAGCTCAAGGCCTTGCTGCGCAATGCCGATCAACTCGAACTTGATTTTTTCACGGTCGGCTACCGCCCGACACCCATTGACGGGTTTCCGGCTATCGGGCGTGCGGTCGGCCTTGACGGACTTTATGTCGCCGTCATGCATTCGGGCGTGACGCTGGCGCCGGCCATCGGCCTGTTTGCCGCGCGCGAAATACTGGAGGGCGAGCGCGATGCCCTGCTCACACCTTACGGACTGGACAGATTTTAGGAATAGTCGCCTGACTATTCGGCGGGCACAGGCTGCCGACCGCGATTATGGGTCCGCTCATAAAGTTCGCGCACGATGCGGCTCGCCGTCGTTTCGAACATGAACGGCAGGACAGCGTGGACAAGGGCGGCAAGTGCCGCAGCGAGCAGCCGCGAGGAGAACCATGCAGCAAAGGCCATGTGACCGAAATAGGTTTCACCGACCTTTGCCGGATGTTCGGTGAAAAGTCGCGCCAGCGGTGCAGCCATGATGATGTCGTCCTCGAAAGAGCTATGGCCGCATCATGACGCAGCCAGATGGGTGAATAATCCCAATTTGTCCTTGATAAGTGCTGTCCTTTGGGACATCCGTCTCATATGAATGCGGAAATCGACGCGATTGATCGAAGATTGCTGGCGGAACTGCAGCGTGACGGCACCTTGTCCGTCGACCAGCTTTCCGAGCGCGTCTCGCTGTCGCGCAATGCCTGCTGGCGTCGGGTCAAGCGGCTGGAAGAGACCGGCGTCATCACCGGCCGCGTGGCGCTGGTCGATGCCGAGACGGTCGGGCTTGGCCTGTCTGTGTTCATCCTCGTGCGCACCTCCAACCACGATCCGCAATGGCTGGCGCGGTTCCGCGAGGCCGTTACCGGCTTTGCCGAGATCATCGGCGCGTATCGTATGTCGGGTGACCTCGATTACGTGCTGCGCGCCCGCGTCTCTGATGTGAAGGCCTATGACCGGCTGTATCAGCGGCTGATTGCCAAGGTGCCATTGTCGGATGTTTCTGCTTCCTTCGTCATGGAGGAGATCAAGGAAACGACCGTGGTGCCGGTCGAATTGCGCTGACTGAGCTTTCACTCGCGTATCGTTGATATGAATATTCCGCCCATATCGGCGCTTGCCGGTTGACGCGGGGCGACACCTGTCCGATAGGCTCGCGCCATGTTGAAATCATCTTCCCCCTCCGTCATCGGTCCCGCCGTCGGTTTCGTGCGCCTGCCGCATGCCGCTGATCTGCCGCTTCCTGCCTATGAAAGCGCCGGTGCCGCCGGCCTCGACCTGCGCGCTGCCGTTCCTGAAGACCGACAGTTGCTGATCCTGCCAGGCCGCCGCGCTCTGGTACCTACCGGGCTGGTCATTGAAATTCCCGAGGGTATGGAGGGGCAGATCCGGCCGCGTTCAGGGCTGGCGTTCAAGCATGGCATCACCTGCCTCAATACACCGGGCACCATCGACAGCGATTATCGCGGCGAGGTGCAGGTACTGCTGGTCAATCTCGGCGACGAGGATTTCGCCGTCACACGCGGCATGCGCATCGCCCAGATCGTTTTCGCACCGGTCGTGCAGGTCGGCATCGAAGAGCGCGGCCTGGCCGGCTCTACCGCGCGCGGGAATGGCGGCTTCGGCTCCACCGGCACAGCCTGATGACCTGGCCAAAGCTCGTTATCTTCGATTGCGACGGCGTTCTGGTGGACACCGAAGGGCTTGCCAACCGCCGCCTTTCGCAATGGCTGACCGAGGCCGGCTACGCGGCAAGCTACGAGCACTGCCGCAAGCATTTCTCCGGCCGCAGCATGGCTTCGGTGCAAGCGGAACTGGCGGAGGCGGGGCTTGAACTCGGCTATGACCTGCCAACCCGCTGGTATGGCGAACTGGACAGCCTGTTTGCGGAGGGCGTCGAGGCTGTGCCGCATGTGCATGAATTCATCGACGCTGTGCGCACGGCCGGCATCACCTATTGCGTGGCCTCGTCCGCACGCATTTCCAAGATGAACATCACGCTTGGCAAGACCGGCCTCTTGCCGCTGTTCGAGCATGCCATGTTCAGCGCCACCATGGTTGCACGGGCCAAGCCCTTTCCGGACATATTCCTGCATGCGGCGCAAGTCATGGGCTTTGAGCCCGCCGATTGCATCGTCATCGAAGACAGCGTCGCCGGAACCAAAGCCGGCATAGCTGCCGGCATGCGGGTTTTCTCCTATTGTGGCGATCCGCACGCGGAACGTGAGGGGCTTGCCAGTGCCGGCGGTATCCTCTTCGAGGACATGCGCGCTCTGGCGGATATTGTCCCTATTCGTTGAGATGTTTTCAGTGCGCGGCGGTGCGTCAGGAGCCGCGCACTGAGCCAATGGCATTCGTTTGCCCGCCGCCAGACGGCGCTGTAGGATTGCGCCAATCTTCTACAAAAAGGACGGCGTTCCATGGACAAGGGCAAGATTTTCCGTGACCTGCATGCCTCGACCTTCGTCATTCCCAACCCTTGGGATGTCGGCACGGCGAAGCTTCTGGCCTCATTCGGCTTCAAGGCGTTGGCGACGACCAGTGCCGGCTTTGCCTTCTCGCGTGGCCTTGCCGACGGCGCGGTCAATTTCGAGATGATGATCGCGCATTGCCGGGAATTGGTGACCGCAACCCATCTGCCGGTTGCGGCCGATCTCGAAAAGGGCAAGGGCGACAGTTCCGAACAGGCCGCCGAGACCATTTTTGCCGCCGAGGCAGCCGGCCTCGCCGGCTGTTCTATCGAGGATTTCTCCGGCGACGACGATAAGCCGATTTATGATTTCTCTCATGCGGTCGAGCGGGTGACGGCGGCGGTTGAGGCGGCGCGTTCGCTCAAGCGCGATTTCGTCTTTACCGCGCGTGCTGAAAACTTCCTGCATGGCCGGACCGATATCGATGACACGATCAAGCGGTTGCAAGCCTTTGAGAAAGCCGGCGCTGACGTGCTCTATGCGCCCGGCATCACCGATATAGGCATGGTGCGCACCATCTGTTCGGCGGTGACACGACCGGTCAATGTGCTGGCGGTTCCGGATTTCACCGTGAGCGCCCTGGCCGAGGCCGGTGTAAAGCGCATCTCGCTCGGCTCCAAACTGGCGAATTATGCGTTTGGCGCACTGGAAAAGGCGTCGCGGGAGATCATCGCGGAGGGTAGTTTTGCGTTCAGCCGTGATGCCATGGCCTATGGCCGCTTGCAGTCGATGTTTGCAAAGCCCGCCAAATGACCGCACCTCTGACCGTCATCGACATGCACACCGGCGGCGAGCCGCTCAGGATTGTCACTGGTGGTTATCCCCAGCTTCCCGAGGGCCTTACGATCCTGGAAAAGCGCGCTTATGTGCGGGACCATCTGGATCATCTGCGCCGGCTTCTGATCTTCGAGCCGCGTGGCCATTATGACATGTATGGCGCGCTTTTGGTCGAACCCAACCTGCCGGGTGCCGACCTCGCCGTGCTGTTCATGCACAATGAAGGCTATTCGACCATGTGCGGTCACGCTGTCATCGCGCTGGGCCGCTATGCGGTGGACGTGGGGATTGTCGAGCGCCGGGAGCCGGTCACGACTGTCAATATCGAATGTCCTTGCGGCCTGGTCGTCGCTTCGGTCGAGATCAAAGACGGGAAGGCTGGTGCTGTCTCCTTCGAGAGTGTGCCGGCCTTTCTGTTCGCGCGCGACGAAACGATTGTCCTGCCCGGCCACGGCAATATCGCCTTCGACATTGCCTATGGTGGCGCGTTCTATGCGCTGGCCGATTGCCGGCAGTTCGGGCTGGAATTCGGCAAGAGCCGCACGCGAGATTTCATTGACGCGGCAACGGCGCTGACCGAAAAGCTCAAGGCGGAATTCCCGCTTGCCCACCCGGAGCACGCGGACCTTGCCTTTCTCTACGGCACGATCCTGAGCGATGGCGCCGACACCTTTTCGGTTGAGCCGACAAGAAATGTCTGCGTCTTTGCCGAAGCCGAGGTGGACCGCTCGCCGACCGGTTCGGGTGTGACGGCGCGGCTTGCGGCGATGCATGCCAAAAGCGAGATCGACATTGGCCAGACACGGATTTTCGAAAGCATCGCCGGTTCGCGCTTCACCGGCGCGGTAGCACGCACTGCTACGGTCGGCTCACATGCGGCGATCGTTGCCCGCGTTAGTGGCCGCGCGTTCTACAGCGGCAAGACGGAATTCATCATCGAGCCGGATGACGAACTCGGCAAGGGTTTTCTGCTGCGCTGAAGACCGGCCAGCCCGGCGTTTGCAAAACCCGCCCCCTATGGGCTACATCGCCAGCGGCCATCCGGCCGAACAGGCTGCTCGGAGATTTTGATGCCGGAATTTGACGTGCTTTGCATCGGCAATGCGATTGTGGACATCATCGCCCAGTGCGACGAAGCCTTTCTGGAAACCAACGGCATCATCAAGGGCGCGATGAACCTCATCGATGCGCGGCGCGCCGAATTGCTCTATTCGCGCATGGGACCGGCGGTGGAAACCTCGGGCGGAAGCGCCGGTAACACGGCGGCCGGCATTGCCTCATTCGGAGCGCGTTCCGCCTATTTCGGCAAGGTCTCGACGGATCATCTCGGCGGTATCTTCAGCCACGACATCCGCGCCCAGGGCGTTGCCTTCGACACCAAGCCATTGTCCGGCGAGCCGCCGACGGCGCGTTCCATGATCTTCGTCACGCCGGATGGCGAGCGGTCCATGAATACCTATCTCGGCGCTTGCATCGAACTTGGACCGCAGGATGTCGAGCCTGAAAAGGCGTCCGGCGCCAAGGTTACCTATTTTGAAGGTTATCTGTGGGATCCGCCTCGCGCCAAGGAGGCGATTCGCCAGACGGCCGGGTTTGCGCACGAAGCCGGCCGCGAGGTCGCGATGACCTTGTCCGACCCATTCTGCGTCGATCGCTACCGCGACGAATTCCTCGACCTGATGCGCTCGGGCACAGTCGATATTGTCTTTGCCAATGAGCATGAACTCAAATCACTCTATCAGATGGAGTCTTTCGATGCTGCGCTGGAGAGCATCCGCAAGGATTGCCGGCTGGCGGCGGTAACGCGCTCGGAAAAGGGCTCGGTGATCGTGCGTGGGAAGGAGACGGTTCCGGTCGAGCCAATCGCGATCAGGGAATTGGTGGACACCACCGGTGCCGGTGATCTCTACGCCGCCGGCTTCCTGTTTGGCTACACGCAGGGACTTGATCTCAAGGCCTGTGGCGATCTCGGCTCGCTGGCCGCTGGGCTGGTCATCCAGCAGATCGGTCCGCGCCCGCGCCAGAATTTGCGCCACGAGGCCGAGAAGGCAGGACTGTTGCAATTGATGTAGGATGCGCTGCCGCAGTGGCTCTCGATCAGAGGCCGTTTGCCGCTTGCGCGATGGCGGCGCGCAATTCGTCCAGCCCTCCGCCTTTTTCCGATGAGGTGGCGAGCACCGCCGGATAGGCGGCAGGGCGTTTCCTGATCCTTTCCAACGTGTTGGCAATCAACCGGGGCAGGCCGGCCTCTTTGATCTTGTCGGTCTTGGTGAGCACGATCTGGTAGGAAACGGCCGCCTTGTCGAGCAACGACAGCACCTCCTCGTCATTGGCCTTGATGCCGTGCCGGGCATCGATCAGAACATAGACCCGCTTCAGCGTCACGCGGCCTTTGAGGTAGTCGAAGACGAGTTTCGTCCATGCATCCACCTTGTCCTTCGGCGCGCTGGCATAGCCGTAGCCGGGCATGTCGATCAATGCCATCGGCGGCAGGTCGTCCTCTCCGCCAGAATAGCCGTCCGGCACAAAATAGTTCAATTCCTGTGTGCGGCCGGGTGTGTTGGACGTTCGCGCCAGCCCTTTTTTTCCGACCAGCGCATTGATCAACGATGATTTGCCGACATTCGAACGACCGGCAAAGGCGATTTCCGGCGGCCCCTCCGGCGGCAGGAATTTCATCGCCGGCACGCCGCGGATGAATACCCACGGCCGCATGAACAAGTCGGCGTCAATCACAGCCGAATCGTTCAAGCGGCATCCTCCAGCAGTTGGAGGTCGGCACCGCGTATGGCGTTGAGATTGCGACTGATCTTGTCTGCCGGCCAGTCCCACCAGGCAATTTCCACAAGCCGCTGGATCGTCACGTCGTCGAAACGCTTCTTCACCACGCGGGCAGAATTGCCGACGGCGACGGCATAGGGTGGCACATCCTTTGCCACGACCGTGCCGGCAGCTATGATCGCACCGTCACCAACCTTGACACCCGGCAGGAAGGTGGCGTCGAGACCAATCCACACATCATTACCGATCACGATGTCGCCGCGCGACTGCTTGCACCACGTGGCGGTATCGAAACCTTCCTCCCAACCCTCGCCGAAAATGTTGAACGGATAGGTGGAGAAGCCAGCAAGATCGTGATTGGCGCCGTTCATGATGAAGCGGACACCCTCGGCGATGGCGCAGAACTTGCCGATGATGAGCCGGTCACCCAGGAAAGGGTAATGATAGAGCACGCATTTTTCGACAAATTTTTTCGGCCCTTCGGGATCGTCGTAATAGGTGTATTCTCCGATCTCGACGTTCTCCGCGTCAACCAGCGGCTTCAGGAAGCCGACACGCGGGTGAAGCGCCAGCGGGTGTCTGGTGTGGGGATTGGGCCCGGTCATGGCAATCTCCTTCGTCGAAAAGTCGTCAAAACGGTTTGAACGAATGGGGTTCGCACCGGTGCGACATGCGTCATGTTTATCGGCCATGACCCGGCCCGTCCATAGGCCAGCGCGGCACTGCCATATGCCTGCGCGAGGGATCGCTAGTCGCGGCGTGCCCCTGTAAAAAAAGACCCCGGACATTGCCGGGGCCTGAGGCTGTCTCACAGGATGCGCCGGCTACTCCGCCGGCGAGGGTTTCTTCTTGAACATGCCTGCCAGATTGTCCCATAGCTCGATCTTGACGCCTTGCCGCTTCATGATGATGCCCTGCTGGACGATCGACAGAGTGTTGTTCCAGGCCCAGTAGAGCACCAAACCGGCTGGAAAACCTGCCATCATGAAAGTGAAGATCACCGGCATCCAGGTGAAGATCATGGCCTGGGTCGGGTCCGGCGGTGTCGGGTTCATGCGCATCTGCAGGAACATCGTGATGCCCATGATGGTGGGCAGCACGCCAATATGCAGGAAGGCGGGTGCTGCAAAAGGCAGCAGCCCGAACAGGTTGAACAGCGAGGTCGGGTCGGGCGCCGCGAGGTCATGAATCCAGCCGAAGAACGGCGCATGCCGCATCTCGATGGTGATGTAGAGCACCTTGTAGAGCGCGAAGAAGACCGGAATTTGCAGCGCCACGGGCCAACAGCCGGCGATCGGATTGATCTTCTCAGTCTTGTAGAGCTCCATCATCGCCTTTTGCTGCTTCATCTTGTCATCCGCGTATTTCTCGCGGATCTCGGTCATTTTCGGCTGGACCTTCTTCATATTCGCCATCGAGGCATAAGATTTGTTGGCGAGCGGGAAGAATACGCCCTTGACGATGACTGTCGTGGCCAGAATCGCCAGTCCGAAATTGCCGAAGAATTTGTAGAGCGTGTCGATCAGCCAGAACATCGGCTTGGTGATGAAGTAGAACCAGCCCCAGTCGATCAGAAGGTCGAACTGGCGGATATGGCGGTCCTTCTCGTAGGCGTTGATGGTCGAAACTTCCTTGGCGCCGGCGAAAACCAGCGTCTGTTGTGTGTTGGACTGGCCAGGAGCCACCGTGAACTGATCGGTCAGATAGTCCGACTGGTAGCGCGTTCGCCCGTCGTCGAAATAGCCGAAGCGCGGCTGGAAGGCCTGCTTTTCCGAAGGCACCAGCGCCACCGCCCAGTATTTATCGGTGATGCCGAGCCACCCATCGTTCGATTTACCGGGCTTGACCTGCTTGTCTTCCTCGATCTTGGAATATTTGATCTCCTGGAGCCCTTCCGTGCCAGTGACGCCGATCAGCCCCTCGTGCAGCACATAGGTGCTGCGATCGTCAGGCTTGTTGAAGCGGGTCACGCGGCCGTAACTGCTAAGCGAGACGGGCGTGCTGGCGTTGTTCGTCACCGTATCGTCAAAGGTGAACATATACTCGTCGTCAACGGAGATGGTGCGCTTGAAGGTCAATCCCCTGTCGTTGGTATAGGAAAGCGTCACCGGCGTTGTTGGCGTCAGCGTCTTGTTACCCTCGACGGTCCACACCGTATCCGGCCCCGGCAGCTTGCCGGCTGCCGATGATCCGGCAAAGCCGATTTCGGCGAAGTAGCCGTCCTTCAACGTTGAGGGGTTGAGCAAAACGATTTCGGGCGAGTTCTTGTCCACCGTTTCGGTGTAGTGCTTGAGCTTGAGATCATCGAGGCGCGCGCCGACCAGATTGATCGAGCCAGACAGGCTTGGTGTGTCGATCTTGACGCGCGCGCCCTCAGCCAGCGTGTCGGCACGGTCGGCCAGAGGCAGGCCGTTTACACCAGGAGCATCGGGAATTGTTCCCTCTTGCTGAGGTGTTGCGGCGTCATTCGGCGCCGGCGCCTTTTCTGCCTGCTTCTGCTCCTGGCGCTGCGCTTCGACGCGCGCGGTTTCGCGCTGCGTCTCGATGCGTGGGTTCATGTAGAACACCTGCCAGAGCGTCAGGATCAGCACCGACAGCGCGATGGTGATGAAGAAGTTGCGGTTGTTTTCCATCTGGAAATTCAGCCTCTGGACTTATCGTGTTCCGTGAATGCGGCGGGAAAGCTCTGCTTTCAATTGGCTGAACGGTGCGTGCAGCACGTCAGCGCGCCCGATAATGACATAATCATTGCCCGGCGCCATGTCATCTGCGGCATGAAGGCGAACGGCTTCCTTGAGTCGCCGCCTTATGCGGTTGCGTATCACCGCATTGCCGGCTTTGCGAGTCACGGTGAAGCCGACACGCGGCTGCCCGTTGTCGCCGCGGTCCAGAATTTCGAGCAGGAAAAACCGGCCGCGCCGCTTCTCGCCGCGCTGCACGGCGAGAAATTCTGCGCGTTTCAGAAGCCGGCGAGGCTCCTGCCGCGCAGGCTTGCCGGTTTCGGGCAACGGTTCGTTTCCGTCAGGCGCTGAGGCGCTTGCGGCCACGCGCGCGACGAGCGACGATGACGCCGCGGCCGCCCTTGGTGGCCATACGTGCACGGAATCCATGCCGGCGCTTGCGGACGAGTTTGGAGGGTTGGTAGGTGCGCTTCATTTGTTTAAATACCGCGGAGTGCGGCCCTTCTTGGTTCTGTCACTAGGTAACAGGAGCTTTTGCCGGGCTTTGCTTGGCGCGACCGAAACCGCGCCGGGACGGATGGCCCGAGCGTGAGCAGGCTTATAGATAGAAGGTTTTTCGGAGTCAATGCATCCTCAATGTGGCTCAGATGAGCAATTGCAAGCGGTGCTGCCCCGACCTTCGGCGACAAATTGGCAAAGGCGTCGTCATCGCCTACGTTTAGCTATGACCAACTGGTCGGCCGTGGCATTGGGGACGCATGAGCGCGCGAAGTTCGCCAGATGACGAAAATTCCGGTGTAGCGGCCGATGGCATACGCGCCGTGCCGCTGGCACGCGGCCTGTCGACCAAACTTCTGCTCCTGACCATCGTCTTCGTGCTTCTTGCCGAAGTGCTGATCTTCCTGCCGACGATTGCGGTCTATCGGGTCAACCGGCTCAAGGAGCGCCTGGGTACGGCCGCCGCGGTCTCCGTCGTCCTGGTGCAAGGCGATACAGCTTCCCTGTCACGCACGGCACAGAACGACGTACTGATGGCGATTGGCGCCGAGGCCATTGCCGTTCGCGACGGCGGCGTTTCCCGCCTTCTGGCCATATCGGAGACGCCGCCCAAGGTGGATGCACATATCGACCTCGCCCAGACCTCCATGCTGAGCGAGATGTCGAGCGCGCTCGACACGCTGTTCTTCGGAGGCGATCGTACATTGCGCGTTTTCGGACCGGTTGGCGACAGTGAAAAGGAATTCGAGCTCATCATGCCGGATCGTGCGCTTCGCGAGGCCATGCTGGCCTATTCGTGGAAAGTCGCTATCCTCGCGCTATTGATTTCTCTGTTTTCGGCGGCTCTCGTCTATATCGCCATCGATCGTGTCATGATCCGGCCGATCCGTCGCATGACCCGCTCCATGCTGGCATTTTCCGAAGCTCCGGACGACCCGGCCCAGGTCATCAAGCCGGCTGCGCGCAGCGACGAGATCGGTGTCGCCGAACGGGAATTGTCGGCCATGCAGACGCGTCTGCAAAAGGTACTCGCCGACCAGAAACATCTCGCCGACCTTGGCCTTGCCGTCTCCAAGATCAACCATGACATGCGCAATATCTTGTCATCTGCGCAACTGATGTCGGACCGCCTGCGCGAAGTGAAGGACCCGACGGTCCAAGCCTTCGCGCCTAAGCTGCTGCGCGCCCTCGACCGGGCCGTATCTTATTCCGAGGGTGTTCTGGCCTATGGTCGCACACAGGAACTGCCGCCAGTCCGTCGCCGGTTGCGGTTGCACCAGCTCATCGAGGATGTGCGGGGCCTTCTGAACGTTGAGGATGGCATCGAATTCGTAAACGCGGTCGATGCGGCCTTCGAGATCGACGCCGATTCCGACCAGTTGTTTCGCGTGCTTACCAATCTCAGCCGCAATGCCGTGCAAGCAATGGCCGGCGACACGGAGAGCGCGCTGGTGCGCAGGCTTACCATTTCGGCGGAGCGGCTCGGCAGCGTTTGTCGGATCCTGGTCAGCGACACCGGCCCCGGCCTGCCGCAAAAGGCACGCGAGAACCTGTTTGCCGCCTTCCGCGGCTCGGCCCGCAGCGGCGGTACGGGACTCGGCCTCGCCATCGCGCAGGAACTGGTGCGGGCGCATGGTGGCGCGGTCGAGTTGCTGGAAAGTGTCGGTGGACACACCACCTTCGCGATAACCATCCCCGACCAGCCTGTCAGGCTGGAGCGGCCAGGCAGCGGAGTTCGCCGCTTGGCATAAGTGGAAGCCCGTTTCGGGAGACATGCGAAAAAGCAAGGCTAAAACGTAAGGAACGAATCGACTTTGCTGAGATGATTGCGTTCCGGGCGTGGCGCGAAAAACTTTATCGAGGTCGTCTTGCTTTTCGCAGCATCACTCGCTAGGTAGCAGCTCAATTCACTGCTGATCGAATGATCGGCTGGTAAGGCTGTGTCAAAAGCAGCCTGTCGCGCGCCCGTAGCTCAGCTGGATAGAGCACCAGACTACGAATCTGGGGGTCAGGAGTTCGAATCTCTTCGGGCGCGCCATTCAAACCCTTAAAAACGTTGGATAAATTACTCCCCGCAAAACGCGGCGCCCGACCAAGTTTTCGCCGGATTTCCCGCTCATACCAAGTTCATACCATGCGGCATTTTAAAGCAGATCCCCTTGCCCGCACGTCATCGCAAATTGAGAACGACACCTTTCGGTGTCAGTCCGTTTCCCTGAAAACCGCCGAAATCCCATTAGGCAGCAGCCCAACGAAAAGCCCCGGTTTCCCGAGGGCTTGGGCTGGCGGGGTATTTGGGCGGGGGACTTTGCCAGCCGGAACCCGGCCAACACCCTGCCGGCGGCGTAGTCAAATCTAAATGACCCTTCGTCGGGGCCGGTCGGTCCCGCGTTCCGCTTTGCAGCGCTATGCTAACGCTCCTACGGTACATTTATTAACCGAACTCATGGCCGCGTTATGTCCCTTCCGGTCAGCATGACATTGTCCCGATGTCGGACATGCTTCCCTGCATCCTTATGCGTTGCATTCACTATTGGCCTTCCGGCTCGCGCATCGGTGCAATCCTCTGACCTCTACCGCCCCGAGTGCTAGAATTCATTCGAATCATGGGGTTCGGGCAATGGATGATTTCAGGAAGCTTCTCGTTCTAGGCGTCAACGAGGCGCTAAAGAGCGGGCATTTGTCGCTTGTCGCGCCACCGACCGACGCGCCAACCGATGAAGACGGCCACTTTTTACGACCCTCGTTGGTTTGCCCTCAGTTATCCTGTGGATGCGCACTCTGTTCTGTAAACGGCGGCAGGAGATTCGTTTGGTGTATTCATCGAGGGTGCATCAGTCTGGGGTTCGTCCCGATCGCGATCAGATCGGCAATCAGGTTCAACACGATGTAGGTGACGGCAAACAGGAGCGCGCAGGCCTGCACCACCGGGACGTCGCGTGCGCGAACCGCGTCTACAAGCGCCTGGCCGATGCCCGGATAGACGAATACCGTCTCGATGATGACGGCACCGACGATGAGGTAGGCCAGGTTGAATGCGACCACGCTCGCGATCGGCGCCAGCGCGTTCGGAAGCGCATGACGCAAAACAACGCGCAGCGGGGGAGAACCTTTGAGCTTTGCCATCTCGACATACGAACTGCCGAGAACGCCGATGATGGCAGCACGCGTCATGCGCATCATATGCGCCACAATGACCAGTGTCAGGGTCAGCACGGGAAGAGCCAGATGAAGCGTGCCCGTAACGCGCAATCAGCTCTCCCATCAGCCTGACGCCGTCTTTGGCGCTCGTCGCACGCTCGAGCACAATGCGGGAGAGATCGCTATAATTCGGACCGGACTGGTCCGGTGGCGTCATCGCAATCAGCTCTGGACGCGACGGCGACCAGATATCCCGGACAGCTACGCCGTGTTCATTCAGCCCGCCATTAGTTTGCGGCGCCGGCGTTCCCTTGTAGTAACTATAGTTGAGGTCTCATGTCACACGTTCGAATGGAAACCGCGCCCGCAAATACCTAACCGTCATCGCCCTCGCTACCGACTCCGGCTGCAAGGCCCACCAATCGACGATAGGCTGAACTGAAACCCTTGAGCGAGATATCGGTCTTCACCGGCTGGCCGGAATTGGCGGTCATCAAGACGCTCGCCGCTTCCGCGGTTTCGAATTTCTCGACGACCTCTTTCGGGAACTCGATTTCCGCCAGACAGCCGCTGGGGAGACAGGTGCGATAGGCTCCCTGCAACACAACTTCCTCGGCGATCTGAACACGGACACCATCCGACAGAAGCAACCCAAAGGGCAGGATCAACGTTGCCTTCGAGCCTTCTGCCGTCATGCCGATGGCAAAGGTTAATACGCGTTGACGGGTCTTCTGCTGCAACAACTCCTGAGACATCTGACAAAGACGTCGGGACTTCTCACCTTGTGATTGGTTGGCGCATTGCACTGTCCATGCGTCATAGGTCTCGGACAACGATGTCGGTCCCGTCATCTCGATTGCTCCTTGGGCTGCCGCGGTTGTGGCTGGCGACACGCTGATCAAGGCGATCAGGAGGTGCCGTGAAAGCTTGAGCTTCTTCATGATGTTTTTCGCATTCTTGCCAATCGTTGTGATGAAGTTTAGCCTCGCCCTCGTACGGCCCGAAAGAACTTACCAACGCATACGGAAGCCGACCGAGCCGCCAATGGCGTTGTTATCGCCCATGTTCTCAAGGCTCGTATTGACCTGCGCCTCACCATAGATGGCATATTTGTCGTCCGCCCAGTTCAGCGTGCCACCCACGCCGAGCCCCCCGTAAAGCCGGTCATTACGGCTCGCGAACGAGACGTCGGATACCATGACGCGCGACTTGCCGGCGAACTCGTAATAGAGGTTGGCGATGCCGTAGAGATGCGAGCGGTTGATCTGTCCATTCGCTCCGCGCCATTCAAAATCGTGATTGGCCGCCATACCGAACCGGCCGACAAGACTTTGGCTACGATCGAGAGAAACATCGGCCCCGAAAGCGTCGGTGAAGTCGTCGAAACTCACCGAGGAGTAGGCAAGCTGGACCTGCGGGGTCAGCGACCAGGCACCACTCAGGGCAATGTGCTGGCCTGCTTCGATGCTGAGCCCATAGCCGATACCATTATTACCGTTCACGAGCCGCTTTCCGGCAGTCGCCGAACTTAAGTCGCTGTCGAACCATGTCACCTGTGCTTGAGCGTCCGCATAGAAACCGTCCTGCCCGTACCAGGTTAGCGTCGCGCCGAGCCCATAGCCGGTGGTGTCGATACCGCCGATGCCATAGGGCGAGCGGACATTGGACGAGACCGTGCCGTATTGGACGAACACTCCACCGATAAAACGCCCGGCATCGTTTTCGGCAAGCAGTCCGTCCACGCCGGTCTGCAATTTCCACACGCTGGTGTCGTAAGTCGCCCTGCTGGTGGACTGTGCCGGTTTGAAATCGGCATGGGCGGCTTCGATTCGTGCCCAGACACCGTTGCCGGCAGCGCCCCGATCCTCCTTGGCATCAGTGCCCTGTGCGCCATTCGTCGCATCGTCCCGTGTCCGCTTGCCCCACACCCGGTTACCAATACGCTGCTGCATGGTGCCAAGCTTGCTAAGCTGCTGCATCGCGGCAGCATAGCCTTCGTAGACGGGCACACCCGGCTGATAGAGCGGAGGCTCGGGTTCGCCGGGTTCCTGCGGGTCGAGCAGTGTCGAGCGCAAATACCAGTCGCCGTCGGCGGTATCCACGATGCCGTTTTTGTAAAGACGGTAGCCGTAAGCGCCCGCGACGACAGCCTGTTCGCCTTCGAACAGATAATCTCCCTTGAGGGCGAAGCTGCCGTCGGAATCACCGCCGATGTCGATAATCTTGATGCCATCCCGCGTTTGGGCACCCAATCCGCCCCGGTTGATGACATTCACCGCCGTGGTGCCGGAAGTATCTCCTTCCACGACCAGAAGGTCCGTTGGAGAATTATCTCCGCCCAGGGTCGTCTCGATTTCGAGCACGCCGCCGTCGCCGACATAATCGCCTGCAACCGTCAAGGTGCCGATGCTGCGTCCCGGTCCCATGACACCCGCATTGGTGACATCGTCCACCTGGCCGTTACCCTCGAGCCGACCACCGGCCGCTATGTCGACTTCTCCGCCGAGGATGCCGTCGACCGCTAATGTGCCGCCCTTGATCTGGCTGCTGCCAGAATAGCCGTTGTTATCTGCGGTGAAGACAAGCGTGCCTGCGCCGTCCTTGGTCAACGCGCCAGCACCAGACAGAAGGCCGTTCCAGGTGAACGTCGTTGCCGCATCGGTCAGAACCGTGCCGTCGCCGGTCAGCCCGATCGAGCGATCGCTCGTCATGTCTGCCGTGGTGCGCAGCGCGCCACCGTTGAACGAAAGGCCGCCGGCCTTGCCGCCAAGTGCGGTATCGGCTGCCACCTGCAAGGTACCACCCGTGATCGACGTGCCACCGCTATAGCTATTTGTGCCAGCGAGAATGAGCGTGCCGGCGTCCGACTTTACCAATTCGCTCGCGCCGGAGAGCTCCGAGGCGATCGTCGCGGTAAAGTTGCCACCAGCTACCGTACCGTCGCCGACTCGGATCGTCGCCTGGGCGCCGACGAGTTCCACCGCGTCACCGGTAATCGTGTAGCCATTCGTGGCGAACTGCATGCCGGAAGCGGTGATCTGCCCGAGGCTGTTGTCGATTGTAACCGTGCCCGATTCCCCGCCGAATACGGCGAAACCACCATTCTGGTAGGCAGCATTCAGTGCGCCGGCATCATCGGTCCAGTTGTTTCTGCCACCTGCAACCTGCCAGACCCCATCGCCGCCATTGATGACACCATCGAATTTCGGGCCGGCCTCGCCATCCCAGAAATTCATCAGCATACCGCTTGAGGTCACCAGATTGACCTGGCCGGCAATCGCCGTCTGAACGACTGCGGGACTGCCGTTGGGCATCAATCCGATATCAAGACCATTGTCCGTCAACGCGCCGCCATAGTTGATGACGCGATAGACACCGGCGCCGAAGTCGCCGCCGACAGATTCGGCGACGTCGATCGTGCCGTCGAGGATGAGATCTCCGCCGACATTGATCAGGTCGTTGAGAGCACCGCCTTCGACATTGGCCTCGCCGAACTCCATCGCCAGCGTCGATCCGCCATCGAGCGTCATATTGCCGTTGATGGTGAGCGTTCCGGCGCCATTGCTTCCCGGCGTGATCGTACCGCCCGCAGCGACGGTCACATCACCGCCGATGATACCGGTACCGCCGAGGGTCGCCGACCCCACGCTTGTCAAACCCGAGGCGACGGACTGATCGCCATTGACCAGCAGCGTGCCGTTGCTGACGGCGGTGCCGCCGGTATAGCTGTTGTCGCCCGTGAGGATCAGCGTGCCGAGGTCAGCCTTGACGAGTTCGCTCGCTCCGGTGAGTTGTGCGGCGATCTCGGCGCTGTAGTCCGCGCCGGACGCTGTGCCGTCGCCGACGCGGATCGTCGCCTGTGGTCCCGTAAGTTCCAATGCATCGCCTGTAATGGTATAGCCGTCGCTCGCGAACTGCAGTCCTGAGGCGCTGACCTGGCCGAGGCTGTTGTCGACCGTGACCGTTCCCGAGGTCGCCGAGAAAACGGCGAATGTATCATCCGCATAGGGAGCGTTGACGACGCCGTCTATATCCGTCCAGTCGTCATTGCCCGTATTGTTCTGCCAGACGCCATCGCCGCCATCGACCGCACCGTCGAACTTGGGACCGGCATCACCGTCCCAGAAGTTGAGCGTAAGCCCGGCGGTGTTGACCAGATTAACCTGCCCGGCCACGGAAGTCTGTACGGCGGATGTGCTGCCTGCCGGCATGATGCCAACGTCTAGGCCATTGTCCGTGAGTGCCCCGCCATAGCTGATGACGCGGTAGATGCCAGCATCGAAGCTGCCGCCCGGTGAAAGGTTTACGTTGATCGTTCCGTCGAGCGTCAGATCGCCGCCCACTTCGGCAAGATCGTTGAGTGGACCACCCACGACGTTCGACCGGCCGAAATCATAGGCAAGCGTGGAGGCGTCGCCAGCGAGTGACAGATCGCCATTGATGGTTAGCGTGCCGACTCCATTGCTGCCCGGCGCGAGCGTGGCGCCATCGACAACTGTTACACTGCCGCCAATTATACCGATGCCGCCCAGCGCTGCACCCGAGGCGACGCCGGTTGCTCCGGTCGCTGCGGATTGATCGCCATTGATGAGCAGCGTGCCGGCGTCGACATTCGTCGCGCCCGCATAGCTGTTGGCCGCGGTCAGGATCGCGGTTCCGGTGCCGATCTGATCGACGCTGCCCGAGCCGGAGATCAAACCGTCAAAAGTCAGTTCGTCAGAGCGATTGAACGCCAGCGCGCCGTCATTGACGACATCGCCAGCAATGCTCCCGCTGGTGCCGCCATTACCGAGCTGCAGCGTTCCGCCGGCAATCGTCGTTCCGCCGGTATAGCTGTTGTCGGCAGTGAGAATGGTCGTTCCCGTGCCAATCTGGGTGACGCTGCCCGAGCCGGAGATCATTCCGCCGAAGGCGACGCTGTCGGACCGGTTGAAGGCCAGCGTGCCGTCATTCACGACATCGCCGCCGACGACGCCGCCGGTGCCGCCATCGCCGAGCTGCAATGTGCCGGCGGTGATTGCCGTTCCTCCGGTATAGCTGCCATCGGCAGCGAGAATGAGTGTACCGGCCCCATCCTTGGTCAACGCTCCGGAACCGGAAACGGTGTTGTCGAGGGTGAGCGTCGTGCCAGCATCGGTAAGCAGCGCGCCATCGCCATCGAAAGTCACCATGCGATTGGTCGTCAGATCGGCCGTGGTCTGCAAGGTGCCGCCATCGAGGCTCAATGCGCCACCCGCGGCGCCGAGATTGGCGTCGCTCGAGACGCTGAGCGTACCCCCCTTTATGGCGGTATCGCCGGTGTAGCTGTTTGCTGCGGTGAGTATCAGGGTGCCAAGATCGGTTTTCACCAACCCGCTAGCGCCGGTCAGTTGCGAAGCAATGGTCGCACTGAACCCCTTGCCCACGGTCGAACCGTCGCCGACACGGATCGTCGCCTGCGGCCCCGCAAGCGTCAGCGGATCGCCGTTGATCCGATAACCGTCGCTCGCAAACTGCATGCCGGAAGCACTGACGGCACCGAGATCACTGTCGATGGTGACCGTGCCGGAGGCGGCCGAGAAGATGGCGAAAGAGCCATCGGAATAAGGCGCGTTCAGCTCGCCCGTGGCTTCGACCCAGTTGTTGTTGCCGGCACTGCTTTGCCAGACGCCGTCGCCACCGTTGATCACACCGTCGAATTTCGGCCCCGCGGCACCGTCCCAGATATTGAGCAACTGGCCGTCGGTATTGATCAGATTTATCTGGCCGTCGATCGAGGTGTCGACGACGACACCTCCCGACGGAATGGTGCCCGCCGTCAGACCATTGTCAGTGAGTGCGCCATCATAGCTGGCGATCCGATACAGGCCGATATCGAAGCTGCCGCCGGGCGAAACCGAAACATTGATCGTTCCGTCGAGCGTGAGGTCACCGCCGACACTGACCAGATCGTTGAGCGGGCCGCCGACGACATCGGCTTGCCCGAACTGATAATCGAGGATCGAGGCTGAACCGAGCGCGAGGTCTCCATTGATGGCGAGCTCGCCGACGCCGTTGCTGCCCGGCGTTAACGTACCTCCGCCGGTCAGATCGACATCGCCACCGAGGATCCCAGTCCCGCCGAGCGTCCCCCCTGAAGCGACGCTGGTCAGTCCGGTCGCTGCCGACTGGTCGCCGTTAATGAGCAGCGTGCCCCCCGTAACCGACGTCGTGCCTTTGTAGCTGTTGGCGCTGGTGAGGGTCGTAGTGCCGGAACCGATCTGGCTGATGCCGCCGCTTCCGGAAATCAGTCCGCTGTAGCTGTAACTGTCCGAACGATTGAAGGCGAACGTGCCCAGATTGATCGTGTCGCTGAGGATCGAACCGGTCGTACCGCCATTGCCCAGCACCAACGTGCCGTCATTGATGACAGTGGTGCCCGAATAGGTGTTGTTGCCGGTCAACACCCAGGTGCCGCTGTTGTTCTTGGCAAGGATGGTTACGCCGTTGCCGGCATCGCCGATGGAACCGGCCAGCGTGTTGTCGCCTGTATTGGTCCCGCCGAGCGCGATGGTCCGGTTCTGGTCATCGCCGGCGAGGGTCACGGGGCCTGTATCCGTAAAGACGATCGCGCCGGTGCCCGCGGATTCGATGACGGTCGTGCCCGCCGCCAGCGTGAACAGGCGATTGGTGCTATCCCCCGTGCCGGTGTAGCGCAGCGTCGAACCGTTGCCGATGATGAGATTGGACGCGTCGGCGGACGACGCGCCAAGGCTGCTGGCCAGCCCTCCGTCGGCCAGCTTGTCGACGCCGAGAACGCCGCCCTCGATCGTGGTGACGCCGGTATAGGTGCTCGCCGAATTGGTCAGGATCCAGGTGCCGCCACCGGATTTGATGAGCGAGGTCACGCCGCTGCCGTTGTCGGCGATCTCGGCGGCAATGCTGTTGTCATCGGTATTGTCGCCGGTCAGCCTCAGCGTCTGCGCACTGTTCGCGGTGGCGAAGGTGATCGGCGCGGTATTGGTGAAGCTGACCGCGCCTGTGCCCCCGGCAACGAGCGCACTGTCGGCGGAAGCGCCAAGCGTGAGCTGGCGATCCGTGCTGCTGCCCGTGCCGATATAGCTCAGCCTGCCACCATTGAGGACAAGATTGCCCGCATCCGCGCTCGATGCGCCGATCGAACTGGCGAGACCGCCATCATTGAGGCATTTGACCTCCAGCGTTCCGCTGTTGATCGTCGTAGAGCCCGTATAGTCGCTGCCACAACCGCTCAGCCCCTGCCTATTGGCGCCTTTCATGACAAGCGAGCCGTTGCCGGTAATGTCGCCGCCGAAATCGGCGGATCCGATGGGACCGCCGATGGTGAGAATCGCTCCGCCGAGCGCGATATCCCCTCCGGCAGCGTTGCCGCCGTTCAGATAGGTGAAGGCGGCATCGAATCCGTTGAGATCGAGCAGAATGCCGGCCTCGCCATTGAAGCTAGCACCAGACAGACTACCGAACGCATTGCTCGAATTGGCGCGCAGGATGCCACCGATTAACTGTGTGCCTCCGGCATAGGTATTGTTGCCGGAGAGCACCAGGGTACCGTCCCCTCCCTTCACGAGACGGCCGGCGCCAACGACCTGACCGGTAAAATCCAGCGTCGTGGCTGCCTGGGCAACGCTGATCGTTCCATTTCCTTCCTGCAGCGTGAATCCACGGTCGGTCGTGACGGTGTCGCCCGTATAGCCCAGCGTTCCGTTCTCGAAGACAAGATTGGCCGCGTCGCTGCTCGAGGCGCCGATACTGCTGTCACTCCCGCCGTCAGCAAGACAGTCGACACTGAGCGAACCCTTGATCGTGGTCGCACCGGTGTAGTCGTTGTTGCAGCCGTTCATTGTCTGCGCGAAACCATCGGCCCCGCGCGTGAACCCGCCAGTTCCGGTCATCCTGCCCGTGAACGTGCCGACGCCCCCGCTTGTCGTAAGCGTGGCAGCCCCGAGATCGACCGTCCCCGCACCTCTGAGTGCGCCGGCGGTCATATCGTATCCGCCGAGATCGAGCGTACCGCTGGCGTTGACCAGAATATTGTTCGTTTCCGAGCCGAACGCCTGGGAGGAGCCAGCGCGCAGCGTGCCGCCATTGACGACCGTGGTACCCGTATAGGTATTGATGCCGGCCAGCACCAACGTACCGTCGCCTTCCTTGCGCAACCCGCCGCTGCCGACGGCTGTGCCGGTCATGGTCAGGACCGTCCCCGCAGCCTCCACACCAATGCCGCCGCCACCGGCACCAAGCGTGAAACCGCGGTCGGTGCTGGTCGTACCACCGGTAAAGTCGAGGGTGCCGCCGGCCAGCACGATATTGGCCGAGTCGTTGCTCGCCGCGCCGATACCACTGGCCGCTCCACCGTCGGCCAACGTGTTGACCGACAGCTTGCCTCCGGAAACCATCGTCACGCCGGCATAGTCATTGCCGGCATTCGCCAGCGTCAGCGTGCCCGCGCCAGCCTTTGTAAACCCGGCATCGTTAGCGCCGGTCACCAGACCTTGGAAGGTCAGATCGGCGCCACCCGCGGCAACATCGATCGTTCGCGACGCGCCGCCATTGACGAGGGTAAACCCGCGATCGGTCGAAGTGCTCGCACCGGTATAACGCAGAGCGCCGCTTTCGAGCACCAGATTGGAGGCATCCGCCGTCGAGGCGCCGATGCTGCTTGCCGAACCACCATTGGCAATGGAACCGATCTCCAGCGTGCCACCGCTCAGCGTCGTCACGCCGGTATAACTATTGGTGCCCGTCAGCGTGACGAGCCCGGAGCCGCCCTTGGTAAAACCGGTGGCGCCACCATTGTCGACGATCTCCGAAGCGATGGTGAAGTTGCCCGCGCCGTTCTGCAGGATGCCGAGCGTGCCACTACCGGTCGCACCGGCTAGCGAGCCGCCGCTGATGGTCTGATTGCTGGCTCCCACCGACGAAGCCACGATAATGGTGCCGTCGACACCCACCGTCTGGCCGGCGCCGATGTTCACCGTCGAGTCCGCCGCCGCTGCGTATTTCAATCCGGCAAGCTGCTGACTGCCGCTGAGCGTGCCGAAGAAGGGCGTGTCGGCAGCACCACCCGCGTCACTGATCACCTCGCCGGACAGCCAATTCCCGGCATCGTCCTTGGCCGAATAATCCGCCGCCTCGAAACCGGTGATGACGCCGCCCACCACCTTTGCATAGTCACTGCCGTTGACCGTCGCCCAGCCGCCGAGGCTGGCACTGTCCGTGGTGAAGTTGCCATTCGTCGGCAGGGTGAAGTCGACAAGTCCGCCGGTGCGGGTGATTGTCCCGAAATCGACGGATAAGCTTCCACCGGCGCCCGAGGTTGCGGCGATCCGGTTGCTGCCGGCTGTAATATTCAGGCCGTCGAAGCTCTGGCTGTTGGTTGCACCGCCTGCGCCAGTAAGATCGAGCCTGCCGCCGGCCATGTTCAACGTCGAAGCGGACGAGATGATGTTTGTCGCCGGGGCGCCCGAAGCTGAGAAATCGAGCGTAAGCCCACCGCCACCAATCGAGGTGTCGCCCGTATAGCTATTGGCACCACCCAGGGTGAGTGTGCCCGCACCTGCGCTTGCGAGGCCGCCGCTACCGGCGATGACGCCTGCATAGCTGGTATCGACATCGCCATCCACCGAGAGCGTGCCGCTGCCGAGCGAAATGGTGCCCCCGGTGCCCGCCAGGGTTGGTGTCGTCAGGTCGAAACCGTCCAGGTCGAGCGTACCATCATTGACCGTGACACCAGTCGTCCTGCCGAAGGCCGAGGCATTGCCGGCACGCAGGGTACCCCCGTCCACCACGATCGCGCCGGTGTAGGTATTGGCGCCGCTCAATACCCAGGTGCCCGATCCGCTGCTCTTCAACGAGCCAGTACCGGAAATGATGCCGGAGAGCGTGTTGGTGCCGCCATAGCTGCCGCCAAGGGCGAGGTTATTGTCGGCCACAGCCTCGAAATCGATTGCACCGCTGAGTGCCAGAGCGCCGCTACCGTCATTGAGTATGCTTCCACCGGGCGCACCTTCTCCGCCGATGGTCCAGTCCCGGTTGCTGCTCGACCCCGAACCCGTATAGCTGACGACACTGCCGTTCAGAAGCGTGATGCCGCCAGCGGCGCCAGTCCCGAACGAGCTGCTGACACCGGTATCTGCGAGCGCGCCGGCGCGTACCGTAACGGGGCCCGTCGCGCCAAGACCGGCCGTGCCGACAACGGTCGCACCGCTGTAGGTGTTGGCTTCGCCCAAGGCGATGGTGCGGTTTGTGCCACCGCCCCGGAAGTCCATGGTAACGTCAGTGCCACTGCTGATCTCACCCAGCAGGTTCAGATCTGCGTCTTGCGCGGCGAAGACCATCAACCGGTCAGCCAGGATATTGGTGGAAATGTCGCCGGTGAGCGTCAGCGCGCCGGTGCCGTTGTTGAGGAAGACGGCGCCAGAGGTGCCACCACTATAGGTGAACTCCCAATCGCGATTGGAACTGTCTCCGTCACCGATATAGTGCAGCGAATCGACGAATTGGTTCCTCGCCGTGAAACGGACCGGCTCGTTGGCTGCAGAGCCGGCTCCCAGCGAACTAGCCTCACCGATATTGCCGACCGACGTGAAATAGGCATCGCCATTGACATTGAGGGTAGCTTGGCCGGTGAAATCGTTTGCGTCATTGGTCAGGCTGACGTCTTCTCTCGCAATGATCCCGCCCGCGCCCGTGAAGCGGGCGGAGCCGACACCCGCGCCCGACAAATCAGTCAACCCGCCGCTCAAATCGACGACGCGGCTGGCAGCCAGCGCTCCGGCCGAGGTCAGGGATGTGCCGTTCGACGTCACGATGCGGTTGGCGGCCGCGCCGAGCGCGGCGTCGCCGTTGAGGATCAATGTGCCGTTGTTGAGAAAAATATCCCCGGTGAAGGTATTTGCGCCGGAGAGATTGAGTGTTCCTGTGCCAGTCTTGGTCAGGCCCGATGTGCCCGCGATGATTGATTCGATGCTGGCGCTCGTAGTGTTGCCGAGCGTTGCAATCGTTGGCGTCGAGCCCGCCAAATTCAATGTTCCGCCTGTCAGCGTATAGCCTGCCGCATCGAAGGTGATGCCGCCAAGAGTGATTGGCGACGTCAAGGTTACGGTGCCGCCCGTCCCTCCGAAAAACGCCCTGTCGAGCGAGTTGTTGTCCCAGCCGGAATAGGGACCGCTCACACCATCTCCGCTCGGGCTCCAGGAAGAAGACGTCAGATTCCAGTCGCCCGAGCCGCCACGGTTGGCGGCCGTTCCATTGGGATCCCAATACCGATCCGCAGCCGCGGCGGCGCCGGCTGCCAGGCCGGTGGCAACCGCCAGCGCCAGAGATCGGCCGGCAAGATGAGCAGCGATCTCGGCAATATTCGGCGCATAGCTGGCGACCTCGCCTTTCCATTTGGTCATGCGCCCGCCGCGAAGTGTCCGGAACCACCAGCGAACGTCATGCGATCCAATGGGCTTACGGCAATCGCCGCGTAAGGTCTCAGCCGATCCCAGACCCGAGTCCGGCACAGTGGATGTCATCGACGAACGAATCATCGGCCCCTCCAGTGGTGATTCACACCGTGCAGAGACCCCATTGCGCCACGTGTCGTATATTCAGATCCCGCAGGATTTGTACCGATCGTGCAATAATCTGTATGGGCGCGACGCGTTTGATGAATGTCAGGAATTTTGCTTGGCGCCGCGATGCCGGCATTGCCGCCTTATCCTTGGCACTGATTGTGGCGAGATCGTTTTTCTGCCGATCTCTCGACGACTCTTCGATGGCGCGGCGCTATTTAGCCGGCTATTCCTCTCTCGAAGTGCGAGGGGAGATAGCCAAAACGCCTCCGAAACGCGCCGGAAAACCGTCCTGGATTGCGAAATCCGACCGACAAGGCAACATCGGTGAGATTGGCATATGAGCCTGAGCGTAAAAGTTCCTCGGCGGCCTCCAGACGCATTTGTCTCAGATAGATCATCGGTGTTGTCTGATATTGCTGCCGGAAGGTGTAGTGAAGCGCACGTGGACTGCAACCAGCCGCGCTGGCGATCATGTCGATGGTTATCGGTTCGGCGAGATTGGCACGCATGAAATCAAGCGCCCGTCGGATCGCTCTTGGCGTCAGACGGTCATTGTCTCTCGACAGGGTGTCCATGATCGAATTCGGCAGAGTGAGCAAAAGCGACGAGACGATGAGATCGCGATACTGGCTGGCCAGAACGGCGTGACGGCTCGGGATATCCCCCGTCTGTATCGATTCCAGCATGTTGTGGGCGTCGATTATGAGGCGCTGCAAAACGGCCAGGCTTGATTGCTCGCGGCGAACCAGGGGATGCCAGTCGATTCGACGCGGCGGTTCGATATGGAAATGACGGCTAAGCACATCGCTGAGAATGCGCTCCGGAACATCAACGACCAGTTTTGTTCCTTCCGGAGCGATTTGGGCCAACCTGCCTTCATTGACGGGCGTGACCAGACAATCGCCCTCGCCGGCATCTATGTTCTGTGCGCCGACGCTCGCGGAAATCGCCATCGGACCTTTCGTCACGAAGGTGAGGGTTAGTACCGGACTGTCGATTCTGCTCGTGGCGCGCACCGCGTAGTTGCCGGCCAAAGCGGCAACGCTTACGCCGTCGATATCCTGAAATCGCGCCTGCATCTCACAGGGCACCCCATCGGGCCGCTCGATCTCATAATGCGTGCCGGAAGAGTGTTCTTCCAATGTCTCGGCAATGGCATCGGCCCCGACGAGACTCAACCGGTTCTGAGACATCTATTTTTTCTGTTTTTCGGGCATGCCGTCGCACAGGCCGCAACGGCTACCGCCAGCACGTTCACGTCAGTTAATTGGGTTCGGTGACGCGCGCCTCGGATCACGCCGTGGCGTGTATCGAAGAACCATGAGAAGCCAGACGGTATTCTGGGTAGCCAGAAGGATCGCAGCCAGGCCCGACCACCACTGCTCCAGACTATGGTAGTAGAACAGGTTCCAGATCCCGTAACTCCAGAAGAATGCCGGGGTCAGCCAATGCACGCCCTGAACGATCTTCAGGCGCCACGCCCTCATGATTGAAGGAAACAGTACGATGCACGCGATCACTTCGGCTACTGCATTGATCTGGTCCATGGTGTCACCCCGCATTTGACCTTCGACCGACTACTTCGATTCCTCTCATGCTCATGGTTTGGATTCGCATCGCCTGCGATGAGGCAATGCGAGGAAGGTCATCGGCCGACAGGCCGGAATCAAGGCGAGCGGCCCGGCGGACCACGCAAGCCCACTCGAACAATTCCTGCTAGGTCTCATGATGCCCCCTCGTGCGACAGAGTCCGTTTGGTAGCCCGTCCTGTGCCCTTTTTTTGCCCGGAGCGACCTCACGGAATTGTTCGCCCGGCATGCCGAATACGTCGTTCCGCACGCGTCCGCCACGCATACAAAAAGGCGCACTTTCAATAATTTATTGTCTGACAAAGCGTCACAAAGTGTACGGTTCAGAGTAAGGCGTCATCGCAAAAATTCCACCGATCAATTCCAACGAATTCTGATGAATTCTTGCAATGGCCAGCCATGCTTGCGCTTCGGTTCAACACCTGCAAAGTTCCGGCGTCGAATCTGGGCGGGATTAAGGCAAGGGATCGGGTATGAAAGCGCAGAGATGCTTGATCTCAGGACGATTCTGGTCGTCACGCTGGCAACGGCAAGCCTCCAGGCGGTGGCCTGGATTTTTGTCTGGCGGGCATGGCGCCATCTCTATCAGCTGAAATTTCTTGCCGCCGGTTTCATTGCGATTGCGGTGGGCGTATTGTTGACGCTTCTTCGCGGGCAACATCCGGCGACACTTGAGATCGTCCTGTACAACACCATACTCAAGCTGGGTCTCGTGCTGCTCGCTGAAGGGCTCGCCCGTTTCCTGGGGCAGTCGCGTTATAGCTGGATCGGCATTTTTCTGCTGCTCTTTCAAACTGTGACCTGGAGCGTCGCTTTGACGGCGGCGCCGGATAACATTGCCGTCCGCATCCATACCTCGACTCTCTTCACCGTGGTCATCATGTCGATGATGTGCCTGGCTCTCATGCGCGACCGAACGCAACCGCGCCTGCTGCGCTGGATTACGATCGGCGTGTTGGCCGAATACTTGGTCGCCAGCATCGCCCACAGCATCATCGAATTTCGGTTGCCGTCCGACTTCCAGAGTGCCCCGGTGCTTGCCGACCGCAATGCCTGGTATCTGCTACAGGGCACGCTCTTCCTGATCGCATTCTTTGCCTGCCTGCTCTTCATGGTCAGTTCACGATTGTCCGCCGAGCTGCGTGAGAAAAACGATGCGCTGTCGAAGGAGGTGATGCGCATGCGCAGACTGGAAAGCAGGTTGAATACCAGCCTTGAAGCGGAACGCGACCTGCGACAGGAACAAGCGGACTTCATGCGTGTCGTCGGTCACGAATTCCGCACGCCGCTTGCGGTAATTCGCAACGCCGTCGAGATGATCCGCCTCACTGCCGGTGAATTTCCCGAAGCGACACGCGAACGGCTTTCAGGAATCGACAACGCCCTCAATCGCCTGTTCTCCCTGATCGACCGGTTCATGACGAACGATCGAGACAATGGCTTTCAACCTGAGCGTATCCAGGTCGTCTCCTTTCTGGGAGACGTACGGCTGCACTTCGAGATGACGGCACAGGTGAACCGTCTGCACTTTGTCGTCGAAGACAAAACCTCATCCTTCAACGTCGATCCCGATATGCTGGCAACCGTCATCATCAATCTGGTCGATAACGCTCTCAAATACTCTCCCGCCGATCGACCAGTCCGCGTTACCGCCAGTCAGGGGCGTGGCGCCGTGGTGATCGAGGTGCGCGATCGCGGCATTGGCATCCCTGCTGCTGAATTGGGCAAGATCGGCCGCCGCTTCTTTCGAGCCTCCAATGCCAAGACTGTTGCCGGAGCCGGCCTCGGGCTCTACTCAGCACGGCGGCTCCTTGCCTATCACGGAGGGACGCTGCAACTTGAGCCGAACGGCGAGGGCGGAACAACAGCCATCGTGCGTGTGCCTCTGTCACCCGGCTCATCCGACAAGATCATGCTGGAATGGGCCACTGCATGACGCACATTCTCATCGTCGAGGATGACCCCCGACAGCGTACGGATTTATCGGATTTCCTCATGCTGAGAGGTTTTACCACCACTGGGGTGGCGACGGCACGAGAAATGCGCGAAGTGCTGGCTGGCGGCGATTCGCCCGCCGTCATCGTCCTCGATGTCGGGTTGCCCGACGGAAACGGGTTCGAACTGGCAGCCGAAATCCGCCGGGCCCACGCTTGCGGCATTGTCATGCTGACAGCGCTCGGCAGCAGCGAAGACCGCATCCAAGGCTTTGAAAGTGGCGCCGACATCTACCTCGTCAAGGAGAGTACGTTGCGGGAGGTCGAAGCGGCGATCCGCAGCCTGTTGCGACGAACCGGTGATTTTTCCGGTCCAGTGTCAGGCCATGACGACCGCTGGATCCTCGACAGCACGAACTGGCGTCTGACTGCGCCAAACCAGCATGCGCTCAGACTCACGGCGACCGAATTTGCCTTCATGAACATGCTCTGCACGCGAGCACGCGAGGTTTGCGGGCGAGAGCAACTGATGGAAATACTGATGCGTCCCCGCTCCAGTTTCGACAACCGCCATCTCGACGCCCTCGTCAGCCGGCTGCGCCACAAGATCGAGCGTCATTTGAAGCTTCCCGCGCCGATCAAGGTGATCTATGGGGTGGGCTATACTTTCACGGCCCAAGCCACAGTGGAATGAACACACAGATGTCGGTGCATTTCATATGGTTGTGTTGCAAACTTTTTGAAGGGTGCTTGGGTAGCAATTCCAGCAAGCGGCGCCCTTGACGCCTACCTCGAAGTCATCGCTGATGTTCCAAACCGAGCCGCCGCCGGTCATCGTCGCAGTGCCGGTAGAACCGCCCTAGGTACCCGGCGTCGTAAAGCCGGTCTGGACCTTACCGCCATCGGCGATAGTGAGCGTGCCCTTGCCCCAGAAGCCGACATGGAATTGGATCGGCGGATCGCGAGCTGCTCCGCTATTGAGGCCATACCTCGCCTGCAATGACCTTTCCAAAAGGTTTGCGACAGAACCTTTCCCGCAGCTTGAATGAACATTGGAAGAAATTCACGACGAGCCGAACCAACCGGTATAGATCGGCAAGAACGGCGGCAGCTGCAACGCCTTTGTAGCGATGATAGCCGACAATGCGGCGGACGAGCGATCCGTTCTTCTGTTACACAAAGGCCCGATTGTTCTTGCGGTAGGAACGACACCGCGTGACTTCCGGTAGGAGGTCCGGCGCTCGTCCAACGGATAAAGCTCGCTGATCTCGGCATTCACTTGCCCGGCTGCGGCACGCGAATTTATGCTGTAGCGTGAGTTCCTCTACGCATGTGTGACACCATTCTGAAGACCGGGACATCAGCGCCACTACATTCCTGGGCGTGGGGCGTGTTTGGCTAATTGAGACGCAACCCTTCGGATACGGCAACCCCTCGAACGTAACGGTGGTTTACCTGCGGATCGCCCATCCCGGATCACTTACAGACGGCTGGCAACCTCAAGTCGCCGAACCATAAACGGTTAGTGCTCTGCGACGGACCTTGTTACGGATAACTACGCTCTCCGAATCGAAAGACGATTGTGATATTCTACACCTTCATCCATGTGCCCGCTGCTCAGAACCCAGTTGATCATGAACTACTACCATGCAAATGCCCTGGATAGAGGCTCATCGTTTCGGCCAGCGAGGGCATGGAAGGCGCAGTGCCGGCGCGCGTGACGGAGATGCCGGCCACGGCACAGCCGAACCGAACCGCTTCGACGGCGGAAAACCCTTTGGCGAGGGCGGCGGCAAAGCCGCCATTGAACGCATCGCCGGCACCTGTCGTCTCGACAACCGGACCGGCGGAAACCGCGGGAAAGTGAATAGACTGGTCCTTGCCGTGAAGGAGTGCACCGCGTTCGCCAAGCGTAATGATCGCCGCCCGCGCACCCTTAGCCAGCAGGATTTCGGCCGCGGCTCTGGCGTCTTCGACATTCGCCACTGAACGCCCAGTCAAAGCCTCGGCCTCAGTCTCGTTTGGCGTAATGTAATCGCAGAGCGGATAGAGCGCGTCGGGCAGATCGGCGGCCGGCGCCGGGTTGAGGACGGTTGTCACACCAGCCTCGCGGGCAATCTGCAAGGCGCGGATGGCCGCATCGACCGGCTGTTCGAGTTGCGTGACAAACACGCTTGCCGAGCGGATCAATGCCGCACGGGCCTCAATGTCGCGCGACGTGATGAGGGCGGCGGCGCCCGGCGAAACGATGATGGCATTATCGCCGGTGCGGTCATCGATAAAGATATAGGCCGCACCCGTATAGCTTTCGGGCGTGGCGATCACCGCCGGGCTGACGCCGGCATCGCGCCACGTCTCCATTGCCATGTCGGCGAAAGTGTCGACGCCGAGACGGGTGATGAAATGTGTCTCGACCTCCAGTTTCGCCGCCGCCACCGCCTGGTTGGAACCTTTTCCTCCAGGGCCGAGCTTAAAGCCCGATCCGAGTATGGTTTCGCCCATGACCGGCTGGCGCGGCGCACGATAAGCGGTATCGGCGACGAAGACGCCGAGTATGACAACCGGACCGGGCACCTCCCTACTCCGCTTCCGGGGGAACGACGCCCTTGCGGAAGGCGAAGCAGCCATAGAACCGGCGTTCGCCCGTCTGGATCACGCAATAGGCCTGCTTGGCGCGTTCGTAAAAGGCATAGCGCTCGACGCCGATCATCGGCCGCGATTGGCCTTCGGCGCGATCGAGGACCGCCTGGACCTCCTGCTGTACCGGCGGAACCTCATTCGGCTGCCCGACGATTTCCATTCGCCCTGCCGCATCATCGACAAAAGAATCCAGCGGATAAAGCGACAAAATGGCCTCGGCAGCCTCAGCGGCAGTCACATTGTCGATCCTGAGCACCCGGCCAAGCCGTGTCTGGCGGGCAATCGAATCCGAGGGGAAGTTGGTGTCGGCAATGATGAGATCGTCGCCGTGCCCCATCGCGCGTAACGCATAAAGAACATCTGCGTTAAGCAGCGGATTGATTCCCTTGAGCATGTCGTCCTGCCTGTTGCCTCGATCAGATACGTTTGCCGCTGACCGCGTCGAAAATATGGATATGCCCTTCCCGGGGCTTGATCCGGATCGTCGCGCCCGGCTCGAATTGATGCCGCTCCCTGAACAGGGCAACGATCTCCGTTTTGCCTGCGTGGGTGTAAACCAGCGTTTCCGATCCGGTCGGTTCCATCAGGATGATCTGAACCTCGACGCCATCGTCGACGAGATCGAAATGTTCCGGCCTGATGCCGAACACGACCTCCCGGCCCTCCGCCAGGGACATGCCCGGCGGCATGGGCAGCACTGCCCCGCCGACGTCGATCGAGCCGCCGCCGCGCGTGACCACGCCCTTGAGACGGTTCATCGAAGGCGAGCCGATGAAACCCGCGACGAACAGATTGGCCGGGCGATCGAACAGTTCCAACGGCGCGCCGATCTGTTCGACCCGGCCATCATGCATGACGACGATCTTGTCGGCCATGGTCATCGCCTCGATCTGGTCGTGCGTGACATAGATGGTGGTCGTCTTGAGCCGCTGGTGCAGTTCCTTGATCTCTGTGCGCATCTGCACACGCAATTGGGCATCGAGGTTGGACAGCGGCTCATCGAACAGAAAGACCTGCGGATCGCGCACGATGGCGCGGCCCATGGCGACACGCTGGCGCTGGCCGCCCGAAAGCTGACGCGGATAGCGTTTCAAAAGCGGGGTCAGCGCCAATATGTCGGCTGCCGCGCGCACCTTCTGCTCCACCACTTTCGGATCGACCTTCTTGAGCTTCAATGCAAAGCCCATGTTCTGTTCGACCGTCTTGTGCGGGTAGAGGGCGTAGCTCTGGAACACCATGGCGATGTCGCGGCGCGCGGGCGACAGATTGTTCACCGCCTTGCCACCGATGACGATGTTGCCCGCCGTCACGCTTTCCAGCCCGGCAACCATGCGCAGCAGGGTTGACTTGCCACAACCGGACGGCCCCACCAGCACCACGAACTGCCCGTCGGAAATACCGATGTTGACGCCGTGAAGGACCTGCGTCGCCCCATACGATTTAGCCACGTCACGGATAGCGACTTCTGCCATGTCCCCCTTCTCATTTTTTATTGAGCCAGGGCACGAACCCTAACGAAGCATATGAGCGAAATCTATTACATCGCGGCGTTGACTCCGCAATGGGTTCTGACAGAATTGATCAAAGCATTGGCGAAACGCGAGTTTCAACAGTGAATTTTTCGGCCACCACAGGGTGACCCGAAGCTGGGAGGAAGTTGAATGAAAGTAGGACTGTACGACCAATTGATGCGTCGCGGCGCAACGCGCCGCGACGTGCTGAAGGGAGCCGCCAGCATGGCGGCGCTATCTGCCGCCTCGGCAGCAGGGCTTGGCGCCCTTGCCGGACCGGCCATGGCCGACGAGGCGCTGCGCGCCCAGATTCTGCAGATTCCAGGCGTCGGCGCGGGATCGCCGACGGACGCGGACTGGCAAAAGGTCGGTGAACTGTGCCTGGGCGCCACCAAGGCCAGCGTCAAGGAAGGCGAATTCGCGGGCATCGAGTTGACGTTCATGGGCCTGAACAACCAGAACCTGCACAACTTCCTGTTCCGGGGGTTCCTCAAGCCTTGGGAAACCTATACCGGTGCGAAAATCAGCTGGATCGACCTGGCGCAGGCCGACTACAACGCCCGCCTGCAGCAGTCGATCGCAACCGGGACCGTCGATTTCGACATCCTCGAAATGGGTGCGCCGTTCGAAGGCGATACCGCGAGCAAGGGCCTGCTGGACGAAATGCCGGATTGGGTCAAGACGCAGGTCGATATGGACGACCTGGTCGAGTACCTCAAGCCGCCGGTCGGCACCTGGGACGGCAAGACCTATCGCGTCACCGTCGATGGCGATTGCCACACCCTGTCGTTCCGTAAGGATTACCTGACCGATTCCGCCATCTCCGGCGCCACGGGCATGACCACCATGCCCAAGACCTGGCAGCAGATGGATGAGTTCTCGAAGAAGATCAAAGGCCAGAAGGACCCGCTCACCGGCTTGCCGGCCTTCGGCTTCCTCGATCCGCTGAAGGGCTGGGGCGGGTTCGGTTTCTATTTCCTGGAAGATCGCGCGTCCGCCTATGCCAAACATCCGAGCGACCCGGCCTGGCTGTTCGATCCGGACACGATGAAGCCGCGCGTCAACAATCCGGCCTGGGTGCAGGCCATCCAGGATGTGATGGACCTCATTGCCGCGGGCGCCTATCCCGCGGACCAGATCAATGCCGACCCCGGCACCACCGCCTTCCAGCAATTCCTGGCAGGCACCGGCGCCGGCTTGTGCTGGTGGGGCGATGTGGGCTCGATGGCGCGCACCTCCAACACGTCCGTCGTCGGCGACGTCGTTGAGTTCTCCATCAATCCCGGCTCGGATCGCGTCTATAATTCGAAGACAGGCGAGTGGGAAACGCCGGAAGGGGGCAATTTCGCACCCAATATGGCCTTTCTCGGTTGGGGCGTTTACGTCACCAAGCGCGCCGCGGGAGATGAAAACAAACGCAAGGCTGCATGGTCGGCTGCCGCGCATCTCGGCGGCAAGGACCTGAGCCTGTGGACTTCGGCCTATCCCTCGGGCTTCCAGCCTTATCGCAAGTCTCACTTCAATTTCGATGAGTGGGAAAAGGCGGGTTACGACCGTGCCTATATCGAGGATTACCTCGGCAGCAACGCGGACAGCTACAATCACCCCAACGCGGCCATCGAGCCACGCATTCCGGGCATCTTCCAGTATTATTCCGTGGCTGAAGACGAACTGGCCAAGGGCTATGCAGGCCAGTACAAATCGGCACAGGAAACGGCCGACGCCATTGCCGCCGCCTGGGAGAAGATCACCGACCAGATCGGGCGTGACAGCCAGATCAAGCTCTACAAGGCATCGCTTGGTATGTCCTGATGCCAACCGGGCGCGCATGCACAGGCATGCGCGCCTTTTTCATCTCCCATCAGATGGCCATCCGTAGCCGCATCATGGAAAACCAGGGGCCACCGAACCGATGAGCCAAGGCGATCTTCTTCATGTCGTCACGGAAGACGACATTTCCGATTCGCGGCGCATGTTCGGGCACGGCATCGTCTGGGCGTCCGCCCTGCTGCTGGCCGGCATCGCAATCGCCCAATACGCCCAGGTCAGCGGGTATGCCGATTTTGGCTTCCAGACATGGAGGCCGACGCTCTATGCTTACATTTTGTGGTCGGTGTGCCTGTGTTGGAGCAAGGTGCTCATCTATGGCGAGCACGGCAAGCGGGTGCTGTTCGTGCTTCCTGCAGCACTCTTTGTCGTTTCGCTGACGGTTTTCCCACTGTTGTTCGGGCTCATCATCGCCTTTTCGAACTGGAATCTCGCCTCACCGCTGGGGCGGCAATTCAATGGCCTGGACAATGTTCGCCAGATGTGGGCCGACCCGTTCTACTGGAACGCCCTGCTCAACATGGTGTGGTACACGCTGGCGATCTTCGTCGAATATGCCATCGCCTTCGGTCTTGCCCTGCTTTTGAACGCCGACATAAAGGCGCGCAAATTCTTTCGCGTCGCCTTCCTCCTGCCGTTGATGCTGTCGCCGGTGGCTGTAAGCTGGATGATCGGCAAATCCATGCTGGAAATCCGGTTCGGGCCTATCGCCCGCCTTGCCCGCTGGCTCGGCTGGGAAACGCCATCCTTCTTCGGCTCGCCTGAAATCGCGCGCCTGATCATCATGATGCTGGATGCCTGGACCTTCATCCCCTTCATGATGATCATGATCCTGGCCGGGCTTCAGGCCATTCCGAAGGACCTGACGGAAGCCGCACGCGTGGATGGGGCCGGGCCGTGGAAGACGTTCTGGGAGATCGTTTTCCCGCTGATGCTCCCTGTCTCGATCACCGCAGTCATGATCCGCATCATCTTCAAGCTGAAACTCGCCGATATCGTCATCAACCTGACGGCCGGCGGACCGGGCGGCGCGACCGACACCGTGACCTCGTTCATCTTCCGCGAATATCGCGACCGCTCGAATGTCGGCTACGGCACGATGCTGGCAATGTTCTATCTCGTCCTCATAGTCATTTTCATGACCATTCTGATGAAGCTGGCGGACCGCTTCTCGAGGCCACGCACATGACCATCCAGGCAGTTCACGACAATGAGGCGGATAGTGCGGGGCGCGCATGGCGTTTCGGCACCAAGACGACGATCTATCTCCTGCTCATCCTGTGGGCGATAATCTGCCTGTTTCCGATCTATTGGACAATAACGACCAGCTTCAAGATGGCGCCTGCCGTCATGAAGGGCGCGCTCATTCCCTGGATAGACTATGACCCCGCCTGGCTTGGCTGGCGATCGCTCGGCCTGTCGCCGGAGACGATCACCGCTTCCAGCACCGTACGTGACGAATTCATGAAGCGGTTCATGAATTCCGTGATCGTCTCGGTCGTTTCCTCGGCGCTGGCGGTCATGCTGGGCTCTCTGGCGGCCTACGGCCTGTCGCGTTTCTCCTACCGCTTCGGCTTCATGAAGAATTCCGACATCCTGTTCTTCTTCCTATCGCAACTGATCCTGCCGCCGGTCGTCCTGGCGCTGCCCTTCCTGCTTCTCTACCGGGAACTGGCGCTGCTGGACACGCGCATCGGGCTGATCCTGCTCTATACGCTTTCCGTGTTGCCGATCGTGATCTGGATCATGCGCGACCAGTTTTCCTCCATTCCCTCCGACCTCGAAGAGGCGGCGCTGATGGACGGACTGTCCATCTGGGGTGCATTCTTCCGCGTCATCCTGCCGATTGCCCTACCCGGCATGGTTGCCGCCTTCATCCTGAGCCTCGTGCTGACGTGGAACGAGTATTTCTTTGCATCCCTGCTCACCTCGACCAACGCAAACACGCTACCGGTCATGGTGGCGTCGCAAACCGGCAGCCAGGGCATCGCCTGGTGGTCGATGGCGGCGCTGTCGCTGGCGGCGATCCTGCCGCTTATCGTGATCGGGATCGGGCTCGAACGCTATCTCATCAAGGGCATGACGGCCGGCGCGGTGAAGTAACCCCGCGCAACCGGCGTGAAGGTGCCGCGGACCATCGCCCCTTCAGAGTTTAGCGACGTCCAGCCCCGCGCCGCAAACAAGCCCGCCGACAACATTGCCCCTGGAAACGGCAATCTTCCCGGATCTCAAGGCAGCAATGGAAGCAGCGCCGCTGAGGTCGGCCGCTATGCCCAGTTCGAACCACAGCCATTTCGCTGCCGACTCCATGTCTTCGTCGGTGACGAGAACCAGTTCATCCACATGGTCGCGCACGACGCCGAAAACGCCGGGATCGGTTTCGCCGCAACTCATCGTGGCAACCTTGCTGGTGACGCTTGGCAACCGCACGACATGTCCCGCATCGATGCTGGCTTTCAGCGTCGGGGAGCCGACCGGCTCGATGCCGATAATGCGAATCGACGGCTTGAGCGCCTTGAGCGCAACCGCCATGCCCGAGATCAACCCACCCCCGCCGATCGCCACCAGCACGGTGTCGAGTTCGGGCGCCACTTCCAACAACGCCAGCCCGATCGTGCCCTGCCCCGCCATCACATACGGATCGGCGAAAGGATGGAAATAGGCGGCACCGGTTGTCTCGGCCAGGGAAAGCGCTGCAACATTCGCCTCGTTCCAAATCTTGCCGACGACCTCGACGCGGGCGCCGCGAAGACGCAGTTTCTCGCGCTTTTCCTCGGTGCTGCTTTCCGGCACGAAGACGGTTGCTGCGACACCTGCATGCTGCGCGGCATGTACGACCGCCAGCCCATGATTGCCGCCCGATGCGGTAACGATGCCCCTGGCCACCGCGTCGGCGGGCAGGCTGAGCAGTTTGTTCATCGCGCCGCGCGCCTTGAACGAACCGCTGACCTGAAGGTTTTCCAGCTTGAGCAGCAGCCGCGCCGGTGTTGCGGGTCCTGAAACGTGTGTCACCTCGACGGTCGGCGTGTCCCTGATATGCAGTGCAATGCGCCGCGCCGCCGCGCGGATATCGTCCAGATCAATCATGCCGGTTCTCCTTCATAGGCCGAGGCTACGACAACGACGCAATTGCCCGGCCGCACCCGTCCTGGCTGGCGGCGACCATAGACGATGCCGCTTGCCCTGTAATGAAGGTCGACAGGGCGGCGCTGCGGCTGGGTCAGAAAATGGATACGGGCGCAAGCCTGCCCGGCCTCGACCTCGGTGCCGAGCGGATGCAGCGGTTCGAGGAAACCGTCATCTTCGGCAAGGACATGCGCGAGCGGCGACAACTTGCAAAGCCGGGTCGGGGTAGCGGAGGCTGCGACCGGCCTCGTGATCGCGCCGACGCTTGCCAGCACATTGCGGATGCCGTGCCGGCACAACGCCAACGCATCGATGGACACGGTGCCCTTGCCCGCCATCTCCGTGCCGACCGACGTCATGCCATAGCGCGCCGCCGAGGCTGTTGCCGTGCGCGGATCGCCCCGGTTGTCGATCACCACGGTGACCGGCGCGCCGAATGCCATTGCAGCGCGCATATTGTCCTGATGCTTTTGCGGCGTGTTGCCCGGCTCGATCACCGCGCTGGGCAGGATATCGAGCGAAGACCCGCCGGAGTGCAGATCAAGAAACACATCGCCCAAGGGAAACAGCACGTCGTGCACGAAAGCGGCAATCTGCTCGGTCGTGGTGCCGAGCGCGTTGCCGGGAAAAACCCGGTTCAAATTCAGGCCGTCGATGGGCGAATTACGCTGCGCGGCCTGCACGGCCGGCTGGTTGATGGCCGGAATGACGATTAATCGGCCGCTGACTTGTTCGATGTCGATATCGCGGATCAGTTCGCCCAGCGCGATCGGGCCTTCATATTCATCGCCATGATTGCCGCCCTCAAGGATCACGGTCGGGCCTTTTCCATTGGCGATGACGGCAATGGGAACCGGGACCACGCCCCAGGCATCGTCATTGCCCGAAAACGGCACATGGAACTGGCCGACCTGCCTGCCCGGCCGGTCGAAATCCACGGTGCACGAAATCATCTTTTTCGAGAGATTATCCGCCATTTTTGCTTTCTGTCTTTCGATGCCCAAGGAGAACACCTGACCTTTGGTCGAGTGCCCTTGCGGCCATTGTTTTTCACTAATAAAAGCGCGGGATCATGTTCTGATCCCGCAGTTGATCTCTATGACCATAACACCGAGACCCCGCACAGCCGCCCACAGAAAAACGTCCGCCACGGCAAAGGCCGAGGCGGCAGGCAAACAGCGCTATGGCGCGCCGGCGCTGGAAAAAGGGCTCGATGTGCTCGAACTGCTGGCGGACCTTTCGCAGGGCGTCAGCCAGAGCGAAATCGCCCAACGGCTCGGCCGGTCCCTGCAGGAAGTCTATCGCGTCGTCATGGTGCTGGAACGGCGCGGGTTCATTCAGCGCCGCCCCGACGAGGACGGTTATTTCCTGTCCAGCCGGATGTACGAACTGGCCAGCCGCTATCCACCCCTGGCGCGTCTGGTGGACATCGCGGTTCCGCTGATGAACGAGGCGGCCGCCGCGGCCAGCCAAGCGCTGCATATGGCGGTGCTCGACGCGACCAATATCCGCATCATTGCCCAGGCCGACAGTCCGGCGCCATTCGGCTTTCGCCTGCGGGTCGGCACGAAGAACACGGCGATGGCGACCGCTTCGGGCCGCCTTCTCGTGGCCCTGCAGCCTCCGGCCATTCGCGACTGGGTGCTGGACGACATGCGGAAGAACCTGTCGCCGGCGGAAGCGAAAGCTCTGATCCAGCGCATCGAGAAAATCCGCATCAAAGGCTACGAGATGGTGGTCAACGAAAGCCTGCAGGGCATCACCGATGTCAGTTTTCCCCTGCTCGATCACAGCGGCTTTGCGCAAGCCGTGCTGACCATGCCCTATCTGGCCGCAACGCGTCAGACGATCGGCTTCGATGCCGCCTGTGCGTCGGTCTTTCGCGCCGCCCAGGCGATTACTGAAATGTTGGGAGGGGTTGCGCCAATCGTCAGCTTTCCGCTGACGCGCAGCATCGTCCGGCGCCCCTCCAATCGGGCTTGCTGAACGGCTTGTCATTGCCGCCCACTCGCCGGAATTGGCCGGTGCTCGAAAATCAGGTCCAGCCAAAGCGGTTCGCCGTTCTGATCGGCGATCTCTTCGAATACATGTGACAGCGACGCCGTCCATTTTGCCTGAATTTCGCTGGCGGCCGTAATGCGCGCCGCATGGTTATAGCCCCATCGGGTGCGCAGGCTGCTGATAACCAGATCGCCGCGCCGCCAGATGCGATAATCGTAAACGCCGGCTTCATCGAGCAGTGTCATGATTTGCGGCCACACCGCCCGGTGCGCCCGGTCATATTCCGGCCCCATGCCGGGCTTGAGCCTGTAGAGAAAGACCAGCGGCTCGTGGTCATGCGCGCCAGCGTGCATCACGGCCTCGTGGCGGCGCCGGCAAGAGGAGGTTCGGGAACCACTCCACCCAGGCGGCTGGACTTGAGCGCGGCGTCCACCAGCAGCATGGTGTGCAAGGAGTCACCAACATTCGTGACCAGACGCTCGTCCTCGCCCGCTGCAAAGCGTTGAAGATTGGCCATGACATAGGCGAAGGAGTCCGGCACCCTTTCTCCCATCAGCGGAACCTCGGCCCATGCCTGACCCTCATGACAGATTTCCAGCCGTTCCGGCTGCGGGTGCAGGTAATCGAGCAAATAGCCGACGCTGAGATGCGCAGCACCCTTGATACCCTCGACCCGAATGGTGGCTTCGGTGTGCCGTGGCCCATGGCCGTAGGTGTGGTTCAGGGACAAGGCGCAGCGGACACGCTCGCCATAATCGAGAATGATGCTGGAGCGTGCATCGGCCTGACCGGCATAGCGCGGATGCTTAACCGACTTGGCATAGACACTGTCCGGTTCGCCCAGAAGACCACGAATCCAGTCGAGATAGTGGATCGAATGAAGCGGGATCTCCACGGCCGGCATTTTTGGAATGAACGACCACAGTTCCCACGGCATATAGACCGCCAGATGGATTTCGACATCGACGATTTCACCGAACAAGCCACGGCGCACCGCATCCTCGATGGCGAGCATGGACGGCGTGAAGCGCAATTGAAAATTGGTCGCCGCAACGATTTCTCGCTCATCGAGTGCGGCAACGATCTCGCGGGCTGAAGCGCCGTCCGGCCCCAGCGGCTTCTGGATCAGCACAGTTGCCCCTTTTGGCAGGCGTTTGGCGGTTTCGAGCACGGCAGTTGGCGGCAAAGCCAGATCAAAAACGCCCTCCGTCGAACAGGCGGCAATGGCTTCATCCAGTGAAGCATGAACGACCGGAATGTCAAAATCGCGTGCGAGTTGACGGGCCGCCGCGGCTTCGACGTCAAAGACCCCGACAACCGGCAGCCCCATCTTCCTGTAGGCTGGCAAATGCGCGTCACGCACTATGCCGCCGCAGCCGATGATGGTGATCGAGCGCCGCTGCGAGGGCATCGGCCAGGATTGCCGCAAATCGGCAAAGGACGTGTCAGGCATCTTGCTCACGGCTATATCATTAGCGAAAGGCTGAATTGATATTTGATAGGTACTCTGCTGTAGTGAGTCAATTGAAGGAGGAGGCTCGGCCATGCCGATCGGAGGAGAAAAACGCCATCCTGACACAGCGGCGCAATTGCATCTGGCCCGCTGATGGCTGTGCACAGCAAGGGTGACGGGTTGTATGATGGGCCGATTGTCGATGCCCACCACCATTGGTGGGACACAGCCCTCGGTCGCCACCCCTGGCTGAAGGGTCAAAGCGGCCCGGTGCTTGGGCAGTCCTGCCTGCCGCACGATTATCTGCGCGCCGCCACCGGTTATGATTTGCGCGCCAGCGTCCATGTCGAAGCCGGCTGGGACCCGGACGATCCGCAGGGCGAAATCGCCTGGCTCGACAGCCTGCCGCGCCCCGAAGGGATCGCTGCACGCTATGTCGCCTATGCCGATCTGGCATCGCCGGATGTCGAAGCGACATTGGCGGCACTGGCCAGAAACAAGCGTGTGACGGGCGTGCGCGCCATTGTGAGTTGGCATCCAGACCCCTCAATGTCGCGGGTGACGGAGCGGCATCTGATGATGAACACGGACTGGCGCGCAGGCCTCAGTTGTCTCGAACCGCTCGGCTTTTCGCTCGACCTGTTGATGTCGCCCTGGCAGGTTGACGACGCCTGCGATCTGTTTGCCAGCTTTCCAGGCATTCGCTTTGCCATCAACCATTGCAGCTCTCCTTTCGAGCGAAGCACCGAGGGTATGGCGGCATGGGCCGAGGGTTTGAAACGCCTCGCTAGCGCCCCGAATGCCTTCCTGAAAATCTCCGATCTCGTGGCCTACGATCCCGACTGGACCGAAGAAAGCCTCACCACCGTCGCGCGCGCCTGTCTCGCCGCCTTCGGCGCGCGGCGCTGCATGCTCGGCAGCGATCACCCGGTGGCAACGCTTCATGCCACGTTCCATCAGACCTATGAGCATTTTCGTCGCGTGTTCTCGGATCTTAGCCAGGAGGAACAACTCGCCCTGTTTGCCAGCAACGCCACGGAGTTCTACCGTGTGCCATCGCATCCATGCGAGGAATAGACATGCCGCCATCCTTGACGGCAACGCGCAAAATCGCCTGCACATCACTGTCGCTGCCATGCTTCGGCCTCGGCACCGCGCATCTGGGCGAACTCTATGGCAAGGTTGACGAGGAGCAATCGCGCGCCACGCTGGAGACGGCATGGCGGGCAGGCGTTCGCTATTACGACACGGCGCCTTGGTATGGGCGCGGCCTTGCCGAGCATCGTCTCGGCAGCTTCCTTCGCACGAAGTCGCGCGGCGATTTCATCGTAACGACCAAGGTCGGCCGCACACTCCACCGGCCTGAAAACCCCACCGCCTTCGACCGCGCGCCATGGGCCGGCGGGCTGAATTTCGATATTCGTTTCGACTATTCCTATGACGGTATCATGCGCGCCTACGAGCAGTCGCTGCAGCGGCTGGCCCTCGATACGCTCGATGCGTTGGTTATCCACGACCTCGAAGCGGGCTATCATGGCGAGGCGCTGGCAGGGCATCTCGACGATCTCGAAAACAGCGGGATGAAGGCACTTGCCGAGTTGAAGGGCAGCGGCCAGATCAAGGCGATCGGCTGTGGCATCAACACGTCAGATGCGCTGCGCGAGATGGTGCGCCGGCTCGACCTGGATTTCTGCCTGGTGGCAATGCCCTATACGCTGCTCGATCAGCGCGATCTCGATGAGGGCATGAATACTTGCGCCAGGCGAGGCGTCTCGGTCATCATAGGCGCGCCTTTCGCGTCCGGTATCCTGGTGTCCGGCTCCCGTGCAGGCGGAGCCTATGGTTATGCCAAAGCCCCCGATGCGATCCGAGAAAAGGTTCACGCCATCGAAGCGGTCTGCGAAGAATACAACGTAGCTCTACCGGCTGCCGCGTTACAATTCGTGCTCGCCCATCCGGCCGTCGTCTCGGTTATTCCAGGTGCGGCCAAGCCGGTGGAGTTGACGCAAAATCTCGCATCGCTGGAAACGCAAATCCCGGCATTGTTCTGGCAGAGGTTGCGCGAGAAGAAACTGATTGATCCGCGCGCGCCTGTTCCAAGCTAACGAGGCGAGTTCGATGACTTCGATCAGCGCGCCGTCGCGGCATTAATTCAGCGGTCAAATTTGAAACAATGAGATATGGGCTCCCAGTTTCATCCTGTCCGGCATTTCATCATTTTTAGCCTGAAAACCAACCATTTACGTGAATTCGACACGTCAATTCGTGCGATCCATGTTGCGCATGTTGCAATCGGATGCCCGTAATTTTTCCAAGGGTTTCCGAGCAAGCAGCGCGCCTCCGTGCGGCATGGCACGCGATATGGATTGATGCTCCGCCTCGATCGCTCGTCGATCGCGCGTGCTGACTAAAGACGTTACTGAGCGTTTCTCGTATCACTGTCTGGACCTTGGAATTTTTGAGGATCACGCTGCTTGCCGGTGAGCAATGGAGATGATTTCTTCGATCCATGAGAACTGCGCTCTTAACCGCGATCGCGATGTTGGCTTTCGCGACAAATTCTGTCCTGGCAAGACTTGCTCTTTCAGACGGCTCGATCGACCCACTCGCGTTTACCGGCATCAGATTGATGTCGGGTGCGGCAGTGCTTGCGATTATCTTGTTCTACCGACGAACTTCCGAGGTTCTACGGACTTTCCCAAGAACAGGAAATTGGACCGGAGCCGTCTCGCTCCTACTTTACGCGATCACCTTCTCCGTCGCCTATGGCATGGTCAGCGCCGGTCCGGGAGCGCTCATCCTCTTTGCAAGCGTGCAGATAAGCATGGTCGCATGGGCCGTAGCCAAGGGCGACAGGCCCGCGCTTTTCGAGTGGCTCGGCATGTTCATCGCAATAGCCGCACTGACCTATCTCGTTTTCCCCGGCTTGACCGCTCCACCATTGTCGGGAGCAGCACTGATGGCGATCGCCGGAGCATCGTGGGGGACATACTCCTTGATTGGGAGAGGATCGCGATCGCCCTTGGCGGACACGGCGGGGAATTTCATTCGTTGCGCTCCGATCGGTGCCGTCGCAGTTCTCGCTGGCGTTATCCGATCTCACCCAACCAGCGGGGGCGTGGCCTATGCACTGTTCTCCGGCGCCATCGCGTCCGGCTTGGGCTATATCATCTGGTACGATGTTCTGCCCAAACTCTCCCGGACCACCGCGGCGGTCGTTCAACTGACAGTGCCTGGGATCGCAGCCTTAGGAGGCGTGGTTCTCATAGGTGAACCGTTGACTGGCCGGCTCCTGATTGCCATGGCCGGGATCGTCGGCGGGGTATCGGTCACCTTGTTCGCCACAGACCGCAGACGACGCAAAATGCCGCCGGTCTGATACGCGCGTATGGCCATGGACTGGCGGCATACGGGGCACCGTTGCCCTCCTGCTGATCACAGATGCCTTGTCGGCGTTGGGGACTTTGCCGTATGCACGGCTGGTCCCCCCTTCCGGTCTTCTCACGATGCGTCGTTTCGATTTTATTGAACTTGCCGTCATGCTGGCTACAGTGGTGCAATGGCTCGTGCTGGCAACCATCACCGGCGCAATCATCGGAACCGGCACAAGCCTGTTTCTGCATGGACTGTTCTTTGCGACAGACCGCACAGCTGATGTCCCGCTATGGCTTCAGACGCTGCTGTTGCCAGTTGGGGGGCTGCTAAACGGCCTGCTGCTATACTACGGCTATCGAGCTAACACCGGCGACCTGAAGGATTCGATCTTCGCCGCGGTGAATACCCAATCGGGCCGGATGCCATTTCGGACCATCCTGATCAAGCCTATCGCTGCCATCATCACGCTCGGCAGCGGTGGTTCTGCGGGCAAGGAAGGACCTTGCTCGCACATTGGCGCGTCGCTGGCCTCGGCGGTCGGCCAGGCGCTTCGATTGAACACGGAACTTCGACTGCGGATCGTGGCCTGCGGTGTGAGTGCTGGCTTCGCGAGCGTGTTCGGCACACCGATTGCAGGCGCCATTTATGGCGTCGAGGTGTTGGCGATCGGGCGCGTCAGGCACGACTTCCTCTTGCCGGCAATCGTTGCGGGCGCCGCATCCTACCATGTCAGCATACTGTGGGGCGTTCCCTACCAGTATTACCAGCTTCCGGCACTGCCGGGGTTCTCCGAGACGCTGTTTTTGAAAACAACGGTGCTCGGTGTTATCTGCGGCATTGTCGCCCTCGTGTTCGTGGAATTCGTCTATCGTACTGCCTGGCTTTCGGTCCACCTCAGGAATCGGTTCAAGGTCTGGCCGCCACTGATGCCGCTTGGTGGCGGTGTTCTACTTGCCCTCCTGATCCTGATCATTCCAACTGATTATCTCGGACTCAGCCTTTCTCTCATGGATCGGGCACTGGCAGGAGAGCCGATGCCGTATTTTGGTTTCCTATGGAAAAGCCTGCTTGTGGCCATCACCATCGGCTCGGGCTTCTATGGCGGTATCGTCACTCCACAATTTGTCATCGGCGCTGTGGCAGGCAGCGCCTTTGCTCACCTGCTCGGCATGGATGCAATGCTTGGCGCGGCCGTTGGGCTGACCAGCGTGGTGGCAGCGGCATCGAATACCCCGATCGCCGCCGTTCTGATGGGCGTCGAACTGTTTGGTGGCTCAATCGGCACGGTCTACATCGCCGGCGCTGCGATCGCGGCCTATCTCATGATCGGGCATCGAAGCATCTACCCCGAACAACGCCTTGCCTACTCCAAGTCGTCGTGGATGCGAATTCAGCCAGAGACATCCGTTGAGACCGAAAAGGCCAAGCTCGCGTATGGCTTACTCCGGTGGTTAGGACGAAAACGGAAGCGTTGGCGCTAGGGTCAGGACTCATTAATATGATCGAAATGGCGCCGGAAACGGCAAAGAGATGCAAGGAGAGACGCGAAGAGCGGGGTAGTTCCCCCGGTCGAGCGGTTCGACGCAGCAGATCACAGCCGTTTTGGCGTCCACAGGATGTGGTCCATCTGCCCGGCTGCATTGTCGCGAAGGACTTGAAAACCGAACGGTTTCCTGCGCCTCCGCTCCGCCTATCCGAACAGATGGCCTCACACCATTTCGACCAGATTGATGGGTCCTGACCCTAGCTACCAAACTGCTCTGTACTGGATCCGTCATGGACGCCGAATGTGGGCGGCATAGGCCTTGATTAAACCGCAATCGCCGTCCATGTAACGAGTGTGTAGCGCGTCCCGACAAAGGTTGATGCGCTGGAGCCTCGCTCTTCGTCCGACCACGGATGTACTGGCGAGTTGATTAGCGAGGACGCACACGCCGGAGCCGTTGGGTGGAATTCCCAGCGGCTTTTTCGTTTTCACCGGCCATGACGGCACGGCGGTTGGACAGACAGTATAGAATCACATGAGAGCGCCCATGCCTCGCCCCTCGAGACAGGCTTCCATCTCACAAGATTGCGAGCAGCGGAACTGTTCCTTCTTCCTCACATTGGCTCACCGTTGGCAACATCCACCGACAGATTCGCGACCTCGACGGTGCAGGGTATCTGGAAATCCCACGGTCTCAGCCCGCACCGCTGGCGGTACTTCAAGCTCTCCAACGATCCGGCCTTCGCCGAGAAACTCACGACCATCGTTGGCTTGTATGTCGAACCACCGGCCCATGCCGTGATGCTGTCGGTCGATGAGAAGTCGCAGATTCAGGCGCTCGACCGAACCCAGCCCGGCCTGCCGATGAAGAAGGGCCGCGCCGGTACGATGACGGACGACTACATCCTAGACATCATATCACGTAGGCACCGCCGACCTTGCTTCATCGACCAGCCAGGCCGGAGCACTGACGGAGGGGTTTTCAGGCAGATAGTAGATATCCAGGGTATCGCCGGGCTCCAGATGCGTGAATGCATCGCGGACATCCAAGGTCTGCGCGTCAAACTCTCTTCCTTCGACTGAAAATCGATAGCGGAAAGCCCATTCGTGCCTGTGGCTGCCGACCAGCTTGCGGCATTTGCGCACTACTTGCGCTTGGGTAGCAATTCCGCGCTGGGTCAAAGCTTGAACCTGTTTTCCTCGTCCGATGGCCCCGCGGACGACAAGACCGACGATGACGAGGCCCAGAAGGCAGATGCCAACAAAACCCATTATGGGACCCTCTTAACTACGTTACCTGCCGCCAGCCCTACGGAGGCGGATCCTGGTAGAAAAAGATCATGTCGATATCCGATTCCGGGACGAAATCCTGCGCCTCCCGTCTTCAGGCCGGCAGGAGGGCAGAAGCTGAACAGATAGCCCTCGGGGTTCTCGATCTTCAGTTGAAACGCGCCTATCGGCCCGCTCCAGTTTCGTGCTGTCTTGAGGAGATAGCTGAGTTGCATCGGCTCGAAATACGCATGCTGCGCGTCGAAGCGCGTCTTGAATGCATCGTCGTAGCAGTAGCGGGTATTTCCCGTGCCGGGAAATAAAGAGTATTTGCCTTCGGTCGTTTCGACGCCGTAAAGCGGCACGTAAGTGATGTCGACCGTTCTCTCACCGGGTGGAAAGGTCTGCTGCCATTCGTAGACGGTCTGATACTTCCATCGTGGGTAGTAGAAGGGATCCTCGCCATAGCTCTCAACGAGATTCGCTTCCATGAGAGCGTCGAGGGTGGATTGCGGAAGGTTCTGGAGCTCGAAAAAGCTCGGGTCGGCCAAAAGTACGGGAATCTGCATGGACTGCAATTGCGCCGTGACGTTGGTTCCGTTCATCCAGCCATATTCGTGAAGTTTGGGCTGGATCGGTTTGCCATTGGCCTTGACCTCGAAAGCCATGTAGTTGCGCAGATCGGTTTCCGATGCGCTCCTGAGGATCAGCATGTTCGTGCCACCGTCGAGCATCATTTTTGGCATCGGAAAACCGATCGTGAGCTGAAGCGGGCGGTCCGCGGACGAGCGAAAGACATAGTGCACGTGGATGCGTTCAAGGCCGATCGTCAGATCCTCGCGTTCGATCGAAACGTGCTCATTTTGATGGAAGATGACGCCACCCGCCGGGAACGACGCCATCGCGCCATTCGCAAGCGCGGCTGTCGGGAAGCACAATCCGATGAGGACGCCCGATATGAGAGTCAAGTCCAATCTCATCGTTTGCGTCCCCCTCGACGCGATCAGTCGTATCCGTAGAGTGTAATCGAAGGAAGTGGGCGCGCTCCTTCCTCGATGGCTACGTCGATGATTCGGCAGTCATTCTCATGGGCCTTGGCATCGGCGATCTCACGCGCCTTCTGGTTGGCGTCGGCATTGCCCGTCGCAACGACGTAGCCAAGGATGCATCCTCGCCATTCCTCGATCTGACCGACCTTGCGGACGACAAGGACTTCCACAGCCGCTTCGCTATGATTTGGATCGTCAATAAACCAGCGTTGAATTGCAGCGACAGGAACCGAGCGATCGCCCTCCGTTAGGACGCGCCACTCAATCGTCCCGCCCATTCGATTGGGGGCAGAGAAACTTACCCAGCGCGATATGAACTCGCCGTGGGGCGGGAAGCCGTAATAGACGCTCTCGCGATCCGCTGTCGTCAGAATCAGAACGGGATACCCGCCATATCCCGGACAAACAGCCTGTCGGGGGACGCCATTGGCGGCATCGGCGGTCGTGAATACCATGCAGTCGGAGGGATCGATTTTGGTATAGGCACTGGTGATGTCCCCTGCCTGCGCCGGCAGGGGCAAGGTCAGGATAATGGCCGCCACCAGCGCCGTACTCGTTCGGTACGCCTTTACCATTCGACAATCTCGACGCGGCGGTTCTTCGCCCGCCCTTCCTCCGTGCGGTTGGTGGCGACGGGCGCAGCCATGCCGACACCGACGGCAGTGAGGCGGCCGGTGTCGATGCGGTAGACGGAGGTGAGTGTGGCGACCACCGATTTCGCGCGACGCAGCGAGAGGTCGCGATTGTAGTCGAGCGCACCCTTGGCGTCGGTGTGGCCGACGATCAGCACCTTGAGGTCGGGACTGTCCTTCAGGAGCGCGGCAATCTCCTGGAGCTGCGGCTTGGAATCCGGCCTGATATCGGCCTTGTCGAAATCGAAGAGGATGCCGTAGACGGCGACACGGCCCTCGGTCGCGATCTCCGACTGGAGCGCGCCGGCATCGAGCACCGCCATCTTCTCTTCCATAGGCTTCAGTTCGACGACATCGAGCTGGACCATCGTGCGGTTTGCGTTCGGCCCGCCGCCGGATTTGTTCATCACCGCGTAGACGGTGGCATAGACATCGCCTTCGGGCCGCGAGAGCTTGGCTGCCAGATAGCGCTGCTCGGCCTGGTATTCGCCGTAAAGGGAATAGAGTTTGCCCGCCGCGATCGTGTGGTTGAAGTTGCGCCCGCCGCAGGCGTCCTTCTCGCATGTGAAGACCATCTCGAAACCGACCGCCTTCAGCGCGTTCTCATAGTTGCGAAAGACTTCGAGCACCGAACGGTCGGCCGGCGCGCGATAGCTGAGACGCGTCACCTTGCCTTCGAGCGGAAGCGTGGCATCGAGGTTCTTGTCCAGCCCGCCATAGACCGCCGCCTTGGCGACCATCAGCCGGTAATCGGTAAATTCCTGGGCATCGTAGCTGACGATCTCCGAGCCTTCATAACGCGGAATCAGCGGATGGTCGGCGCTGCCTGCCACATCAGTGGCATTCGCAACACCGATACCGAACAAGCATATGAATATCGCAAGCACGAAGCGCATGGTTCATTCCTCCCGCCTTGGCCTTATCGCCGTGCTCCACACCGCATGACCAGGATCACCCACCAGACATTCTCGAATATCGTGTCACCATGGGTTCTGGTATTCCTGGAAAGGTCAAGGTGGTTTCCAGGCTTGTTTCCGAGCAGGTGTAGCGCATGGTCGCATTCTCCGGTGCCACCGGCGTGGGAAGCTCCATGGTCGCGGTCATACCGTCGGGAGCGGTCATCTTCACCTCTCCTTGAAAGTGCAATTGATCCTGACACAAATTGAGTCGGCCGTCTTCGACGGACCAGCGCCCGGATGACTGGGAAGCCGCCCTACCGTCACCATGCACATCGCCTTCGCTGGTTTCCGCGATGGTTGTCAACTCGGCTGACAAACGGGCGGTGGCAAATGTGCCGTCGGATTCGTAGGTATAGACGACGTTGTGCCGTTCGCCCTCCACCACCTTCGGCCTTCGCAGCAGCTTTTGCATCCATTCGATAGGGCCGCCGCCGACTTCCTGCCACTGCCCCACGACACAGGCATCGAGGGCATCGATGCCTCCGCAGGGCTGGCATCCGGCTTCGAGGTCGACGCGCAGCTCAAGCGTGCGATCCGAGGTGTCGGCCGCGATGCCGACAAAACGGTAGCGGCTCTCGCCGCCATCATTGGTATCGATGGTTTCCGGAAGATCGCCCCATGAACCGCCTTCGCTGCGAGTGGCATAGCCTTCATCGGGCCGGACCTCGGTCGCCCATTCCCCGCACTCCAACTCCACCCAGCCGCGGCGGATCACGAAGGGGTCGAGCCTGATCCTCTCGGTCCGGGTTTCAGACCAATGCCACGTATCGCCGTCAGAAGGATTGATCGACAGCGCCGTGCCGTGCGGATGTTTTATATCGCGGCCGATATAGGCCTGCGCGAAGGACAGCCATTGATCTGCCGTAAGCGCGCCCTGCATGGCGCTGCGCTGCGCGCCGGCACCGGCTCTGGAAGCCATCTGATGGAGAAAGGGCATGACGCCGGACGGCCCCGTTTCGTCGTTCAGCCAAAGGAAGAAGACAACCGCCTCATAGGCCATCTCGTAGAGCGGCGTATCGTCCGAGACGCTGTCGAAGCGGTAGGTCCGGTCGTTTAGCGGTCCGATCTCGGGTAATGACAATGCCGCGAACCAGTCGGCCGAACCTTCAATCCACCAATCGCCGCCGACGCCCGTTCCGGCGCCGCTGCTGCCCATTTGCGCCGGAGACAAACTCGCTTCCTGCACACAGTGAAAGAACTCGTGCGCGATCACATAGGCGGCGTGTTCCACCGTGGCGCCGACGCTCAACAGATAAACCGCAATACGGCACTCGCCATCGCTTGCGCCGGTTTGAGCGGCTATGTTGCTGAAGCGGTCGGACGACGCCTCGCGCGGCGGCGGACCGTCGATAAGCATCACAGTGACATCGTCGAGACGGAAGGAGCCGATCAGGCTGAGTGCATCGGCTGCCCCACGCAGGCCACGCTCGAATTCATCGATCAGGCGCGGCGACAATGCCCAGTCCGCGTGGCGGTGATGTATGAGCCGTATATCGCTGGAGCCCGTCTCGGTGAGGACATTGATCCGCAACCGCTCGACGCAATCGAAAGGCATGGTTTCGAGGCGCGGGTCGAACTCTGCCCTGTAGGAAGATTCAGTGCAATCACCGAAATCCGCCTGGGCGGGCGTTGTGTGAAACCACAAGGTGCAAAAAGCTGCCGCGACAATCGGGATTATGGCTTTCGGCATTCGATGGCCCCCGTTTCCTGGCCGGTCGTTCGGCAACTTTGGTCGGCGATCGGGTGAAAATCCTGTTCCCGGCGTGTCAGAATTTCACCGTCAGGTCCGCCTTTGCCCCATGGTCGCTGACGCCATCTCCGATCTGGCCGTTATAGGCGATGGCGAGCTTTGCATTGGGGCTCAGCGCCAGGTCGAGGCCGGCCTCGATGATGGCCGCATCCTTAGCGATCGGCACGCCGGCGATCGTGAAGGCGTCGCCGCCGGTAAACGCGAGGTCGACGGTCGGTGTGACGTCACCGAAGGCATGGCGCCAGCCGAGCATGCCGTGCAGCCGTGCCGTTATGCCGCCGAGCGGCAGAGCCGTCCCGGCGCGCAGGCCGAGCGTGGTGAAGGTCGTGTTCTGGCTGGAGGAGGCGGCCGTTAGCGCCGCCGCACCACCCGTCTCGGTGAAGCCGTCCGTGTGCAGATTGACATAGGCGAGATTGGCAAACGGCTCGAAGCTGATACGGGCGGTGTCGATGCGATAGCCGGCCTCGGCGAAGAACTGTGCCGTTGAGGCGTCGTATTCGGCTTCGAGACTGTCGGTGAAGCCCGCGAAGGAAGCCGTGCGTGCCGTATCGATAGCGTGCCAGCTATAGGCGCCGCCGAAGCGCAGGCCCCATTTGCCGATCTTTGTGCCGGCATAGGCGCCGAGATGGTAGCTGTCGGCGGATCCTGAGGAGGCGCGGTCATCTATGTCGAAGCTGGTGCTGGAGTAGCCGGCAAGCAGGCCAAGCCGCCATATGTCGGCCACCGCCATATCGCCGCCAAGCACGAAGCCGCCCGTATCGCGGGTGAGCGAGGCGGCGTTGCCGTCATTGTCCCATTCACCCCAGGAGCCGAAGGCATGGCCCCATGCGGCGAAGCGGTCGGTGTCGGCAGGCGCGGCCTGAGGCCCGTCGTCACCATAAGCGAGCACCGGCATGGCTTTCGCTCCGACACCGGCGAAGGCGGCAAGCAAACGAGCATCCACCGCCTCGCGCACAAAGCGGCTGTCCTCGATCAGCACACTCGCAGCAGAGGCGTGAACCTCGCCGGAGATCGCATCGAAGGCTGCCGGCGCTGCCGAGGCCGAGGGCAAGAGCGCTATGGCGTCCCAGACCGGGTTGCCGGCACCAAGGCTGTCGACGCCTCCGGCGGCGGCCCGTTGGTTCGGGGTCAGCGCAACGCTGGCAAAGCTGGCGGTTTGAGCAATGGTGAAGGTGACGTCGTTGGTCCCATAGGTCAGTTGCGGCGTCAGGAAGGCCGACGAAAAGCCCATCGCCGTTCCGGCGAACGTCCCGGTGACGCCGCCGGTCGCCGTCAGGATCGTGTAGGGCGTGGCAAGGGCGAAATCCGGGAGCGATATGATTTCGACCGTGCCGCCCATCAGCGTCGCGGCACCGGCCACCTCGATCAGGTCGCTGTTTCCGGCCGCATCGATCTCAACCTCGTAGGTCGACCCCGCCGCCTGCGAGTAGGGGCCGACGATGTGCAGCGTGCCGATGGAATTGCCCGGCGCGACCGTGCCGCCGACAGTCGTGTTGCCCGTTACCGTGCCAAAACCCGCGAGTCGACCGCCGATATTGACGCCGACGGTCCCTACGAGATCGCCGTTGACGACAACCAGGCCGCTCGATCCGGGCTGATCGGCGACCGAGACCGCGCCCGTCGCGGTCACTGTCGCGCTCGGACCGATGATCAGCGTCCCGTCGCCGCCATCACCGACATAAAGATCGCCGGTATTCGTCCAGCTTGAGGCAATGCCGGCGACAATGGCGGTGCCGCTTGAACCGGCTCCCCTTCCGATATAGCCGTTGATATTGGTCACCGCACCACCGGCATCAACGCGCAACGTGCCGCTGCCGTTGCCGCCGACTTCCAGGGAAGCCGTGTTCGTCCAGGTCGAACCGGCGCCGATGACGGTCACCGCGCCGGCGCCCCCGGCCTCAACGCCGATCGTGCTGTCGATGCCCTTCACCTTTCCACCGCTATCAATCTCCAGCACGCCGGTGCCCCCCACGCCTACGCCGAAGTCGTCGCTGATGATCCAGACAGCGCCGTCCTTCACCGCAGCGGTGCCGTTGCCTTGGTAGCCCAGCGAAGTAAAGTCGCTTTCGACCTCGCCTTGGTCGGTGATGGTGAGCGATCCCTCGCCCTTGAAGCCGACATGGAATTGCGTTGCGGGGCCGATCCACTTCGAGCCGGCGCCGGTGACGAGCGCCGTGCCGAGCGTGTCGGGCGCGTTGGCAAGGCGTACCTGGCTGTTGCTGATTACCGTGCCTTGATCGGCGATTGTGAGCGAGCCCTCGCTGCCCGTCAGGCTGCCGATTCTGAGAAAACCGTTGGTGGTCCAGGTGGAGCCGAGCCCAGTGACGGTCGCGGTGCCGACGCCGCCGGAATCGCGGCCGACGGAGGCATTGCCACCTGTGGTCACGGCGCCGCCGTCTTCGATGGTCAGCGTGCCCGTGCCGTGCTCGCCGACATGCAGGTAGCCGCTGTTTGTCCATGTGGAGCCGCCGCCCGTTACGGTGACGGAGCCAAAAGAGCGGTCGCCCTGACCGAGGGTGGTGTTTACGCTGGTTGCGGCACCCCGATCCTTGATGACCAACCCGCCATCGCCAGTTACCCAGGGAAAACCGCCGCCCACAGTAAAATCGTCCGTTATAGTCCAGCGGGAATTCAGGCCGGTCACGGTCGCGTCACCTTGCGCGTTGTAGCCGAGATAGGTAACGCCACTGCTGACGGCGCCTCCATTTCCGATGGTCAATATGCCTTGAGCATAGTCGCCAACCTTCAGGGATCCGGAATTCCAGGTGGAGCCCGTGCCCATGATGGTTGCCGTGCCAAGGCTGGACCTGCCGACCGTGCCTCCTCCGGTTACCAGGTCGCCGTCGCTATGCACCTGTAGTGTGCCGATGCTGGATGCTGCACCGATCGTAAGATAATCGGCGTTCGCAACACCCGGACCAATCCTGGTATAATTTGGGGTCGTTTCGTTCAAAATGACGTCGTCTGCCGCGGTCGGCACGCTGCCGTCGGCCCAGTTGCCCGCCGTGTACCAATCGCCTGAAATCACGCCCGTCCACTCGTCGGCGCGCGCCGGCCCGACCACGAGTGCCACGACCACCGCAAACCCCGTAAGTGCCGTTGTCGAGCACAGAACTGCCGCCAGATCGAGTGGACCGGATTTATGTTCGATCCCGGTGTTGTTGTTGCCCTGCATACATTCCCTCGCCGCACAATAGATCGCAGCACATATCAGACCCTCATGGTCATTCATGCGCGGCGCAAAAGATAAACCTGCTTCAGAACACAAACTGCCCCGCTGGCGGGCAGGATGTCTTGGACCGGGAGGAACCAGTTGCGGACCAGAAGGCATCAATTGACGCGCTCATCTTTGCGGTGCATGTTTTTATATCAGCGATAGGGGATGCCGCTTGAATGAGCTGACACCACAGCCGTATCAATACTTCTCCACGGCATCTTTACCGGTTGCGGACAGGCTCGCGACCTGGAGGGAAGTATTCGGGCAAAAAGTGGTCCATCTCGATATCGAGCCCGCGAAGGACATTCCCTTTCATGCCGAAGGCACATTGTGCGCGCTTCCCGGCGCCGCGTTCTCCCTGGTATCGGCAACGCCAATTCGCGTAGCGCGGACGCAGAAGCTCATCTCAAACGACAAGGCAGATACGCTCTTCGTCGTGACTGCCGACACACCGCTTCAGGTTGCCCAGGGCGGCAAGGAGAAGGTGGTGGACGCCGGTGACGCGGTCTTCGTGCGGGGCGGCGAGTGCAGCACGCTCGCAACGGAACGGGAAACGCACGTCACCAACATTTCGGTTCCGATTGATAGTCTCGCGCCGATGCTTCCCCGCGTCGAAGATTTGTCCATGACAGTGATACCCAAGCGAAGCGATACGCTTGACTTATTCCTCGGTTATATTGACCTGGTGCGCGGCTGGCAGGAGGCCGTTTCGGCCGATCTCAGCCACATGGCAGCAAGTCACCTTCGTGATCTCGTGGCTGCAATTGCCCGCACCGGCGAGCCTACCACAACGGCGATGGAGAACCGCCCGGGCATCCGCGCCGCCCGGCTGCGCGGGATCAAGGCCACTATCGAAAGCCAGCTCAGCGAGCCGAGCCTCTCGCTTCACGACATTGCAGCGAGCAACGGGATATCGCCACGCTACGTCGGGAAACTTTTTCGGAATGAAGAAACGACGTTCTCGGATTTTGTACTGGGCCGTCGATTACATCGTGCCTGTCAATTGCTGCGGCATCGCGAGCACGCCGCGTCGACAATTGCCGCGGTTGCATATGCGTGCGGCTTCGGCGACCTTTCCTATTTCAACCGCACCTTTCGCCGCCGTTACGACATGACACCGTCCGAATATCGGGAAGATGCGTGGCGGAACCGATGGAAGTGATCAGGAACGAATAAAATAGGGAGAGCCCGCGTAAATTCTGACCATACATCGTTAAGTTCCATACATCGTTAAGTTTACGACGCCAATCTGGCTGATTCGCTTTTTCCTGGATCGCGACGGGCCGATGTGCGACCGGGTATTATTTGACCTCACAATCGACAGCAAGCTTAGCGGTTGCGACCTTGTCAAAATGAAGATCGGCTCTTTAATACGCGCCCATCTGTTGCTAGACACGCAAGCGTCCAAGCGACGCACTCTCATTCGGCCACTTCCCGCATCACGTGGTAAAGAGCCGACTTGGCTTCGAACCCGACGCCCGGGATCTGCGGCAGGCTGACAAAGCCGTCTTCCACGGCAATACCGTCGGCAAATCCGCCGAAGGGCTGGAACACGTCCGGATAGCTCTCATTTCCGCCCAGATGAAGGCCGGCGGCGATATTGAGTGACATCTGGTGGCCGCCATGTGGAACCACGCGGCGCGAGGACCAGCCCAGTTCCTGCATCACGTCGAGCGTACGCAGATATTCGACCAGCCCGTAGGACAGGGCACAGTCGAATTGCAGCCAGTCGCGATCCGGGCGCATTTTGCCATATCGCAACAGGTTGCGGGCGTCCTGATGCGAGAAGAGGTTTTCGCCGGTAGCCATCGGCAGGTCGTAGTGCTCGGCAAGCTCGGCCTGAAGTGCGAAATCGAGCGGATCTCCCGCTTCCTCGTACCAGAACAGATTATATGGCTTGAGGCCTTGCGCATAGGCGATGGCTGTTTCGAGATCGAAGCGCCCATTGGCGTCGACTGCGAGCCGGCTGCCTTCTCCGACCACGTCGAGCACGGCTTCGATGCGCGCAATGTCTTGCTTGAGCGGCGCGCCGCCGATCTTCATCTTCACTACGCAATAACCACGGTCGAGGTAGCTGCGCATCTCGTCTTGCAATTTGCCGTGGTCCTTGCCCGGATAGTAGTAGCCGCCGGCAGCATAGACCCACACCTTCTCGTCGGCCACGCCGCCACGGAAGCGATCGGCAAGCAGGCGCCAGAGCGGAACGCCGGCGATCTTGGCCACGGCGTCCCACACGGCCATATCGATCGTGCCGACGGCGACGGAGCGTTCGCCATGACCGCCGGGCTTCTCGTTGGTCATCAGCGCATTCCAGATAGCGAAGGGATCCAGATTATCATTGGCTTCGTCCACAAGACTTGCCGGATCGGCTTCCAGCACGCGGTCGATGAACCGGTCGCGCATCAGCGCGCCTTGTCCGTAGCGGCCGTTGGAATTGAAACCATAGCCGACCACGCGTTTGCCGTCGTGGATCACGTCGGTAACGACCGCGACGACCGAACAGGTCATTTTCGAAAAATCAATATAGGCATTGGCGATCGGGGAGGCGATCGAGACGGTCTTTTCGCGGATTTCGAGGATTCTCATGTCGTTTCTCTTCAACTCAATGCGTCGGCAATCGCTTTGCCGCAGGTCATGGTGTCCGCCTTGCCGCCAAGGTCGCGCGTGCGCAGGGCAGGTTCGGCCAGTATCTTCTCGATGGCCTGGAGGATGCCGGCCGCCGCCTCGGGATGGCCGAGATGGTCGAGCATCATCGCGCCGGCCCAGATCTGGCCGACCGGGTTGGCGATCCCCTGGCCGGCAATATCCGGCGCCGAGCCGTGGACCGGCTCGAACAATGACGGGAAGGCGCGCTCGGGATTGATATTGCCTGATGGTGCAATGCCGATGGTGCCGGTACAGGCCGGGCCGAGATCGGACAGGATGTCGCCGAATAGGTTGGAGGCGACTACCACGTCGAAGCGGTCAGGATGCAACACGAACAGTGCGGTCAGGATGTCGATATGATATTTGTCGACTTGCACATCTGGGTAGGCAGCGGCCATCTCCGCCACGCGCTCGTCCCAATAGGGCATGGTGATGGAAATGCCGTTCGACTTGGTAGCCGAGGTCAGGCGCCGGCCGCGCTTCATCGCCAGTTCGAAGGCGTAGCGCAGGATACGGTCGACGCCGATGCGCGACATCACCGTCTCCTGCATCACGATCTCGCGGTCGGTGCCCGGATACATCCTGCCGCCGATGGAGGAATATTCGCCCTCCGTATTTTCCCGCACGATCATCATGTCGATGTCGCCCGGGCCGCGCCCGACGAGCGGGGAGGGCACGCCCGGCATCAAGCGCGCTGGGCGCAGGCTGACATATTGATCGAACTCGCGCCGGAACAGCAGCAGCGAGCCCCAGAGCGAGACGTGATCGGGAACCGTTTCGGGCCAGCCGACCGCGCCGAAAAACAGCGCGTCATGGCCGCCCACCTGCGATTTCCAGTCATCGGGCATCATCTGGCCGTGCTTGGCGTAATAGGCGCAGGAAGAGAAATCGAACTCGTCGAACCGCAAACCAAGCCCGTAGCGGCGGGCCGCGGCTTCGAGGACCCGAATTCCTTCGGGTACGACTTCCTTGCCGATCCCGTCGCCGGGTATGACGGCGATGCGCATGCTGTTGTCGCTCATTTCGTCCTCAATCGTTGCGGCTGCGGATTGCGGCGATCACCGCTTCGGTCACGCGCTCGGTCGTGGCGTCGCCCCCGAGATCGGGGGTATGAAGGTCCGGGTCGGCGGTGACTTTTTCGATCGCGTCCATCAGCCGGCGGGCCGCGTCGCGTTCGCCGACATGTTCGAGCAGCATCGATGCGCTCCAGAAGGTTGCGACCGGATTGGCGATGCCCTTGCCGGTGATGTCGAAGGCCGATCCGTGGATCGGCTCGAACATTGAGGGCGTCCGGCGTTCGGGGTTGAGGTTCGCCGTTGGCGCGATGCCGATCGAGCCGGCAAGCGCTGCCGCCAGATCCGACAGGATGTCGGCATGCAGGTTGGTCGCCACGATGGTGTCGAGCGAGGACGGATTCAGCGTCATCCGCACGGTCATGGCGTCGACGAGCATCTTGTCCCAGGTCACGTCCGGAAAATCGCGCGAGACTTCACGGGCGATCTCGTCCCACATCACCATGCCGTAGCGCTGCGCGTTCGACTTGGTCACCACGGTCAGCAGCTTGCGGGGCCGCGACCGGGCGAGCACGAAAGCGTGGCGCATGATCCGCTCGACCCCTATTCGCGTGAAGATGGAGACTTCGGTGGCAACCTCCCCCGGCAGGCCCCGGTGCGAGCGCCCGCCCTGGCCGGCATATTCGCCTTCGGAATTCTCACGTACGATCACCCAGTCGAGTTCGCCCGGTCCGACGCCGCGCAGGGGACTTTCGATGCCTGGCAGGATGCGGGTGGGACGCACATTCGCATATTGGTCGAGCGGCTGGCAGATGGCGAGCCGCAGGCCCCAGAGCGTCAGATGATCGGGCACGTCGGGCGCACCGACCGCGCCGAAGAAAATGGCGTCGAAGTCGCGGAGCTGTTCGGCGCCGTCCTCGGGCATCAGGGCGCCGGTGCGCTTGTAGCGCTCGCTGCCCCAGTCGAACGTCTTCACGTCGAGACGGAAGCCGCCGTCTCGCTCGACAAGTGCTTCGAGCACGCGCAGGCCCGCAGCGATAACCTCGATCCCGATCCCATCGCCGGGAATCGAGGCGATCCGATAGGTCTTCATTCCTGTTCCTTTTCCTACATCAGCATGCCGCGAGGCATCCGCAGCAGAAGCACGTCGGCCATCAGCCACCAGAACACGGCGACGGTCGCGATTGCGACAAGACCACGAACAAGCCAGGTGCGGACCGGGACGCGGTTGTGCTCGCCGACCACGGCCATGGCGAGAAAGGCCACGAAGCTGGTGACGATGAAACCGACGACGGGAAGGAGCCATGCCCAGACCGTGAAGATCGCGACCAGGGCTGCCCGCCGGATGTTGGACACCGGCCCGGCTGTGGTCTCGGTCGGGACCGGACGGTTCCTGCCCATGAGGCCAAGGACGATCAGGGCGATCGACAACACCGCCAGAAGCAGCGAGATCGTCTTGGGGAAGACCGAGCCCATGGCTGACATGCCCTGCGCACCCCAAAAGGCAAGCCCGGCAAGAAGAAGGAAGACCGCGGCCAGCGCGACTGCCCCCCAATCATGGCCACGCGCCAGCGCCGGCCCGGATTCGGGCAGCGGGTGGGTGTCGTCGAGCGCGCCGGCACGGCTCGTGGCCGACGTCGCCACTTCGGTCATGGCGGCCGCGCCGCGCTTTCTGGCCCGGTAATCGGCCAGGAAGGGGTAGAGCAGCGTAATCAGGGCGGCTGCGATGATGGCGATGCTGAGGGGCCGGCCGAAGAACATGCCGAACAGGTTTCCGGTGGCATTGCCGATGAGGTAGGTCTGCACGAAGCCCTGCTCGGCGATGGAGCCGAGAACCAGTCCCAGCACGATCGGCGAGGGCGAGAAACCGTAGCGGTTGATGAACCATGCGATTATACCGACGCCCAGCATGACCTGTGTGTCCTGTACGTTTGAATGAACGGCGAAGGAGCCGATAACCGTCAGGAACGCGACCGTGGGGACCAGCAGCGATTTCGGGAATGCGATGACCGACTTGTAGGCGTAGCGCCCGATCAGCAGGCCCGCCGGCAGCATCAGGATGGTGGCGATTAGCAGGCCGTAGATGAAGGTGTAGACGATGTGCCCTTCGGAAGAAAACAGCGTCGGCCCGATCTTGATGCCCTGGACGAGCAGTGCGCCCAGGATGATGGCATCGGGCGGCGTGCCCGGAATGCCGAGCACCAGCGTTGGAATGAAGCCGCCGCCGACGGTGGCGTTATTGGCTGCCTCGGTCGCGATGACGCCGTCGGGCTCGCCCTTGCCGAAATGAGCGGCGCGTGGCGAAGCCCTGCGCGCCTCGGAATAGCTGACGAGGCCGGCAATTGAGCCGCCGGCACCGGGGAGGATGCCAATGACCGTTCCGATCACTGATGAACGGGCGACATTGAGCTTCTGTCGCCAGCAGATGTCGAGCGCTTCGCGGAACCGAATCCCGTCGGTGCCGCCAGCGACCTTCAGATGCGGATCTCTGGTGGCCACCAGATCGATAATCACCGGCACGCAGTAAAGGCCGATTAGCGCCGCTATATAGTCGATTCCGCCGAGGAAAATCTGCGAGCCGAGCGTGTAGCGAACGTCACCACCGACGACAGCGACGCCGACCATGGACATGAGAAGACCCAGGCAAGCGCCGATTAGTCCCTTGAGGGTATTGCCGACGGACAGCGCCGAGATCAGGGTCAGGCCGAAAACAGCAAGCCAGAAATATTCCGAAGGACCGAATGCGAGCGCCACTTTGGCGAGCGGTGGCGCGAGCAACAGAAGGCTAATCGCGCCAACAAGCCCGCCCACCACAGAGGCGATGGTGGCAAGTGTGATGGCCAGCCCTCCATCTCCCCGCCGGGCCATGGGATAGCCGTCGAACGTGGTGGCGATGGAGGACGGCGTTCCCGGCGTGTTAACCAGGATCGCGGCAAAGGCCCCGCCGTAGATCGCGCCGGTATAAATCGCACCGAGCGCGATCAAACCTGCGGCGGGCGCCATGGTGAATGTGAACGGAACCAGCACGGCCACCGCCATCGCCGCCGACAAACCGGGAAGTGCCCCGATGACTGTCCCCAGTACGACGCCGCCCAGGGCGAGCATCAGGTTGAACGGGCTGAGAGCGTCGAGGAAGTAGCCGAACAGTTCCATGTGCCGGCCTCTTAATTATCGCCGATGTTGAGCGCCTTAGCTCCCGCGGCATATTCAGCCTTCATCTTTTTCATGAAGGCTCCCATTTTGTCGTAAGTGATGTCGGTCAACACAAAACCACCGGATTCCATCTTCTTCTTGAAGGTGGGGTTTTCGTTGATTTGCTGTACGATATCGGAAATGCGCTTGCGCAGTTCCTCCGGGGTGGAATCGGGCACCGCCACTCCGCGATAGGCACCGCCGGCCATGTCATAGCCGAGTTCCTTGAAGGTAGGCACATCCGGGAAGGCGGGCAGCCGCTCGTCGGAGGCTACGGCGAGCATCTTGAGATCCTCGCCAACGTTGACGCCCGATGTCGCGTAATTGAAACCGCCAGTAGTCTGTCCTCCGAGGACCGCCGTCATCGACGGGCCTGTGCCTGAAAAGGGTACATAGGTGGTGGTGATGCCGGCCAGATCATCGAACTTGGCGTGGCCGAGATTGTTGGCCGAATTCGCGCCGGAGCCAGCGAAGGTGACCATCCCCGGGTTCTTCTTTGCATAGGCAACAAGGTCCTCGAGCGTCTTGAATTCGCTGTCCTTCTGCACAAAAATCGCATTTGGCGTATAGTGGAAGTAGTGGACGGGCGTTAGGTCGTCGGTGACGTAGCCGACCGAGCCTTCCATCGGCTGCAGCACCGTGTGTGGCAGGTTGATGCCCATGATCGTATAGCCGTCGCCCTCGATCTGGTTGAGTTGCGACCAGGCCTGCGCGCCGCCGGCACCGGGCTGGTACTGAATGACCACGTCCTGCCCGGTGACTTCCTTCCAGACGCTCTGCTGATAGCGCGCGGAGACGTCGGACTCACCGCCGGCGTTGAAGGGGATGATGTAGGTCATCGGCTTGGCCGGAAAATCTTCGACCGATTGTGCGGATACCGGCAGGGCTGTCAGCAAAGCAAGTGCGGTGCCGGCGACGAGGGTCAATTTGATATTCATAGTTATCCTCCCGGAGATCGGCCTGGACGGAATGCCGGGGCCGTACGTTATAAGAAAGTTCGATAGTCAGGCGGTGGTGGCCACCTACATTGTCTGCGCGTCCGAACTTCTCCCTCCTCGAACAACGCATCCATTAGATGCCGACGCCCATATCGGACGTCGGCAACGACGGTAGATTAACTTCTGATTTTTATGTTGGGAAATTCCGATATTTCATTTCATTATTGCGTTTGATGAACAAATGGAGCAGACATGCGAGGCGAAGGCGACATGCGGTTCTTCACGGTGGTCGCGCAGCGCAACAGCCTGTCGCAGGCTGCTCTGGAACTCGGACTTACGGCGTCAGCGGTTAGCCGCCGGTTAGCCCGGATCGAGGACAGGCTGGGAGTGCGGCTGGTGAACCGCACGACACGCCGCCTCAGCCTGACCAGCGAGGGAGAAGCCTATCTTTCGGCCTCGCACGAAATCCTCAATCGCATCGCGGCTGTCGAGGAAACGATCTTCTCGGCCCGGGCCGAGCCGCAGGGCCTCCTCAGGATCAACGCGACGTTCCAGTTCAGCCGCGAACACATTGCACCGGCGATCTCGAAATTCTCGGCGCGCTACCCGGAAGTCCAGGTGCAATTGGTACTGACCGACGCGCCGCTGAATCTGATCGAGGACGGATTCGATCTGCAGATCCGCTTCGGCCCGCCGGCGGCGACGCGGCATGTCACGGCGCTTCTCCTGCGTAACAGGCGGATGCTGGTTGCCGCACCCTCCTATCTGACCTCCCGCGGAGTTCCACGCCGGCTCACCGATCTCGCGCATCATTCATGCATCGTCCTCAGGCAGGAACATGCCGCTTACGATATCTGGAGGTTCGGTAACGACGAGAGCGTGCGGGTTTCCGGTGCCCTGGCGACCAATGACGGTGAGATCGCCGTTTCCTGGGTGCTCGACGGCCATGGCATTATGCTGCGCTCGGAATGGGACATCGCCCCATATGTCAGATCAGGCCGGTTGCAGATCGTGCTGCCGCGCCACTACACTCAGGCCGACATCATGGCCGTCTACCCCGAGCGGCTGAACCTTTCGGCGAAAGTGCGGATGTTCATCGATCTGCTGCGCGAGGAGCTCAAGCCAAAAACGCAGGGGTTGCAGCTTGCCCGATAGTCATAACTGCGTAGAGCTTAGCGCTGACGAGCCGCTTCGCCACGCTCAGCTCGCATGAGGCCGTAGCGTTGATGGCGCGCGCTCAGACAATGCCCCGACGGATCTCTTGGGCGTTTGGAAACGCGAAGAGATTTGGTTGCGGGGGTTGGATTTGAACCAACGACCTTCAGGTTATGAGCCTGACGAGCTACCGGGCTGCTCCACCCCGCGATAAGCCATTCGGCGATGCCGGGGCAGCCCGGTCTTTTTCCTGTTTGTCCCTTCTCGGAGCCCTGCGGCCCTGCGGCGGGACGGGGTGCTGCTCCACCCCGCGATAAGCTTTTGAGCGTCCGGGTTCAGCCCGGCTTTTTGTTTGTGCGCCTTCGAGATCTGCGACCGTTGCCGGCGAACGGGATGCTCCTGGTCCTGCATCCAATGGCAAAGACAAGCTTTGTTTCCGAAGGACAACTCCATCGACAGGAAGGCCGCATTCGGGCCTTGAGCCCCGTCTTGCGGGCCGCATCGTAAGGAGAAGATTTTCAATGTGCGTTTGGCAGACCTGGCAGCGACTTACTCTCCCGCGTCTTGAGACGAAGTACCATCAGCGCTGGAGCGTTTCACGGCCGAGTTCGGAATGGGATCGGGTGCAGCCGCTCCGCCATAACCACCAGGTCGGCAAAGCGCACATTGTTCGAGAAGCTGTTTTGTGCCTGGCGATGCAATTGCTTTCGGGCACCGCCCGCAAGCGCGACTGCGCGTCGCCGGTTATCCGGCGCCCTCGCGGAGCACAGGCCCGAAGGGCCGCTCATGCGTGAGCGCTGGTTGATGAACATTAGGAATGAGAACGATCAAGTCGATCGAGTTATTAGTACCGGTAAGCTTCAAGCGTTGCCGCTCTTCCACACCCGGCCTATCAACGTGGTCGTCTTCCACGACTCTCAGGGAATACTCGTTTCAAGGTGGGTTTCCCGCTTAGATGCCTTCAGCGGTTATCCCGTCCGGATATAGCTACCCTGCAATGCGGCTGGCGCCACAACAGGTCCACCAGAGATCCGTCCATCCCGGTCCTCTCGTACTAGGGACAGATCCTTTCAATATTCCTACACCCACGGCAGATAGGGACCGAACTGTCTCACGACGTTCTGAACCCAACTCACGTACCGCTTTAAATGGCGAACAGCCATACCCTTGGGACCTGCTCCAGCCCCAGGATGCGATGAGTCGACATCGAGGTGCCAAACAACCCCGTCGATATGGACTCTTGGGGGTCATCAGCCTGTTATCCCCGGCGTACCTTTTATCCGTTGAGCGATGGCCCTTCCACGCGGGACCACCGGATCACTATGACCGACTTTCGTCTCTGCTCGACTTGTCAGTCTCGCAGTCAGGCAGGCTTATGCCATTGCACTCAGCGAACGATTTCCGACCGTTCTGAGCCCACCATCGCGCGCCTCCGTTACTCTTTAGGAGGCGACCGCCCCAGTCAAACTACCCACCATACATTGTCCCGGACCCGGATAACGGGCCGCGGTTAGACATCCATAGAGATAAGGGTGGTATTTCAAGGGTGGCTCCACCAAGGCTGGCGCCCTGGCTTCAAAGCCTACCACCTATCCTACACATGCCACTACGAATGCCAATGTAAAGCTATAGTAAAGGTGCACGGGGTCTTTCCGTCTAACCGCAGGAACCCCGCATCTTCACGGGGAATTCAATTTCACTGAGTCTATGCTGGAGACAGCGGGGAAGTCGTTACGCCATTCGTGCAGGTCGGAACTTACCCGACAAGGAATTTCGCTACCTTAGGACCGTTATAGTTACGGCCGCCGTTTACTGGGGCTTCGATTCAGAGCTTGCACCCCTCCTCTTAACCTTCCAGCACCGGGCAGGCGTCAGACCCTATACGTCGCCTTGCGGCTTCGCAGAGCCCTGTGTTTTTGATAAACAGTCGCTACCCCCTGGTCTGTGCCACCCTCATCTGCTTGCGCAAAAAAGGGTCACGCTTCTTCCGAAGTTACGCGTGCAATTTGCCGAGTTCCTTCAGCATAGTTCTCTCAAGCGCCTTGGTATACTCTACCAGTCCACCAGTGTCGGTTTCGGGTACGGTCTATAAGTGGGAGCTGTTTCCTGGAACCACTTCGCTGCAAGATCAATCCAATAAGACCTCACAACACACATGATCCGTCACTACCCACAGGCCCACGAATATTAACGTGGTTCCCATCGTCTACGCGTTTCCGCCTCGACTTAGGGGCCGGCTAACCCTGCTCAGATTAACTTTAAGCAGGAACCCTTGGACTTTCGGCGGGGGAGTCTCTCACTCCCCTTACGTTACTCATGTCAGCATTCGCACTTCCGATACCTCCACCATCCCTCACGGGTATGGCTTCATCGGCTTACGGAACGCTCCGCTACCGCTCACGATTGCTCGTGAACCCTAAGCTTCGGTGTATGGCTTGAGCCCCGTTACATTTTCGGCGCAAAGACCCTTATTTAGACCAGTGAGCTGTTACGCTTTCTTTAAATGATGGCTGCTTCTAAGCCAACATCCTGGTTGTTTTGGGATCCTCACATCCTTTCCCACTTAGCCATAACTTGGGGACCTTAGCTGTAGGTCAGGGTTGTTTCCCTTTCCACGACGGACGTTAGCACCCGCCGTGTGTCTGCCGACTAGTACTCCTGGGTATTCAGAGTTTGCTTAGGTTTGGTAATCCGGTGAGGACCCCTAGCCCATGCAGTGCTTTACCCCCCAGGGTATTCGGTCGACGCTCTACCTAAATAGATTTCGCGGAGAACCAGCTATTTCCGAGTTTGATTGGCCTTTCACCCCTAGCCACAAGTCATCCCAATCTATTGCAACAGATATGGGTTCGGTCCTCCAGTAAGTGTTACCTTACCTTCAACCTGCTCATGGCTAGATCACTCGGTTTCGGGTCTAATGCGACGAACTGAACGCCCTGTTCAGACTCGCTTTCGCTGCGCCTACACCTACCGGCTTAAGCTTGCTCGTCACACTAAGTCGCTGACCCATTATACAAAAGGTACGTAGTCACCCAGGACGAACCTTGGGCTCCTACTGTTTGTAGGCAATCGGTTTCAGGTACTCTTTCACTCCCCTTGTCGGGGTGCTTTTCACCTTTCCCTCACGGTACTAGTTCACTATCGGTCATGCACGAGTACTTAGGCTTGGAGAGTGGTCTCCCCATGTTCAGACAGGATTTCACGTGTCCCGCCCTACTCAAGGACTTTCGTTCGCATTACGCGTACGGGGCTGTCACCCGCTATGGCTCAC
>NZ_MDET01000008.1 GCF_002075885.1 Manganibacter manganicus
CCGCCGTTAACGGGGCAAGCGCCTGATTGGCAACGGATTTATTCTTATCGATTACGGCAGGCGTTAAATTTCCATCCACGCGAACTGGAGCCGCCCTCGCCCTTCGAGGCTCGCCCCTTCGACAAGCTCAGGAGCTCGCACCTCAGGATGAGGGCTCATGTCGTGCCTGCTTTCCTGAGCCCAAGGCAACGGGCGTGGCGGCTATGTTGAAATGTCGGGATTGTGCAAAGTAGAAATGTCGCACCGGGGTTCAAATGGCAGGGCGCGCCATGTTGGACATGCGACAATGGCGCGCTTCTTGTGCCGACGTGAGCGTCCGACGGGGGAGAAATAATGGCGCGCCGCATTGCTTTATATACGTTTGGTGTCTTTCGGGCGCCGGCCGGCCATCCGGTAAACCAGGGTTTCCATGACCGCAACGACATTAACCTGCTTGCCGCCGAACGGAGCGAAGGCTTCATCTCGCGCTCCGGATATGATGACGAGCCCGGCCCCGAAAGCTGGGGAAAGCAGGTTTTTCCAAGATTCTATGTTGAACGCGGAGATGGTTGGTCGCCGTCGACATTATCCCTCTGGAAAGATTTGGAATCTCCGATAGCGTTCACCTACGCTGGAATCCATGCGGAGGCGCTGAAACTGGGGCGGGGGTGGTTTCAGAAGCCCGCCTGGCCGCCCTATGCGCTCTGGTGGGTGGAGGGCGATTACGTGCCGACATGGTCGGATGCCGTCGTCAGGCACGAGCATCTCCATGAACACAAAGCCAGTTCTTTCGCCTTCGATTTCAAGACGCCATTTGATGGCGACGGTCACCCGGCCGGGATCGACCGTGGATTGGTAAAGCGATTGGTGTCTTTGAACATGAACCGGCAGGCCGCCTGCCCTTGACCCGCCGGGATCAATCGGCGGTGGCCGCGCCCCGTAATGCCGGCCTGCGGCCCAGATCGGTGAAGAAGCGGAGCAGATAACCGTCCGGGTCGATCAGGACGAATTGCCGGTTGCCGGCATCTTCGGCACCTTGCCTGTACCAACGCTCTTCCATCGGAATATGGATTGTCTCGCCGGCCTCGACGACTCGCGTATAGAGATGATCCACGTCGGGAACTTCGATTTGCAGGTTGATGCCTCTCCCGAACGGGTATTCCAGCGGCGCGGTTCGAAAGCGCCGGCCCGGCCCGCCGGCTCCCTGAAGCATCAGATGCGCAAGCCCGCGCGTGAGATAGGCAAAGCGCTCCTCCAGCCGACTGGTCCACATATCGAATCCGAGAACCGTCCGGTAGAAGGCGAGCGAACGGTCAAGATCAAGGACATCGAGTTCGGGGACGATTGGCGGACGGGATGAGGTCATCTGAGCATCTTTCCGCGGTTTCAATGGCATGAATCACGCTGAGTTTCCATCGCCAATCGCCCCGTCCATCATGCCGCCCTTGCCTTTTGGCGTCGGCTGCGCTTGATGCGCTTTCATGTCCCGCCCTCTTATCATCGCCATTGACGGGCCGGCCGGTGCCGGCAAGGGCACGCTGGCCCGAAGGCTCGCCGACTACTATCACCTGCCGCATCTCGACACTGGGCTGACCTATCGCGCCGTGGCACAGATGCTGTTGACGAAGGGCTGGCCGCTGGGCGATGCGCCGCATGCCGTCGAGGCGGCGAAGCTGATCGATCTCGGCGATCTCGACCGCACCGTGCTTTCCGCTCATGCCGTCGGCGAGGCGGCGTCGAAAGTGGCGGTCATTGCCGAGGTGCGCAAGATACTGGTCGAAAAGCAGCGCGAATTTGCCCGCCGGCCTTCCGGCGCGGTGCTCGACGGGCGCGATATCGGCACGGTGGTGTGCCCGCACGCTACCGCGAAGCTCTATGTCACGGCCAGCGCCGAGGTGCGCGCGCGCCGCCGCCTGGCCGAGATCGAGGCCAATGACGGCGCCGGCGATTTTGCGACGATCCTGGCCGACATCATGCGGCGTGACGAGCGCGATATGGGCCGCGCCGACTCGCCGCTGCGGCCCGCCGCCGACGCGCACTTGCTCGACACGTCGGAAATGTCTATAGAAGCTGCGTTTTCCGAGGCCAGAACCGTCATCGACGGGGTGCTGGCCAAGGGGAGCGAAGCCTGATCGGTTTTTTGCCCCGGCGCCCTTGCGGTGGCGGGCAAATATGCCATATCGGGCGAGAACTTTACGAACAACAGCCTGCCTGCATTCTTTATGCGCCGGATCGGCCGCCTGAGCGGCCAGGGTTTTGAGGAACCCGGAACGCCGGCAGGCCAACGCAACGCTAACCCACGGCGCCGCCTCGAAAGGGGCTTTTCAGGAGAACATATGTCAGTAGCTACCCCTACTCGCGACGATTTCGCGAGCATGCTCGAAGAATCATTTTCCGACGGCCATTCCGGTGAAGGCCAGGTCGTTCGCGGCCTTGTTACCGGAATCGAGAAGGACATGGCCGTCATCGATGTCGGCCTCAAGGTCGAAGGCCGCGTGCCGCTGAAGGAATTCGGCGCCAAGGGCAAGGACTCCACGCTCAAGGTCGGTGACACCGTGGAAGTCTATGTCGAGCGCATCGAGAACGCACTTGGCGAGGCGATGCTGTCGCGCGACAAGGCACGGCGCGAGGAAAGCTGGGTGCGCCTGGAGGACAAGTTCGCCAAGGGCGAGCGCGTCGAAGGCGTCATCTTCAACCAGGTCAAGGGCGGCTTCACGGTCGATCTCGACGGCGCCGTGGCCTTCCTGCCGCGCTCGCAGGTCGACATCCGTCCGATCCGCGACGTCACCCCGCTGATGCACAACCCGCAGCCCTTCGAAATCCTCAAGATGGACAAGCGCCGCGGCAATATCGTCGTTTCGCGCCGTACCGTGCTCGAAGAGAGCCGCGCCGAGCAGCGTTCGGAGATCGTGCAGAACCTCGAAGAGGGCCAGGTGGTCGAGGGCGTCGTCAAGAACATCACCGATTACGGTGCGTTCGTCGACCTCGGCGGCATCGACGGCCTGCTGCACGTCACCGACATGGCATGGCGCCGCGTCAACCATCCGACCGAGATCTTGAACATCGGCCAGACGGTCAAGGTGCAGATCATCCGCATCAACCAGGAAACGCACCGCATCTCGCTCGGCATGAAGCAGCTCGAGAGCGATCCGTGGAACGACATCGGCACCAAGTTCCCGATCGGCAAGAAGATCACCGGCACGGTCACGAACATCACCGATTACGGCGCGTTCGTGGAACTGGAGCCGGGCATCGAGGGCCTGATCCACGTTTCGGAAATGTCGTGGACGAAGAAGAACGTCCACCCCGGCAAGATCCTGTCCACTTCGCAGCAGGTCGATGTCGTCGTGCTCGAGGTCGATCCGGCCAAGCGCCGCATTTCGCTCGGCCTCAAGCAGACGCTGGAGAACCCGTGGGAAGCGTTTGCCCGCACCTATCCGGTCGGCAGCCAGGTCGAGGGCGAAGTCAAGAACAAGACCGAGTTCGGCCTGTTCATCGGCCTGGAAGGCGACGTGGACGGCATGGTCCACCTGTCCGACCTCGACTGGAACCGTCCGGGCGAGCAGGTGATCGAGGAGTATCAGCGCGGCCAGATGGTCAAGGCGCAGGTGCTCGACGTCGATATCGACAAGGAGCGCATCTCGCTCGGCGTCAAGCAGCTCGAGCGCGACGCGGCCGGCGATGCGGCGGCTTCCGGCGAACTGCGCAAGAACGCGGTCGTCACCTGTGAAGTTACCGGCATCAAGGATGGCGGCCTCGAAGTGCGGCTGGTCGAGAGCGGCATCGATACCTTCATCCGGCGTTCCGACCTGTCCCGCGACCGTGACGAGCAGCGCCCCGAGCGCTTCACCGTCGGCCAGAAAGTCGATGCGCGTGTCATCGCCTTCGACAAGAAGACCCGCAAGCTGCAGGTCTCGATCAAGGCGTTGGAAATCGCCGAAGAGAAGCAGGCGGTCGCCCAGTACGGCTCGACCGACTCCGGCGCTTCGCTTGGCGACATTCTGGGGGCCGCGCTGAAGAAGCAGGGCAACTAATACCAACGGTCATTTTGAATGACCGTTGGAGCGCGCGACTGCGCGCCGCGCCCGTTGGCGCGAAAGCCAAGCCAAGTGGCCCGGATGGGCCGCGCCGGCGATTGAGGCGTCCTGGATGTGTCAACATCCAGGACCTCTGGTGTGAGCCGAGCAGGCTCCTTCACGCGCCGTTTCCATGACGCGTGACCGGATCAAAAAAGACCCGCCGGATCGCTCCGGCGGGTCTTTTCGTTTGGAAGGTCGGGCGCCTGCGATCCTCATCCCGAGGCGCGAGTGGAGCGAGCCTCGAAGGACGCAAGACGCACCAGAAGAACGAATGGCTCGTCAGGCCCGGCCGTAAAGCGGCACCAAGGCGCCGCTCACCGCCCGGTTGGCGGGAGAGGCGAGGTGGACGATCACTTCGGCCGCGGCGTCCAGGCTCACCCATTTGCCGAAATCGGCGTCGGGCATCGCTTCGCGATTGGCCGGCGTGTCGAGCGTCGAGGGCGCGACCGCATTGACCAGAATGCCGCGCGCCTTCACCTCTTCGGCGAGCGCCACCGTCATGGCCGCCACCGCCGCCTTGCTGGCCGTGTAAGCCACCATGCCGCCGCCGCGCCGTGGATCGAGGCCGGGGCGGGCGGCGATGTTGACGATGCGGCCGGCCGTGTTGGAGATGTGCATCATGCGCACGGCCGCGCGAGAGCACAGGAAGGTGGTGCGCGCGTTGGTTTCCATCATCTCGGCGAAGGCCGCGGATTCCGTTTTCTCAAATGGCGCGCGGGCAAAGCCGCCGGCAAGGTTGATCGAGGCCCATAATTCGGGCGCCTGCGAATAGAAAGCGTCGGTGGCCGCCGAGTCGGCCAGATAGATATTGTTGGCCAGGCGCACGCGCTCGTGCTTGGCAAAGGGAAAATGCGCCGGCGGTTCGGCATGGGTGTTGGGCACATGGCAGAAAGCGCCTTCATCCAGCAACCGGGCGACCACCGCGCTGCCGAGAGCACCGGTTCCGCCGGTCACCACGACATGTCTGCCTTCCAAAGCACCTGTCATACCTTACTCGCTCCCACAGTCACGACCTGCCCATTCTGACAAGGGTCGCGCCTTTCGCGCTGTCACTCAATTGATATTTCGATGATGCAGGGTTGTGTTTTCGCATGGGCTCGCCTGAGGGCGTCGCCAAACCCGTCAATCGAGTCGAGCCGTTCGGCGGCGATGCCATAGGCTTCGCCCAGTTTGCAGAAATCCGGCGGCTCGGGAGATACGCCCACCGGCTCCACCCCGACATCGAGCATCGAGGTCTCGATTTCGCGATAGCCGCGATTGTTCCACACCACGAAAATGACCGGCGTTCCGGCGTCCTGCGCCGCGCCGATTTCCGGCAGGGTGAACTGGAAGCCGCCGTCGCCGGTCAGGCACACGACGGGCGCGTCGGGCACGGCGATCGCCGCGCCGATGGCCGCCGGCGGCCCGAAGCCGAGCGCGCCGAAGCCGGTGGCGGCATTGAACCAGCCGCTCGGCCGATCATGGTCGTAATAGAGATTGGCGGCATAGATCGGCTGCGTCGAATCGCCGACGATGATCGCACCGGGCAACGCATCACGGATGATCTCGACTGCCCTGACCTGGCTCTGCAACATCGGCTCAAGCGCCGCCCATGCGCCATCCCTTGCCGCTTTCGCCCGCGCTTCGCCGCTGCCGTGCGCTGCGTCGTCGCCGGCCGGTTGCGCCAGCAGACCGGAAAGGGCGGTGGCGCTGTCGGCCTCGATGGCAATCGTCGCCGGGCGACGGGCAAGCTGTGTGGCATCGATGTCGATGCGGATGAGGTCTTGCGGCATGGTGAAGCCGCCATCGCCATACATGTCATAGTCGGTCGCGCCGAATTCGGTGCCCACCGCCAGCACGCAATCGGACCGGTCGACCAGTTCGCGCACCGCCTTCAGGCTGGGGCTTGCCGGCACGCCGAGCGGGTGCCCGTGCATCAGGCCGCGCCCATTGGCGGTGGTGACGACGGGTGCGGAAAGCCGCTCCGCCAGTTGCTTCAGCAATGCGCCGGCATGCCTGGCTCCGCCGCCGGCAAGGATCACCGGCCTTTTCGCGGCGGCCAGCAGTGTTGCGGCTTTTGCCAGCGCGGCACTGTGCGGCTGTGGTGGCATGGCATTGGCGGGTGCGGCAACGAGGCCGTTCGCCGGTTTGACCATGACATCGGTCGGGATTTCGATATGGACGGGACCGGGCCGCGAGGAGGCAAACAGCGCGAAAGCGCGCGAAAGCACCTGCGGCAGTTCGGCGGCTTCGGTGACGCGGTGCGAAAACAGCGCCACCTTTTCCATCATCCCGCGCTGGTCGGGCAATTCGTGCAGGAAGCCAAGCCCCTTGCCCAGCGTCGGCGCGGCGTTGACGCCTGAAATCACCAGCATCGGCACGGAATCGGCGCGCGCCTGCCCCATGGCGGTGATGGTGTTGGTCAGTCCCGGCCCGGTGATGACGAAAGCAACGCCCGGCCGCCCCGAGGCGCGCGCATAGCCGTCCGCCATGAAGCCGGCGCCCTGTTCGTGGCGCGGCGTGACATGGCGGATCTTCGAACGGGCAAGACCGCGATAGAGCTCCACTGTATGCACGCCCGGAATGCCGAATACGGTATCGACGCCATGCGCTTCGAGCAGGTCGATCAGGGCTTCGCCGATGGTCGTCATGGTGTCTCCTCCCTCTCCGGTTTCAGCCTCAGCAGCGCTTCCACCGTCGAAATCGCAATGCCGGCCAATTCGCGGGGACCGAACAGATCGTCTGCCAGGCAGCCTTCGATCCACAACCCGTCCAATATGCCGTTGATGGCGATGGCATGCGCGCGTGTTTGCGCCTTGTCGGCGACCTGGTCTTCCGCCGCCAGCACTTCGGCAACCAGGGCTTCGAGTTCGTCACGGAAGCCGAGATAACCAACACGATGCGCGGCTGCCAACGCCGGGTCATGCGTTGCCCGGCCGATGAAGCCGGCCCATAGGGAAAAGATTCGCGCATCGATCACCGGCGGAGTGAGGTTCGCTTCGACGAAAGCGGCGAGCCGGCGGCGCGGACTGGCGTTGTCCATGGCCAAAGCCGCCTTGGCCTGTTCGGTCATGCGTCCGACAATGGTCGCATAGGTGGCTTGCAGAAGCTCTTCCTTGTTGGGAAAATAGTGCCGGATCAACCCCGCCGTCACGCCGGCGCGCCGCGCGATCGCCCGCACCGTCGCGCCTTCCAGCCCATATTCGGCGACACAGTCCAGCGTCGCCTCGATCAAGTCCTGCCGCCGCCGTTCTTCGCCCTCGCGGCGGAATTTGCGGCGCGGCGGTGCGTCATTCATTGCCGCAGGATCGGGCGTGTGAGGCAGGTCGGCCCACCCTCGCAGGCGATGCACAGCGCATCCGCCTCGAAGGTCTGCACCGTGCAGCCCGCCGCTTCCATGGCAGCTTTGGTCTTCGGGAAACCGGCGACGGCGATCACCTGATGCGGGCTGGTCGGCAGCACGTTGAGGCTGAGTCCGTTGGAGGCATGGAATTCGCCCGCGTCGCCATGCACCAGCTTGATGCCGCGTGCCTTGAGCATCTGGTAGAAGGCCGCCGGCAGCAGCGGCGCGTAGACCAGCGCCAGGTCGTCGGCCAGCGGGCTGATCACCGACATCAGATGCAGGCAGGCTTCCTCGCCCTGCCACAAGGGCAGGTCGAAGCCGTGCACGGCGATGCCCTTGGGCGCCAGGATAGCGCTCAGTTGCTCGATGCCGGCCTGGTTGGTGCGCACGCCCCGCCCGATCGCCAGCGTGTTGGCGTCCACCCATACGCAATCGCCGCCCTCCACCTGTCCGGGCGCCTCGACCCGGCCGAGAACCGGAATGCCGAGGCGCTGATAGGTGCGCTCATGCAGGGAGGGTTCCGGCTGGCGCAGCCCCTTGCCCATCGAAAGGATCAGCGCGCCATGCTCGGTCATCAGCGACGGGTCGTGGGTGAACACCGAGTCCGAAAGCCCGTCCCGCTCGTCCTCGATCCATTCGATCCCGGCTCCCGAAGCCGCCACCAGATCGGCCAGTGCCGCATGCTGTAAAGCCGCCTTGCCGGCGTTGAAACCGGCGCCGTAGTGCCACGCTGCGGGTTCGGCGTCGCGCATCGCATTGGCGGCAGAGCGCATCAGCACGCGCTTCAGCGGCGCTGCCATCGACTGAGAACCGAAACCGTTCACGACACCCTCACAAACTGAAAAATACGATAAAAATTTCACGGGACGCTATTTATACACTTGCATAACAACGCCGCAAGTGCCGTAATATGTCTAATTGACGAACCCGTTCCGGCGGGTTCATCTTGTCAAAAACGGGGGATTGCACGCAGCGATGACAGGAAGCCGGGTAAGGACAGGACCCGATACCGCGATCCGGGCGGAGCGCCTGCGATGAGCATGGCAGGCACTGCCGCAAATCCGTCGCCTTTGGCGCAGGACGGCGCGGCAGAGGCTCTCCACATAGAGAGCCTGCACAAGAAGTTCGGCGATCTGCATGTCCTGAAGGGCGTGTCGCTTTCGGCGCGCGACGGCGACGTGATCGCCATTATCGGGGGCTCGGGATCGGGCAAATCGACATTGCTGCGCTGCATCAACTGCCTGGAAAACCCGACCAGCGGCGTTATTCGCGTCAATGGCGAGCAAATCAGGCTCAAGGCCGACAGTCACGGCCATACCATTCCCGCCGATCGCAGGCAGATCGAGCGCATCCGCTCGCGGCTGGGCATGGTGTTCCAGAGCTTCAATCTGTGGAGCCATCTGACGTTGCTCGAAAACGTCATCGAGGTTCCGGTGCACGTTTTGGGCGTCAAGCGCGACAAGGCCATTGCGGAGGCGCAGACGCTGCTTGACCGCGTCGGACTGGCGGAAAAGCGCGATGTCTATCCGGCTTACCTGTCCGGTGGCCAGCAGCAGCGCGGCGCCATTGCGCGTGCGCTCGCCATCCAGCCGCGCGTCATGCTGTTCGACGAGCCGACTTCGGCGCTCGATCCCGAACTTGTCGGCGAAGTGCTCAAGGTGATCGGCGATCTGGCGCGCGAGGGGCGCACCATGGTGCTTGTCACGCATGAGATGAAGTTTGCCCGCGAAGTCGCCACCCATGTCGTCTATCTCTATAACGGCCTCGTCGAGGAAGAGGGGCCGCCGGAGGAGATTTTCGGCGCACCGAAATCCGAGCGGCTGAAGCAATTCATCCGCAGCATCGGATAAATCAAAACAGTCGGGAACAATGATCAAAAACGGGAGTGAAGTATGAAAGTGTTGATGAAAGCCTTCGCCGCGGCCCTCGTGCTCGGCGCCGCATCCATGGGCAGCGCGCAAGCCGAGACGGTCAAGATCGGCGTGGCGCCGGAACCCTATCCGCCATTCGTGTCGCCGGATGCGTCCGGCGAATGGGGCGGCTGGGAGATCGACTTCATCCATGCCGTGTGCGCCGAAGCCAAGCTGGATTGTCCGATCTCCTATATCGCCTGGGACGGTCTGATCCCCGCGCTCACCGGCAAGAAGATCGACGCGATCATCAATTCGCTGTCGATCACGGCCGAGCGCAAGAAGGCGATCGATTTCTCGGACAAGTATTACAACACGCCGACGGCCATTATGGGGCCGAAGGACGAGGACTTCCCCGCCACGCCGGAAGGGCTCAAGGACAAGATCCTCGGCGTGCAGGTTTCGACCGTCCACGCCGCCTATGCCAAGAAGCATTTCGCCGACAGCGTCTCGCAGATCAAGGAATACTCGACCCAGGACGAGGCCAATCAGGATCTCGCCGCCGGCCGCGTCGATGCCGTGCAGGCCGACCAGATCGCGCTCGACGCCTTCCTGAAAAGCGATCAGGGCAAGGATTGCTGCAAGATCATGGGCACGGTCGCGCCCGATCTCGAGGTGCTCGGGCCGGGTGTCGGCATCGGCCTGCGCAAGGGTGACGACAAGCTGAAGGCGAAATTCAACGCCGCCATCAAGGCGATGCGTGCCGACGGCACCTATCAGAAGATCACCGAGAAATATTTCGACTTCGACGTTTACGGCGACGACGTCCAGTCGAACTGAGGCGATCGATGGTCGATCCGCGTGGCGCTTTCGCAGCGCCGCGCGGGCATTGCTTGCGCCGGCCTGCCCGATCCGCGCTGGCCGACGACGGAAATTGGGAGTGTGAGCGATTGAAACCCTGCTAACAGCCTCGGCGGCCGGCGTCATGGAGCTTCTCTCGCCCGTTCCTCCGGGTTGGGGCGGCAGCCTGCTGCGTGGCCTTTTGAGTTCCGTCGAAATTGCCGTCGGCGCCTTTGGCCTCGGGCTGCTGATCGGCATATGCGGCGCCTACGGCAAGCTTTATGGCGGCCCCATCGCCAAGGATTTGTGGGCCGTCTACACCACCATAGTGCGCGCCGTGCCGGAACTGGTGCTGATCCTGCTGCTTTATTTCGCCGGCACCGATCTCATCAACCGGGTTCTTGTCATGGCCGGCTATGAGCCGATCAATATCAGCGGCCTGGTCGCCGGTATCCTGGTGCTGGGCTTCGTTCAGGGTGCCTACTCCACCGAGGTGATCCGCGGCGCGATCCTTGCCATTCCGCAAGGCCAGATCGAGGCGGCCAGGGCCTACGGCATGTCGCCGATCCTGATGCTGAAACGCATCACGCTGCCCGCCATGCTGCCCTTCGCCATTCCGGGCCTGGCCAATCTGTGGCTGATCGCCACCAAGGACACCGCGCTGCTCGCCGTCGTCGGCTTCAACGAACTGACCTTGACGACGCGCGTGGCCGCCGGCGCCACCAAGGCCTATTTCACCTTCTTCATCGCCGCCGGCGCGCTTTATCTGCTGCTGACGCTGGTCTCCAACGTCTTTATCCGGCGCATCGAGCGTTGGGCGCGGCGCGGCATGCCGTCAACGGCGGGGGCATGAGATGAGCGTCGACGCGCCCGTCATGACCCCGCCGGCGCGCGCGCCGTCCTGGTTGAAGCCGCACCGCATCGGTCTGCTCGCGGTGGCGCTGGCGCTTGTCATCGCCGCGACGCTGTTCATGCGCTGGGACTGGTTGCCGCGCTATTACGGGCTTGCCTTGCAGGGCATCTGGCGCACAATCTGGATTCTCGTCGTCACCTGCGCGCTCGGCATAATGCTCGCGGTGCCGCTCGGGCTTGCCCAGGCGGCCGGCCCGTGGTGGCTGGCAGCACCCGCGCGGGGTTTCTGCACCATGATCCGCGGCACGCCGCTGCTGCTCCAGCTCTGGCTGCTCTATTACGGTCTCGGCTCGCTGTTCCCGCAATTTCCGTGGATCCGTCATTCGGAGCTTTGGCCGTATCTCAGGCAGGCATGGCCCTATGCGGTGCTGTCTCTGACCTTGTCCTATGCCGCCTATGAAGGCGAGGTGATGCGCGGCGCCTTTGCCGGCGTGCCGAGGGGGCAACTGGAAGCCGCGCGCGCCTATGGCATGAGCCGCTGGAAGATTTTCCGGCGCATCTGGATGCCGCAGGCCTTCTATCGCGCGCTGCCGACGCTGGCCGGCGAAACCGTACTGCAACTCAAGGCGACGCCGCTGGTGGCGACGATCACCGTTGTCGATATCTATAATGTCGCCGGGCGCGTGCGGCAGGAAACGTTCATCACCTATGAGCCGCTGCTGCTTCTGGCCCTGGTCTATATGGTGATCACGGGTATCATCGTGTTCCTGTTCCGCCGGCTAGAAAGCCGGATTCCGGTGAAGATCGGCTGACGGTGACCTTCGGCATGACTTGAAATCGCTGAAGCAGACGGCGACAAAGGCCTCCATGGAAGCCCCGATGGAAGATACATCGAAAGACGTCATGCAGCTCAGTCTCGAACAGGCGGCCGGCCTTTGCCGCATGGCGGCGCTTGGCGCCGGGGCCGGCGACGAGACGGCGCAGGCATTGGCGTCCGCCGCGGTCAGTGCCGAAGCGGCGGGACTGCCTTCCGTCGGGCTGGCGCATCTCCTCGATTATCTTGACGCGCTGGAGGCCGGGCGTATCGATGGCAAGGCCGAACCGGTCGTCACGCGGCCGGCGCTGGCGGTCTATCTTTCGGATGCGCGCCGCGGCGTGCCGCATCTCGGCTTCGAGCGTACGCTCGACGATCTCGCCAAGGCCGCCCGCCTGTTCGGCGTTGCGATCTTTGCGCAGAAAAACGCCTATACCTGCGGCCGTCTCGGCCATTTCGTCGCCCGGTTGGCGGAACGCGGGCTGGCGGCGCTGGCTGCCACCAATGGCCCGGCGCTGCTGGCCGGCTCGGGTTCGACAAGGCCGGTCTATTGCACCAATCCGCTGGCCTTTGCGGCACCTTCGGCGGATGGCGCGCCGCTGATCATCGACCAGGCGTCGAGCGCAACCGCCTTCGTCAATATCCGCAAGGCGGCCAAACAGGGCGAGGAAATCCCTGATGGCTGGGCCGTCGATGCCGATGGCCAGCCGACCACCGACCCCGCAGCAGCCATGAAAGGCGCGCTTCTGGCGTTCGGCGGTCCGCGCGGTGCCAATATCGCGCTGATGGTCGAGGTGCTGGCGGCCGGCCTCACCGGCGCCAACTGGTCGCTAGATGCGCCTGCGTTCGCTACAGGTTCGGAGAGCCCCGGCACCGGGCTGTTCGTGCTGGCCATGGAGCCGAAACTCCTCGATCCCGGTTTCGAGCAGCGCCTTGCCGACCAACTCGGCCGGCTGCGAGCGCATTACGGCGTGCATATTCCGGGGCGGGCGGCGGTGCAGGCCACGCAACGCGCCACCTCCGATGGCCTGAATGTCCCCAAAACTGTGGTGCAGCGCCTGTCCGAGTTCGCCGGGCGCTATAGCGCCTGAAGGCTCGCCTCGGACTCTTTGTCCTACTGGTGGTATCGTGAGAAAGCGGATAAGTACGCTCAACTTTTTCTCATTTGATCGTGAACGGCACGCCGGGCAATGGCTGCCGCTCCAGGAAGCAGGATCACCGACCGATGTCCATGACACCCGAAACACCCCGGCAGCGCCTCGTCATACCCGCACTTGGCGGCATCTATGGCGCGCTGAACGAGGGCATCGAGACGCTGCTGCGCGTCGTCGCCGGCGGCTTTCTGGCCATTCACGGCTCGTCGAAGATCGTCAACCCGTTCGGCGCGGCGGATATGGTTGAGGGCCTTGGCTTTTATCCGGGCGCGTTCTGGTCGCTGCTTCTGGCCTGCACCGAATTCTTTGGCGGCATTTTCATCGCGCTCGGCTTTCTGACGCGTCCCGCCGCCTTTGCCGGCCTGTTCGTGCTGCTGGTCACGGTCTGGTTCCACTGGATCACCATGGGGCAGGGCTATTCGGGTGCCGAGAAGTCGCTGCTGTGGGCGGCGATACTGGCTTTCTTCGCCGTGCGAGGCGGCAATCGGCACTCGGTTGACGCACGACTCGGCAAGGCGTTCTGATCGCGTGGGAGATGATCGCGACGGCCTGTCCCGCGCCCTTTGCCTTTACCGAAAAAGCGATTATGAAACGGCTTCAGCCTAGCCTGCGGAGCCAGTCATGACCGAAATCCTGCAAACCCCCAAGCTCGTCGTCGTCTTCGGCGGGTCAGGCTTTGTCGGCCGGCATGTGGTGCGCGCGCTCGCCCGCCGCGGTTATCGCATCCGCGTTCCCTGCCGCCGGCCGGATCTTGCCGGCCATCTCCAGCCGCTCGGCAATGTAGGCCAGATCCAGCCCGTGCAGGCCAATGTGCGGGCGCGCTGGTCGGTGGACCGCGCCGTACAGGGTGCCGACCATGTCGTCAATCTGGTCGGTATCCTGCATGAGAGCGGCCGGCAGCGGTTTGGCGCGGTGCACGAATTCGGCGCTCGCGCCATTGCCGAAGCCGCGCGTTCGGTGGGTGCCGGGATGACGCATGTTTCAGCGCTGGGCGCGGACCCGCGCTCGGCTTCTGCCTACGCCCGCAGCAAGGCGCTCGGCGAAAAGGCGGTTCTGGAAACCATTGCCGATGCCGTCATCCACCGTCCCTCGATCAATTTCGGCCCGGAAGACGAATTCTTCAACCGCTTTGCCAGCATGGCGCGTCTTTCGCCGGTCCTGCCGCTGATCGGCGGCGGCCACACCCGTTTCCAGCCGGTCTATGTCGATGATGTCGCGGAAGCCGTGGCGCGCGCGGTCGATGGCGAGGTCGAAGGCGGACGCATCTATGAACTTGGCGGCCCGCAGGTGCTGACCTTCAAGCAATGCATGCAGGAACTGCTTGCCGTCATCGATCGCAAGCGTGTGCTGATGCCTGTCCCATGGTGGCTGGCTGGTATCCAGGCTTCGATCCTCGGCATGCTGCCCAATCCGTTGCTGACCAGCGACCAGCTTGAGCAGTTGCGCGTGCACAATCAGGTGTCGGAAAAGGCGATCGGCGAAGGGCGCACGCTTGCCGGCCTCGGCATCCAGCCGCAAGCCCTGGGCACCATGCTGCCGACCTATCTGTGGCGTTTTCGGCCCTTCGGCCAGTTCCAGCGCAAGCCGGCGGCATAGCAGAGGCAAGTCCTTTATAGCTGGGCTTCGATGGCGGCCTTGTCTATGAGCGACCATACCGTTTCGATCCGTTCGCCTCGGAACGCGTAGAATACGTTCTCGGTAAACGAGACCCTCTTTCCATTCACGGGAAGGCCAAATAGGATCCCCTTCGGCGTGCAGTCGAAGCGCAGGCGGCTCGCGACATGAGGGGGGTCTGAAACCAGCAGATCGATCTCGAAATACAGATCGGGAATCGCTTGGAAATCGCCCTCCAACATCTCGCGATAGCCGGATAGTCCGACAGGTTTGCCGTTATATTGAACGTCGTCGTCGACGAACCGCCCCAGACTCGGCCAGTCCTGCCTGTTCAGGCAGGCTATGTAGGCTTTGTAGATGCCGGAAAGGTCGTCCTTCGTCATTTTTTAGCCCCAGACAAAAAGTGCCGCGAGGCCGACGATGCCGATAATGAGGCGCCACCAGCCGAACAGCGCATAACCGTGGCGCGAGACGTAGCCGAGCAGGCTGCGCACGACGATCAACGCGGTGATGAAGGCGGCCAGGAAGCCGAGCGCGATGATCGGAATATCGGTAGCCGTAAGCAGGTCGCGGTTCTTGATCAGATCGAGCGTGAATGCGCCAAGCATGGTCGGGATGGCGAGGAAGAACGAGAATTCAGCCGCCGCCCTTTTGTCCACGCCCATCAGCAGCGCGCCGACGATGGTGGCGCCGGAGCGCGACGTGCCGGGAATCATCGCCAGGCACTGGAACAGGCCGATCTTCAGGCAAAGCGGCAGCGGAAAGGCGGTGGCGTCGTGATGTTTGGGTTTCAGGTCGAGCCGGTCTACCCACAAAAGGATCACGCCGCCGATGATCAGCATGATGCAGATCAGCCGTGGCGATTCGAACAGCACCGTCTTGATGAAGTCGTGCGCCAGCGCGCCGATGACCGCCGCCGGCAGGAAGGCGACGATGATGCCCACCATCAGCCGCACGGACGGGTCGGCGGGCAGTTGCGGCGGCACGAACAGGTTGACGCGGCGGCGTTTCACCGTCGCTGCCACAAGCTCGACGGCGCACCCGCCGATCCACACGATGGAGGCCAGCACGCCGACAATGGCTTCGCCGATCAGCTTCGGTGCTTCCGGCCGAGTGATGAAGGCCTTGAAGCGGCCGGCATAGAGGCTGAGGATGGCGAGTATGGCGCCAAGCTGGATCAGCACCTCGAACACCTTGCCGGTGGAATTGAAGCCGAGAAAATGCCCTGCCAGCAGGATATGGCCGGTCGATGAAACCGGAAGGAACTCGGTCAGGCCTTCCAGCATGCCGAGCAGCAAGGCCTCGATCAACGTATGAATGTCCACGAAAGTCCCCTATTCCGGCGCCATGCAGCCCGCCGGTCCGGCTTGTAACCAACTTATGCTAAGAGTTTTTAAAGGCGGCGCCGAACGGGTCGCGCTCAAGGCGCCCTGCGGCTGGCCCAAGGGCGTGCTTGTCAGCGCGCACAACTGACCCTATAGGTCGCTGCATCGCGACGGTTCACGGAGACGCGCCAGGATTGATGGGCGCATGTTGCGATTCGTCAGAGCGCATTCGATAGTGCAGGACCATGCTCACCCTTTTCCATCATCCCATGTTTGCCGCCTGCCGATTCGTCCGTCTTGTCTTTGGCGAATATGGCGAGGACTTGGCGCTGATCGAAGAGAAGCCGTGGGCGCGCAGAAAGGAGTTTCTGACGCTCAACGCGGCCGGCACATTGCCCGTTTTGCTGGCCGAAGGCGACACGCCGCTCGTCGGCGCCACGGTGATTGCCGAATATCTCGACGAAACGCGTGGTGTCTTGAAGCGGGAGCGGCGGCTGTTTGCCGAAGGCCCGATGGAGCGCGCCGAAATCCGCCGCCTGATCGACTGGTATCTTACCAAGACCGATGGCGAGGTAACACGCCATCTGGTGCGCGAGCGGGTGCTGAAGCCTGTCATGCCGGCTGAAGACGGCGGCGGCTCGCCCGATTCGGGCGCCATCCGCGCGGCCCGCGCCAATATCCGCCAGCATATGAAATACACCAACTGGCTGGCCGGCACGCGGCACTGGCTGGCCGGCCCGCGCCTGACCTATGCCGATCTCGCCGCCGCCGCCGCCTTCTCGGTGCTCGACTATCTCGGCGAGATCGATTGGCGCGAACATGCCGCCGCGCGCGAATGGTACACGCGCGTCAAGTCGCGGCCTTCCTTCCGGCCGCTGCTGACCGACCGGGTGCGCGGCCTGTCGCCGGTATCGCATTATGCGGATCTCGATTTCTGAGAAGGCGGATCCCGCCGCCAAGCTGCGCGCGCTGATCGACGTTGAAGCCGCGCGCGCCGGCTTCGACGTGGTCGCCGTCACACGGCCGGATGCGATCCCGCTGGCGCCGGCGCGCCTGGTCGATTTCGTCGCCGCCGGTTTCCATGGCTCGATGGCGTGGATGGAGGAAACGCTGGCGCGCCGCGCCGATCCGACGACGCTTTGGCCCGACGTGCGCTCGATCATCGTGCTGGCGATGAATTACGGGCCGGACCACGATCCGCGCGCCGTGCTTGAGCGCCGCGACCGTGGCGCGATTTCGGTCTACGCGCAGAACCGCGATTATCATGACGTGATGAAAGGCCGGCTGAAGGAGATCGCCGGCAAGATCGTGGCGCGCGCCGGCGGCGATGTGAAGGTCTTCGTCGATACCGCGCCGGTGATGGAAAAGCCGCTGGCGGAAGCGGCGGGTGTCGGCTGGCAGGGCAAGCACACCAATCTGGTCAGCCGCGCGCACGGCTCCTGGCTGTTCCTCGGCAGCATCTTCACCACGGCGGAACTGGCGCCGGACGCGCTGGAAAAAGACCATTGCGGCTCCTGCCGGGCCTGTCTGGACGCCTGCCCGACAAACGCCTTTCCGGCACCCTATCAGCTAGATGCGCGGCGCTGCATTTCCTATCTCACCATCGAGAACAAGGGACCGATCCCGCATGAATTCCGCGAGGCGATCGGCAATCATATCTATGGCTGCGACGATTGCCTGGCGGCCTGCCCGTGGAACAAGTTCGCCCGCGCCGCCTCGGAACTGAAGCTGGTTGCCCGGCCGGAACTGCACGAGCCGCCGCTGGCCGGTCTGCTTGTGCTCGACGATGCGGGCTTTCGCGCCTTCTTTTCCGGTTCGCCGGTCAAGCGCATCGGCCGCGACCGCTTCATTCGTAACGTGCTGATTGCCGCCGGCAATTCAAACGATGCCGCATTGGTTCCGCAGGTCGCCGCACTCTTAAACGATCTCTCGCCGCTGGTGCGCGGGGCCGCCGTCTGGGCGTTTTCACGGCTGGCGGCAAACGGCGATTTCACGCGGAAAGCCAGGGATGCCCTTGTCGGGGAAGGGGAGGAGACCGTGCGCTCAGAATGGCGGCAGGCATTGGCTCGACATCCGGGGGGCGCAGGGTGACGGCGAAATTCTTCATCTTCGGGGCAGGTTATTCGGTGCAGGCCTTTGCGCGAATGAACACCACCGATACCCGCATTGCCGGGACCACACGCGCGCCCGAAAAATTCGACGCGCTGCGGCAGGCGGGCATTCACCCGCTTCTGTTCGACGGCAAGGCGAGCGCCGAGCTTCTGGCCGAACTAGCGCAAGCCACGCATCTGGTCGTCTCGATCGCGCCTGACGCGGCCGGTGACGCCGCCTTGAATGCCTTTCGCGCGGCGGGTGTGCTGCCGAAGCTGCGCTGGATCGGCTACCTGTCGACGGTCGGTGTCTATGGCGATCATGGCGGCAACTGGGTGGACGAGCGGGCCGAATGCCGGCCGGTGTCGAACCGGTCCTGGCTGCGGGCGCAGGCCGAGCGGCGATGGCTGGACGCAGGCACTGCGGCCAGAATTCCTGTCGCCGTGCTCCGGCTTTCCGGCATTTACGGGCCGGGCCGCAATGCCTTCGTCAATCTGGAAAACGGCACGGCCAGGCGGCTGGTCAAGCCCGGCCAGGTGTTCAACCGCATCCACGTCGCCGACATTGCCGGCGCGCTGTGGCATCTGGCGCAGGCGCGCATGGGCGGCATCTTCAACGTCACCGACGACGAACCTGCCCCGCCGCAGAACGTGGTCGCCTATGCCGCAGGCCTGATGGGCGTCGAGCCTCCGCAGGAAATCGCCTTCGACACGGCGACGCTTTCGCCGATGGCGCGCTCCTTCTATGGCGAGAACAAGCGCGTTTCCAACGCCGCTCTCAAGGCGGCGGGCTATCTGCTCCGTTTCGCCGATTACCGCGCCGCCCTCGACCAGATGTGGGAGGAGGGCGATTGGCGAACCAGCGTGCCGCCCGACGCCATCAAGCGACCCCAGTAAGCTGCATTGACCGTGTGCGATCCGCTCGAAGCGGGTTTTGCGTTAAGCTTCGGTTAACGATAGCGCCGCAAGCTTGAGCGGGCGCAATTGCGAGATAGCCATGAAAATCACCACGCGATCCATGTTCGGCATTTCCGCTCGCTTCGCCCTTGGGCTTGCAGCGGCGCTGGCCGTCTGCGGGTTCATGCTATCGTCCGCGACGGCGGCCGAGAAGGCCAAGAACCTGTTCGGCGCCAAGGTGCTGCCGGCGCTGGCCGCGCCGCAATCGTTCGGTTTTTATTCCAAGGGCTGCTTTGCCGGCGGCGTGGCCCTGCCGCTGGACGGGCCTACCTGGCAGGTGATGCGCCCCTCGCGCAACCGCCGCTGGGGCCATCCGGAACTGATCGGCCTGCTGGAGAAATTTTCGCGCGATGCGGCGGCCGAGGGCTGGCGCGGGCTTCTGGTCGGCGACATCGCCCAGCCGCGCGGCGGCCCGATGCTGACCGGCCATGCCTCGCACCAGATCGGCCTTGATGCCGATATCTGGTTCACGCCAATGCCGGCGCGGCGTTATTCGCTCGCCCAGCGCGACACGGTCGGCGCGGTGTCGCTGATCCGGCCGGGCACGCATCTGGTCGATGAGCGCAAATGGGCGCCCGTCTATGCGCGCCTGCTCAGGCAGGCGGCGAGCTACCCTGAGGTCGAGCGTATTTTCGTCAATCCGGGCATCAAGAAGAAACTGTGCGATACGGTGAGCGGCGATCGCGCCTGGCTGAACAAGATCAGGCCCCTTTGGGGGCATGATTCGCATTTTCACATCCGTATTTCCTGCCCGCCCGGCTCGACCGGCTGCAAGCCGCAACGCGGCACCGGCACGGCGGATGGCTGCGGCGAGCAACTTGCCTGGTGGTTCACCGACGAGCCGTGGCGTCCGGCCAAGGGGCCGCAAAAGCCGAAGGCGCGCGATGTCATGACCATGGCGGACCTGCCCAAGGCCTGCCAGGTTGTGCTTGGCGAGCCTGCGCCGCTCTCGGCCGATGCCGTGACCTATTGGGCAAAGGGAACGGCAGTCGCCGCGTCCGGCGCGCCTGAAGCACCGGCTGCCGCCATGCCGGCCATGCCCGATACCGCCAGCGCCTTCGTGCCGACGCCGAAGGTGGACATACCCTTGCCGCTTCCCCGTCCCTGAGGCCGCGCCTCTTCCGCATCGCACCGGCTTTGGCTATAGGCTTGACGGGGCCGCAGACGCGGCGCGACACCAGCACACAGGATCACCATGCCAGCCATGCAAGCCGACACCAAGGCGCTGCCCTTTCCGGTGCTGATCGGCGACATTGGCGGCACCAATGCGCGCTTCAGCCTGGTGCATGACGATCAGGCCGCTGCCGGCGAGCCGCAGATCGTCAAGACGGCGGATTTCGCCACCATCGACGAGGCAATCCGCGTGGCCGTGCTGGAGCGTTCACCGGTCCGGCCGAAATCGGCTGTGCTGGCGGTGGCCGGACCGGTCGAGAGCGACGAGATCAGGCTCACCAACTGCCCCTGGGTGGTGCGGCCGAAGGCGATGTTTTCCAGTCTTGGCCTCAGCGACATTGTCGTGCTCAACGATTTCGAGGCGCAGGCGCTGGCCGTGGTGGCGCTCGGCGAAGAACACATGGAAAAGATCGGCGGCGATGCGCCGGAGCCCAATGCCGGGCGTGTCGTTCTGGGGCCGGGCACTGGGCTTGGCGTTGCCGGCCTGGTCCATGCTTTCGGCGGGTGGGTGCCGGTTCCGGGCGAGGGCGGTCATATGGACATTGGCCCGCGCACACCGCGCGACTACCAGGTGTTTCCGCATATCGAACCGCTGGAAGGGCGCGTTTCGGGCGAGCAGATCCTGTCCGGCCGCGGCCTCGTCAATGTCTATCGCGCCATCGCCATTGCCGACGGCAAGGCCGCGCTTCTTTCGCAGCCGGCCGAAATCACCGCCGCCGCGCTGGACGGCGGCGATGCGATGGCCGCCGAGGCGCTGGAAACCTTCGCCACCTGCCTTGGCCGCACCGCGGGCGACCTTGCCATGGTGTTCATGAGCCGAGGCGGCGTCTTCCTGACCGGCGGCATAGCGCAGAAAATCCTTCCGGCGCTGAGGAAGGACAATTTCCGTGCCGCCTTCGAGGACAAGGCCCCGCATGGGGAATTGTTGCGCGCCATGCCGGTCTATGTCATCACGCATCCACTGGCGGCGCTTGAGGGCCTCGCGGCCTATGCGCGCACGCCCTCGCTGTTCGGCGTCGAAACGGACGGTCGCCGCTGGCAAACCTGAAATCGAAAGAAGCGCGTGACTTCGAAGTCATAGGCAAGCACCGCCAATGGCGATAAGAGGATGCAGCGCGCCATTCGGGGGCGCCGGCATCATGAACGACGGATCAGAATTTGACCTCCAGCCAACATAAGGCCCCCGGCACGGCCCCTAAAGCGGCAAGGCCGGAACCGGGCGAAGTATTCGCCGTGGTGCGGCGCATATTGCGCGAAAACGGCCGGAATTTCGTCAAGTATTACGTTCTGGCGGGCTTTTGCCTGGTGGCCGTCGCGATCACCACCGGCCTTGCCGCCTGGATCATGAAGCCGCTGATCGATGACATCTTCGTCGAGCAGCGCTACGACCGTGCGCCCTATATCTGCGGCGCCGTCATCGCGATCTTTCTGGTGCGCGGCTTTGCCACCTACGGGCAGGCCGTCACATTGGCCAGGATCGGCAATGCCGTCGTCGCGACCTATCAGCGGCGCGTCTTCGAGCACCTGATGAAACTCGGCATGACATTCTTCAACGAGACACGCTCGGGCCGGCTCGCCGCGCGCATCAACGAGAATGTCGCCGGCATTCGCGATCTGCTCGGCATGACCATGAAATCCGTCATCGGCGACCTGGTCACGCTGATCGGCCTGATCGGCGTGATGGTCTGGCAGCAACCCTTGCTGGCGGTAAGCGTGCTTTTGATCGGCCCGCCGCTGATCTGGGCGGTGAACTACATCATGCGACGGGTGCGGCGTGTGACGCGCGAATCGGTCGAGATCAATTCGCACCTGATCGGCACCATGCAGGAGGCCGTCCAGGGCATCGCCGTGGTCAAGGCGTTTACTCTCGAAGAGCAATTGTCGCAGCGTCTCGGCCAGATGATCGACCATGCCGAGTCGCGCTACAACAAGATCGCGCGCGTCTCCGAACGGCTGACGCCGGTGTCGGAAATACTGGCCGGTCTCGCCGTGGCCGGCGTCATCGCCTACGCGTCCTATCAGGCGGCGGTCTACCAGCACCCGCCGGGCGATGTCATGGCCTTCATCACCGCCCTGCTTCTGGCCTACGATCCGGCGCGGCGGCTGGCCCGCACACAGGTCAATGTCGAGCGCGCGCTGGTCAATGCCCGCATGATCTACGAACTGCTCGACACGGAGCCGCAGCAGCGCGACCGGGCCGGCGCGGCCAGCGCCGCAATCGGCGATGGTGAAATCCGCTTCCGCGATGTCTCCTTCTCCTATGAAGACGGTTCGCCCGTGTTGCGCGGCCTGAGCTTCGTGGCGAAGGCCGGCAAGACCACTGCCATCGTCGGCGCTTCGGGCGCCGGCAAGACGACGCTGGTGGCTCTTTTGCAGCGCTTCTACGATACCGACAGCGGTGTGATCGAGATCGACGGCCAGGACATTGCCGGCATGACCAAGGCCTCGCTGCGCGGGTCCATCGCCTATGTCTCGCAGCAGCCTTACCTGTTCGAGGGTACGATCCGTGACAATATCCGCTATGGCCGGCTGACGGCGAGCGACGCGGAGATCGAGCAGGCGGCGCTCCTGGCGCAGGCCGACGGTTTCATCCGCCAGCAGCCGCGCGGCTACGACACGCCCATTGGCGAGAACGGCGCCACGCTTTCGGGCGGCCAGCGCCAGCGTGTCTCGATTGCGCGCGCCATCGTGCGGCAGGCGCCGATCCTGCTGCTGGATGAGGCGACGTCGGCGCTCGACAATGAATCCGAGGCGCGTGTCCAGCAGGCGCTGGGCGAAGTTTCGCAGGGCCGCACCACCATCGTCATCGCGCACCGGCTTTCCACGGTCGTCAATGCCGATCATATCGTGGTGCTGGAAGAGGGAAGGCTGGTGGAGGAGGGTACCCACGCCTCTCTGACCGCCGATCCGGACAGCGTCTATGCCCGCTTCCATCGTGTACACGACGGCAAGGGGCTGGGCCTCGTCGATGACAGTCACATCGCCGATGGAGCGGTCCCGGCCGAAGCGGATAAGATCGGCAGGAGGCGCGCATGAGCGACGATCGGGACGATATGGGGCAAAGCGATATGGGGCTGGTCGTCGTCGGCGCCGGCGGCCGCATGGGGCAGGCGCTGATCCGCGCGGTGCATGACATGCCCGGCGCGCGCATTGCCGGCGCGGTCGAGCGGCCGGGCTCGCCCGCTCTTGGCAGGGACGCCGGCGAACTGGCCGGCATCGGCCCGATCGGCGTTGAAATCGGCGACGATCCGCTGCCTGTATTCGCCAGGGCCGATGGCGTGCTGGATTTCACCCGGCCGGCTGCGACGGTCGAGTTTGCCGGCTATGCCGCGCAGGCGCGCATTGTTCATGTCATCGGCACCACCGGCTGCACGGCTGAGGACGACGCGAAGATCGCCGCCGCCGCGCGCCATGCGACAATCGTCAAATCCGGCAATATGAGCCTTGGCGTCAATTTGCTGGCTGTTCTGGTGGAGCAGGCGGCGCGGGCGTTGGAAGCGCGGGATTTCGATATCGAAATCCTCGAAATGCATCACCGCCACAAGGTCGATGCGCCTTCGGGCACGGCACTTCTGCTGGGCGAGGCGGCGGCGAAGGGCCGTGGTATCGCATTGGCCGACAATGAAGTGCGGGCGCGTGACGGCCAGACCGGCCCGCGCCCGGAAGGCGCCATCGGCTTTGCCGCGCTGCGCGGCGGTTCGGTGGTCGGCGAACATTCCGTGGTTCTGGCCGGCACCGGCGAACGCATCACCCTTGGCCACCAGGCCGAGGATCGCGCCATTTTCGCGCGTGGCGCCGTCAAGGCGGCGCTGTGGGCGCATGGTAAAAAGCCCGGCCTTTATTCGATGCGCGACGTGCTCGGCCTTAACTGAATCGCGCAACGGTTCCGGTGTTCCGCCGGATGAATTTTCGAAGGAGAAAGAAATGTCGCGAACCCTCGTGCTTGTGCGCCATGGCCAGAGCGAATGGAATTTGAAGAACCTGTTCACCGGCTGGCGCGACCCGGACCTGACGGAGAAGGGCCATGCCGAGGCGAAGGCGGCGGGTGAGAAGCTCAAGGCGCGCGGGCTGAAATTCGACATCGCTTTCACCTCCGTGCTGCAACGGGCGCAAAAGACCTGCCAGCATATCCTCGATTGCGTCGGCCAGAGCGATCTCGAGACGATCCGCGATCGGGCGCTGAACGAGCGCGACTATGGCGACCTTTCGGGGCTCAACAAGAATGACGCCCGGCTGAAATGGGGCGAGGAACAGGTGCATATATGGCGCCGTTCCTATGACGTGCCGCCGCCGAACGGCGAAAGCCTGAAGGACACCGGCGCGCGGGTCTGGCCCTACTATCTGCATACCTTGCAACCGCATGTGCTTGCCGGCGGCACCGTTCTGGTGGCCGCGCACGGCAATTCGCTGCGCGCGCTCATCATGGCGCTGGACGGGCTCAGCGGCGAGGAGGTGACCGGGCTGGAACTCGGCACCGGCGTGCCGGTGATCTACCGCCTCAATGCCGATTCGACGGTGGCGTCCAAGGACATTCTCGCCGATTGATCTTCAGCCGGCCGCCCGCCCGCAGCGGCAGGAGGCAAATCATGGCGCGCATTTCAAAAATGCGCGTTGACACCAATCGCTTGGCCGCTTACATCAGCGCCCACCAGCCCAGATGGCGGAATTGGTAGACGCGCACGGTTCAGGTCCGTGTTCCGCAAGGAGTGGAGGTTCGAGTCCTCTTCTGGGCACCATCCCCTTATAAGTCATTGATTCCTTGATATTCAAGGGTTTCAGGCCGCTCGACTGTGATACAGGAGCAATTGCCCCTTGCCGGTCCCGGCTTGGGCTGCTTACCTGCCGTTTTCTCGGCCGGAGCACGATGATGGCGGATAGAAGCGACGCACTGCAAGCGTTCGTCGATGCAGCTTTTGAGTCATTCGATCATTTTGCGCAGGATGCCCGGTCGCGGCGCTCCATCGCGCAGATATTCGCCGCGTTGAAAAAGCCTGTCCGGCAGCAAAGCGGCGTCGGATCCCGATTGCCGGTGTGTTCGTTTTTGGAAGGCGCTCTGGCCACAGCGGCGGCGCATCCTGATCTTAAGGCGCTTGTCGGCCGTTTCGAGGCGATTGAACCGTCGCTGACATGGACGAACCGGCCGAAATATGACGGCACGGCCAGCGACAATTTCGCCGACGGCCACGCCAATGCAATGATTGTCGGCCCGCATGGACTTGAAGACAGAAAGGATGTCTGGATCGGCGTTTCATTGCTGGCGCCCAATGTCCGTTATCCCGACCACCACCATGCGCCCGAGGAAACCTATCTCGTTCTGTCGCAGGGAGAATTTCAACATGGTGACAGCCCGTGGTTCTCCCCCGGGATCGGCGGTTCGTTCTACAATGAGCCTGGTATCCGGCACGCCATGCGTTCCCTGGACACGCCGCTTCTGGCATTCTGGATACTTTTGGAAGCGATCGACGACACTGGCGGGCAACGCGGCGATGGCTAACCATAAGCGGCAAGGCCATGACACCTTGGGGTGCGACTTTAGCACTCGCTGCCATTGCTGGCGCGTCTTCGTCAGGTGGGCTATCCACGGGCGACGTTTGGCAGCAAGAATGGAGCGCGAGATGGCAATGGTTCATGGACGTTCGAAAACCCTGATCGCCGTTATACTGGCGCTGCTGGCATTCGTGGCCGCCGGCGTCGGCATCGGTTTCATCGAAACGATCCTGGTCCTGGCGATTGCCGCATCGGCGGCGATCCTGCTCGCCATGCTGGTCGTGGCGGCGCGCCGCGAAGCCTACTGACGGCACCAGGATCACGTTTTCGGCCCGGTCTTTCATCCTTTTTGATCCACACACGCGTTTGCAATGCCTGCGGCGCGCAACAGCTTGATGTGCCTGGGGTTGCGGCTCTCGCCGTGATGTCCTGGCGGCGAACCCGCGGCCGGGAGCGGCTAGGCTTCCCACGTTCATGCACTACCTTTGCCCACAGGCGGGAAAGACAGTGCATGCAGTGACGTGAGAATGAAGACAGCTTACGACAGCCGCAACGGCCATATCGATGCGTTGAAGGGAGCGGGCATATTGCTTGTTGTCTTCGGCCATCTCATCGAGAGACCGTCCGGACAATCGCCGCTGCTGCAAACGCTTTATGTCGATATTTACAGCTTCCACATGCCGCTTTTCGTGTTTCTTTCGGGTATCTTCGCCCGCGAGGTGCTGAAGAGCCGCGACTACCAGAAGATCGTCTGGACGCTGTTTTTCCCGCTCGTCGTCTTCCAGTGCATCTATATCGCGACGGGCAGGCTGACCGCGTGGCAGAGTTATTCGCCCTTCACGCCCTATTGGCTTCTGTGGTTCATCGCCAGCCTGATCGGCTGGCGCATCCTGCTGCCGCTTTTCGCCTCGCCGATCGGCCTCGCCGTGGCGCTCGGCGGCGCCGTCCTCGTCGGTTATGACGATGGCGTCGGCTACGCGCTGAGCGCGTCGCGCACCATCTATTTCCTGCCCTTTTTCGTGCTGGGCCATCTTTACGGCCTGCCGCTGGTGGCGCTGGCAAGGCGGCATCGCCCGGCTTTTTTCCTTCTCTTCGCGGTCACCATGCTGGCGGTGACACTGTGGTGGTGGCACGGGCTGGACGGCTCCATGCTGACCGGCAGCCATGACTTCGCCAGCGCCCCGCCATCGGAAGACTATCCGGCTCTGGCGCGTCTGCTGGTGCTGGCGCTCAGCCTCGCCGCGCTGCTTGGGTTCTGCGCCCTTATCCCGGCCGCCTCCGTGCCGCTGGAGTGGCTCGGCAAGCGGTCGCTCTCGATCTACCTTCTGCATGGGCTGGCGGTCATGCTGCTGATCGGCGCCGGCGCGGCGAACCTTGTTCCGCAGGCCCTGCTGCTGCCGGTTCTGGCCGCGCTCGCCGTGCTGATTTCCAGCGCCGCGGCGCTGCTGGATGGCCCGATGCGTCGCCTGTTCAGCCCGCCCGCCGAGGCGTCCGGCCTTGTCGAACTGATCGTCGACCGGCGTCGCTCGCGCTGATTGTGTGCGCTTTATGCCTGCCTTGGCCTGACAAACTGTTTCCCGCCGACTCCAAAAGTGTCCGACCGCGATGGAACCATGGCGATTTGGCCCGTTTGCGGCCCTTTTTCCTTCCTAGGCGGTGCTCAACCACTAACGGAGCATTTCACACGCATGAAGAAATCGAGCCGGGTCGCCTTTGTCGCGGCAACCGTCGCTGTCGGCCTTGTCGCCGGTCTTTCCCCCTCTTCCGCCATGGTTCGTTGCGGCGGCGCGTCCTGGTACGCCCTGCATTCGCGCACAGCCTCCGGCGAGCGCATGAACCCCGCGGCGATGACAGCCGCCCATCGCACGCTTCCCTTCGGCACGCGCATCAAGGTCACCAACCGCAATAACGGCAGGAGCGTCGTCGTGCGCATCAACGATCGTGGGCCTTTCGTGAAAGGGCGCGTGCTCGATCTTTCACGCGCGGCGGCGCGGCGGTTGGGATTCGTCAAGTCGGGACATACGGCGATCTGCATGGCGCGGCTGTAACGAATACGTGGAACGCCTCCACGGTGTTCCTTCGCACCTGCATCAAATTCAGCCATTCCAGCCGTCTTTCATCGGCTTGGACCAAAGTATCAGGGGGTTCAGATCGCCCCGATCTATTGCACCGCAGCAATTTCTTGTTAACTTCCAGGCAGGAAATTGAAGGCTCGGCGCCGCTTCGTCGTCCCTTAACGGCCGTATCGACAGCAGCGAGAGAGCCTTGATGTTCTACCAGCTTTACGAAATGAACCATGCCGCATTGCAGCCTGTCCGCGCCTATGCGGATGCGATGCGCATGCTTTATTCCAACCCGTTCAATCCGGTTTCGCATACCCCCTTCGGCCGTTCGGTGGCCGCGGCGGCAGAACTGTTCGAGCGCACCACGCGCCGTTACGGCAAACCGCGTTTCGGCCTCGACGGCGCGGTGGTGGATGGAAAACCGGTCGCGGTGCAAGAAAAAACCGTGTGGGAGCGGCCATTCTGCAAGCTGCTGCATTTCGAACGCGACCTGCCGAAAGGCCGCCGTCCCGATCCGAAGCTGCTGATCGTGGCGCCGCTGTCCGGCCACTATGCCACGCTGCTGCGCGGCACCGTGGAGGCGATGCTGCCGCATGCCGACGTGCATATCACCGACTGGGTGGATGCCCGCATGGTGCCGGTGTCCAAAGGCCGTTTCGATCTCGACGACTATATCGACTATGTCATCGAAATGCTGCACGAACTCGGGCCGGATACGCATGTCATGGCGGTCTGCCAGCCCTCGGTTCCGGTACTGGCCGCGGTTGCGCTGATGGAGACGCGCGGCGACCCGGTCCTTCCAGCCACCATGACGCTGATGGGCGGACCGATCGACACGCGGCGCAATCCGACGGCGGTGAATGTGCTTGCCGAGGAAAAAGGAACCGAATGGTTCCGCGAAAACGTTATCATGCCGGCGCCCTGGCCGGCGCCGGGTTTCGGGCGTGAGGTCTATCCCGGCTTCCTGCAGCTTTCCGGTTTCATGAGCATGAATCTCGACCGGCACATCATCGCCCATAAGGACTTCTTCATGTATCTGGTGAAGGAGGATGGCGACAGCGCCGAGAAGCACCGCGATTTCTACGACGAATATCTGGCGGTGATGGATATGACTGCGGAGTTCTATCTCCAGACCGTCGAGACGGTTTTCGTGCGCCACGCTCTGCCCAGGGGTGAGATGACGCATCGCGGCACGCCGGTCGATCCGGCGGCGATCCGCAATGTTGCGCTGTTGACCGTGGAAGGCGAGAACGACGACATTTCCGGCCTTGGCCAGACCAGGGCCGCGCAGGATCTGTGCACCGGCATCCCGGCCGATATGAAGGCGCATTACATGCAGCCCTCGGTTGGCCATTACGGTGTTTTCAACGGCTCGCGATTCCGTTCCCGGATCGTGCCGCGCATCGTCGATTTCATCGCAGCTCATCGCGGCGGCCCTGTCGCCGCCGTTGCGCCTCGGCGCGTCAATGGCTCCCGCTGAGCAGCACCTGTTGCACAAGTGCCGCTGTTGCGTGGTAGCTGGTAACCACGTTGGCGGATCGCCCTAAGCCGTAATTGACACGGAGTGTAAATCGCCTTTAACGTTTCGTTAACAAACAGGGGCGAGCGGGGACAATGGTTTCCTCACCAGTGGCGTTGTTTTTGCGTTTTAGTACCGTTCTCATGGCCGGCGCGGCCCTTGGCTCGGTGGCCGGTCCGGCGGCGGCAGCCGCCAGCATGGCGACCGGCGGCCTTACCTCGCAGCCGATCGGTCACTACGAATTCTGCAAGAACCATCCCGGTGAATGCTCGATTCGGCCGAAAAACCTTGCACCGGCGCCGATGACGACCGCGCTGTGGAAGCAGCTCGTTTCCGTCAATGCCGCCGTCAATGCCGCCGTCAAGCCGTTGAGCGACATGGAAATCTACGGCAAGGACGAGGTCTGGGCCTATCCCGACAAGGGCGTCGGCGATTGCGAGGACTATGTGCTGGAAAAGCGGCGCCGGCTGAACAGGTTCGGCCTGTCGCTGGCCGATCTGCTGGTTACCGTTGTGCGCAAGCCCGATGGCGAAGGCCATGCCGTGCTCACCGTGCGCACCAGCAAGGGGGACTTCATCCTCGACAATCTTACCGACAAGGTTCGGTTATGGGATGAAACCGACTATCGCTATCTCAAGCGGCAAGCGATGACCAATACCGGCCGCTGGGTTTCCATCCGCGACGACCAGCAGGTGCTCGTGGGTTCGGTCGAGTAGCCGCCAGATTAATGGGTCCTGACCCTAGGGTCAGGACCCATTAATCTGGTCGAAATGGTGTGAGGCCATCTGTTCGGATAGGCGGAGCGGAGGCGCAGGAAACCGTTCGGTTTTCAAGCCCTTCGCGACAATGTAGCCGGGCAGATGGACCACATCCTGTGGACGCCAAAACGGCTGTGATCTGCTGCGTCGAACCGCTCGACCGGGGGAACAACCCCGCTCTTCGAGTCTCTCCTTGCATCTCTTTGCCGTTTCCGGCGCCATTTCGATCATATTAATGAGTCCTGACCCTAGCATCTCCCGCCATCCTTGACTTGCGCGGCGTGCCCTGTAGGGTGCCGCGCCATGATGAAGGAATACGCCCTCAGGCGGCTGGAACCGCGTTGTTCCAGGCCGCACGTCGCCGAACCGCAAGCTTAGCCGCGGGCAACCCGCGTCACCCGATCGGGACCGGCGCGGCGGCAAGACAGCACCCTCGTCACATAATCGCGCCTCGCGCATCAGCCTCATATCTCACGACCGCACGGTATTGGCAGCATGTCCACGCTCCCCACGCCCTATTACCTCATCGACAAGGCGAAGCTTCTTCGCAACATGGAAAAGATCGCCATGGTGCGTGAGAAATCAGGCGCCAGGGCCTTGCTGGCACTGAAATGCTTCGCCACATGGTCGGTCTTCGATTTCATGCGCGATTACATGGACGGCACCACATCGTCGTCGCTGTACGAGGTGCGGCTTGGCCGCGAGAAATTCGGCGGCGAGACGCATGCCTATTCGGTGGCCTATGGTGATGACGAGATCGATGAGGTCGTCTCGCATGCCGACAAGATCATCTTCAACTCCATCGGCCAGCTTGAACGCTTCCAGGACAGGGCAGGCGGCATTGCGCGCGGCCTCAGGCTCAATCCCGGCGTTTCCTCCTCGACCTTCGATCTTGCCGACCCGGCCCGGCCGTTCAGCCGGCTGGGCGAATGGGATGCGGCGCGCGTCGAAAAAGTCATGGACCGCATCAGCGGCTTCATGATCCACAACAATTGCGAGAATTCGGATTTTTCGCTGTTCGACCGCATGCTTTCGCAGATCGAGGACAAGTTCGGCGCTCTGTTGAAGCGCGCCGACTGGGTGAGTCTCGGCGGTGGAATCCATTTCACCGGCGACGATTATCCGCTCGATGATTTTTGCGCCCGCCTCAAGGCGTTTTCCGATCGCTTCGGCGTTCAGGTCTATCTGGAGCCGGGCGAGGCTTCGATCACCAGAAGCACGACGCTGGAGGTCAGCGTGCTCGACACGCTGTTCAACGGCAAGCATCTGGCCATCGTCGATGCCTCCATCGAGGCGCATATGCTCGACCTGCTGATCTACCGCGAGAGCGCCAGGATCGCGCCGAACGAAGGCCCGCACCGCTTCATGGTGTGCGGCAAATCCTGCCTTGCCGGTGATGTGTTCGGCGAGTTCGACTTTCCCGCTGAACTGAAGGTCGGCGACCGTATCTCCATCCAGGACGCGGCCGGTTATACAATGGTCAAAAAGAACTGGTTCAACGGCGTGAAGATGCCGGCAATCGCCATTCGTGAAATCGATGGATCGATCAGGGTCGTCCGCGAGTTTACTTATGCGGATTACGAGGCGAGCCTGTCTTAGAGAAGGTATGTCCATCAACTCCAACCGATAAGGAAACATCCCCCGGAATGAAGAAGAACGTGCTCATTATCGGCGCCGGTGGCGTGGCGCAGGTCGTGGCGCATAAATGCGCGCAGAACAACGATGTGCTCGGCGATATCCATATCGCCTCGCGCACCCTTGCGAAGTGTCAGGCGATGGCGCAATCCGTCCGGGAGAAGAACAGCCTGAAAGTGCCGGGCACGGTCGAGGCGCACCAACTCGACGCGCTGGACGTGGCGGCGACGAAGGCGCTGATCGAAAAGACCGGCGCGCAGATCGTCATCAATGTCGGCTCGCCCTTCCTCAACATGGCGGTCATGTCGGCCTGCATCGAGACGGGTGCGGCCTATATCGACACCGCCATCCACGAAGACCCCGCCAAGGTGTGCGAGACGCCGCCATGGTATGCCAATTACGAATGGAAGCGGCGCGCCGAATGCGAGAAGGCCGGCGTCACCGCCATTCTCGGCGCCGGCTTCGATCCGGGCGTGGTCAACGCTTATGCGAAGCTTGCCGTCGACGATTATTTCGACCGCGTGGACGAGATCGACATCATCGATATCAACGCCGGCAGCCATGGCCGCTATTTCGCCACCAATTTCGATCCGGAGATCAATTTCCGCGAATTCACCGGCCGCGTCTGGTCGTGGCAGGACAGCAAATGGACCGAGAACAAGATGTTCGAGGTGCGCAAGGACTGGGACCTGCCGGTGGTCGGCAAAAGCCAGAGCTATCTCACCGGCCATGACGAGGTGCATTCCATCTCGCAGCGGCTTGGCATCCCCAATGTCCGCTTCTGGATGGGCTTCGGCGACCATTACATCAATGTCTTCACCGTTTTGAAGAATCTCGGCCTGCTCTCCGAGCATCCGGTCAGGACGGCGGAAGGGCTGGAGGTCGTGCCGCTGAAGGTGGTCAAGGCGGTGCTGCCTGACCCCGCTTCGCTGGCGCCCGATTACACCGGCAAGACCTGCATCGGCGATCTGGTCAAGGGCGTGAAGGACGGCAAGCCGCGCGAGGTGCTGATCTACAACGTCGCCGACCACAAGCAGGCTTATGACGAAGTCGGCTCGCAGGGCATATCCTACACGGCAGGCGTGCCGGCGGTGGCGGCCGCCATGCTGATCGCTGGCGGCGAATGGGACGTCGGGACGATGGCCAATGTCGAGGACCTGCCGCCGCGTCCGTTCCTGGCGGTGCTTGACCGCATCGGCCTGCCGACATGGTTGCGCGAGGGTGAGCGCGAGGAGCGCCTCGATTTTTCCGACTCCGCCAGGCCGGCGGTGAACGGCTGAACATCAAAAAAAGCGGCGCATCCGGTAAGGGTGCGCCGCTTTTCTTTTGATCGGGGATGGATTGGCTTTCGGCGCTACGCCGCTTCGGCCAGGCATTTCGCGCAGGTGCCGCGAAACTCGATCACCGCCTTCTTGGCGGCAAAGCCGGTGGAGCGCATCCATCCGTCAAGCTGGCCGCCTATGGCCGGATCGCAATATTCGCTCACCTGGCCGCATTTGTCGCAAATGGCGAAGGCGGTCATGGAGTGACCGTGGTCATGGTCGTGCGGTTCGGCGCAGGCGACAAAGGCGTTGAGGCTTTCCAGCCGATGCACCAGCCCTTCCTTCACCAGCGCGTCGAGCGCGCGATAGACCTGAAGCGGTGCGCGAAAGCCGCGTTCGCGAAGCTGGTCGAGTAGCGTATAGGCGCTGAGCGGACCGCCCGCAGCCTCCAGCTTTTCCAGCACGCAGGCCTGGTTCTTGGTGAGTGATTGCCTTGCGGTCATGATTCCGGTTCCGATCGTCCAACGGCCGAGCCGTCACGGCTTTTGCCCTATACATAACCATGCACGGGCATTTTTGCCACCGGCCCTAGAGCATCGGACCGAAAAGTGGGATCCGGTTTTCGGGTTGTTCCGATGCTCCATCAAAGTGTTAGAGCGTCCTTTGTGCGTTCAATTGAACGCACGGCGCTCTAATTGCGTGAAGGCCCGGCGCGTTCCGCTGAAGCGGCCCACAGATTGATGTTGCCGTCCTTCGCATAGCGATCGATCTCGGCGAGTTCCTCGTCGCTGAAGTCGAGATGGTCCAGCGCGCCGACGCAGTCTTCCACTTGTTCCGGACGGCTGGCGCCGATCAGCGCCGAGGTGATGCGGCCCTTGCGCATCACCCAGGCCAGCGCCATCTGGGCAAGGCTCTGGCCGCGGCGGCGGGCAATGGCGTCGAGCGCGCTTATATTGGCAAGCGCCTCTTCGCTGAGAAATGACTGGCGCAGGGATTTGCCTGCCGCGGCGCGGCTGTCCTCGGGAATGCCCTTCAGATATTTGTCGGTGAGCATGCCCTGCGCCAGCGGCGTGAAGGCGATCGACCCGATGCCGAGCCCCTCCAGCGCGTCGAGCAGGCCGTCGTCCTCGACCCAGCGGTTGAGCATGGAATAGCTTGGCTGGTGGATCAGGCAGGGGGTGCCCAGTTGCTGCAATATGGCGGCGGCCTCGCGCGTGCGCTGCGCATTATAGGACGAGATGCCGACATAGAGCGCCTTGCCGCAGCGCACGGCATGGTCGAGCGCCGCGCAGGTCTCTTCCAGCGGCGTATCGGGGTCGAAACGGTGCGAATAGAAGATATCGACATAATCGAGCCCCATGCGTCTGAGGCTCTGGTCGAGGCTGGCGAGGATGTATTTGCGGCTGCCCCATTCGCCGTAAGGCCCGTCCCACATATGATAACCGGCCTTGGAGGAGACGATCAGTTCGTCGCGATGGCCGGCAAGGTCGGTGCGCAGCAACTCGCCGAAGGCTTCCTCGGCCGAACCGGGCGGCGGGCCATAATTATTGGCGAGGTCAAAATGGGTGATGCCGAGGTCGAAGGCCTTGCGCACGATCGCCTGCTTGCTGCGATGCGGCTTGTCATGGCCGAAATTATGCCACAGGCCGAGCGAGATTGCCGGCAGCTTCAGCCCGGAATTGCCGCAACGGTTGTAGATCATTTTTTCGTAGCGGTTTTCCGCCGCAACATAGGTCATGCCGTTTCCTCGATCGACGTTTCGGATGCCGCCTTCCGAAAGCGGTTCAGCCCTGTTCCATGCCCCATGGTCCGTGAAACGCGCCCTCGGCATCGATGCGTTCGAAGCCGTGCGCGCCGAAGAAATCGCGCTGCGCCTGGATCATGTTGGAGGTTCCGCGCCCTTGCCGGTAGGCGTCGAAATAGGCAAGCGCGGAGGAAAGCGCCGGCACCGGCAGGCCGGCTTCCGCCGCCCGCGCCACGATGCGGCGCAGCGACGGATGCGCTTCCTTCATCATCGTGATGAAAGCCGGCGCCATCAGGAGATTGCCCTTGCCGCCGCTCTTGCCGAAGGCCTCCGCGATGGTGTCGAGGAATTGCGAGCGGATGATGCAGCCGGCCCGCCAGATCCTGGCGATGGTCGGCATCGGCAGGTTCCAGCCGAATTCCTTCGATGCGCCTTCCATCACTGCAAAGCCCTGTGCATAGGCGGCGATCTTGCCGGCGAACAGCGCCAGTTCGAGGTCCTTCAGCAGCGCGTCCTTCGCGCCCGAAATCCGCTCCACTTCGAGCGTGCCATAGGCTTTCTCGGCGGCAAGCCGTTCGGCCTTGAACGAAGACAGCACGCGCGCCGCCACCGCCGCTTCGATGGCCGTGGCAGGGATGCCGAGTTGCTGCGCCTCGATCACCGACCATTTGCCGGTGCCCTTCTGGCCGGCGCGGTCGAGAATGATGTCGACCACCGGCTTGCCGGTTTCGGCGTCGTCGGCTTCCAGCACTTTCGCCGTGATCTCGATGAGATAGGAATTCAGCCGGCCCTCGTTCCAGCCGGCAAAGACCGGCGCGATTTCCTTCGGCGCCATGGCGAGCCCGTCGCGAAGGATGCCGTAGATTTCGGCGATCATCTGCATGTCGGCATATTCGATGCCGTTGTGGATGGTCTTGACGAAATGGCCGGCGCCGTCCGGCCCGAGCCAGGCGGCGCAAGGCTCGCCCTTGTACTTGGCCGAGATGGCGGTGAGCACGTCTTCGACGCGCGTCCAGCTTTCCTGTGTGCCGCCGACCATGATCGAGGGACCGTGCCGCGCGCCTTCCTCGCCGCCCGATACGCCCATGCCGATGAAGGTCAGGCCGGAGCCTTGCAGTTCCGTGAAGCGGCGCACCGTGTCGTGGAAATTGGCGTTGCCGGCATCGATGATGATGTCATTGGCGGATAGTTCATCGCGCAGCGCCGCGATCTGCTCGTCTACCGGCTTGCCGGCCAGCACCATGATGATGACGGGGCGCGGCGGGCGTATGGCGTCGGCCAGTTCGGCAAGGCTCTTGCAGGGAACGATCCGGCCCTTCAGCGCGCCGGCATTTTCGACGAAAGCGTCGGTCTTGGACGCAGTTCGGTTGAACACCGCGATGCGGTGACCCTTTTCCGCGATGTTGAGCGCGAGGTTGGAGCCCATCGTGCCAAGGCCGATCAGGCCGATTTCGGCTTTTTCCATTCTTTGTCCTGCGAAGCTTGGATCGTTTCCGGAGGGCATGTTTGATCCCCTGCGCCGCGTTCGTCAACTCGCCGACCGTATCCGTGCAACCGACTTATGGTTTGCCGTTCATGGACGAATGGCGATGGCGTCCTTCAGCGTCACCATGTCGAAATCCGACACGAGAATGTCGAGCCGCACCATCCAGCGGCCGGCGAGCGGAACGACGAGGCCGTCCACCCGCCAGGTGCCGTCGCCCGCCTTGTGGGCCTCGCGCCTGATCGCCTCTATGCCGCTGTCGGGCTTCGACAGGACGAGCGTAACCGCCTTGGCATCGAGCGGCCCGAAATCCCCTGTCATCAGCATGATCGAGGCCGTCACCGGCCCGGTGTGGCCGGGGGCGAGCGAAAGATCGGCCATTGCCTTCGCCGTGTGGATGTGGATGGCAGCGGGCTGGGCAGCCGCCAGCGCCAGCGCGCGCGGCGGCGGCGTGAAGCGCCAGCCGGCGGCGACCCCGAAGACGGCCAGCACCAGAAATATCTCGACGCCGATGGAGCGGACGAGGTTTCGGCTGGAACCGGCATGGCTCGCTTCGGCCGGCGCGGTCAGTTTCCAGCGATTGAGGGCGGCGAGTGAAAACAGCCCCGCCAGCAGCACGAGCTTGGCCGAGAGGAGATTGCCATAGGCCGTGGTCAGCAAGGCGGATGGCGTGCCGACCTGCACGATGGCCAGCACGACCCCGGCGATGACGAGAATGGCGACGACAGGCAGGATAGAAAAGGAAAAGCGGCGCAGGAAAGCGGTCGCGCCGGGCGCCCGGCGTTTCAGGGCGAGGCCGAGCGGCGCCAGCGCGCCGCACCAGAAGGCGATGCCGATGCCGTGCAGGAACACCATCGACCGCATCAGCCATTGCGGATCGGCGGCGCCGGCGTGGCCGCTGGCGGCAAGCGCCAGGCCGGTGCCGAGGAGGGCGGCGAGCGAAAGAACTTTGCCGGCGCGCGGCAGCATCAGCGCCAGCAGACCCAGCAGTAATGCGGCCAACGCAATCCATATCGTGAAGCGGAAGGTCGTTTCGAGCGCGGCGCGCCAGATTGCCGGCGTCAGGATATGCGTCAGCGGCGCGCCAAGCGCGTCGAGCCCTTGCAGGCCGAGCGAAAGCGGCGCGGCGGCAAGCCCGGCGAGCAGCGCCGTGGCAACGAACCGCTTTCCATCCCGGCCGCCTCCAGCCAGAAAGGACAGCGCGAAGGCGCCGCCAATGCCGAGAAAAAGCCCGGCATAAAGCGCGACGCGGGCGAGCCAGATCGCGGCGCGGAGATTCCAGTCCACGGACTCGGTGGCGGCGGGTGCGGCGCTCGGTGCGCCGAGTGAGAACAGGATCGAGCCGGCGACCGGATGGCCGTCGGCGGAAACCACGCGCCAGCTCAGGACATGCGTACCTCTTGCGAGCGGCGCGGGATTGTCGACCACCACAGTGTGGTCGTCGAGGTGGAAGGCGGTGAGCGGCAGCACGGTGCCGTCCGGCCGCACGAGGTTCAGCACCAGCGGCGAGACCGGCTCGCTGAACGTCAGCGAAAAGCGAGCCGGGCTTTGCGCCAGCACCGCGCCGTCCGCCGGATCGGTGGCGATCAGCGCGGCATGCGCGAAGGCTGCGGCGGGCGCGACGCAGATGACGAGCGCCACCGCCAGAAGACGGGCAAGCCATCGCAGGCCGCCGGTTTCGCGGCTGCGGCTTTCACATGCGCTCATCATCTTCGCCCGCCGCTGCCGTTATTTTTTCCGCCGAAGCGTGATCGCGGGCGCCGGCTTTTCGAGCGAATCCTCGCTTTCACCGGCCTGCGGGATCTCGATCCAGCGTTCGGCTGCCTCACCGCATTCCTGCACGACCGGGAAGTAGAGCTTTTCGCCGGCCGGAAGGTCCGCCGACAACTGCCCGCGCATCACGAACTCGTCATAGAATTCGTCCGGCAGATCGCCGCCGCTCCACTTCACTTCCAGCACGCCCTCAGTAACCGTCTCGCCCCAGAGTTGGTATGGCGCGGCATATTTGCCCCTGACCGTTTCCAGCTTCCAGCCGGGCTTGGGCATCGGCTTCACCGCGATGAAGCCTTCCGGCATTTTCACGCGGATGGCCGTGGTCGCCTTGCCTTCGCAGCCATGCGGCACGCGCAGCACCGCCTTGTAGCTCGACCCGATGGCCGCCTCGCCGGTCTCCAGCGTGACATGAGCGAAGGCCGCCGGCGCGCCGGCCAGAAGAAACCCGGCGGCGAACAGCGGCCTGAAGCCCGCGAGCATGAACCTATTCCGCATGGTCGTGTTCCATCTTCATGCCGGTCTCGCCGAGGCCTTGCACCGCGAATTCGACCGTCACCGCGCCGGCCTTCTCGAAGGTCAGCGTCGCCTTGAAGTCCTCACCTTTTTTCGGGTGCTGTTTCAGGTCCATGAACATGACATGATAGGCGCCGGGCTTGAGCGCGACGGTGCCGCCGGCCGGGATTTCAAGCCCGCCCTCGACGGGCCGCATGGTCATCACGCCGTCCTTGACGGCCATTTCGTGCACCTCCGCCTTGCCTGAGATGCCGGATGAGATGGAAACCAGCCGGTCGGCGCTGGCGCCGGTGTTGGTGATGGTGAGATAGCCGCCGGCGACGCTGGCGCCTTGTGGCACCGCCCGCGACCAGGGATGATCGATCTCGAGATCGCCGGTCTTGAATTCATGGGCCGAGGCGATTTGCGAACCGCAGATGACGATAGCAGCGGAAAAAAGCGCAGCACGGATGTGGGACATGGGATTGCTCCATGGAAAGAGAAGCGCGCGGGTAAAGCGCGAAGATTTTTCTGAATTGGACGATCATGCCGGCGGCAGGTTCCGTGCCGGCAGGAAAATTCACGCTGCCGGAGGCGCGCGCGGGTTAACCGGGCTGCGTTGGCGCGCGAATGAAAGATGCGCCGATGCCGGGAACCGGAAAGCGACAGGCTCGAAGATGATCGTGCGTGCAAATGCTGCGGCGTCCACCGGAGGCGCCAGCAGCGGCGCGGCCATCAGGCAGCCGAAGGCGCAGCAGGTCGGGATGGTGTGCCGGCTGGTGTCGGCCGGGCCGGGCGCGGCGCCTTCGTGCGTGCAGATGACATTGCCGAATGCATCGAGCTGCGCGGCTTGCGATGCCGCGCCGGCGGCAAAGGCGCCGAGCAGGGATTGCAGCAACAGGAAATAGGCTGCGGCAAATGCCGCCACCATTTTCCATATTGCGCGCTGGTCCCGCAAATCCGCCTCTCAAGATAATGCCGGTTCATTAGCACGGGCAGGGCTTTGCGGAAATCGGCAAATCGCCCCTGCGGCAACGCGGCTTTATTTCGCGCTGTTATCAGCTTCGGCCTGCCCGCAATCGGGGATCGAGGCGAGCAATGTCTGGCGGGCCGATTCCAGATGCTTGCGGCAGGCGGCCTCGACCCTTGCCGGATCGCGCGATTTCAGCGCCGCGATATAGGCCAGGTGCTCGCTGAGCGCGACGGTGTTGCGCTGGCGTTCGCCGACCTTGTTCCACTGGTAGTGGTAGTGGAAGATCATGGCGATGACGTCGTAGAAATCGACGATGAAGCGGTTGTGCGAGGCACGATGCACCAGCCGGTGAAAGCGCTCGTCGAGCTCGGAAAACGCCGTGAACCGCTCGGCGATGGCGGCCTCCAGTTCGCGATGCTCCACCTCCAGCCCATCCAGTTCGGCCCACGCCGGATTGCCGGGCGGCAGGCGGCAGAAGGCCGCCGCCGAACGCAGTTCGAACATTTCGCGGATTTCGGTCAGTTCCAGCGCGAAGGCGCGGGTAAAGCCTTTCAGCACCCAATGCGAATTGCGCCGCTTCTCGATCAGGCCGAAACGGGAAAAGCGGATCAGGAACTCGCGCAAGCTGGTGGTGCCGACGCCGATCTCGCGCGCCATTTCCAGTTCGTTGATCTGCATGCCGGCTTCCGCGCCGCCGGCCAAAAGCCGGCGCATGAAATTGCGTTCGATGATCTGCGAAAGCGTGTCGGTTTCCTCGTCAGGGAAGAAATCACGGTGCTGCGGCGCGCGCAGCACCGTCTTGTCGCGCTTGTTCCATAAAATCAGCCCGGTTTCCTCCATGCGCGCGAGTATGGCGCGCACGGTGGTGCGGCTGACGCCAAGCAGCGCGCCCAGTTCCGGCTCCGAGGGCAGGCGGCGCGTCTCTTCCACCAGCCGCAGGGCGCGGTTGTAAGCCTCCTTGTAGACATTGTTGCTTTTCGACATTGCCAGCCCGAATTCCCGTGGCAATCATGGCCGGTCAAGACATGGCACGGCGGAATGCCGTCTGGAAATAATCATTGACGGCAAATTGTTTTTTCACGATAAAAGACATTACCCAGAAGCCTCCCTGTGTCAATCCGAAGCGGCAATCTGCGAGCCGCCGCCGGCCTGACCCCAGCACTCCAGGAATTTTCGCGTGAACCCGGTCAACGTCATCCTGCTTTCTCCCGCCGACAATGTAGCGGTCGCCAATGGCCGTATCGAACAGGGCACGGAACTTCCCGGCGGGGGTACTGCCGCGGACGCCATCGAATCCGGCCACAAGGTGGCGATCAAGTCGATTGCCGCCGGCGAGGCGGTGGTGAAATACGGCCAGGCCATCGGCCGCGCCACGCAGGACATCGCGGCGGGCCATCACGTTCATTCGCACAATCTGGCGTTCGAGGCCGGCACCCGCCTGCCGGCGGTGCCGCCGAGCGAGGCCGAACACGCCACGAAGGCCGACCAGGGCCGCACCTTCATGGGCTATCGTCGTGCCGACGGGCGCGCCGGAACGCGCAATTTCGTCGGCATCATCGCCAGCGTCAATTGCTCGGCCACCGTGTGCCATGCCATTGCCGACGAGGCCAACAAGAGGCTTTTGCCGAACTATCCCAATATAGACGGTTTCGTGCCGATCGTGCACGGGCAGGGCTGCGGCATGAGCGCCACCGGCGACGGCATGATGGTGCTGCACCGCACGCTGGCCGGTTATGCGCGCCACCCCAATTTCGGCGGCATGCTGATGGTCGGGCTTGGCTGCGAGGTCAACCAGTTGACGCTCTACGGACAGAAGGGCGTCGCCGCCGGCAAGCGGCATTTCAACATCCAGGACGCCGGCGGTTCGCGCAAGTCGGTCGAAAAGGCGATGGGCGTGCTGGCCGAGATCGCCGAGGAAGTGGGCGCGTACACGCGTGAGCCGATCCCGCTCAGCGAGATCGTGGTCGGCCTGCAATGCGGCGGCTCAGACGGCATGTCGGGCATCACCGCCAATCCGGCGCTGGGGGCCGCTGTCGATATATTGGCCGAGGTCGGCGGCATCGGCATTCTTTCCGAAACCACGGAGATCTACGGTGCCGAGCACCTGCTCGCCTACCGCGCGGCCTCGCCGGAAATCGCGGAAAAACTCGACGGCCACATCAAATGGTGGGAAGCGCATGTCGCCAAGCATGGCGCGTCCATCGACAACAACCCGTCACCAGGCAACAAGCGCGGCGGCCTGACGACCATCCTGGAAAAGTCGCTCGGCGCTGTCGCGAAAGGTGGGAAATCGCCGCTCAACGGCGTGTTCGGCTATGCCGAGAAGGTCAGCGGCCACGGCCTCGTCTTCATGGACACGCCCGGCTACGACCCCGTCTCGGCCACCGGCCAGGTGGCGGGCGGCGCCAATGTCATCGTCTTCACCACCGGGCGCGGCTCCTGCTTCGGCAGCCATCCGACACCGTCGATCAAGGTGGCGACCAACTCCACCATGTATCATGCCATGGAAGAGGACATGGACGTCAATTGCGGCGTCATCGCCTCAGGCGAAAAGAGCATCGGTGAAATGGGCCGCGAGATTTTCGAACTGATCGTCGAGACGGCCTCCGGCCGCAAGACCAAGAGCGAACTGTTCGGCTATGGCGACAATGAATTCGTGCCCTGGCACCTCGGCGCGACGCTGTAGGGTTGGTCGGTGCCTCTTAAAGCGCGTCGCGATCTTTCAGATTCGCTCTATGCGCTTTAGCTCATTGATTTTATGCATGTCTTTGTCTCGAAGCCGGTTCTTCAAAAAGACTCTCGGCTTTTACGCTGGATAATTTTTGGCGTAAGAATCGCTTGCAAAAGGTCGGAATTTTGCACGCGACTTTTGCGACAGGTATTTTCCCTTCATTCGGCCTCCATGAAGTCGAACGGTTTTGCGGGGACGAACTGACTCGATGCCTCGCCGGCAAGGACGCGGGCCATATCTACCCCGAGATCCAGCTTGCGGACATGCGCGCCTTCGGAGAAGTCGAGCTTCTTCAAATCCACCCAGAAAACGTTGGGTGACGTGGCCGATTCGCCATAGAAAACCATGCCCTTCTGATCCGCCACCACGCGCCAGCGGGTCGTGGACAGGTTCGGTGCCTCTGGAATACTTACGCCATACGGTGCCGAAGCGTTGCGGATAACGCTGAACACGGCGGCGGCGGCAATCCGCGGGTCGCCGCTTTGGGTCACCGCGTTGATATAGAAGCCGGCGCGCACGAAGCGGTCTTCGGAGCGGCCACTGCCGGGTAGGAATTTGAGGGGGTCGACCGCGCTCCAGTATTTCTGGGTGGCGAGCTGAGCGTCATAGGGCGGATCGTTCGTCACCACCTGATAGGCGCGGTCATGATGGATGCTCAGCTTTCCATCGATCCACTCAAGGACGGCGCTGTCACCGGTCGGATCAGAAAGCGTCAAATGCAGCGGTGCTAGACTGCCAGGACGGCCGGGCACTTCACCGCTGACCACCTCTATGGGATGGCTACGCGTGTATTCGACCGCCTTTGCGACCGTCGCGAACTGATCGAGATAGAACTGCGCCCAGATCGAAAGCGACATGCGAGGTGTCGTCCCGTCGTCTTCCGGGAATTTGGTCGCGTTGAGCCATAGCAGGCTGGCGTTGAGGCCTGCTTCATTCATGCCGTCGACCGTCGAGATATCATAGCCGGAGACGGTCAGGCTGCCGTATTTCGATGTCCATTCCACCGAACGCGGGCCAGCCGCTCCGCTGCGCTTCATCCCACGGGGAAAAACCCAGAAATTGCTGACCATCGGGTCCTTGAAGTCCATGTTGCGGCCTGTGAGAGTTCGCCCGTTAGGCCCTTGATAGACGACCCGCGTGCAGGCCTGTGCTTCTGCGGTCAGAAGCGCCACGGCGGCGGTCACGGTGGTGAGAATGCGTGTGAATCGAGACATGTCGAACACCACTCCGTAAGAAGAACTGCGCTAAACCCTTGCCAATCAGAACCGATAGGTCATGCCGAAAACCGGGCCGCTGAGACGTGTGTCATAAACGTGCCCGTCGTGATCGTAATCGACGTCGAGCACCTTGTAGCCGACCGAAGCGGAAAGGTGATCGCTGAAGACGTAATTGACGGTAGCCAGCGCCGACCATGTGAAGTCCGATCCCGCGCCGAAACCGCCGATATCGGCCTGCGCCTGAAGGGACAGCTTTTCCGTCAGGGGAAGGAAGGCGCGCAGGCCGACCAGTGGATCGGCCCAGCCGAAGCTTTCGCCATAGCTGACAGAGCCGCTAACCGGGCCAAGACTCCCGATAAGCGTCACATCGTTGGAGATGTGCCAGAAACGCGCGCCGCCAAGGGCGTCGAGGGTGAATTGCGGCGTGTCGATGACACGGTAGCCGCCCATCAATGTCGCGGTGAACTGCTTCGTGTCGACTTTCGCATCGATGTTTCCGCCCGGCGGTATCGTGCCGACGCCGGGAATCGTCAACGCCGGCAGCGGTCCGGAGTTATGGCCGTCCGTCGTATCGACATACATGATGTCACCCGAAAAGACGAAGCGATCGTAGCGCCCCCAAATGTTGATGAACCCGCCGAAGTTCAGATCGTCCATAACGTCGGAGAACGACTTCTCGACACCGATCGTCGGGCCGCGCCGGAACGGCGAAATATGCCCGTCGAGCCCAGCCGCCCACATATAGGGCGTGACCTGCAAGGCCCAATTTGAGGATTCCGCCGGGGCGTGATCTTCCGGTACGTCAAGTGTAGCGTCCGCGCCATAGGCGGCATGTGCGCCGCAGAGGGACAAGGCTATGGTAGCGGCATAGCAAAGCGACGGAGCTACGCCGCCACCATGGGGCGGACCGTGGGATTTCTTGCTAGACAGAAATAGCACGAAGCGCCCCCTCTTTTCGTATCCGTATTACCTAAACAGACAACATCCGTTAGTAAATCAGCTTTGTCGAGCGCGGTGATCCTCAAAGGTTTCGCGACGGTTGGGCGCGAAAAATTCTCTATCCGGCCAATCGTCTTTCGACGGCCGCTGCCATCGCAAACAGCCTGCGGTCCTGGCCGTTGCGCGCCACCAGCATCAGGCTGGTCGGCAGGGCAGTGCCGGGCATGGGCAGCGAGATGGCGCAGAGGTCGAACTGGTTGGCCATTTGCGTGTTCCTGAGCAGCAGGCCCTCGATACGGTTCGACAGGACGGCATTGTCCTTTAGCGATGCAATCGGCGGGGCGACGATGGGCACGGTCGGCAGGACCAGCGCGTCGATATCGGCCAGGCGCTCATCCATGGCGGCCATCAGGTCGGCGCGCCGGCGCATGATGCGGATATAGGTGGCGGCCGGAATGGCCGACGCGCGCGACAGCGGTTCGCTGACGCGCGGATCGACCGGCGTCGAGGCACCATGCGTCAGCCAGTCGGCATGGATTGCGGCGCCCTCGATGGCCGCGATCGAGCCTTGCCTCGTCGCTTCGCGCATGTCCACCAGCAGATCGTTGATGGCGAAGTCGGTGACGCGGGCACCGGCATTGGCAAGCTGGCCGACCGCGCGCTCGAATGCCGCCTCGACCTCGCTCTCCATATGCTCGAACAACCGTCCGCGCGGGATGCCGAAGCGCAGATCGGACAGCGCGGCGGGCTTGAGGGCCGCCGGTTGCCCGTTGCCAGTCCACGAGTCGGCCATCACTGCATCGGCAAGAGCGCAATCGGCGACGCTTTGCGCCAGCGGGCCGACCGAATCGAGGCTTGGCGAAAGCGGAAAGGCGCCGGCCAGCGGAATGCGGCGTGCTGTTGGCTTGAAGCCGACGACGCCGTTCAACGCCGCCGGGATGCGGACCGAACCACCGGTGTCGGAGCCGATCGATATGGCGCTGGTGTCTTCGGCAACGGATACGCCGGCGCCGCTGGAAGAACCGCCGGGAATGAGCGACGGGTCCGCCGCATTGCCCGGCGTGCCGTAATGCGGGTTGAGGCCGAGCGCGGTGAAGGCGAACTCGGTCATGTTGGTCTTGCCGAGAATGACCGCGCCGACCCGGCGAAGCCGTTCGACCACCGGGGCGGTCTGTGCCGCCGCAGGTGCGCTGTTGCGCAGCAGCGAGCCGGCGAGCGTCGGCTCGCCGGCAATGTCGAACAGATCCTTGATCGAGACAATAGCGCCATCCAGAGGCCCGAGCGAGGCGCCAAGCCTGCGCCGCGCATCGGCTGCATCGGCCGCCGCCCGCGCCGTCTCGGCATAGAGCTTTACGAACACGCGCTCGTCGTCGGCGCGTGCTTCCAGGCGCGCGAGAATGGCTTCAAGCTGGTCTCTGCAAGATGTCATGATCGTCTCGGTGGGTTTAGCGACCCTGAAGCACGCGAATGATGGCTGGCGTCACCTGGCCGCGCGACGCTGCGCTGATGTCGGCATGCGACAGGCGGCCGGATGTGATGCCATGCGTGATTCTCTTGCAGTAGAGCCTGGGCGTGTTGCGCACGGAGGTGTTCATCACCTTGGCGATGTTCTGCCGGGTCTTGAGCGGTTTGCGGGAAATATTGCGCGTGCAGGTCCTGATGAAATCGCTGCGCATCGCCGAACTGCCCCGCAGGGCCTCGCGGCTCGATGCATAAGTCGATGCGGAAATGCCGCAACCGGAAAGAACGAGGCCCGCAAGGACCAGCGCAACGTAACTCTTCATCATGTTGAAATTTCCTCTCCTCCCGCTCCCCGCCGGTTCGGTTATCACCCTCGCAGGTTGCAAGGTCAATCGCCGGATGCCGAAGGAAGCAGATGGAGAGCGGGTCCGTGAAATCAACACTGGCGGCCAACATTGCGCCCAACAATGCGCTGTTGGGCACCAGGCCGTGAAAGCCCGCACAATACAGGGGCGTTCAGTGTTCTTGCCTGCCGAAAGGCCGGCTTATCGCAACAATGCAATCCAACAATGCTCCGCGGTTTTCCATCATTGTGGATGCCGGCGCGCCGGCGCTTCAGGTGCGATCCTGCTGGCGCAGTTCCACCCGCCGGATCTTGCCCGAAATGGTCTTGGGCAGCGCCTCGACGAACTCGATCTCGCGCGGATATTTGTAGGGTGCGGTCAGGTTGCGGCAGAATTCCTGAATGTCGAGCGCAAGCTCCTGTGAAGGAGAAAAGCCTTTCGCCAGAATGACATAGGCCTTGACGATCTGGCCGCGCGTTTCATCGGCCTTGCCGACCACCGCGCTCTCGGCCACCGCCTTGTGCTCGATCAGCGCGCTTTCCACCTCGAACGGGCTGATGCGGTAGCCGGCCGAGGAGATCAGGTCATCGGAGCGGCCGACGAACCACAGATAGCCGTCCTTGTCGCGTGTCGCGGTGTCGCCGGTATAGTACCAGCCGTTTCGGAACGAGGTGCGGTCGAGTTCCTTGCCGGTATAGTAGCCATGAAACAGGCCGCCCGGATGCGGCTCGGTGATCCTGACCGCGATATGGCCGACCTCGCCGACCGGACGGCGGTTGCCGTCATCGTCCACCACGTCGACATCGAAGCCCGGAACCGGCTTGCCCATCGAGCCGTAGCGCACCTCCTCGGCCGGAAAATTGGCGACGATGTTGATCGTCTCGGTCTGGCCGTAGCCATCGGCGATCACCGTGCCGGTGGCCTCTTTCCAGATGCGCATGACCTCCGGGTTGAGCGGCTCGCCGGCGCCGAGCGAACGACGCAGGCTGGAAAGATCGTATTGCGAAAGATCGAACTGCGCGAACAGGCGATAGACGGTGGGCGGCGCGCAGAATGTGGTGACGCCAAGCTTGCCGATGAGCTTCAGATGCAGATCGGCGTCGAAGGCGGCCGGGCCATCGTAGAGCACGATCGGCACGCCGAGCGCGAATTGCGGGAACAATATGCCCCATGCCGCCTTCGCCCAACCGGTATCGGTCAGCGACCAATGAATATCGGTGCGCCGCAAATCCATCCAGAACAGGCCGGTCGCCACATGCGCCAGCGCATAGCCGTGGTCGCGCGGCACCATTTTCGGCATGGAGGTGGTGCCGGATGTGAAATAGGCCATCATCATGTCGGTGGCGCGCGTCTTGGGAAATGCCGCGCGGTCGATGTCCGGCGATGCGTCGGCGAGCAGCCGGTCCAGCGAAAGCCAGCCGTCATGCGCGCCGTCGGTGACGATGAAAGTCTTCAGCGTCGGGCATCTGGCGCGGATGGAATCGACCTTGCCGCAATGCTCCGAGCCGACCACGATGACCGAGGCGCGCGAATGGTTGACGCGGTATTCGAGGTCATGCGCGGTGAGCAGATTGGTGCCGGGCATGGAAACGACGCCCGCCTTCATGCAGCCGAACAGCACCGTGTACCATTCCGGCAAGCGGCCCATGACGACACAGGCGAAGCTGCCCGGTTCCACCCCTTTTGCCTTCAGCGCATTGGCGAAGCGGTTCGAGTTTTCGGCGAAGGCCGAATAGGGGATGTGGCTTATGGTTTCGCCGTCGCGCGAAACCGCAATCACCGCCGTATGATCGTCGCGCGCGGCCCAGTCGTCCACGACGTCGAAGCCGAAGTTGAAATATTCGGGAATGTTCAGGCGAAAGCCCTGAGCCGCTTTCCCGTAATCGCGTTCGACGGACGAGAAGTCCATTTGCGTTCCTCCTCCAGTGGGCCTGAACTTAAACCTGTTTCCAGCCCACCATCAATTCGGCGGCCTTTTCGGCGATCATCACCGTCGGTGCATGGGTGTTGCCGGAAACGATGGTCGGCATGATCGAGGCATCGACCACCCGCAGCCGCTCCATGCCATGCACCTTGAGATCGGCGCCCACCACCGCCATCGCATCGTCGCCCATCTTCGCCGTGCCCACCGGATGGAAGATGGTGGTGGCGATGTCGCCGGCGGCGCGCGCCAGATCGTCCGGGCTGCTGATTTCGGTGCCCGGCTTGAATTCCTGCGGATGATAGGCTGCCATGCGCCTTGTCGCCATCAGGCGGCGCGCGTGCACGATGGATTGCGCGGCGACCTCGCGGTCGGCATCGGTGGAAAGATAGTTCGGCCGGACCGCCGGTGCGGCCTTCGGATCGGCCGAGCGGATACGAATATGGCCGCGCGACTCGGGGCGCAGATTGCACACCGATACGGTAATCGCCGGGAAGGTGTGCAGCGCCTCGCCAAACTTCTCCAGCGACAGCGGCTGGACGTGGAATTCGATGTTCGGCGTGTCGAAGCGCGGGTCCGAGCGCATGAAGATGCCGAACTGGCTCGGCGCCATGGCCATCGGCCCGGCGCGCTTCAGGGCATATTCCAGCGCGATGCCCGCCTTGCCCCAAAGGCTCGCCTGCCGCTCGTTGAGCGTCGCCGCGCCCTCGATGCGGAAAGCGGTGCGGATCTGCAAATGGTCCTGCAAATTCTCGCCGACGCCGGGCAGATCGTGCACGATATCGATGCCGTGCTGCTTCAGCAGGGCGGCCGGACCGACGCCTGACAATTGCAGCAATTGCGGCGAGTTGACTGCGCCTGCCGACAAAAGCAGTTCGCGCCCGACCCGCGCCTCGGCCAGCTTGCCGGACGCATCGCGAAACAGGATCGCGGTGGCGCGGTTGCCGTCGAACACGATGCGCTCTGCCGCCGCATGGGTGACGATGCGCAGATTGGGCCGCCTCCTGACCGGGCGCAAAAAGGCGCGCGCTGCGCTGAAACGCACGCCGCCCTTCTGGTTGACCTCGAAATAGCCGGCGCCCTCATTGTTGCCGGCGTTGAAATCGTCTGTCGGCGGAACGCCGAGTTCGGCGGCGGCCTCGCGCACGGCGTCGAGGATCGGCCAGCTCAACCGCTGTTTTTCCACCCGCAGCGGCCCGCCTTGACCATGGGCATCATTATCCAGCCGGTAATGATCCTCGGAACGGCGGAACACCGGCAGCACCTCGCTCCAGCCCCAGCCGGGATTGCCGGCTTGCCGCCACAGATCGTAGTCGCGCGCTTGGCCACGCATATAGATCATGCCGTTGATCGAGGAACAGCCGCCGAGCACCTTGCCACGCGGATAGGCCAGCGAGCGGCCATTGAGGCCCGGCTCGCTTTCGGTGCTGTAGCACCAGTCTGTGCGCGGATTTCCCATGCAGTAGAGATAGCCGACCGGGATGTGGACCCAGTGGTAATTATCGCTGCCGCCGGCTTCCAAAAGCAGGACGCGATTCTTTGGGTCCGCGCTCAGCCGGTTGGCCAACACGCAGCCTGCCGAGCCCGCGCCGATGACGATGTAATCCCACTCGCCGTAGTCGGTGAGATTGGAAGTGGTTTCGTTGCCCATGGGCAATTCATCATCGAGATTGGCGCTGCCCGCAATGCAACTAAGGTAAAAAAAATGGATCTGGCTTACGGCCGGACATGCCGCCGCGGCATAATACAAAAGTAAGCGTTCTCGCGGCCGGGCCGCGGTGCTAGCCTTGGGCCGCATGTATATCACAGCCCGCCATCTACAGACATCATCACCAGGACATGACTGCGAGACCGTGCTTCGTCCTTGACGAAAGTGCGCCGAGGCGATCATTCTTGGATCAATAACAAGAGCCGTCTGCATGTCGGCCGGCTGAACAAGGGAGGACGATAAGGTGAAACTGACCCATCTCGTTTCGACAGCACTTCTGGCCGCCACCGCCATGACGGCCGGTGTGCTTTCGGCCAATGCCGCCGACATTTCGGACGGCAAGATCAAGATCGGCATTTTGAACGACCAGTCGGGCGTCTATGCCGATTTCGGCGGCAAATGGTCTGTCGAGGCGGCCAAGATGGCGGTCGAGGATTTCGGCGGCAAGGTGCAAGGCGCACCGATCGAGATCGTTGATGCCGATCACCAGAACAAGGCCGACATCGCCTCCAACATCGCCCGCAAGTGGTATGATACCGAGCAGGTCGATGCGATCATGGAATTGACCACCTCCTCCGTGGCGCTGGCCGTGCAGGGCATCTCCGAGGAAAAGAAGAAGATCGACATTGTCACCGGGGCCGCGACCACGGACCTGACAGGCAAGGCCTGCTCGCCCTATGGCTTCCACTGGGCATACGACACCCATTCTCAGGCTGTCGGCACCGGCGGTGCGCTGGTCAAGCAGGGCGGCGATAGCTGGTACTTCATCACTGTGGATTATGCCTTCGGTCATTCGCTGGAAGAGCAGACCACTAAATTCATCGAGGACAAGGGCGGCAAGGTGCTGGGCGATGTGCTCTATCCGCTTGGCGCGACCGACTATTCGTCCTTCCTGTTGCAGGCACAGTCGTCCGGCGCCAAGGTCATCGGCCTTGCCAATGCCGGCCTCGACACCTCAAACTCGATCAAGCAGGCGGCCGAATTCGGCATCGTGCAGGGCGGGCAGAGATTGGCGGCGCTGCTGTTCACCCTGGCCGAAGTGCATGGTCTTGGTCTCAAGGCGGCGCAGGGCGTGGTGCTGACCGAAGCCTATTACTGGGACCGCGACGACAAGAGCCGCGAGTTTGGCGAGCGCTTCCTCAAGCGCACTGGCCGCATGCCCAACATGATCCAGGCCGGCACTTATTCCGCCGTGATGCAGTATCTGAAGGCCGTCGACAAGGCCGGCACCGACGCCACCGAGCCGGTGGCCAAGCTACTGCACGAAATGCCGGTGAACGACGTCTTCACCCAGAACGGCAAGGTACAGGCCGACGGTTCCATGGTGCATGATATGTATCTGTTCCAGGTCAAGAAGCCGGAAGAGAGCAAGCGCGACTGGGACTACTATACCTATCTTGCCACCATTCCCGGCGATGAGGCTTATCTGAGCGCTTCGGAAAGCGGCTGTTCGCTCAAGTGAGCGTAGCGGCAGGCGTGGCCATGTCGCCCCTTGTCAACGAAACGACCGGGCCGCAGGCGGTGCTTTCCGCCCGCGGCCTGAGGCGCGACTTCGCCGGCTTCACGGCCGTGCGCCATGTCGATCTCGACGTGCATCACGGCAAGATTCATGCCCTGATCGGTCCCAACGGTGCCGGCAAGACGACGGTCTTCAACCTTCTGACCAAGTTCCTGGCGCCAACGGCCGGCTCCATCGAATTGCTGGGGCGCGACATTACAAAGACTTCGCCGGCGGCGGTGGCGCGCATGGGGCTGGTGCGCTCGTTTCAGATTTCGGCGATCTTTCCGCATCTGAGCGTTCTCGACAATGTGCGGGTGGCGCTGCAGCGGCCGGGTGGTCTCGGCACACAATTCTGGCGACCGCTTTCGGCGCTCGATCGGCTGACGCCGCGGGCGCAGGAGTTGCTGGCCATGGTAGGGCTTGCCGACGACCGGCATCGGCTGGCCGGCGACCTTTCCTATGGTCGCAAGCGGGTACTGGAGATTGCCACGACGCTGGCACTCGACCCCAAGGTGCTGCTGCTCGACGAGCCGATGGCCGGCATGGGGCATGAGGATGTGAGTACCGTTTCCGACATCATTCGCTCGGTGGCGAAGGATCGCGCCGTGCTGATGGTCGAGCACAATCTGACGGTGGTAGCCGACCTTTGCGACTGGATCACGGTGCTCCAGCATGGCGATATCATCGCCGCCGGCGACTATGCCACGGTGAGCGCCGACGAGCGGGTGAGGGTCGCTTACATGGGCACGGAGGAGGCGTGATGACTGATGCTTCGCCGCTGCTTCGCGTACGCGGGCTCAATGCATGGTATGGCGAGAGCCACGCGCTGCATGGAGTCGATCTCGACGTTTCTCGCGGCGAGACGGTGACGCTGCTCGGCCGCAACGGCGTCGGCAAGACCACGACGTTGCGCGCCATCATGGGCCTGATCCGCAAGCGCACCGGCGAGATTGCCTTCGAGGGCCAGGACCTGATGCGCATTCCGCTGCACCGCACGGCACATTCCGGCATCGGCTTCGTGCCGGAGGAGCGCGGTATCTTCGCCACGCTCACGGTCGATGAAAACCTGCTTCTTCCGCCTGTGGTGGCTGAAGGCGGTATGAGCGTCGAGGAAATCTTCGACCTCTTTCCCAATCTCAAGTTCCGCCGCAACAGCCAGGGCACCAAGCTTTCCGGCGGCGAGCAGCAGATGCTGGCGATCGCGCGCATGCTGCGCACCGGCGTCAAGATGCTGCTTCTGGATGAGCCGACGGAAGGACTGGCGCCGGTGATCGTGCAGCGAATCGGCGAATTGCTGGCCACGCTCAAGGCGCGCGGCATGACGATCCTGCTGGTGGAGCAGAATTTCCGTTTTGCCAGCCGTATCGCAGACCGCTTCTATCTGATGGAGCATGGCAAGGTTGTCGGTGCCTTCCCGGTTGGCGAACTGCCGTTGCAAATGACGCGGCTCCACGAAGTTCTGGGGGTGTGATGCGGCCATGACGATGATCTTTGGCATTCCCATCCAGGCGTTTCTCGGCCAGTTGCTGGTCGGCCTGATCAACGGTTCCTTCTACGCCATGCTGAGCCTCGGCCTGGCGGTCATTTTCGGGCTGCTGCGCGTCATCAATTTCGCCCATGGCGCGCAATACATGTTCGGCGCCTTCGTCGGTTATCTGCTGTTGACCTATCTCGGTATCGGCTACTGGCCGGCGCTGATCCTCGCGCCGCTGGTCGTCGGCATTTTCGGCATGGTGGTGGAGCGGCTGGCGCTGTCGAAACTCTACAGCATCGATCCGCTTTACGGCCTGCTTTTCACCTTCGGGCTTGCTCAGGTGATCGAAGGCATCTTCCGCTACTATTATGGCGTGTCGGGCCAACCCTATTCGGCGCCGGTACAACTTGGCGGCGGTGTCAATCTCGGCTTCATGTTCCTGCCCGTCTATCGTGGCTGGGTCGTGGTCGCCTCGCTGATCGTGTGCCTCGGCACCTGGATTTTGATCGAGAAGACCCGGCTCGGCTCCTATCTACGCGCGGCGACCGAAAATCCGACGCTGGTACAGGCCTTCGGTGTCAATGTGCCCTTGCTGCTGACGCTCACCTACGGTCTCGGCTCGGCGCTGGCCGGCTTTGCCGGCATCCTCGCCGCACCGGTCTATCAGGTCAGCCCGCTGATGGGTTCGGATCTTATCATCGTCGTCTTCGCGGTGGTCGTTGTCGGCGGCATGGGCTCGATCCTCGGCGCCATCGTCACCGGATATATGCTGGGGCTGGCCGAGGGATTGACCAAGGTCTTCTATCCCGAAGCTTCCAATCTGGTCGTCTTCGTCATCATGGCCGTCGTGCTCCTTGTGCGGCCGGCCGGCCTGTTTGGAAGGGATGCCTGACATGGCCGAAACCACGCTTCAGGAAGCGCGCGCCACAGGTTCCGCCCGATTGGAATGGGCGCTGGTGGCGATCGGCATCGCGGCGCTGATTGCCGCCCCTTTCTTCTTTTATCCCGTCTTCCTGATGAAGATGCTGTGTTTCGCGCTTTTTGCCTGCGCCTTCAATCTGCTGCTTGGCTATACCGGTCTGCTTTCCTTCGGCCACGCCACCTTCTTCGGTGGCGCCGCCTATTTCTGTGCCCATGCGGTCAAGGTCTGGGGCTGGCCGCCGGAAGCCGGCATCTTGCTCGGCACGGCAGGGGCGGCGGTGCTTGGGTTGGTCATGGGCTTCTTCGCCATCCGGCGTCAGGGCATCTATTTCGCCATGATCACGCTGGCGCTGGCGCAGATGTTCTACTTCTTTTGCGTGCAGGCGCCGTTCACTCGGGGCGAGGACGGCATACAGGGCGTGCCGCGCGGGCACCTGTTCGGCCTGCTCGACCTCAGCCAGCCGCACAATATCTACTACACTGTGCTGGGGATATTCCTGATCGGCGTGTTCGCCATCTGGCGTATCGTCAACTCGCCTTTCGGCATGATCCTGAAATCGATCCGCGAGAACGAGAGTCGGGCTATTTCGCTGGGCTATTCGGTGGCCAATTACAAACTGGCGGCCTTTGTCATGTCGGCAACGCTCGCCGGACTGGCTGGAGCGACCAAGGCACTCGTCTTTCAATTCGCCACGCTCACCGATGTCACATGGCAGATGTCCGGCGAGGTGATCCTGATGACGTTGCTCGGCGGCATCGGCACAATGGTCGGGCCGATTGTCGGAGCGGGGCTGGTGGTGACGTTGCAGAACACGCTTGCCACTTCCGGCTTCCCGGTGACGATTGCCACCGGCCTCATCTTCATGGTCTGCGTGCTCGTCTTCAGGCGTGGCATTGTCGGCGAAATCTATGCGCGTCTTCTCACCTCGGTAGGGACGGGGAAGAAGGAATGACGCCTGCCAACCGTGCCGCAAAAGTGAAGATCATTGACAAATGTTGCATGCTGTTTGCGGCTAAGGAATTGCAGTGGCGAATTTTACACCAATCGTTTTTCAAGTCAGTCAGGGAGAAAAAAATGTCGAATAGAACCTTGCGCCTGGCGGGTGCCATACTAGGGGCGGCTGCCATTTTGTCATGCGCGCCGGCCATGGCTGAGGACATCGTCCTTGGCGCGTCCGTCCAACTCACCGGTCCGGTTGCCAATACCGGCCGTTACTATCGGGACGCCTATCAGTTCACCATCGACAAGATCAATGAGGCCGGCGGCATCAAGGTCGGCGACAAGCAATACAAGTTGGCGCTGAAGCTCTACGACAACCAGTCGGACGTGAATCTTTCAGTCAGGCAATACACGCAGCTTGTCTCGCAGGACAAGGTCAACCTGCTGCTCGGCCCGTTCGCCAGCAATTTCGCGCTTGCCGATTCCGCCGTATCGGAAAAATACCAGATCCCGATGGTTCAGGGCGGCGGCGCGTCCGACCAGATATTCTCGCGCAAGTTCAAGTATATTTTCGGTACGCTGGCGCCAGCAAGCAACTATTTCGGCTCCACCGTTTCCATGATGAAGGAGCTTGACCCCAAGCCGAAATCCGTGGCGCTGCTTTATGCCGACGATGCTTTCGACGTTTCGGTGGCCGAGGGCACGCGGCCTTTGCTCAAGGACGCCGGCTTCACCATCGCGCTTGACGAGCGCTACACCTCGAACGCCAGCGACTTCAATTCGCTGCTCTCCCAGATCAAGAACGCCAATGTCGATGTCGTTCTGGTTGCCGGCCACGAAACCGAGATCCTGAATTTCGTGCGGCAGGCAAAGAGCCTCTCGGTGGCGCCGAAATTCTATTCGTTCACCGTTGGCGTGCCGAGCGAGGATTTCCGCAAGGCGCTCGACAAGGATGCCAACTATGCCTTCGGCATGACCGCCTGGCTGCCTTCGGCCAAGCTCAAGGACAAATGGTTCGGTGACGCCGAAACCTTCGCCAAGGAATACAAGGCCAAGTTCGGCTATGATCCGGACTATCACGCGGCCTCCGGTGCTGCCGATGTCGAGGCGCTGGCTCAGGCGCTGGAAAACGCCGGCACACTCGATCCCAAGGCGGTGCGCGACGCCATTGCCAAGCTGAATTTCGACAGCCTCTACGGCACTATCGCGTTTGGCGAGAACGGCCAGATCGACCTGGCGCAGACGGTCATCCAGATCCAGGACGACAAGCTCGTTGCGGTTTATGACGCCAAGGGTTTTGTCGAGAAGCCGAAATATCCGATGCCTGCATGGAATGCACGCTGACCAGTTTCGGGGCATGACTGGGCGCGCAACCCGCAGGTGTGGGTTGCGACAGGGATGAAAAAGTGAGAAGCGCCTCGGCAAACCAGAGGTGCGGTCATGAAGCGGAGCGGCGTTTGCCATCATGGCGACTCCGCTTCGCGCGGCACAAAATGAAGAGGGGATGACGGGTTGGATCTGCTGGCGCAAATCCTGATCAACGGCATATTGCTTGGCGGGCTTTATGCCGTGATGGCACTGGGCCTCGCCCTTGTCTGGGGCGTGCTCAATATCGTCAATCTGGCGCATGGCGCCTTCATCATGCTGGGGGGCTATCTCTCTTGGCACCTCTATACCTATTTGGGCATCGACCCGTTCCTCGGCCTGCCGATCACGGCCGTGGTGATGTTTGGCCTTGGTTACTGCCTGCAGCGAGGGGTGCTCAACCTGATCGTCCGGGCGCCAATGTTCAACACGCTGTTGATTACCTTTGGCCTCGAGGTCGTACTCACCTATCTGGCGCAAATGGCGTTTTCCGCCGACTTTCGCACCATCAATCCGTCCTATGCCGGCTCCAACATTGCGCTCGGCCCGGTGGTCATTCCGATGGCGCGGCTGATGGCCTTCGGCGTCGCTGTCGTGCTGACCGTCGGCATGTGGCTGTTCCTGCTACATAGCCGGCTCGGCCGCGCCATCCGCGCCACCGCACAGAACCTCGTCGCCGCCCGGCTTTACGGCGTCGAGCCGCGCCATCTCTATGCCATGACCTTCGGCATCGGTATCGGCCTTGCCGGTGCGGCGGGCGGGCTCTACGGCACGGTTTCGCAGATCGACCCCTATATTGGCGCGACCCTGACGGCAAAGTCCTTTGCCATTGCCATCATCGGCGGCCTCGACAACCCGCTCGGCGTGCTGGTCGGCGGGCTGGTGCTCGGCATCATCGAATCGCTGACGGTGCTTTATATCGGTGCCACTTTTGGCGACGTGGCGAGCTTCGGCGTGCTGGTTCTCGTTCTTATCGTGCGGCCGAGCGGCCTTTTGGGGAAAACGGCATGAAGGCGCTCGTCTCGATCCTGCTCGTTGTCGCGGTGGCGGTGCTGGCTGCCGTGCCGTGGTTCGGCTCCGACGTGCTGGTGCAGTTCGGCATCAATGCGCTTTTACTGGCGGTGCTGGCGCAGGGCTGGAACATCATCGGCGGCTATACCGGTTACGCCTCCTTCGGCAATTCGGTGTTCTACGGCCTTGGCAGCTATGGCGTGGCCATCGCCATGGTGCAGTGGGAACTGCCTTTCGCGGTCGGTATGATTTTCGGCGTGGTACTGGCCGTCGCCTTCGCCTTCCTGCTCGGCCTGCCGGTGCTGCGGCTGAAGGGCCATTACTTCGCCATCGCCACACTGGCCTTGGCGCAGGTGATGATCGCCATCGTCTCCAATATCGGGATAGCGGGGCAGAATATCGGCCTCGTCCTACCGCCGCTCAACAATGACCCCCTGTTCTACGAACTGTCGCTGATCCTGCTGGTGGCGGCCACGGCGACGGTGTTCTGGCTGACACGCATCCGCTTCGGCTTCGGCCTGATCGCCATTCGCGAGAACGAGGAGGGCGCGGCGGTGATGGGTGTCAACACCACGCTCTACAAGGTGCTGGCCTTCGCGCTGTCCGGGGTCTTCTCGGCACTGGCTGGCGGCATCCACGCCTATTGGATCACCTTCCTCGATCCTGCCAGCGCGTTCGACATCAGCCTCAACGTCAAGATGATCATCATGGCGGTGTTCGGCGGGCCGGGCACGGTGCTGGGGCCGGTGCTTGGCGCCTTCGTGCTTTCCGGGGTTTCGGAGGTGTTGTCCAGCGAGGTTACCAGCGCAGCCGGCCTGTTCTTCGGCCTGGTCGTGGTGGTGGCGGTGATCTTCATGCCGCGTGGCCTGGCGGATCTGATGCGCCGGTTCCGCACCAGCGGCTGGCGTTATTTCGCCGAAAATCTCAGGGCGCACCGCATATGAACGCGATCCTTGAAATCACCCCAATTCTTGAAATCACCAATGTGACGCGCCGTTTCGCCGGGCTTGTTGCGGTCAACGATGTCAGCTTCACCCTGAAACAGGGTGAAATCCTCGGTGTGATCGGCCCGAACGGCGCCGGCAAGACAACGCTGGTCAGCCTGATCTCCGGCACGCTGCCGCCGACCTTGGGCGACATTGCCTTCGAGGGGCACTCCATCGTGAAGTTGCCAGCCTATCAGCGGGCGCGGCTCGGCATCGGTCGTACCTTCCAGATCATGCGGCCGTTTCCCGGTCTTTCGGTTCTCGACAATGTCGCGGTCGGCGCGCTGTTCGGCCATGGCGGCGGCGAATCCGAACTTGCCAAGGCGCGCGAGCAGGCGCGCGAGCAACTCCGATTTGTCGGCCTTGAGAAATTCTCCGATCAGCGCGCCGATGAACTTGGCGGCCCGAGCCGCAAGCGGCTGGAACTCGCCAAGGCGCTCGCTATGCAGCCCAAGGTGCTGTTGTGCGACGAGGTCATGGCGGGCCTAAACCACGTCGAGATCGATGAGGTCATCGACGTGCTGAAGCGGGTGCGCGAGCGCGGCATCTCCATTCTGGTCATCGAGCATGTCATCAAGGCGATCAAGAGCCTGTCCGACCGCCTGCTCGTGCTGCACCACGGCGAAAAGATCGCCGACGGCGAGCCCGACACGGTGCTGTCCAACCCGCAGGTGGTCGAAGCCTATCTCGGAAGGAAGCGGGCATGAGCGCCGTCGCCTCGAAGCCGGATGCCGTTGACGTGCTTCTGTCCGTGGATGGGCTCAGCGCCGGCTACGGCGAAATGCCTGTGCTGAACGGCGTTTCGCTGGAAATCCGCCGCGCCGAGATCGTGGCGCTGGTCGGCTCCAACGGCGCCGGCAAGACCACGCTGCTCAGGGCGCTGTCACGCGTCCTTGCGTGCACCGGCACGATCTCGTTCATGGGGCACAACCTCGTGCCGTTGACGCCGGACCAGGTGTTCGGCGCCGGTCTGGTTCAGGTGCCGGAGGGCCGCCAGCTTTTCGACCGGATGACGGTGGAAGACAATCTGCTCATGGGGGCTTACCGGCGCGCGGACAAGGCGGCGATCACCGGCGATCTCGAGCGCATGTATGCGCTGTTTCCGCGCCTTGGCGAACGCAAGCGCCAGCTTGCGGGCTCCATGTCCGGCGGCGAGCAGCAGATGTGCGCCATGGCGCGCGGGTTGATGGCCAAGCCACAACTTTTGATGATCGACGAGATGAGCCTCGGCCTTGCGCCCGTCGTGGTCGAGCAGTTGATGGAGGTTCTGGCCAGAATCCGGGACGAAGGCGTCACCGTTCTCCTGGTCGAGCAGGATATTCATCTGGCGCTGTCCGGTGCCGACCGGGGCTATGTCATGGAAACCGGCTCGATCGTGCATGGCGGCGAGGCCAAGGCGCTGATCGACGATCCGGCTGTGCGCAAGGCCTATCTCGGCCTTTGAGGCTGGCAGCACCGGTTCGTCAATCCGATCCCGAACTGTTTTCCAGGGCAGGCAGTCGCCGCACCATGTCGAGCACATCCGATTCGGCCTTGTGCCCGCCGAATTCCTCGACCACGCCGAACGCGCCGCCATAGTCCCATATCGCCCAGGCAAAGCGGTGCTTTTCGGCTTTGCCGATCATATCCCTGACATAGGCCGCACGGTCGGAACCCGGCACGATATAAGGGTTGTCGTATTCCTGGCGGATCATGCCGAATTCACCGAGCAGGATGTTGTTGCTGGAAATCCCGTGCTTTTTAGCCCAATCGGCGGCCGCGTCGAAGGGCGCGTCCATGGCCGTTTCGAGCTTTTCCTTCGTGTCGATCATGGCGAATTCCTGGTCGAGATAGGCGACCATGGCGGCGCGTCGTGCCAGCGGCGCCTCGGCCCTGATCCGCTCCCGGACCTTATCCAGCAAGGCTTCCAGCGTGGCGCGCGGCGCCTTGTATGGCGGATAGGGCAGGCCGGTGACGTAGCGGATGAAGTCGCCGGCCCATGTCGCCCCCTGCTGGGTCAGCAGGAACGGATCGTAGGAGTGAAATGTCCAGATTATATTGTTGTCCGGATAGTTGGATGGATCGACCTTGGCGAGCCTGTCGGCGGCGGAATAACAGGCCCCGGTCAGGATCAGGGTGAGCCGCGTGGCCGAGGCGCGCGCGGCGGCGAACAGGCGCTTCTGGCGCTCTGGCCACAGGCGGGCGCCGCCCTCGCAATCGATCACCGGCTCGTTCATCGGCTCGAAGGCAAGCAGCCTAGGGTCTTCTTTTGACAGCGTTTTTGCCATTTTGCGCACCAGTTCGACATAGCGGTCGAACTCGACCGGATCGTCCATGACCTGCGCCATGCCGATCTGGCGGTCGTCGCCGGACAGGACCAGATGCATGTCCACGATCACCTTCAGCCCGGCCCGGTTGATCATCCGCGCCGAGGCCAGAACGCTGTCAAACAGCTTCTGTCGAAAAGCGGCTGTATTGTTGGCAAGGAAAGGCGAGGGATCGACCGGCATTCGCAGAAAATCGAAGCCGTCGGCCTTCAGCGCCTTCAACCCTTCCATCGTCAGGCTCTTGCGCCATTCGGGAAAGGGCAGCAGCACTTTCTCGCTGCCCCAGTCCTTCTCGGGCGGCCAGGTTTCCCACATATCGAGATTGAGCCCGCGCTTGACCGAGAACGTCGCCGCCTGAACCGGCAGCAGACCCAGCATGATCACGGCCAGAGCGGCGATTGATGTTCTTGCGAGCTTCCTCACCATGCGGCCCCCCGATAAGCCCGATACGCATTCGCACCGAGATGTAGCCCATCCGCATGCGGAAATCAGAAATCTTGCCGATAAGCGTTAATTCGGGCGCAGGCTGCTAAATCTGCGCGGGCGCTTTCAGCGCCTTCACCAGCGTCGCCAGTTCCGGCTCGTCGATCAGCAAGGCGGCGTCGGCGGGCGAGAGCCAGGCGCGCTGGCGGCTGCCGGCCTCCTGCCAGTCCTCGTGCTCGTCGGTGACCGCCAGCAGATAGACGGTCACGTCGACGTGCACGAATTCGGTCTTCATGCGCTTCCAGTAGGAATAGCTGCCCACCGGCTGCTTCAGCGCCTTGCCGGTCACGCCGGCTTCCTCCTCTGCCTCGATGGCGGCAGCACGGCGCGCGCTCTTGCGCTTCATCGGCCAGCCCTTGGGCACGATGAAGCGGCGCGTCTCGCGCGAGGTCACCAGCATCACCTCGATCTGGCCCTCGGCGTCCAGCCTGAAGGGCAGCGCCGCCACCTGGCGGACGCGTTCGCCCCTTCTGGCCTTGCCCACCGCCTTTTTCTTCTCTGAAGGTGCCATGCCTCGCTTTCACGTAACGGGTGAATTTCACGCCGAATCCCGCCCACCCCTGACGCGCTCTTCTCGCCCGGAAGCCGCATCGGGTCAACTGTCGGCGATAGTCGGCTAATTAATATCGGCGATGGTTGGTTCCAATCCGCGACATCCCACAACCTTCCCGCACCATGAGGGCGGGGCTTGCATCCCTGAAACTCCGGGCATGAAACGCGCAACCTTCCTCATCCTGAGGTGTGAGCCCGCAGGGCGAGCCTCGAAGGACGCACGACGCAAACTGGCACCGCCCTCGTGGTTCGAGGCTCCGTTTCGCTGCGCGCCTCACCATGAGGGCTGATGTAGTGCCGCTCCCTCTTCGCCTCCGTGGTTTGATCCTTCGACAAGCTCAGGATGGGGTGGCCTGCATCGCCTCCTCACCATGAGGGCGGGGTCGGGCTTGCATTCCCGAATCTCTGTGGGTGAAACAGCACCAGCGTCCCTCATGCTGAGGAGCCGGCCACGCCGGCGTCTCGAAGCACGCACGACACAACTGGATCGCCCTCGTGGTTCGAGGCTCCGCTGCGCTGCGCACCTCACCATGAGGGCTGATGTAGCGCGGCTTCCTGGCTTGTTGGGTCACGACAACCCAACCCTCCCACCATGAGGACGGGGCGGTCAGCGGCAGGTGCTGACGCGGCCGGAGCTTTGCCGGCAATTCTGCCGCACGACCGGCACGGAAGGTTGCCGCGGTTGCTGCGGCACGATGCGGTCGCGGTCGATCTCGCGGTTGAATTGCTGCTGCTGCTGGTATTGCTGGCGCTGCATCTGGCTTCGCAGGGCGCGCAGTTCGGCGGCATCCTGCAAGGCGTTCTGAGTGGCCCGCTGCTGGACCGGATCGACGGCAAAAGCCGTGCCCGTCAGCGCCGGCATGGAAGCCAGCCCGCCTATCAGCGCAATCGCCAGTTTGAATCGTCTCGTCATCCTGTCGTCCCGCGCCGTCATGGCGCTGTCTTGGATATAGGGAACTTGGTGTGGAGTTCCATGGTGGATTGCCGACGGTACAAATGAAAAGGGCCGCCCGAAGGCGGCCCTAAGTGAAGCTTTGAAAACAGTCTTGTTAGAGCGTGCTTTCGCTGGTCGCGCCCTTACAAGAACCATCGGTGTTATCCAAACACTTAGAGATGGCATCGAACTTCTTGTTGAGGCTCGATCCAAGGGCACCCGCACCAACAATGATAGCCAGAGCGATCAGCGCGGCGATGAGGCCGTATTCGATTGCCGTGGCGCCCGATTCGTCCTTGGCGAAATTCTTGAGAAGTTTGGTCATGCTCGTAAACCCTTTGCCCAGTTGTGACTTCCGTTGAACGGCTTCTTTGTGAACCGTGGCCCATCATGCGAGGCATCGATTTCGGTTGAGTTAAGGCAGATGGTAAAGGAAGTGTTGGCGCTTGCTGTGCTTAACGAATGACGAATGAGGCAAGTAAAGATCGCGGGAATCGATGAACTTCATGGCAACTTTATTTGCCGGGCGGTCGGCGAAGGAAAGTCAAGTCGCCGGGATCGCGGCGCGCGCGGCGGCGGGGTGCAGGATCTCGCGGGCGCAATAAAGGCCGAAGGCGAACACCGCCATGCCGGCAGGAATATCGACCAGATGATGCCCGCCATGCACCAGCACCGCCGGCAGGACGATCAGGTTCACCAGCAGATAAGGGCCGAACAGCCAATTTATATGCCGTGCATGCCAGGTGGCGGTCACGGCAAGCACGATGTGGAAGGACGGAAAGGCGATCAGGCCGCGAAATTCGTCCGGACTGAGATAGGGCGCGCCATTTTTAACCAGGGCAAGGATTTCCGCGCCATAGGCAGGGTCCACGACGGGCCTGACCAGATGCAGCAATGCGCTGGAAATATGATGAAAGCTTTTGGCGCCGGCGCTGGGAAACAGCCCCCAGAACATGACGGCTATTGTCCCGGTAATCGTCACGGTCAATAGCAGCGAATACAAATCTTCCAGCCGTTTCGTCAGGCCGAGAACCGCGACCAGAACGGCGATCTGCGGCAGCGTCGCCATATAGGCGAAGCGCATGGCTTCGTTGAAGAGCGGGTGCTCTGCCGCCCAGGCGATGGCGTCCGGCCAGTGATAGCCAAGGGCCGAATCCGCCGCTTGCAGCCATGGGTCGATCAGCGGGCGCGGGTTTGGCGTCAAAAGATAGTTGAACAGCGACAGGCTCGCCGTGAAGGCGATGAACAGGCCGGTGCAGACGGTCATCGCGCCGATGGCTTCGCTGCGGCCGGAGCGGCGATAGGCCAGGCCCAGCCCGAGAAACAGGCCGACAAGCAGGGCGATCTTCGCATAGGCGGCGACATCGATACTGCTGCCGCGCAGCGCAACGAGGCCCGCGTCGAGAACGATCACGATTGCGACGATCCTCGCTACGAACAGTTCAGCCGGGTGCAGCCAGAAGGTGCGCATGCCCCGTTCTGCCATGACAAGCCTGACAATTTGCTAATGAACCGATTGATTGATCGGCTACATCGGCCTTCATGGTGAGTGATGTGGCTCCAGTTTGCGCCGTGCGTCCTTCGAGGCTCGCCCTGCGGGCTCACACCTCAGGGTGAGGGGCGGTGCTGGATTGTCGTGGCTTCAGAGAGGCTGGCGCTACACGAGCCTTCATGGTGAGTGAGGTGGCTCCAGTTTGCGCCGTGCGTCCTTCGAGGCTCGCCCTTCGGGCTCACACCTCAGGATGAGGGGCGGTGCTGGATTGTCGTGGCTTCAGGGAGGCTGACGCTATATCAGCCCTCATGGTGAGGTGCGCAGCGCAGCGGAGCCTCGAACCACGAGGGCGGCTCCGGTCATTTTTTTTCCGGCTTGCCAGCCCCGGCAGCCTCTCATAAGCCAGCGCGATCAGCGCTTCCTTCTTGGCGCGCGACCAGCCCTTGATCTGACGCTCCCGCTCGATCGCCTCGGTGATCCGGTCGTGGGTTTCGGCAAATACCAGTTGCACCGGCAGCCGCCTGGCAGTGTAGCTGTCATACGTGCCGGCATTATGTTCCCAAAGCCGCGCCTCGATCGCCTGTCTGGTCAGGCCGGTATAGTAGGACCCATCCGAACAGCGCAGAATGTAGATGGTGATTTCCATCTTTGTTGCCCCCATTATCGCCGGCAACACGATGAGGCTTGTGCCCATTGCAAGCAAGTGGGTGTCGTGCGTCCTTCGAGGCTCGCCCTTCGGGCTCACGCCTCAGGATGAGGGGCGTTGCTGGATTGTCGTGGCTTCAGGAGGTTGGCACTACATAAGCCCTCATGGTGAGGTGCGCAGCGCAGCGGAGCCTCGAACCACGGGGGCGGCTTCAGTTCTGTCGTGCGTGCTTCGAGACGCCGGCGTGGCCGGCTCCTCAGCATGAGGAAGGTGGGGCGGCTCCGGTTGTGCCGTGCGTGCTTCGACCCTTCGAGGCTCGCCCTGCGGGCTCGCACCTCAGGATGAAGGGGGTGGTGCTGGATTGTCGTGGCTTCCGGTAGGTTGGCGCTACATCAGCCCTCATGGTGAGGTGCGCAGCGCAGCGGAGCCTCGAACCACGGGGGCGGCTCCAGTTCTGCCGTGCGTGCTTCGAGACGCCGGCGTGGCCGGCTCCTCAGCATGAGGAAGGTGGGGCGGCTCCGGTTGTGCCGTGCGTGCTTCGACCCTTCGAGGCTCGCCCTGCNAGGTGGGGCGGCTCCGGTTGTGCCGTGCGTGCTTCGACCCTTCGAGGCTCGCCCTGCGGGCTCACACCTCAGGATGAAGGGAGGTAGTGCTGGATTGTCGTGGCTTCAGGAGGTGGCGCTACAGCAGCCCTCATGGTGAGGTGCGGAGCGTAGCGGAGCCTCGAACCACGAGGGCGGCTCCGGCCACCGAGGACCAGAACGGCATTTTAGCGGCGGCTGCTGCGCACCTTGTATCCCGTAAGCAGACGGCGATCGGCTTTCTCGCTTTGCTCGGTGCTTTCGGTGGCGATATGTTCCATGGCCTGCACCGCGCGGCTCAGTATGGCATCGGCGATGGGACTTCCCGGCGCTTCTTCCGCGGCCTTGTCCTCGGCGTCGATCTGCTGGATGGCGAGCAGCCAATGCACGTCCTGCCGTCCGTGCGGGCGGCCTTCGGCCTCGTAGATTTCACACGCCCGGCGGCAAAGCCGCGCAAACCGTTCATTGCGCTCCCTGGTCATGCCAATGTCGCGTCTCCGGTCATTTTGGTAGATAAGGGTCGAACGGAAAGAGGCCCGGATGGTTCCCGAATTTTTGCCGGGCAGGGCCGGCGCAAGCTTGCCGGCGCGCAATCTGATCGGGCATCGCCGTCGGCCCGGTTGACAGGCACGGGCGCATATGAAATAAATTTCAAGGGTGGAAAAAAATATCAATTATCCGGGAGGAGGGGCAATGTCCGGCAGCGTGGCCGATCGCCATTATGAGCTCAGCCTCGCCACGCGCGCGGCTTGGCTTCATTATGCCGGGGGGCTGACGCAGGCTCAGGTTGCCAAGCGTCTCGGCCTTACCAGCCTCAAGGCGCATCGCCTCATCACCAAGGCCAATCATGACGGGCTGGTCCGCATTTTCATCGATGGCGACATTGGCGAATGCGTCGAACTCGAACAGCAACTCGCCACGGCTTATTCTCTCTCCACCTGCGAAGTGGTGCCCGATCTCGATCATGTCGAATTGCCGCTGCGGGCGCTGGGTATTGCCGGCGCCCAGTTTCTGAAGCGCGAGATCGAGCGCGGCGAAAAGATGGTGATCGGTGTCGGTCATGGCCGCACGCTTTCCGCCAGCGTCGAATATCTGACCCGCACCAGCGCCGGGCATATCCGTTTCGTTTCCCTGCTTGGCGGCGTTACCCGCAGGTTTGCCGCCAACCCGCATGACGTCATTCATCGCCTTGCCGAACGCAACGGCGCGCAGGCCTATGTCATGCCCGTGCCTTTCGTCGCCAATACGGTCGAGGATCGCGAGGTGCTGCTCGGCCAGCGCGGCATCAGCGACGTATTCGAACTGGCGGGCCAGGCCGACCTGATGTTTGTCGGCATCGGCACGGCGGAACGCGAGGCCTCGCTGGTTTCGACCGACATGATCGAGCATTCCGAGATCGATGAGGTCAAACGCCAGGGTGGCGTCGGAGAACTGCTCGGGCACTTCTTCGACGGCCAGGGGCGGCCGGTGGAGACGCTGCTGTCGGACCGGATGCTGACATTGCCGCGCGAGCAGTTGCAAGGCCGCAGGATCGTCGCGGTCGCCGGCGGCACGGTCAAGACCGAGGCCATCCGGGCCGTGCTGAAAAGCGGCTATCTCAGCGGGTTGATTACCGACGAGACGACGGCGCGGGCATTGACCCGCTTGTCGGAAGGTTTTTCGCGGGGAGTGTCGGCATGAGTTCAAGGAAGGCGTCTCGCGGCCTGCGCCGCACGGTTATCGGCGTGGCGGTGCTGGCGGTCGTCGCCGCCATGGCGCTCGACACCAAGGTGGTGAAAATCGGCTCCGGTGAAGATTTGCGCAGCGCCGCCTTTTCGCCCGCCGAATATGGCGCGGCGGAATTTCCCAAGGTGCAGGCGGATGTCGAGGCGCAGGCCGTCGATGCCGCGACGCTTGCCGCGGCAATCGCCAAGGACAAGGCGACGGCGGCAAAGGAATACGGCGTTCCCGCCGGCGTCGGCCCGGTCTTTTCGGTGAAGTTCACCGGCGTTGCGGGCGAGGCCAAATCGGGCATTTACAAGGTCGCCGTGGAGGGCGTGCCCGATACGTTGCTGATCCGCGTGCAGACCGGTCCGGCGATCAATGGCACGGAACTTCGCGACGCGTCCGGCAAGATCAAGTTCGGCCAGTTCAAGAACCAGATCGAGTACCAGAACGCCGGTGCGGCGATCAACGACCAGATGAAGAAGGATGTGCTGGCAAAGGTCGATACCTCGGCACTGACCGGCAAGACGATCACGGTCGTCGGCGCCTTCAAGCTGATCAATCCGAAAAGCTGGCTCGTCACGCCGGTGAGGCTCGAAGTTCAATGAACGCGCCGCGGCAAACCGGGAATGGCGAGGTGATCGTCTCGGCGCGGGGCATCGTCAAGTCCTATGGCGGCGTTCACGCCCTGAAGGGCGTCAACTTCGACATCCATCGCGGCAAGGTCACGACGCTGTTCGGTGAGAACGGCGCCGGCAAGTCCACGCTGATGAAGATTCTCTCGGGCGTGACGCCGCCGACTTCGGGCGAGATCCGGCTCGACGGCGAGCCGGTCAGCTTTTCGTCGGCGTCCGAGGCGCGCGATCTCGGCATATCCATCATCCATCAGGAACTGAGCCTGGCGCCCAATCTGAGCGTGCGCGACAACATCTTCATGGGCCGCGAGCTACCCGGCAGGACCGGTGTCGATTTCGCCGAGGAGGCGCGCCAGGCACGCGCCCTGATGGCCGATCTCGAGGAGGACATCGACCCGCTGACGCCGGTGGAGGACTTGCGGCTCGGCCAGCAGCAGATCGTCGAGATCGCCCGCGCGCTATCGGTAGATAGCCGCATCCTGATCATGGACGAGCCGACCTCGGCGCTCAGCGCGGCGGAGGTCGAGGTGCTGTTTCGGGTCATCCGCGACCTGACGGCGCGTGGCGTCTCCATCGTCTATATTTCGCACCATCTCGAAGAGGCGCTCCAGATCACCGATTATGCCGTGGTGCTGCGTGACGGCAACATCACCGCCACGGCGGAAGCAAAGGATATCGACCTGGAATGGATCGTCCGCAACATGGTCGGCGAGAATTTCGATCTCGGGTCACCGCCCGCCGGCTATGATTTCGGCGAAGTCGCGCTGTCGATCGAGGATGTCAGCGTCGCCGACGCCTCCGGTTCGGGGCTGGTGGTCGATCACATGTCGCTCGATGTCCGGGCGGGTGAGATCGTCTGCATCTACGGCCTTATGGGCGCGGGGCGTACCGAATTGCTCGAATGCGTCGCCGGGCGCGGCGCGATGGCAAGCGGGCGCGTCCTGCTCGAAGGCGAGGATGTGTCCGGCCTCAGCATTGCCGAGCGCATTGCAAACGGACTTGTGCTGGTGCCGGAGGACAGGCAGCGCGACGGGCTGGTACAGACGATGACGGTCGGCCGCAACCTTTCGCTGGCCAGCATAGAAGCCTTCGCCGCCGGCCTGTTCCTGTCGCGCTCGAAGGAGCGCAGCCTGAACGATGAATCGATCCGCAAGGTGACGATCAAGACGGCTGGCGGCGATGCCATGATCGGCTCGCTGTCGGGCGGCAACCAGCAGAAGGTGGTCATCGGCAAGATGCTGACCACCGAGCCGAAAGTCATGCTGCTCGACGAACCGAGCCGCGGCATCGATGTCGGCGCCAAGGCCGAGGTCTTCCGCCTGCTGAGCGAGCGGGCGGCGAAGGGCCTGGCGGTTGTCTTCACCACGTCGGAGGTCGCCGAATGTCTCAGCATTGCGCACCGTGTCATCGTGATGCGGCGCGGCAGGATTTCCAGGGAATTCGGCACGGATGCCACCAAAGAGCAGATCATGGCCGCCTCGGGCGAAGCCGTGGATGCTTGATGTCAGGAATTTCGGAGTCTCGACCATGACCGAAGTCAGCCAGGCCCGCACATCGCCCAGCCAGGAAGCGAGCCGCCAGGGTTTCGATCTCGCCAAGCTGCTGCTCGAGGGCCGGGCGTTCTTCGCGCTGATCGTCATCATTGCCGTGTTCTCTTTCCTGTCGCCCTATTATTTCTCGGTGTCGAACTTTCTGACCATGGCCTCGCATGTCGCCATTTTCGGCATATTGGCGATCGGCATGTTGCTGGTCATCCTGAATGCCGGCATCGACCTTTCGGTCGGCTCGACGCTCGGCCTCGCTGGGGTCTTCGCCGGCTTCCTGATGGGCGGCGTGACGCTGCCCGCCTTCGGCGTCATCCTTTACCCGCCGGTCTGGGTGGTCGCGGTGCTCGCCTGTGCGCTGGGCGCCTTTGTCGGCTGGATCAACGGCGTTTTGATCGCGCGGTTCAATGTGCCGGCTTTCGTCGCCACGCTGGGCGTCATGTATATGGCGCGCGGTGTGGCGCTGCTGATGACCAACGGCCTCACCTACAACAATCTCGGCGGCAAGGCGGAGCTGGGCAATACCGGCTTCGATAAATTGGGCTTCGACCGTCTTTTCGGCATACCGACCGGTGTCGTGGTTCTGGCTGTCCTGGCTATTTTGGGCAGCCTCGTCCTCAACCGCACCGCTTTCGGCCGGTGGCTCTACGCTTCGGGCGGCAATGAGCGGGCGGCCGAACTGTCCGGCGTTCCGGTCAAGACCGTGCAGATCAGCGTTTACGTTCTCTCGGGCATCTGCGCCGCCATCGCCGGCCTGATCCTGTCGTCGCAATTGACCTCCGCCGGCCCGACTGCCGGCACCACCTACGAACTGACGGCGATTGCCGCCGTGGTCATCGGCGGGGCCTCGCTGATGGGCGGGCGCGGCAATATGCGTGGCACCATGCTCGGCGCCTTCGTCATCGGCTTTCTGTCCGATGGCCTCGTCATCATCGGCATCTCGGCCTATTGGCAAACGGTGTTCACCGGTGCGGTGATCGTGCTCGCCGTCCTGCTCAACGCCATTCAGTATCGCCGCAGGCCCAAGACCGGCGCCGGCGGCCCAACGCCTTCTCAGAATGGGGGAAAGGCCGCTTCAGTCGGCACCGCCCACGGGAAGACTGCCGGATGACCGGCAGCCCTATCAAGGAAGAAGAATGGAGGAACGGAAAATGCATACCAAATTGAAAGCTCTGCTCGCTGCCGGCATGTTGCTGGGAACAGTCGCCGGCGCCTATGCCGACGGACTGATCTCGATCATCGTCAACGATCCGTCCAACCCCTACTGGCTCACCGAAGGCAATGTCGCCAAGGCCGAGGCTGAAAAGCTCGGCTACACGGCCAATGTCGGCGCCCACAAGGGTGACACCAACACCGAAAGCAACCTCATCGACACCGCCATCACCAACAAGTCGGTAGCGATCATCCTCGACCCGGCCAATGCCGATGGTTCGGTCGGCGCGGTGAAGAAGGCGGTCGCCGCCGATATCCCGGTTATTCTCATCAATGCCGAGATCAACCAGGAAGGGCTGGCCAAGGCGCAGCTCGTGTCCAACAATGCCCAGGGTGCGGCGCTCGGTGCCCAGCAATGGGTGCAGGATGTCGGCGAGAAGGGCAACTATGTCGAGCTGTTCGGCGCGCCTTCGGACAACAATGCCGCCACCCGCTCCAACGGCTACGAAACCGTCATCAGCCAGTATCCGGATCTCGTTAAAGTGGCCAAGCAGGTCGCCAATTGGGACCGCACGCAGGGCCATGACAAGATGCAGAGCATGCTGCAGGCGCATCCCGACATCAATGCCGTCATAAGCGGCAATGACGAGATGGCGCTCGGCGCCATTGCGGCGTTGAAGGAAGCCGGCAAGCTGGACCAGGTCAAGGTCGGCGGTTTCGACGGTTCGCCGGATGCGATCGCCGCCATCAAGGCCGGTGAACTGCAATACACCGTTCTGCAGCCGGTTGCCGTTTTCGCGGCCAAGGCCGTGCAGCAGGCCGATTCCCTCATCAAGACCGGCTCGACCGGCGCCGCGAGCGAGAAGCAGCTTTTCGACTGCATCCTGATCACCAAGGATAATGTCGACAAGTACACGGCGCCTTTCACGCTTTCGCAGTAAAACCTGAAGGGGCGCTCGCAAAGGGCGCCCCTTTTCCCGTTTGTCCGGACTTGCCCCATGAAAGATTTGCTGATCGGCATCGATGCCGGAACTTCGGTGATCAAATCGGTTGCCTTCGATCTCGCCGGCAAGCAGATCGCGGTGGCGTCGGTCCCCAACGATTTCTCCACTCTTGAGAATGGCGGCGCCGAGCAGGACCTCGCGCAGACCTGGCGCGATACCGCGCGCACCGTGCGCGAGCTTGCCGCCAAAGTTCCCGATCTTGCCAGCCGCACCGCCGCCATCGCCATTACCGGGCAGGGCGACGGCACCTGGCTGATCGACGGCGATGGCGAACCGGTCGGCCGCGCCTTCCTGTGGCTCGATGCGCGCGCCGGTCATCTGGTCGAGAAAATGCGCGCCGACCCGGCCGACCGCCGTCGCTTCGAGTTGACGGGGACGGGGCTGAACGCCTGCCAGCAGGGCGCGCAGCTCGCCTGGATGAAGGCGAATTGCCCGGAAATCCTCGACCGTGCCGCGACCGCGATGCACTGCAAGGACTGGCTCTATTTCCGCATGACCGGCGAGCGCGCCACCGATCCTTCCGAGGGCACCTTCACCTTCGGCGATTTTCGCTCGCGCAGCTACGCCGACGATGTTCTGGAGTTCCTCGGCCTGAAATCGCACAGCCGCCTTCTGCCGCCGATGGTCGAGGGCACCACCGAGCAGCATCGGCTTTCGTCTGTCGCCGCGCAGGAAACCGGTCTGCTTGAAGGCACGCCGGTGGTGCTCGGCTATGTCGATATGATGTGCACGGTGCTCGGCGGCGGCCTCTACGATCCGAATGGCGATGTCGGCTGCACCGTGATCGGCTCGACGGGCATCCATACGCGCCTTGCCGCGACGCCGGACGATGTGATGCTCAACGCGGATTCATCCGGCTACACCATCGCCTTGCCGGTGCCGGGCGCCTTCGCGCAATTGCAGTCCAACATGGCGGCCACGCTCAATATCGACTGGTTGCTGAATCTGGCGCGCGACGTGCTGGAAGCGGGGGGAGCGTCGCCGTCGCGCGCCGATCTTCTTGTTGCGCTGGATCGATGGGTGGAGAAGGCCGCACCCGGCGCATTGATCTACCAGCCCTATATTTCGCTGGCCGGCGAGCGCGGCCCGTTTGTCGATCCGGATGCCCGCGCCAGCCTGATCGGCCTGTCCGTCAATCACGGCTTTGCCGATCTGGCGCGCGGCGTGCTCGAGGGGCTCGCCTTCGCCGCACGCGATTGCTACGCCGTCATGGGGCCGCTGCCGGCGGAGATCAGGCTGTCGGGCGGGGCCGCGCGCAACGCCTCGCTTTGTCGCATCCTCGGCGCCGCCAACCGGGCGCGGGTGCGCACCAGCAGCCGGCAGGAGGCAGGGGCCGCCGGGGCGGCGATGATCGCCGCCGTCGGCCTTGGCGTCTATTCTTCGATGGCCGATTGCTGTGCCGAATGGGTCACGCCGCTTCTGGCCGATGGCGAAGCCTATGACGAGGCGCTGGCGCGAAAATACGACGCACTGTTTCCCGCCTTCGTGGCGGCGCGCAAGGCGCTGCGGCCGGTATGGAAGACGATGGCGCATCTCGAATCTTGATGGCCGGACATAAGGAATTGGCAGTTGAATGACCTTGTCGATCTTTTCGTGGTGGGTGGCGGCATCAACGGGGCCGGTATCGCGCGTGACGCGGCCGGGCGCGGGCTTTCCGTCATCCTGTGCGAGAAGGACGACCTTGCCGAAGGCACCAGTTCGCGTTCCGGAAAGCTGGTGCATGGTGGCCTGCGCTATCTGGAATATTACGAGTTCCGGCTTGTGCGCGAGGCGCTGATCGAGCGCGAGGTGCTGTTGAACTCGGCCCCGCATATCATCTGGCCGATGCGCTTCGTGCTGCCCCACAGCCCGCAGGACAGGCCGGCATGGCTGGTTCGCCTCGGCTTGTTCCTCTACGATCATCTCGGCGGCCGCAAGCGCCTGCCCGGAACGCGCGCGCTGAACCTTGCCACCGCGCCGGAAGGCGCGCCGATCAAGGACATCTACAGGCGCGGCTTCGAATATTCGGATTGCTGGGTGGAGGATGCCCGCCTTGTCCTGCTCAACGCGCTTGACGCCAGTCAGCACGGTGCACGGATCCTGACCCGGACTGCCTGTATCGCGGCGCGGCGCGAAAATGGCGTCTGGTCCATCGATATGCGGGACGGCCGCACCGGCGCTGTCACCACGGTCCGGGCGCGTGCGCTGGTCAACGCCGCCGGGCCATGGGTCAACGATGTCGTCAGCCAAATTGCCGGCCGCAACGCCACCCGCAATGTGCGTCTGGTCAAGGGCAGCCATATCGTCGTGCCGAAATTCTGGGAAGGCAGGCAGGCCTATCTTGTCCAGAACCACGACAAGCGCGTCATCTTCATCAACCCGTACCAGAACGATCTGGCGCTGATCGGCACCACCGACATTCCCTATGAGGGGCGGCCGGAGGAGGTTTGCGCCACCACCAGCGAGATCGACTATCTGATCGAGGTGGTGAACCGCTATTTCAAGCGCCAGCTCACCCGTCAGGACGTCGTCCATAAATTCTCCGGCGTGCGGCCGCTTTATGACGACAATGCCGACAATCCGAGCGCCGTCACCCGCGATTATATTTTCGAGCTTGACGCGCCGGAGGGCGCCGCGCCGCTGCTTTCGGTCTATGGCGGCAAGATCACGACATTCCGCAAGCTGGCCGAGCACGCGCTGGAAAAGATCCAGCCCTTCTTCCCGCAAATGAAGAAAGGCTGGACGGCGCGCGCTTATCTGCCGGGCGGTGACCTGCCGAATGCGGATTTCGAACAGTTCCTCGGACAATTGCACAACGAATTTCCCTGGCTTTCGCCTTCGCTGCTCAAGCATTATGCGCGCAGCTACGGCACCCGCGCGCGGCAGCTTCTGGCAGGTGCGGGCGGCGAAGTCGATCTCGGCCGTCATTTCGGCGCCGATTTCTATGAGAAGGAAGCGGCCTACCTGATCGAGACCGAGTGGGCGGTGACGCCGGCCGACATTCTGGAACGCCGCACCAAGCATGGCCTTCGCCTGTCCGGAACCGAGCGCAAGGCGTTCGACGAGTGGTTCGCCGGCTTCATGGCGAAGCCGCACAAAAGCGCCGCCGCGTCATAAACATCGAGAGATTGCCTTGGCCTTCACGCTTTCCCTGAACACCAATCCGCTGGTCAACCGCTTCGCCGAACCGGACGATCTGATCGACGCCATCGCCTATGGCATCGGCATCCGCGACGTGCAGTTGACGCATGAATTTGTCAATCCCGGCTGGCCGGCGGCGACGATTACCAAGTTCGTGCGGTTGTTTCGAAACGCGCTGGCGCGCACCGGCGTGCGCATCACCTCCGGCATGACAGGCCCTTACGGGCGGCTCAATCATTTCGGCCATCCGGACGCGGATGTGCGCCGCTATTACGTCGATTGGTTCAAGACCTTCGCCGACATTTCGGCCGAGCTTGGCGCGCCCTCGCTGGGCACGCAATTCGCGATTTTCACGCACAAGGATTACGACGACCCTCAGCGTCGTGCCGCCCTGATCGACATTGCGCTGGAATGCTGGCGCGAATTGGCCGAGCATGCCAGGGTGGCCGGGCTTGAATATCTGTTCTGGGAACCGATGTCGGTGGGGCGCGAGTTCGGCCACACCATCGAAAGCTGTAGGGAGCTTCAGGCCCGCATCGACGCGGCCGGCTTGCCCATCCCGTTGAAGATGATGGTCGATATCGACCATGGTGACGTCACCTCGCCCAATCCGGCCGACATCGATCCCTATGCCTGGGCTGGCGCATTCCCGAAACAGTCGCCGATAATCCACATCAAGCAGTCGTCGATGAACAAGGGCGGCCATTGGCCGTTCACCGCCGCCTACAACAAGGACGGGCGCATCGTGCCGCAAAAACTGCTGGAAGCGGTGCGGCAAGGCGGCGGCACAGATAACGAAATCTGCCTCGAACTTTCCTTCCGTGAGCGCGAGCCGGTCGATCGTCAGGTGGTGTCGATGATCCGGGAATCGGTGGATTTCTGGGCGCCCCATATCGAAACGGGTCGCGCCGATCTCATTGCGGCAAACTGAACAAAAAACGCCGGCGCGATGGCCGGCGTTTTATTGGTGCAGGTGGGCTGGTCAGCCGAACTTCGGGTCGAGCGAGCCGGCCTTGTAGCGCCTGGCCATTTCAGCGACCGGAATGGGCCGGATCGACGAGGCGTGGCCGACCGTGCCGAACTCCTCGAAACGCTGCTTGCACAGCTTCGTCATCGCCGCCATCGCCGGCTTGAGATATTTGCGCGGGTCGAACTCGCTCGGATCTTCCGAGAGCACCTTGCGGATCTGGCCGGTCAGCGCCATGCGGTTGTCGGTGTCGATGTTGATCTTGCGCACGCCGTTCTTGATGCCGCGCTGGATTTCCTCCACCGGCACGCCCCATGTCGGCTTCATCTTGCCGCCATAGGCGTTGATGATGTCCTGCAATTCCTGCGGCACGGAAGACGAGCCGTGCATCACCAGATGGGTGTTGGGCAACTTGCGGTGAATTTCCTCGATGATGTTCATCGCCAGCACCTTGCCGTCGGGTTTGCGGGTGAACTTGTAGGCGCCATGCGAGGTGCCCATGGCGATCGCCAGCGCGTCGACCTTGGTTTCGGCGACGAATTTCACCGCCTCGTCCGGGTTGGTGAGAAGCTGGTCATGGCTGAGCTTGCCCTCGGCGCCGTGGCCGTCCTCCTGGTCGCCCATGCCGGTCTCCAGCGAACCGAGCACGCCAAGCTCGCCCTCGACCGAGATGCCCCCGAGATGCGCCATGTCGGCAACCGTCCTGGTCACGCCGACATTATAGGCCCAGTCGCCCGGCGTCTTGCCGTCTTCCTTGAGCGAGCCGTCCATCATCACCGAGGTGAAGCCGGACTGTATGGCGGTCATGCAGGTGCCCGGCTCGTTGCCGTGGTCGAGATGCACGCAGACCGGAATCTGCGGATGGATTTCCGTCACCGCGTCCATCATGTGCTTGAGCATGATGTCGTTGGCATAGGCGCGCGCGCCGCGCGAGGCTTGCAGGATCACCGGTGCGTCGGTGGCCGCCGCGGCCTCCATGATCGCCAGGGCCTGTTCCATATTGTTGATGTTGAAGGCGGGCACGCCGTAGCCGTGTTCGGCGGCGTGGTCGAGCAATTGTCTCAAGGTGATGCGGGCCATTTTGTCTCCCTGGTCCTCAAAAACGCATTTCCTCTGGCGTCGGCCTCGAGAAAATCTCCCCTGGCGGCGCGCCGATCCCGTTCGTTCATGGCCAAATGCCGGCGGTTTGTCGAGTGCTCCGCACCGGGCGAAGGGGTGGTGCTGACGCTACCAATCGATTTAGCCGGGTCACATCAAATTTGTAACATATAGAAATATCAATATCACACATATAATGTTGATATTGATATAAAGAATGGTGTATCAGGAACGTGGTTTGGCGCGAGGAATTTTTGAACAATGAAAATTGACGGGCGCAGGCAAGGCATCCTCGACCTGCTGATGGAAGCGGGCACTGCAACCGTGGACGAGCTTTCGGCACGTTTCGATGTTTCCCGCATGACCATCCACCGCGATCTCGACCAACTCGAACAGGAAGGCCTGTTGCGAAAAATTCGCGGCGGCGCCTCGATGCAGGCGAGCGGGCAGTTCGAAAGCGATTTTCGCTACCGTCAAAGGCTGGCAGGGCCGGAAAAACAACGCATCGCCGCCGCTGCTGCAAGCATGATCGGGCCGGGGCAGACGATCATCATCGACGATAGTTCGACGGCTGGCGGTGTCGTGAAACATCTGGCCGAATTGCGGCCGCTCACGGTCATCACCAACAATCTGGCTGTCATTCAGGAACTCGCCGGCACCGCCGGCATCACGCTGATTACGCTCGGTGGCCAGTACACCAAGAAGTTTCATGGCTTCTTCGGCCTGCTGGCCGAAGATACGCTGCGGTCGCTGCGCGCCGATGTGGCGCTGGTTTCGACATCCTCGATCCATGGCGGGTCGGCTTTTCATCAGGATCAGGAAGTCGTGCAGTTGAAGCGGCTGATGCTGAAGGCTGCCGCGCGCAAGATGCTTCTTGTCGATCACAGCAAGTTCGGCCGCCCCGCACTACATTTCCTGACGGAACTCGGCGCGTTCGATGCCGTGTTGACAGGCGCTGAACCGCCGGCGGATGCAAAAGCCGAGTTGGAAGCGGCGGACATAGATCTTACGATTGTCGAGAAGGATTGAAGGCAAAAATGGCGTCATACTGGGTCGGCACAAGCTGGAAGATGAACAAGACGCTTGACGAGGCGCTGGCCTTTGCCGAGGCGCTTTCCGCGTTCGTGCCGAACCTGACGGACGTCATCCAGCCCTTCGTCATCCCGCCCTTTACTGCGGTGCGGGAGGTCAAGCAGGCGCTGGGCGCGACGCGCGTCAAGGTCGGCGCGCAGAACATGCATTGGGCCGATGCCGGCGCGTGGACCGGTGAGGTTTCGCCGTTGATGCTCAAGGATTGCAAGCTTGATCTGGTCGAACTTGGCCATAGCGAGCGGCGCGAGCATTTCGGCGAGACCAACGACACGGTCGGCCTCAAGACCGCCGCTGCCGTGAGGCACGGCCTTATTCCGCTGATCTGTGTCGGTGAAACGCTGGCCGAGCGCGAGGTTGGCCGCGCCGATGAGGTGTTGACCGCGCAGGTGCTTGCTGCCTTGCAGGAATTGCAGGCGCATGAGCTTTCAGCCGAAATCCTCTTTGCCTATGAGCCTGTCTGGGCCATCGGCGACAAGGGCATTCCGGCGAGCGCCGACTATGCCGACCGCCGGCAGGAACTGATCAAGCAGGTTGCGGCGGACAGGTTGGGCCGAACCCTCAAGGTGCTTTACGGCGGCAGCGTCAATCCCGGCAACGCCGCCGAATTGATCGGCCAGCCGCATATCGATGGCCTGTTCATCGGCCGCTCCGCCTGGCAGGCCGAAGGCTATATCGACATTTTGAAACGCGTCTCGGTAGCGATTGCCGGCTAAACCGGATCATCCAAGCCCGACCGCCCAAAAAAGGAGTAAAGAAAATGAAAATCGCAATTGGAGCCGACAGCGCGGGCAAGCCGCTGCTCGACGTCATCGCCGCCCATCTGGCCAGCAAGCCGGAGCATCAGGTCACTGATCTCAGCCAGTCGGGCTATTATGCCGACCTGTCGGCCAGGGTCGGGCATGACGTTCTGGAGGGCAAGCACGAGCGCGCCATCCTGTTTTGCGGCACCGGCATCGGTGTGTGCATTTCGGCCAACAAGGTGCCGGGCATCCGCGCAGCACTGACCCACGACACCTATTCTGCCGAGCGCGCCGCGAAATCCAACAACGCCCAGATCATCACCATGGGCGCGCGCGTCATCGGCCCGGAACTCGCCAAGGCGATCGTCGATACCTGGCTGGCCTCCGAGTTCGATCCCAAGGGGTCATCGGCCAAGAATGTCGAGGCCATCGACAAGCTCGACGCCGGCCGCTGAAGGTTGTGGGGAGGGGTGCGCCAGCCGCTCCTGCTCCCATTTCAGGTCGGCGGCGTGCCGTTATCGCCAAGCACTTGGCCTGCGAGATAGAGCGAGCCGCCGATAAGGATGCGCGGCGGTATGTCGCCTGGCCGCCATGTCTCGCGCAGCAGCTTCAGCGCGTTGGCCACCGAGTCCACCGGTTCGGCCGAGAGCCCGGCCTCGCCGGCGCGCGCCGCCAGTTCGTCATTGGGCACGCTGGCGTCGCTGAAACCGACCGGCACCGTATAGACATGCTTTGCCAGTCCCTTGAAGGCGGCGAAATAGCCGGCCTGATCCTTGGTGTTGATCATGCCGGTGATGAGGAAAAGCGGCCTTGGGTTGCGCTCTTCCTGTTCCACCAGCGCTTCGGCGATCACCGTGCCGGCGCCGGGGTTGTGACCGCCGTCGAGCCAGATCTCGGAGCCTTCCGGAGCCATGTCGACCAGTTTCCCTTGCGTCAGCCGCTGCATCCGCCCCGGCCAGGTCACTTCGAGCATGGCCTTGTCCGCCGTATGCTGGTCGAGGGCAAAACCCGCCGCCTTGATCCCGGCAATCGCCGCAGCCGCATTGGCGAATTGATGGCGGCCGGGCAGGCGCGGCAGCGACAGGTCCATCAGGCCGTCATTGTCCTGATAGACCAGGCGGCCGTTTTCCTCGAAGGCGAGGAAATCCTGGCTATAGACGGCTGCCGGGCAGCCGAGCCGCGCGGCGGTTTCGACCAGAACTTCCAGCGCCGGCTCGAACTCCTGTGCGCCGATAACGGCCGGGCAGCCGCGCTTGAATATGCCGGCCTTTTCGGCCGCGATCAATTCGATCCGGTCGCCGAGATAGGCCTCGTGATCCATGGAAACCGGCATCGCGATCGAGACCGCCGGGGTCTTGACGACATTGGTGGCATCGAAGCGCCCGCCAAGCCCGACTTCGAGAATGGTGGCATCTGCCGGATGCTCCGAAAACAGCACGAAGCCGACAGCGGTGAGGATTTCGAAAACGGTAATCGTCTCGCCGCGATTGGCGGCCGCGACGCGCGCGATCGCGTCGGCAAAGACGGCGTCCTCGACGAATTTGCCGCCGCCTTCAGCACCGATGCGGTAGCGTTCATGCCAGCGCACCAGATGCGGCGAGGTGTGCACATGGACCGTGTAGCCGGCGGCTTCCAGAAGCGCGCGTGACAGGGCGGCGCATGAGCCCTTGCCGTTGGTGCCGGCAATGTGGATCACCGGAGGCAGTTTATCCTGCGGGTTGCCGAGCCTGTCGAGAACGCGGCTGATGCGGTCGAGCGAAAGGTCGAAGCCTTTCGGGTGCAGCGTCAGAAGGCGCTCAATTTCGAGGTCGGCGGAAAGCGTGGTCATGGAGATGGTCCTAAGCGCAATCAGTTCTGCGCATCATTACCGTTCGCGGCGCGCAATGTCGTATCAGGCCTGTGGCCGCGCCTCCGGCTGGGCTTCCACCGGCGGCAGGATTTCCGGTTCCGTCTCTTCCTCGACTGCCGGCTGCTTGAGCAGCAGCTTCAGCAGGCGGGCAATCGTCGCCTTCATTTCAAGGCGCGACACCACCATATCGACCATGCCGTGCTGCATGAGGTATTCGGAGCGCTGGAAGCCTTCGGGGAGTTTTTCGCGGATCGTCTGTTCAATCACACGCGGCCCGGCAAAGCCGATCAGCGCACCGGGTTCGGCAATGTGAACGTCGCCCAGCATCGCATAGGACGCGGTGACGCCGCCTGTGGTCGGATTGGTCAGCACCACGATATAGGGCAGGCCGGCTTCCTTCAGCCGGTCCAGCGCCACTGTCGTGCGCGGCAGTTGCATCAGCGAAAAAATGCCTTCCTGCATGCGCGCACCGCCGGAAGCGGCGAACAGAACAAGCGGGCGCTTGCGCTGCCGGGCGACTTCGAAGGCGTGCACGATGGCCTCGCCCGCGGCCATGCCGAGCGAACCGCCCATGAACGCGAAATCCTGCACCGTGGCGACGACCGGCAGACCTTCGATCGTGCCCGTGGCATTGAGGATGGCGTCCTCGAGACCGGTCTTGGCCTTGGCCTCCTTGAGCCGGTCGGTATAGCGCTTCTCGTCGCGGAATTTCAGCGGATCGAGCGGCATTTTGGGATTTTCGATGGTTTCGTACTTGCCCTCGTCGAAAAAGAATTTCAGCCGCTCCTTCGCGGCGATCTTCATGTGATAGCCGGAGGCGGGAATGACGAACTGGTTTTCTTCCAGATCCTTATGGAAGACCATCTCGCCGCTCTCGGGGTCCTTGACCCAGAGGTTTTCCGGCATCTCGCGGCGTCCGAACATCGAGTTGATCTTCGGCCGGACGAAATTGGTGATCCAGTTCATCGCTTCAATTCCTCTTTGGCGAAGGGGTAGCCAAACTATTCGGCGGCGGCAAGGCGCGCGGCCCGCACGCCCTCGGCCAGCCCGCTGACCAGCGTTGTGACCGCCCCGACGGGATCGGCGGTTATCTCGCCCTTTGCTCCAACAACATCGGCCACTGCATTGACGATCGCCGTGCCCACCACGACGCCGTCGGCACAGGCGCCGATGGTGCGCGCCTGCTCGGCGCTCTTGACGCCGAAGCCGACGCAGACCGGCAGGTCTGTATGGCCCTTGATGCGCGTGACGGCGGCGGCGACACGGTCGGTATCGGCCAGCGCCGAACCGGTGATGCCGGTCATCGACACGTAATAGACAAAGCCGGACGTGTTCTTCAGCACGGTTGGCAGACGCTTGTCATCCGTCGTCGGCGTGGCGAGACGAATGAAGTTGATCCCGGCCCTGATCGCCGGAATGCACAGTTCCTCGTCCATTTCCGGCGGCAGATCGACAACGATCAGCCCGTCGATGCCCGATGTCTTCGCATCGGCAAGAAAACGCTCGACGCCATAGATATAGATCGGGTTGTAATAACCCATCAGCACGATCGGCGTATCGTCGTCGGTCTTGCGGAACGCAGCCGCCATGGCCAGCGTCTTTTTCAGGGTCTGGCCTCCTTTAAGCGCGCGCAGGCCAGCCGCCTGGATTGCCGGCCCATCGGCCATCGGGTCGGAAAACGGCATGCCGAGTTCGATGATGTCGGCGCCGGCTTGCGGCAATGCGCGCATGATCGAAAGCGAGGTGTCGAAATCCGGGTCGCCGCCCATGAAATAGGTGACGAGGGCAGGGCGGCTCTCGGCCTTCAGCTTCGCCATGCGGCGGTCGATGCGGGTATCGGTCACGATCAGATCTCCATGCCCATGGTCTTGGCCACGGTATGCACGTCCTTGTCGCCACGGCCGGAGAGGTTGACGATCATCACCTGATCCTTGCCCATGGTCGGCGCCATCTTCACCGCCTGGGCGATGGCGTGCGCCGATTCGAGTGCTGGAATGATGCCTTCGGTGCGGGTGCAGAGTTGGAAGGCTTCCAGCGCCTCGTTGTCGAGGATCGGCACATATTCGACGCGGCCGGTATCGCGCAGCCATGAATGCTCCGGCCCGACACCCGGATAGTCCAGCCCCGCGGAGATCGAATGACCGTCGAGAATCTGGCCGTCGTCGTTTTGCAGCAGATAGGTGCGGTTGCCGTGCAGCACGCCGGGCTTGCCGGCATTCATCGAGGCGCAATGCTCGATCCCGTCAAGGCCGTGGCCGCCGGCTTCGACGCCCACGATCCGCACGTCCTTGTCGTCGAGGAAGGGATGGAACAGGCCGATGGCGTTGGAGCCGCCGCCGACGGCGGCGATGATGACGTCTGGCAGGCGGCCTTCCTGCTCCACGATCTGCTGGCGCGCCTCGGTGCCGATCACCGACTGGAACTCACGCACCATTTCCGGATAGGGATGCGGTCCGGCGGCGGTGCCGATCAAATAATAGGTGTCCTCGACATTCGTCACCCAGTCGCGCAAGGCCTCGTTCATGGCATCCTTGAGCGTGCCATGGCCGGCGCTGACCGGACGCACCTCGGCGCCGAGCAGTTTCATGCGAAAGACGTTCGGGCTTTGCCGGGCAACGTCCGTGGCGCCCATATAGACCACGCAAGGATAGCCGAAACGCGCCGCGACCGTTGCCGAGGCGACGCCGTGCTGACCGGCGCCGGTCTCGGCGATGATGCGCTTCTTACCCATGCGCTTGGCGAGCAGGATCTGCCCGAGGCAATTGTTGATCTTGTGCGAGCCGGTGTGGTTCAAATCCTCGCGCTTGAAATAGATTTTCGCGCCACCGAGATGTCTTGCGAGCCCTTCGGCGAAATACAGCTTGGAGGGCCTTCCGGCATAGAAAGTCGAAAGCGCGGAAAGCTCGGCCTTGAATTCAGGATCGTCCTTCGCCTCGTTCCAATGCTGTTCCAGTTCGAGAATCAGCGGCATCAGCGTTTCAGCAACGAAACGGCCGCCGAAAATGCCGAACATGCCCTGTTCGTCGGGTCCGGTACGGAAGGAATTTGGCATGGCCGGCTGGTTCATCGCCGTTCTCCCTGAAAAGCCCGGATCCGTCAGGCTGCGATTGTCTCACGCGCCGTTGCCACGGCCCGGAAGAAGGCATTGATCAGCGCCGGATCCTTGATGCCCGGCGCGCTTTCCACGCCTGACGAAATATCCAGGCCGGCTGGTTTGGCACGCCTGATCGCCTCACCGACATTACCGGCATTGACGCCGCCCGAAAGCATGTAATCCATCTTCGCGTCAAGACCTGCCAGCAGCTTCCAGTCGAAGGTAACGCCATTGCCGCCCGGCAGGTCCGCGCCTTTGGGCGGTTTGGCGTCGAACAGAAGCCGGTCGGCAATGCCACGATAGGCAAGCGCTGCTTCCAGATCGGCCGCTTGGCGCACGGACAACGCCTTCATCACCGGCACACGATAGTGCGCCTTGATCGCGCTGACCCGTTCCGGGCTTTCCGAGCCGTGAAGCTGGAGCATATCGGGCTGTATGGCTGCCATGATCGCATCCAGCGTCGCGTCGTCGGCATCCACCGTTACCGCCACGGCTTTGGCTTTGCCGCGGGCCATCTGCCGCAGCCGTCCAGCCTCGGCGGGCGCGATATTGCGCGGGCTCTTGGCAAAGAAGATGAAACCGACATGGCTGGCGCCGCCGGCAAGCGCCGCTGCCAGCGCCTCGTCGGTCTTTAAACCGCATATCTTGATGTCGAGCGTTGTCATGTCCGTATCCTGCGCGGGGATTGGCACGAAACGGTGAAAGAGTCGAGGAAAAGCATATGTTGCAGCCGCGCCCCGGCGCGCTAGTTTGCACGATGGATGCAACAGCCGAGGGTACGGCCATGGCCGATGAAGAACAATTGCGCGAAAAGCTCGCGCAAGCACGCGAGGTGATCGCGCATCTCATGGATCGTGCGGCTTTCGACGGCGCTGAAGCGCATCGCGCGCTAGCCTATTTCGGCGGAGATGGCTTCGACAGGGATTTCCTGCCCTGGCCGCGCCATGACGACGAGGGCCTGCGGCCGGCCGAACTCAATGCGGCGAATGACGATTGAGGGGTCGTTTATTGTGCGTGCTTCGAGACGCCGGCGTTGCCGGCTCCTCGGCATGAGGGAGGTTTTCGCCAACGGCCCTCATGCTGAGGAGGCAGCGCAAGTTGCCGTCTCGAAGCACGCACAATGACAATAGTCTTCAGCCTCGCTACTCGAAGCGGATCGACTGCAAGGCCCCGCCGTTCTTTTTCAGCCATGCCTTGCAGCGTTCGGTGTCCGGGCAAAGCTCCGTGCACAATTTCCAGAATTTCGGCCCGTGGTTCATCTCTTTCAGATGCGCGACCTCATGCGCGACGAGATAGTTTATCACCGGTGCCGGCGCCATCATGATGCGCCAGGAAAAGGAGAGATTACCGTCAGCGGTGCACGATCCCCAGCGGCTCGACGTATCCTTGAAGCGGATCGTCTTGGCGCGTCGGCCCACCGTTTGCGTATGTCTGGCCACCAGCGCCTCGATCTCACGCCGCGCCTCGCGCTTGAGGAAATCGGCGACGCGGCGCGGCAGATGCAGCCGGTCGCCGTGAACGATCATCATCGGCCCGGTCTCGTCTTCCGCCAGCGCCACCGTGCCGCGCTTGCCCGGCTCATGGACGATGAGATGCGGCACGCCGCGCAGCGGAATCTTGATGCCGGGCCGCACCTGCGGGCGATCCGGCACCTTGGCCAGCCGCGTCTCCAGCCAGCCCTGGTGGCGGGCAAGGAAGTTCTCCACTTCGCTACGCCGAAGGCCGGGCGGCACGGTGATGCGCAGGCCCTGGCCGCCAGCATCGATCCTGAGCGTGAGGCGGCGCGCGCGCTCGTTCTCGACGATGCGCAGCGGCAGTGTGCGCCCTGCGACGACATGATCGCGCTGCTCGACGGGCGACGGAGCGGGTCTGCGAGGAGTGCGGAAGAAGCCGAACGACATGGAGCGGGACGATAAGCGATTCGACGGATTGAAAAGAGCAAAAAGAAACGGCGCCGCTCGCACGACGCCGCCTCGTTTCAGTTGGACCGAGATTTTACTCGTCAGCGGTGTCTGGTTTTCCGCCGCGCGTCTTGGACGCGCTCTTGGCCGGGGCAGGGGCCGTGTGCCTGTTGCGGTTGCCCATGAAGCGGTCGAACTCTTCCTGGTCCTTGGCGCGGCGCAACTCGCGGGCGTAGTCGTCGAACTCGGCAAGCATGTCGTCGAGTTTGCGGCGCTCTTCGGCAAGGCGCTCCAACTCTTTTTCGCGCCAGTCGTCAAAGGCGACATTGCCAGTGCGCGCGGCGCCATGGCCCCAGCGATGTGCGCGGTCGGCGCCACGGCGGCAGCCGGCGAAAACCCCATCGGTGGCGCGGTTTACATCACGCTTGAAGCCGTCAAGCCGGTCGCCCCAGATGATATAGGCGAGCATGGCGAGGCCGAGCGGCCAAAATACCATGAAGCCGATCACCATCAGCGCGATGGTCGCCGGCGTCCAGGCCGGGCGGATCAGTGCGGTCGTGTTCATCGTACTCCCGTTCCTTCATTTGCGGCAGTCGAGGTGACTGCTTGAATTCGAAATGGGAAGGCAAAAACGGCGATTCAAGGCGGTTGCGGCCAAAACCGGACAATAGACTGAAATGACTATCTCTTTTTCATCAGGTCGAGGAAAAGCACGATCAATCCGCCGACGAGGCCCCAGAACGCCGAGCCGACGCCGAACAGCGTCAGGCCGGAAGCGGTAACCGCGAAGGTAACGGTGGCCGCCATGCGCTCGCGTTCGTCCTTTAGTGCGATGGTCAGCGCATTGGCGAGCGCGCCGAGCAAAGCAAGACCGGCGACCAGCACGATCAGGCTTGGCGGCAGCACGGCGAAGATCGCCACCAGCGAGGCGCCGAAGAGGGCGAAGACAAGATAAGACAGTGCGTAGAACGGCCCGGTCTTCCAGCGTTCTTTCGGATCGGGGTGGACATCCGGCCCGGTGCAGATGGCCGCCGAGATTGCCGCCAGATTGGTGGTGGAAGCGCCGAACGGCGCGGTCAGGACCGAGAACAGTCCCGTTATGCCGATCAGAGGCCCGGGTTCGGGGCTGTAGCCGTCCGCTTTCAATACGGCCAGACCGGAAAGGTTTTGCGAGGCCATGGTGACGAGATAAAGCGGAACGCCGAGACCGATGATTGCGGCGGCGCTGAATTGCGGTGCAATCAGCGTCAGCGTCGAAAGCTCCGGCGACGGCAGGCCGCCGACGCGTCCGCTCAGGAAGGCCGCGATGCCGCCGCCGACCAGCACCACCAGCACGGACAGCGATGGGTTGACAAGCCGCATGATGAAGAAGGCGGCGATCAGCGGCAGGATCAGATATGGATCGGCGGATACCGTTTTCGCCGCCCCCGTGGCGAAGGTGACGACGATGCCGGCCAGCATGCCCGAGGCGACCGAGGCCGGTATCCTGGCGATCAGCCGCATCAGCGGCTTGAAAAGCGCGGTCGCCACCAGCAGCACGCCGGCGACGAGGAAGGCGCCGACCGCTTCATGGATCGAAAATCCGCTCGAAGCCGCGATGAGCGCTGCTCCGGGCGTCGACCATGCGGCGATGATCGGCATTTTGGCTTGCCAAGACAGCAATCCGGTCTCGATCGCCGTGGCTAGGCAGATCGCCGTCACCCAGCTTGCCGTCTGGTCCTGGCTGGCGCCAGCCGCGGTCGCCGCCGCGATGATGATGGCCAAAGTGCCGCCGAAGCCGACGATCGCCGCGACGAAGGCGGAGACGGGAATGGATATCCGCATCGACTATTGCGCCTGCTCGACCATGGCCTCGACCGTGCGGACGAGCATGTCGAGATCCTGCGGCCGTGAAAGGCGGTGGTCGCCATCAGGAATGAGCGACAGCGTCACGTCATCGGCCGGCAGCAGGCTGGTGAGTCTGAGTGCGTGCGCGGACGGCACATCCGGGTCTGCAAGACCTTGCAGAATATGCACCGGACAATGCGTGTCGATCGGGCCGGACATGACCAGATTGGCGCGCCCGTCCTCGATCAGCGCGCGCGTATAGATATAAGGCTCCGCCGAATAATCCGACGGTACTTCGAAATAACCCTGTTGTTCGAGGTCCTGCCGCTGGCTGTCTTCAAGCGCCGGCTCGACAAGGGCGGCGGTGAAATCGGGCGCCGGCGCCAGCAGGACCAGCCCGGCAATGCGATCCTCTCCGGCCTTGCGCAGTTCCTGCACCATGCGCAGCGCGATCCACGCGCCCATCGAGGACGCCACAAGGATTTGCCGGCCCTGCGTAAAGTGCCGCAGCACGGCCAGGCTTTCATCTAGCCATTTCGAGATGGTGCCGTCCTTGAAAGCACCGCCCGATTCGCCATGTCCGGAATAATCGTGGCGCAGAAAGCCGTGCCCGGTGCGCCTGGCCCATGCGGCGAGTGTTTCCGCCTTGGTGCCCAGCATGTCGGATTTGTAGCCGCCGAGCCACACCAGGCCGGGAATCCGACCCTCCTGCCGGCGTACCGCGATGCGCGTTCCCGCGACGTCCAGGAATTCGGCCTGCTCTGCGCTCATGGTCCTGCCCCGTTATAAATTTCTTTTGGCACAGCCGCTGCCATGCGAAAAGAGCCGGCATCTGCTCGGTTTTAGACCAGGAACAGCACGCCAAGTGGTGATTTCTGGTTTACCCTGTGCTATTGACTTCGACCGCGCGCCTACCACATTGGCGCGCTCGCAGATTGTATTGCCCTTCGAACGAAACACATCAAGGAGAACACGACCATTCGCAGACCGTTCAAAGCAGCACCGCCCACCAAGGACGGCCCGCGCGCCAACACTGAGATCAGGGTCCCCCGCGTCCAGCTTATCGATGCCGACGGTGAAAACCGTGGGGAGGTTTCCATCAATGATGCATTGCTGCTCGCTGAAGAGGCGGGGCTGGACCTTGTCGAGATTTCTCCCAACGCCAATCCGCCTGTGACCAAGATTCTCGATCTCGGCAAGATGAAATACGCCAACCAGAAGAAGGCGGCTGAGGCGCGCAAGAACCAAAGGGTCATCGAGATCAAGGAGATCAAGATGCGCCCCAATATCGATGATCATGACTATAATGTGAAGATGCGCGCTGTGCGCCGCTTCTTCGAGGAAGGCGACAAGGTCAAGTTGACCCTGCGTTTCCGGGGCCGTGAAATGGCTCACATGGAACTCGGCATGCAACTTCTCAACAAGGTACGTGAGGAAACCGCGGAGATCGCCAAGGTCGAGGCCGAGCCCAAGCTCGAAGGCCGCCAGATGATGATGGTTCTGGCCCCGCGCTGATATTATGCGGCGTTGTAGAGTCGCCGTTTGAATCGTCGTGACCTGCCCAGCCCGTGACCGGCTGGGCAGGCGCCTTTTTCTTGCCTTGCGGCTGTGTTTGTCACAAGAACCTGGCCGCCTGACACGATCGGATCCTTTGCATGAACAGTAACATTGCCGACGCGCAGACCCGGCAAGGGCTTGGCGGCTACCAGCGCATGCGCCGGTTGGTGTTGGCCGTGCTGGTGGTGGGATTGTTCGCGCTATTGTTGTTCGGACAGTCGCTCTTCGCGCCCGAAACCATCACCCATGAGACCATCGAAATGGTTGGCGTTGTGCTGATTTTTCTCGGTATTGTCGGCCGACTGTGGTCCACGCTCTATATTGGCGGGCGCAAATCCGAAGAGGTCGTTACCGGCGGCCCTTATTCGATCACCCGCAATCCGCTTTATGTGTTCTCGTCCCTGGCCGCAGCCGGCGTCGGCGCGCAGATGGGCTCGATTGTGGCAACCATCGGCTTCGCCGCCCTGTGCGCTGCCGCCTTCCATGTGGTGATTCTTCGTGAGGAGCGGTTCCTGCGTGACGTGCTCGGCGCGCCATATCTCGACTATCTGGCGCGTGTGCCGCGCTTTTTCCCGAAGCTGTCGCTGTACAGGGAAGGCGATACAGGTTCGTTCAAGCCGCGCCTTCTGCTCAATACGCTGCTGGACGGGCTGGTCTTCCTGGTTGCCATGCCGGTCTTTGAACTGATCGACACCGCCCAGCAGTCGGGCACGTTGCCGGTGTTGTTCCGCCTGCCCTGACGCGGAGCCTGCACCTGTTGCATGCGCCTTCGCTTTGCAGTATAGGGCCGATGTTCAGGAAAGCCGCCCGGCAGGGCATGCCGTGGCGGTCTTTTATGCTTTTCAGGCTTTGGTCGGCCTGAAGCGACATTCGGCGCAATCCGGCGCCTCACGAAAAGGACAAGCAAAATGCCCAAGATGAAGACCAAATCGGCCGCCAAGAAGCGGTTCAAGATCACCGCTACGGGTAAAGTTCTGTCGGCTGCGGCCGGCAAGCGCCACGGCATGATCAAGCGCACCAACAAGTTCATTCGCGATGCCCGCGGCACGATGGTTCTGGCTGAACCCGACGCCAAGAAGGTCATCAAGAATTTTCTGCCGAATGGCGGCGGCCTCTGAGCCGGTTGGAAGCGAATTTAAGGAGATCATGACATGGCACGCGTCAAGAGAGGCGTTACCGCTCACGCCAAGCACAAGAAGGTCCTGAAAGCCGCCAAGGGTTTTTACGGCCGTCGCAAGAACACCATCCGCATCGCCAAGCAGGCGGTCGAGAAGTCGCTGCAATACGCCTATCGCGACCGCAAGGTTCGCAAGCGCAACTTCCGTGCGCTCTGGATTCAGCGTATCAATGCCGCTGCTCGTGAGCATGGCCTGACCTATGGCCGGCTGATGGACGGCCTGAACAAGGCCGGTATCGAGATCGACCGCAAGGTCCTGTCCGACATGGCGATCCATGAGCCGCAGGCTTTCGCCGCGCTCGTTGCCAAGGCCAAGACCGCGTTGGAATATCTGAAGAACACGACTCCGAACGCTTTTGAAAGCGCTGTAGCCTAAGCATTTTCCAGCGGGTTGCGAAGCAAGTCCCGCGTCGGATAAATGCGACTAGGAACGCCCAGCGCCTTCCCAAGTATTCAAAGTTTGATTTGGGAAACCCGCGCTGGCAGGCTGGCGCGGGTTTTTCTTTTGGCGGTGCGTCCTTCGAGGCTCGCTCCGCTCGCATTTCAGGATGAGAGCCGTCGGCACTGTTCTGCCTTATCCTGAGGTGTGACCCTGAGCCCTTTTTGAAGGGGCGAAGGAATGCCTCGAAGAACGCACGGACCAACGACATATGACGAGCACAGATATGACCTTCAATTCGCTCGAAAATTCCCTGCTCGCTGAAATCGCCGCCGCGGGCGACGAGCAGGCCATCGAAGCCGTGCGCCTGACCGCGCTCGGCAAGAAGGGCTCGGTGTCGGAATTGCTCAAGACGCTTGGGGCGATGACGGCGGAAGAGCGGCAGGTCAAAGGCCCGGCGATCAACGGGTTGAAGGTGCGCGTCACTGAAGCTCTTGCCGCTCGAAAGGCGGAGTTGAAGGATGCGGCGATTGCCGCCCGCCTCGTGGCTGAGAAACTGGACGTGACCCTGCCGGTGCGGTCTTCGCCGGCAGAGCGCGGCCGCATCCACCCGATCAGCCAGGTCACCGACGAGATCGCCGCCATCTTCGGCGACATGGGTTTTTCGATTGCCGAGGGCCCGGATATCGAAACCGATTATTACAATTTCACTGCGCTGAATTTCCCCGAAGGCCATCCGGCGCGTGAAATGCACGATACCTTCTTCTTTCATCCGGATGACAAGGGCGAGCGCAAGGTGCTGCGCACGCACACTTCGCCGGTGCAGATCCGCACCATGGAGGCACAAAAGCCGCCGATCCGCATCGTCATTCCCGGCAAGACCTACCGGCAGGATTCCGATGCCACCCATTCGCCGATGTTCCATCAGGTCGAAGGGCTGGTGATCGACAAGACAGCCAATGTCGCCAATATGAAATGGGTGCTGGAGGAGTTCTGCCGGGCCTTCTTCGAGGTGCCTTCGGTCAAGATGCGCTTTCGCCCGAGCTTCTTTCCCTTCACCGAGCCGAGCCTTGAAGTGGATATCCAGTGCGACCGTTCGCGGCCGGGCGAAGTGCGTTTCGGCGAGGGCAGCGACTGGATGGAAATCCTCGGCTGCGGCATGGTGCATCCCAATGTGCTGCGCGCCGGCGGGCTCGACCCCGACGAATATCAGGGCTTTGCCTGGGGCATGGGCATCGACCGCATCGCCATGCTGAAATACGGCATGCCGGACCTACGCGCCTTCTTCGACGCCGATGTCCGCTGGCTCTCGCATTACGGTTTCCGCCCGCTCGACATGCCGACCTTGTTCGCAGGGTTGAGTTCATGAGCGAGCCGCATGCCGGATCGTGCCGTTGCGGCCTGATCAGCGCCGAGGCGAGCCGTGCTCCGTTCTGGACGTCCTATTGCCACTGCCGCGATTGCCGCAAGCAGACGGGCGCGCCGGTCATGGCGTTCGTCGGCTTTCGTGACGAGGATCTCACCTGGCATGGTGAGCCGAGAAGCTGGCGCGCGGGTGGCGTCGAGCGCCGGTTTTGTGGCTATTGCGGCAGCCAGATCGGCTATAGCGACGACAGGCTGCCCGGCGAAATCTATCTGGCGCTGGGCTTCATGGACGAGCCGGAACGCTATCCACCGGCCTTGCATGCCTTCGAGGCTCGCCGCCTGCCATTCCTGCATATCGCTGACGATTTGCCCCGTTATTCCGGCTTCAGCGTCGAGCGCTGAGGCCTCTTCTGGAAGATTGCAATGAAATTCACACTCTCCTGGCTGAAAGATCATCTCGAAACCGAAGCGACGCTTGACGAAATCGTCGAGCGGCTGACCGCGATCGGCCTCGAAGTCGAGGCGGTCGATGACAAGGCGGCTCTGAAACCCTTCGTCATCGCTCGCGTGCTGACAGCGGTCCAGCATCCCGATGCCGACCGGCTGCGCGTGCTTTCCGTCGATACCGGCGATGGCAAGGCGCCCGTCCAGGTGGTGTGCGGCGCACCCAATGCGCGCGCCGGTCTCGTCGGCGTCTTCGCCGCGCCCGGCACCTATGTACCCGGTATCGACGTGACACTTTCGGTCGGCAAGATCAGGGGCGTCGAGAGCTTCGGCATGATGTGCTCGGAGCGGGAATTGCAGATTTCCGATGAGCATAACGGCATTATCGATCTGCCCGAAGATGCGCCGGTGGGCACCAGCTTCGCGGCTTACGCGCATATCGATGATCCGCTGATCGAGATCAATCTGACGCCGAACCGGCCGGACGCCACTGGTGTTTACGGCATTGCCCGCGATCTGGCGGCTTCCGGCCTTGGCACGCTCAAGACCGCGCCCGTTGAGCCGGTTGCAGGCAAAGGTGCGACGCCGGTGAGGTTGACCATCGAGGCGCCCGAGCTTTGCCCCGGCTTTGCGCTGCGGCTTGTGCGCGGCGTGAAGAACGGTCCGTCGCCGCGATGGATGCAGCAGCGTCTCATCGCCATCGGGTTGCGGCCCATCAACGCGCTGGTGGACATCACCAATTACATCACCTTCGACCGCGGTCGGCCGCTGCATGTGTTCGATGCGAAGAAGGTTGTCGGCAATCTCACCGTGCGCCGGGCGCGCGACGGCGAAAAGATCATGGCGCTCGACCAGCGCGAATATGAACTGACGCCGCAGATGTGCGTGATCGCCGACGAAGGCGGCGTGGAATCGATCGCCGGTGTCATGGGCGGCGAGCATTCGGGCTGCGACGAGAACACCGCCGATGTGCTGATCGAATCGGCGCTGTGGGAGCCGCTCAACATCGCCCGCACGGGCCGTACGCTCGGCATTATTACCGATGCGCGCTATCGCTTCGAGCGCGGCGTGGACCCTGAATTCATGGTGCCGGGGCTGGAACTGGCGACACGCATGGTGCTCGATTCGTGTGGCGGCGGGGCAACCGATATCGAAGTGATCGGCTATGCCGGTCACACGCCGAAGACCGTGTCATTCCCGCTTTCGGAGGTCAAGCGCCTGACCGGCCTCGAGGTGCCGAAGGACGAAAGCCTTTCGATCCTTTCGCGCCTCGGCTTCACGCCGCAGGGGGCTGGCGAAACGGTGGAGGTTACGGTTCCCTCATGGCGGCCGGATGTGGACGGCAAGGCCGATCTGGTGGAGGAGGTCATGCGTATTCATGGCGTCGACGAGATCGCGCCGCAGCCGCTCTCCAGCCATGGCGCCGTCAATGGCAGGATCCTCACCACGCTTCAGATCCGTACCCGCGCGGCCAAGCGGGCGCTCGCGGTGCGTGGCATGATGGAGGCCGTCACCTGGTCGTTCATTTCGGCTCGTCATGCCGAGCTTTTCGGCGGCGGCCAGAAGGCGCTCAAGCTCGCCAACCCGATTGCCGCCGACATGTCCGACATGCGGCCCTCTTTGCTGCCCGGCCTGATTGCTGCGGCGCAGCGCAATGCCGACCGCGGGTTTGGCGATGTCGCCTTGTTCGAAGTGTCCGGCACCTATGAGGGCGATACGCCCGACGCTCAGCGCCGCATTGCCGCCGGCGTGCGGCGCGGCACCGCCAGGCTCACGGGCGCCGGCCGCTACTGGGCAGGCAATGCCGGGCCGGTCGGCGTGTTCGACGCCAAGGCCGACGCGCTTGCCGTGCTCGAGGCCTGCGGTGCACCGGTCGATCGCTTGCAGATCGAGGCCAGCGCGCCCGGCTGGTATCATCCGGGCCGTTCGGGGGTGATAAAGCTCGGCCCCAAGGTGGTGCTCGGCACCTTTGGCGAGTTCCACCCCGCGGCTCTGGCAGGGCTCGATGTTTCGGGGCCGCTCTGCGGCTTCGAGGTTTTCGTCGATGCCATTCCCGAGCCGAAGGCGAAGCCCACCCGCACCAAGCCGAAGCTAGAGCTTTCGGCCTTCCAGGCGGTCAAGCGCGACTTTGCCTTCGTCGTGGATCGTGCCGTCGAGGCCGGCACGCTGGTCCGCGCGGCCATCGGCGCCGACAAGAAACTGATCACCGGCGTCAATGTCTTCGATGTGTTCGAGGGCGCGGCACTTGGCGAAGGCAAGAAGTCGATTGCCATCGAGGTCTCGATCCAGCCGGTTGAAAAGACGCTGACCGACGAGGATTTCGAGGCATTGGCCAAACGCGTCGTCGACAATGTCGCCAAGCAGACCGGCGGCACCTTGAGAGGATAGGGCGATGCCGGGTATCCGCGCCATCAGTCTGGCCGGTGGCGTCGACGTGCCGGCGCTGGGGCAGGGCACATGGTATATGGGCGACGACGGGCGCCACGCGGCCGATGAGGTCGCGGCGCTGAGACTTGGCCTCGATCTTGGCATGACGCTGATCGACACCGCCGAAATGTATGCCAATGGCGGCGCCGAGAAAATCGTGCGCGAGGCTATCGACGGGCGGCGCGACGATGTCTTTCTGGTGTCCAAGGTGCTGCCATCCAACGCCTCGCGCCAGCGCACGATTGCCGCCTGCGAGGCCAGTCTGAAGCGGCTCGGAACCGACCGCATCGATCTTTATCTCCTGCATTGGCGCGGCGGCACGCCGCTTGCCGAGACGATCGAGGCGTTCGAGACGTTGCAGGCCGCCGGCAAGATCGGGCACTGGGGCGTTTCCAATTTCGACACCGACGATATGGACGAACTGGCCGGATTGGCGGGCGGCAAGGCCGTTGCCGCCAATCAGGTTCTCTACAATCTGGAAAGCCGTGGCATCGAGTTCGACCTCCTGCCGACCTTGCGGGCGGCGCGCGTTCCGGTCATGGCCTATTCGCCGCTGGGCCAGGGCGGCTTCGTTGACGATCCGCGATTGAAAGCCATCGCCGCGCGCCATGGCGTTAGCGCCACGCAGGTGGCATTGGCCTGGGTGTTGCGGCACGACAACGTCATCGCCATTCCCAAAGCCGTGCGGCCGGAGCATGTGCAGGCAAACCGCGCCGCGCTGGACCTTGTCCCGACCACGCAGGATATTGCCGAGATCGATGCCGCTTTTGCGCCGCCGCGTCGCAAGATGCCGCTCGAAATGATTTGAAGCCGCATAAGGGAGAATGCCGATGTTTCGCTGGGGAGTTCTGTCCACCGCCAAGATCGCGCGCGAGCAGGTTCTGCCCGCGCTTGTCGAGGCCGATAACGGCGTGCTTGCCGGCATTGCCAGCCGCGACCTGGAAAAGGCCCGTGCGCTGGCCGACCGTTTTGGCGCGCGCCATGCCTTCGGCTCCTATGAGGATTTGCTGGTGTCGGATGAAATCGATGGCGTCTATATCCCGCTGCCCACTTCCCGGCATGTCGAATGGGCGGGCAAGGCTATTCGCGCCGGCAAGCATGTGCTGGTCGAAAAGCCATTGGCGCTTGATGCAAATGACATCGTGCCGCTGATCGAGTTGCGCGACCGGCACAAGGTGCTGGTCTGCGAGGCTTTCATGGTGGTTTACAACCCGCAATGGATCAAGGTGCGCGACCTGGTCGCGGAGGGCGCCATCGGCCGGTTGCGGCATGTGCAGGGCGCGTTCTCCTATTACAATGTCGATCCGGCCAACATGCGCAACCAGTTCGATCTCGGCGGCGGCGCCTTGCCGGATATCGGTGTCTATCCGACGGTGACGACACGTTTTGTCACCGGAGGGGAGCCCGTGCGCGTGCAGGCCAGCATCGAGCGGGACAGGAATTTCGGCACCGACATCTATTCCTCGATCCGTGCCGATTTCGGTGATTTCGAGCTGTCCTTCTATCTGTCGACGCAGATGGCTGCCCGGCAAAGCATGGTGTTTCATGGTGATGCGGGCTTTATCGAACTGGCTTCGCCCTTCAATGCCGGGCTTTACGACCATCAGCGCGTCACGCTTCACAACCAGAATCACAGCGAGGCGCAGGTGTTCCGTTTTCCGGCCGCCCAGCAATACCGGCTGCAGGCGGAGGCCTTCGCGCGCGCCGTGGCCGGCAGCGGCGAACGTGTCTTCACGCTGGAGGAATCGGTGCTGAACCAGAAGGTCATCGACGCGATTTTCCGTGCCGGCGAGAAGGACGGCTGGGAGACGGTCTGACGTTTTGGGGCGTCATCGTAGGCGGCAAGCCGCACTTCACCGTTGCCACGCAACCTTGCGGCCGCCCATCCGGTGGCTTCCCTCAACCGACAGCCGGCCATGCTGGCGTCTCGAAGCACGCACACCCACCCTCGCCCTTCGAGGCTCGCTGCCGCTCGCACCTCAGGATGAGGGCGGGGGCACATATTTGCCTTGAGGCGGCACACAACCCTCCCTCGTCGTGAGGAGGCAGCGTGAGCTGCCGTCTCGAACGACGCACTGTTCCAACCACAACCGTCCTCACCCCTGAGCCGCCCTCGTGGTTCGAGGCTCCGCTGCGCCCGCCTCCTCACCATAAGGGTGGGCGGTGTTTGCATTCACGAAACCGGGGCCTACTTTCGGGGGACATGCTTGAGCAGGACGCTTGCACCCCGCGCGCCCTGTTCTTATATACGCCGCACAACCGTGCGGGCGGTGCTCGCGTGCCGCGGCGCACGGAATTATTGTGAACAGGGGCTTTCGCCGGAACGCCTGACAGGGTCCTTGAAAGCCTGCTTGAAGGAGAGACTGAACCAATGGCTAAAGTAATCGGCATCGACCTCGGGACGACCAATTCCTGCGTCGCCGTCATGGACGGCAAGGACGCCAAGGTTATCGAAAATGCGGAAGGCGCGCGCACCACGCCCTCCATCGTGGCCTTCACCCCGGATGGTGAGCGCCTCGTCGGCCAGCCGGCCAAGCGCCAGGCTGTCACCAATCCAGAAAACACCCTTTTTGCGATCAAGCGCCTGATCGGCCGCCGCTATGACGACCCGGTGACGGCGAAGGACAAGAAGCTGGTCCCCTACAACATCGTCAAGGGCGACAATGGCGACGCTTGGGTGGAAGCCGGCGGCAGCAAGCAGTCGCCCTCCCAGATTTCGGCCATGATCCTGCAGAAGATGAAGGAGACGGCGGAGGCCTATCTCGGCGAGACGGTCGAGAAGGCGGTCATCACCGTTCCGGCCTATTTCAACGACGCCCAGCGTCAGGCCACCAAGGATGCCGGCAAGATTGCCGGACTTGAAGTGCTGCGCATCATCAACGAGCCGACCGCAGCCGCCCTTGCCTATGGCCTCGACAAGCGCGATGGCAAGACTATCGCCGTCTACGACCTTGGCGGCGGCACCTTCGATATTTCCGTGCTTGAAATCGGCGACGGCGTGTTCGAGGTGAAGTCGACCAATGGCGACACCTTCCTCGGCGGCGAGGATTTCGACATGCGTCTGGTCGAGTATCTGGCCGACGAATTCAAGAAAGAACAGGGCATCGACCTGAAGAACGACAAGCTGGCCCTGCAGCGCCTCAAGGAAGCTGCCGAAAAGGCCAAGATCGAACTGTCGTCTTCCGCACAGACCGAAATCAACCTGCCTTTCATCACCGCTGACGCGTCCGGCCCCAAGCACCTGACGATGAAACTGACCCGCGCCAAGCTGGAAAGCCTGGTCGAGGATCTCGTGCAGCGCACCATCGGGCCATGCAAGGCGGCGCTCAAGGATGCCGGCCTGAAGGCCGGTGAGATCGATGAGGTGGTGCTGGTTGGCGGCATGACCCGCATGCCCAAGGTGCAGGAAGTCGTGAAGCAGTTCTTCGGCAAGGAGCCGCACAAGGGCGTCAACCCTGATGAGGTCGTCGCCATCGGCGCAGCTATCCAGGCTGGCGTGCTGCAGGGCGACGTCAAGGATGTACTGCTGCTCGACGTGACTCCGCTTTCGCTCGGCATCGAGACGCTGGGCGGCGTGTTTACCCGTCTTATCGAGCGCAACACCACGATTCCGACGAAGAAGTCGCAGACCTTCTCGACAGCCGAGGATTCGCAGTCGGCGGTGACGATCCGCGTCTTCCAGGGCGAGCGTGAAATGGCGGCCGACAACAAGCTGCTCGGCCAGTTCGATCTGGTCGGCATTCCGCCGGCCCCGCGCGGCGTGCCGCAGATCGAGGTCACTTTCGACATCGACGCCAACGGCATCGTCAACGTTTCGGCCAAGGACAAGGGCACCGGCAAGGAGCACCAGATCCGCATCCAGGCGTCCGGCGGCCTTTCGGACGCCGACATCGAGAAGATGGTCAAGGACGCCGAGGCCAATGCCGAGGCCGACAAGAACCGCAAGGCGCTGGTCGAGGCCCGCAACCAGGCCGAGTCGCTGGCTCACTCCTCGGAGAAGTCGCTGAAGGATTACGGCGACAAGGTTTCCGAAGACGAGCGCAAGGCGATCGAGGATGCCATTGCCGCGCTGCGCACCGCAGCCGAGGGCGACGACGTGGCCGATATCGAGGCCAGGACGCAGACGCTTGCCGAGGTTTCGATGAAGCTCGGCCAGGCCATGTATGAGGCCTCGCAGAAGGAAACTGCCGAAGCCGACGCCAAGGCGGATGCCGCCAAGGACGACGATGTCGTTGATGCCGATTTCGAGGAAATCGACGAGAACGACGACAAGAAGAAGTCGGCCTGAGTGGCCTGACGGCGATCCAGAAGAAAAGCCCGGTGCGAAAGCCGGGCTTTTTTGCAACCATTGCCGGAAAAATGCGGTGAAATCCGTGCCGATACTGGCATCGGGACCGTTTCATCACTAAATCGAAATCCGGTTGTCGCGGCTGTGCACCGACAATCGAGGCCAGCGAAGACCTGGTGGAACCGGGCATTGGGACAAGATGAAAGCTGATTTCTACGAAACGCTCGGCGTCGAGAAGGGCGCCAGTGAGAAGGAACTCAAAAGCGCGTTCCGCAAACTCGCCATGCAGTTCCATCCGGACCGCAATCCCGACGACCATGCCTGCGAGCACAAATTCAAGGAAATCAACGAGGCCTATGAGACGCTGAAGGACCCGCAAAAGCGCGCGGCCTATGATCGCTTCGGCCATGCCGCCTTCGAAAATGGCGGCATGAACGGCGGTAGCGCAGGCTTTGCGGCGGGCGGGTTCGCCGACATCTTCGAGGATATTTTCGGCGACATGATGGGCGGCGGGCGCCGTCGCTCGTCGGGCGGGCGCGAGCGCGGCGCCGATTTGCGCTACAATATGGAAATCTCGCTGGAAGAGGCCTATGCCGGCAAGACGGCGCAAATCCATGTGCCGGCTTCCGTTGCATGCTCCGAATGTTCAGGCAGCGGCGCCAAGCCGGGCACCCAGCCCGTCACCTGCTCCATGTGCAACGGCCACGGCAAGGTGCGCCAGAGCCAGGGCTTCTTCTCCATCGAGCGCACCTGCCCGCAATGCCAGGGGCGCGGCCAGACGATCAAGGATCCGTGCCCGAAATGCTCGGGCCAGGGGCGCGTCATCGAGGAACGTTCGCTTTCGGTCAATATTCCCGCCGGCATCGAGGACGGCACGCGCATTCGCCTGGCCAATGAAGGCGAGGCGGGCTTGCGCGGCGGCCCTTCGGGCGATCTCTACATCTTCCTGTCGGTCAAGCCGCACGAATTCTTCCAGCGCGACGGCGCCGATCTCTACTGCAAGGTGCCGATCTCGATGACCACGGCGGCCCTGGGCGGTTCGTTCGAGGTGGCGACGCTGGATGGCACCCAGACCCGCGTGAAGGTGCCCGAAGGCACGCAGAATGGCCGCCAGTTTCGCCTCAAGGGCAAAGGCATGCCGGTGCTGCGCCAGCCGCAACTCGGCGACCTCTATATCCAGACCGCGGTAGAGACGCCGCAAAGCCTGAGTCGGCGCCAGCGTGAATTGCTGGAGGAGTTCGAGCAATTGTCTTCCAAGGACAATTCGCCTCAGTCGAGCGGCTTTTTCAGCCGGATGAAGGACTTCTTCGAATCCTTCAGCGAAGGCTGATCGCGACAAGAAACGTCTTATACACGACATTATCCCGCGCTCCGCCCTTGTGATGCGCGCTCTACAAGCTTAGTTAGCTTTGGGGGCCTATAGGGAGAAATCGCGTATGGCACGTGTTTCCGGGTTGCGGAAGACGCTGGCGGAACGGTTCGACGACGAACTGAAATTCTTCAAGGGCTGGATCGATAAACCCAAGGCTGTCGGCTCGATCGTGCCGACCAGTTCCATCACCGCCAGGCGCATGGCCTCGGTCATCAACCTGAATTCCGGCCTGCCGGTTCTTGAAGTCGGCCCAGGCACCGGTGTCATCACCAAGGCGATTCTCGCCCATGGCGTGAAGCCGCAGAACCTTTACGCGGTCGAATATTCCAGCGATTTCGTGCAGCATCTGCGCCGCCTTTATCCCGGCGTCAACATCATCGAGGGCGACGGCTTCAACCTCGATGCCACGCTGGGCGAGAACAGCGATATGGTCTTCGATTCCGTCGTGTCCGGCGTGCCGCTGCTGAATTTCCCGGTGGCCAGGCGTGTCGCCTATCTCGAAAGCCTGCTCGACCGCATTCCGCCCGGTCGCCCCGTCGTGCAGCTTACCTACGGGCCGCTCTCGCCCATTCCTCCGGGCAAGGGCGACTATACCGTGGAGCATTTCCACTTCGTCATCCGCAACATTCCGCCGACGCAATTGTGGATTTACCGGCGCGGCAGCCGGCATTAAAGCATCGTATCTGGGTATTTAGAGCCGGCCGGCTTCGATAATGCGTTGCAGGAAGGCGCGGGTGCGTTCTTCCTTCGGCTCGCTGAACATCTGCGAGGGCGGACCTTCTTCATGCACCTTGCCGCCATAGAGGAAGCAGACCTTGCTGGCGACCTCGCGCGCGAAGCCCATCTCGTGGGTGGCAAGAAGCATGGTCATGCCCTCGGCCGCCAGGTCGCGCACGATATTGAGCACTTCGGAGACGAGTTCGGGATCGAGCGCCGAGGTGATCTCGTCCAGCAGAAGCACCATCGGCCCCATGGCCAGCGCGCGCACGATCGCGACGCGCTGTTGCTGGCCGCCCGAAAGCCGGTCGGGATATTCCCTGGCCTTGTGCTCCAGACCGATGCGCTTCAGGAGGCGCATCGCCTTTTCCTCGGCTGATGCACGGCTTTCATGCAGGACCTTGACCGGCGCCAGCGTCACGTTTTCCAGCACGCTCATATGCGGGAACAGGTTGTAGCTCTGGAAGACGATGCCGACATCGCGGCGCAGCGCATTGACATCGACGCCAGGCCCCGACATGCGGTCGCCATGGATGCGGATTTCGCCGTCCTGGATGGTTTCAAGCCCGTTCATGCAGCGCAGCAGGGTCGACTTGCCGCAACCCGAGGGGCCGATCAGGCACACGACCTGATGCTCCTCGACCTCCAGCGAGAGCCCATCGAAGACCTTGAACTCACCGTAGCTCTTGGTGATGTTGCAGATTTCGATCATCGCCATGGTGCGGATAGCCTCAATTGCCGCCGGCGCGCGTGCGGCGCTGGTCGCGTTCGATCAACTTGTCCACCAGCCGCGTCTGCGGAATGGTGATCAGGATGAACAGCAGGGCGACAGTGGTGACGGGCGAAAGGTTGAAATGGTTGGATGCCACGATGCGCGCCTGGTTGAAGGCGTCGATCGAGCCGATGACGTTGACCAGCGCAGTGTCCTTTTGCAGCCCGATGAAATCATTGAGCAGCGGCGGGATGATACGGCGCACCGCCTGCGGCACGACGACATAGCGCATGGTCTGCATGTAGGACAGGCCGAGCGAACGCGCCGCCGCCACCTGGCTCCAGTGGATGCTTTCGATGCCGGAGCGGTAGACCTCGGCGACATAGGCGCCATAGGTCAGCGTCAGCGCCAGGATGGCATAGGATTCAGGCTGCAAATCCTTGAGCACCGGCAGGCCGGTCAGCGGGATGCCGAAGCCGATAAGATAGATGTTGATGATGGCCGGCAGGCCGCGGAACATGTCGGTGTAGATCATCGAGATCAGCCGGATCGGCCGGGCCGCATCGCCCGGCAGCATGCGTGCGATGGCGACGATGAGGCCCCACACCAGCACCAGGATCTCGGCGATGACGAAGATGTAGATGTTCGTCCAGAACGCCTTGATGACCAGCGACAGCGAACTGACGATCAGCGGCACCTGGAAGAACGTGCGGCTGACGGCGAGTTCATTGGCAATGAAGAATTGCGCGGCGAACAGCGCGATGACGACGACCGCCGCATAGCCGAATGTCGAGAACGCATATTCGCGCAAGGAGGCGGTCGCCACCCGCGTCGCCACGAGGTCGCCGCCGGCCAGCGCCGATTTCGCCACTTGCGATTGCCGCCATGACTGTACCGCTGGCCAGAGCAGGATCAGCGCGGCGATCCCGCAAAGGACCAGCGGGATTGCCGGCAGGACGCCGCCCACACCGACGGTTGCAAGTGCCGCGTGGATGCCGTTGAGCGTGGACCATGTGGCGAAGATGACGAACAGGGCTACAAACAGCGCCGTGATCGACCATCCGGTTGCGTCTCTGGGTGGCGTGCCGGCGGTGAAGCGCCGGTCGCTGCCGAGAAGGTCGGCGATGAGGCCGCCTTCCCGGTTTCCTTCATTTTCCCCCATTCGGGCGATGTCCTGTCCCGATCAAGGCTTGATATAGGGGATCTTGGTCGGATCGGCGCCCCAGGCGTCGGCCAGATATTTCTTGGCTAGCTTGTCCAGGGTGCCGTCCTTCTTCATCGTCTCGATCATCTTGTCGAAGGCTTTGGCGTTCTTGGAACCCTTGGGATAAAGCGCGCCATAGGATTCACCGGTCGAATACTGGTCCGGCACGACAAGCGCGCCATTCGACTGCGATGCGGCGCCGAGCACGATCGAGGTGTCGTGGATGATCGCATCGACCTGATTGGCCATCAACGCCGTGGTCATGCCGCCCATGTCGGGGAAGACCTTCTCCGCCTTGGGATGCAGGTTCTTGGCAGTGAAGGCCGCGCCCGTCGTGCCCTGCATCACTGCGACGGTCATGTCCTTGAGCTTGGCGGGGTCGAAGTCCTCGCCCTTCTTGACCATGACGCCGATGTCGGAATCGAAATAGGGAACCGAGAAATCGACCACTTTCGCGCGCGCCGGCGTGATCGAGATTTCAGCCAGCGCGAGGTCGAAATCCTTGGTCTGGCCGGCGACCAGCGCGTCGAAGGACACGTTGACGACCTTGAGCTTGTCCAGCCCGGCCAGGTAAGCCATGTTGGCCGCCATGCAATATTCATAGCCGTCCTTGATCGTGTCCGGCGAGTCGCCATTCCACCAGCCGGGGGCGGGCAGATTGGTCTCCACCGTTAATTGACCGGCAACGGCCGGCTCGATCGGAACCGAGCCCTTTTCGCCGCTCAGTTCGCAATTGCCGATCTTCTCGGCATGCGCGAACGGCACAGTCAACGCCGTCGCCGCCAGCAGGGAACAGCCTGCGGTGACGAGATTTCTGAACAATGAATTCATTTGATATCACTCCCTTTTCACGTCTTGGCGGCTCGGCGTCCGCCAAGCTCCCAATCGCGGGCTCCCAGCCGCGGGTGCAACTTCTGATAAAGGGGTCGCATGCCCGCCCGTGTTCATTATTTGTGGTTCAAATGAATGCGAAAGACAAGCGCGTAAACGCGACTGTGATCGAAGCGAAGCAAATCGAAACCTCGATGGCAAGCAAACTCACGGCGGCGCATTGATTTGATTCCGGCTTTGCCTATACCTGCGAAATGGCAGATGATGGAGTATTCATGCAGGACGATGATCGGGACATGACCGGATCGGGCGACGGATTGACGATGCGCGACAGGCTGATCGTCGGCCTTGACGTGCCGACACTCACCGAGGCCGCCAAAGTGGTTCGCGACCTCGAAGGCACGGCCTCGTTCTTCAAGATCGGCTATCAGCTTGCCTTTGCCGGTGGGCTGGATTTCGCCCGCGAACTGGCGAGCGGCGGCACGAAAGTGTTCCTCGACATGAAGCTGCTCGACATCGACAATACGGTGGCCAAGGGCGTCGAGAATGTCGTGCGCATGGGCATGACCATGCTGACCCTGCATGCCTATCCCAAGGCGATGCATGCTGCGGTCGAGGCAGCGCGCGGCAGCGGCCTCACCTTGCTCGGCGTCACCGTCCTGACATCGATGGACGAGACGGACTTGAGCGACGCTGGCTATGAATACGATCCGCATGCGCTGGTGCTGCGCCGCTCGGAACAGGCGCTGCATGCCGGCATGGGCGGCATCGTCTGTTCCGCGCACGAGGCTTCCGCCGTGCGCCGCGTTGTCGGGCCGGACATGGCCGTAGTCACGCCGGGCATCCGGCCCAGGGGCGCCGATCATGGCGACCAGAAACGCGTGGTCAGCCCCGCCGATGCCATCCGCAACGGCTCCAGCCACCTTGTCGTCGGCCGCCCGATCGTTGCCGCGCCGGACAGGCGCGCTGCGGCGCAAGCCATTCTGGACGAGATGCGCTCTGCCTGACACCATCTTTCAAGCATGGAGGACATGATGCCCAAAGGATACTGGATCGCCCGCGTCGATATACGCGACCCGGAACGCTACAAGGATTATGTCGCGGCGGCGAAGCCGGCTTTCGAGCGTTTCGGGGCAAAATTCCTGGCGCGTGGTGGCGCGCATGAGGTGGCGGAAGCGCCGGGCCGGGCGCGCAATGTCGTCATCGAGTTCGAATCCCTGGCTGCGGCGCATGATTGCTACCATTCGCCCGAATACCAGCGCGCCGCCGCCATCCGGCAAACCGTCGCCGATGGCGAGATCGTGCTGGTCGAGGGAAGCTGAGTTCGCATTCCCCGGTTAATGCAGCGTGGCGCGCCGCTCCTGTTGCGCCAACGCCGCCTCCTGATGGGCGTGGCCGAATGCTTCATGGCCGATCACGGTGACGGTCGGCGCCAGCATGACGATGACAAGGCAGATCGCCATGTCGATTCCGGCGGCAGCTGCGCCGATGGCAAGCGCCATCACGGCAGCGGTGGCAGCAATCAGCCCTATATGCCGGCGGTCGAACTGTCGGAGCAGATAGCGATTGAGCGCATAGACCGCGCCGAGAAAGACGCTGACCGGAACCGCGACGCTCAGCACGGTTGCGAGTGGGCCGATCGCCGCCTTGCCTTCGATGAAATAGGCCGCGACATGCAGGCCCGCCCCGGTGGCGACGATGGCCGCGATGATGGCGATCTGCCCATAGCCCCAGACGAAGGAGCGGTTGCGGTGGGCGTGCAGGATCTGCGCCGAAGGCAGCATGTAATAGACCCACCATATGCCGAAGGTCAGCCCGACGCCGGCAATGCAGACGAGGGCCGCGTCCAGGTTCCAGCCCTGTTCCTCGACGATGGCCGACAGTGTCGCGACCGTGCCGACAATGCCTTCGCCCAGTGCGATGATGGCAAACAGGCTGTAGCGCTCGGCAATATGATGGGCGTGCCATGGCGTTCCGCCGTCGCGGCGTTCGGCGATCACCGGGCCTGAAAATTCGATGATGGCGAGGATGACGGCGAGCAGGATGCTGGCGCCGACGGAAAAATCCAGCACGATCTGCATGATCCAGCCGATCTGGGCGATGGAAACCGCGATAACATAGGTGAGGCAGGCGCGGCGACGCGGCCGGTCCTGACGGGCTGCGCGCAGCCATTGGAAGATCATCGCTACGCGCATGATGACATAGCCGAGCACCATGACCGAATTGTCGAGATGCGCGCCATGCTCGAGCGAGGCGAACATGCGCGGCAGGCTGATGGCCAGAACCAGAACGCCGATCATCTGCACCATGGTGACGAGGCGGAACACCCAGTCGTCGGTATCGTAGGCCGAGGAAAACCAAGAGAAGTTGATCCAGGCCCAGCAGATGGCGAAGGTGGCGAGACCGAAGCCGATCAGGGCGACGCCATAATGGCCCGCCGCCAGTGCATGCGCGAGCTGGGATGCTGCAAAACCGAAGGTCGTCGCGAAGGTCAGGTCGAACAGAAGTTCCAGTGGCGTGGCGACACGGTGCGCCTCATGCGGGTCGCGCCCCGCCATGCGGCGGGTACGGTAGCGAAGCGTCTCGGGGCTCGTCGTGGAATTCATGCAGCGCCTTTCGTGCTCGATTCCCACATTTTACCAGCAGGTTCGGTGATGCAAAAGAATCCGGCGGCCGTCATAACATCTTGAACGGGATACCGCTGATCAAGGCGCGGACATAGCGCGGCTTCTGGTAAAGCCCGTTCAATGAAACGCGGTTGAAGGCGGCGGCAGCGGCGGGATTGAGCGGCCCGAGAACGCCGGGCTGCGTCGTCACCGCGACTGCAAAGCCGGCGGCGCGCACGGCCTCGATCTCGCGTTCCCCCACCGCCGCCTTGAAACCGTAAGGATAGGCAAAGCTGTCCGGTGCCCGTCCGGCATAGGAGGCGACGGCGTCCGCCGAACCCTCGACCTCGCTCTTGAGCCTTGCCGCGTCGACGCGCTTGAGATTGACATGGGTGAGTGTATGCGCGCCGAGCCGCGCCAGCGGGTCGTGCACGAGTTCACGCAGGGCGCTTTCATCCATGGTCAGCGTTTCGACGATGGCGAGCGGCTCGATCCCGGCTTGCTTCGCAGCCGCATCCAGCGTGGCCACGGCCCGGTCCTCGTCGGAGCTCTGCACAAAGGCGGCGATGCGGTCGAACGCTGCCTGCTTGGCAGCCGGCGTGCCGGTATGGATTTCCTCTTCGCCATGGCCGAAGTCGAAGCGGAACGCCGGCTTTTCTCTGGTCAGCACATCCGCCGTCTGCCACCACATTGAACGGGTGCGGTCCACGAAGCCTTTGGTGATGAAGATCGTGTAGGGCACGCCGTGCTTGTGGAAAACCGGTGCGGCGTGAACGGCGTTGTCGCGATAGCCGTCATCCAGCGTGAAGGCGACGAAGCGGCGCGCGTCCTTCGGATCGGCCAGCAGGCGCGGCAGGTCTTCCAGCGCAACCGGCACGAGGCCGGCTTCAGCGGCGATGAGGATTGCCCGGTCGAGGAATTGCGGCGTTACGGAAAGCAGGGCGTTCGGGTCATGAGCATGGCCTGAAGCCGGCCGCACATGATGCAGCGTGAAGATCACCCCCCGTCCCGCCGCCGACGGCCACAGCCTGTCGGCACGGGCAAGCGCCACGCCCTCCAGCCCGGCGCGGATAGCCGCATGTTTCAACAGGCGTTTGCTTGCGGTCTTGAAGGTCATGTCGGCTCCCGCGATCAGCGCGACAGGCGGCGTCTGGCGACGCGCCATGCGGTCAACGGCAGGTCGATGAGGCCGGGCAGCGGGTCGGAAACGGCGAAAGCGGCGAAAGTTCTCACCGAAGCGAGGGAGGCGAGATAGGCGCGGACCGGCAGTTCGCCGCGCATGCTGAGTGTTGCCGCGGCCGCCATGTCGCGCGCCGCATACGTCCAGGCAACGCCGTTGCGCGCCATCGCCGGTCTTGCCGGACGGCCGTTTTCCATGCCCCACAGCATCGCGCCCATATCGAGCCCGGCGGCGGCGGCAAGGCCGAACCACGACCATGGCCGGGGGTTGACGTCGAGCAGCTTCAGCGTGCCGTCGCGCGGGTCGCGCTTGAACTCGACCTCGATCAGTCCGTGATGGCCGATATCGGCCAGCAGCCGGCGCGCCGCGACACGTGCAGCCGGTTCGTCCGTCGTTTCGACGAATGTGCTGGTGTAGCCGAAATCGACCGGATATTGCCGCGCCCGTCGTGCGGTGAATTCGGCAAGCGGGCGGCCCTGCTGCCACAACGCACAATAGGAAAACTGCCCTTCGCCGCCCCCCGGAACGAGTTGCTGGACGACGATGTTCCGCGCCCCGATCTCATTCGCCGCCTGACCGAAGATGGCGAGAAAGGTTTGCCGGTCGTCGGCGCGCATTACCTTGGCGCGCGCCAAAAGACCTTCGCCGCCGCCCATATTCGGCTTGAGGATGACCGGAAAGCGGATTTCAGCCTGAACTGCTTCCTGACGTGTGGCGAATTCGTAGGTGGCCGGAATGTCGAGGCCCAGTTCCGCCGCCTTGCGATAGAGCAGCGGCTTTTCGCATGCCCATTTCAGCCGCTCCCAAGGCGGCAGCACCACTTGGAACACATCGCCAAGCGCGTCGATCGACTGCGCCGCGAAACGCACCTCGGCATCGCCGCCCGCAACGAGCAGAGCGCCGCGCATGCCGTCGCGAATTGCGAGATCGCGCAGGAAAGATATAGCGTCAGGAGCGTCCACGCCCGGCCATTCGAACCTGCGGCGCACATGACGCGACCACCCCGGCAGCGGGGTGTCGTTGCTCACCGTCCAGACCTTCACGCTGCGTCGGCCGAGGCTGCGTGCCAGCGCCAGCGTACCGTGCGCCCCGCCAAGGACGACCACGCCGGGACGTGCCGAGTGATCCGATACGCGGTCGATCGTCACGACGCTTTCGGGTCTGGCTGGCATGGTTGGCTCCGGCGATTGGCGAAAACGCCATGCAATCGGCGGCGCTACGCCGATTGATCGATCGCCGGAAGTCTAGCTGACCTGCGTTAACAAACCGCTTTGCATCGTGCCAATGGCTTTAGGCGCCGGCATCCATTATGGCATCGGGCACCACCACCAGCTTGCCGACGAAGTCCTTTGCCATGAAATCGGTCTGCGCATGGTGGAAATCGGAAAGCCGGTAGACGCCGCCGACCAGCGGCTTCAGCCTGCCTTCCTCGATATAGCGCACGATGCGGCGGAAATCGCCACGCGTGCCCTGTGACGAGCCATTGAGCTGCAACTGCTTCAGATACATGGTTCTGAGATCGAGCTGCACCACCGGCCCGGCAATGGCGCCGGCTGTGGTGTAGCGGCCTTCCGCGCGAAGGATGCGCAGCAAATCGTTGAACATCGGCCCGCCGACCAGATCGGCCACCACGTCGATGGGCTGGCCATTCGTCGCCTCGGCAACCGCTGCCGGCAGGTCCGGCACGCCGCGTGTAATCACCGCTTCGGCGCCGATGGCGCACACCGCCTCTTCCTTGCCCTTGCCGACCACGGCGTAAGGGATTGCGCCACGTGCGCGGGCAAGCTGGACGATGCCGGAGCCGACGCCGCCGGAAGCGCCCGTCACCAGCACGCGTTCGCCTGCCTTGAGCGCCGCGCGCTCAATCATCTGTTCGCCGGTGAGATAGGCACAGCAGAAGGTGGCGAGTTCGATGTCGGTGAGACCGGTGTTGACGACATGGGCGTTCTCGGCCGGCAACGCCTGATATTCGGCGTAACCGCCGTCGCGTCCATGGCCCATATAGTCGATGTCGGCCAGCGAATCGTCGTCGCGGTTGTAGATGGAAAAATCCACCATCACCCGCTCGCCGATGCGCGATGCCGGAACGCCTTGCCCGACGGCCGCGATCGTGCCGACCGTATCGGTTCCCTGAATGCGAGGGAAGGTCAGCGTGTTGCCTTGCCGCCGCCAGGTGGAGACGGCGGCCGCGTCCTCTTCCGTGCCATAGGCGCCCTGGCGCACCCACACATCGGTGTTGTTCATGCCGCAGGCCGTAACCTTCACCACCACCTCGCCGGCCGCAGGTTGCGGCACCGCGACGCCGGTATTGTAAACAAGCTTGTCGAGACCGCCATGGCCGATGAGTTGCACGGCGGCCATTGTGGCGGGGAGGGAAGACGTCGTCATTTCAGTGATGCTCATTTCCTTGCAAGAGTTTGTCCTTACCCGGCCCCGCTTCCACCTTGCCTACGGCTTCGGCGGACAGGGGCCGGGCGAGGGCATGAAGCAGGCTCAGCCAAGCACTGCTTTCACCGCTTCCGCCGTTTTGGCCACGATGACGTCCGCTTCCGCGCGCGTCAGGCAGAGCGGCGGTGCGAAGCCCAGAATGTCGCCCTGCGGCATGGCGCGGCCGATGACGCCGCGCTCCAGCAGTGCCGCCGAAACCTGCGGCCCGATCTTTTTCGCCGGGTCGAAGAATTTGCGGTCGTCCTTGTCTTCGACGAATTCCACCGCCGCCAGCATGCCGTCACCGCGCACGTCGCCGACATTCTTATGATCGGCCACGGCCTTGGCCAGTTCGGCGCGGAAATAGGCGCCGGTCTCGCCTGCATTCTTCACCAGCCCCATTTTGTCGATGAGTTCGAGATTGGCGACGCCGGCTGCCACGCAGATCGGGTGCGCCGAATAGGTCCAGCCATGACCGATCGGGCCGAGCTTGTCGGAACCCTGCACCAGACCTTTCCACATCTTCTCGCCGACGATGACGCCCGAAAGCGGCGCATAGGCAGAGGTCAGGCCCTTGGCGATAGTGATGAGGTCCGGCTCGATGCCGTAATGGTCGGAGCCGAACATCGAACCCAGGCGCCCGAAGCCGGTGACGACCTCGTCGGCGACGAGCAGAATGTCGTACTTCTTCAGCACCGCCTGGATCTTGCCCCAATAGCCCTTCGGCGGCGGCACGATGCCGCCGGTGCCCAGCACCGGTTCGCCGATGAAGGCGGCGATGGTTTCCGGCCCTTGCGCCAGGATCAGCTTTTCGAGCTGGTCGGCGCAGTATTGCGAGAACTGCTCCTCCGAAAGCGAACGATCTTCGCGGCGATAGTAATAAGGCGCCTCGGTGTGCAGCACGGGCGCGCGCGGCAGGTCGAAGGCATTGTGGAAGCCCGCCAGACCGGTCAGCGAGCCGGTCATGATGCCCGAGCCGTGATAGCCGCGCCAACGCGAGATGATCTTCTTCTTTTCGGGTCGGCCGAGCACATTGTTGTAGTACCAGATCAGCTTGATGTTGGTCTCGTTGGCATCGGAGCCGGAAAGACCGTAATAGACGCGGCTCATGCCTTTCGGCGCGCGGTCGATGATCATCTTGGAAAGCCGGATCGAGGCTTCCGTGCCATGGCCGACATAGGCGTGATAATAGGCGAGGTTCTTCGCCTGCTCGGCGATTGCGTCGGAAATCTTCTGGCGGCCATAGCCGACATTGACGCAATAAAGCCCGGCAAAGGCGTCGATGCTCTTCTTGCCGGTATTGTCCCAGATGGTGACACCCTCGCCGCCGGCAACGATGCGATTCGGCATTTCGCCGCGTGCATGTGCACCCATATGCGTCGAGGGATGAAAGAAGTGGTCGCGGTCCCAGGCGGCGAGTTCGTTGGATTGTTCTAGCATTTTCTTCTCCTTTTCGGTTTCGTCGGTCGAACGCGGCTTGTCGATTTCTCGGGGCGTCGTTCAGGCCAGATCGAGGCAGACATATTTGAGGTCGGTGAAGGCTTCCAGGCCGTGGCGCGAGCCTTCACGGCCGACGCCCGATTGCTTGACGCCGCCGAAAGGGATCGGCGCACCGGTGATCTTCACCCGGTTGACGGCCACCATGCCGAAATCGAGCGCATTCGCCATCCGCCGCTGGCGGGCGCCGTTCTCGGTGACGACATAGGCGACCAGACCATATTCGGTGGCGTTGGCGCGGGCAATTGCCTCGTCCTCGTCGTCGAAAGACGTCACCGCCGCCACTGGGCCGAAGGTTTCGTCCTGCATGATGAGGGCATCGTCCGGCACATCGGTCAGCAGCGTCGGCTCGAAAAACAGCGAGCCGGGCGCCCGGCGCTTGCCCCCCGCAAGAAGCCGCGCGCCGCGCGCCACCGCATCGGCAACCTGCTCTTCGACTTTCTTGACTGCCCGCTCGTGCATCAGCGGACCGATGTCGGCGTCGGCAGTCAGCCCGTCGGCCACCTTGAGCGCGGCGATCCTTTCGGCAAAGGCGGCGCAGAAGCGCCCGTAGAGCGACCGCTCGACATAGATGCGGTTGGCGGCAAGGCAGTCCTGCCCCGACGTGGCGAATTTCGCGTCGACGGCGATCGTCACCGCCCGGTCGAGATCGGCGTCGGAAAAGACGATCAATGGCGCGTGGCCGCCAAGTTCCATCACCAGGCGTTTCATCGTCGGCGCGCATTGTTTCGCGATCAGCCGGCCGATCTCGGTCGAACCCGTAAAACTCATGGCGCGCACGCGCTGGTCTTCACACAGCCGCCCGACAATGGTGGCGGCGTCGCCGGTGACGATATTGAAGACACCTGCCGGCAGGCCGGCGCGTTCGCCGAGTTCGGCCAGCGCCAGCGCCGACAGCGGTGTCTCGGACGAGGGGTGCGCGACGATGGTGCAGCCGGCGGCAAGGGCTGCGGCCGCTTTGCGCGTCAGCATGGCAGCCGGGAAATTCCAGGGCGTGACGACACCGACGACACCCAGCGCTTCGCGGCGAACCGTCATCTCGGCGCCGGCCAGATGGCTGGTGACGCTTTCGGCGTTCACCCGCTTGGCTTCTTCCGCATACCATTCGACGAAGGACGCGGCATAATCGATCTCGCCGAGAGATTCCCTCAAGGGCTTGCCCTGTTCCAGCGTCATGATGAGCGCCAGATCGTTCTTGGTGGCGACGATCAAATCGAACCATTTGCGCAGGATTCCTGACCGCTCCTGCGGCAGAAGTGCCTTCCACGCGGGAAAAGCGCGGGTCGCGGCGTCGATGGCCTTGCCGGTCTGGGCAGCATCGAGCGAAGCGACGAAGGCAAGCGTCGCGCCGGAGGCCGGGTCGGTGACTTCAAAACTTTGCGCGGCGTCGCTCGCCGTCCAGTGACCGTCGCTATAGGCAAGCTCGCGCAGCAGCCGCCGGTCGGCGAGCCGGTCGAGCGCGTCATGGCGCTCGGGGCGGGCGAAGTGGGCATGGGCGGACATCGAATTGGCCTCCGTGATCGGGGCCGATCCTATGGCCGGCGGCGCGAGAGAAAGACCATTCGCACGGTAGCAGGTAGAGAGAATCTCTATCGGGAAGGGGCGCGCGCAGAGAGTTTGCGCGTTCAGCCGTCGGTCAACAATTCCGCCAGCGGCAGTACGGTCTCGTCCTTCACCGTCTTGATGACGATGTAGGTGAAGTAGCGGTCGATGCCGAGTTCGCGTTCGAGCAATGCATCGACCAGCCGTTGATAGGCGTCGATGTCGCGTGCCATCACCTTGAGCAGATAATCCACGCCGCCGCCCACCGACCAGCAGGCGACGATCTCGGGAATATCCCTGACCGCGCGCTCGAAGCGGTCGAAATCGGCCTGGCGGTGATTGCCCAGCGTCACCTCCATCAATACCGTGGCGATGGGCGCGATGGCGCGCATCGCCACCCTGGCATGATAGCCGGCGACGATGCCGGCCTTTTCCAGCTTGGCAAGCCGCAACCAGCACGGCGTCGGCGACAGGCCGACCTGCTCGGCCAGCGCCAGCTTGGTGATGCGTCCGTCGCGCTGGATGGCGTCGAGGATCTTCAAATCTATCGGGTCGAGTTTCAGGGCGGCCATGATCTTCGCTTTTCCTTGCGCCGTCACATGACGGTGCATGATTTCGATTGTCAATTGCACTGATTTCGATCTCTAATGAAGTCATGACATTATGGCATCCTGACCCGGCGCTGATCCGACGCCCCGCCTACCTCTCGCTCGCCGACCAGTTCGCGCGCGCGATCCATGACGGGCGGCTGGCAAACGGCGAACGGCTTCCCACCCACAGGCGATTGGCCGACGAACTGGGACTCTCTGTCCAGACGGTCAGCCGGGCCTATGAGGAATTGATCCGGCGCGGCCTCGTTTCCGGCGAGATCGGCCGTGGCTCTTTCGTTCAGACGCAGCGCCATGAACCCGATCCGCCCTATCTGCCGGAACGGCCGGGCGAGGTGATCGACCTGTCGATCCTCAAGCCGGTCTGCGAATCGATGCATCTGGAACTCATGCGGGCCGCCCTTGGCTGGCTGGGCGAGACGTTGCCTGCTGCCTCGGCGCTGTCGTTTCGGCCGAACATGGTGTTCCCGCGCCACAAGGCGGTTGCAGTCGAATGGCTGAAACTGTGCGGCCTGGAAACGACGGCGCAGAATGTCAGCGTCACCAATGGCGCTACCGCCGCCATGACCGTGGCGCTGATGAGTGTCGCGCCGCCCGGTTCCACCGTCGCCACCGAGGCAATCGGCCACCACACGCTGGTGCCGTTGGCGCGTTATCTCGGCTTCAACCTCGAAGGTCTGCCGATCGACGATAACGGCATTTTGCCGGATGCGCTGGACGAGGCCTGCCGCCATTCCGACATTCGCGCCGTCTTCGTGCAGCCCTCGGTCATCAACCCGACGGCCACATTGATGGGCTCGGTGCGGCGTTCCGAACTGGCCGAAGTGGCGCGCCGCCACGATATCGCGATCATCGAGAACGACGTGCTCGGGCCTCTGGTGGAGAAGCGCGCGCCGCCGCTGGCCCATTTCGCGCCCGAACGCACGCTCTATGTCACGTCGTTCAGCAAGATCACGGTGCCCGGTCTGCGTATCGGTTACCTTGCCGCGCCCGACCGTTACGTCGCCGCCGTCGCCAACCGGCATCTGGTCACCAACTGGATGGCGACGCCGATCATGGCCGAGATCGCCAGCAAATGGGTGGCCGACGGCACCGCGCTCGAACTGGTGCGCTGGCAGCGCGAGGCGTTGCATCACCGTCTCGACATTGCCGCCGAGGTGCTTGCCGGTGTCGGCTACCGCGCCCAGCGCGACGGCATGCATCTGTGGCTGGAACTGCCGGGGGATCGTTCGGAGGAAGGCTTTGTCGCGCAGGCGCGCCTGCAAGGCGTGGCGATCGCGCCGGGCACGTCATTCCGCATCGCCGAGACGCCGTGGAAGCCGGCCATCCGCATTTCGCTCGGCTCGACCACCGAGGCCGAACTGCGTGCCGGTCTTGGCGTCGTTACCAAGCTTCTGCTTGGCGATCCGGAACATCTGTTGCTGGCGATATAGCGGGCATTCAGTGTGCACAATCGTGCCCGCCAGAAAAATTGTCATGATTTTATTTTCCCGATTGACATGATTTGAAGGCTTCCCCATCGTTAGGCCGAGAGCTCCGGGAGAGAGCCGCAAGGGGGAGAGCATTTGCCCGCGCCTATCATCAAGATCGACGCCATTTCCAAGAGCTTCGGCGCCTTCAAGGTTCTGGACGGCCTGTCGATGCAGGTCATGCCGGGCGAGAAGCTGGCGCTGATCGGTCCTTCGGGTTCCGGCAAGACGACCATTCTTCGCATTCTGATGACGCTGGAGAGGATCGACGCCGGCCATATCCAGATCGAGGGCGAGCAGCTTTACCACATGGAGCGCAACGGCCAGTTGCTGCCGGCCGACGAGCGGCACCTGACCAAGATGCGCCAGAAGATCGGCATGGTCTTCCAGCTTTTCAATCTGTTTCCGCACAAAAGCGTGCTCGACAATGTCACGCTGGCGCCGATGCTGACCAAGGGCACGCCGCGCGCCGCCGCCGAAAAGCGGGCCTTTGAATTGCTCGATATGGTGGGCATGGCCGACAAGGCGAAAAACATGCCGGCGCAGCTATCGGGCGGGCAGAAGCAGCGCGTGGCCATTGCCCGTGCGCTGGCGCTGTCGCCCAAGATCATGCTGTTCGACGAGGTGACGTCCGCCCTCGATCCCGAACTCGTCAATGAGGTGCTGAATGTCATGCGCCGGCTTGCGGCCGAGACCGACATGACCATGCTTCTCGTTACGCACGAGATGGGCTTTGCTCACGATTTCGCCGACCGGGTACTGTTCTTCGACGGCGGCAAGATCGTCGAGGAGGGCAAGCCGGACGAGATTTTCAGTCATCCCAAGCAGGAGCGCACGCAAAGCTTCCTGAAGAAGATCATCGCGGCGGGCCACAGGGTCTGATCGTGGAACTTGAGGCGGGGAGGCCGCTTCTGAATCGACAAGATAAACCATGGAGCTGGGAACAATGAAGAAACTTGCAGTTTTGGCCGGCATGGCCGGTCTCGCCCTGAGCACGCTGCTCGCCGCCACGTCCACCGGACTGGCCGACGACGCGAAGCTGGAGCAGTTGAAGAAGCAGGGCTTCGCCCGCCTGGCTATCGCCAACGAGCCGCCCTATACGGCGGTCGCCGCCGATGGCAAGGTTTCGGGCGCGGCGCCCGATGTGGCGCGCGAGATCTTCAAGCGGCTTGGCGTGCCGGATGTGGTCGCCTCGATCTCCGAATATGGCGCGATGATCCCCGGTTTGCAGGCAGGCCGCTTCGATGTCATCACCGCCGGCCTGTTCATGAAGCCGGAGCGTTGCGCGGCTGTTGCCTATTCCGAGCCGGTGCTATGCGATGCAGAGGCGCTGCTGGTCAAGAAGGGCAACCCGAAGGGCTTCAAGAGCTATGAGGATATCGCCAAGGACGAGACCGCGACCGTCGGCGCGCCGGGCGGCGGCACCGAGGAGAAGCTGGCGCTCAATGCCGGCGTGCCGCGCGACCGCGTGATTGTCGTGCCGGATGGCCAGAGCGGGTTGAAAATGGTGCAGGACGGGCGCATCGACGCCTACTCGCTGCCAGTGCTTTCGATCAACGACCTGATGAAGAAGGCCAACGATCCGAACCTCGAAGTGGTGGCTCCCGTCGTCGGCGCGCCGGTCTATTGCGACGGTGCCGCCTTCAACAAGAACGACACCGCGCTGCGCGACGCCTTCGACGTCGAATTGGCGAAGATGAAGGAGTCCGGCGATTTCGCCAAGATCATCGAGCCTTACGGCTTCTCGGCCGAGGCGGCCAAGTCCACCACGCGCGAGAAGCTCTGCTCGGCGAAGTAACGCCGGTATCTTCCTCGCGGGAGATGCGGTGCAAGGCACCGGGATGGGGTAGCACGATCGTTTCTACCTCATCCGCTGCGTTTTTCATCGCGGCCTGGCCGCGATCTCCCCGCCTGGGGATGCAGGGTGCCGCGCCTGCTTCTCGAATGATTTCAAAGGAAGCGTTGCAAACGATATGACCGCCTGGGCCGGCTATATTGAACTGATCCTGGAAGGCGCCGTCGTCACCATCAAGCTCACGCTGATGGGCTCGGTGCTGGCCCTGGTCGTCGCCTTCATCGCAGGGCTCGGGCGGTTATCGCGGTTCTTTGCCGTGCGCGCGCTCGCCACTGCCTATATCGAATTCTTTCGCGGCACCTCGATCTTCGTGCAGCTTTTCTGGGTCTATTTCGTGCTGCCGCTGTTCGGCATCACGCTCACGCCGCTACAGGCCGGCGTGCTGGGGCTCGGTCTCAATGTCGGGGCGTATGCGGCGGAGGTCGTGCGCGGCGCGGTGCAATCCATCGGCAAGGAGCAGTATGAAGCCTGCACGGCGCTCAATCTCGGCCGCTGGCAGGGCATGCGTCATGTCATCCTGCCGCAGGCCTTTCTGGTCATGCTGCCGACCTTCGGCAACAATGCCATCGAACTGCTCAAGGCGACGTCGATCGTCTCCCTGATCTCGCTGGCCGATCTCACTTTCCAGGCGCAGGTGGTGCGCTCGCAGACCGGCAACACCATGGTGCCGTTCACCACCATCCTCGTCATCTATTTCGCGCTCGCCATGCTCATCACCTGGGGCATAAGGCGGCTTGAGCGGCGCCTGTCGCGCGGGCTGGACGGAGTGCGCGCCTGATGGAATGGGCCTCATAATGGAATGGGATTGGGATTTCGTCTGGCAGATCATGCCGACACTGATCGAGGGGGTGAAGATCACCATCCTCGCCACCGTGCTCGGCTCGGCGTTGGCCGCGGTCGTCGGTCTGGCAATTGCGCTGTTGCGCCGTTCGGAGAACAAGGCAGTCGCGCGCAGCGTCGGCTTCGCCGCTGAATTCATTCGCGGCACGCCGCTTCTGGTGCAACTCTATTTCATCTTCTACGTCCTGCCCGATGTCGGCATCCTCTTGCCGCCGATGGTGGCGGGGACGATCGGGCTCGGCCTCCACTACGGCACCTATGCGGCCGAGGTCTATCGCGCCGGCATCGACAATGTGCCGCGTGGCCAGTGGGAAGCGGCCAAGGCCTGCAATCTCTCCGCCCGCCAGACCTGGACGCATGTCATCCTGCCGCAGGCGATCCCGCCGATGATCCCGGCCTTGGCCAATTACTTCATCGCCATGTTCAAGGAGACGCCGCTGCTTTCGGCGATCACCGTGCTGGAACTGATGAACCAGGCCAAGAGCGTCGCCAACACCTATTATCGCTATGTCGAGCCGATGACGCTGGTCGGCGCCTTCTTCCTCGTCATCAGCCTGTGCTCGGTGGTGCTGCTGCGCTGGCTGGAGCGGCGTTACGGGCGGGTGGAAAGATAATGGAACTTCGCTCCGAAATCCGCCTTCACGCGGCCCGCCCGCCGCTCGATCCGCGCCCGCTGCCAAAGCGCGTCGGCCTCGTCATTCTGGCCACCGACCATACGACCGAGCCGGATTATCAGCGCATGGTGGCAAGCGAGCGGATCGGCGTCTATGTCGCGCGCATCGCCTATGCCAATCCGACGACGCCGGACAATCTGCGCCGCATGCAGCCGGCGCTGACCGAAGGTGCGGCGCTTATCCTGCCCGACGAGAAACTCGACGCCATCTGCTATTCCTGCACGTCCGCATCCGTGGTGATCGGCGATGCCGAGATCGAGGCGGCGATCCAGGCGGCAAAGCCCGGTGTTCCGGTGGTGACGCCGCCCATGGCCGCCATGCGTGGATTGCGGGCGTTTGGCGCCAGGAAAATCAGCGTGCTGACTCCTTATACCGTCGAGACCAGCCGGCCGATGGCCGATTACTTTGTCGGGCACGGTTTCGAGATCGCGTCCTTCACCTGCCTTGGCTTCGAAGACGATCGCGAGATGGCGCGCATCCAACCCTCGGCGCTGGTCGAACTTGCGCGACAGGCGATGGACGATAAGGCCGAGGCGTTGTTCGTTTCCTGCACGGCCTTGCGGTCGGCGCTTGTCGCGGCTGCGATGGAGGAAACGACAGGCCGCCCGGTCGTGACCTCGAACCAGGCGACGGCATGGAACTGCCTGCGGCTCTGCGGCGACGACACGGCGCGCCCCGATTTCGGGCGGCTTCATACGCTTGCCTTGCCGCGTGACTGACCGAAATGACAAGCGTCACCCTTAAAGACATCCAGGCCGCGCGCGGGCGCATCGCCGGCAAGATTGCCCCGACGCCGACGCTTCTGTCGCCGAGCCTTTCACAACGAGCCGGCGTTCCGATCTATCTGAAACTTGAATCCCGCCAGACGACCGGAGCCTTCAAGTTGCGCGGGGCCTCCAATGCGATCGCGTCTCTCGCCCCGGAGGAGAAGGCGCGCGGCGTGGTCGCGGCATCCACCGGCAACCATGGGCGCGCGCTCAGCTATGCGGCGAGGCTGGAAGGCATGCGCGCCGTCATCTGCATGTCGAAGCTGGTGCCGGAAAACAAGCTCGCCGAGATCCGGCGGTTAGGGGCCGAGATCCGCATCGTCGGCAGCAGCCAGGACGACGCGCAAGTTGAGGTCGACCGGCTTGTGGCGGAGGATGGATTGGTCATGGTGCCGCCTTTCGACCATGCCGCGGTGATTGCGGGGCAGGGTACGCTTGGGTTGGAGATTGTCGAGGCGATGCCGGACGTCGCCACCGTTCTGGTGCCGCTGTCGGGCGGCGGGCTGGCCGCCGGCGTCGCGGCGGCAGTCAAGGGTCTGAAACCGGGTGCCGAAATTATCGGCGTTTCCATGCATCGCGGCGCGGCCATGAAGGCGAGCCTCGATGCCGGCAAGCCCGTGCCGGTCGAGGAATTGCCGACGCTGGCGGATTCGCTGGGTGGCGGTATCGGGATCGACAATCGGTTCACCTTTGCCATGTGCCGCGACCTGCTGGACGATGCCGTGCTGCTTTCCGAGGAAGAAATCGCCGCCGGCATTGCGCACGCTTATGCCGAAGAGCGTGAGATCGTCGAAGGGGCTGGTGCGGTCGGCATTGCGGCGCTGCTTGCCGGCAAGGTCAGATTGGCCGGGCCGACAGTGCTCATTCTTTCCGGCCGCAACATCGACATGAAACTGCATCGCGAGATCGTATGCGGGGCGTGGCGGGACGGGAAGGAGCGCGCGGCATGACCCGCATGACCATTCTTACTGAAGCTGACCTGCGCAAGATCGTGAAGCTCGATCTCGATGCCGTTGCCTGTGTCGAGAATGCCTTCCGCGCGCTGGCTACCGAGAAAGTGGCGATGCCGCCAATTCTCCGGCTCGACATTCCCGAGCATAGAGGCGAGGTGGACGTAAAAACCGCTTACGTGCCCGGTCTCGACGGATTTGCGATCAAGATCAGCCCCGGCTTCTTCGACAATCCGAAACTGGGTCTGCCGAGCACCAATGGCATGATGGTGCTGCTGTCGGCCAGGACCGGGCTTGTCGAGGCGCTGCTGCTGGACAATGGCTATCTGACCGACATACGCACCGCCGCTGCCGGCGCTGTCGCGGCAAAACATCTCGCCCGGCCGGACGCCGCGATTGCCGCTGTCTTCGGTGCCGGCATGCAGGCGAAGTTGCAACTCGAAGCGTTGAAACTTGTGCGGCCGATCGCAAGGGCACGCATCTGGGCGCGCGATCCGGTGAAAGCGGAGCGGACCGCCGGAGAACTGCGCGAGCGTCTTGGCATAGAGGTGCGCGCCGAACCGGATGCGGCGGCGGCGATTGCCGGGGCCGACGTGATCGTGACCACGACGCCGTCAACAACGCCGCTCATCCATGCGGGCTTCGTTGCGGCCGGGCAGCACCTGACGGCCATGGGATCGGACGCCGAGCACAAGAACGAGATTGCGCCCGCCGTCCTCAGGCTGGCCGATCTCTATGTCGCCGACAGCGCCGCGCAGACGCGCCGGCTTGGCGAACTGCATCACGCGCTTGATGCCGGGGTGATCGCGGGCAATGCCGAGGTGACGGAACTCGGCGCGATCATCGCCGGAAAAAAGCATGGCCGCCGTTCTCCTGCCGACATCACCTTGGCCGACCTGACCGGTACCGGCGTGCAGGACACGGCCATTGCCGCGCTGGCGCGGCAACGCGCCGAGGCGGCCGGCGTGGGAACCGTTTTTGAAAGTTGACAGCGGCCGCTACGGCCAACAACGAGGAAGACAAAAGGAATGCAGCCCAATCTGAAATTCACGCGCGCGGAATATGCGGACCGCCTTGCGAAAACCCGGAAGGCCATGGAGGCGAAGGGCATTGATCTGCTGATCTGCTCCGACCCGTCCAACATGGCGTGGCTCACCGGCTATGACGGCTGGTCGTTCTATGTGCATCAGGCGGTGCTGGTGCCGCCATTCGGCGAGCCGGTCTGGTACGGGCGCGGGCAGGACGCCAACGGCGCCAAGCGCACCGCCTATCTCGCGCACGACAACATCGTCGGCTATGCCGACCACTACGTTCAGTCCACCGAGCGTCACCCTATGGACTATCTGTCCAAGGTGATTGGCGAGCGCGGTTGGGACAAGCTGACCATCGGCGTCGAGATGGACAATTACTGGTTTTCGGCCAAGGCCTTCGCATCGTTGCAACAACATCTGCCCAACGCCCGTTTTGTCGACGCGACCGCGCTGGTGAACTGGCAGCGCGCGGTCAAGAGCCCGACCGAGATCAACTATATGCGCAAGGCCGCCCGCATCGTCGAAGCCATGCATGTCCGTATCGCCGACAAGATCGAGGTCGGCATGAGGAAATGCGATCTTGTCGCGGAAATCTATGATGCCGGTACGCGCGGCGTGGACGGCCCCGAGGGCCGGTTCGGCGGCGATTACCCGGCCATCGTCCCGCTGCTTCCTTCAGGCGCGGATGCCTCGGCCCCGCACCTGACCTGGGACGACAAGCCGATGAAGACGGGCGAAGGCACCTTCTTCGAGATCGCCGGTTGCTATAACCGCTACCATTGCCCGCTGTCGCGCACCGTCTTCCTCGGCAAGCCGACGCAGGAATTCCTAGATGCGGAAAAGGCGACGCTGGAAGGCATGGAAGCGGGACTGGCTGCGGCCAAGCCCGGCAACGCCTGCGAGGACATCGCCAATGCGTTCTTTGCGGTTTTGAAGAAGTACGGCATCGTCAAGGACAACCGCACCGGCTATCCGATCGGGCTTTCCTATCCGCCGGACTGGGGCGAGCGCACCATGAGTCTGCGCCCCGGTGACAAGACCGAACTGAAGCCCGGCATGACTTTCCATTTCATGACCGGCCTTTGGCTGGAGACGATGGGGCTGGAGATCACCGAGAGCATTCTTATCACAGAAACCGGCGTGGAATGCCTGGCCAATGTGCCGCGCAAGCTAGTGGTGAAGGACTAGCCGCAATGGTGAAACCTTCTCCCATCTCCCCCACGGTCGATTTCGACCGGAACGGCGTGCAGCATGGCTTCCTGCGCTTGCCGTATAGCCGCGACGATTCCGCCTGGGGTTCGGTGATGATCCCGGTCTGTGTCGTCAGGAACGGCCAGGGGCCGGCAGCGCTGCTCACCGGTGGCAATCATGGCGACGAATATGAGGGCCCGCTGGCGCTCTATGACCTTGCCCGCACGCTCGATCCAAAGGACGTTTCCGGCACGGTCATCATCGTGCCGGCGATGAATTATCCGGCCTTCCGCGCCGGCACGCGGACCTCGCCGATCGACAAGGGCAATATGAACCGCGCCTTTCCCGGCCGTCCGGACGGCACGGTGACGGAGAAGATCACCGACTATTTCCAGAGGGAACTGCTGCCACGCGCCGACATCGTCTTCGACTTTCATTCGGGCGGCCGCACGCTCGATTTCGTGCCGTTCTGCGCCGCGCATATCCTGCCGGACAAGGGTCAGGAAGGAAAAGCCTTCGCCGCAGTCGAAGCGTTCTCCGCGCCGTTTTCGGTCAAGATGCTGGAGATCGACGCAGTCGGCATGTACGATACCGCCGCCGAGGAGATGGGCAAGGTTTTTGTCACCACCGAACTGGGCGGCGGCGGCACCTCGCGCGCGGAGACGGTGCGCATCGCGCGGCGCGGCATCATGAACGTGCTGCGCCACGAGGGCATCGTGAAGGGTTCGGTCGACAAGCACTCGACCCGCTGGCTCGACATGCCGTCCGGCGATTGCTTTGCGTTTGCCGAAGAGGACGGCATGATCGAGACGATGGTCGATCTCGGCGAGGCCGTCGAGGCGGGAGCGGTCATCGCCCGCATTCATTCCACCGGCCGCACGGGGCAGGCACCGCAGGAAATCAGGGCGAAGATGTCGGGCCTGCTGGCGGCACGGCATTTCCCCGGCCTGGTCAAGGCCGGCGATTGCGTATCGGTCGTCGCGGTGGAATAGCACGCCTTGCTCGCGATATGGTGATGGGCAACTTTAGCGCGTATCATTGAAAACATTACGGTTCCGGGTCTAAGAAAAGCCGACAGGAGCCGCGTATGACAGCCAGTGAGTCAGTCGCGCCTGGCGCGCCGGGAATTCCCGCGCGCTGGACGTCCAGTGCCAAGAGCGGCGTCGGAACCGCGCTTTCTTCCCGCAGTCCGCTATGGTTCACCATCAGCCACGGTATCCTCAACGAGATCTATTATCCACGCCTCGATAGTGCCTGCACGCGAGATCTCGGGCTGATTGTTACCGGCCCGGACAAGTATTTTTGCGAGGAAAAGCGTGACGCCAGCCATGCCATCGATACTCTGGAAAAGGGCGTTCCCGCTTATCGGCTCGTGAATGAGGCGCTGAACGGTGCCTGGCGCATCGAAAAGCGCGTATTGAGCGATACGGCACGCCCCTGCCTGTTGCAGGAAATCACCTTTACGGCGCTCAAGGGCAAGATCGCCGATTATCGCGTCTATGGCCTGCTCGCGCCGCATCTGGTCAATGCCGGCATGGGCAATACGGCCTGGGTCGGTGAATATCGCAAGGTGCCGATGTTGTTCGCCACTGGGCGCGGCACGAGCCTGGCACTTGCCTGCTCGCTGCCGTGGGGCGCTTGCTCGGCCGGCTATGTCGGGGCTTCCGATGGCTGGCAGCAGCTTCACAGCACCTGCCGTCTCGATCCGGATTGCCGCCGTGCTGAGGACGGCAATGTCGCGCTTACCGGCGAGATTGGATTCAGCGAAAAGGCCCATAAGGCGATCCTGGTGCTTGGCTTCGGCGGCACGCCCGAACAGGCGGCCGCGCATGCGCTTGCCAGCCTGAAGCAGGGGTTCGATGCGGCAGCCGATGCCTACCTTGCGGAATGGCGGGCGTGGCAGAAAAAGCTTGTGCCGCTCGATCGCGCCGACTCATCCACCGGCCTTGATCCCTATCGTGTCTCAACGGCTGTTCTGGCGGCTCACCGCTCGTCGAAACCGGCGGGCGCAGCGGTGGCCAGCCTGTCCATCCCCTGGGGGTTTTCCAAGGGCGATGACGATCTCGGCGGCTATCACCTGGTGTGGCCGCGCGATCTTGTCGAGACGGCAGGCGGCTTTGTTGCCGCCGGAGATGCCGACGAGGCGCTTACCATACTGGGTTATCTGCGGACCATCCAGCAGGAGGATGGGCATTGGCCGCAAAATGTCTGGCTCGACGGCGATCCCTATTGGCACGGCATCCAGATGGACGAGTGCGCGTTCCCGATCCTGCTTGCCGATGCTCTGCGGCGCGCCGGTCATTTGCCGAAGGCAAAGCTCAAAACCTTCATGCCGATGATCGAAAAGGCGGCATCTTATGTCGTTCGCAATGGCCCTGTCACCGGCGAGGACCGATGGGAAGAGGATGCCGGCTATAGCCCCTTTACGTTGGCGGTGGAGATCGCCGCGCTGCTGGCGGCGGCTGACATTTTCGATATTTTCGGCAAGCCGGATGCTGCAATCTATCTGCGCGAGACCGCCGATTGTTGGAACGAGCAGATCGAACGCTGGACCTATGCGGAAAACACCCGCCTTGCCGTCAAGCATGGCATTGCCGGCTATTATATCCGCATCGGCGTGTCGGACGGTGCCGATGACACATCGCCGAAGGATGGCTTCGTGCCGATCAAGAACCGGCCGCCCGGCGTTTCGCGCCTGCCCGCACGCCAGATCGTCAGCCCCGATGCACTGGCGCTGGTGCGCTTCGGCCTGCGCGCCGCCGACGATCCGCATATCCGCAATACCGTGACGGTGATCGATGCAATTCTGCGCCGCGAACTGCCCCAAGGCCCGCTCTGGTATCGCTATAATGATGACGGCTATGGCGAGCATGAGGATGGATCGCCCTTTAACGGCACCGGGGTGGGGCGGCCATGGCCCTTGCTGGCCGGCGAGCGCGCGCATTACGAACTGGCGGCCGGCCGGCGCAAGGAGGCCGAGCACTTGCTGGCCGCGCTGGAAGGATCGGCCAATGATGGCGGCCTGATCCCCGAACAGGTCTGGGACGGGCGCGACATGCCGCGCCGTGAATTGCTATGCGGCGAACCGTCCGGCAGTGCCATGCCGCTCGTATGGGCACATGCGGAGCACATCAAGCTGTTGCGCTCGCTCAAGGATGGGGCCGTCTTCGACATGCCGCCGCAGGGCGTGGAGCGTTATATCAGGAACAACACCGTGGCATCGTTCCGATCCTGGCGCTTCAATCACAAGATCACCTCCATGCCGGCGGGCAAGGTGCTGCGTATCGAGGTTCTGGCGCGTGCCACGGTGCATTGGAGCACCGACAACTGGGCGACCAGTCACGACAGTGAGACGAAGGAGAACGCATTCGGTATCCATCTTGTCGATTTGCCCATTGCCGAAGTGGATCCGGGCGCTAGCCTTGTGTTCACGTTTTTCTGGCTTGATGCCGGTCATTGGGAGAATGTGGATTTTACAATTATCATCAATGGCGGTGCAGTCGCTGCCGTTGCGCAATCGTTTCGGATTTCATCAGCACAGGAATAAGACATGCAGATCGGAATGATGGGCCTCGGGCGGATGGGTGCCAATATGGTGCGACGCCTGATGACGGCCGGCCATGAATGCGTCGTCTATGACATCAACCCGCAAAGCGTTGCCGACCTCGCGAAGGACGGTGCCGTAGCGACCACGTCGATGAAGGACTTCGTCGGCAAGCTGAAAAAGCCGCGCGCGGCCTGGCTGATGTTGCCGGCTGCGATTACCGGCAAGGTGGCGAACGAACTCGCCGAACTCATGGAAGCCGGTGATATCGTCATCGATGGCGGCAATTCCAACTACCGCGATGCCGTGGATCAGGCCGTGCTTTTTTCAAGGAAAGGGCTGAACTATCTTGATGTCGGCACCAGTGGCGGCGTCTGGGGCCTGGAGCGCGGCTATTGCCTGATGATCGGCGGACCTGACGAGGCCGTGAAACATCTCGATCCGATCTTTGCCGCGTTGGCGCCCGGCGCGGGCAAGGATGCGAAGCCGAACAAAGCCGCTGGGACGGCACCCTACGGTTATCTGCATTGCGGCCCCAGCGGTGCCGGGCATTTCGTCAAGATGGTCCATAACGGCATCGAATACGGGCTGATGGCTGCCTATGCCGAGGGCATGAACATTCTCAAGGCTGCCAATGCGGGCAAGGAGAAGCGCGCTGCCGATGCCGAAACGACACCGTTGAGCGAGCCGCAATACTACCAGTTCGACATCGATCTGCCGAAAGTAACCGAGGTTTGGCGTCACGGTTCGGTCATAGGCTCATGGCTGCTCGATCTCACGGCTGGCGCGCTCAAGGACGATCCCGAACTGTCGAAATTTGGCGGCCGGGTTTCAGACTCCGGCGAAGGCCGCTGGACGCTCAAGGCGGCGATCGATACCGGCGTGCCTGCTCCTGTACTTTCGACCGCGCTGTTTGACCGCTTCTCCTCGCGCGGCGAAGCCGAATATGCCGACAAGCTTCTTTCGGCCATGCGCTACGCCTTTGGCGGGCATGTCGAAAAGCCGAAATCCTGAAGCGCCGGAGAGCAGGAATGAGCGAACAACGATCCGACGTGCTGGTGCTGTTCGGGGCGACCGGCGACCTTGCCCACAAGAAGATCTTTCCCGCACTTTATTCCATGGTCCAGCGCGGCACGCTGAACGAACCGGTGATTGGCGTGGCGCTGGAAGATTGGGATGCCGGGAAACTGGCCGAACGCGCCCATGACGGCATCAAGGAGGCCGTCGGCAAGGTCGATGAGGCGACCTTCAAGAAACTCGCAGGCCTGCTGCATTATGTCAGCGGCGACTATCGCGAACCGGAGACCTTCACGAAGTTGAAGGCGGCGCTTTCGGAATACAAGGCGCCGCTCTACTATCTCGCGGTACCGCCTTCGATGTTCGAACCGGTCGTGCAGGGGCTGGAGCAGTCCGGCGGCGCGGCAGGCGCCAGGCTGATGGTGGAAAAGCCGTTCGGACGTGATTTGCAATCGGCGCGCTGGTTGAATCGTGTGCTGCACATCGTCTTCGAGGAAAAATCGATCTTCCGCATCGACCACTATCTCGGCAAGGAAGCGATCCAGAACCTGCTCTATTTCCGTTTCGCCAATTCCTTTCTCGAGCCGATCTGGAATCGCAATTACGTCGACAGCGTGCAGATCACCATGGCCGAGAACTTCGGCGTCGAGGGGCGCGGCAAATTTTACGACGAAGTCGGATGCATCCGCGATGTGATCGAGAACCATCTCCTCAACATCGTTCTGCTCCTGGCGATGGAGCCGCCGTCCGGTCGCACCGCGGACGATCTGATCGACGAGAAGGTGCAGGTCTTGAAGGCGATCCGCACCTTGACCAAGGATGATGTGGTGCGCGGCCAGTTCGACGGTTATCTGAAGGAACCGGGCGTGGCACCGGGTTCCACGCGCGAAACTTTTGCGGCCGTGCGTTTCATGGTCGATACCTGGCGCTGGCAGGACGTGCCGTTTTATATTCGCGCCGGCAAGAACCTGCCTGTTCGCGCCACCGAGGTGCTGGTGCGTTTCAAACGGCCACCGCTTGCCGTGTTCGACGGTTTCAAGCGAGATCAGGCAAATTATCTGCGCTTCCGCATCAATCCTTCTGTGGCGATCAGCATCGGCGCGCGCCGCAAGGCGCCGGGCGACGAGATGGTGGGCGAGCAGGTGGAGTTGAGTGCCCTCAGTCAGGATACCAAGGCCGAGATGGAGCCTTATGAGCGGCTGATCGGGGACGCCATGAACGGCAACAGCCAGTTGTTCACGCGTCAGGATGCGTCGGAGATCGCATGGCGTATCGTCGGCCCGGTACTCGACGACACGACGGCTCCTGCCATTTACAAGCCCGGCACATGGGGACCGGCCAAGGCGATGGCCGACTTTGAACCGCCAAATGGCTGGGTCGATCCCTGTCAGTGAAGGAGGGCAGAGCGGTGAAAGCAAGCGCCAGGGCAAGGAAGCCGGCAACTCTCCGGCAGCAGGTGATACTGGCCGTCGATATTGGCGGCTCGCATGTCAAGATCCGCACCAGTTCCGGCAGCGAGGAGCGCAAGGCCGTTTCGGGTTCCGACATGGGACCGGCTGAAATGATGACCAAGCTGGCGACGTTGACGGAAGGCTTGCATTTCGATGTTGTCGCCATGGGTTATCCTGGGCCGGTGGTGCACAATCGCATCGTGCTTGACCCGCACAATCTCGCCCCTGGTTGGGAGGGCTTCAATTTCGCCAAGGCTTTCGGCAAGCCGGTCAAGATCGTTAACGATGCGCTGATGCAGGCGATCGGGTCCTATGAGGGCGGGCGCATGCTGTTCCTTGGCCTTGGCACCGGATTGGGTGCGGCAATGATCGTCGATAATGTCGCGCAACCGATGGAACTCGCCCATCTGCCCTACAAGAAGGGCAAGAGCTTCGAGGCTTATGTCAGCGACAAGGCGCTGAAAAAACGTGGCAAGAAGAAGTGGCGCAAATCCGTATTCGACATCGTCGAGCGATTGAAGGCGGCGATGGAGCCGGATTATATCGTCATTGGCGGCGGAAATGTCGAAAAGCTCGATGAGTTGCCGCAGGGCGCGCGCCGCGGCGACAACGATCTCGCCTTTGAGGGCGGCTTCCGCCTCTGGCGTGACAATGCGTTCGTCGTCTGACGGACCGCCGTCAATCATTGAACTGAAACGGGAGGATTACATGGCAGGCAGGCTCGACGGCAAGGTCGCGATCGTATCGGGTGGGGCGACCGGCATGGGTGGCGCGGCTTCGAAACTGTTTGCGGCGGAAGGCGCAAAGGTCGCCGTCATCGACCGCAATGCCGAAGCCGCTGCCGCGACGGCCGCCGAAATCCGCGAGGCCGGCGGCGAGGCCGAATATTTCGTCGCTGACGTTTCCGATGAAGGACAGGTGGGCAAGGCCGTCGAGGGCGCTGCCAAGCGCTTCGGCCCCGTCACCGTGCTTTTCAACCATGCCGGCACCATCGTCATCAAACCGTTTTTGGAAATCGAGGTTGAGGAATGGGACTGGCTGCACGCTGTCAATGTGCGTTCCATGTTCCTCATGACCAAGGCGGTCCTGCCGCAGATGATTGCCGCCGGTGGCGGATCGATTGTCTGTACCTCATCCATCTCGGCGGTTGCGGCAACACCGAACGAGGTTCTCTACGACACCACCAAGGGTGCGTGCCACATGTTCGCCCGCGCCATCGCGGTGGAGTTCCGCGACCGCAACATACGCTGCAATGCCGTTTGCCCCGGATTCATCCGCACCCCGCACGGCCTGCGCGAAGTTTCCGATCTCGACAAGCTCGGCGTCGATGTTTCCGATGCGGCCATGGCTGCCCAGCAAGGCCGCATCGGCGAGCCGGAAGAGGTGGCGCGCGCCGCGCTGTTTCTGGCCAGTGACGAAGCGAGTTTCGTCAACGGCGCGCAGCTTTTCGTCGATAACGGTTTTACCGCGCTCTGAAAAGTCCGGCATCCTCCGGTATTTGCGCACCTTCGTTGCCGCTGTTGTGGCGCGCGGATATGTACGCTGCCATGAGAACGAAAGACCTGCCGGAACTTCCTGTCACCACAATCCTGCCGGCGCTTGGCGAGGCGCTGGCGGCAGGCAATGGCGCCGTTCTGGTCGCACCCCCTGGCGCTGGCAAGACGACGCTTGTGCCGCTGGCTCTGCTCGACGCGCCATGGCGCGGCGAAGGCCGCGTCGTATTGCTGGAACCGCGCCGGTTGGCCGCCCGCGCCGCCGCGCGCCGGATGGCCGCCCTTCTCGGTGAGGAAGTCGGCGACACGGTTGGTTACGCCATGCGCATGGACAACCGGACCTCGGCGCGAACGAAGATCGTCGTCGTCACCGAAGGCGTGCTTTCGCGCATGATTCTCGACAATCCTGAACTGCCGGGTATTTCGGCCGTTCTGTTCGACGAGTTTCATGAGCGCTCGCTGGATGGCGATTTTGGTCTGGCGCTGGCGCTCGACGTGCAGGGCGCGCTGCGGCCCGATCTCAGGGTTTTGGTGATGTCGGCGACGCTCGATGGCGCACGCGTGGCTCACCTTCTTTCCGGCGCGCCGGTGATCGAAAGCGAGGGCCGGGCTTTCCCGGTGAATATCCATTATCGCGAGCGGCCGGCCGGCGAGCCGATCGAGGATGCCATGGCCAATGCCATCCGCGCCGCCCTTGCCGACGAGACGGGCAGCGTGCTCGCCTTCCTGCCCGGCCAGCGCGAGATCGAGCGTACAGCCGAGCGTTTGCAGGGGCGGGTGGGCGAGACGGTCGACATTACGTCCCTCTACGGTCAGCTCGACGCCAGGGCGCAGGACGCCGCGATCCGCCCCTCGCCACCCCGCCGCCGCAAGGTGGTGCTGGCAACCGCCATTGCTGAAACCTCGATCACCATAGATGGCGTGCGCGTCGTCATCGACAGCGGGCTTGCGCGCCTGCCGCATTATGAGCCGGCGTCCGGCCTCACCCGGCTTGAGACAGTGCGCGTTTCGAAAGCGTCCGCCGAACAGCGCGCCGGTCGCGCCGGCCGTACGCAACCCGGCGTTGCCATCCGGCTGTGGCGCGCCGAGCAGACGGCGGCATTGCCGGCTTTCACGCCGCCGGAAATTTTCGCCGCTGATCTTTCCGGCTTGGTGCTCGACTGTGCGGCCTTCGGGGTTGCCGATCCGACGAGCCTTGCCTTCCTCGACCCGCCGCCTGCGCCGGCATTGACCGAGGCGAACGCGCTGCTGCGCGCGCTCGATGCTATCGATGACGCAGGCCGGTTGACGGAAGCGGGGGCGGCGATGCGCGGTCTCGCCTTGCCGGTGCGGCTGGCGCATATGGTGGCCGAGGCTGCAAAAACCGGACAGGCGCGTGAGGCCGCCGAATTGGCTGTGCTTTTGACCGAGCGTGGCCTTGGCGGCGATAGCGCCGATCTCGAACGCCGCCTGATGCGCTTTCGATCAGAGAAGACGCCGCGCGCCAATGCGGCCCGGCAATTGGCAAGCCGGCTGGCGCGCTCTTTAGCCTCCCCACATAAGGGAGAGGCTGCCGATACCGGCGCGCTTCTCCTTCATGCCTGGCCGGACCGAGTCGCCAGGGCGCGCGGCGAGCGCGGGCGCTTTGTGCTCGCCAACGGGTCGGGTGCTGCACTCGAAGTCGCCGACCCACTTGCCGGGGAGCGATGGCTGGTGGTTGCCGATCTCCAGGGTAAGGCGCGCCATGCCCGCATCACCACCGCCGCGACGGTGAGCGAGGACGATATCCGGACGGTTCTGGGCAATAATATCGTGACAAGCCGCGAAGTCGCCTTTGATGTCGAGAAGCGCGCCGTGCGCCTGCGGGAGACGCAGCGGCTGGGCGCGCTTCTGCTCACCGAGAGAATGCTGCCGGCACCGGCCGGCGGCGAGGCAGATGCTGCCATCCTCGAAGCGGTGCGCACGCATGGTCTTTCGTTGTTGCCATGGAACAAGGAAGCGGAGAGCCTGCGCTCCCGCCTCGGCTGGCTGCATCGCGGTCTCGGAGCGCCGTGGCCGGACGTTTCCGATGCCGTCTTGCTGGAACGGCTCGATGATTGGCTGGCGCCATTTCTCAGCGGTGATCCGTCGCTTGCCGCACTCGCGTCGTCTGCACTTGCCGCCGGGCTCATGGCGCTGGTGCCGTATGACCTGCAGCGTCGCATCGATGCGTTGGCGCCAACCCATTTCGACGCGCCATCCGGCTCACGCGTGCCAATCCGTTACGATAGTGAGGCGCCGGTGCTGGCGGTCCGCGTGCAGGAACTGTTCGGCCTCGACCGTCATCCGTCCATAGCCGGCGGGATGGTGCCGTTGATGCTCGAACTCCTGTCGCCCGCCCACCGTCTGATCCAAACGACGCGCGACCTGCCCGGTTTCTGGCGTGGCTCATGGGCGGATGTGCGCGCCGACATGCGCGGTCGTTATCCCAGGCATGTCTGGCCGGAAAATCCGTTACTTGCCACCGCGACCAGCCGCGCCAAACCGCGCGGCGTCTAGGCTCAGGACCTATTAATTCCGATTGAGATGTGATTCACGGTCTCCGATTGGAGGCCGTGATGGGTGATTTGTTTCTGCTTAGCGAGCGGCAGATGGCGCGGATATCACCATTCTTCCCGCTGTCGCACGGGGTGCCGAGGGTTGACGACCGGCGGGTGGTGAGCGGCATCGTCTACGTGATCCGCAACGGGCTGCAGTGGAAGGATGCGCCGGCTGGCTACGGCCCGCACAAGACGCTCTACAACCGTTTCATCCGCTGGAGTCTGATGGGCGTGTTCGACCGTATCTTCGCAGGGCTTGCCGGAGAAGGACCGAAACCCGAGCGCATCATGATCGACGCGACGCATCTGAAGGCTCATCGCACGGCGGCGAGCCTGCTCAAAAGGGGGATGTTCCCCGTCGTATCGGGCGAACCAAGGGTGGGCTGAACTCCAAGCTCCACACCGTCTGCGACGGTGAAGGCCGGCCGATCATCCTGCTTTTGTCGGAAGGCCAGATGAGCGACCACAAGGGCGCCCGCATGGTGCTCGACGCCTTGCCGAGCGCTTCACACCTGATCGCCGATCGCGGCTACGACAGCGCCTGGTTCCGGACCGAACTCGAAGCACGCGGCATCAAACCCTGCATTCCGTCGAGCCG
>NZ_MDET01000009.1:0-125000 GCF_002075885.1 Manganibacter manganicus
CCAGTTCGCGTGGATGGAAATTTATCGCCTGCCGTAGCCGATGAAAATAAACCCGTTACCGGACAGATGCTTGTCCGATTAATGGCGGTTTCTTTCTCACCTGTTTATCCACACCCGCCATCCTTCCCGCATAATCCCCTCAGCAGCTTGCCAGCGGGAACGGGTGTGCACACTCGAGCATCCAGGCAAGTGTGGCGCCGGGTGTGTTATCCGTAACAGTGAACGGAACCGCCCGGCCCGAACCGGACCTGNCGTTGCTCGCGCCCGCAAATGGGCGATGGGCCGGGAAAGGCAAGGGTAGAAACGCCGGCGGGCGCGGACAACCGTGCCATATAATTGAACTTAGGAGGTACGGCCCCGCGCCCGCTTCCCGACCTTTCAGACCCGAAAGGTCCGTTCTTTGAAAGAGCCAGACGGCATTTGCCGGGCGTGGCAACGGTGAAGTGCGGCATCAACCAGGTCTCTGGCCATACGGGGACCCCGCCAGCGACGAGCGACAGCGAGCGAGCTTAAGGGCGGGGCAAAAGACAAACAGGGCCGAAAGGCAGCGTGGCAACGAAGGCGTTTGGTGGAAAGATCGCAGCCCTCTCGCCCGGATGGGTGGCGCGCGATTGTCCTTTTGACCACCCGTCCGCCCCTCCGCCATCCCACCCGTTCGAACGGGATTCTTACCCGTAAGGGCGTTTCGCTGCGTCGCAAAAAGCGGTGTGATGTTCGATGGGCACCACCGAGGGCGACACCATCAATGGACGTCACCCGTCAGGCGGCACCGGAATCGGAGGAACAGCCATGGAACAGAGCAAGCCACTGCGCTTTCGCGAGGACGTTCGCATTCTCCTGCACCGATTGCTGGTTTCGGTGGTCAGCAGTCGCGAGCCGCATGTCGCCGACGTGCTGAACGGCAAGACCAGCCTCGATTCGCTGGATGCCGAGCAACGCATTCCCGCCTTGCAGGCCACCGGCATCTGGTTCCAGCTCGTTGCCATCGCCAACGAACTGGGGGCGATGCGCTCGCGGCGCGAACTGGAACAGGCAAGCGGCGCCGAGGAGGTGGTCGGCTCCTTTGCCAATGTCGTGCATGAGATCGCTGCCGCCGGCTACCCGGCCGAGCGCCTGCGCGCCACTCTGGCGGGATTGAGCGTCGGGCCGACCATGACCGCCCACCCCACCGAGGCCAAGCGCGTCACCGTGCTGGAAAACCACCGCCGCATCTATCGCAAGCTGACGGAACTGGAGCAGGTGCGCTGGGCGCCGCGCGAGCGCGAGCATCTGATCGAGGATCTGAGGACCGAGATCGAGCTTTTGTGGATGACCGGCGAATTGCGGCTGGAGCGGCCTTCCGTCGAGCGCGAGATCGCCTGGGGCCTGCATTTCTTCCGCGAAGTCATCTTCGATGCGACGCCCAAGCTCTATGAAACCCTGCAGGACGCGCTCACCCATCACTATCCCAACGACAAGATCGTCGTGCCCTCCTTCATGCGTTACGCGTCCTGGATCGGCGGCGACCGCGACGGCAACCCGAACGTCACCTCCGACACCACCGACTACGCGCTGGCGCAGTGCCGCCAGACCGCCATCGACTGGTATATCGGCCAGCTCCGGCGGATGATCACCGTGCTGAGCATCAGCGCCAATGTCGTCGATATTCCCGAAACCTTCATGCGGGCATTGACGCGGGCGCTGCACCGCACCGGCATTGCCACCCAGGTGGTGACACGCAATCCCGACGAGCCGCTGCGCCAGTTCGCGGCGGTCATGCTGGAACGCCTGGAAGCCATGAACGGCCAGGGCAAGGCGCGTCCCTATACGCGCGCCGACGCCTTCTGCGCCGATCTGCGCGAACTGGAAAGCGTGCTTGGCATCATTGGCGGCGAAACGGTGGCCGGGCGCTTCGTGCGGCCGTTGCGCCAGCAGGTCGAGACCTTCGGCTTCCGCACCGTCGCGCTCGACATCCGCCAGAATTCAACGGTCGTCAACCGGGTATTGGCGGAACTGTTTGCCCGTATCGACGGCGCCGGCACCGAGCCCGACACAAAGCAGTGGGGCGAGCGTATCCGCAAGGGCCTCGACAGCGGCGAACAGATCGAATTTGGCCGCGAGGACCTGTCCGACGAAGCCCGAGAACTGCTTTCCCTCCTCGACGTGGTGCGCGACGCCACGCGCGAGCCCGGCTCGGAAGCCATCGCGGCCTGCATCCTGTCCATGACACGCTCCGTCGATGATCTGCTGGCCGTCTATCTGCTGGCGCAATATTGCGGCCTTGCCACCGCGCTCGACGGCAGCGGCTCGATCCGGCTTCGCGTCGTGCCACTGTTCGAGACGATCGCCGATCTGCGGGCCGCGCCCGCCATTCTCGACCGGCTGTTCTCCGTTTCCATCGTGCGCCGTTCGGTGCGCGATTTCGGCAGCCGGCAGGAAGTCATGCTCGGCTATTCCGATTCCAACAAGGACGGCGGCTTCCTCGCCTCGAACTGGGAACTGAACAAGGCGCAGCGCAAGATCACCGCGCTCGGCGAGAAGCGCCATGTCCATATCAGCTTCTTCCATGGCCGTGGCGGCTCGGTAAGCCGCGGCGGCGCGCCGACCGGGCGCGCCATCGCCGCCCAGCCCGCCGGCACCATTGGCGGCGTGATGCGCGTGACCGAGCAGGGCGAGGTCGTGTCGTCCAAATTCGCCAATCGCGGCACCGGTCTCTATCAGCTTGAAATTCTCGCCGCCGCCGTGCTCGCACACAGCGTCAAGTCACCCGACGAGGCGGAACTGAAGGACAATCCGGAGTTCAGCGAAGCACTCGAGGCGCTGACCGGCATGTCGCAGGCGGCCTATTCGAGCCTCATCAACGAACGCGGCTTCATCGACTATTTCCATCAGGCGAGCCCGGTCGAGGAACTGTCGCTGCTCAAGATCGGCTCGCGCCCGGCGCGCCGCTTCGGCGCCGCCCGCGATATTCACGATCTGCGCGCCATTCCGTGGGTCTTCGCATGGACACAGAACCGACACCTGATGACCAACTGGTACGGCATCGGCAGCGCCCTCAACGCCTTCGTCAACGTGCGCGGCGAGGCCGGGCTGGAGCTTTTACGCAACATGTTCGAGCGGTCGCGCTTCTTCCGGCTCGTCGTCGATGAGGTGGACAAGGGCCTCTACCAGTCGGACATGGACATTGCCCGCCTCTATGCCGGTCTGGTGAACGACAAGGAAACCAGCGAGCGCATCTTCACCAAGATCGCCAACGAATACGCGCTGACACGCCGCATGATTTCCGAGGTCAATGGCGGGCTGAAGATCTCAGAGCGCTTCCCGACCTTCAAGCGTCAGTTCGACCGCATGCGGCCGCAAATGGATTCCATCCATCGCCTGCAGGTGCGGCTGCTGCAGGAGGTGCGCGCGCAGGATGAAACGACCGAGAAGCCGAAGCGGGCGGTCAACGCGCTTCTGCTTTCCATCAACTGCATTTCGGCCGGTCTGGGTTGGACTGGATAAGGGCGCGCTGCGCAAAAAGGGAGAACGAGCATGAACATACCCGCAAACCCGAACATCAGCGGCACAAGGCCATTCTTCCGGTCCGCTCTGGCTGAGGTCGATCCGGCGATCAGCGCCGCAATCGGCCGTGAACTCGGCCGCCAGCGCGACGAGATCGAACTGATCGCCTCCGAAAACATCGTCTCCAAGGCGGTGCTGGAAGCGCAGGGCTCGGTGCTGACCAACAAATATGCCGAAGGCTATCCCGGCCGCCGCTATTATGGCGGCTGCCAATATGTGGACGAGGTCGAGGATCTGGCCCGCGACCGCGCGAAATCGCTGTTCAACTGCACCTACGCCAATGTGCAGCCCAATTCCGGCAGCCAGGCCAATCAGGCGGTGTTCATGGCGCTGATGCAGCCGGGCGACACCTTCCTTGGGCTGAACCTTGCCGCTGGCGGGCACCTGACCCACGGCGCACCGGTCAACCAGTCCGGCAAATGGTTCAATGTGGTCTCCTATGGCGTCAACCCCGAGAGCCACCGCATCGATCTCGACGAGGTGCGCGACCTGGCAAGGAAGCATCGGCCGAAGGTGATCCTCGCCGGCGGCTCGGCCTATCCGCGCGTCATCGATTTCCAGGCGTTCCGCGGCATTGCCGACGAGGTCGACGCAAAGCTCTTCGTCGATATGGCACATTTCGCCGGGCTGGTGGCCGGCGGCGTGCATCCCAACCCGCTCGACCATGCCCATGTGGTCACGACGACCACGCACAAGACGCTGCGCGGACCGCGCGGCGGCATGGTGTTGTCGAATGACGAGGAGATCGGCAAGAAGATCAATTCGGCCGTCTTCCCCGGCCTGCAGGGCGGACCGCTGATGCATGTCATCGCCGCCAAGGCGGTGGCCTTCGGCGAGGCGCTGTCGTCTGAGTTCAAGGTCTATGCCCGCAATGTCGTAGACAATGCCAAGGTACTGGCGGAGACTCTGGCGGAGGGCGGAGTCGATATCGTCTCGGGCGGCACCGACACCCATGTCATGCTGGTCGATCTGCGCCGCAAGGGCCTGACCGGCAAGCTGGTGGAGGCGGTGCTTGGCCGCGCCCACATCACCTGCAACAAGAACGGCATTCCCTTCGACCCACAGGGGCCGATGGTCACTTCGGGCATCCGGCTCGGCACGCCCGCCTGCACGACGCGCGGCTTCTCCACCGAGGAATTCCGCCAGGTCGGCCGCCTGACGATGCATGTCATCGACGGGCTGGCCGCCAACGGTGAAGACAAGAACGCCAAGGTCGAGGCGGCGGTGCGCGAGGAAGTCGCCTCGCTCCTCGCCCGTTTCCCCATCTACGAATAATCGTGCCGGCTCCCTGACCGGCGCGATTATGAGGGAGGCCGCCGAGCGATCGGCGGCCTTCTTCTTTGCCAGCCAGGTGCCTGCGCTTTCAAAAACAAAAACCCCGCGCTTGGAGGGCGGGGCAATAAGTAAGTGGCGCGTTACCGTACTGGTTACGAGCGCGGGCGCTCCTTCTTGGGATCGTAATGCGCGAAGGCAACGACGGTTGCCGGCAGGCGCTTCTGCTGGCCGTCAAGCTTGCCGATCTCGACCTCCGTGCCGACGGCGGCATGGGCAACGTCGAGACGGGCCAGCGCGATATTTTTCTTCAGGATTGGTGAGCGCATGGACGATGTGACCTCGCCGATCTGGGCGCGCCCGACATGCACGCAATCGCCATGGCCGACGGCAATATTGGCGTCAATGTCGAGGCCAACCATCTTGCGCACCGGATGCTCCTTGCGGCGGATCAGCGCCTCGCGTCCGATGAAATCATCGGTCTTGGTCTTGAGCGGCACGGTGAACCCGATACCGGCCTCAAACGGGTCGGTCTGGTCGGAAAAATCATAGCCGGCGAAAATCAGGCCGGATTCGATACGCAGCATATCGAGCGCCTCGAGTCCCATCGGTTTGAGACCGAGTGGCTGGCCGGCTTCCCACACCGCGTCGAACACTTTTTCAGCGTCGCGCGGATGGCACCAAACTTCATAGCCGAGTTCGCCGGTATAGCCGGTGCGCGATACCACGATCGGCACACCCTGTGCGTCGCCAATACGGCCGATGGTGAAGCGGAACCATTCCAGTTCTTCGAGCGAGGGCTGATGCGGCGGCGTCCACACCACCTGCTTGAGGATATCGCGGCTGTTCGGCCCCTGCACGGCGATGTTGTGCATCTGGTCGGTAGAAGAACGCACCAGAACCTTCAGGCCGAGTTTGTCGGCCTGCTCGCGCAGCCACTCACCAGAATAATCGTCGCCGCAGATCCAGCGGAAATTGTCCTTGCCGAGCCGCAGAAGCGTTCCGTCGTCGATCATGCCACCATGTTCGTAGCACATCGCGGTGTAAACCACCTGGCCGACACCCAGCTTCTTGACATCGCGCGTCAACGTGTACTGCATCAGCGCTTCAGAGTCGGGGCCGGTCACCTCGAACTTGCGCAGCGCCGACAGGTCCATGACCACCGCCTTCTGGCGGCAGGCCCAATATTCCTCGATCGGCCCTTCCTTCGAAAAACAATTGGCCAGCCAGTAGCCCTTGTACTCGACGAAGTTGCGGGTGTGCTTGGAAAAGCTCGAATGGAAAGCGGTTTCACGGGTCATCTTGGGCTCGGCATCTGGAGTCACTCTTCGGGCGATTGCTCGCGAAAACTTGTGCTGGCCGGAATAGGTGCGCACATGGATGTCGGTGAGATTCCAGCCATTGGCCGGCGTCGTGTCGTCCGGGCAAGCCGAGGACACGCAGACCAGATCGGTCAGCGCGCGCAACAGCACGTAGTCGCCCGGCCGCGACCATGGCTCATCGGAGAACATCACCCCGTGAGCATCGATGCCGGTATTGAAGAAGAAATTCGCAGCCATCCAGCCGGCACGAGGGGTCACGCCATAGGAGGAAAGCGCACCGTTGAAATTGGTCGAGCAGTTGGCATGGCCCGGATAACCGATATCGTCATAATATTTGGCAAAGCAGGCGAGTGCGAATGCGTCATGGCGCCCACAGGTATCCTGCACCACCTCGACCAGAGGTTCGAAATCCTGATCGAAATATTTTGCGTGCAGGCCGGGCATCGGATAGGCATGTCCCATCACCGACCGCGTCGCCGTCACGTCCAGCGCAAGATCCCTGCCCTTGTCGAGCTTGCGCGCTGAAAAGCACTGAAAGTCGGTGCACTGGCGGCCATCCACATCGATGATCTGGATATAATCTCCGGCCTTGACGAAATAGGCTTCCGCTGTCGCCGATTTGACACGCAGGTCTAGAACCGGGTCGGCGAGCGGGTCAGGCAGCTTTGCTGCTTCGCCACGCGGCCGGATGCGGGCACGCTGCACCATGACAACCAGCGGCGTCGTGGTGTCATGCGCATCGATTGCCATCGGACCGCCGGGCGCCGCCACCACAAGTGCGCCGTCGCGCGTTGCGGTGAAGCTTTCCTGCTGGCCGGCCGGGGTATTGTGATCGAAAAAGCGCGTCGCTAGGGCACTGCCGAGTTGAAGCTTGCGGCGCTCCATGCCGGCACGCAATCCGCCAAGGCTCTCCTCGCCAGAAAGCAACAGCGCCTTGAAACCTGCGGCATTGCTATTGCCAGGCGCACCGACGATAGCGGGATCGGAACGTCCATCCTTGTCAAAGGCAAGCAATTCGCAAGGCTGGCCGCCTTCGGCATTACGCACGGTGATCTTGTCACCGGCCTCGATCTCGATCAGCATCGCGCCACTGCCTGGAACGTGATAGCGTTCCGTGCCGGGCAGAAGCAGTCCCGGCTGTAGGATCAGGCTGGGTTTGGGCGGGCCGGAGGTTACGGCGGGGTAGTTTGCGAGTGTCATCACCACCTCGTCTGAATTTGCCTGTGTGTAAAAATATTTGATTTCAGAGAATACTCAATTTGTTGATCATGGCAAGACTTCCTTTGATGGCAGCGGCGTGGCAACGGCGACAATTCACCTCGAAGCGGGCGTTCAAGGATTTCGACACGTCTCTTGATCAAAACAGGCAATTGCTCCGGTCGGCTCTGCCATGTAAGCGGATGAGAGTCGATGAAGATTTCAAATCCCGGCTATGCTGCGATAAGATTCATCTCACTTGCAGCCATTGGGCTAAAGAGCAACGCAAGGTCGTAGAATGAAAACCGAAGGCGACCAATTTACATCTCAACTCATCGCCAGCTACTCGGTGGGTGCGACGGTTCAGGCGGTTTTGGACCGCTTGTTCGCGAAAATCAGATCGGAGGAATATCCGATCAACGCGCGACTTCCGTCAGAACGGGCCTTGGCCTCGGAGATGGGAGTAGCCCGTAACACCGTGCGTGAAGCGCTCGATGTTCTCGAAGCCCGCAACGTCATCACGCGACGGCCTGGCAGCGGCAGTTTCGTCACATACCGCTCCGAAGATGGAGCGGAGCGGGATGACAGTTCGGTCGCCCTGGAAACCAGTCCTTTGGACCACCTCGTCGTGCGCGGTATCCTCGAACCCGAAATGATCCGCCTCGCCGTCATCAACATGACCCCGCGCGAAGTGTGGGAGTTGGAACAACTCATGTCGAAGATCGAAGGCGTGCATACTGACGTCACGGCTTTCGTAAAATGTGAAGAGGAAATCTATCGCAAGATCGCCGAGGGAACGCACAATCCGCTGCTGGCATCCTGCTACAATCTGACAATTGAAGCCTGCCGCGCAAGCTTTCGCAGCACGCTGCTTCGCCGGCACCTTTCTCCGAAGCGGATCCTTGAATACCAGCAACGCTACAATGCGCTGTTCAACGCCATCGCCTCACGCGATGTGGAGCGGGCTGTCGAATTCATCAAACTGCATCTGATCGAAGAACAGAAGCTATTCCTGCAGAACTGACTCCGGCGTTCGTGCTCGCAGGGCGGTTCCGTTCTCGTTGGCCCGCAGCCGCTGGTCCCAAAGCTGCCCCATATCCGCCATTTCCTGTTTGAGCAGGTCTCCATGGCGTTTCAGCCAGCGGGGAATCGATCCGAAAGCCGCAATCCTCGCCTTGCCGTTTTTCAGCGTCACCACCGGCCAGTCTCCGACCAGCGCGTTGTCGATGCCGAACATGCTCTCGCCCCACCAATGCGCAGGGCCAAAGGCGTGGGTAACATGCCCGAGTTGCTTCATCGCCGCCAAGACAGATAGAGGATTCACGCTGTTGGACTTCTCGACTGCTGCATGCCAGATGTCCAGAATAGCCGCATATTCCCAGCTTACCGCCGTCCAGGTGCCGGGAAAACGGCGGTTATACTCGTCAAAGAAGCCTTTTGGCCGGTTGAAGAAAAACGTCTTGCCCGTCAGCTTTTCATCATCGAAATCCGGAAACTGAAAGAGAAATCCCTCCATGAATTCGATCGATGTACGGGCGACGAGCCGGTCGTAATAGTCCAGCGTGCAGGACACGATCTGCCCCTTGAAGCCCCGTGCGTGAGCATATTCGGTCAAGGCATGCACCATTGGCGTATAGCTGGTGCACCAGCATAAAATGTCAGCGTTCGAATCCAGCATGGGCTGGACGATTGCAGCGGCATCGGTGGTGCCGGGATCATACCGGATTTCCTTGGCTATCTCGATCTCGGCGGCTTTGAAGGCTGCGCGATACGTCGCAAGCGAGGGAAGACCAAGCGCGTCGGACTGGCTGCAGATCGCGACGGTCTTAAGTTCCGGGCTGGCTTGCGCGAGCCAGTCCACCCCTGTCACGTTGTAGATCGGGTGCAGTTCACTTGGGGCAATCAGGTAGGGCGTGTCCGGCGACAAGTCGCTGGGCAGCAGGGTAGAGGTCAGGACTTTGCGATCGGTCAGATAGTCCCGCAATTGCGTAACCGTATCTCCGCCCAGCATCATCAGCAACTTGACGTCATGCTGTTCCACCAGATGACGTGCACCCTTCGCAGCCCGCCCGGCATCGTAGTCGCAATCATACTCCACAATCTTGATCGGATAGCGCCGTCCGTTGATCAACAGCCCTCCGGTCTTGTTCAGCCAGTCTTCCCATATCCGGCAGCCATGCAATCCGGGCAGCCCCCATGACTCCGCCTGACCGCTGAGCGGAGCCAAAAATCCGATATTCACCGCGTTTGGCATGCCGACGGACAACCGGGGCAGCACACTGGAAATTGCGAGTTGATGGGCAAAGCTGGAGTTCTGCATGCGGATCACCAATACCCGAAAATCCCCCACTTCAGTATGAAATTTCCCTTCCCTACAGGAAAATTGTTGACAGATTGGTATAATAAAAGGCACCGTACTCTGGACCAGAGGTACCAATCAATCAATTTTGGTCTATACCACCAGGAGGAGACTATGTCAGCTAAGCGAGTGGCCGTCATCGGCGCCGGGCCTTCTGGCCTTGCACAACTCAGGGCATTTCAATCGGCTGCCGCCAAAGGCGCCGAAATCCCCGAAATCGTCTGCTTCGAAAAGCAGGCCAATTGGGGCGGTCTTTGGAACTACACCTGGCGCACGGGCCTCGACCAGTACGGCGAACCGGTTCACGGTTCGATGTATCGCTACCTGTGGTCCAACGGCCCGAAGGAAGGTCTGGAATTCGCCGATTATTCCTTTGAGGAACATTTCGGCCGACAGATCGCCTCTTATCCGCCGCGCGCAGTGCTATTCGATTATATCGAAGGCCGCGTCAACAAGGCCGGCGTGCGCAAATGGATTCGCTTCGAAACCGCTGTGCGCCTCGTTACATGGGATGCGGAGCGCAGGAAATTCACAGTTACTGTGCAGGATTTACCGAAAGATCACTGCTATTCCGAGGAATTCGACCATGTGATCGTCGCCTCGGGCCACTTCTCCACGCCGAACGTTCCCGAATTCCCCGGCTTTTCGGGCTTCAATGGCCGCATCCTGCATGCCCATGACTTCCGCGACGCCCGCGAATTCGTCGGCAAGGACGTTTTGCTGATCGGCACCAGCTATTCCGCCGAGGACATCGGTTCGCAGTGCTGGAAATACGGCGCCAAGTCCATCACCAACTCTTATCGTACGGCGCCCATGGGCTTCAAATGGCCGGACAATTGGGAAGAAAAACCGTTGCTGCAAAAGGTAGATGGCAACACCGCCACCTTCAAGGACGGCTCGACCAAGAAGATCGACGCCATTATCCTGTGCACCGGCTACAAGCACCACTTCCCCTTCCTGCCGGATGATTTGCGTCTAAAAACGGCCAACCGGCTGGCGACCGCCGATCTCTACAAGGGCGTGGCCTATGTCCACAATCCGGCCCTGTTCTACATCGGGATGCAGGACCAGTGGTTCACCTTCAACATGTTCGACGCTCAGGCCTGGTGGGCGCGCGACGTGATTCTCGGCCGAATTCAAGTCCCCGAAGACAAAAAGGTTCTGCTGGCTGACGTCGAGGATCGCGTTGCGCGCGAGGATGCGGGAGAAGACGATCACGACGCGATCGAGTACCAGGGCAGCTACGTCAAGGAACTGATTGCTGAAACGGACTATCCGAGCTTCGACGTAGACGGCGCCAATGAGGCTTTCTTCGAATGGAAGAAGCACAAGAAGCAGGGCATCATGGAGTTCCGCAACCACGCCTACAAGTCGGTCATCACCGGGACGATGGCGCCACTGCATCATACCCCATGGAAGGACGCTCTCGACGATTCGATGGAATCTTACCTGCGCGTTACAGTCGCGGCCGCTGAGTAGGCTGGCAACCCGGATCAGGAAAAACGCTGTTGCCCCTCATGGGTCTGTGCAAACCCCCGTCGCAAGACGGGGTTTGCATGCATTCCAGACCGGCGGTGTTGTCTTTACCAATTATAAACCACGGTCATCAAATTCTCTCGGCATGGCCGATCTGATTCCCTTCCCGCTGCATTGCCGTACCGCGCTTATTCGCTCCATCGCGGACGATCTGGAAATCATTCATGGGGCTGCGGCCAACGTCTTCTGGCGCAAGCGCATTGCGGGCATCGTCGCGGAAATGCGCGCGTCCGGATTGGCGGATATCGCGATCCGATCCGAGATTCTCGACCTTCAGAACGCGATCCAGACAGAAATGTGGGAGAGGGCCAGACGCCAAGCATAGAATTCGCGGGCCAATTTCCGCCCCGCTCGGTTCCATCATTTCTCCCTTAGCCGGTCCAGACTCCAGGGACCGGGCCCAGAAAAAACGAGATAGAGAAACACAAAGCAGAACAGAATTGCAGCATCCCCGCCGTTCAGGACCGGGAAAAAGCTGCGCGGCGCATGTGCCATCCAATAAGCAAACGCCATTTCACCAGACAAGATGAAGGCCACGATGCGGGTTTTGAAGCCGAGAACCAGCAAAACGCCGCCGACCAGTTCTAGAAGCCCTGCTACGCCGCTGAGCGAAGCCAGACTCACAATATCCCCGCCCCCGTCCGGAAAACCCAGCAGCTTTTGCGTACCATGCTCCAGAAAGAGAAGCGCCGCTACAATACGCAGTACCGAAAGTGCTTTGGGTCTGTGTTCGTCCAACAACGTGATCTCCAATCTCTAATGTCTACCCTGACAATCTATTGACCTGTGCATTCTTGGCAACTCAGATACGGCACCGTGGTGCTCTGCCTCGACTTTCGCTATCATCAGCGTGTCCGCCATGCCGCCGCCGGCTCGATCCGCGCATCATGTCATCGGCAGAGGCGCGCATGTCTAGTTTGCCGGCAGTGTCTCGGCTGGATTCTGACTGGTGTCAGGAACAGGTTGTTCAGGTGCCGGTTCGGCGTCTTGTCCGGGCGCTTGCCTGGTTTCTTCCGGAGATTCCTGGGGAAGAGGCTCGTCTGGGGCAGGTTGCGCTGCTTCGTTGGTCAAGACCTCATCAGTTCTGGCTTTAATCTCGTCGCCCGTCTGCCGGCTGATAAGACCATAATTCACGGCCAGGCCGACGACCACCGCAATGATGACCCCGACGATTGTCGTTTTCAGATTCTTGGACACTTGAGAGGTCCTTTTTTGCGAGGCGGCCCACACGATCAGCCGCGCCGCCAATCTTCTAATGATGCCCCTTCCCGTCGCCGTCAGAGTGTCTGAGCCTCCGTCAGTGGTCAACCCTCGTACCGAATTACGCAGGTTGTCGCGGCCATCTTTAAAGCAATCTCGCAACTTGCTTGACTAATCTTCGCCTTTCCGAAAAGCAGCCTCTCCAGCATCCGATACCTCGACCCACTTCGGGTCCGGCGCCGCGTTGGGGACATAACTTTCGTTCCAGTTCCACCATTTGTATGGGCGGCTTTGAGGATAACCTTCGGGTGAGTCCTCCCACACCTCTTGACGCCCGAGCGCTGTCATATCGAGGTAGCTCCAGACAGTGCCCATCGCCTCGTCGCCACGCCAATTGATGAAATAAGTGCGGTATATGCGTTCGCCGTCGCGAATGAACGCATTGTGGCCATGCCATTCATCCACCCCGAAATCCGCATCGAAACTATCAGTGATGGTGTACCAGGGAATATTGTCCCACCCCATCCTTTCCTGCAGACGTCGGATGTCCGCCTGCGGTGCGCGTGACGCGTAGGCCAGCGTGGTGTCACGGGCATTCAGATGCACAAGATTGGAAACCTGGTCGGCTCCCAGCGAACAGCCGATGCAGGCATGTTCCGGCCAGCCATGCACGCCAGGCTCAAAAAATGCACGATAGATGATCAGTTGCCGGCGGCCCTCGAACAGGTCGAGCAAACTCACCCGGCCTTGCGGTCCCTCAAACGTATAGTCCTTCCTCACCGCCATCCATGGCATCCGTCGCCGCTCGGCGGCCAGCGCGTCGTGAGCGCGCATCTGAGCCTTCTCCTTGACGAGAAGCCGCTCGCGCGCGGCGTCCCATTCTTGTGGCGAAACGATTGGCGGCGTGTTCATTGCGTGCAGCTCTTCTTTCGCTCCGGTATCGGCTGGTCGTGTCATGGCTTACCTCCTCATTCGCACGAATTGCCGCGCCTGGCGGCAAACGATCATTCACGTTTGCCATCGTAATTGGTCGCGAAAGAAACTTAGCGCTGATGTCGGAACGGGGAGAGTTACAATTGTGACGGGTTTCGGTTCAGCAAAAAAGCCGGAGCGCACCGGACCTTGGCATAAGTTCGCTCATCCGGGTTCGCGCTCTAAGCATCAGCCGAAACTCATTAACTAGCCGGGGCTTGTAAATTCAGCAGCAACAGGCCGTTGGCAACACAGGATGCCAGGGCGAAGAAGGAGAACGATTCTCTCGGATTGCTTCCCATCAATCTCTAGGCAGCCGGCTTTTCTTCCGGAGACGGGCGCCTGACATTTGCCGCAGCTTCCACCACCAGTGGGTCGAAGCCCTCGTTACCGCCTTCGATCATCGCGAAAAACTGCCGGCGAATGCGAGGCTCCCAGAACTTGTTGATGTGGTCGGCAACGCCGGTCACGCCTTCGGCGTGCGGCTTTGACTTGAAGAAGGTGGCGATCTGGTTGGCCTGGTAGATAAGTTTGTCAGGCGACATGTTTTGCTCCTCCAACTTTCAAACGGTCGGGATGGGTGAAAATGTCGAATTCCTCGCCGCGCACCAGCGCCGCCAGCGTCATGCCCGCTGCTTGTGCCGTGCGGATGGCAAGTGCGGTCGGCGCCGATAGGGCGATGAGGAAGGGGGCGCCGATTGCGGCGGCCTTTTGCACCATTTCGACCGAGACCCTCGAGGTGATGACCACCGCCCCCGAGGTTCCGTCAATGCCGGCCCTGGCCAGTGCACCCGCCAGCTTGTCCAGCGCATTGTGGCGCCCGACATCCTCGCGCACCGCAACGATACCCTTGCCGGGAATGTAAAAGCCCGCCGCGTGCACGGCGCCGGTCTCGGCATGCAAGGGCTGCACTTTGGAAAGCAGCCTGACCGAGCGCACAATATCGCTGGCGTCGAGCGTCAGCGGCGAAGGACCGACAGGAGTAACGGCCCGCATCGCTTCCTCAATGGATTCAATGCCGCACAAGCCGCAGCCTACAGGCCCGGCCAATCGGCGCCGTCGCGCCGTAAAGCGCCTGTTGGCGGCATCTCTGAGGTGGACCCGCACATCCACGCCAGGGTCGAGCGGCTCCACATCGACGCGCTCGATCTCCTGCGCCGACGACACGATGCCTTCGGTCAGGCAGAAGCCAAGCGCGAAATCCTCCAAATCGGCGGGCGAAGCCATCATCACCGCATGCGTGGCGCCGGCGAAGCTGAAGGCGACCGGAATTTCTTCCGGCACCATCCGATCGGCGATCGTGACGCCTTGGATGCGGTGCGCAAGCCGGGGAGTGGAAACCGTAGCCGGACGGGTATTCATGAAGCGGCCTACTCTGCCGCCTCAACCCGTGCGATACGCCGGCTCATGGCGGTCAGTTCATCATATTCGCGCTGCCATTCGCTTGGCCCGTTGGACGGCGCAATCTGCACGGCCGTAACCTTGAATTCGGGGCACGAGGTCGCCCAGTCTGTGTAGTCGGTGGTAACGACGTTGGCCTGTGTCTCGGGATGGTGGAAGGTCGTATAGACGACACCCGGCGCAACGCGATCGGTAACCAGCGCCCGCAGCGTGGTTTCGTTGGATCGGCTCGACAACCGCACCCAATCGCCGTTGCGGATGCCGCGATCCTCCGCATCGTGCGGATGGATCTCCAGCATATCCTCCGCATGCCAGGCGACATTGCCGGTGCGCCGCGTCTGGGCGCCGACATTATATTGGCTGAGAATGCGGCCGGTCGTCAAAAGCAGCGGGAAGCGTGGCCCAACCTTCTCGTCGGTCGCGACATATTCGGTGCGTACGAAATTGCCCTTGCCGCGCACAATGCCGTTGATATGCATCACCGGCGTGCCGAGCGGCGCCTTTTCGTTGCAGGGCCATTGCACCGAACCTTCGCGCTCGAGGAGATCGAAAGTCACGCCGGAGAAGGTCGGGGTCGTCGCCGCGATCTCGTCCATGATCTCGGACGGATGCGTGTAGTTCCAGTCCAGCCCGAGCGCCCGGGCAAGTTCCTGCGTCGCCTCCCAATCGGCATAGCGCGCCTTCGGCTCGATCACCTTGTGCACGAGATTGATGCGTCGCTCGGCATTGATGAAGGTGCCGTCCTTTTCCAGGAAGGTCGAGCCTGGCAGAAAAACATGCGCGTAGCGCGCCGTCTCGTTGAGGAAAAGGTCGTGCACGACCACGCATTCCATCGCCGCGAGCCCGGCCGCGACATGGGTGGTGTCCGGGTCGGATTGCAGAATATCCTCGCCCTGGATGTAGATGCCCCTGAACGTACCGTCCACGGCCGCGTCGAGCATGTTGGGAATGCGCAGACCCGGCTCCTTGTCGAGAGCCACCCCCCACAGGTCTTCATAGATCTTGCGCACCGAATCCGTGGCGACATGGCGATAGCCGGGGAATTCGTGCGGGAAGGAACCCATGTCGCAGGAACCCTGCACATTGTTCTGCCCACGCAGCGGATTCACGCCGACGCCATTGCGGCCAATATTGCCGGTCGCCATGGCGAGATTGGCAAGACCCATGACGGCGGTCGAGCCCTGGCTGTGTTCGGTGACGCCGAGGCCGTAAAAGATCGCGCCGTTGCCGCCGGCGGCATAGAGGCGCGCCGCCTGCCGGATCGTTTCGGCATCCACGCCGCAGACTTTTGCAGTTTCCTCGGGGCTGTAGCGCGGGTCGGAAACGAATTCCGCCCAGTCCTCGAATGCGTCCCACTCGCAGTAGCTGCGGATATAGGCTTCGTCATAGAGCTTTTCGGTGACGATGACATGCGCGAGACCGGTCAGGATGGCGACATTGGTGCCCGGCTTGATCGGCAGGTGATAGGCCGCCTCGATATGCGGACTCCTGACAAGATCGGTGCGGCGCGGATCGATGACGATGATCCTGGCGCCTTCGCGCAGCCGCTTCTTCATGCGCGAGGCAAACACCGGATGCGCGTCGGTCGGGTTGGCGCCGATCAGCAGCATCACGTCCGTCTCTTCAACCGAGTCGAAATCCTGCGTGCCGGCAGAGGTGCCCAGCGTGGTGTTGAGGCCATAGCCGGTCGGCGAATGGCAGACGCGCGCGCAGGTATCGACATTGTTGTTGCCGAAACCCTGGCGTACCAGCTTCTGCACCAGATAGGTTTCCTCATCGGTGCAGCGCGAGGATGTAATGCCGCCGATCGAGCCGCGCCCATATTGATGCTGGATGCGGCGGAATTCCTTGGCGGTATGGGCGAGCGCCTCTTCCCATGTGACTTCGCGCCACGGATCGGTGATCTTCTCGCGCAGCATGGGCGAAAGAATGCGGTCGCTATGGGTGGCGTAGCCGTAGGCGAAGCGGCCCTTCACACAGGAATGGCCGTGGTTCGACTTGCCGTCCTTGTAGGGCATCATGCGGATGACTTCATCGCCCTTCACCTCGGCCTTGAAGTTGCAACCGACACCGCAATAGGCACAGGTTGTGACAACCGAGCGTTCGGGCATGCCCTTTTCCAGCACGGCTTTTTCGCGCAGGGCGTCGGTCGGGCAGGCCTGCACGCAGGCGCCGCAGGACACGCATTCGGAATCGACGAAATCCTCGTTCATCGAGGCAACCATGCGGCTTTCGAAGCCACGGCCCTCAATGGTGAGCGCGAAGGTACCCTGCACATCGGCGCAGGCGCGCACGCAGCGCGAGCACACGATGCACTGCGATGGGTCGTAGGTGAAATAGGGGTTGCTTTCGTCCTTCACCATGTAGTCGATGGTGAGGGCACCTTCGCCAGGCGCAACGCCTCCACCCGCTGCCGCATCCTCGGCGACAACGTGGTTGCGGCCTTCGACGCCAAAGCGGTTTTCGCTTAGTCCGATCTTTTCGGCCATTCGGTCGAACTCGCTGGCGCCGGTGCCGGCATTTTCACCCCAGCCCGTCGGATGATCGGAGACGTAGAGTTCCATGACGCCGCGGCGGATGGTGTCGAGCCGTTCGCTGACAGTATGCACCACCATGCCTTCGCCGACCTGCGTCGTGCAGGAAGCGGGCGTGCCGTTGCGGCCCTCGATCTCGACCAGGCAGACGCGGCAAGAGCCAAAGGAGTCCAGCATGTCGGTGGCGCAGAGTTTCGGAATCTCGACGCCGCCTTCCATCGCAGCACGCATGATCGAGGTGCCCTCCGGCACGGTCACGGTCTTGCCGTCCACCGTCAGCGTGACCTGCTTCCCGGTTTTGGATTCAGGCGTTCCATAATCGATTTCGGTAATGAGACCCATGATGGTGCTCCCTATTCTGCAGCTTCGGCGACGGGCGCCGGCTTGAAATCCTCGGGGAAGTGGGTGAGCGCGCTCATCACCGGATAGGGCGTGAATCCACCCAGAGCGCACAGCGAGCCGAACTTCATCGTGTTGCAAAGGTCGGTGACCAGTGCGATCTGCTTTTCCGGCTCGATATTCAGCGCCAGCCGATCCAGTGTCTCGACGCCGCGCACGGCCCCGACCCGGCATGGCGTGCACTTGCCGCAGCTTTCGATGCCGCAGAACTCCATGGCGAAACGTGCCTGCTTCAGCATGTCCGCACTGTCGTCGAAAACGACCAGACCGGCATGGCCGATCAACCCGTCCTTGGCGGCGAAGGCTTCGTAGTCGAAGGGCGTGTCGAACAAAGTGCGCGGGAAATAGGCGCCGAGCGGGCCGCCCACCTGCACCGCCTTGACCGGCCGGCCGTTGGCGGTGCCGCCGCCGATCTCATCGACGATCTCGCCCAAGGTCAGGCCGAAGGCGGTTTCGAACAGGCCGCCATATTTGACGTTGCCGGCGATCTGTATCGGGATCGTGCCGCGCGAGCGGCCCATGCCGAAATTCTTGTAGTAGGCCGCGCCCTTGTCCATGACGATGGGAACGGAGGCCAGCGAGATCACATTGTTGATGACGGTGGGCTTGCCGAACAGCCCCTTGTGCGCCGGCAGCGGCGGCTTGGCGCGCACCTGACCGCGCTTGCCTTCCAGCGAATCCAGCAAGGAGGTTTCCTCGCCGCAGACATAGGCGCCGGCGCCCACGCGCACTTCCATGTCGAAGGCATTTGGTGAACCGAGAACCGTGGCGCCCAGCACACCTCTCTTGCGGGCGATGCCGATCGCCTTGCTCATGGCGGCGACCGCATGCGGGTATTCCGAGCGGATATAGATGTAGCCCTTGGTCGCCCCGACCGCGATGCCGGCAATCGCCATGCCCTCGATCAGTACGAAGGGGTCGCCTTCCATGATCATGCGGTCGGCGAATGTGCCGGAATCGCCCTCGTCGGCATTGCAGACGATGTATTTCTGGTCGGCCGCCGTATCGAGCACTGTCTTCCATTTGATGCCGGTGGGAAAGCCTGCGCCGCCACGCCCGCGCAAGCCGGATTCGGTCACTTGCGTCACGATTTCAGCGGGCGTCACCGCCACTGCCTTTTCGAGGCCGCGCAAGCCGCCATGCTTTTTGTATGAATCGAGCGATAGCGGGTCGGTGATACCGCAGCGTGCGAAGGTCAGCCGGGTCTGCTTGGCCAGGAACGGAATCTCGTCCGGATTGCCCAGCCAGCACTTGTGGTGGCCGCCGGAAAGGAAGCCACTGTCGAACAGGCTCTTGACGTCGGAAGGCTTGACCGGACCATATGCGATGCGGCCCGTATCGCAGGCGACCTCCACCATCGGTTCAAGGAAATAGGCGCCGCGCGAGCCGTTGCGCACGATCTTGGCTTCAATACCACGCTCGGCGAGTTCTTTCTCTATCGCCTTGGCGACCTTCCCGGCACCCAGCGCCAGCGCGCCGGAATCGCCGGGAATGTAGATATGGGGGGTCATATGCGCACCTCCTGGACGATCTCCTCGATGCTGTCCTCATCGAGCCGACCGATCACCTCGCCATCCAGCATGGCGGCTGGCGAACAGGCGCACAGGCCAAGACAATAGACCGGCTCAAGGGTAACCGCCCCGTCCTTCGTGGTTCCGTGGAAACCGATACCCAGCTTCTGCTTGAGCGCAGCGGCAACTGCATCAGAGCCCATGGCCTGGCATGATTCGGCCTGGCAGAGCTTCAGCACATGCCGGCCGGCCGGCACTTTGCGGAAGTCGTGATAAAACGAGACCACGCCATGCACATCGGCCCGCGACAGGTTTAGACCGGTGGCGATCACCGGCAGCACCTCCTGCGGCACATGGCCGAATTCTTCCTGGATCGAATGCAGGATGGGCAGTAACGGCCCCTCCATTCCGCGCATCTCATTGACGATCGATGCCGCTCGGGCTGCGATGTCGATACCTGATGGCTGCATTTTCATGCATTCCCTCCCATAACCGTAGCATCAGTAGCTAAAGATCACGAAAAACAGAGAAAATTGCATGAATCAATATGAGTGTTTCGTCAATCGATAGGAGATTTCTATCGACTGTCAGTGAAACAAAGTGAATGCGAGGAAATTTTTGGAACTAGTTTTCGGCCCGCAGGGTACGGGAGAGAGACAACGCTTCATCGACCAAAGCGGCCACCAGCGGGGTGTTCGGCTCGCGTGGGGTGGTGACCAGTCCGACACTGTGGCTGGCATCTGGCTCGACGATCGGTATGGCGCGGATAGGCTCGGCGAAACCCAGCGTCTCCGCGACGTTAAGCGGCATGATGGACGACCATTTACCGGTCCGAATATGCGAGAACAGCAAGATCATCGAATTGGATTCGAGTGTCGGGCGAACCTGTTCACCAGAGTCGGACAGGTGCTGGTCGATGATGCGGCGGTTCTGCATGTCGGGCGTCAGCAGGCACAGCGGCATACGGCTGACCTCGGCCCAGCTTACGGTTTCGCGGCCCGAATACGGATTTCCGACCGCCGTTATCAATTGATAGCGTTCGCTGTAGAGCGGCACGCTCGTCACCCGGCCCAGCGGCTCGTTGTCGAGATAGGTGATTCCTGCATCGATCTCGAAATTGCCGAGCAACGACAGGATCTCGATGGATGTCCGCGACAGGATCGAAAAGGTCACGCCGGGATGCTTTTCTCGAAAAGGAGTGGTCAGCCGCGGCATCATCGCCAGCGCCGTGGGGATGGTGGCGATGCGGATACGCCCCGACAGGCCATGACGCGCGGCGCGCATTTCATCGTGCATGGCGTGCGTATCGCCAACGATGCGGCGTGCCCAGGCCAGCACCTGATTGCCCTCCGGCGTCAGTCCCTGGAAGCGCGAGCCGCGCTTGACCAGCATGACGCCGAGCTGATCCTCAAGCTGCTTGATGGCGGCCGAAAGCGTCGGCTGCGTCACGCCGCAGGTTTCTGCGGCATGGCCGAAATGCTCTTCCCTGGCCAGGGCAATGAAGAATTCCAGCTTGTCGATCATGCCGCTGCTTATCGCATACTGAAATGTAGAGCTAGGCGCGAGCGGTCGCCATCTCGAGTTGCGAGTTCATCCGCGAGGAGCTTAATGCCCTTGATGAGCACCAGTACCGCGAGACGGTGAAAACGTGCGCCTGCGCCAAGGCAGAAAATCGCAGGTATCTTCCGATACTGGTATGGAGAAATTTACAAAATGAAACAGAAATCGTCCAACCGCGTCGAAAGGTTGGACACCGCCACAAGATATTGAGAAGATGAGTTAAATGAGATTGGTACGCCCAAGATGGTGAAGATGAGAACTTTGAACTGAAGATGGCGTTATGAGCATGAGCAAGCCAACTTTTCACTTTCGCAGGCTTGCTCTTCTAACCGTCCGGAAACTTAACTGTTGAGGTTTTCCCCGTATGGAGCGGTGCTCCAGGTGACTGTTGAAACTTCAGCTTTGCGAGTTCCGCGTCACGCCCGATTGCCTAGGGTTGCACATAAGGCGACGATTACGAAAAGCGCGTCCGCAATAACGATTTCGTCAGTCCTGATGCGGATCACAAATTGATCGCGGCTAGGGGTGATGCTAACCGGCATTCAATGACATGCCGACCGCCACAGCAACATTATGAGACTGGCCTCATGTGTCGCAACGAAACAGTCCCACCACTTTTGAGCGGCGGGACTGTTCGATTCGTAAAGTTTGTTAGAGGTGCAGTCCACCAAGTAGACCGCCATCACCCCCGAGCAGATCGGAGATTGGCGTTCCGAGAAGCTGCAAATCGAGCGGGTTGTCGCCACCGCCCAAGATTGTTCCGGTCAGGATCGGACCGAAACCGTCAGGGCCAAGGTCCGCAGTGAGTAGGTTATTGGCGCCATAGGATCCGCTGAGAAGATCGGCATCCAAAAGGCTATGTCCGTCGATCTGAGGCAAAATGCCGACATCAATGGAACCACTTTGATGAACCGCACGTGGCTCCGAAATGAGATCGAGATCGATTATTGGGTTAGTGGCCGAGGCGTCAGCTGCACCAAGAATCGAACCGGTATCAATGAGAGTGCCGTCATGACCGCCAAGAAGGCCGTTGTCTTCGTCACCGAGAACGTTACCAAGCACGCCGCTTACAGTTCCAAGGGCGCCGCCCAGAATGCCGCCTTCCTCGCCACCAAGAATGCCACCGGCGACGCCGCCGATCACACCCCCAACAACACCGCCGCCGTCCTCTCCACCGAGGACGCCACCGAGAAGACCACCGCCTTCACCGCCGAGCACGCCACCTACAACTCCACCACCTTCTCCGCCGAGAATACCACCAAGAATACCGCCATCATCATTGCTACCGCCGAGATGAAGAAGGCCAGTGAGACTTCCGAACAATGACATTGTCCAAGCTCCCTATTTGTTGAGTGTTAGCATCGCACAGCATGTCAGAGTCTAGCGCGCTGTAAAGCGAATAATTCTCTCCAAGCTTATAAAATTTCAAATTAATTCTATCTAATATAATTAAAACCTTAAATAACAGCGCGGGTAAGGGAGCGTTAGAATTGCATATAAAGAAAAGCCCGGTCACAGGCGGAGCTTGGACACTCAGGACGCGACCGGGCTTGCTAATCCATCAGATTAGCGCGCGGATATAACCATATTTCAAATTTCTAATCCAGTTAGTTCGCCTCGCGGAAAGACGGAAATATAAAAGAGGAAGCTGGCGTAGAGGCGGCATGCGCGATCACATGAGTCTCCCATCAGTGCCGGTTCGGCGCAGCGCAGATATTGCACTGCCTTCAGCCGCCTTGGCAGCCTCGGATAGACCGATGCTTTATGCGACCTGCAGACATCTCAGGTTTTCGGGTTCCATCTTGGCGCAGTCGCTCAAAGTCGCGCCCTGCGCCTTGATCATCTTGCCGACGATCTTCTGGATCAGCGCAAGCGAGATCGCCGCGCCCGAAGGTGCATTCGTCGTGTGATTTCCTTTCAAGGGAGATTCGACAACCACCGTCAGCGGCGTTTTTATATTGGCGAGCCTATGGGAAGGCGGTTTTGAAGGACACTAACGTCTACGCGTTCGGTTCGGCACTTATTGTTGCATGCTCAGTCATGATTGTGCTGGTTGCACATTTCGCGCCGATGCTGCGGTAGCCGATCAATCGCCGCATGTACCGAGATTGCTATCCTTCCGGTGTAATGGCATCAGCAATAACGGGAGCGGGCATAATGATCGCGTCGGGAGAACTTCTCTTTATGGGCCTTGTTGCCTTGGGGCCTGGCATCGTATTATGTCTGGTAATCGCCTGGATGGCTTTGCGTTGCCCGAGCCCAAAAGAGCTTGCTGGTCATAAATGACCAGCATTCCGATACAGCCGTGATACTGTTGCCTATTCAGCCGGCTTGGCTATGCTCGGCCCGCCCGGCATAGGCCCCAAGCACCTTCCGGGCACCCGAAGCCCGACCGCTCGGCCTCCGATCTTGCGGTCGGGCTACTTCATTGGATGGTTCAATGACCGATCAATTTGACCCTTGGGGACCGGGTAAGCGCGGCATGCTGATTGATGTCGTTGGAACCGTGGCGGTCCTTGTCGTCGCATGGATGGTTTGGGGTTAAGCCGGCAGTTATGCTGCGTCATCAATATTTCAAATTGTCATGATGCGTGATCGGCGATAGGTTGCCGCCACTTGGACTTTGGGCGGGTTGGAATGATTTCACGACATATGGCAGTTTGCGCTGCCGGAATTGCGTTGCTGTTTGCGATCTCGGCGGCAGTTCCGCTCTCAAAGGTGGATGAGCGCCGGGTTGAACACTGGCCGACACATGAGATCACAGCCGAATGGCGCGCTCTTGGCTCAGAGGCGCTAAAGAAGCCGCCGGTGAGGCAGCCCGACCCTTCCGTGATTCCATATAAGCCTGATGGCTCTTATCTCAACTGGGCGAAACTCAAGGGCGGCGAGTATCGCAATACCGAAAAAATGAAGATCGACCATGACGGATTGTCAATGACCGTGGAACCGGGACCCCATATTTTCGCGCAAAAGGGACCCCTGTTTGGGGCACGACGGTGAGCGCCCGATCAGGCGGAGCTGGTCGGGGTTGCACAGCCTGATCGGGCGCGGCTGATTGGCCTTTCGGCTTTAGCTTTGAGAGCGGCTTTTGAAGCGCCAGGATTCGTTTCCGGTCTCGACGATCTCGCAATGATGGGTGAGCCGATCGAGTAGCGCGGTTGTCATCTTGGCATCGCCGAAGACGGTGGGCCATTCGCCGAATGCCAGGTTGGTGGTGATGATGACGCTGGTGCGCTCGTAGAGCTTCGATACGAGATGGAAGAGCAGTTGTCCGCCCGCCTGGCGAAGCCTACCAGTTCGACTGGAGCCACGAGGTCGTCCTGCTGGACGGTGTGACGGTCACCGTGAAGGTGGCGCACATGCGGCTTTGCCACAGCCGCATGTTCTACGTTCGGGCCTATCCTCGCGAGACGCAGGAGATGGTGTTCGACGCCCATGACCGGGCGTTCGCTTTCTTCCGCGGGGCCTGCACGCGCGGCATCTACGACAACATGAAGACGGCAGTGGATGCGATCTTCATCGGCAGGGATCGCCGCTACAACCGCCGCTTCGCGCAGATGTGCGGGCATTACCTGGTCGAGCCTGAGGCCTGCACACCAGCGTCGGGTTGGGAGAAGGGCCAGGTCGAGAACCAGGTCGGGCTGGTGCGTGAACGCTTCTTCACACCGAGGTTGCGCTTCAAGACGCTGGAGGATCTGAACGGCTGGCTGGCCGACAAATGCGTCGCCTACGCCAAGGCACACCCGCATCCTGAACAGGGCGGCCGCACGGTCTGGGAAGTGTTCGAGGAGGAGCAGGCCAGCTTTATTCCCTATGCTGGGCGCTTCGATGGCTTCCACTGCATTCCGGCTTCTGTGTCGAAGACCTGCACGGTGCGCTTCGACAACAACAAATACTCAGTGCTGTCGAGCGCCGTCGGCCGGCCGGTCGAGATCCATGCCTATGCCGATCGGATCGTCATCCGCCAGGACGGCGCGGTCGTGGGCGAACATGCCCGCTGCTTCGGCCGCAACGAGGTGATCTACGACCCCTGGCATTACGTCCCGGTATTGGCCCGCAAGCCCGGCGGACTGCGCAATGGTGCGCCATTCCGGGGCTGGGTTCTGCCGTCGGCCATGGAGAAGGTGCGCCGCAAGCTCAAGGCCGCCGATGACGGCGACCGGCAGATGGTGTCGATCCTCACCTGCGTGCTGAGCGACGGATTGAACGCGGTCGAGGCGGCCTGTCAGGAAGCGCTCGAGCATAGCGTCTCATCGGCGGCGGTGATCCTCAACATCCTGGCTCGCAGCCGCGATCCGGTGCCGGGCACGATCCTTTCCATTCCCCAGGCGCTGAAGCTGGCTCACGAGCCGATTGCCGACTGCGCCCGCTATGACAGCCTCAGGAGGACAAGCAGCCATGGAACGCACCGAAGTGTTGGAACTGATGGGAGAATTGAAGCTCTACGGGATGCGGGCGGCCTATGACGAGATCATGGGCGTCGCCATCAAGCGGCAGCACGAGCCGCCGAAGATCGTCGGCGATCTGCTGCAGGCCGAGATATCGGAGAAACAGGCCCGCTCCATCAAATACCAGCTCACCGTCGCCAAGCTGCCGCTGGCCAAGGATATCGACGACTTCGACTTCACCGGCACGCCGGTCAACGAGAGCCTGATCCGCGATCTCGCCGGCGGAGCCTTCGTTGCCGATCAGCGCAATGTCGTCCTGGTCGGCGGCACCGGCACGGGCAAGTCCCATCTGGCAATCGCCATCGCCCGGGCGCTGATCCGCAACGGCGCGCGCGGACGCTTCTTCAACGTCGTCGATCTGGTCAACAGACTCGAGACAGAGACCCGTGCCGGTCGGCAAGGTCGCATTGCCGATCACTTGACCCGGCTCGACTTTGTCGTGCTCGACGAACTCGGCTATCTGCCCTTCGCCCAGGCGCGAAGCTCAAAGGGATATAGGCCTCAGCGGCAGCGCTACCGCGTTGCTCATCCCAGTCCTGCGCATGCCGCCATACCGAACTGTAGCTGCCGTCATAGCCGAGGCCGCGAAGCTCCTCGTATATCCGGATCAGTGTCAGCCGCTCCCGCTGAGACTTTGCCGCATTCGCCGACAGTAGCCCGTCCAGCTTCTCTCGCCAGGCGCCCATCCGCGGATAGGGCTGATGCTTGCGCTCGTAACGAAACTCCGTCTCGTCCGACCGCAGCACCTTGCGCACCACCTTCCGGGAGATCTTCAGCTCCCGGCAGATCGCCTTGATCGACTTTCCCTGCACCAGCGACAGCCGGCGTATCTTCGCAATCGTCTCCACAATCAACATCCAAAACAAATGCCTCCGATGAAACCGGAAGCATCTTGATGACCCCATCGTTAAGGGGTCCCGCTTGGACGAAAATCACCCCTTAAACAGGGTCCTCATTCCACGAAAAATCACAGACGGATTGCCCTTGGTCAAATACGGCGAGACGTTCGCCTACAACCCCGTCACCATCTCTCAATTCGCACTCACGCGGTTCTCGCAGGGCCAGAACGACGCGGTTTTGATCGCAGCAAACAAGCTCCTTTCCATGCAGCGCAAGGACGGCGCGTTTCCCTACGAATTCTCATATAAGCACATGCTTAACCTGCGCCCCTATAAACCGGGCTGGATATCGGGAATGGCACAGGGCCAATCACTGAGCGCGCTGGGTCGTGCCTATACGATTTCCCACGACAAGCGGTTTCTCGATGCAGGGAACAAGGCTCTGGCATTCCTGCAAATGCCGTTCCCGAAAGGCCCGATGGCCGATCTGTCGGACCTCGATCCATCTCTTTCCGGATATTCATTTATTCTGGAATATCCAGTGAAGCCGCACGCCTACACCTTGAATGGCTATCTGTTCGCTGTGATTGGGCTCTATGACTGGTGGAAGATCACCGGGAGCGAAGACGCGCATCGCCTGTTTGATGATGCTGTCAGAACGCTGATAAAACTCGTCTCCTATTACGATATTGGAACCGCCTCGACCTATGACATCGGCTACATCACCCAGGCGATTTCACAGCCGTATTTAGAGCCATCTCCTCCGTATATCAACGCGGGATATCAAGGCTTCCACGCCGAATTACTGGCGGTGATGTTCGATATCACCGGTAACCCGATTTTCGACGAATACTCGAAACGATTTACTAATCAATTCTGGAACGAAATATCGGCGAATTGAGCAATTCAGCGCTAATTTGCGACGCGCAAAGCCATACCCAAGGCTCATCGCACTTTCCGTCTGTCCAGTCGCTATGGCGACCGTGGTCTTATGGTCTGGGATCGTGCTGGCGGTTAAGCGGGACAGATCAAAAATGGCCGGAGCGCTCATCTGCCTGATGTCTTCGATGCTCCGAACCGGTGGGTTGTCAGCAAGGGGGTATGAAAGTATAGCCACTTGGGCGGCACACTGGGCGGGCTGATGCGCTACAAGGGATTGCAAGTGGGACGCGGCTTGGCCGCCCTGATGGTTGTTGTCTTCCATTCTCAATTAATGCTGCTGCATTTTCCAGCAAGCGCCGTCTGGAAACCACCATTCATCGGAGCTTATGGCTTCTATGGCGTGCAGTTCTTCTTTGGAATTTCTAGTTTCATTATCTTCGAAGTCGTCAGCCGCCCGAGTTTCAGGGCCGGCTCGTTTCTCCTGAAGCGCTTCTTCCGTCTGTGGCCACCGTATGTGCTTTCGTCTACCTACACAATCCGTGGCGCCAAAAATGTTCGGGTCAAGAACAATACGCTCAGCACTTCCGACGATGCGCCGACCAATGCGGCGTTCTGGTACAAGGACAATGATGCCGCTGACGGGACCGACCCCACAGGCTACACGACAAACACATATTATCGCCTGAAGAATAATGTGGGGCGGGCTGATGCTGCCTCGGCGTGATGCAAGTGATCGGAGGTCCGCAGATGACGGTGGGTATTGCCAGCGGCCAACCGTCACGCCCCCGCTGCCGGCGCTTTTGCGCGGGCGACTTCGTCTCGTTCTCTCCGCAGGAGCACAATGCCGGATCCGATGATAAGTCCTATCAGCAGCGAGCCAATGCCGAAAATCGATAAACGAGGGAAAGTTCGCTGCGCGGTTGCGGCAACCAGACTGTAGCCGGCAAGAGGGGCCGATGCGGGTTTACCAAGCGGCGACTCATTCAGCAGCGCCCTTAGAGTTTGCGCCCTGTCATCGTTTTCCAGCGCATACACCTGCCGTTGCAGGTCGCGCAGGCCAGCTGTGTAAGGGTCACTGTTCTTGCGATTCTTGAGAAGATCGATCTGTTCTTTCAGCGCCGTACTACCCTGGAAATAAACTGGCTGGTCTCCACCAATCACCTGCGCTGAGGCCGCTGTGGTGTTTTCCTGCTTCGGGGAAAGCGCCTGCACCGTAACAGGATCGACGATATTGAGTGTCGCGGCAACTCTGGCTTGCTCGGTAAGCTGCTCAATATTATCTTTGCGGATATTGTCGGCCTGCAGACGGCGCGACGCAATATCGACCTTGAGCGCGGCAATCGAATCTTTTCGCATCTTCTCGCCAGCTTCAATCTTGTCGATGACGGAGGCACGAATGAGTTTCGCAGCCTCAATACGAGCGTTGTCGAGACTCCAAGCGACGAATTTGTTCAGCGCTTCGTCATTTCCAGAACGGACGCGCATATCGAAGCCCGGTTTACCATCGGTTGGGGGGGAGAATGTTACCGACCGCATGAAGGCCAAAGCAGCCTGCTCATCAGTGGGCGGTTTGCCATCTTTGTCGCGCAACACCCCGCTCTCCTGCGCCGCACGGATAAGGTGCGCCGGTGATTGCAGGTAGGCGACGAATTCGTTGAGCAAATCCCCGCGCGAATAAGGAAAGATTTGCAGTTGAGCGTCTTCCTTTTGCTGGCTTTCCGGTATGGCCGATTTGGCAATCAAATCTGCGTAGCTAGCATAGGCAGATTGGGTAATCGGTAAAATCGTGGCTACCGACTGATAAGAACGCGGCACGGTGAAGAAGAGTGCCACTCCGATGATGAAAGCCAGTACGACCGACAGAGTGATGATGCGCCATCCCCGCAATAGACGATGCGCCAGCAACCAAAGATCGATTTCGGAATCCCGTTCAGTCTCCAAACCTATGCTCTCCTGGACCCCCGCCCGAAAAGAGACATTAAAATTACGCCTGATCACGTATGGAGGACGCACTCACCCGTTTGGCGATATTTATCGTGTATGCTGCCTGGGGGCAACACCATGACTTGTCGTCGAGGATGCCTGCCTAGTGGAGCGCACCCTGTTTTGACCGGACAGTCGGCCTAGCCGATAAGGCATAGGCATGCGCCTATGAGTACGACTATGTCCAAAGCCTCTGACGTCCCGTTCAGCCGGGTAAAAGTCATTACCTCCGTGCAGCGCCGCCGCCGCTGGTCGGTGGCCGAGAAGGTCAGCGTAGTGGAAGAAGCCATGCAGCCAAACATGAGTGTTTCCTACGTTGCCCGGTGCGCGGGCATTTCTCCCTCCCAGCTCTTTGCCTGGAAAGGCCGCATGCTCGAAGGCGCTCACGCCGCTGTCGAAGCTGACGAAGATGCCGTCGCCGCCTCTAGGGTCCGCGAGTTGGAGAAGCGCTTGCGCGATCTGGAGCGGATGCTGGGCCGCAAGACGAGGGAGAATGAGATTCTCAAGGAAGCCATCGGGGTCGCTCGCCCAAAAAGACACAGCTTACCCTTGGTGTTCTGGAACAATCCCGAGGACGGTTCCCGCTGAGCGCCACTGCCAGAACCCTCGGCATCTCCCGGTCCAACCTCATCGAGCGTGCTGCCACGCCCGTTGTTCCGCGTGGCCCGTATCGCAAGCCAGACGATGCCGCACTGCTAGCAGAGATCAGACCGATAATCGACAAGCGTCCAACCTATGGATACCGCCGCGTCGCTGCACTGATCAACCGGAATCGCCGGCTCGAAGGTCAGCTAGTCGTCAACATTAGGCGGGTGTTGCGGGTCATGCGCCAGTATCACCTGACGCTGCGGCGCCACACGGCGCTTCGTCCTGGCCGAGCCTTGACGGTGTCGTCGTGGCCTTGCGCTCTAATGTGCGCTGGTGCTCAGATCATCTGGAGATCCATGCCCGCGATAGTCAGGTAGTCCGGTTATCTTTGTCATCGATGCTTGTAACCGAGAAATCATTGGCTGGCTCGCCGTGGCAAATGCCGGCATCTCGTCCGAGATGGTTTACTACCTCATGATCACATCGGTCGAGCGGCGCGTCGGGAGCACCAGAACCAGCCACCGGGTGGAATGGCTGTCCGACAATGGTAGTGCCTACATCGCCCGCCAGACTGCCCAAACCGCTGCCGCCCTAGGACTGACGCTGCTCTTCACCCCCGTCCGCAGTTCTCAGAGCAACGGCATGTCCGGGTCCTTCGTCAAAACCCTCAAACGCGATTACGCCTCGATCCACATCCTGCCCGACACCGATACCATCCTGGCCTTGTTGCCGGACTGGATGAAAGAGCAATCGAGATCCGTCGCATCTGCGCCTCCGACAGCCAGATCAGATCGCGATGGCAACGCCTTCTTACGCTGCCCTTGAATCAACCGATCCTCGTCACCGCAAGCAATTTAATAAGTCTTGAGCCTAGAGGGCGTATGTCCACTAATACCGTGCTCTTGCCTAATACTTGTAATTTTCATTATCAATAGCGCCACTGCGAGCGCGCCTGTCACAAGCGCTGTCTGCAATCCCATACTAAACAATGCAAACATATATGGAATAATAAAAACTAGAGCGGCTTCGCGATTGTGTAAAAAGAATTTGGAATCACGTCGCGATATGAGCAGACGTAAAATTAGGAACACGAAAAAAGGCCCACCGACGCCAAAATTTATATAAGCATCGCTAACTAGATCTGCGTTCGCCGAAACATTAGGACCAAAATAATTCCTCCCAATCACAATCCGGTAGTCCTGTCCATTGCCACCAAATATCTCACCAAGCAAGCCATCACCACCCCAATAGAGACCAACCTCTTCAACCTGCTCTAAATAACGGACAAAAAGTCCAACGCTGACATGAAAAGCTCGGTCGTAAATCCCAATTACATATGGAGAAATCCTTCCGAGCAGAAATGACGCAAGGCCAAGTGAAATGGTAAGCCCAGAAAGTCCCAGCAATAAATCGCTGATCTTAAATCTCCGTCTCATTGACACGAACCATAGATAAGATAGAATAACAATTACGATAAATACAAGAGATGAGCGTTGTCCGCTTAGCATATAGTCACTGATAAAGATAAGGGCAGATCCTATCAAATATCTCGATGATCTCCTTGAGATAGCCAAGTATCCAAATGAAAATCCCCCAACAAATTTAGAGAAAATCATACCATAACGCTCCCAGTGCATTACAGCTGCGCTGAGCGCATGTCGGTATTCATATATTTCAGAAAGGCCGGGAAATCCAATCATAGAACGATATTTCCATATCCAAAACAGATATAGTATACTGGACGTTAGTCCAGCCATGACGAAAATCCCTTCCCCTCGTCGTCCCAATCGAATTCGATGATACTTGAACGTTGGAAAATTAATAATAGAAAACAATGTTGGCAAGATTATATAGTATATTATAAATATTTGTGATCTACTATTGTCTGCCGAAAATATAAGTACGATAGATCCAGATACTCCCCCGATTACAACAACCGGAAATAGAATCAAAGCGAACAAATCCAATGCAGCCCGTCGACAAAATAAGTAAATTAATGGAAACACCAATAGATATTCAATAAATAATACGTACAATAATCTATTTGGAATGAAGTCAATATAACTCGCAAAATAAAGCCATGTCGAGTTTTGTCTCATATTATAGTACAAAAATATTAAAGAGTTTATATATATAAATAGAAAAATAGCAATCTTGTCGGTTAATATAAATCTGGACAAGCGAGCTTTGAAATGCGTTGGTCCCATATTGTTTATCTGCGCCTGTCTTTGCATTAAGCTTCTCTGTTGTTATGTGAAGACGATGCAGATAAACTGCGACATATCCTATTGAGTGCGTGCTTACGCGCTAATCAAACTCCTGATACCGCCGCTGAACCCCATGAGACGTCCGCTCAGGACAAACCTGCGCAAAGCAGTGAACGCGCTTTTGTACATGGCCTCGTTGGGCGGTGCCTAGTGGCTTTTGTCGAGGGACTTGCTGCCATTCTCGAAGCTACGAAATACCGCGATCGGCTCCGTGACAAAGGCCTTCCGTACACGACAATGAACTGGTCATGACAGCGCGCGAACAAGGAGGTAGTGAGACTAGCCCTGCCTTCAGTGGCGCCGTTAGCCATTTCACAGACAATCCGGACAGCGACAGTGTCCCCGTCCCTAAATCGACCCTCAAACGCTGACCGCTGTTGCGCCATGTCTTCGCTGACCGCAGCTACCCAGGTTAAAATTGAGGAGAACGCTGCAGAACATCGGAAAGTTCATGTTGGAGGTCATCAGAAGCTCCGACTGCACCAAAGGCCTTGAGAGCTTGCCACGCCGATGGTCGGTAAAGCCCACCCTCGCGTGGCTCGGCAGATGCTGGAGGGCGGCAAAAGACTTCGGGCACACCACCGTGTCCACCGAGGCTTGGCTCTTCGTCACAAATATCCGCGCGCTCACCAGAGCTCTCGCAAGGCCTTGATATGACTGCATCCATTTCGAATTTGACTCTAATGAGTTTACTTCTTTAGCCTACGACCGAATAGCCCTTCAAATAGGGCTACCCATAACGAGCCAAATAGTACTGCAATCGAGGGGCAAAATCGAATGGCCTCGTCGGAATTATTCTCGATATCAGCGGGTTCGTCGTCCACGCGTCTCTCCGTCAAAAATAGGCTTTCTCAATTCACCATACCATGCGCCTAAGTACCGATCTTAGCACATTTTATGGGCTAGCGGCTGGTTCATGCCGAATCGACAGCGCTTTGCCATACTTTTCGAGTAACAACACTAGGATCAAGCACCTTCGGTTCGCTGTCGCAGCATTCCATTCCAGAAAGGTCGGATGCACGATCGCATCGTGCACTCGCCGCAACTTGTTATGGGTGACATGTTTCGTGACCAACGCGAATCTTGATCGCCTAGAATTGATGCGGTAAGCGCGGCAATTATGGGCAGCAGGTTTGCACAAGGTCCCAATAATATCCTGATACCAACCCTTTCGACGGTTTCGAAGCCCACAGATGAAGATTGCTCATGAGTTGTTTAATAGTAATCGGAATTCACGCCACCGTTCACAACATCGGGCTTACGCTGTATGTGATCGCCGTCGATCTGGTCGGGGCTAGAGTCCGAGTCGTCGCCGAGAATCTGGGAAGCGGCATCAAAAGCAAGACCTACCTGCGTCGAGATGGCAAAACTGTGGAGCCTATAGAAAAAGTGGCACTGGCATGAGGGCCGTCCAACTCACATCGGTTCATCCTCGCGATGACATACGAATTTTCCGCAAGCAGTGTACGACCTTGGCAAACGCGGGAGTTCCGATTTCTCTTGTCGTCGCCGATGGCAAGGGAGATTCTTCCGAAGCTGGAGTACGTATCATCGATGTCGGCAGGCCATTGGGCGGTAGGTTATCGCGAATGGCCCGAGTTGTGAATCGCGTCTACAGGAAGGCTCTCGAACTCGATGCGGATCTCTATCACCTCCATGACCCCGAACTTCTACCTATCGGGCTCAAGCTGAAGAAGCGCGGCAAGAAAGTCATCTTTGATTCACATGAGAACTATCCAGCCGACATCCGTACCAAGCATTATATTCCAACTCCTGCGCGACCAATAATATCTTTTCTATTCTCGGGGTTGGAACGTTATATTTGTACGCGCCTCGACCATGTTGTGGCAGCTACGCCCGGTATCGCAGAGCATTTCCGCGCGATAGGCTGTAGAGTGCTGGAAATTAACAACTATCCGCAAGCGGAAGAACTCGGAGAGCTCCTCCCTTGGAATGACAAGCTAGACCAAGTTTGCTATGTTGGCGCTATGACGAGTATTCGTGGCGTTCCCGAACTGGTTGACGCCATGGCCCATACGCGTTTGGACGTGCGTCTCGCACTTGCCGGCCGCTTTACCGAAGCCGCCACAGGCGATTTATGTCGCAAGAGCGCTGGCTGGAAGCGGGTCTTTGAGCATGGGCAAGTCAGTCCGCAGCAGGTGCGTACTGTAATGCAGAAATCAATGGCGGGGGTGGTGACCTTTCTGCCAGCACCAAACCACATTGATGCTCAGCCCAACAAGATGTTCGAGTACATGGCAGCGGGCATCCCAGTTATCGGTTCCAACTTTCCACTCTGGCGTACCATCATCGAAGGTAATCAGTGTGGTATTTGCGTCGATCCAACCAATCCTTCGGCAATTGCAAGCGCGATCGGCCGCCTCATGGACCGACGGCAAGAGGCAGAGAAAATGGGGCAACGTGGGCGCAAAGCAATACTCGAACACTACAGTTGGGAGAGGGAAAGTTCCAAGCTAATCATGCTGTATCAAGAATTGCTGAATAGCTAGATGCAGGAACAGTTTCCCATCGTAAGTGTCGTCATACCGAGCTACAATCACGTGACCTATGTCGAAGATGCGATCCGTAGTGCGTGTAAGCAGGAGCTCGACGGCTTCCGATTGGAGGTTATCGTCGTAGATGACGGCTCAACGGATGGCAGTGTCGATTTGCTGCGACAGATGCAGAAAATGAGAAAATATGACTTTCGCCTCGTGGTCAAAGGCAACGAAGGGCTGTGCCGTACACTCAACCGTGCGATTCGCGAACATTCGACAGGCCAATACCTCGCCATTATCGCCTCGGACGATATGTGGCGGGCCGACAAGTTACGCAAGCAGTTCGCGCAATTGCAGGGCAATCCAGACTGTAGGCTGTGCTACAGCAACGCCATGACCTTCGGCGAGGGCGAGATTTGCAAGACCTGGACGCGACGGATGATGGCGGGAGACGTCAAGAGCATCTTGACGATCTTCAACTTCATCCCGGCTGGAACGATGATGTTTACCCGCGGGCTTTTTGATGAGGTCGGCGGCTTCGATGAAACCGGTCTGAAATTGGAGGATTGGGATATCCTGCTGCGCTCTTCCGACAAAACGGCATTCTGCTATGTTGACGAACCACTGCTGCTTTACCGGCTGCACGGCGAGAGCTCGATCGCCAAGATGCGAGCGCGAGGAGTCCTTTTCAACGAGAAGATAAAGGTACTGCGGAAGAACCGGTCGATCACCAATCCGCTTCTGCGTCTAGTGTCCGTCTGCCTTCATTTCGGGCTGGATAAGCTTGCGCGCCCGCTCATGGCCAGCATCAAGGCAGAAAACAAATGAAATTTCTGGTAACGGGCGGCGCCGGCTTCATCGGCTCGGCGCTGGTACGCTACATAATAAGCGAAACTGAGGACACTGTCGTCAATGTCGACAAGCTGACCTATGCTGGGAATCTAGAGTCACTTGAAAGCGTCCGGGGTAACAGTCGCTACGCGTTCGAACAGATCGACATTTGCGATGCCGTGAACATCGCGCGAATTCTGCGAGCCCACCGACCCAACATTATCCTTCATCTAGCCGCGGAGTCTCATGTCGATCGGTCTATAGACGGTCCGGCGGAATTTATCCGCACAAATATCGTCGGCACCTACACTTTGCTAGAGGCCGCGAGACAATACTGGAAGGATATGGATTCCGAATGCCAGAGCCGCTTTCGATTTCATCACGTCTCAACCGACGAAGTGTTTGGCGATCTAGAGGGGACCGATTCGCTCTTTACCGAAAATACGCCTTACGCGCCCAGTTCGCCATATTCGGCCAGTAAGGCGAGCAGTGACCATCTTGTACGCGCTTGGCAGCGGACGTATTCCCTGCCGGTGGTAATTACCAACTGCTCCAATAATTACGGTCCCCATCATTTCCCTGAAAAGCTCATTCCTCTGATGATCCTGAATGCGCTGGAGGGAAAGCCTATGCCGGTATACGGAAAGGGTGAGCAAATCCGCGACTGGCTCTTCGTGGACGATCATGTACGAGCTCTGTACAAGGTCGCGAATGAAGCAAAGGTCGGCTCGGCGTACAACATCGGTGGCTTCAACGAGATGAGGAACATCGATGTCGTGCAGGCCATATGTGATCTCCTCGAGGAGATCGTCCCGCAAAAGCCAGCCGGTGTCGCACGCTATGAAGATCTGATCAGCTTCGTCGCCGATCGCCCCGGCCATGACATGCGCTATGCTATCGATGCCGGTAGGATCAGCCGAGAACTCGGGTGGAAACCTCTTGAAACGTTCCAGAGCGGATTGCGCAAGACGGTCGAATGGTATGTTCGCAACCGTGATTGGTGCAGTCATGTCCAAGATGGTAGCTACCGCCGCGAGCGTCTCGGTATTGCAACGTGAGGTAAGGCAATGAAAGGGATAGTACTGGCCGGCGGTTCCGGCTCAAGGCTGTATCCAATCACCAGGGGTGTTTCGAAGCAACTCTTGCCGGTGTACGACAAGCCGCTGGTCTTCTATCCTCTTTCCGTTCTCATGCTGGCGGGTATCCGCGAGATATTGATCATCACCACGCCCGAAGACCAACATGGCTTCCGTCGGTTGCTGGGTGATGGTTCGCAATTCGGCATCAATCTCGAATATGCAGAGCAACCCAGGCCCGAAGGCCTCGCTCAGGCTTTCATCATCGGAGAAGAATTTCTCGGCGGTTCGCCTGCCTGCCTGGTCCTTGGGGACAATCTATTTTATGGGCAGGGTTTCACGCCGATGCTACGGGCGGCTACCATGCGAGATCACGGCGCCACCGTATTCGGCTATCGCGTCAAGGATCCGGAGCGGTTTGGTATCGTGGAGATCGACGCTGAGCGCCGTGCAATCTCGATCGAGGAAAAGCCAACACACCCGAAGTCTCAGCTTGCCGTGACTGGGCTCTATTTCTACGATCGAGACGTGGTCGACATGGCCAAACAAGTAAAGCCATCTGCACGTGGCGAGATGGAGATCACCGCCATCAATCAGGCCTACCTCGAAAGAGGCGATTTGCATGTTGAGATATTGGGGCGGGGCTTTGCATGGCTCGACACAGGAACCCACGAAAGCCTACTCGAGGCTAGCCTGTTCGTGCAGACGATCGAACATCGACAGGGCTTCAAGATCGCCTGCCTGGAGGAAATTGCGCTGCAAAATAAATGGCTGGACCGAGAAGAGGTTTTCCGGGTAGGCGAGATGCTTAGCAAGAACAGCTACGGTACATACCTGCTCTCGCTCGTGGAGGAAGGGTGAGATATGCAACTCCTTCGCTTCATCGATTTCATCGTTCAAGGCGACGAACGCGGGCAACTCGTTGCCCTAGAGGGAATGCATAATATTCCATTCGTGATAAAACGAGTCTACTACATATTCGGTGTCAGTTCGGGAATTTCACGAGGTTTCCACGCTCATCGCCGACTAAAACAGGTCGTCGTCGCGGTTTCAGGCAGATGCCGTATCCTGCTCGACGATGGTCGCGAGCGCGTTGATGCGTGGCTGGACTCTCCTGACCGAGGTCTTGTCGTCGGTGACATGGTTTGGCGCGAGATGCATGATTTCAGCGACGGCTGCGTGCTTATGATCTTGGCCAGCGAGTATTACGACGAAGGTGATTACATCCGTGACTATGATGCGTTTCGGGGGCTTTGCGATGCCTAGTATCCATCCGCTTGCGGATGTCGCAGAAGCCGAAATCGGCGAGGACACGCGTGTTTGGCAATATGTGGTCATACTCCGCGGGGCGCGAATCGGCCGCAATTGCAACATCTGCGCCCACACGATGATTGAAGGCGACGTCGTCATTGGCGACAACGTGACGGTGAAATCTGGCGTTTTCCTGTGGGACGGCATGCGGGTCGAGGATAATGTTTTTATCGGCCCCAACGCCACATTCACCAACGATCCGATGCCACGTTCCAAAGTATATCCAGACCGGTTCCGCAGTATCACATTGAGACAAGGTGCCAGCATTGGAGCCAACGTCACGGTCCTTCCGGGCATCACTATAGGAGAACACGCCATGGTAGGCGCCGGCGCGGTTGTCACCAAGGATATCGAGCCTTACACGGTGGTCGCGGGTAATCCGGCGCGCGTTCTGAGATCCCTCGACCATGACTAGTTTTCTCGATTTGAAACGTATCAACGGCTCGATGCGCGATGAAATTGTCGAAGCCGTCATCCAGGTTATCGATTCCGGCTGGTATATCGGCGGAGAACGACTGGCGGCGTTCGAGGGCGCCTTTGCTGAATTTTGTGGCGCGAAACACTGTATCGGGGTGGCCAATGGCTTGGACGCTCTCGTTCTTACGTTGCGGGCATGGAAGGAAATGGGTCGCCTGAAGGCAGGGGACGAGGTGCTGATCCCGGCCAACACCTATATCGCTAGCGTGCTGGCGGTGACCGAGAATGATCTGGTTCCCGTGCTCGTTGAACCAGACGAGCACAGCTTCAATATAGGTGCGGCAAATGCGCTGTCGGCAATCACTGGACGCACTCGCGCTATCCTTCCCGTTCATCTGTATGGTCGCCTCGCTGACATGCCGGATCTTATCCAGGTTGCGCGCGAAAACGGTCTACTGGTGCTTGAGGATGCGGCGCAGGCACATGGTGCCAGTCTCGGCGGGCGTCGGGCCGGAAATTGGGGCGATGCCTCCGGTTTCAGCTTCTATCCCGGTAAGAATCTCGGCGCCTTGGGTGATGCGGGTGCGATCACCACCAACGACGAAGAGCTTGCATCAACATTGCGGGCATTACGCAACTACGGCTCTCACGAAAAATACCGCAATCTGATGCAAGGCGTGAACAGCCGCCTGGATGAGGTTCAGGCGGCTGTTCTCACCGTCAAATTACGCCATTTTGATACGCACACTGCCTTGCGACGGAAGATCGCCCGTGCCTATCTTGACGGTATCATTAACCCCGATGTCCGCCTTCCGATCTGGGAGGTAGAAGAGCAGCACGTGTGGCATCTGTTTGTCGTAAGGTGCCGTCATCGGAAGGCGTTGATGGAGCATCTTGCAGGGCAGGGTGTACAGACGCTTATTCATTATCCAATCCCGCCACATCGACAGGGCGCCTATCCCAATCTTGCCCATATTAGCCTACCGGTAACCGAGGCGATTCATGATGAGGTTCTCAGCCTGCCGATCGGTCCCCATATGTCGTTCGATGATATACGGCGAGTTATCGATGCAATGAATTCTTTCTCCGCCGTTAACGCGTGATAGACGGTTTACTGGGGTAAGGAATCTAACGGGAAGAGCCGCTGTGCGGATTGATCATTGTTGCACTTCATCTCCGCCATTCATAATTTGTTCGGTCCTCTATCTTCAAAACGTTCCGTGGTACAAACTCATTTTCATGGGCTCAAAGCGATAGCGGAATGAAAGATCGTGACCGGGATGCCTACTTAACCATAGTCAGCTGTGGCCTAAAATTCGAGCCGATGTGCTATGTTAAGTCGATAACGCCGTCATTATCGATAATGACGGCTACGCGCCGACGAAGAGGGCCAGCGACTTGCGAACTGGGTAGTGGCGTGCCAATTTGGCTTGCAGCCATCGATGAACCTTTGTCCGCAGAAGAAATGTTAACCCGCCTTTAGAACCATGTACAATCCGTCTAACGTAAATCAACGACAGTGAAGATGACGATGGAGCCAAAAGATTTTTATTCGATTGACCGCGATGCACCAGCATCCGTTTTGACAATGCGCTGGTTCGATAATGGGCAGACGCTCATTGAGCATAAGTGCGCAACTCTTGCCGAGGTCTGGCACGAGATTAGCAGGTTCAAAGAAAATGGAGACGACGTCGTCGCTATCAAGGTGGATGGCAATGTAATCGAACCAGAACACTTTGATCTGCTTCAGGAGGCATCCCTCTAGCGCATTCCAATAAAAGTGCGTAGCGATTTTGCGTTCGGAAATGCGTTACAATAAACAGATAGAGCATTTCCATCGACTCCATTTTCACACGAACTGCGTTCCTTATTCACCCGACACTAAGTCCCGCGGAAATGCAGGAAGCTGCAGATACAATTTTGGCGGTACTGAAAGCTGCGCGACTCACGAATGTTTAAGGCTGCAATGGCAGTCACAGATATCATCCGTCGATTCCTGCCCGCGAAGAGCTTCGCGCGCCATGTGATGACGATAGCTGGGGCGACAGCTTTTTCCCAGGCTATCAGCCTCGCGGCGCTTCCGGTGCTGGCCCGTCTCTATCCGCCCGGCGAATATGGGACGGCGGCCATCTATGGCAGCATTGTCGGGCTCATCGTCGTGGTCGGTTCACTGCGCTATGAATTTGCCATCCCGCTCCCGCGCACAGACGGGGGCGCCTTGCACGTTGCACTGCTGGCGCTCGCCATACTGGTCTTCATCGCGGTCGCGACAGGACTCGTCTCGCCATTGCTTGCACTGTGGTGGGAAAAGGAAATCGGACTGTCCAAATGGGCCTTTGCCCTGCTCGTCGTGGTTGGTGTGCTGACGGCCGGCGCCTATCAGGTCACCAATTATTGGGCAGTGCGCAAATCCAAATTCGGGGCAATCGCCCGCACGCGCATCCAGCAGGGCTTGGCCGGGCCGGCGAGCCAGCTCGCCCTGGGCTTTGCGGGCTTCGGCGCAATCGGGTTGATCGTCGGCCAGATCGTCGGCCAATGCGCAGGCCTGACCCGCCTGGCGCTGGGAATGATCGCCGATAACCGCAAGCCGGCGCGCACCGTCCATGCACGAGGTCTGGCATGGGCCGCCAGGCGCTATCGCCGTTTTCCGCTCTATGACAGTTGGGCGGGCCTACTCAACATCGCCGGCGCGCAGGCGCCAGTGCTCCTGTTCGCGGCATTGTTTTCCCCCATTCTCGCCGGCTACTATGCACTTGCGCTTCGTGTCTTGTCTGCTCCGTTAGGCCTGATAGGACAGGCGATCTCACAAGTGTTGATGCCACGGATCATAGAAGCGAACCGCCGTGGGGAGGCAGGAGAACTCGTCCTGAAACTATTCAGGATTCTTGTAAATCTAAGCTTTTTCCCATTCACGATAGCAGCAATGTTGGCGGACCAACTCGTGCCTTTCGCTTTTGGACCGCAATGGGCCCCAGCCGGGTCAATCGTTGCATGGACTGCACTCTGGGTAGCCTGCCAGTTTGTCACCTCTCCTCTTTCTGTCGTTATTACAACCTTAGAGGCACAGAGGCTTCACATCGGCGTGCAAGTTGCACTCTTCGTGCTGCGTATCTGCGGCATCTTGCTGGGCGCCGCCATGGCATCACCGGGACTCGCCGTCGTGGGGTTTACGATAGCGAGTATCCTTGGCTATACTATATATTTGTTGGCAATAGGTTTTGTGTCTGGTGTACGGGCACAACAATTCCTACAAGCTCTTATTGACCCAGTTCTATTATCTGCCTTCGGTGCGGCGGCTCTTTATGTTGTGGTTCCGTCCTTTCTGGCCACAAGCGCGGCATTGGTTATTCTGGGAGGAGTATGGATTCTGCGTTTAAACAGCGTTCGTTTGAAAATGGATGCGCAGACTACTTAAATCAGTTCTGCGCGCTTGCGGGCTGCCTAAGAACAGCAGGATGCCTAGAATAGAACGCCGTCGCGAATTCCGTTGGCTCGGCGGCCATCCACCACCATTGACGGTCCCCGTGCTGCCGTAGAGATAGACAAGGTCGAGGGCCGTGCTTCTGTTTCAGGTTGCAAGGTCAAGAGGATCGCTATAGAGCGCGGCCATGAAACCATCGTCGCCATCGTGGGCGCGTGCCCGCAGTTCGGCAAGGTGTCGCACCTGTCAGCTGCGCGCTTCCCGCCACAAAGCGCGCAAGGCAGGAAGTTATGATGTTAGACAGAGACTTCGCTAACATCGCTCTTTCATGTCCTCAGAATTTTTCAGATTCCCTCGGTGGCACAAATTGCCTCATTCTTGATTAGCAATAAGGCGCGGCAAGTGAGAATCGGCATTACCGGAACCAGTGGCTTTATCGGGGCGGCACTTGTTCGGCATCTTAGCTCCAAGAGACATGAGATAGTCGCTCTGTCTTGGCTGCACCCGGAGATTGGGTCAGTTGATGTCGTGATTCACCTCGCGGGATTAGCGCATAGAATCGGCAAGCAGCGACCATCAGATGCAGCTTTTGATGAAGGGAATTATCTGACCACCAAGCGCGTTGTCGAAGCAGCAAAAGCAGCTGGTGTGAAGCGCTTTATTTTCGTTTCCACAATCGCTGTCGTTGCCGGAAACGACGGGGTGCTTTCGCCAGCCATGCAACCACGCCCAACCAATGCATATGGCAAATCCAAAGCAAAAGCCGAGGCTTTCCTTCTGAGCCTGTCAGATATCTCCTCAGTTATTCTCCGCCCCCCACTTGTGTATGGCCCAGGAGCCAAGGGGAATATAGGAGCTCTGGTTCACCTCGCTCTTACTAGTTTACCATTGCCCTTCCGTTTGGTGCACAATCATCGGACGCTAGTTTCCGTCACTAATCTAGTTTCTGCTATAGACCATATCATTCACCGGGAAGATTTGGGAAGTCGCATATTCCACGTTACGGACCGGCGAGCAGTATCGCTGGCCGAAATCATTTCGAAAGTTCGCGAAGGTGCGGGTCTGAAACCGAAACTGCTTCCACTCCCCCCTCCAGTGATGTCGGTGCCGATGCGGCTTGCCGGCATGAGCACCCAAGCCAGTCAGTTGTTCGGCGACCTAATAATTGACGGCTCGGCGCTCTATGAAGCTGGGTGGCATCCGCCTCAAACTCCTGAGGACGGGCTAAGAGAAATCGGCTATAGGGCCACTAGATGCGGCGGTGCCGTAGCTAAAAACAGATAACCAGGGCATATCGCGGATGCATGTATGAAAATCGGCTTCCCATGTCATAATAATGCGATCTCGCAGTTGGCAGAGGTATTGAGTTGTTGCTGGTCAGTGACGGTCGCTTGTCAAGCCCGCGCACCTCACTGCACGGGTCATGGGCGTGGGCATGCACTCTGAGGTGAAACGTCTTTTCGATATTATTGCGGCCACCTTTGGCCTGATCGCGGCCACGCCAATCCTAGCCATCTGCGCTATTGTCATTCGTTTAGATTCGCATGGCCCCGCGATTTTTCGCCAAGTCAGGATCGGTCGGCATGGACGACATTTTGTGTGCCTCAAATTACGGACGATGTACCAGGAGACGGGCGACCGGCCTTCGCATGAAGTAGGTCAATCATCGGTAACACGAGTTGGGCGCCTGCTGCGCCGCACAAAGCTGGATGAATTACCTCAACTCTTAAATGTGTTGAAGGGTGATATGAGTTTTGTCGGTCCCCGACCTTGCCTGCCGTCACAAAAGGAATTGACTGAAGCAAGAAACCGCCTTGGGCTTGCTCGACTCCGACCGGGGATAACTGGAATAGCGCAAGTCGCCAGCATTGATATGTCTGATCCAGAATTACTAGCTAAATATGACGCAACATACTTGCAGGTTATGTCGATGAAGACCGATTTATCGCTAATTATCCGTACTGTTTTTGGTTCTGGGCAAGGAGATCGAGTCAGCATTTGACCAGTCCTTGGAGTGAACCCCCGACGCTGGACCAACATAGCATATCAAAACTAAGCCGCTTGCTGGGAGCGCTGGGTTTCAAATTCCTCTGGTGATCAATAGCCAAGCGCCAAGTGTAGACGCTTGGAATTGTAGACCTGTCGAGAAACCGCGGCAATCGTTCGGCCACGTCGGCGAGGCCGTCGTAGCCCGCGACGTAGCCGTCTTCGACTTTCAGGATCTGCCGATGCCGTCTCGCCAGGTTGATCACATCCCTACTGGTTGTTTTGATTCGATCGCCCAGCTTGCATGGAATCGGCAATAGAGCGACCACTACACAATCGTGCCCTGCCGCACTCAGCTACCGCAGGATTCCGGAGCCGCGCGGCCAGTTTCATAGCAGAGTCACAGCACTATGCCCGGCTGGTCAGTTTTTTCAAATGGGGCATCAAAGCCGCAGGCGTGTTCGAAATCTGTCCGTGCTCGCACGCATCCCCGCGTTTACTTCCATCCGCGAAGGCAACCGAATTCGGTTCCTTAAACATCCAACCAACGTAGGTGATACACTCACCATAGGCCCGTATCCTATGTATGAGGCTCTGCACCAGTGAAGTATAAAAATAATATTTGATATAATCCGGAAATTTTCCACGATCGATTGGGCATCAATCCAATTGGAGAAAATTTGTGGAAGGTAAAACGCTACCCATCAAGGAAAAATCCGAATTTCTGGCCGATCTGATAGGAGACAGGTTCTTGAAGCTTGCTCAGGAATTACGAGAGCTCAAAGACACGCAACCCGATATCCTTTGGGAAGTAGTAGAGCTTGCCGGTATCAGCCGCCGAAAGGCATACGCTTTGGTACGCATTGCCAGGCAGTTTGAAGAACTCGACATTCCAGAAGCACGGCTCTATGCGATCGGCTGGACCAAATTGGCGGTTATTGGTCGCTACCTGACTGAACTGAACGGAGAACAACTGCTGAAATTGGCCGAGCAGAATACGGTACATGACCTTGAGGCTTTGCTGCGAGGTGAAGCGCCTGTGGAGGATGCCAGGCTGGTAACGCTTTATCTAGCGCCGGAACAATACGAGGTGCTGAGAACGAAGTTGGTGGCCCACGGCGCGCTACCGTCAGGAAACGGTATGATTAAAGTGGAAGAGGCGCTGATGGCTGCACTTGCTTCGGCTACCGGCTGACACACTATCATCTTTCGCGGAAGGGCAATTGGCTTGTCGGCGCGAAGCTCTTTTCCGTGCCAACAGCTCGCGATCGATCCATGAGTGGGTACCATTTGCGCCACTTGGATAGGCCGAGGACACGAAGGCAATGCACGACACCGAAACCTGCCTCAAGCTGACGATGCGATCGATGCGAATTTCCGCAAAATCCTGACGATCTTCGGATCATGCTCGGGATGACGAGAGCCAGCCTTGAGATGACGATCATATTGTTCATCGGCGTATTCTTGATTGGCATCCGCGCATAGGGCAATTTCGCATCTCCGGTCGCCATGAGATCGCGGCTGTCCGAGCCCGACCAATCACGACCGGCGTAGTGTCCACCGTCGCGTCGTACAGTTTTGCGCGTCATGCGCTGTCCCGCAGGCCGGTTGCGGACGAGTACTCCCGTGCCTGTTGTTTGGTCTGGGGTTGCGCAACTACAAGAATAGGGTGAGGTAACCATCGTGGCGATCACTTTAAAGAAGAAGAAGGCCAAGCCGACAACGGTCAGCGGTCAGCCAAAAGCGGGGGGGGGCAAGCCGCAGAAGAAGCTCGCCAATAATAAAAAGTCGGTCAAGGAGTTCGAGGTTAGGCCAGGCACCGCTGCTGTCTGCGCAGGCTGCATGGAAAGCGATATGGCCGCCGGGCGGCTTTTTCACGGGTTCCTGGAACTCTGGGTGGACACGAAAAAGAAAATCATCCGCGTTCACGAGGGGGAGCAGAAGGAGTTCCTGTTTCTGTCCTCCGACGATCTCAGGAAGCTGACCGGGTTAACGAAATGGCAGATCGATAAGGCCGTGAAGATTTTGAAGGCAAGCCCGTTCTTCATCGTCAAAACGGGCAGGATCGCGCCTAACGCCCCGAACAGATACCAGATGCATTTCGACGCCAAGTGCTTCTGGGACCAGGTCGAGTATGAATTGCAGGTCACGATAGGGGTCACCGAATTGATCGGGGGCTTTAAAGTGCCGGTGAAAGAGATCGACAGGAAAGCGCTTCCCTACCTGTTCAAAAGGTTATGGGATGATGTTTTCGGTGATGATTAAGATCGGGTATCCCGTAACCTCTCTACGCGCGCTAAAAGAATATTGGATCGCAGAACCTTACGAGAAGTTCGGCGATCACAGATCCTCTATGAGAGGATAGGCAATCCCATATCCAAACAGAAGAAGCCGCTCGATGTTGATGTCAATGAGGCGTCGTCGAGCGCTCCCAAGTCCATCGAGCTTCTCTCTATCACGCAGGCTGCCGGCTTTGCCGGTGTCGCCCCGGTGACGGTTCGCCGTTGGATAAGGCAACGGATCCTGCCGGCCTATCGTATGGGCGGTCAGATCAGGATCGACAAGGCCGATCTGATCAAGTTCATGCGACAATATTGATCAAATGTAATCATAGTTAATACTCATTATTATTTCACACAAGGTAATATTGACGTGGGTATTAACAAAAAATAACGTATGAGCACGGATGAATAACAATGATCAAGATTGTTCGTAACAAGAAGCTCGCGCGGCCCATTCCCATCGCAACGCTCGGCGACCTTCATCGCTTCATCGACAGATGCGATCTGACCGTTGGACGCAAGGCAGAGATCAGATCGGCCATCAAGCGCATGGACGAGCTGGTCGGCCATGGCGGCCTCGATCTGGCCGCCGATCCGGTAAAGATATTCGCAGCGCTCGAAAAGTTTTCGCCCGCAATGGCCGGGATATCGGCTGGTAGCTTTGCCAATCTCAAATCCCGCCTGCGCGCGGCCTTTAAGCTCGCCAGCCCGCATCTCAAATCGACACGGAGCATTCGCCTGGATGGCGAATGGCTGAGCCTGCATAAACAGTTGCCGATGAGGGAGCAGCGTCAGCTCTCGCGCTTCCTGCGCTTCTGCTACGCGGCGGGCTGGGAACCTGACGAGATCAGCGATGCCCATATGGAGCGCTTCGCTGCCCATCTTCGTGAGGAAGCGATGGTCGCTTACTGGAAGAATACCGTCCGGGATACGATCCGTGCCTGGAACCGGGCCGCAGCACAACGCGAACAGCTCGCTTTGCAGAACCTGACCCCGCCCGCACCGAAGCGAAAATCGTATTGGCTGGATGTCTCAAGTCTGCCGGAGAGCCTGCAGAAGGACATTGATGCTTTCCTTGCGCATCTGAAAAAGCCGACCGTCTTTGCCGGTCAGTCCCGTCAGCTTCTCAAGCCCACCACCGTCAATCAATATCGCAATGCCATTGTCACCTTGCTTTCCGCACTCGCGGGAGCGGGCGAGGACGTAGCGTCAATAACGACACTTGCCAGTGTCGTGACCGCCCGGAAGTTGGAAACGGCGTTGATCTTCCTGTATGAGCGTTTCAACCAGCGGGTCACCAGCGGGATGGTGATAACCGCGGCGCGGATGCGCAAGATCGCGATCTGGGCAGAACTGCCGGAACAATCGATCAGGGAAATCGACGAACTGATCCGGCGTCTCGACGCGGCGGCGCCGCGCAAGAGGGGGCTGACGGCAAAGAACAAGGCGCTGCTCGACCGTCTTGACGATGCGCGGTTTCGCGATCTGGTTTATACTCTACCGCTGATCTTGATGAAGAAAGCACGCCAGCAGGCCAACCCTGTCTGGGCTGCAAGCTTGGCCCGCGCTGCCGTCGCCATCGAACTGCTGCTAACCTGCAGCATGCGGCGTGCGAACCTTATCAGCCTCGAACTCGAACGGAACATCCGCAAGATCGGCAACGGCAAGGATGCCCACTGGATTATTGAGTTCGAGGAACAGGACGTGAAGAACGGGGAACGGTTGCGCTACCAACTGCCCGCCGAAAGCGCTGAACTGCTCGCGGACTATCTGCGGCACTGGCGGTCGGCCTTGTGCGATGTGGCGTCGTCCTGGCTGTTCCCAGCCCCTGATGGCAATTGCATGGATGCGCGCCACCTAGCCGAAGACGTCAAGCGTAAGGCCGAGCAGGAACTCGGCGTTCCGGTCACGCCGCACCAGTTTCGCCACGTCAGCGTCGAACTCTACCTGCGCAACAACCCGGACAAGCTGAGCATTGCCAGCAGTCATTTGGGGCATCGCGATACCAACACAACGCGCATGTATTACGCCCGCTCGAAGCAGCGCGAAGCCAGCCGCCTGTACCAGGAGCGCCTTGGCCTCGATCGTTCGCACGCGGCAGACCGGGCGAGGTCCCGCCTTCGGCGCAAGCCTGGCCCCAACACTGGTTTCGACGCGGAGGACATACTGTGAGCAAGTGTATGAAGGCTGCGGATTGGCCCCGCATCGATCGCGAACTCTGGATTGCCGCCTGCGAGCCAGCTCGCTTCCTCGAGCGCACCCGCCCCGCCAGCATCTGGAGCAAGCCACGCCGTCGCATTGTTGAGCAGGCCTACGGCCAGTGGTTGGCGTGGCTTGGCCGTGAAGACTTGCTTGATCCGGCCGAGGCTCCACAGGACCGGGTAACTCCAGAGCGCATGGATGCATTCATCACGGAACTCCAGAATCGTGTCGCACCGTGGAGCGTGGCGATGATGATCGGTGCACTAAAACGCATTCTCGATATGATCACAGCCGAAGCAGACTGGACATGGCTTCGTTCGATCTGCGCCGACCTCAAGCTGATCGCCCGTCCGAGCCGCAACCGTTTCGCCCATATGGTGACGCCAGCGCAACTCTTCGATCTCGGCCTGTCCATGATGAATGAAGCAGAACAAGTTGATGGCCATCCTAAGCGGATCGCTGTCAGGATGCGCGACGGATTGCTTATCGCCATGTTGATCAGTTGCCCGATCAGGATCGCAAACCTGGCCCAAATCGAAATCGGAGCCCATCTCCTGCCAGCCGACGATCGATATCGCCTCCACTTCGATACCGACGAGACGAAGACAGGTAGGGAATATGACACCGAGCTGCCGGTAACTCTCACATCCTATGTCGATCACTATCTGCGGATACACCGTCCGGCGCTGTTGGCGCGCGGTGACGGGCGACGAACCGACCGGCTCTGGATCGATCGTTGGGGCAAGCCGATGGCCGAGGCTTCGATCCGCACGCAGATCGAGTTTAACACCCGTAATGCCTTCGGTCGCCATATTTGGCCGCACCTGTTCAGGGCGATAGCGGCGACCGGTGTGGTCGACGAAGCCCCGGAAGCGATCGGCATCACGCCGGACCTGCTCGGCCATACCAGCGTAAACACGACCGAAAAGCACTACATCCTTGCCAGCGCCACCAGAGCGCATCAGCGTGTGCAGACCTCGTTTCTCGAAGAACGCGCGCAGGCTGTCAGGAGACTTCGCGAGCAGAAGCATGTCGGCCAGGACGAGCCCGGAAACATCGAAAGCAGAGACGTTCAGCCGTCCATCAAGATCCTGCGCAAGGGTGGTCATGGCTGACAGTGGAGGGAAATCGTTTGTGCAATCAATTGCACAATCCAGATATTGGCTATCGCCTCTGCCCCTTGGTCAATCGGGGATGACTAGGCTGACTGCACTGGAGATATCCTTCCGCTGCAACGAGCACGGCCGGCGCCAGTCTGTGCAGTTCCGCGCTGACGTTAACCCCTTGATGCTGCGTAGATATCCTTATCCAGGCATCCCGTTAGGCACGATAGTCCAGCCTGGTGGTGGCTCACTACATGGACCACCAGCCTCCTGCTCATCTGGTTGCGCGGCTCCTCAGGCCGTAGACAATTGGAGATGGAGCATGGTTTTGGACACGACCTCGGACGGCAGCAAGCGCAGGAGGAAATATCCCGCGCCGAACCACGCACCCATGCCGCGCCGGATCGCAGCCGCCGCACGGCAGATGGCTACGATGTTCACGCTGATCTATCCGAAATCCCCGTCACCGGCGAAGAGATCGCCTTGCTTCGGGCCTTCCTTTCATCCGAAATCAACGCCATTCTCTCCAGTGAAACTCATGACGGGTAAAACCGGATGACCACCGCTGCCATCTATGTGCGTGTCAGCACGACCCGGCAGGCTGATGCCGATTTGTCGTTGCCCGACCAAGTCGCCCAATGCCGCCGCTACTGTGAGCAGCACGGCTGGACCGTGATCGAGGTGTTCACCGAAGCGGGCGCTTCAGCTTTGGACGAGGATCGCCCCGTTTTCCAGGAGATGATCGACAAAGCCAAACAGCCGGACCATCCCTTCGACTATCTGGTGGTGCATTCGCTCTCCCGCTTCAGCCGTGACGCACTTCATTCGGAATTCTATGTCCGTCAGTTGCGCAAGGTCGGCGTCGAACTCATTTCCATCACCCAGGACATCGGACAGGACGCCAGCGGCGAGTTTATCCGCAAGGTGCTCAATGTCTTCGATGAGCATCAATCCCGCGAAACGGCGAAACACGTCCATCGCGCCATGCTGGAGAACGCTCGACAAGGTTTCTGGAACGGGTCGCGGCCCCCTTTTGGCTATGGCACCGAAGTCAAGGAGCGGCGTGGAACGCGTGAGAAGAAAGTTCTCGTCATCAACGACGAGGAGGCCGGCATAATCAGGGTCATCTTCGGGCTCGCCATCGGTGCGGATAGCCGTCCCATGGGCGTCAAGGCCATTGCCACTTACCTCAATGAGCGCGGTATTACCCGGCGTGGACATCGCTTCTCAACGGGCAGTGTCTACGATCTGCTGACATCGACAACCTACCACGGCAAGCATCACTTCAATCGTACCGACACCCGAAACGGCCGGCCGCGTCCGGCCTCCCAATGGATCGCGTTCGCGGTGCCCGCGATTATCGATGAGCAGACCTTCAACACAGTGCAGGCATTGCTTCAAAGCCGCAGTCCAAAGCGCGTGGCTCCCAGGATCGTCAACGGCCCAACTCTGCTTGCCGGCGTTGCCCGCTGCGGCTACTGCGGTGCCGGCCTTGTCCTCAATACAGGCAAGGGTGGAGCCTATCGATATTATTGCTGCTCACGCAAAATGCGCGAAGGTGCGATGGCCTGCCAGGGCATGCGTATCCGCATGGATCGGCTTGACGAAATCGTGGTCGATGAAATCGCAACGCGTGTTCTGGCTCCCGGCCGAATGAACACTCTCCTCGATACCTACGTGAAATCAACTGCCGAGCGTTCCGACCAGACCAAAGATCGACTGGCGCGGCTGCGTCTGTCTCACAAGGAAGCGGAAGCCGCGATTACCCGTCTGCTCACTCTCGTGGAAAAAGGTCTGATGGACCCGGATGACCCGAGCCTGCGTGAGCGTCTGGTTGGCCTGAAACTTCGCCGCGACGAACTGGCGGCTAAGGTAGTCGACTTGAGCAAACGCGCCAGCAATGACCAATCCTCGATAACACCAGAAAAAATCAAAAGGCTTTCGGGCTTGCTGCACGACAAGCTGCACAACGGTTCACCTGAACTGAAGCAGGCCTATGCTCGTCTCGTCGTTCAGCAGGTGACGGTCAAAGGCAGGGAAATCCGCATCAAGGGTTCGAAAGCGGTTCTGGCTCGGGCCGCATCCAACGACCTCGGCAATAATCCGCCGGCAGTTCTCTCTTTTGTTCGGGGATGGTACGCCCAAGGGGAATCGAACCCCTGTTTGCGCCGTGAGAGGGCGCCGTCCTAACCGCTAGACGATGGGCGCAGCCAAGGAGCGCCATATAGGCTGAGGTTTCATAAAAAGCAACCAGCCAGCCATGGCTTTGTTGAAGAAGGCGATCCCTCGTGCGACTCGTCACTTGTTGCGGATGGCGAAGCGTCCGACAATGCGGCGCTGGGGCATATCATAAACAAAGACGGCATAACTGCCATCGGCCAGTTCAGCCATGATGGAAATGCGGTTGCCCGACAATGATTGCGAGGTAATTTTCGCACCCACCGGCAAGACGATGTCGCCCGAAAGCGGCTCACCAGGCGCAACCGGAATCTCGCTCGCCGCCGACAGGTCGGGCGTCTTGTTGCTGCGCGATTTATAGACAAGCGCCGCGATCACCACCATAAGGGCAAGAAACAGGATGCCGAGATTGATGCCCATGAAGCGGATCATCTTCCTGCGCACATTTTCAAGATGCGGGTCGAGCGGCTTCTCTTCCTCTTCGTCGGCATAAGGCCGTGGCATGGCGTATTCCAGCATTGGTCAAAAGATGAGCGCTCATAGCGAAGACAGCAGCGGATTGATAGGGGCGGCCATGCCGGAAGGCAGTACCATCCGGGTCGAAGCCGATACAACTGCCGCAGGCCAAAGGCTCGACCAGTGGCTGGCCGGCCGGCTTGGTCCCGAGCTTTCACGCAACCGCGTTCAGGCCCTGATCAAACAAGGCGCGGTGCGTATCGGCGATAGAATCGTAATTGAGGCCAAACGCAAACTCGGCAGCGGCGAACTCATCTCCGTCGAGTTGCCGAAGCCTGAGCCAGCCGAGCCGCAGGGCGAAGCCATCGCACTCGATATTCTCCATGAAGACGACGAATTGATCGTCATTAATAAACCGGCGGGGCTGGTGGTACATCCCGGCGCCGGCAACTGGACCGGTACGCTGGTCAATGCTCTCATCCACCACTGCGGAGCGAGCCTTTCCGGCATTGGCGGCGTCCGGCGCCCCGGCATCGTGCATCGGCTGGACAAGATGACCAGCGGTGTCATGGTCGTCGCCAAAACCGACCACGCGCACCGTTTTCTTTCCGAGGCTTTTGCCGACCACGGCCGTACAGGCGATTTGAGGCGTGCGTATGTGGCGCTTGTCTGGGGCATCCCGTCACGCCCGACAGGCACCATCGACGCGCCACTCGGCCGTGCCGCCGACCGCGTGCGCCGCGCCGTCGTGCCTGCCGGGCGCGACGACGCGCGCCATGCCCTCACCCATTTCACAGTCCAGGAGCGCTTTGGCGAGAACCAGAAGGATTTCGCGACTGCCAGTCTCGTGGAATGCCGACTGGAAACCGGTCGCACCCACCAGATCCGCGTTCATATGGCCCATATCGGCCATCCACTCATCGGCGATCAGGATTACGGACAGGTCTTCCGCACCAAGGCCAACCGGCTGCCGGAACCACTCAGCACCAAGGTTCGCGAATTCTCGCGACAGGCCTTGCATGCTAACCTCCTTGAATTCAGCCATCCGGCCACCCATATGGCGATGAGGTTCGAAGCGCCGATGCCTGGTGAGATGGAGGCTCTCGTCGACGCTTTTCGAAAATTTGACCAGCATCAACGAATCTGAATCTACCCGCAATAAACCTGACTGGAATTGTTCACTTTGGCGTGACACTCTGTTTCACCACGAACAATGTCTGTCTTTTCTGGTTTTGTTCCTGTATAAATCAAGCATGCGGATGCGCTTTACGGCGTCCGCGTCATATGCCCGCCACGCTTCGGGGGCATCACTCCAACGAGAGGGGGCGCTGATCATGGCCCAGTCACTACCCAGTATAGTTTCCGGCGAAGGCGGACTGTCCCGCTATCTGGAAGAAATTCGCCGCTTCCCCATGCTGCAGCCACAGGAAGAATACATGCTCGCCAAACGCTATGCCGAGCATGACGACACGTCGGCCGCGCACAAGCTCGTCACCAGCCACCTGCGGCTCGTCGCCAAGATCGCTATGGGCTATCGCGGCTACGGCCTGCCGATTGGAGAGGTGATTTCGGAAGGCAATGTCGGCCTCATGCAGGCCGTCAAGAAGTTCGAGCCGGAGCGCGGCTTCCGGCTGGCCACATATGCCATGTGGTGGATCAAGGCTTCGATCCAGGAGTACATCTTGCGCTCATGGAGCCTAGTCAAGATGGGCACCACAGCCAACCAGAAACGACTGTTCTTCAACCTGAGAAAGGTGAAGGGCAAGATTCAGGCACTGGACGATGGTGACTTGAAGCCTGACCAGATCGCCGAAATCGCCACCCGGCTGAATGTCTCGGAAGCAGAAGTGATATCGATGAACCGCCGCCTTTCCGGCGACGCTTCACTCAATGCGCCGATCCGGGCAAGCGAGGGCGAAGGCGGCGAATGGCAGGACTGGCTGGTCGATGACAGTGACAGCCAGGAGCAAATGCTCATTGAGCAGGACGAACTGGAAAACCGGCGTTCCATGCTTTCAGGCGCACTCTCCGTGCTGAACGAACGTGAGCGGCGCATCTTCGAAGCGCGCCGCCTTTCGGAAGATCCATTGACCCTGGAAGAACTTTCGGGCGAATTCGACATCAGCAGAGAACGCGTCCGCCAGATTGAGGTTCGCGCCTTCGAAAAGGTGCAGGATGCGGTGAAAGCCGCAGCCAAGCGTCAAGCTCAGGCGCTACGCACCATAGACGCGCAGCCTGCAGCGTAAGCTTCGGGAAAATGAAAAACAAAAGCGGCGTCGGCTCCTGACGCCGCTTTTTTGCCCTCTATCCTATAGCGCATCCAAGGGGAATTTCAGATAGCGGCGGCCATTTGCTTCCGGTTCCGGCAGACGACCTCCATTGATGTTGACCTGCAATGCATGCAGAATCAGTCGCGGCATGGGCAGCGTTCGGTCGCGCGCTTCGCGCAACGCCACAAATTCTGCCTCGGTGCGGCACTTGGAGATGTGGCTGTTGGTCGCCTTCTGTTCGCGGACTGTGCTTTCCCATAACGGCGCCCGGCCATCTGGCATGTAATCGTGGCCGGTAAACAGGCGGGTTTCATCTGGCAGGGCCAAGATGGCCTGGATGGACTGCCATAGCTGCGTGGCGCTGCCGCCAGGAAAATCCGAGCGCGCGGTGCCGCTGTCGGGCATGAAGATCGTATCGTGCGTGAAGGCGGCGTCGCCGATGACATAGGTGATGGAGGCGAGCGTGTGTCCGGGCGAAAACAGAACGCGGGCCGGTATCGACCCGATCACGAATTCCTCGCCATCCGCGAACAAACGATCCCATTGCGAGCCGTCAGCGGCAAAATTCGGCCAGTTGTAGATCGCCTTCCACAGTTTCTGGATCTCAATAACCTTCTCGCCAATCGCGGTTGGCGCGCCGGTCTTCTGTTTCAGGTAGTGCGCGGCCGTTAAATGATCGGCATGGGGATGGGTATCGAGAATCCATTGCAAGCTGAGACCTTGCACATGCAAAAGATTGAGCAGCGCATCCGCATTGGCGGTTCCGGTGGCGCCGGACTTCCCGTCGAAATCGAGAACCGGGTCGATGATTGCGCATTGCCGGCTTGCCGGATCCGCAACGACATACTGGATTGAACCGCTTGGCCGGTCGTAGAAACCGTTGACCTGCGGCTTCAACGATGAAGTACCCAAGCCCTGCCCCTTTTGTTTTGCCGCCAGAAAAAATTTTCTGCGACAACCTGACCGGAGGCATGATTCATCTAGCAGACCGGCGCCGTCAAGCGCCGGTCTGCATCAAAAAATTAAGGCCAGACTATCAATTTGACAGCATGGACGGCGGAACCCGCTCCCCGCCCCTGCCTCAGACATGGCGTCAGGCCGAAGGCTGCTTGGCCTTGCGAATATAGGGCAGGATGGTCTCGAAAGCGCCAAAGCGCTTGACCGCATCTTCGTCCGAGACAGAACCGGCAATGACGATATCTTCGCCCGGCTTCCAGTCGGCCGGCGTCGAGACGGGGAACTTCGCCGTAAGCTGAATGGAATCGATGGCGCGCAGGATTTCCTGGAAATTGCGCCCCGTGGACATGGGATAGGTCAGGATCAACTTCACCTTCTTGTCCGGCCCGATGACGAAGACCGAGCGTACCGTCTGGTTGTCAGCCGGGGTGCGGCCCTCCGAAGTGTCGCCGGCGGAGGCCGGCAGCATGTCATAGAGCTTGGCGACCTTGAGTTCACGATCTCCAATCATTGGGTAGTTGACCGCATGGCCGGTAGCCTTCTGGATATCGCCTTTCCACTTGTTATGGCTTTCCACCGGATCAACCGAAATGCCTATGATCTTGGCATTGCGCTTGTCGAACTCGCCTTTCAACCCGGCCATGGCGCCGAGTTCGGTCGTGCAGATCGGAGTAAAGTCCTTGGGGTGCGAAAACAGCACTGCCCAGCCGTCACCGATCCACTCATGGAAATGAATTGGTCCTTCCGTTGTGTCGGCCGTGAAATCCGGGGCCGTGTCGTTGATACGAAGGGTCATGGCGTACCTACCTTTGAAAAATCTGTTGTGAGACGGCGCGCGCCAAGCGGCGTGGCTGAAGCCTTTCTACCACTTCCGGGGCCGTCTTGGGAAAGCAGCGGCAACCAGCCTTGGCAAGGTTACGCAAAACAATGCTCAAATCCAGCAGAAAATCGGAAGGGATTTTCGCATCCGCCTTATCAGAACCCGGACGGTCAGGCTTTCTTGGCCGTTAGCGATATTGCCAGATCTTCCATGCGCTGCGCCAACGCACCGAGCGCGCCGGTGAGCGCGGAATCGTTCTTGTCGGCCTTGGTCAGCGCCTCGTCGCGTGTCTTACGCAGCGAAAGCACTTCGCTCTCCATGCCCTTTATGCGCTTCTGCAACTCGGTCAACTCGTCCATGACCATGATGCCGGCCATGACGGTGAGGCGTTGATCACCGATCTCGCCAAAAGAATCCTTCAAATGCATGACATAACGATCGAAGCGCGTGGCCAGATCGACAAGATGCTCTTCCTGGCCCTCATCGCAGGCCATCCGATACTGTTTGCCGTCGATGGAAACCGTAACCTGCGCCATGGCGACCCCTACCGATCAAGCACCGCGCGAATAGTCTCCATCGCGGAAACCAGTCTGCGCGATACTTCCTTGTTGGCATCTTCAAGGCGTTCGGCGCGCGCCTCGGAATTGTCGAGTTCCTGCGCCAGTCGGGAGCGGTCCGCATTCATGCGCTGCACCTCGGCTTCAGCCTCCGAATAGTCACTCTCGTGCTCCAGCCGAGCCCCGACGGCACTTTCCAGCACCTCCATGGCTTTGCCCAGCCGGGCAATGACTTCTTTGAGTGTGGTTTCCCCTGTCATGACATTTTCCCGTGCCCTGCCCACCGCCGAATCATTCGGCGTTCAGAACGCGTTATTCCCGAAACATTAGGGGTCGGGTGAAGCATGCGTCAATAAAGCTCTCGCGCTGTCCCCTGTTAAGGCTAAAGTTGTACGCATCGTTACCCGCTGGCAGGCGTCCAAAACACCGCGATTTTATTGACTCCGATTACCTGCCTGCTATGTGTCCCGGCATCTTTCCCAAGCCGTGAACCCGCCTGGAGGAACCATGACCTCGCGAGAACAACATGACCGGATGGCGAATGCGATCCGTTTTCTATCCATGGACGCTGTCGAGAAGGCCAATTCCGGCCATCCCGGCTTGCCCATGGGCTGCGCGGACATTGCCACCGTCCTGTTCACGCGTTTCCTGAAATTCGACCCGAAGAACCCCCATTGGGCCGACCGCGACCGTTTCATCCTGTCAGCCGGCCACGGTTCGATGCTGCTCTACTCGCTGCTCTACCTGACGGGCTACGAGGACATGACGATTGACCAGATCAGGAATTTTCGCCAGCTCGGATCGAAGACCGCCGGCCATCCCGAATATGGCCATGCCACCGGCATCGAGACGACGACCGGCCCGCTTGGCCAGGGCGTTGCGAATTCAGTCGGCTTCGCGCTCGGCGAGCGCATCATGAATGCCGCCTTCGGCGATGATCTCGTCGACCATTTCACCTATGTGCTGTGCGGCGACGGCTGCCTGATGGAAGGCATTTCTCAAGAAGCGATCTCATTGGCCGGCCATCTCAAGCTGAACAAGCTGATCCTTTTCTGGGACAACAACAACATTTCCATCGACGGCCCCGTCACCCTGGCCGACAACACCGATCAGGTCGCGCGTTTCCAGGCGTCCGGCTGGAACGCCAGCCATGTCGATGGCATGGATCCGGAGGCCATCGCCTATGCGATCGAGGCTGCCCACCATTCGCAAAAGCCGACCATGATCGCGTGCAAGACGACCATCGGCTTCGGCGCACCGACCAAAGCCGGCACAAACAAGGCGCATGGCTCGCCGTTGGGCGCGGAAGAAATCGCCGGCGCGCGCAAGTTCTTCGGCTGGGATTCGCCCCCCTTTGAAATTCCGGCCGACATTCTGGACGCCTGGCGCGAAGCTGGCCGCCGCGGCGCACAGCCGCGCGCAGCTTGGGAAGGGCGCCTTGCCAAGTCGGATAAGAAGACCGAATTCGAGCGCCGCGTGAAGGGCGATCTGCCAGGCAATTTCGATACCGTAATCGCCGACTACAAGAAGAAGCTGGCTGCCGACAAACCGAAGGTCGCCACCCGCAAATCATCGGAAATGGCGCTGGAAGTCATCAACGGTGCGGTGCCCGAAACCATCGGCGGCTCGGCCGACCTGACAGGCTCCAACAACACCAAGACCAGCCAGACCAAGAACATCACGCCGGACGATTACGGCCAGCGCTACGTCCATTACGGCATTCGTGAACATGGCATGGCCGCTGCGATCAACGGCCTGACGCTGCATGGCGGCGTCATCGCCTATGGCGGCACGTTCCTGTGTTTCTCCGACTATGCGCGGCCGGCGATGCGGCTTGCCTCGCTAATGGGCATCCGCTCAATCTTCGTCATGACACACGATTCCATAGGCCTCGGCGAAGACGGCCCGACCCATCAGCCGGTCGAGCATATGGCGGCGTTGCGAGCGATCCCCAACCACAATTTCTTCCGGCCGGCCGACGCCATGGAGACGGCCGAATGCTGGCAACTGGCGCTGAAATCAACCGGGACGCCATCGACGCTGGCGCTCACCCGCCAGAACCTGCCGGCGCTACGCACTGAATACGTCGCGGAAAACCTTTGCAGCAAAGGCGCCTATGAACTGGCCGCGGCCGAAGGCGGCGAAGCCGTCGTCAGCATCTTCGCCTCCGGTTCCGAGGTCGAGATCGCACTTGGCGCGCGCGCCTTGCTTCAAGGCCACGGCCACCCGACCCGCGTGGTCTCGGTGCCCAGCTTCGAACTGTTCGATGAACAGAGCGACGCATATCGCGAAAAGACCATCGGCAAAGCCGGCGTCAAGATCGCCATCGAGGCTGGAATCCGCCAAGGCTGGGACCAGTTCATCGGCTCCGACGGCATTTTCATCGGTATGACGGGATTCGGTGCGTCCGGCCCCATTGAAGCGCTTTACCCGCATTTCGGTATCACCGCCGAGGCCGCGGCCAAGGCTGTCGAGGGCCGGCTGCATAAAAAATAGCGGTTTCGGCCGCGCGATCTCACAAACCAGCGGCGGGCGGCCCGATAGACATCTGGCGTCCACCGCAGCGAACGACGGACGTCTTCCGCCCTAGGAGAAACAAATGACTGTCAGAGTTGCCATTAATGGTTTCGGCCGCATCGGCCGCAACATCCTTCGTGCCATTCATGAGTCTGGCCGCAAGGACATTCAGGTCGTCGCGGTCAACGATCTCGGCCCGGTCGAGACCAACGCACATCTTCTGCGCTATGACAGCGTGCATGGCCGCTTCCCCCACGAGGTGAAGGTCGATGGCGACATGATCTCCGTCGGAGCCGAAAAGTTCAAGGTCTGCGCCATTCGCGACCCGTCCCAGCTTCCGTGGAAGGAGCTCGGCGTCGACATCGCGCTCGAATGCACCGGCATCTTCGCCTCCAAGGAGAAGGCTTCGGCGCATCTGACGGCCGGTGCCAAGCGCGTTCTGGTGTCGGCGCCCGCCGATGGCGCCGACCTTACGGTGGTCTATGGCGTCAATCACGACAAGATCTCGAAGGATCACATCGTCGTCTCCAACGCGTCGTGCACCACCAACTGCCTGGCGCCGGTGGCGATGGTGCTGAACAACGCGTTCGGCATTGAAAAGGGCTTCATGACGACGGTCCACGCCTACACCGGCGACCAGCCGACGCTCGATACGATGCACAAGGACCTCTACCGCGCCCGCGCCGCAGCGGTGTCGATGATCCCGACCTCAACCGGTGCGGCCAAGGCGGTCGGCCTGGTGCTGCCTGAACTCAAGGGCAAGCTCGACGGCGTTTCGATCCGCGTCCCGACGCCCAATGTCTCGGTGATCGATTTCAAGTTCGTGCCGAAGCGCAATGTCACGGTCGACGAGGTCAACGCCGCACTGGTGGCCGCTGCCGATGGTCCGCTCAAGGGCATCCTCGCCTATACCAAGGAGCCGTTGGTCTCCATCGACCTCAATCACAACCCGGCCTCCTCGACCTTCGCGCTCGACCAGACCAAGGTCATCGAGGGCAATCTGGTTCGCGTCATGTCATGGTACGACAATGAATGGGGCTTTTCGAACCGCATGTCGGATACGGCGGTCGCCTTCGGCAAGACAATCGCCTAATCTTCCGTCGCAATAAGCTTCGAACGCCCGGCCTCGCCGGGCGTTTTCGTTTATAGCGATAAAATCGACAGCAAAGCCAAAAAAACACGGCTGCGCCTTGCACCGGCCATGCCTTCGCCCCACTCTCGGCTAAAGCGAAAATCGGCAGTTGAGGGGATAACTCACATATGGAGCATGCGATCTATCTGGTGACGCTGATCGGCGCCGGGCTTGTGATCGCTGCTGCGTTCTCAAGCCTGGTCGCCTTCCGCTTTGGTGCGCCCTTGCTGCTCCTGTTTCTTTGTATCGGCCTTGCCAGCGGCGGCGACGGGCTCGGCATCCAGTTTAACAATCCGCAGGTCGCCTATTTCGTCGGCTCACTGGCACTGGCAGTGATCCTGTTCGATTCCGGCTTTCGCACCCCGCTGAAGATGCTGCGGCAGGCAGCCGCGCCGGCCCTCTCGCTAGCAACCCTCGGCGTGCTGCTGACCACCGGCATTTTCGGCGCTGCCGCCTTTTACCTGCTCAATCTTAGTTGGCTGGAATCCTTCCTGCTCGGGGCGTCTGTCGCTTCGACGGATGCAGCGGCGGTGTTCTTCCTGCTGCGTGCTGGCGACATCAATCTGCGCGAGCGGGTGCGCTCGACGTTGGAAGTCGAATCGGGCTCCAATGATCCCATTGCCATTTTCCTAACCATCACTCTGGTCGAGATTATTGCCGTCCACGGACATCCCGAAACCAGAGTTCTTCTCACCGACCTTGCCATCGGTTTTCTGTCCAATATGGCTATTGGCGCCGTGATTGGCATTCTCGGCGGCATGGCAATTGTGCGGCTCGTGGATCGTCTCAATCTCGACGCCGGCTTATTGCCGATCTTCGTCATCACCCTGTCTTTGATGGTCTTCGCTGCTGCCGGCGCTATCGGCGGCTCCGGTTTCCTTGCCGCTTATCTGGCAGGGCTCGTCGCCGGGAATTCGGATATCCGTGCAGTCGCCACGCTCAAGCGTTTTCAGAGTGGTATGTCATGGCTGGCACAGATCATCATGTTCCTGGTCCTCGGCCTGTTCGCAACCCCATCACAGTTCCCCGAAATCCTGATCCCCGCCGTCCTGCTCGGCCTGTTTCTGATCTTTGTTGCGCGCCCCATCGCCGTGTGGTTCTGCCTTACCCCCTTCCGCCTGCCCCGGCCGGAAGTTGCTTTCATCTCGTGGGTCGGGCTGCGCGGCGCGGTTTCGATTCTGCTTGCCATCACGCCGTTGCTTAGCGGGCTGGAACATGGCCGACTGATCTTCAATGTCGCCTTCATCATCGTTCTGGTATCGCTGGTCGTACAGGGTTGGACGGTCGGACCGCTCGCCCGCCGTCTCGCGCTGATCGTTCCGGCACGGCTCGGGCCGCTCGACAAGGTCGAACTGGAATTGCCCGGTTCGGCTCGGCATGAACTTCTCGCCTACAAGGTCGCGCCCGGCAGTCCGGTGGCTCGTGGCCAGCGTATTCCGCGCTGGGCACGCCCATCGCTTGTAGTGCGAGAAGGACGCTCGATGCGCTTTCAGGACATGGGTCGGCTCGCTGCCGGGGACAATGTGTACATTTTCGTATCGGACCGCTACCCGCAACTCCTCGACAAGCTGTTCGCCAGTCGCGCGGCGGTCGATCCCGAGGATGCCGATTTCTTCGGCGCCTTCGCGCTGGATCCGGCACGACCGGCCAACGAACTGGAATCGGCCTATGGGCCAGGCCTTACAGAGGAAGAACGCAAAATGAATGTCAGTGACCTTGTCATTGCAAGGCTTGGCGGCCACGCCGAATATGCTGACCGTGTTCTTCTCGGCCCGATCGAATTAATCGTGCGCGACGTTGACGACAAGGGCCGCATTACTGGCCTCGGCCTTTCCTTCGAGCCGACCGCCTCGGCGGCGCAGGTCCCCGTTTTCCTCAGCGCCGGCGAAATATTCGACCGTCTGAAAGCCTTTTATGCCGAACGGAAAGCCAGAAAGACAAAGCCCGGCGCAACATCAAGGCAGGAATCCGCCACGACCGAAGACCTCGACGAGAACATCGCCAGAAACGATCCGACGGAAGAGGCGCCGAAAGACCCTTCCGATACGCCGCTCGGAACAGCCGCCTGAGCATGATCCGAAAATGAGTATCGGTCTTCCGAGAAATTCATGCTCAAACAAGGAATAAGAGCATGATTGCAATTCAGATCAATTGCATCAGACTCTAAGCAGCTTTTCGCCAAAGCGCCGCGGCCCGATCTTGCATCGCAGGGCGCGGTGGGTAAGGTCCGGCGAATTTCCATGAAAGGGACATTGATGGCTGGCTTCAAGACGCTCGACGATATCGGCGACATCAAAGATAAGCGCGTTCTGCTGCGTGTCGATCTTAACGTGCCGGTGGTCAACGGCAAAGTTAGCGACACCACCCGCATCGCGCGTGTCATCCCCACAATCGACGAGCTCGCAAAGAAAGGTGCCAAGGTCATTTTGCTAGCCCATTTTGGACGGCCAAAGGGCACACCCATGGCGGAATTCTCGCTCGACCCGATCGCCCACTCCGTCTCAGCAATGATCGGCAAGCCGGTCACCTTTGCCGCCGATTGTATCGGCAAGGAGGCTGACGGCGCAGTGGAGGCCATTAAAGGCGGGGATATTCTCCTTTTGGAAAACACGCGTTTTCACAAGGGCGAAGAAAAGAATGAGCCGGAATTCGCCGAAGCGTTGGCCGCCAACGGCGATATTTACGTCAACGATGCGTTCTCGGCGGCCCATCGTGCGCATGCTTCCACAGAAGGGCTGGCTCATTTGCTACCGGCCTATGCCGGCCGCGCCATGCAAGCCGAATTGGAAGCCATGGAAAAGGGACTGGGCAATCCCGCGAAACCCGTCATCGCAATCGTTGGCGGTGCCAAGGTTTCGACCAAGATCGATCTATTGATGAATCTCGTCAGGAAGGTCGATGCGTTGGCGATTGGCGGCGGCATGGCCAATACCTTCCTCGCCGCACGCGGCACGGAAGTCGGCAAGTCGCTGTGCGAGCATGATCTCGCCTCCACCGCCAAGCAGATCATGATCGAGGCAGCGGAAGCCGGCTGCGCCATCATCCTGCCGGTCGATGCCGTTGTCGCCAAGGAATTCAAGGCCGGCGCAGCTAGCGAAACAGTCGCTATCGATCATGTGCCGGCAGACAGTATGATCCTCGACGCTGGTGAGAAGACCGTCGACAAGATCAACGAATGGATCGACCGCGCCGCGACACTGGTCTGGAACGGGCCCCTTGGCGCCTTCGAGATCGCCCCTTTCGACCGGGCGACCGTAGCAGCGGCCAAACACGCCGCCGCCCGCACCAGGGAAGGCAAGCTGGTGTCGTTGGCCGGCGGTGGCGACACGGTCTCCGCCCTCCATCATGCCGGCGTTGCCGACGATTTCACTTATATCTCGACTGCCGGCGGTGCCTTCCTCGAATGGATGGAAGGTAAGCCGTTGCCCGGAGTGGACGTGCTGCGCAAGGGCTGAAACGGCATCTGCCGGTCCCATGTAAGCCCCGATTCGGAACCTTCCTGTTTCAATCGATTTGAGATTCGACTGTCTCTCTTTTGGCGATAGTGTCCTTATCATCCGTCGATTAAGCAGGGAGCATCACGATATGAGCGAACGCCTCGAGGATATAGCCGCAGCTATGGTAGCTGGCGGCAAAGGGTTTCTGGCAGCCGACGAGAGTACCGGCACGATCAAGAAGCGCTTTGACGCCATTGGTGTGGGATCGACGGCGGACAGCCGTCGCGACTATCGCGAGATGCTGTTCCGCTCGGCCGACGCGATGAGAAAATACATTTCCAGCGTCATCCTTTACGACGAAACGATCCGGCAGAAGGCTGCAGATGGGACACCGTTGATCGATATCATCAAGGCCAATGGTGCCATCCCCGGCATCAAGGTGGACAAGGGCGCCAAGCCGCTGGCGGGCTTTCCCGGCGATACGGTGACCGAGGGGCTGGATGGCTTGCGCGAACGCCTGACCGAGTATTACGAAATGGGTGCCCGTTTCGCCAAATGGCGAGCGGTGATTGCCATCGATGTCGCAAAAAGCGTGCCGTCGGCAGTCACCATTGGCTCAAACGCCCATGCGCTCGCCCGCTATGCGGCACTGTGCCAGGAGGCGGGCATCGTGCCGATCGTAGAGCCGGAAGTCTTGATGGACGGAGCGCATGACATCGATACCTGTTACGAGATCTCAAAAGCAGCACTGACCAAGCTTTATCTCGAACTCTACGCCATGAAGGTGAGGCTGGAAGGCACGATTCTCAAGCCCAACATGGTTATCGCTGGCAAGAAAGCAGGCAAGCACAGCAGCCCAGAAGAAATCGCGGAAAAAACCATCAAACTGTTTCGCGAGTCTGTTCCGGCCGCAGTACCCGGCATTGCCTTTCTGTCCGGCGGTCAAAGCGACGAGGAAGCGACGGCCAATCTCAATGCCATCAACGCCATCGGCCCGCATCCCTGGAAGCTGACCTTCTCCTATGGCCGGGCGTTGCAGCACGCGCCGCAACTGGCCTGGGCGGGCAAATCCGAAAATGTCCCTGCCGCACAGGCTGCCTTCGCACATCGCGCCCATATGAACCATCTGGCGGCGCTCGGCCAATGGCAGCCGAACCTGGAAAAAGCAGCCTGAAGACGTATGCTGGAGCGCGGTGTGCTTAACTCCAGTGTCCCAGCACGGCCGTCACCGAGATGGCGGCCAGTGCCGCCACGGCCAGTTTCCAGAAGTCGCGTCTTTGACGCAAGCCGGGCAGGCCCAGCGGTTTGATCAACTGGATCACCATCATGGCTACGATGAGCAGAGCGAAAAGCTTGGTCATGCCCGCCTTTGAGCAGCATCACGAGGCGGTGTCAAAGTCGCCTCCACCCTTAGTTAGATAGACGGATGGCCTTCCACGCCGTTAAAACGACGCTAACTTGGAATAGCATGAGAGGATCAGACGATGGCTTCGCGGTATCAGGAGGTTTACGCAGCCTGGAAGCACGATCCGGAAGCCTTCTGGGCCGAAGCGGCAAAGGCCATCGACTGGGATCGCCCCTTCGACCGGGTGTTCGATCCAGACGCCGGCGTCTATGGCCGCTGGTTTCCCGGTGCGCTCTGCAATACCTGCTACAATGCCGTCGATCGCCATGTTCAAAATGGGCATGGCAATCAGCTTGCGCTGATACATGACAGCGCGATTGCCGGCACGGTACGCAAATTCACCTATGCCGAGTTGAAGCGGGAAGTGGTCGCGCTCGCTTCCGTACTCAGGAACCACGGCATCGCCAAGGGCGATCGCGTCATCATCTACATGCCGATGATCGCAGAAGCCACTTTCGCCATGCTGGCCTGTGCACGGCTCGGCGCAATCCATTCGGTTGTGTTCGGGGGGTTCGCCGCCCGTGAATTGGCCACCCGTATCGATGACGCCCGGCCGAAACTGATCATTACAGCCTCTTGCGGCCTGGAGCCCGGACGCATCATCGCCTACAAGCCGTTGCTCGATGAAGCCATTCAACTTGCCCGCCATGAGCCTGACCACTGCATCATCGCCCAGCGCGACGAGCTTCGCTGTGAACTGGTCGCAGGACGCGATATAGACTATGCCGATGCGGTCGCCCGCGAGACTGCCGCCGGCGCCAATGTCGATTGTGTGCCGGTCGCCGCCACCGACCCGCTCTACGTGCTCTATACTTCCGGGACCACCGGCCAGCCCAAAGGCGTGGTGCGCGACCATGGTGGCCATATGGTCATGCTGAAATGGTCGATGGACCACGAATTCGGCATCGAACCGGGCGAAGTGTTCTGGGCGGCTTCCGACGTCGGCTGGGTCGTCGGACATTCCTATATCGTCTATGCACCGCTGTTGCATGGTTGCACAACGGTAATGTTCGAAGGCAAGCCTGTCGGCACGCCGGATGCCGGCACATTCTGGCGCGTCATCGCCGACCATGGCGTCGCCGCCCTGTTCACCGCACCGACTGCTTTCCGCGCCATCAAGGGCCAGGATCCGCAAGGGACATTCATTCCTAAATATGATCTATCGAAGTTCCGTACCCTGTTCCTTGCCGGCGAACGCGCTGATCCCGAAACCATCAAATGGGCTGAGCGCATGCTATCCGTGCCAGTGATCGACCATTGGTGGCAGACGGAGACCGGCGCACCAATCACCCAGAATCCGGTCGGTCTCGGTATGCTGCCAGTCAAGTACGGGTCACCCGGCATACCGATGCCGGGCTATGACATTCGTATCCTGAACGACGCCGGCCACGAAGTGCCGAACGGTACGCTTGGCAATGTGGTGCTGAAGCTGCCGCTTCCACCCGGCTGCCTGCCGACACTTTGGAATGCCGATAAAAGGTTCCACCAAGCCTATCTCGATGAGTTCCCCGGCTTCTACAAGACGGCAGACGCCGGCCTGTTAGATGATGACGGCTATCTGTTCGTCATGGCGCGTACCGACGATATCATCAATGTCGCCGGCCACCGGCTTTCGACGGGCGCCATGGAAGAGGTGCTGGCCGAGCACCCGGACGTCGCCGAATGCGCCGTCATCGGTATCGCCGATCAGTTGAAAGGCCAGATTCCGCTCGGCCTCGTCGTACTCAACGCCGGCGCATCGCGCGAAGCGGCGGACATCGAACGTGAGGCGATCGGCCTCGTACGCGAACGTATAGGCCCGGTCGCCGCCTTCAAATCGGTGATCATCATTAAGCGACTGCCCAAAACGCGCTCCGGCAAGATCCTGCGCGGCACCATCCAGAAAATTGCCGACTTGGAAGACTGGACGATGCCTGCCACCATCGACGATCCGGCCATACTGGATGAAATAACCACCGCATTGAAAGTACGCGGCCTCGCCGGCTAAAGGGTCCGAAAGGCCGAGCTTCAACGGCCAGGAGCGTGCCTCGCATTCCAGACGTACCGCGACATCTCGGCTAAGCCTGCCTTACACCAGGCCCAGCTTCTTTTTCTGCGCCGTCGACCAGGCGGTTATCAGTTTGTCGGCCGTCAAACCCATGAAGGCTACGCACAGGCCGAGAACGAGGCCCTTGCCCGCATCGTTGAAGGTCAGTGCCCGGAAGATCTCCTGGCCGAGGTCCTTTGTGCCGATGAAGGCTGCGATGATGACCATGAACAATGCGAACATGATGGTCTGGTTGATGCCGAGCATGATTTCCGGGAACGCCAGCGGCATGCGGATATTCCACAGCAATTGCCGCCGCGTGCAACCCGACATCACCCCGGCTTCCACAATGTGCTTGGGCACGTTGCGAAGGCCGAAAACGGTATAACGCACAATCGGGATCATCGCGTAGATGATGATGGCGGAAATGGCGGCCACATCCCCCACCTTGAACAGCATGATCACCGGGATCAGGTAAATGAACGATGGGAAGGTCTGGAACGTATCACACCACAGCTTGGCCATCGCCGCCCGACGCTCCGTCTTGGACGCCCATACGCCGACCGGCAGGCCGATCAATACGCAGGCAGTGACCGAAACCGCAACCATATAGGCAGTGATCAGCGACCGTTCCCAGAAACCGGCGAACGCGATGAACAGTACAAAGCCGGAGACGATGGCCGCCAGACGCAGGCCGCCAAGCACCCAGCCCGTCATGGCGACAAGCGTCAGCAATGCCGTCCATGGCACCATCTGGAACACGTCGCGCACGGGGATCAGCACATAGAGCAGCATGGCGTCGCGGAAATATTGCAGCGGATCATAGAAGTAGAACGTAATCCAGTCGACCAGCCCGTCCCAGAACGGCGCGGTGCTCAAGGTGAGTTCCTTAGGCCACACGCTGGCGTATGAGGTGATCGTCGAAAGGACAATGGAGCCCACGACAACGGCGATCGACGCGGAGAGGAACGGAAACCGCTTCAACCAGGAGTCGGTCACCTCGACGTGGCTGGGTTGCTTTTCCGTTGCTGCCCGGCTCAATTGGTCGAGCACGATCGCCATCATGACGATCGCGACGCCGCTCTCCAGCGCCTCGCCGATCTTGAGCGACTGCAGCCTGAACAGCAGGTCGTGCCCAAGCCCGCGCGCGCCGACGAACGCGGCAATGACGACCATGGCCAGGCACTGCATGATGACCTGGTTGACGCCCACCAGCAGTGGTTGGCGCGCGGCTGGCACATCAACCATCCAGAACATCTGAAGCCGGGTGCAACCGGCCATGCTGCCAGCCTCGCGGATTTCGTCGGGAACGCTCTTCAAGCCCAGTATGGTCAACCGCGCCATGGGCGGAATGGCAAAGATGATCGTGGCAATGACACCAGCCTTGTGGCCGACGCCGATAAAAACCGCGATCGGAATGAGGTAGGAAAAATGCGGCAGGGATTGCAGCACGTTGAGAAGCGGTACGATGGCAGCTTCGAACCATGGCTTCTTGACGGCGAGCACGCCGGTGAAGAAGCCGATGGCGCTGGCCACCGGCGCGGCAACCAAAACCGCCGCCAGCGTCACCATCGACAATTCCCACTTGCCGAAGATCGCCATATAGGCGACGCCACCGGCCGCGAGCGCACCCAGTTTCCAATCGCGCAGGGACCAGCCCAGAATGCCGGCGAGGCCGACAGTCATCAGCCACGGCATGGCCGGCAGGTTGATATCGGGGAAGCCGGCAACAAGAAGACCCTCGACGAGCGCCAGGGGCCAGGTGATGAGTTCGGCCACTGACCGCGTCATGTCGCGGAACGTGAAAAGCCCGAACATCATGTCGTTGCGCAAATGATCGATCAGCGCATTTGTCCAGTCGATGAACGGGACGGCCCATTGCTGGGGCACCTGGATCATCCAGGCGGGCAGAAGCGGCGCGGAAAAGAACAGGATCAGAAACGTGAGGACAATCAGCATCGGCACGGTCGTGCTACCGAGCCATGTCGCCTTGTCGGCGCTCGCCGACTTCTCCAGCGCCACCGCGCTCACTGCAACGGCTCCTGCCCGTACAGGACATCGATATAGGTCGCTCGATCCAGCGTCCCCACCAGTACGCCCGCACTATCGACGACATCTATGGACGCGTCGTCCGTCATGATGCGGCGCGCCACAGCCGTCAGCATGGTATCGACATGGATCGAATTCGCTGCCGGCTTGCGCGAACCCGCCGGCGTCAGCACGCTCTTTACCGACAGGAGCCGATCCCGCGGGATGTTCTCGGTAAATTTGGCGACGTAAGGCGTCGCCGGTCGCGTCACCAGTTCTTCCGCCGTGCCGAGTTGCTCGATTGCCCCGTCTTTCATGATGGCGATGCGGTCGGCAACGCGAATGGCTTCATCGAAGTCGTGCGTGATGAAGACGATCGTCTTGTTGAGCATCTTTTGCAGGCGCAGGAATTCGTCCTGCATTTCCCTGCGGATCAGCGGATCGAGCGCCGAGAATGGCTCGTCCAGAAACCACAAATCGGGGCCAACGGCCAGCGAACGGGCAATGCCGACGCGCTGCTGCTGGCCGCCCGAAAGCTCGCGCGGATAATAGTCCTCGCGGCCCTTCAAGCCGACCAGTTCGATGACCTCGCGAGCCCGCCCCTCGCGTTCGCGTCGGCCGACGCCCTGGACCTGAAGCGGAAAGGCAACGTTGTCGAGGACGGTACGATGCGGCAGCAGCGCAAAATTCTGAAACACCATGCCCATTTTGTGCCGGCGCAATTCGATCAGTTCGCGCTCGGACGCCGCCAGCATATCGTGGGTCTCGAACATCACTTTCCCAGCGGTGGGCTCGATCAGCCGGGCAAGGCAGCGTAACAGGGTCGATTTTCCCGAACCCGAAAGCCCCATGACCACCAGGATTTCGCCGGGCATCACGTCGAAGGAAACGTCGCGCACGGCGGGAATGTAGCCGTCTTTGCGAATGGCTTCGATCGAGGGGCGGCCGTCATGTTGCGTCAGGAAGCCGGACGGGTCTGCGCCATAGAGCTTCCAGAGATTCCGGCATGCGATCTTGGGTTCGTTCATGGATCTCCCCTTTGCCGTTCCGAAATGGACCGGCATCAAGAATGGCGGGCGGTATCGAAACGGGCCAGGATGGAGCACGCAAACGATGCGTGGCGTCTCAGGCCCAGGCCTGGAGCTTCGTGGAACCTGTTTCCGGAAAGCCTGACGCTTTCCGGAAACATCGTGTCCTGAAAAGAAGGGGCGACAGGCGCCCTATTCCATCCACGCCTTCCATTTCGACTCGTTATCGGCCAGCCATTTGTCGGCAGCCTGTTCCGGCTCCATACCGTCGATATCGGTCAGCTTGGCCTGGACGGCGACGTCCATGTTGGTAAAGTTGACCTTCTGCAGCACCGCATAAGCCTTCGGCCACTTGTTCGGAAATTCCTTCCAGACGCCTATTTTCAGATAGCCGCCCTTGGGGTTGCCGCAATCATAGGGGAGGTCCTTGTTCGTTCCCCATGATGGATCGTCCTTGCACTTCGGATCGTAGTCCGGGAACTCGACGAAGCTGCCTTCATAAAGGGCCTCGATGAAATTCGGCGTCCAGTTGAACAGGACGATAGGCTCCTTGCGCTTTTCAGCCGAGGCCAGCTCCGCCCACAGTGCCGCAGCCGAACCGGCGTTCACCACGTCGAAGTTCAAATTAAATGCCTTAACACGCTCCGCATCGTGCTTGAGCCAGTCCACCGGCCCGCCAAGGAAACGGCCCTTCGGCGCGGTCTCGGCAACAGCGAATTTATCCGCGCATGCGTTCAACGCTTCCCATGACGGCAGGCCGGGGCAGATCTCCTCGACATATTTCGGATACCACCACTCTTCGCGGGTCTTGGCATCGTGGGTGCCGGCATCGAGCACGCAGCCCTCTTTCACCACCTTTTCGAAAGCAACGCCGAAAGCACCCTCCCAGACCTCGTTTTCGAGATGGATGTCGCCTTCGCACATGGCCGTGTAAACGACCTGGCTGTCGGAAGAGACGTATTCGACCGTCGCGCCCGTCTTTTCGAGGAGTTTGCCTACGATATGTGCGCCGACGATCTGACTGGACCAGTTGTGGATCGGGATCTTGATGGTATCGGTGGAATCTTCAGCAAAGGCCGTGCTTGCCGCGAATGCCAGGATGGCGGCCACGCTAACGGTTTTGGTTAGATTGCGCATGTCTTCTCCTCTTGACCTTATGGTTCCCTGAGAGCGGAAAGATGCTTCTATCGGCATTTTGGATTTCTGCTCAGTCCTGTGAGGATAGCGGCGAGACGTAAACGGGTGTCGGTCGATATGTAAAAGTCATGGTCAGAAATGTGAAAATATGTTAACGCAGTCTCGGGAGGAAAATACCATGAGGCTCCAGCATCACATCGTGATCGTGGAGGACGATCCGGTCACGCGGGCAAAGCTGGCCGGCTATTTTCTTGCCGAGGGCTACAAGGTCAGCGAAGCCGGCGATGGCGAAGAAATGCGCAGCATTGTCGCGCGCCAACCCGCCGACCTGTTCATGATCGACATCAACCTGCCCGGCGAAGACGGACTGAGGCTCACCCGCGAACAGCGGGAACGCTCGGACGCCGGCATCATACTGGTCACCGGGCGCTCGGACGCCGTCGATCGCATCGTCGGGCTGGAAATCGGCGCCGACGATTATGTCACCAAGCCCTTCGAGCAACGGGAATTGCTCGCCCGCGTCAAGGGACTTTTGCGCCGCGTCGGACGGGGCCGCCAGTACACCGGCAACGTCTCGGTGCGCCATTTCCATGGCTGGACGCTGGATGTGCTTGGGCGCACGCTGCAGGACGCCGACGGGACATTCGTCGAATTGACCGGCGCGGAGTTGAAGATGCTGGCCGCGTTTACCGCCAATCCGGGCCGGGTCCTGACGCGCGAGCGCCTGCTGCACGAAATTTCGCGACGGGAATGGGACACGCACGATCGCACCGTCGATGTGCTGGTGAGACGGCTGAGGCAGAAACTCAAAGACAACCCACGCGCGCCCCGCATCATCCTGACGGCACATGGCGAAGGCTATTTCTTCGTTCCCCGGAGCGAAGCTGCAGGCGACGCCGCCCCGAAATCAAGCTAAGCCCCGCCGGCATTTTGATGGAGGATCGGAATAGCCCGAAAATCGGATGCCGCTTTTCGGTCCGATGCTATTCCGCTGCGGCGGGTTTGGCGCTCCGTTCGCGCGCGAGCAGAGCGTCCAGGCGCAAAAGGCCGGCTTCGAATGCCGCTTTGCACTCGGCAATGCCGGTGTACAAATGCTCGACGGGATTGACGTCGGCTTTGGCTTCCAGTGCCGTAGCGGCCGCGAGCAAGCGCGGGAACCCAAGCGAGCCTGCTGAACTTTTCGTCGCGTGCGCCAGGTCGCGAAGTGTCTGCCTGTCTTCCGCCAGAAGTGCGACGTGCATCGATTGAAAACGCTCCGGCAGACTGGTCCGCGCGATCGCCGCAAGGCGTTCCAGTCCCGCTATGCCAAGCGTTTGCATGTCGGCCCTGCCAGCGGTTTCGTCGAATGGCATCAAGGTGTCGGAGTGGGCGGCCGGTTGGATAGCCGAGCGGGCGGCATGCGGTAACGAGAGGGAATCGAGCGCATCGAGCAATTGCTCGCCGATAAGAGGCTTGGCAACGAAGACATCCATGCCCGAGCCGAGATAACGCTCTATCTCGGTGCTGAAAACATGGGCCGACATTGCGACAACCGGCAGGTCCGGCCGCGCCAGAGCCGTTCTCACGCGGCGCATGGTTTCCAGCCCGTCAATGCCGGGGAGGCTGATATCCATGACGAGAACATCGGGCTTGAAGTCGGCAACCGCCTCCACCGCCTCATAGCCATCGCTGACCGCCCGCACCCGATGCCCGGCTTTCGACAGCAGGGTTTCAGCCACCAGCCGCGTGGTGTCGTCGTCTTCAACCATGAGAATATCGAGGCGGCGGTCGGATTGGGCAAGGCGTGCCTTCTGCTTTTGCGTCCGCAGCGGCCGGTCGGCCGTTTTCAACTTCAGAGTGAAGGTAAAGGTGCTGCCCACGCCGGGAGTGGACGAGACTTTTATTTCGGCGTCCATCAGTCGCGCAAGTTCGCTGCTGATGGCAAGGCCCAGCCCGGTGCCGCCAAAACGTCGAGTGATCGAAGCATCTGTTTGCGTGAATGGCTGGAAGATATGTTGCTGATGTTCCGGCAACACGCCGATGCCACTGTCGCAAACGCTGAAGCGGACATGCTGCGACCCTTTGGCGACCCGGTGAGCCGTAACCTCGACACGCACTTCGCCACGTTCGGTGAATTTGATCGCGTTGCCGATCAGGTTGAACAATATCTGCCGAAGCTTGGTCGCGTCGACGCAGAACCATGGCGCCAGTTTCGGATCGATATCGAGAATGATATCGAGTCCCTTCTCGACGGCGGCCGGCTGCATGAAGGCAACGACACCTTCGACCAGCGCCCGCACATCGACCTCCTCCTGATCCAGGACCACCTTGCCAGACTCGATCCTGGAATAGTCGAGGATCGAATTGAGGATGCTCAAAAGCACCTCGCCCGAGCTGGTGGCCACAGAAAGATGCTTGCGCTGCCCGGCGTTGAGCCTCGTTTCGCCCAAAAGGCGTATCATGCCAAGCATCCCGGTCATGGGCGTGCGGATTTCGTGGCTCATCGTCGCCAGGAAGGCGGATTTTGCCCGGCTTGCCTGTTCGGCCTCCTCACGCGCCTGCGCATGATCCTGTGCCTCCTGCCTAAGGCGCGTATTGACGTGCCTGATTTCCTCCGTCTGTTCTTCGACCAGTTGCTGCAACTCTTCGCGATGCCGCCCGAGTTCGACCATCATGCGTTCGCGCTCCTGCTCCAGATCGAGCCGCCGTCGCGATTCATCCCGAAACCGGTTCACCGCAACCGCCATGGTGCGCAACTCATCGTCGCCATCTTCGGAGACTTCGACACGGAGATCGCCGGCTGTCAGCCGCTGTACGGCACGCGCCATGGTGCCGAGACGGCGAACGAGGTTCCTCTCGACATAGAGCCAGACGATGGTACCCGACACCAGAAGAGCGCAAACAAGCGTCAGGATCAGTACGACAATGCCGATCCGGACGGCATTGTCGGCGCGCTTGGCTGTCGTTCGCGCGAAGGTCCCGGAGCGGTCGAGGATATTCCCGGCAATTTTATTCTGTTTTGCCGAAAGCTCCCGGTTGGCTTCGGTCATCTTGTCCAGCCGATCGATGAGATCGATGACGTGCTGCCGGCGTCCAAACAGCGAACCGGCGACGGGCGTGTCGCCAACCGCTGTTTCCATCGTGTTGAAGAACGCAAGCGCCTGCTTACGCCGCACCGGATCGTCGATGCCCAGGATACGCCGCCTTATGACCGTCATGTGATCCTGGAAAATGGCGCTGATCTCGCTGACTTCCTTCAACGACTGGGCGCGGTCCAGACGGTTGACCAGCAGGCTGATCTGGGCACTGCGGTGGCGCAACTCGTACATCCGCTCCATCAGGAAAATGTCATGTTCGATCAGCCGGTCGATCGCGCTGTAAGCATCTTCCCGCCGGGCGGGATCGGTGATCAACCCATAAAGGCTCGCAGTGACCGCCGATGCACCCGCCGATGCATTCGAGATCAGCGTTTCCGACAGCAGCAATATCGACTGTGCAGCATCGGTCGCTTTTTCTGCGCTGCGGCGATAGGCGGCCTCCTGCTCCAGCCGCCGGCGCACGAGGCCATAGTTGTTCTTCAGATTGGCCAGCATTTTCTCGACCGAGCTGGCAAACGCCTCGACAAGCTGCTTGTCGGTGTCGAATTTTTTCAGATGATCGAGAGACTCAACCATCTCCCGAGACAGGCGAGACAACTCGGCCTGCTCCGCCGACAATTCGGCAGGCGAGCGCACGGCGGCGAGAGCCGGAGCCGCTGCAACCAGTCTGGCACTAAGCTCGGCAATATGTTGGGTTTCCGCAATGGCCGGCAGCGCCTTGGTGTTAACCACAGCTTGGGCCGCCGCGATATGGCGCAGGATCAACCAGCTTGCAACGCCGGACGACAGCGACAAGCCAGTTATGCAAAGGAAAGCGAGAAACAGCCTTCCGCCAATGCCGAGCCTACGAAACATCGCTCATATAACCATGGTTTGCAGGATCGAGGTAAGCCATCCAGAGCGTCGTGCATTCAATTGCGCGCATAAGGGCCCTCTTATTCCATGATGGCACATCGGAATGATCCGAAAACCGGATTCCACTTTTCGGTCCGATGCTCTAGTCTCCGGCGCATGGGAACCGCAACAGTCCGCCATATTTGCAGGAGCGCGGCTGCCGCGGCGGGCCTTGCCATGGCGATTTCGGCCGGTCACGCCGAGGACAGGCCCGGCACATGGCGGCTCGAGGCCTGGCAGCCGCCATTCGACTATTCGCATCCGTCCACGGCAATCGACTATCAACCGGTGGCCAATGCCGCCCACCATTGGAAGATTTGTGCGTCCTACCCACATCTGAAGGACTCCTATTGGGTGAGTGTCAATTACGGCATGGTGGAGCAGGCGAAGGCCGCGGGCGTCGGCCTGACCGTCGTCGAGGCCGGCGGCTATCCCAATCTCGACAAACAGATCGAGCAGATAAAGGCCTGTAGCACGAACGCCGACGCACTGATCGTCGGAACGGTTTCTTACAACGGGCTGACGCCGACAATCCAGGAGATAGCACGGCGCATCCCGGTGATTGCTGCGGTCAACGACATCGACAGCACCGGTATAACCGCAAAAGCCGCCGTCTCATGGGAGGAGATGGGCCGGTCCATCGGCAGTTATCTTGCAAATCTTCATCCACCCGGCTCGAAACCCGTCAAGATTGCATGGTTTCCCGGCCCGAAAGGTGCCGGGTGGGTTCCGTTTATCGAAGCGGGCTTCCAGCAAGGCCTCAAGAACAGCTCGGCAAAAATTGCCGCCGTCAAGTGGGGCGACACGGGAATGGAAATTCAGCTTCTGCTCGTCGAGGACGTGCTCGCGACACAACCGGACATCGATTACATCGTTGGCAGCGCGCCAACGGCCGACGCCGCAGTCAGCCTTCTTCGTGCCCAAGGCAAAGAGCAAAGAATAAAAATCCTTGCCGATTATTTTACCCACGGCACGTTCCGCGAGATATTTCGAGACAAGGTGCTTGCCGCCCCGACAGATTCACCGCCACTGCAAGGGCGTATAGCCATAGACCAGGCCATCCGGGCCATAGAAGGCACATTGCGGTACAGGCATATCGGACCTCAGATCAAGGTTGTCAACAAAACCAACGTCTTGTCGCTCGACCTCGACAACACGCTGGCCCCCGCCTGGTTCAAGCCAACATTCGAGGTGAAATAGATACTCCACATCCTCCTGACATTATGGTGTCAGGAGGATCATGTCATAGGATAGCAGAGGTTCCTTAGCGGGGGCGAAAGGACCAGATATGAGACGTGCCGACAGGCTTTTTCAGATCGTGCAGCATTTGCGTGGTGGCCGGCTGGTTACGGCTCAGAAACTCGGCACCTGGCTCGAGGTCTCTGAGCGCACGATCTATCGCGATATTGCCGACCTGCAATCGACAGGGGTCCCCATCGATGGCGAGGCTGGCGTGGGTTACATGATGAGAGAGGGGTTTGACCTTCCGCCTCTGATGTTTACACGAGACGAAATCGTTGCACTCGTTGCCGGAGCGCGTATGGTGCGCGCATTTGGCGGCGCCACCATGGCACGGGCCGCCGACGAGGCACTGGTCAAGATAGGCGCCGTCCTCCCTGAACCCGAAAAGGCGCGAATCGCACGCACTGAAATCCATGCTCCGATGTGGGTGGTCAGCGATACGGACCGAGGGACAATCGATGTGATCGAGCGTGCCACCGAAAAGCGGCAGGTTCTGACCATTGGCTACAGCGACGAGAACGGCCGGGAGACCGGGCGCGACATACGGCCACTCGGCCTGTGGTTCTGGGGTAAGGTATGGACGCTGGTTGCCTGGTGCGAGATGCGGGACGATTTTCGCGCCTTCCGCATCGACCGCATCAATTCGGTGGCGACCGCCGGCCGCGTATTCAAGCCGGAGCGCGGCAAACAACTTGCCGATTTCTACCGGGTGGTAGAGCGAAGTGAATCCTATGAGATGGGACCGACAGCAAGAGGTGCCTGACCGACCGCTGGCTAAGGCGTCATGGATTCCTTGACCAGGACGAATCTCTAAGGAAAGCGGCTGCTATTCTTCGTTATCGTCACCATCCTTCGACTTCAGCGCAGAAAGCTTGGCAAAGACGGCGGCCGCGTCGAGTTCGTCGCTGTCCTCCTTGGCAGGTTTTCCATTTTGCGGCTCCAGCCGTTCCGTCAGCGAAGCGGGCAGAAGCGTATCGCCCGTCGGCTGTGCCTGATCGCGGCCGCGCGAAGCACGCTGCACTTCGAGATCGAGGTCGATCTGCGAGCACAGGCCGAGCGTTACCGGATCCATTGGCACCAGATTGGCTGAATTCCAATGGGTGCGTTCGCGAATCTGCTCGATTGTCGATTTGGTCGTGCCGACGAGGCGCGAAATCTGCGCATCCTTGAGCTCTGCGTGGTTACGCACCAGCCACAAGATGGCATTTGGCCGATCTTGCCGCTTTGAAAGCGGCGTGTAGCGTGGCCCCTTGCGCTTGGATTCCGGCACCCGCACCTTTGGCTCGGAAAGCTTCAGGCGGTAATTGCCATCCGTCTCGCCTTTGGCGATCTCGTCGCGGCTGAGTTGACCAGTGATGACCGGATCGAGACCCTTGATGCCTTGTGCGGACTCCCCATCGGCGATGGCCTTCACTTCGAGCGGATGCAGCGAACAAAAGTGCGCGATCTGTTCGAAGGACAAGGCCGTATTGTCAACCAGCCAAACAGCGGTCGCCTTGGGCATCAGGAGCGTATTGGCCATCGATAAATCCTTCTCGTTCGCCCGCGTTCCCGCGCGGGCGGTGGTTCAGAGCCACCAAATAAGGGAAATCGAGGCGGTATATAACGGTTCCGCGACATGATCGCAACCGGGAAGAAAACAGCGCGGACAAAAACAAACCCCGCCGAACAAGGTTCAGCGGGGTTCGGAGCCGGCGGCGCACTTCGCAACGCGCCAGGCATCGGCTCTACTTGAATGTAGAGCCGCTTAGTACGAAGCGGCGCGGGCAACCCTGGCGATGTCGGTGCGATTGATGCCGAGATCGTCGAGTTCGCGGGCATTGAGACGGTTCAGTTCGCGAACGGTCTCGGTGTAACGGCGCCAATTCCTATAGCTGCGGATCAGATTCATCTTGCTCTCCATTCGGTGCGATCTTGCGTTGAATTCGATGCCCCTCAAATAGGCATTCCCGCTCCAATCTAGAACAGACGCTTTTGCATACCCGTATTGCATTTGCTGCATCGCACCATGAAGAGAAAATAAATGTTTTCAGGAACTTCCCGCAGTAGCGTCGCTAGCTGACATCGAGGACGATCTTGCCTGTATGGTCGCCTTCCTCCATGCGTTCATGCGCCCGCCAGGCATCATTGAGCGGAAAGATCATATCCATCACCGGAGCGACCTTGCGTGTTGCCAACAGGGGCCACACCTGGGCCTCCAGGGCTATGGCAAGGGCGCCCTTGAATTCGATCGAGCGCGGCCTCAGCGTCGAACCGGTATGAACCAGCCGCTTGGTCATCAGTTTGACGAGATCGGCGCTCGCGATGGCCCCACCCTGCGTGGCGATCTGCACGATGCGGCCGTCCACCGCTGCCGCGTTGTAATTGCGCGAAACATAATCACCTCCCACCATATCAAGGATGACATTGGCGCCCTTGCCGCCTGTCGCCTCCTTCACCACCGCGACGAAATCCTCTTCGCGGTAGTTTATGGCGCGACTGGCGCCAAGTTTCACACACAACTGGCATTTCTCGCTGGAGCCGGCCGTAGCAATCGCCGTCGCCCCGAAGGCCACAGCAAGCTGGATCGCTGTCGTGCCGATACCCGACGAGCCGCCATGGACCAGAAGCGTCTCGCCCGGCTTGAGCGCGCCGCGCTCGAAAACATTGTGCCAGACGGTGAAATAGGTTTCCGGCAGCGCTGCTGCCTCCGTATCGGTAAAACCGGCAGGCAACGGCAGAGCATTGCTGGCATGCACGGTGACATATTCAGCATAGCCGCCGCCCGCCGTCAGCGCGCAAACCCGGTCGCCGATACCCCAACGCGCCGCACCTTCGCCGAGGGCGGCAACCTCACCTGCAACTTCGAGGCCGGGCAGGTCCGACGCGCCCGGCGGCGGCGGGTAGATACCTTTGCGCTGCATCACGTCCGGCCGGTTGACTCCCGCGGCATGCACCCTGACGAGAATTTCGCCCGAACCCGGCTGCGGCACGTCGCGCTTTTCTGGCTTCAGCACCATCGGGCCTCCCGGCATCGAAATGGCTACCGCCGTCATCTTCTCCGGTATCGAATTCTGTCTTACCATAATCCGCCCATCTCGCTTAGATTGCCGTTCACCTTGGCTTGCTCCAGCCTATGGCCGATGTATTCTCTCCTTTCTATGCTCATTGCCCGTTCAGGCAAACCGCATAGATGGCGGTAACGAAGCCTGCCGGAGGAGAACAGATGGCGCTCTTCGACGACGAACCGAAAAAGAAACCCCAGCCACATGAAATCGGACAGGATTTATCGCTTCTTTCCATTGGAGAGCTTTCGACACGCATCGAATTGTTACGCGCCGAAATCGTCCGCTTGGAAACCGAACTGGAGGCCAAAGGCTCGACCCGATCCGCTGCCGAAGCCTTATTTCGCAGCCTATGATTTTGTCGCGATCAGCGCCGCCGAAAAGTCCTAAACCTGCTTTTGTCAGGTGCCATTGATTCGCAGCTGGACCGACCTGAATGTTTGCCACCTACAGACCGATCCTCTCCCTCTTGCGCGGCACGGCGTTCTTGCTTGCGGCATCTGGTTTGCATGGGCTGTTGCTGCCATTGCGCGGTCAGTTCGAAGGTTTTTCCACCACGGCGCTCGGCCTCATGGGCACGGCCTGGGCTATGGGTTTTGTCGCCGGGTGCCTACTGGCGCCGAGGATCGTGCGCCGCGCTGGCCATGTCCGCGCCTTCGGCACATTCGCGTCCGCCGGCGCCATCATCGCCCTGCTCACCGGTCTCATCATCGATGAGTATGCCTGGATTGTATTGCGTGCCTGCACTGGCTTTGTCATGGCCGGCGCTTTCATGATCATAGAAAGCTGGTTGAACGAAAAAGCCACTAACGAAAACCGAGGCACGGTATTCGGCCTCTATATGATGGTAACCTACGCCTCGATCATGGGCGGCCAGATGATCGTGGCGGGGGGCGACGTAGGCTCCGCCTCACTATTCATGATCACCGGTATTTTTTTCTGCCTATCACTGATCCCAACCGCCGTATCGACACAATCCACGCCCCAGCCACTGCAAAACGTCGAGTTAGACCTCAAAGGGCTCTATTCCAATTCCCCGGTCTCGGCTGTCGGCTGCGTGCTCATCGGCATTGCCAACGGCGCGTGGGGCACGCTGGGAGCCGTTTACGGCGCTCGCATCGGCATTTCAACGGCCCAGATTGCACTGATGATGAGCCTTGTCGTTATCGCTGGTGCCGCTATGCAAATGCCCGCAGGTCGCATTTCCGACCGCACCGACCGCCGCTATGTGCTGGCCGCCGCAGGTATCGGCGCCGCCTTGTTCGGGCTCGCCATCTTTCTGTTCAAGCCGCATTCCGGTGCTCCGGTTCTGGTGCTCACGGCAGCTTACGGCGCTTTTGCCTACACGCTCTATTCGATCGCCGTTGCCCATGCCAATGACCACGCCCCCGCCGAGGAATTTGTCAAGGTCTCGGGCGGCTTGCTGTTGCTCTATGGATTCGGCACCATGATCGGGCCAATGTTGGCCGCCGCCTTGATGGGTTGGTTACGTCCGGAAAGCCTGTTTCTAGCCACTGCCATCGCGCATCTCGCACTCGCTGGCTATACGCTGCTTCGCATACGCCAACGTGCACCAGTGCCGATCGAGGATCGCGATGCGTTCAAGACGCTACCGGCCGAACGCTCGATCACGCCACAGTCGCTGACACTCGACCCACGGCAAAAAGACGAAACCGAGGATTGAGCTTTACGCGCCTTTGCCGCACAACTGAGGCATGGTGCTTTACGATGCGTTCATGGCGATCGCCGACCCGAACCGACGCTATCTTCTTGAGGAATTGCGGCGTGGCCCCAGAACGGTGAACGATCTCGCCGCCGGTCTTCCAATATCACGTCCCGCCGTTTCCCAGCACCTCAAGGTCTTGCTCGACGCCGGACTAGTGAGAGCACGGGCCGACGGCACCCGCCGCGTCTATGCCATCACCGGCAATGGTTTTTTCAAGCTGAATATCTGGCTGGATCAATTCTGGCAGATGGATTCCACCGAAGAACGCGACCAGGTGCAAGGCAGTCCGTAAAAACATTCATTGATGATTATAGGAAAATATCTCGAAACAGGCCGCGCCTACCCGAGCGTGCCGCCGGTCACATTTGAGATTACTTACCGCAAGCAAAACAACTGACCCGAAACGCGAAAAAGGCCGGCACGAGGCCGACCTTTCACGAAAACTGCATGCGAAGAAAGCCTATCAGGCTTCCTTCGGCTCCAGAACCTGACGGCCGCGGTACATGCCGGTCTTCAAGTCGATATGATGCGGACGGCGCATTTCGCCGGAATTCTTGTCCTCGACATAGGCCGGAGCCTTGATGGCATCAGCAGAGCGGCGCATACCGCGCTTCGAGGGAGAGGTTTTTCGTTTCGGTACAGCCATAATCTGCTCCACTCAGTCGATCAAAGCCACAGCGCCCCGTGAAAGGGCCGCTTCAAGGCCTAATTCTAGAAGAAAGTGGCGTGCCTATACACGGCCCGAGCCGGTTTGGCCAGTCACGACGCAAATTTTTTTGCCACAGAGGCCCTTTTCAATCAAGGCAACCGACATAAGCGGCCGAACGCGACACCCGCCGGTCGATCAAGGCAGCCAACCGCTTCAAGCCCCGTCCCGGTTTCGCCGGGTTGCGCTCATACGGGTTAGGCAGCGTAACGGCCAAAAGGGTGGCTTGGCGGCGCGTCAGGTTCTTGGCCGAGACGCCGAAATGATATTCGGCCGCTGCTTCGATGCCATAGATGCCCGGCCCCCACTCAGCGATGTTGAGGTAGATCTCCATGATACGGCGCTTCGGCATAACTGCGTCGATGTAGACGGAGAGCGGTAATTCGATCAGCTTGCGCAGACCCGCGAACGGCCTTTGCCAAAGAAATAGATTACGCGTCGTCTGCATGGTGATTGTCGAAGCGCCGCGTGTCGCCTCACCGGCCAGCGCGTCATCGATAACGCCACGCAATTCTCCAAGATCGACGCCATGATGAAAGCAGAACTGGCCATCTTCGGACATGACCACTGCATGAACGAGTGCCGGCGCCACATCTCCAATTGGAACCCACTGCCGCTTATAGGACGTGAACGTGGCGAGGTCTTTCAACATCAGAGTCGAGACTGGATGCACGAAGGATGGAATATAGAGAAACGTCAACACGATCGGGATAAGCGCAAGTGCGACAAGCACCTTCACGCTGCGGCGAAGCCAGCGTCTGGGACCGCTACGTGCCCGGCGTTTCGGTCTCGCCATGTCCCGTCCTTCAGTATCGTGCTCGACGGTCGGCTCCACCACCCGGCCACACCCCTGCCTCAAATAGCGCTTCTGCCCGGCCCAGGCATAAAGAGGCTTGGCGTCTTGCGCAATGTTTGAGTGTCGGCTACCGCTCGCCATCATGGCCAACAATGTTCAGATAATGTTTGAGGCAGTGCTCGCCGCAAGAGCTGCCGAGGTGGAGGCCGCGCTTCGGCGCATCCTCGACGACCGTACACGCTCGGGCGAGATCGCCCGGCCTGAACGCCTCATGGCCGCCATGCGGCACGGCGCCTTGAACGGCGGCAAGCGCTTGCGTCCCTTTCTCGCCATCGAAGCTGCGGCGCTGCTGGCGCCCAACCTCGACCGCCAAATCGTTCTCTGCGTCGCCGCGGCGCTCGAATGCGTCCACTGCTACTCGCTGATCCATGACGATCTGCCGCCGATGGACGACGATGATCTCCGTCGCGGCCAGCCGACCGTGCACCGAGCCTTCGACGAGGCGACGGCAATTCTCGCCGGCGATGCGCTGTTGACACTGGCCTTCGACCTCTTGGCCGGAAGATCGACAGACACCCTCATGCCGCAAAACCGGCTTGATTTGGTTGCAGGCCTTGCCCGCGCTGCCGGGCTCGGCGGCATGGTCGGCGGCCAGATGCTCGATATCCAGGCCGAAGAAAGGCGCCCCGAAGAGGCCGGCATCATCCGGCTCCAGGCAATGAAGACAGGCGCGCTGATCCGCTTTGCCTGTGAAGCGGGAGCCATTCTAGCTGCCGCGCCGCCCGCAGACCGCGAGCGGCTGGCCGAATTCGGTTCGGCCATCGGGCTTGCGTTCCAACTCGCCGACGATCTTCTTGATGTGACGGCATCGCCTGAGCGTATGGGTAAGGCAACCGGCAAGGATGCCGCCGCTGGCAAGGCGACGCTGGTGGCCTTGCACGGCGCGGATTGGGCCAGAAGCCAGCTTCATGGGCTGGTCAACCAGGCACATAGCCTGCTCGAACCTTATGGCGCACGCGCCGCATTGTTGAAGGCTGCCGCCAGCTTCGTCGCAGTTCGGCAGAATTGAACCCGCCCGCTTCGATATTGTGCGCCGGAACCAAATCTTAATCGTCATCAAGCGTAATCGCGGCCGTCGAACCACGCGTGTGTTTGGGGGCGCGCATGCCGGGATATCCCGCTTTTGTCCGGTCGATCCGGACCCGCTATCTGTCGGGCCTGCTTGTCTTCGCGCTGGCATCCGGCATCGCGATGCTTGCGCTCAACCACTACAATACCTTGCGCCATGACGTCGATGGCCTCGGCGCCGGCTTGGTCGAACTGACCCATGATTTGCAGAATGCCGCAAATTTCACGGAAACGGCCCAAAAGGCATGGCGGCCCGAAACGCATGACGAACTGGCCGCGGCGGCTGGTAAACATGCTCAGAAACTGACCAGGAAGATCGGCAAACTCTCTCGCCTGATCGCTTCCGTCGCACCGCGTCTCTCGAAGCGTGCACGCGACGAACTGAATTCGGCTTCGATCAGCGGCGACCTGTTCTGGTCGGCGCGTGATATGGTGCGCAATCTCGAACGTATGGCCGTTGCCTACAAGGTGGACGAGTGGAGCGGGCGCGAAATCGCCAATCAGAACGATCTTTTCGCCCAACCCCTTCTGGCACGCGCGCGCACCGCATTGAACGACGAGCGCCATCTGGCCGATGCCGCCAGCGATCGCGTACTGAAATGGTCGAGCCTGCTGATCTTCCTGGTGCTCGTCGCAGTTGCCATCTGGATTTTCCGTCCGATGGAAAGGATGATTCGGCGAGCTTTCGAGGAGGTCGCGGAGGCGCTCTCCAGAGCCGAAGCCGCCGACCGCGCCAAATCCGAATTTCTCGCCAATATGAGCCATGAAATCCGCACGCCGATGAACGGCGTTCTCGGCATGGCAGAGCTGTTGGACCGAACCGAGTTGACGCCGCGCCAAAAGACCTTCACCGACGTGATCGTCAAATCCGGCAACGCGCTGCTCACCATAATCAACGACATTCTCGACTTCTCCAAGATCAATGCGGGCCAGCTCAAATTGGACCCGGCACCCTTCGGCCTTGCCGAAGCCGTCGAGGATGTCGCGACGCTGATTTCGGCGCGCGTGGCAGAAAAGAACCTGGAATTGGTCGTGCGCGTCGATCCGCATTTGCCGGCCTTTGTCATCGGTGACGCCGGACGCTTCCGCCAGATCATCACCAATCTGCTCGGCAATGCCGTCAAATTCACTGAAAAAGGTCATGTCCTGATTGACGTCACCGGCGAGACCGTGGACGGCGTCGCCCATCTCAGGGTGAGCGTGGAGGATACCGGCATCGGCATTCCCGTCGACAAGCTGCAAAATGTATTCGAAAAATTTGCGCAGGTCGATTCCTCTTCCACCCGCCGTCATGAAGGCACAGGCCTCGGCCTTGCCATCGCTGCCCGCCTCGTTGATCTGATGGGCGGCCGGATTGGTGTCGAAAGCGAAGTCGGCCGTGGCTCGGTCTTCTGGTTTACCGCGCCTCTGCCAGTGCAGAAGGTACAGTCAGGCAACACGGCCGTTCCAAGCGATGTGACTGGAGCACGGGTGCTCGTCATCGATGACAATTCAGTCAATCGCGACATTCTGCTCGAACAATTGCGCAGTTGGAGTTTCGATTGCGCTGCTGCCGAAAGCGGAACTGTAGGGCTCGCTTTCCTCGATCGCGCGATGCAACTCGGCGCCTCGGTCGACTGCATCATCCTCGACTATCAGATGCCGGGCATGAACGGCGCAGATGTCGCCAAAGTCATCGCCGCAGACAGGCGCTTGGTCGGTATCCCGGTGGTTCTGCTGACTTCGGTCGATCAGGTCGACTTCAACAAGCTGATGCTCGATTTCGGCATTGCCGCGCATCTGACCAAGCCTGCCCGATCATCGATCCTGCTTGGCACCATTATTTCCGCTATCCAGAAGGCACGCAGCCAAGGCTGCGTCACGCATCTGGTGCGAGAGCCGGCACCTGCTGTTCAGATATCGGAACTCACGGCGCGGCGCGGCCAAGCGCCCTCCCCGGCTCATGGCGAACCTCTCAACCATGCAGGCACGCCTATCGACATACTGGTTGCCGAGGACAATGAGGTCAATCAGCTTGTCTTCGCCCAAATCCTCAATGGTCTTGCCCTCAGCTATCGCATCGCCGGCAACGGCCGCACAGCGTTGGAAATGTATCGCAGTCTGGACCCGAAGCTGATCCTGATGGACATTTCGATGCCCGAACTCAACGGTTACGAGGCGACGCGCGCTATCCGGGCCGAAGAAGCACAAAGAGGCAATCATATTCCGATTATCGGCGTCACGGCGCATGCGCTGAAAAGCGACCGCGAGAAATGCCTCGAAGCCGGGATGGACGACTATCTGCCCAAGCCGATCTCGCCCGACCGGCTCGGCGCCAAGATCGGCAATTGGCTGGGCGAGGCGGCAAAGGCCAAATCTGCCTGATCCTACCGGTTGCGCACTACAACACAGGCGCCGCCAACGCGACGCAACTTGTCGCATATCTTTTCGGCGCCGGCATGATTGTCGACACCGATACGGACCGCATAAATACCGCGCCGTCCCATTGGCGTACGAACGCGACTCACCACTGGATCATGCGCGCTGAGCAGCACTGGGAAGCGCGACTTCACGCGCTGCCATTGTCGGATCGCGGCCGTGCGGCGGAAATTTCCCGCCACCTGCACGCCCCAAGGTTTCACCGCAATGGTGGCCATGGCGATGGTGGTGGACATAATTGCCGGCAAGTCGCGACATGCGGCCTCGAAGCCAAGTTTAGAATCCAGCGGCCGGATCGCAACAACATGCGCCCGAACAGCGAACGCATCGACTGGTTCGCCGAGGATGTCGAGCACGTACTCTTCCGTTTCGAGCGGCAGGAAACCACCAGACGAGAGCCAGCGCGACACGCGGCTTTCACCAGCATTATATGCTGCAGCCGCAAGGCCGAGATTGCCGTACTCGGCTTTAAGCGCACCAAGATAGGCGGCGGAGGCCGGGATAGCTTGTTCGACATCGAAAGGATCGGTGAGATCGCGCAGCTTGGCGGTTCCAGGCATGAACTGGGCAATGCCCTGTGCTCCCGCAGGGCTTTCGGCATTGGCATCGAATCGGCTTTCCTTCCAGATCAGCCGCGCAAGGAACGCCTTGGGCAGACCATTGCGCTCGGCGTGGGTCCCAATCAACTCGCAGATGCGATTGATTGGGTTGGGTGGCGGTGGATGTGGTGGCTCGGCATAGGCCGTTCCGCTCGTCATCGAAAGAACGCCCACGGAAAGGGCAACGAATGCGGTATGCGCATGCCAATTCGCCAGACGCCGGATCAGGCCGCCGCCTCGCATCGGCTCATTCGGCGGCCTTGGCTTGGCCTTGACCGAAGCGCCGCTCGATATAGTCGGCCACCATCTTCTCGAAATCGGCGGCAATCGTCGGCCCGCGCAGCGTCGCCGCCTTGCGCCCGTCGATGAACACCGGCGCCGTTGGCATCTCGCCGGTTCCTGGCAACGAAATGCCGATATCGGCGTGCTTGGATTCGCCCGGCCCATTGACGATGCAGCCCATCACGGCAACCTTGAGCACTTCCACGCTAGGATATTTCTCGCGCCACACCGGCATATTCTTACGGATATCCTCCTGGATTGACTGGGCGAGTTCCTGGAAGACGGTGGAGGTCGTGCGCCCACAACCGGGACAGGCTGCTACAATCGGCACGAATTGACGAAAACCCATCGTCTGCAGCAATTCCTGCGCCACCTGAACTTCGCGCGTACGATCGCCGCCCGGTTCCGGCGTCAACGAGACGCGGATCGTATCGCCGATGCCTTGCTGCAACAGAATGCCCATAGCCGCCGAGGAGGCCACAATGCCTTTCGAACCCATGCCCGCCTCGGTAAGACCGAGATGCAGCGCATGGTCCGAGCGCGCGGCAAGTGCGGTATAGACTGCAATCAGGTCCTGAACACCGCTGACCTTGGCCGACAGAATGATCCTGTCACGCTCGAGCCCGATCTCCTCCGCCGCATCCGCCGAAAGCAGCGCCGACTGCACGATCGCCTCGCGCGTGACTTCCTGGGCCGTCATTGGGAAGCCGCGTGCCTGATTCTCATCCATCAGCATGGTCAGAAGTTCCTGGTCGAGGGATCCCCAATTGACACCGATACGCACCGGCTTGCCGTAACGGATCGCTGTCTCGACAATGGCCGCGAATTGCTTGTCCTTCTTGTCCTTGAAACCGACATTGCCGGGATTAATACGGTATTTCGCCAAAGCTTCGGCGCAGGCCGGATGCTCGGCGAGCAGCTTGTGGCCGATATAGTGGAAATCACCAACCAGCGGCACATGGACGCCAAGCCGTGACAGGCGTTCATGGATGCGTGGGACGGCTGCGGCGCTTTCATCTCGGTCGACCGTGATGCGCACGATCTCTGAACCGGAACGTGCCAACGCCGCTACTTGGGCAACTGTGGCATCTACGTCGGCCGTATCGGTATTGGTCATCGACTGGATGACCACCGGTGCTGTCCCGCCGACCATAACCCCACCAACATCGACGCCGACCGATTTGCGCCGAGCGAAGGGAGAAGAAAAATATCCGGTCATGGCCGCCGGCCGCCTCTGTTCCAGCCGAAGCACCGTGCATCCGTCCGTAGGCACACTGGAAACTTCATTGCTTTTCACGTTGCGCGATCCTTTACCGAGATCAAGCCACATCTCAACTAATAAAGGCGCTTTCAGGACTAGACGCAAAGTCGGCCATGAGGTGCAGGAGAGTGCCCGACTTGTCAATGCCGCCGCCGGCGATGCCAGCAAATCCAGCGCAACAAAACTAAAATCACGCCCTGTCAGCGGGAGACACGGCCCGCTACACCAAGAATATCTCCCCGATCGAACGTCATCTCCGGCGGAGGCGATGGAGGATCGCCTTCATTACCGCCGGAGTGATCACTCGGGGACGGGAATTATGAACTGTTCGATCAGTGGGTCGTGTCGGCCACCTGCAATTTTTCAATCTCGTCCTTGAGGGCCAGCTTGCGCCGCTTGAGGTCTACGATCTCCAGATCGTCGACCGAAGGATGATTCATCGCACTGACGATCTCGCGCTCGATATCGCCGTGCTTCCTCCGCAACTCGTCAAGATGGGATTCAAGAGACATGATTGGTGCTCCCTTTCATGGTTTCCTCGATTATGACCGTCCGGTGCGCCGCCGCCGGCCCGCTTCCATGACGATCATATGACAGTCTGCCACCAACAGAATGCGATGTCGAATGCGCAGTGGATGCATTTCCCGATAATGTGAAATGTGATATGGGCTTCGCGACTGGCACAGCCGGAAACCTCCTCCGGATAGACTGGCGGAAACACACGCAGACGGAAAAAATGTCCGAACAAGAACAGGCCGAAATACGTCTCGAATTTTCGCGACTGAGGCAGGAACATGCCGATTTCGATGCGGCTATCAACGCGATGATCGCCACCGGCTGCGATCCGCTACAGATCCAGCGCATGAAAAAGAAAAAACTCTTTATAAAGGACCGGCTGGTGGCGCTGGAAGATCGTATTATTCCCGATATCATAGCCTGACGCAGAACATTCAGCGCGCGCCCATCCAAAACCGGCTTGTTGCGACAGCGGCTGAATTCCGGTAAGGCGCGGACTTTCTCCATTGGGAACCGCGCAATTGGTCAATCAACGCGCCGACGTTGCCGTTATCATGGGAAGCCAGTCCGACTGGACGACAATGCGCCATACAGCCGAAATGCTGGAAGCGCTTGAGATCAGTTATAAATGCCTGATTGTCTCCGCGCACCGGACGCCTGACAGGCTTTACGATTTCGCCAAAAGCGCCAAGGCGACCGGCTACAAGGTCATCATCGCAGGTGCCGGCGGTGCCGCCCACCTGCCGGGCATGACGGCGGCGATGACACCGCTGCCGGTGTTCGGCGTACCGGTGGAATCAAAAGCGCTTTCGGGGCGGGATTCGCTGCTTTCGATCGTACAGATGCCCGCCGGCATTCCGGTCGGCACACTTGCCATCGGCAAAGCCGGTGCGGCCAATGCCGCCCTGCTGGCCGCCGCCGTCCTGGCTCTATCGGACGCGGCCCTGTCCACTCGACTGGAAGACTGGCGCGCCGCGCAGACCGCCAAGGTCGCGTCAGAGCCGACGGAGACGCCTTGATGCTCATCCCCGGTTCAACCATCGGCATCATCGGCGGCGGCCAACTCGGCCGCATGCTGGCCATGGCTGCCGCCCGTCTCGGCTATTGCACGGTGATTCTGGAGCCCCAGGCCGATTGCCCTGCCGCCCAGGTCGCCAATCGTCAGATCGTCGCTGCCTATGATGACGCCGCAGCGCTTGCCGAGTTGGCAAAGCAGGTAGCCGTCGTCACCTATGAATTCGAAAACGTTCCCGTCGGCGCAGCCAAGGCGCTTGCCAAAAGCGTTCCGGTTTTGCCGCCGCCCCGCGCCCTCGAAGTCGCCCAGGATCGGCTGACGGAAAAGACCTTCCTGAACGGGATCGGCATTGCCACGGCCCAATTTCATCCGGTTGACGACGAAGTGGGCCTTGCCAAAGCCTTGGCATCCTTTTCAGGTAGCGGCGTCTTAAAGACACGTCGCATGGGCTATGACGGCAAGGGACAGCGTGTCTTTCGCAATCCGATTCGCAGCGACATTGTCGGCGTCTATGAAGCGATGGGCGGCGTGCCACTGATCCTGGAAGCGCTTGTGCCTTTCAAGAAGGAAATCTCGATCATCGCCGCGCGTAGTGCCAACGGCACGGTCGCTACCTTCGATCCGGCCGAGAATGTCCACCGCAATGGTATCCTGCATAGCTCGAGCGTGCCGGCCACCATCACCCCCGAAACGGCTGCTGCCGCGCAGGCGGCGGCCGCAAAGATTCTTGCCGCGCTCGATTATGTCGGCGTCATTGGCGTAGAGTTCTTCGTCCTTGCCGATGGCAGCCTGCTGGCCAATGAGATTGCGCCACGCGTCCATAATTCCGGCCATTGGACGGAGGCCGCCTGCACTGTCTCGCAATTCGAGCAGCATATCCGCGCCGTCGCTGGCCTGCCGCTCGGACAACCGGATCGGCATTCAAATTGCGTGATGGAAAACCTCATCGGCGACGATATCGCCCGCACCGGCGCGCTTCTGGCCGAGCCCGATCTCATGCTCCACCTCTATGGCAAGGTCGAAACACGGCCGGGTCGCAAGATGGGGCATTTTACGCGGATAAGCGCGCGCCGCCAAGGTTGACAGCCAGCGGCCCGCCCGCTATGAGCCGCACATAAATTTGGGCGCGCTTTCTTGAGCGCGCCTTTTAGTTCGGCGACGCCGGACACAGACCGACAGGCAGACCGATGAAGATCAAGAATTCGCTCAAGGCGCTCCGGGCACGTCACCGCGACAACCAACTGGTTCGCCGCAAAGGCCGCGTTTACATCATCAACAAGACCGCCCCCCGCTTCAAGGCACGCCAGGGCTGAGTTCAGACGCACGGGTTCTGATCACGCGACACACGCTGATATTCGTCCAAGCTTCTTGCTTCGCTGAAATTTCAGTTTGACGTCGGTGCGGACGGGACTAGATTCCGTCCATGCGGATCACACTCTCTCTTTGTGCTGCCCTTTTCCTTTCTGGCGCCATTCCCGTGCCGGTGTTGGCGGCAGCGCCCGTTCAGACAACACAGGCAAAGACCGCCCGGCTTGATGCCCTCTTCGTCGCACTCAAGCGCGAGCGCAATGAAAGGGCCGCGGAGAGGATCGCCGCCCAAATTGGGCAAACCTTTCAGCAATCCGGCAGCGCCACCACCGACCTCCTGATGCAATGGTCTCAAAAGGCCATCGACGAGCGGAAATTCGACGTCGCACTTGATTTCCTTGATGAGATCGTAACCCTCCAACCTTCCTTTGCGGAAGGCTGGAACCGGCGCGCCACCGTTCATTTCCTGATGAAGGACTACGCCAAGTCGCTCGCTGACATTGACGAGGTGCTCAAACTGGAGCCGCGCCATTTCGGAGCATTATCCGGCCTGGCGCAGATCATGACCGAGACCGATCACAAGAAGGATGCGCTCGCCGCATGGGAGCGCGTTCTGGATATCTATCCCATGTTGCGCAGCGCCCAGGATCAGGTGGCAACCCTGTCGGACGAACTGGCTGGCGAGGCGATCTGACCGTCTCTGCCTGAGTTCGGAAACTGGTGCTCTTCCGCGCCGACATAGGCAATGCGCAGCATATTGGTCGAGCCTGACGTGCCCAGCGGCACTCCGGCGGTAATGATGACTCGGTCGCCGGTCTTGCTAAAATTTTCCTCCAACGCGATCCGGCACGCCCGGTTGACCATGTCGTCCAGATCGGTGGCATCGGGCGACACCACACAATGCGTGCCCCAGACCAGCGACAGCCGCCTCGCCGTATTGAGGATAGGCGACAAGGCGATGATCGGCACCTGCGGCCGCTCGCGCGCGGCGCGAAGGCCGGTCGTGCCGGAAGCGGTGTAGGAGACGATGGCCGACAGCTTCAGTGTCTCGGCAATCTCACGGGCCGCGAGCGAGATGGTGTCGGCGCCTGTCGGCTCGGGCTGCGTGCGCTGGGCATTGATGATACCGGCGTAAAGCGGATCGCGTTCGACCTTCTCGGCGATGCGATTCATCGTCGCTACCGCCTCGACCGGATAGGAGCCGGCTGCCGATTCGGCCGACAGCATGATTGCGTCGGCGCCCTCAAAAACGGCGATTGAAACGTCGGACACTTCAGCGCGGGTGGGAACCGGTGCAGAAATCATCGATTCCAGCATCTGCGTGGCGATGACGACGGGCTTGCCGGCGCGCCGGGCAGCACGCGTGATCTGCTTCTGGATGCCGGGCACCGCTTCCAGCGGCATCTCGACGCCGAGATCGCCGCGCGCAACCATTAATGCATCGGACAATTCGATGATCTCGGACAAGCGCGCCACGGCCTGCGGCTTTTCGATCTTCGACATCAACAGAGCCCGGCCACGCGCGATCTTGCGCGCTTCGGCGAGGTCTTCCGGCCGCTGGATGAAAGACAGCGCGATCCAGTCCACGCCGGTCTCAAGCACAGCGTCTAGATCCTTGCGATCTTTTTCGGTCAGCGCCCCGACCGGCAAGTCGGTATCGGGCAACGAAACGCCCTTGCGGTCGGAAATGCTGGTGCCGGCAATTACCGTGCAGCCGATCGACTTGCCGTCGCATTTGACTGCCTTGAGTTCCAGCCTGCCATCGTCAATCAACAAGCGATGGCCGGTTTCGACCGAGTTCAGGATTTCGGGATGCGGCAGATAAACACGCGTGCCGTCACCCGGTTCAGGATTGTCGTCCAGCGTGAATGTCTGGCCTGGCTTCAATGTCTCGCGGCCGCGCGTGAATTTGCCGACGCGCAGTTTCGGCCCCTGGAGATCGGCCAATATGCCGATCGGGCGGCCAACGTCCTTTTCGACGGCCCGGATGCGGCCCACCAGCGTGCGCATCAGCGCATGATCGGTATGACTCATATTGATGCGAAAAACGTCTGCGCCCGCCTCGAAGAACTGCTTCAGCACAACCTCTTCGGAAGACGCAGGACCGATGGTGGCGAGGATTTTGACCTTACGGCTTCGTCTCATTGACTGTTTTTCCTGCGGCGGTCTTGTCGTCGTCGCCTGTTGCGGGCTTGTCGGTTAACTGGACCATCCAGCTCGATTGCTCACCCGTGTCGTATTCCTGAAATCCGGCGCGCTGAAATCCACGCGCAACGCAATCGTTGACGCCGGCGATCTTGAATTCCTTTTCTGCCACGCACATCGAGATCGGCCCCTCCCAACGGCCGCCGCGCTCGGCATCTTCCGCATAGAGATAATAGAAGCGCGACGAGAGCGGCCCCTCGATCAGCGTCTTGCAGCTTGAAGCTTCGATGTGCCACCAACCCTCGGTGATCCAGCCGGCTTTGGCGCGATAGCCAATGCCGACGCCGACAAGGTTCTGCGTCGCATTGCAGACGCGAAAGTCCGCCCACGCCGGCGAGGCCGCGATCAAGGGCAGAATGAGTGCAGCGGCAACAGCAAGCAACGGCACGGCCCTGGCCTTGCGTGCGCACTGCCTCACAGCCGATGCCATTCCAAATCCTCTCGTTATGATCGCCAGCATGTTTCGGAGCCCCTTTTCGGAGAAGTGCGAACGCATGTCAACGCGCCGCCGATCTCAAATCCAATCGATTTAGATACCCGACGACGTGTCATTTCACCGCTTGAGGGCAGAATCTTCGTAAAACCTTGGCCAAACAACGGCATTGCGTGACAGTCCCGTTCGTGGAATGAGGCTATCATCGCGTTTCGTGCGAAAGACGGACCATCTTCCCGAACCATGACCCGATCCACAGTTTTCGCGCCGTTCGAGACAATCGCGGGTGACCGCAAGCAGGGTCTCGTGCTGATAGCCGACCATGCCGGACGCGCTTTGCCGGACGAATATGGCACACTCGGCCTGCCCGATACCGAATTCGAGCGCCACATCGCCTATGATATCGGCGTCGAAACGGTAACTCGCACACTCGCCTCATTGCTCGACGCACCCGCCGTTCTAGCCAATTTTTCGCGACTCCTGATCGATCCAAACCGCGGAGAAGACGATCCGACACTGATCCGCCAGCTTTATGATGGCACTGTGGTGCCGGGAAACTATCCGATGAGCGCCGAGGAGCGAGAGAGGCGGCTTACCGGCTTCTATCGGCCTTACCATGATGCTGTAGCAACTCTGATAGCCTCGGTCGGAGAAACCAGTGGCAAAGCACCCTTCATCCTGTCCATCCACTCTTTCACCCCCGTCATGCAGGGCCGCAAACGGCCATGGCATGTCGGCATATTATGGGATCGCGATGATCGTGCGCCGAGCCTTCTGATGGAGGCCCTCGCCGCCGATCCGACGCTGACGATTGGCGATAATGAGCCTTACGATGGCGCGCTGCGCGGCGATACGATGTTCCGCCATGCGATCGTCAACGGCTTCGCCCATGCCCTGATCGAGATCCGGCAGGATCTGATAGCGGATCATGAAAACGCGCTGGGCTGGGCGAAGCGGTTGGCACCGCTTGTTGACGTAATCAACCGCCGCACCGATATACATGAAGGCAGACAATTCGGCTCCCGTACTGGGGCTCTTTAAGCAGGCCTTGCGAAGGAGGCTGGAATGAACACGCTTTCAAGCGATCAGAAACGCGATTTCGAAGCCGCGGCCTTTCGCCGGCTTGTCGAGCATTTGCGCAATCGCACGGATGTACAGAACATCGACTTGATGAACCTCGCGGGATTTTGCCGTAACTGCCTGTCGAACTGGTATCGTGATGCCGCTGACGCCGAAGGCATCGTTCTCACCAAGGAAGAGTCACGCGAAATCGTCTATGGCATGCCCTATAGCGAGTGGCAGGCGCGCCATCAAAAAGATGCTTCGCCTGAAGCCAAGGCGTCCTTTGAAGCCAATCGGCCGCGCGAGAATTGAGGCATAAAGGTTCTGATATAGCCGCCATTACCCCCTAACGCGCCTTTCAAATATTGCTTTTCTCGCAATTTCCGCACCGGACCTGTGGCCGATGGACGTTTCCAATGCGATCTCGATAGCAAGGCGTGGGCGCTGGGCGGTGGCGACGATGTTCTTCGTCAACGGCTTCCTGACTGGAAGTTGGGCACCGCAGATACCAGTCTTCCTGACCCGGCTGGAAATCAGCGAACTGACGCTTGGCATGCTCATTCTGATCTTTGGCCTTGGTGCGCTCATATGCATGCCTATCTCTGGTTATCTGATGTCACGGCACGGTTCCCGCAGAATTGTACGCGGCTTTGGTTGCTTTGCCGTTCTCGCGCTTCTGCCGGTGGCTCTGGCGCCCTCGACGCCGCTCGCCGCGACGGCGTTGTTCCTGTTTGGTGGCCTTGTAGGCGGTATGGACGTCGCCATGAACGCCAATGCGGTGGCGGTGGAGCGACGCTTGTCCAAAGCGGTTATGTCATCGTCGCATGGGTTTTGGAGTCTGGGCGGCTTTGCCGGTGGCGCCATGGGCGGCATCATCATCCAGAATTTCGGCCATGTTGCTCATGCCGGACTTGTGACCGCCATCGCGGTTTCGCTGTTCGCGCTTGGCGCCCGTCATCTGGTTACCGATCCACGCCCGGTTGTCCAGGAACACCGGAAATTCGCACTGCCGCGTAATGGCTCCATCTATCTGATCGGCCTGCTCGCCCTGTTTTGCATGATCCCCGAAGGCGCCGTACTGGACTGGGCAGCGCTTTATCTCAAGCAGGAGCGGGGCGCCGATCTTGCAACGGCCGGCTTCGCCTTCGCGTTGTTTTCCGGCGCCATGGCTTTCATGCGCTTCGCCGGCGACGGTGTGCGCAACCGCTTCGGCGCCGTGAAAACCCTGCGAATATGCAGTCTGATCGCGGCAGCGGGCATGCTGGTAGCCGCCCTGGCATCAGAGCCTTGGGTTGCCATCGCCGCCTTCGCTTTCGCCGGCCTCGGCATTGCCAACATGGTGCCAATTGCCTTTTCCGCCGGCGGCAACCAGCCCGGCATGGCCGCAGGCACCGGCATGAGCGTGGTCACGACGATGGGCTATTGCGGCATACTCGTTGCACCTTCGGCCATCGGCTTTGCCGCCGAACATGTGGGCTTCTCAATCGTGTTCGCCGCCTTGTCCGGCTTCCTTCTTATCGTCGGGATGCTGGCAAATCTGGCGCACGCAGCCGACTTCGTCCCACAACCGGCGGAATAGATCACGCGGCGCTCCAGCCGCCATCGACCGATATATGAGTGCCGTTGACCGACGCAGCAGCATCGGAACACAGGTAAACGACAGCGGCAGCCACTTGCTCGACCGTGACGAATTTCTTCGTGGGTTGCCTGGCCAGCATCACCTCACGCACGACAGTATGCCGATCCATATGATGCGCTTTCATCTGGTCGGGGATCTGCGCCTCGACCAAGGGCGTCAGCACGTAGCCAGGGCAGATCGCGTTACAGGTGACGCCATTCTCAGCCACTTCCAGCGCGACTGTCTTGGTCAACCCCATAATGCCGTGCTTGGCCGCGACATAGGCCGACTTGAATGGTGAGGCGATCAAGCCGTGCGCCGAAGCGATATTGACAATCCGCCCCTGCCCGGCCGTCTTCATCAAAGGCAGGGCGGCAGCAATGGTGTGAAAGGCCGACGAAAGATTGATGGCAAGAATGGCGTTCCACTTGTCGATGGGAAACTCCTCGACAGGGGCGACATATTGAATGCCGGCATTGTTGACCAAAATATCGATCGAGCCGAATTCATCGCCTGTTTTGTCCACCAGCGCACGGCAGGCAGCGGGATCGGACATATCGGCCTGCATATAAACCGCTTTGACCCCGAACTCCTTGTTAATCGCATCCGCTATTGCACGATCTTCAGTCGTATCGGTGAACGAATTGACGACGACATGACAATTCTGAGCCGCAAGCGCCCGGACGATCGCCAAGCCTATGCCCGAGGTCGAACCGGTAACAATGGCAATTCTTGCTGCGGTCATGGCGGCTTCTCTGAAGCTCTATGTCGATATTGCATTGCAACATAAAGCGCCCGACCTGCCAAGCCCGGTCAGCAAAGCATATGACTGCGCTCATCCCCGCTCACGCGGAATTGTTTCATGAGCATGCCAAAGCGACCTGCCGGTGACTCATTAATGTTGACTGGCAAGATCATGTATTGCTAGAGCCAGCAGCGACGAAACCGGACAGACTGAGGAGATCAGCATGAAGTCCTTTCTCTCAACCCTTGCCGGCGCAGTGGGAATAGCGATTGCCCTGGCGCCGCCGGCCATGGCCGATGAGGATGGCATTGTCGTCTATAATGCCCAGCATGAGAGCCTTGCCAAGGAATGGGCTGAAGGCTTCACCAAGGAAACCGGTATCAAGGTCACATTGCGCAATGGCGGCGACAGTGATTTTTCCAACCAGATCGTGGCCGAAGGCAAGGCTTCGCCTGCCGACGTATTCCTGACCGAGAACTCACCGGCCATGGCGCTGGTCGAGCAGGCTGGCCTGTTCGCGCCTGTCGATCCTGAAACGCTGGCCGAAGTCCGGGACGGGTTCAAGCCGTCGAGCGGCAAATGGGTCGGCATCGCCGCCCGCAGCACCGTCTTTGCCTACAACAAGGACAAGCTGACGCCCGATCAATTGCCAAAATCGCTGCTCGATCTCGCCGATCCGAGTTGGAAGGGGCGCTGGGCCGCTTCACCTTCGGGCGCGGATTTCCAGGCCATAGTCAGTGCGCTTCTGCAGCTCAAGGGTGAGGAAGAAACCGCCAAATGGCTCAAGGGCATGAAGGAAAACTTCACTGCTTACAAGGGTAACGGCACGGTGATGAAGGCGGTCAATGCCGGTGAGATCGATGGCGGCGTTATCTATCATTATTACTGGTTCGGCGATCAGGCCAAGACCGGAGAAAACAGCAAAAATACGGCACTTCATTACTTCAAGAACGAGGATCCCGGCGCCTTCGTCTCCATTTCCGGTGGCGGCGTGCTGGCTTCCAGCAAGCATCCCAAGGAAGCACAGGCTTTCCTGAAATGGATCGCCGGCCCAGGAGGCCAGACCATCCTGAAGGACGGTACATCCTATGAATATGCCGTTGGCAAGGACGCACAGTCGAACCCCAAGCTGGTGCCTCTGTCCGATTTGCTGCCACCGAAGATCGAGCCGGACGATCTCAACTCGAAAAAAGTCACCGACATGATGACGGCAGCCGGCTTGCTTTAGCCGACGCTCGTCCTAAAAGGGCAGGCGATCAGGCTCCCGCGGAATAGCCTGCGGGAGCATCGTATTTTGAGATGGCAGTTGCCGATGATCATATACGGCCCACTGACCCGCCCGATAATACGGCGCGGCGCCTGATGCCGTTGTCGGTCGAGTCCGTGCGTCCGGCGCCGGCTGTCGTTGCGCCCTCATACGGCGCATTGAAGCGCAGCCGCCAACTGCCATGGATGGCAATCGCGGCTGTCGCCGTTTCGCTGCTGGCCATGCTGCCGATGGCCTTCATCATCTGGGTCGCCTTCCAGACGGGCTGGGATACGGTCTACAGGCTTGTATTCCGGCCGCGTGTCGGCGAACTCCTCGCCAACACCGTGCTGCTGGTGCTTTGCACCGTGCCGCTCGGTATCGTCCTGTCCGTGGCGCTGGCCTGGCTCACCGAGCGCAGCGACCTGCCTGGCGCACGGCTATGGGCATGGCTATCGGTGGCCCCGCTTGCAGTTCCGGCCTTCGTTCACAGCTATTCATGGATTACGCTGATCCCCGGCCTGCATGGCCTCAAAGCCGGCGTGCTGATTTCGGTCATCGCCTATTTCCCGTTTCTCTACCTGCCGATTGCAGCGGCGCTGCGGCGGCTCGATCCGGCCTTGGAAGACGCCGCCGCCTCGCTCGGCCTTGGCCCATGGCGCATTTTCTTCCGTGTCGTATTGCCGCAATTGCGGCTCGCCATCTGCGGCGGTTCGCTGCTGGTCGGCCTGCATCTGCTGGCCGAATACGGGCTATACGTCTTCATTCGCTTCGACACATTCACCACCGCCATCGTCGATCAGTTCCAGTCCACCTTCAACGGACCTGCCGCCAATATGCTGGCCGGCGTATTGATCCTGTGTTGTTTCGTGCTCCTGGGCATCGAGGTTCTGGTACGCGGCGAGGAGCGTTACGCGCGTGTCGGCTCGGGCGCTGCCCGCCAATCACCGCCCGTTCGCCTCGGTCGTACCACCCTGCCCTGCCTGCTCGTGCCTGCCTTTACCGCGCTTCTGTCGCTGGGCGTGCCGGCTCTCACCATCGGCCGATGGCTGGTGGCCGGCGGTGCAAGCGTGTGGCGGCTAGACGAAATAGGCCTCGCTCTGGAGCAAACGCTGTTCCTCGCGGTTGCCGGCGCTGTCTTGGCCACGCTGGCCGCCATTCCCATGGCCTGGCTGTCGATCCGCGCGCCCGGCCCGGCGCAAAGGCTGCTGGAAGGTTTCAACTATATGGTCGGCTCGCTGCCCGGTGTGGTCGTCGCGCTGGCGCTGGTCACGATAACCGTGCGCGTGCTTCTGCCGCTTTACCAGACGCTTGCTACCATCCTTTTCGCCTATGCATTGATGTTCCTGCCGAGAGCCATCATCAGCCTGCGTGCCTCCATTGCTCAGGCCCCTGTCGAACTGGAGCGGGCCGCCGCTAATCTCGGCCGCTCGCCACTGAATGCGCTGTGGGCAACCACAATCCGCCTTTCCGCACCGGGTGCCGCCGCCGGCATCGCACTGGTCGGGCTGGGCATCATGAACGAACTGACGGCGACCCAGATGCTTGCGCCCAATGGAACACGCACGCTGGCGCTCGCCTTCTGGGCCTATAGCGGCGAAATCGATTATGCAGCGGCCGCTCCCTATGCCTTGATCATGGTGGGCGCATCGCTGCCGCTGACATGGCTGCTATATGTGCAATCGAAACGGATGGCCGGCCGATGAGTTTCTTGCAACTGCGCGCGCTCAACAAGCATTATGGCTCGGTCAAGGCCCTCGATGGCATCGATCTGAACGTCGTCGCGGGAAGCCGCACAGCAATTGTCGGGCCTTCAGGCTGTGGCAAGACCACGCTGTTGCGGCTGATCGCCGGCTTCGAGGCACCGGACGAAGGCAGCATTACGCTTGATGGAACGGTTCTCGCCAATGGCGGCAGCTCTGTGCCCGCACATAAGCGCGGCATCGGTCTCGTGGCACAGGACGGCGCCCTGTTTCCGCATCTTACTGTCGCCGCCAATATCGGCTTCGGCATGGATCGCGGCGAAGCGGACCGCACCGAGCGCATTGCCGAACTTGCCTATATCGTCGGTCTCGACAAGGCCATCCTCAAGCGCCATCCACATGAACTCTCCGGCGGCCAGCAGCAACGCGTGGCAATTGCGCGCGCCATGGCCCGCAAACCGCGCCTGATGCTGCTCGACGAGCCGTTTTCGGCGCTCGACACCGGCCTGCGCGCCTCCATGCGCAAGGCTGTGGCAGAGCTTCTGGAATCCGCAGGCGTCGCCACAATCCTCGTCACCCATGACCAGTCCGAAGCGCTCTCCTTCGCCGACCAGGTGGCGGTGATGCGCGATGGCAAATTCTCGCAGGTCGGCGCGCCGCGCGAGCTTTATCTCAGGCCGAGGGACCGCATGATTGCCGAATTTCTCGGCGATGCAGTCGTGCTGCCGGCACGTGTCGACAGCGGCTTTGCGCAATGTCCGCTCGGGCGCATCGCCGTGGATTCCACCGAGCGGCGCGATACGGCCCGCATCATGCTGCGGCCGGAACAACTGACTCTAAAATGCACCTCGCGCGAGGGCATGTCAGGCACACCCGACATGCTTTTCGGCGAAGTGGTGGAAACCGAGTTTGCCGGATCGCTCTGCACCGTCGCGGTTCGGCTGCTGAACAACGCCGACCCCCCCGATGCCGCCGCGATCGGGAACACGCCGCTGATCCTGAAAAAGCCGGGCATGGACGCGCCGACGACGGGCGAGGTGGTCCGCATTTCCGTCGTCGGCAAAGCGCATCTGCTCGCCTGACGCTATTCCAATCGTCTTCCGGCACCGTCGAACCAGTGCAGTTTGCCAGCCTGGGCAACAAGATCGATCTTGTCGCCGGGCTTCGCGGCCGCACGACCTGCAACCCGCGCGACAACACGGCCGCCTCCGGACGCGCAATGCAGAAAGCTTTCGGCGCCGACCGGCTCGACAGCATCGACCGTCACCGGCAGTGTCAAAGCGCCCGGTAATGCCCTGCCGTCATAATTCACATTGACGTCTTCCGGCCGGAAACCCAGTGTGACCGCCTTGGATGCCGGCAGCGAACCGGCAATGGCGGAGCCGTCGGCAAGCGCCAGACCGGAGCCGGTTTCGCTCAGCGGCAGGAGATTCATCGGCGGCGCACCGATGAAGGATGCGACGAAGATCGAGGCAGGCCTTTCATAAACATCGAGTGGTTGGCCGATCTGCTCGACCATGCCGGCATTCATCACCACCAGCATGTCGGCCAGCGTCATCGCCTCAAGCTGATCATGAGTAACGTAGACCGATGTCACGCCAAGCTTGCTCTGTAGATTCCTGATCTCGACGCGCATCTGACCGCGCAGTTTGGCGTCAAGATTGGAAAGCGGCTCGTCGAACAGAAATACCTTGGGTTTGCGCACGATAGCCCGCCCCATCGCCACGCGCTGGCGCTGTCCACCAGACAACTGGCGTGGGCGCCGGTCTAGCAGATGTGCAAGCTCCAGCGTCTCGGCCACCTCACGCACGCGGCGTTCGATCTCGGCTTTCGGTGTGCCCCGATTGCGCAAGCCATAGGCCATGTTGTCGTAGACTTTCATATGCGGATAGAGTGCATAGTTCTGGAACACCATCGCAATATCGCGCTCGGTCGGACCAACCTCATTGACCACATTGCCGTCGATGGCGCAGGTGCCTGACGTGATTGTTTCCAAGCCGGCAATCATGCGCAGCAGCGTGGATTTGCCGCAACCCGACGGGCCGACCAGGACACATAGCGCCTTGTCGGGAATGGCGATGGAAACCCCTTTTACCGCTTCCACGCCACCGCTATAAACCTTGCGCACATCTTTCAGATCGACTGTCGCCATCGGTTACTCACTTTTCGGAATCGACCAGCCCGCGCACAAACCAGCGCTGCATCAGCACAACAACCAGGATCGGTGGCACGATGGCCAACATCGCAGTCACCATCACCAGTTGCCATTGCGTGTCGGCATCGGCGAACGAGATCATCTTGCGCAGCGCAATGACGATCGTGTTCATGTCGTTGCTGTTGGTAATCAGCAGCGGCCACAAATACTGTGTCCAGCCATAGATGAAGAGGATGACGAACAGCGCCGCGATATTGGTGCGTGACAGGGGCAGCAGGATATCGAAGAAGAAACGCCAAGGTCCGGCGCCGTCGACGCGCGCGGCCTCGACCAGTTCACCCGGAATGGTCATGAAGAATTGCCGGAACAGCAGCGTCGCCGTCGCCGAGGCGATCAGAGGCAGGATCAGCCCGGCATAGGTGTCGATCAGACCGAACTGCACCATCACCTTGTAGGTCGGCAGGATGCGCACTTCCACCGGCAGCATCAGCGTGATGAAGATCAGCCAGAAGAATGTCATTCGAAGCGGGAAGCGGAAGAAGACAATGGCGTAGGCCGACAGGATCGAAATGATGATCTTGCCAATGGCTATCCCCAAAGCCATCACTGTAGTGTTGAACAGAAGCGTGCCGACACCGACACCACCGATACGCCGAACCCCGCCGCTCAATGCTTCGGAATAATTCGTCCAGAACTCGCCACCCGGCCACAGCGGCAGCGGCGGCCGCAGAATCGTTTGGAGCGTATGGGTGGACGCCACGAAGGTGTAGTAGATCGGGAAAGCCACAATCACGATGCCAAGCACCAATACGGCGTGGGCAATGAAGGTGCGGGCAGGTGAAGTGCCGATCATGACCGCCTCCGGTTCCGCGGCAGGGCGTACCGCTCACCCATAATGCACCTTCCGTTCGATATAGCGGAACTGGACGGCGGTGAGCGCGATGACGATAGCCATCAGGATTACCGATTCGGCTGCCGAGACTCCGAGCATCAGATTGACGAAACCGTCATTGTAAACCTTGTACACCAGCGTTTCCGTCGCCTTGCCGGGGCCACCGCCCGTGACGGCGTGGACGATGCCGAAGGTATCGAACAGGGCATAGACGGTGTTGATGACGAGCAGGAAGAAAGTGGTCGGTGCAAGCAGCGGAAAGACGATGGTCCAGAACCGCTTGGTTTCGCCGGCTCCATCTATCGCTGCCGCCTCGATCAGCGTCTTCGGAATCGCTTGCAGGCCAGCAACAAAAAACAGGAAGTTGTAGCTGATCTGTTTCCAGGCGGCGGCAATAACGAGCAGGATCATCGCATGCGTGCCGTTGAGCAGAGGATCCCAGTGAACGCCCGCCTTGCGCAGAAGCACGGCCAGGGTGCCGATCGAAGGGTTGAACATGAACAAAAACAGCATACCGGCAATCGCCGGCGCCACCGCATAGGGCCAGATCATCAGCGTGCGATAGAAGCCCTTGCCGCGGATAACCTTTTCCGCCATCACCGCCAGCAGCAGCGCGACACCCATGGCCACGACGGCGGTGGCAATGGAGAAGATCACCGTCACCTTGATGGAATTGAGATAAGCCGGGTCTGCCAGCACCCGGCGGAAATTGTCGAACCAGATGAAGCGCGATTTCAACCCGAACGGGTCCTCGCGCAGCATGGACTGATAGAGTGCCTGCCCTGCTGGCCAATAGAAGAAGACCAGTGTGATGGCGAGTTGCGGCGCCACCAGCAGATAGGGCAGGATCTTGTTGGGAAAGACGACACGGGGGGTCATTTGACTGTACCCCCCTTTGGTCCGGTAACAGGACTCAATTGCCGATCGCTTCCTGGATCGCCTTGTTGCCCCGTTCCACAGCGTTGTCGAGCGCCTGTTGAGCCGTCTCCTGTCCGGCGAGCATCTTCTCGAATTCCTCGTTCTGGATGTCGCGCACCTGCGGCAGATTGACGAGGCGGACGCCCTTGGAATTCTCGGTCGGCGCCTTGCCCATCATCTGCAGGATCGGCGTCTCACGGCCGGGGTTCTTCTCATAAAAACCCGATTTCTTGGTTGCCTCGTAAGCTGCCATGGTCACCGGCAGATAGCCTGAGGTCTCATGCAGATACTGCTGCACCTCGGTTTTCGACAGATATTGGAAGAAGGCGGCAATCCCCTTGTATTCAGCGTCGGACTTGCCTCCGAACACCCACAGGCTCGCGCCGCCCGGAATGGTGTTCTGCGGCCCCTTGCCGTCCTTGTCATAAGGCAGTTCGCCGATGCCGTAATTCATGCCGGATTTGACGATGTCGCCGAGTCCGCCCGACGATTCGGTCAGGATGCCGCATGTGCCGGCCAGGAACAGTTGCTTGGCCTCGGAGGTGCGGCCGCCATATTTGAAGGTCCCGTCCTTGGCGAGATCGGCAATCGCCTGGAAATGATTGACATAGATCGGCGCGTTGATCTCAAGCTTGACATCGGTTCCGGCAAGCCCGTTCTCATTGGTGCCGTAAGGCACATTGTTCCACGCGGCAAAATTTTCCAGATGGATCCAGGTGAGCCATGTCGAGGTGTAGCCGCAGGACGCAGCCCCGCTCGACTTGATCTTCTTGGCCATTTCCCAGACTTCGTCCCATGTCTTGGGCGGCGTGTTCTCGTCAAGCCCGGCCTTCTTGAAGATATCCTTGTTATAATAGAGGATCGGCGACGAGGAATTGTAAGGGAAGGACAGCATGGTGCCGTCCGGCTTCGAATAATAGGCGACGATCCCAGGCAGATACTGGCTCTTGTCGAATTTCTGGCCGCCTTCCTCCAGAACCTCCGCCACCGGCTTGACCGCGCCTTCCGCAGCCATCATCACACCGGTACCGACGTCGAAAACCTGTATGATGTCCGGCGCCTGGCCGGCACGGAAAGCTGCGATGCCAGCGTTGAGCGCTTCCGGATATGTTCCCTTGAAGGACGGAACGACCTCATAGTCCTTCTGACTGGCGTTGAAATCCTTCGTGATCTTGGCAACGACTTCAGCATTGGCACCGGTCATCGCGTGCCACCAGCTTATCTGTGTGACGGCGAAAGCCGATGTCGTGGAAAACAAGGTGAAGGTGGCAGCCACACCGGCCGCAATGCCGCGAAACGTCATGCTTTTCTCCCGACTGTCATTGGCTGGGCTGCAAATTCAGCCGGCTTTCACCGGCCAGTTCGCCCGGCAACGGGAGTATTGATGGAATATGACAAACGGACAACGCTTTTGTTGGCCGTTCGTGGATTTTCACACTATTTTCGTATGAAGTTCGTTTCTGGTAAAAATGGCGCTGCCGCTCAGGTTCAGAGGCTGTGGTTCTTCAGTGCCGCCTCGATCAGCCGCTTCCCGTCAGGGCTGGACCATTCCGCCGGCCCGTTCATGTGGGCAAGCAGGCACCCCTCGCCATCGACCAGCATTGTCACCGGCAGGCCAAGTGCCAGTCCGCGCGTCTTGGCCTCGTTGAACACACCCATTGTCGCATCGCGATAATGGGCAAGATTCTCCACCCCGATCTCCTTGAGAAACTTCTCCGGCTTGTCAGCGTCGCCGGTATCGACATTGATGGCAACGACCTCGAAGGTCTTCCCGCCCATTTCCTTTTGAAGCGTATCCAGTGCCGGCATCTCTGCACGGCAGGGCGCGCACCATGTCGCCCACAGATTGAGCAACACCGTCTTGCCGGACAGATCGGCAAGGCTCATCGGCTTGCCGTTCGGCCCATCGAAGGAAAGGCTGTTCAGCGATTGCGGCGGATCGGCAGGCAAGAGTGCCGCCACCTGGCCGGTAGCGGCGGCGGCCACCGTCTTGGCCTCGCCGGCCTTGGCGGCGCACAAGGCATTATCCCTGGTTTGATCCAGGGCCACTGTTTGCGGCGGCGTCGCGTTGCCAAGACGGCTCTCGCTGACATATACCGCAACCGCACCCGCTAAAACGCCTGCCACCAAGGCGGCAAGGATAAGGCGCGGGGCCGGAAAGAGCTTTTTTTCGTCTGCCATTTTCAAAAAATCTCCGCGACACGGGTTATAGCGATGAGCAAGGACAAGACCAGCAACCAGATGTGGGGAGGACGATTTGCCTCGGGCCCGGCCGCGATCATGGAAGCGATCAACGCGTCCATCGGCTTCGACAAGAAACTCTACGCACAGGACATAAGCGGCTCGCTTGCCCATAGCGAGATGCTGGCCGAAACGGGCATCATTTCGGCGGACGATCAAGCAAAAATCGCTCACGGACTGAACACGATTCTGAAAGAGATCGAAGGTGGCAAGTTCAGCTTCTCGACGCAACTCGAAGACATCCACATGAACATCGAGGCTCGGCTTGCCGAACTGATCGGCCCGGCCGCCGGGCGGCTGCACACCGCGCGCTCGCGCAACGACCAGGTGGCCGTGGATCTGCGTCTGTGGGTCAAGGATGAGCTTGCCCGTGTCGCGGAAGCGTTGAAAGGGCTGATCGCCGCCTTTCTTGAAAGAGCTGAAGAGCACGCCGCAACCGTCATGCCCGGCTTCACCCACATGCAGGCGGCGCAGCCCGTCACCTTCGGCCATCACTGCATGGCATATGTCGAGATGTTTGCGCGCGACCTGTCGCGTGTCCGGGATGCGATGGCGCGCATGGATGAAAGCCCGCTTGGCGCCGCAGCCCTTGCCGGCACCAGCTTCCCCATCGACCGGCATATGACGGCGAGAGCGCTGGGGTTCCGCGAACCGACCCGTAATTCTCTGGATAGCGTTTCGGACCGCGATTTCGCGCTGGAATTCCTGTCGATCTCGGCAATCTCGGCCACGCATCTTTCACGTCTGGCAGAAGAGATCGTGATCTGGTCCACGCCGCAATTCGGCTTCGTGCGGCTTTCCGATTCCTTCTCCACCGGCTCTTCGATCATGCCGCAAAAGAAGAACCCCGATGCGGCCGAACTGGTGCGCGGCAAGACCGGGCGCGTCAATGGCCATCTGGTTGGGCTGCTGACGCTGATGAAAGGCCTGCCGCTGACCTATTCGAAAGATATGCAGGAAGACAAGGAAGCGGTGTTCGACACCGCCGAGACGCTCGACCTGATGCTGGCGGCCATGACCGGCATGGTGCGCGACCTGACCGTGAATGAAGCCGCCATGAAAAAGGCCGCCGGTGCCGGCTATTCGACGGCGACCGATCTGGCCGACTGGCTGGTGCGCACGCTCGGCCTTCCTTTCCGCGAGGCGCATCATGTGACCGGCCGCGCCGTGGCGCTGGCCGAATCAAGAAAGGTCGGGTTGGAAAAGCTGGCGCTTGAAGAGTTGCAGTCGATCCATCCGGGCATCACCGACAACATCTTTTCGGTACTCTCGGTGCAGAACTCGGTGAAAAGCCGCACCAGCTTCGGCGGCACCGCGCCGTCCGAGGTCAGGAAGCAGGTGCGCGCATGGAAGAAGCGTCTCGCCAAGGCATGATGGCGGGTGCAATGGCAGCAAAACTCGGCTAAAAGCAGCGGGCACAAATCATACTCACGGATGTTTCCATGACGGCAAGCCGGATTTTGATGACATTGACGCTGCTCGCAGCCATGGCCGCGGTAACGGCCTGCGGCCGCAAGGGCGATCTCGACACGCCTTACGATGCCGCCGTACAGGCCCGCAAGGATGCGCAGAAAGCCAAGGAGCCGCTGCCGCCGGAGCCGCAGAAACCCGAGACGAACAAGCCGTTCATTCTCGATCCGCTGATCTGAGGCGGCTCATAAAGGATTTTTATACCGCCACTCCTGCATTGCCTCCACATCCGAGCTTGATATTCAATGAACCATTTCGATTATCGTAACGGCGTGCTTCATGCCGAAGGTGTGGCGGTGCCCGATATCGCGGAGGCCGTCGGCACGCCGTTCTATTGCTATTCAACGGCGACCCTGACCCGCCACTACCGGGTTTTTCGCGATGCATTCAGCAGCCTAGACGCGCTCGTCTGCTATGCGATGAAGGCGAATTCGAACCAGGCGGTACTCAGGACGCTTGCAAAGGAAGGCGCCGGCGCCGACGTGGTTTCGGAGGGCGAGTTGCGCCGCGCCCTTGCCGCCGGCATCCCGGCCGACAGGATCTTGTTTTCGGGCGTCGGCAAGACCGCGCGCGAAATGGATTTCGCGCTGAACGCCGGAATCCTGTGCTTCAACGTCGAATCCGAGCCGGAACTGGAACGGTTGTCGGCACGCGCCACGGCGCTTGGCAAAGTCGCGCCGGTTTCCCTGCGTATTAACCCCGATGTAGATGCCAAGACACACAAGAAGATTTCTACAGGCAAGGCCGAGAACAAGTTCGGCATTGCATGGAAGCGGGCGCGTGAGGTCTATGCCCGCGCCGCCAGTTTGCCGGGCATTCGCGTCACCGGAATCGACACCCATATCGGCAGCCAGATCACCGAATTGCAACCTTTCGACGATGCTTTTGCGCTGCTGGTCGATCTCGTCGATGTGCTGCGCGGCGACGGCCACGCCATCGAGCATATTGACCTCGGCGGCGGGCTGGGCATCCCCTACCGCGCTGACAACGCGCCACCGCCGCTGCCTGACGCCTATGCCGAGATCGTCAAGAAGCATGTCGGCAAGCTCGATCTCAAGGTGATGTTCGAACCCGGCCGGATGATTGTCGGCAATGCCGGCATCCTTGTCTCCGAGGTGATCTATGTGAAGGAAGGCGACGCCAGAAACTTCCTCATCGTCGATGCCGCCATGAACGACCTGATCCGCCCTACCCTTTACGAAGCCTACCATGATATCCGCCCGGTGGTGCAGTCGCCGGCCGATGCCGTCCGGATGAAGGTGGATGTTGTCGGCCCCGTCTGCGAGACCGGCGATTATCTCGGGCTGGACCGCGACCTGCCGAAATTGAACGCGGGCGATCTGATCGCCATAGGCACGGCAGGCGCCTATGGTGCGGTGCAGGCCGGCACCTACAACACCCGGCTGTTGGTGCCTGAGGTGCTGGTCGAATCCGACCGTTTTGCGGTTATCCGGCCTCGCCGCAGCTATGACGACCTGATCGGTCTCGACATTGTGCCGGAGTGGCTCTGAGCAGGGTCGGCATGCTTACATGAAGCGGGAACCTGCCTCGCCTTTGCCGTGTTTATTGCTATGCTAAGGGTCAAGGTGCTGCTGGAAGGCGCGCCTGAAACTCCGGGCATGGGGCGCGGGTGACAGAGGGCCGATGATCGAGCGACCCGCAAATGAGCGACCTGCGATCGATGCGGCCAACCGCTTCAAGGCTAGGTTGGCGCTCGGTCGAACAGCGACGCGCACGATCATGCTGGTCGAGCGCGGTTGGCCGCTTGTTCTGCCGCTCGTGCTGGTTGTCTGCCTTTTTCTCGGTCTGGCCTGGCTCGGCGTCTTCGCCGCCTTGCCGCAAATGCTGCGCCTCGGGCTCACTGTTATCATCGGGCTGGCGGCGTTCGCCGCGCTTTATCCGATGCGCTTCTTTCGCGCGCCCACGGCAAACGACATCGATCGGCGTCTGGAAACCGCCAACGCGCTGCTGCATAACCCCATCCTGGTACAGAGCGACCAGCCGAGCGGCCATGAAAACGGCTTCTCGCAGGCACTTTGGCGTGAGCATCAGCGGCGCATGGCGGAGCAACTCGACACGCTGCGTGCCGACCTGCCGCGCACTCGTGTTCCGGAGTATGACCGCTGGGGTCTGCGCGCCCTGCCTGTATTGCTGCTTGTGGTGGGTTTTGCATTTTCGCTTGGATCGGGCGGCGGCAGCGTCAGCGATGCTTTCCGCGTCCAACCGGCGGCCGAGGCCGTTCCGCCGCGCATCGATGCCTGGGTCACACCTCCTCCCTACACACGCAAGCCTCCCGTCTTCCTGAGTGCAAACGTGCCCGACGGCAGCTTTACCATTCCGGCGGGAAGCCAGTTCACGGTTCGCGTCACCGGTGGCTCCGGCAAGGAGGCTCTCAGCTATACTGGCAAGAATGGCCCGGCCCATCTGTTCGATCCGGCCGGCGATGCACCTAAGGTGCAATCCGATCCGCAAGCGGCGGCCGCCGTGCGCAAGTTCACTGGCAAGATCAATGCCGACGGTGCGCTTGTGCTGGCTTCCGGGCCGAATGAGATCGGCCGCTGGGTTTTCGCCATCACGCCTGACAAGCCGCCGCAAATTCAGTTCGTCGGCGAACCGACGCAGGCGGCCAATGGCACCCTGGAATTGAATTACCGCATCGCGGACGACTATGGTGCCGCCAAAGCGAGTGCCGAATTCAGCCTTGCCGATGCGCAGAAGCCGAAGGCACACCCACTTTACGCCGCACCAGATATGCCGCTTGCCCTGCCGCGCCGCGGCGACAAGGCGGCTGCCGCCAAGACCACAAAGGATCTGACACAGCATGTCTGGGCGGGCAGCATGATCCGATTGATCCTTGTGGCTACGGACGATGCCGGACAAACAGCACGCAGCGAAACCCGGACCTTCGTGATGCCGGAGCGCCCGTTCGCCAATCCACTCGCGCGCTCCATCATCGAACAGCGGCGGCTTTTGGGACTCGACGCTTTGGCCAAGCCGCGCGTGCTCCAACTGATGGATGCGATCACACTTCGTCCCGAAGATACATTTGACAATATGGGGCATTATCTTGCGATCATGAGTGCGCGCAGTCGTCTCAAGCTCGCCTCGACCGACGATCAGTTGCGTGATGTCGTTTCCTATTTGTGGGACATTGCACTCGGCATCGAGGAAGGCGACCTTTCGGATGCCGAAAAGCGGCTGCGGCAAGCGCAGCAGGACCTGCAGAACCTGCTCAAGAACGGCGGCAGCGACGAGGAGATCGCCAAGGCGATGCAGGAATTGCGTCAGGCCATGAATGATTATCTCCGCGAATTCGCCCAGCGCCAAAAGGATCAGAAATCGGCTCGGATTCCCGGTAATGCCCAGGAACTCCGCCCGAGCGATCTCAACCGCATGATGGATCAGATCGAGAATCTGGCGCGTTCCGGCAATCGCGACAAGGCACAGGAATTGCTGTCGCAACTGGAGAACATGATGAACAATCTGCAGGCCGGCCAACCGGGTCAGCCGGGCGAGCAGAACAATGAAATGCGCCAGCAGATGGACAAGCTCGGCGAAATCATGCGTCGCCAGCAGGAAATGATGAACGAGACCTTCCGCATGGACCAGGCGCAACGCGGCCAGAACCGCGATCAGCAGATGGGCGAAAGCGACGATCCCGGCCAGGAGGAGCCGTTCGGCCAACAGCAAGGCCAAAACGGCAAGCCGGGCGGCGGGCAGATGTCACCGCAGGAATTCAGCGACGCCATGAAGCAGTTGCAGCAGGAGCAGGGCAAGTTGCGCGGCGAGTTGGGGCAACTCGGCAAGGGGCTGGAAGGTTTGGGCATGAAGCCCAACAAGGGGCTCGGCGAGGCCGGAGAAGCCATGGGCGATGCCGGCAAATCGCTGGGCGAAGGCGAAGGCGAAAGCGCGGTGGCCAATCAGGGTCGGGCGCTGGAGGCTCTGCGCAAGGGCGCACGGGACATGATGCAGCAATTACAGGCCATGCAGCGCGACCAGGGCGGCGCCAAGCCGGGTGGGCGTCAGAATGCCGACCGCGACCCGCTCGGCCGCCCGCGCGCCACGAACGGGCCGGACTTCGGCGATTCGGTAAAGGTGCCTGATGAAATCGACGTGCAGCGCGCCCGGCGCATTCTCGACGCCATCCGCAAGCGCCTCGGCGACGCCCTGTCGCCCGACATCGAGCGCAGCTACCTCGAACGGTTGCTGGATCTCAAATAGCAGCCGACCGGTCGGCGTCTTTGCGAATCAGGCGGCAACGACCCCGGCGAGCGCACGGCCGACACGGTCGCGGATTTCGGCCAGCGTAAACGGCTTCTGCATCACGTCGATAACGATGCCGTGCAATTCCTCGGCACGCTCGCGCTGCTCGGCATAGCCGGTCATTAGCATGATCCTCAAGCCGGGAAACAGCGCAGCCGCGGCAATCGCCATTGCAATTCCGTCCATTTCCGGCATGCGGATATCCGACACGACGAGATCATACTCTCCGCGCGCCTCGCGGATAGCCGTAAGGCCTTGCGCGCCGTCCGCCGCGACATCGACAACATGGCCCATGCGCTCCAGAGCGCGGGCTGCGAGGGTGCGGACGGATTCATCGTCCTCAACGATCAGAAGCTTTGCCATGCCGTGATACTTGGCGGCCAAAAGTTGACTTTCTCTGAAGCCAATGTGGCCGTTGTGTTTTTTTGGCGGGCTCAGGCATCGCCTTTGACGACACCGACGAACGGCAATTCGCGAAAGGCGTGGCCAACATCCATGCCGTACCCGACGACGAAATAATCGGGGCAGTCGAAGCCGACATAATCAGCATCGAGCGCAGTCTGGCGGCGCATGTGTTTGTCGAGCAGTACCGCGACCGAACAGCTTTTGGCTCCGCGCGACAGCATCAGTTCGCGTGTGAACTGCAACGTCTTGCCAGATTCCAGGATGTCGTCGATCAAAAGCACATCACGGCCGGCGACCTCATTGTCGATGTCGCGCAGCACGCGCACCGCGCCGCTCTCCGTGCCCGCTCCATAACTTGAAATGAAGATGAATTCGACTTCCGGCGACAGGCCGACGTCGTGCATGGCGCGGATGAGATCGGCAGCGAAAACGAAAGAGCCTTTGAGGATAGAGACGACCAGAAGATCGTGAAAATCCCGGCCGGCGATTTCCTTGGCCAGTTCCAGATTGCGTCGTGCAATGGTGGAGGCCGAAAAAAGCACTTCGATCGACTTGCCGCGGACTATGGGCATAAGGCTGCCTTTCCTAAGGCATTTCCAGCAAAAGTGTGTAGCGGTTTTGCGTCTGGAAATGCGGCTGAAACAAGTGGATAGAGCGCTTCCACCGATTCAGTAAAGACCCGAACCGCTCTACATCAGAATCTATTCCGCAAAGGTAACGGAAACGGATTCTACTCCGTTTCTAGGAGCCTCAAGCCGGCTGGAAAAGGCGAAACTCTCACCAGGCTTCAATGTGCGGCCCGCTGTCCCCAACTTGTAACGAATCGTGGCGCCGACATTGTCCTTGACGCTTATGTCGATCGGCGGCAGCGGTGCGGCCCGGTTTCCATTGTTGCCGGCTTCGCCGTCGATGAGCAGCATCGGCTTCTCGCCCGACACATCGACACGGGATGTCACGACAGACAGGTTCAGTGCATTTGCCGCCCGTGCGTCTGCGACAGGAAAAAGCGAGCGTATGAACGCGTGACCGCCGGCAACCCAGAAGGCGACGAGAATGACGCCGAGACCTGCGCTCCAGAATATCGGCGCACCGCGCCGCGCTTGCCATGACGGGGAAACGGCTTTTTCCTGGCATAGCATGTCCATGCCGGATAACGCAGGCGCGCTCGGCAGTCGGGGCGGCTGTATGTCCGGGCGCGGCTTTGGCACGCTTTCAAAATCGGCATCGAGCGCATCTATCGGCCTGAAACGGCCTGCGCCGGTGGACGACGTCGGCCCGGCCATTATTTCGCCGAAAACGGGGCGTGGCGTGCACTCTTTAGCCATCATGGCCCTTGTTCACTGTCCGTTTGTGCGACGTAAACGGAAATGGTTAATGTTTAGCCATCGGAGCCGACTTGCCGCACCTGAAAATCACTGAAATTAACCACCCGTTAACCATGCGGACCGATGGTCGTCCAGAGATCAAAGGCGGTGCGCCGTCCACACAAAATCCAGGTCGCCAACCGTGATCCGTTTCGAAAATGTCGGTCTGCGCTACGGCATGGGGCCGGAAGTCCTGCGCGATATCTCGCTGCAGGTTCCCGAGCGCTCGTTCCAGTTCCTGAGCGGTCCCTCGGGCGCCGGCAAGACGACGCTGCTGCGCCTGCTCTTTCTGTCGCTGAAGCCGACACGCGGGCTGATCACCGTGTTCGGAAAGGACCGCTCGCATATCTCGCGCACAGAACTGCCGCTGCTGCGCCGCCGCATCGGCGTGGTGTTCCAGGATTTCCGCCTGCTCGACCATATGACCACCTATGAGAATGTTGCGCTGCCGCTCAGGGTGCGTGGGCGCGAGGAATCGAGTTATCGCACCGACGTGACGGAACTGCTGAAATGGGTTGGGCTCGGCGAACGCATGCATGTGCTGCCGCCTGTGCTTTCAGGCGGTGAAAAGCAGCGTACCGCGATTGCTCGTGCCCTGATCGAACAGCCGGAAATGCTGCTGGCTGATGAACCGACCGGCAATGTCGATCCACAACTCGCACGCCGCCTGCTGCGCCTGTTCATCGAACTCAACCGGCTTGGTACGGCGGTGGTGATCGCCACCCATGACATCGGGCTCATGGAACAGGTCGATGCACGGCGGCTGATCCTCTCCGGCGGAAGGCTCGATATCTATGACTGAGTTTTCCCAAACCTACGCCGAAGCGACGCATGACAGCCAGGACCAGGCGACGCGTGCGATCCGCAAGATGGCGCCGATCGTGCCGGCACAGAACATCGCCGGGCGCGCGCTGGTGTCGGTGGTTGCGATCATGACCTTCCTGTCCTGCCTGACTTTCGGCGCGGTGACGCTGGTGCGCGACACCGCCTCGGTCTGGGAAAACCAGATTTCGCGCGAGGCGACGATCCAGATCAAACCGCTCGACGGGCTGGATATGGACAAGGCGCTTGCCACCGCCGCCGCTGTCGCGGGTCAATTTCTCGGCGTGAAGAGCACCCGCATCGTCGATCGCGAGGCGACCGCGCGCCTGCTGGAGCCATGGCTCGGGACCAATCTCGATATCGACAAACTACCGGTTCCGCGCCTCGTCATCGTTACCATCGACGAAAACCAGCCGCCGGATTTCGCCGCCTTGCGCACAGCCATCACGGCCAAGCTGCCCAGCGCCAATCTCGACGATCACCGCACCTGGGTCGATCGGCTCGTAGCCATGGCTCACACCACGGTGACGATCGGCGTGGCCATCCTTGCGCTGATGCTATCGGCAACGGTGCTCACGGTCGTCTTTGCCACCCGTGGCGCGATGGCCGGTAACGGCCACATCATCGAAGTGCTGCATTTCGTCGGCGCCGAAGCCAGCTTCATCGCGCGCGAGTTCCGCCGCCAGTTCCTGATAACAGGCATCAAGGGCGCAGCCTCCGGCGGACTGTCGGCAATCGTCGTGTTCATCGTCTTTTCCTGGTGGACATCGCGCAATATGGCCACCCCGCAGGCGGACCAGGCAAGCGCGCTTTTCGGCAATTTCGCCATCGGCTCCGCTGGTTATCTCGGCGTCTTCCTGATGGTGCTGATCATTGCCGCGCTGACCGCCGCAACCACCCATGCGACGGTCATCGCCTATCTCAGCGATCTCGACCAGCGCCAGACGGAGGGCTGAGGCGATGAATGGAAATCACGAAGACAAGGCGTTCGTAACGTAATGTGCTGTGCCGCTCTACCAAACACCGCATTTCCGGGTTAACCATTGCATGATGAGTGGGCAGGATTCGAGCGAGACGGCAGGCATGGCGCCCCCGACGGCTGGGATCTTGCGGCCTCGTGGCCGCAAATGGTGGCTGTTGCGCGCCGCCGGCGGAATGATCGTCGGCGTCGTCATGTTGTTCGTGTGCGGTTTCGGCTGGTTCGCCAGCTATGTCGGCCATTTGCGGACTCCTACCTACCAACAGAAGGCCGATGCCATCATCGTTCTCACCGGCGGGCAGTCGCGTCTTGACGCGGCCATGGAACTTCTGGAGAGCGGCAAGGGCGAGCGTCTCTTGATCAGCGGTGTCCATCCCTCGGCGACCCGCCATGAATTGCAGATGGCGACTGGCGGCGACAAGAGCTTGTTTTCATGCTGCGTCGATCTCGACCGCACGGCGCTCGACACGATCGGCAATGCCGAGGAAAGCGCCAAGTGGGTGCAGAGCCACGCCTATGGCACCATCATCCTGGTGACCAACAACTATCATATGCCGCGCAGCCTTCTGGAAGTCGGCCGGCAATTGCACCATGCCAAGCTCGAGCCCTACCCGGTGGTCAATTCCTATCTGGATAACGGAATCTGGCTGACCAAGCCGGAAGCCGTTCGGGTCCTGTTTACCGAATACAACAAATATCTGCTGGCGCTGGCCCGCAGTGTCCTGCCGTTGCGCCCGACCGTCGATGGCGTCGCCCTCGCCGATGCGAGGACCATGACGGGAAGCGTCAAGCGCTGACTCGGCCCATCGCCGATTTCCTTTTTCGCGACTCTTGGTGTAACCAGCGCGGGTTCTATCCTGACGGTCCTGCCCATGCTTCAGATTCGCTCGCTGGCGTTCAATTTCGCCTTTTATATCAGCCTGATCGTCCAAATGATCGTCTGGGCACCGTTCTATTTCCTGTCGCCGCGCCACATCGCATGGTTCGTTCCCAAATTCTGGTCCCGGTCGAGCCTCTGGCTTTACGACAGGATCGCCGGCACCAGAAGCAGGATCGAAGGGCAGGAGAACCTGCCGCAAGGCTCGTTCATCCTCGCACCGAAGCATCAGTCCTTCTGGGACACGATTGCCTTCTTTCCCTTCCTTGAGGATCCGCTCTATATCCTCAAGCGCGAGCTGACATGGATCCCCTTCTTCGGCTGGTACATCCTCAAGATGCGCATGATCCCGGTGGATCGCGGCAACCGTTCCAAGGCGCTTCGCGCCGTGGTCAAGGCCACAAAAGCCGAACTTGCCCGCAATCCGCGCCAGTTGATCATCTATCCGGAAGGCACGAGGCGGCCGCCCGGCGCCGAAGCGAATTACAAATGGGGTATCGTCGAGCTTTACACTCAACTCGGCGTGCCGGTGGTGCCCGTGGCGCATGTTGCCGGTCTCTATTGGCCTCGCCGCAAATTCCTGCGCTTTCCCGGCACCATCCATGCGCGCTTCCTGCCAGCAATTCCGCCCGGTCTCAGCAAGGAGGAATTCATGGGGCGGCTGGTGAGCGAAACAGAGGCGGCCTGCGATCGGCTTCTTGTGGAAGCATCACGCGCAGCCAATCCGCCACCCATGCCGCCGACCGCCATGCGGCGGCTTCAGGAACTGGGCGAAGCACAAAAAATTCAATCCTGACCTGATGGCTCGGACTCAAACCGCTTTCACGGGGCGCTTGCGTCGTTCAACTGCCTGATCTCCGCAGCGTCGAGGGTCAGTGTCGCTGCCCGGATCAGGCTATCAGTCTGTTCCACGCTGGTTGCGCTGGCAATTGGCGCGGTTACGCCCGGCTGCGCGATGAGCCAGGCAAGCGCAACCTCCGCCGGCTTGGCCGAGTGCCGCGCGGCGGCCTGATCGAGAGCATCGAGAATCGCAAGACCGCGTTTGTCGAGATAGCCCTTGATCCCCTCGCCGCGCACGCTCTTGCCGAGATCGGCCATGCTGCGGTATTTGCCGCTGAGGAACCCCATGGCCAGGCTGTAATAGGTGATAACGCCAAGACCCTCCGCCATGCACAAATCGCGCAGCGGCCCTTCATAACTTGCCCGGTCATAAAGATTATATTCCGGCTGCAAGACGTCATAGCGCGGCAGGTCGCGCAAACTTGCCACCTTCAATGCCGCCTGCAACTGGCTTGCATCGAGATTGGAAGCGCCGCAGAACCGGATTTTTCCCTTTTCGATGAGTCGCTGATAGGCACCGAGCGTCTCCTCATAAGGCGTGGCGGGGTCCGGCCAGTGAGACAGATAAAGATCGATCGAATCGGTTTGCAGTCTCTTGAGCGAAGCCTCCACCGCGCGTTCGATATAGGCCGGCGACAGATCCTTCTTGCCCTGGCCCATATCGGAGCCGACTTTGGTGATGAGCACGACCCGGTCACGATTGCCGCGCGCCTTCAGCCATCTGCCGATGATTGTTTCTGATTCACCACCGGAATTGCCCGGCACCCAGCGCGAATAGGCGTCTGCGGTATCGACGGCATTGAGACCGGCATCGACGAAGCGGTCGAGCAGATCGAAAGAGGTTTTCTCGTCGGCGGTCCAGCCGAATACGTTACCGCCGAAGACCAGCGGCGTGATGGTGAGGTCGGTACGACCCAGACCACGTTTCTGCAAGATCAAATCTCCCTGAGTTTGGCCGATAGGCCGTTCACGAAGGCGCAACCAATCGCGCCACTCTTTCGAGCCAATGATCGCGGATGCCAAGCGTTCCCAGATGGTCCACGGTACTGGCGACATAGGTCTCGTTCGGGCCGGATTGACCGGCTGCACCTTTGACGATGACAGCGGCGCGGGCTTCGTCGAGCGCACCGGCGTATTGTTCGTGCGCGCGATCGGCAATATAGGCGACGGCCTCGACTGTCTCGCCCGTTTCGAGTCGAACCGGCAGCGTGCGTTCGAGATAGACGCCCGTCACCTGCTCGCGGGCGCGCAGATATGCAATCACCTCGCCGCGCAGACTGCCCTGAACCCTGAACGCCACGCCGACGCAGGAGCCGCCGCGGTCCAATCCCAGCACCAGGCCGGGCCGCTCGGGCGTTCCCCGATGCACGAAGGAATAGATGCACAGCGCCCTGCGATAGCCGAAAAGTCGCGCCCTTCTGGCATCGACATGCGCGAAACCGGGCCGCCAGATCAGCGAGCCATAGCCAAAAACCCAAAAATCGCCCATATCGCCAAGCCGGTTACAGGAAAACGATGCAAGGCAAAGCCGAATCGGCCACTCTCCGGCGCGAACCTTGCCGAACCATGGGGTTAACGGGAGCCACAGCATGACGTCAAGCGATGAAAGCCGCGCGAAGCCGCGCCGCCGCTGGCGATGGCTCGTCCTCGCGCTTGCCGTAACGTTCGGCGCGTACAGCGCCGGATGGTTCTGGATGGCCGATCGTCTCAAGAAGGAGGCCGACAGCGCGGTAGCCGCGCTCAATACCAGAGGCGTCGCCGCCGGCTGTACCAATCTCAAGGTCAGCGGCTTCCCCTTCTCCTTCACCGTGACCTGCGACAATGTCGCCTATCAGGACGACGCGCGCGACATCGCCGCCTCGGCCGGCGCCTTCTACACCACAGTCACGCCGTTATGGCCGTTCGATGCCCGCGCCAGACTGGAAGCACCGTTGCGCACCGCCATTCCCGGCACGCCGCCGCTATGGATCGACTGGGACAATTTTCGTGCCAACATAAAACTCTCATTCTCGACGCCACGCGATGTCACGCTCACCGCCGATGGCCTGTCCGGCCAGACCGATCCCGTCGATGAGAGCGAGCCGGTGCAGCTTTTCAGCGCCGCCCAGGCGCAGGCGCAATTTCAGCCGAATGGCCTCGATCTCGCCTATCGCGGCAGTTTCACCGATCTCGAAATCGACCCCGAAGCTCTCGACGGCCGTATCCTCCCGCCGCTCGCCGGCAGTGGGATCATCAACATCAAGAACGGACTTGCCCTGCTCGCCACCAAAGTCAGCGGCCTGCGCGGCCAGGCGGCCGAGATTACTTATCTCGACCTGTCATCGGGGGATGCGAAGGTCTCGCTGTCCGGACCTATCTCGGTCAACGCCGATGGCCTGATCGACGCCAGCCTCAAGATCAGCCTGCAAAATCCGAACGCTGTCGCAGCGATACTGGCCGGCGCCATTCCCGAAAAAGCGAGCGAAATCCGGCAGGGGTTCGCTGCCCTTGCCATGTTCGGCAAGGCGCCTTCCATGCCGTTGAAGATCGTCAAGGGCAAGGCGGCGCTTGGCTTCATTCCACTGGGCCGGATCGGGCCGCTGCAATAGCCGGGAACGTCAGCCTATTCGGCCGTTTTCTTTTCCGGGCTCCCCACCGCCTGACGGCCGAAATCCGGCGCATCGATGTCCTGGCCAGCTTCAATGATCGAGCGGCGCACGGCGCGCGTACGGGTAAACAGGTCGAACAGCTTGTCGCCATCGCCCCAGCGGATCGCGCGCTGCAATGAGGCAAGATCTTCGGAGAACCGTGCCAGCATCTCCAGGATCGCATCCTTGTTGTGCAGGCACACATCGCGCCACATGGTCGGATCCGAGGCCGCGAGACGGGTGAAGTCGCGGAAGCCGGAGGCGGAATATTTGATGACTTCCGACTTGGTCACCGCCTCAAGATCGTCCGCCGTGCCGACGATGTTGTAGGCAATGATGTGCGGCAGATGCGACACGATCGCCAGCGTCATGTCGTGATGGGCCGGGTCCATCGTGTCGATATTGGCGCCGCAGCGCCGCCAGAATTCCGAAAGCCGTTCAAGTGCTGCCGGTTCGGTGTCGGGAAGCGGCGTGAAGATGCACCAGCGATTCTTGAACAGATCGGGGAAGCCGGCATCGGGGCCGGATTTTTCCGTGCCGGCGAGCGGATGGCCGGGAATGAAATGGACGCCCTGCGACACATGCGGCGCCATCTGCGCGATGACCGACGCCTTGGTGGAACCGACATCGGTAAGAATGGCGCCCTTCTTCAACACCGGGCCAATCGCTTCGGCCACAGCGCCGGAGGCGCCGACTGGAACCGAGACAATGACAAGATCGGCGTTCCGCGCCGCTTCCACCGGATCGGTGGTGTAGCTGTCGCCCAGCTTCAATTGCTCGGCGCGTTTCAGCGTATCGGCGCTGCGCGTCGAAATGGCGAGATGGCCGGCAAGATTTTCGCAGCGGATAACACGCGCCAGCGACGAGCCGATCAGGCCAATGCCGATCAGCGCGATTTTTTCAAACATGGGAGTGGACATAATTGGAATCTAACTTTTCAGGAATTCGGTGAGCGCGGCGACCACGCCGCGATTGGCGTCTTCGGTTCCGACCGTCATCCGCAGCGCGTTGGGAAAACCGTAGCCGGCAACGCGCCGCAGAATATACCCGCGCGCGGTGAGATAATCGTCGGCCGCGGCAGCCGAATGCCTGCCGTCATCGGGAAAATGGATCAGGATGAAATTGCAGACGCTTGGCGTCACCCTCAGTCCGAGCCCCGTCAGTTGCTCGGTCAGCCAGGGCAGCCATGTCTCGTTGTGGGCGACGGAACGCTCGACATGGCCGCGGTCTCGCATCGCAGCCGTCCCGGCGGCGATCGCCGTCGCCGTCACGTTGAACGGGTCGCGCACGCGCTCGATGGCCTCGACGATATGCGCCGGCGCATAGCACCAGCCAATGCGCGCGCCGCCCAGCCCGTGCACCTTGGAGAAGGTGCGCGTCATCACGACATTTTCGCTTCCCGCCACCAGTTCGACGCCGGCCTCGTAATCGTTGCGGCGCACGAATTCGGCATAGGCCGCATCCAGCACCAGAAGCACGTTTTTCGGCAGGCCGGCATGCAGGCGTCGCACCTCCTCGAACGGAACATATGTGCCTGTCGGATTGTTCGGATTGGCCACAAACACCATTCTTGTGCGTGGCGTGACAGCGGCCAGAATGGCATCGACATCGACGCGCTCGCCGCTTTCAGCCGCCACCACGGGCGTCGCGCCGGCAGCCTTGACGTATATGGGATAGGCGAGGAAACCGTGCTCGGTATAAATGGCCTCGTCGCCAGGTTCCAGATAGATGCGCGACAGCAGCCCCAGCGCCTCGTCCGAACCGTTGAAGCAGACGATGTTGGCGATGTTCAGCCCATGCACATCGGCAATGGACTGGCGCAACCGCATGGCCGCGCCGTCGGGGTAAAGCTCCAGCTTTGCTGCCACTTCGCGCGCCGCCTCGATAGCCTTTGGCGACGCTCCCAGGGGGTTTTCGTTGGAAGACAGCTTATGCAGTTTCAGGCCGGCCGGCGCGGCGCTCTTGCCCGGCACATAGGCTTCGATGTCCATGATACCCGCGCGAGGGCGGGGACGTGCCTGATCTTCTGTCTTTTCCATGTTGAAGGTCCGTCGAGAGGCTTGGCGGCCAGCGCCGCACCGGAGATACAGACCATCGACGCCCATGTCGAGACCGGGCTGGTGTTTTGCAACTTTGGGGCGGCCGAAGGGCTGCTTTGGGTCGATCCTGAGAATCAGGAAACCCGGTTCGGCACGAGCTGGAGGCCCTGTCTTAGGGACAAACTGTTACCTATGTGTCCGGGCTGTCATTTGGAAGAGATTTGGTTGCGGGGGTTGGATTTGAACCAACGACCTTCAGGTTATGAGCCTGACGAGCTACCGGGCTGCTCCACCCCGCGATAAGCCATTCGGCGATGCCGGGGCAGCCCGGTCTTTTTCCTGTTTGTCCCTTCTCGGAGCCCTGCGGCCCTGCGGCGGGACGGGGTGCTGCTCCACCCCGCGATAAGCTTTTGAGCGTCCGGGTTCAGCCCGGCTTTTTGTTTGTGCGCCTTCGAGATCTGCGACCGTTGCCGGCGAACGGGATGCTCCTGGTCCTGCATCCAATGGCAAAGACAAGCTTTGTTTCCGAAGGACAACTCCATCGACAGGAAGGCCGCATTCGGGCCTTGAGCCCCGTCTTGCGGGCCGCATCGTAAGGAGAAGATTTTCAATGTGCGTTTGGCAGACCTGGCAGCGACTTACTCTCCCGCGTCTTGAGACGAAGTACCATCAGCGCTGGAGCGTTTCACGGCCGAGTTCGGAATGGGATCGGGTGCAGCCGCTCCGCCATAACCACCAGGTCGGCAAAGCGCACATTGTTCGAGAAGCTGTTTTGTGCCTGGCGATGCAATTGCTTTCGGGCACCGCCCGCAAGCGCGACTGCGCGTCGCCGGTTATCCGGCGCCCTCGCGGAGCACAGGCCCGAAGGGCCGCTCATGCGTGAGCGCTGGTTGATGAACATTAGGAATGAGAACGATCAAGTCGATCGAGTTATTAGTACCGGTAAGCTTCAAGCGTTGCCGCTCTTCCACACCCGGCCTATCAACGTGGTCGTCTTCCACGACTCTCAGGGAATACTCGTTTCAAGGTGGGTTTCCCGCTTAGATGCCTTCAGCGGTTATCCCGTCCGGATATAGCTACCCTGCAATGCGGCTGGCGCCACAACAGGTCCACCAGAGATCCGTCCATCCCGGTCCTCTCGTACTAGGGACAGATCCTTTCAATATTCCTACACCCACGGCAGATAGGGACCGAACTGTCTCACGACGTTCTGAACCCAACTCACGTACCGCTTTAAATGGCGAACAGCCATACCCTTGGGACCTGCTCCAGCCCCAGGATGCGATGAGTCGACATCGAGGTGCCAAACAACCCCGTCGATATGGACTCTTGGGGGTCATCAGCCTGTTATCCCCGGCGTACCTTTTATCCGTTGAGCGATGGCCCTTCCACGCGGGACCACCGGATCACTATGACCGACTTTCGTCTCTGCTCGACTTGTCAGTCTCGCAGTCAGGCAGGCTTATGCCATTGCACTCAGCGAACGATTTCCGACCGTTCTGAGCCCACCATCGCGCGCCTCCGTTACTCTTTAGGAGGCGACCGCCCCAGTCAAACTACCCACCATACATTGTCCCGGACCCGGATAACGGGCCGCGGTTAGACATCCATAGAGATAAGGGTGGTATTTCAAGGGTGGCTCCACCAAGGCTGGCGCCCTGGCTTCAAAGCCTACCACCTATCCTACACATGCCACTACGAATGCCAATGTAAAGCTATAGTAAAGGTGCACGGGGTCTTTCCGTCTAACCGCAGGAACCCCGCATCTTCACGGGGAATTCAATTTCACTGAGTCTATGCTGGAGACAGCGGGGAAGTCGTTACGCCATTCGTGCAGGTCGGAACTTACCCGACAAGGAATTTCGCTACCTTAGGACCGTTATAGTTACGGCCGCCGTTTACTGGGGCTTCGATTCAGAGCTTGCACCCCTCCTCTTAACCTTCCAGCACCGGGCAGGCGTCAGACCCTATACGTCGCCTTGCGGCTTCGCAGAGCCCTGTGTTTTTGATAAACAGTCGCTACCCCCTGGTCTGTGCCACCCTCATCTGCTTGCGCAAAAAAGGGTCACGCTTCTTCCGAAGTTACGCGTGCAATTTGCCGAGTTCCTTCAGCATAGTTCTCTCAAGCGCCTTGGTATACTCTACCAGTCCACCAGTGTCGGTTTCGGGTACGGTCTATAAGTGGGAGCTGTTTCCTGGAACCACTTCGCTGCAAGATCAATCCAATAAGACCTCACAACACACATGATCCGTCACTACCCACAGGCCCACGAATATTAACGTGGTTCCCATCGTCTACGCGTTTCCGCCTCGACTTAGGGGCCGGCTAACCCTGCTCAGATTAACTTTAAGCAGGAACCCTTGGACTTTCGGCGGGGGAGTCTCTCACTCCCCTTACGTTACTCATGTCAGCATTCGCACTTCCGATACCTCCACCATCCCTCACGGGTATGGCTTCATCGGCTTACGGAACGCTCCGCTACCGCTCACGATTGCTCGTGAACCCTAAGCTTCGGTGTATGGCTTGAGCCCCGTTACATTTTCGGCGCAAAGACCCTTATTTAGACCAGTGAGCTGTTACGCTTTCTTTAAATGATGGCTGCTTCTAAGCCAACATCCTGGTTGTTTTGGGATCCTCACATCCTTTCCCACTTAGCCATAACTTGGGGACCTTAGCTGTAGGTCAGGGTTGTTTCCCTTTCCACGACGGACGTTAGCACCCGCCGTGTGTCTGCCGACTAGTACTCCTGGGTATTCAGAGTTTGCTTAGGTTTGGTAATCCGGTGAGGACCCCTAGCCCATGCAGTGCTTTACCCCCCAGGGTATTCGGTCGACGCTCTACCTAAATAGATTTCGCGGAGAACCAGCTATTTCCGAGTTTGATTGGCCTTTCACCCCTAGCCACAAGTCATCCCAATCTATTGCAACAGATATGGGTTCGGTCCTCCAGTAAGTGTTACCTTACCTTCAACCTGCTCATGGCTAGATCACTCGGTTTCGGGTCTAATGCGACGAACTGAACGCCCTGTTCAGACTCGCTTTCGCTGCGCCTACACCTACCGGCTTAAGCTTGCTCGTCACACTAAGTCGCTGACCCATTATACAAAAGGTACGTAGTCACCCAGGACGAACCTTGGGCTCCTACTGTTTGTAGGCAATCGGTTTCAGGTACTCTTTCACTCCCCTTGTCGGGGTG
>NZ_MDET01000010.1 GCF_002075885.1 Manganibacter manganicus
GCACCTCACCATGAGGGCTGATGTAGCGCCCGTGTCATTGCTTTGAGGCATCGTCACACAAACCTTCCTCATGCTGAGGAGCCGGCCACGCCGGCGTCTCGAAGCACGCACCTCCGGCCATCACAGGCATGAAGCAAAACCGCTCGCTCAGTTCAACACCAGCAGATCAGCGCATGAAAAACTGATCTCGGCCTTGTCGCCGACCTTCGGCGGCGGTGTCGTGGAATTGTTGAACGTGTCGAGCGACACCACTTCCTTGCCGAGACCGACACGCACGCGGATAACCGAGCCGAGGAAGTGGACGTCCATGATCTCGCCCGTCAGCCGCCCGTCATTGCCGACGCGCGGGCCGAGCGCGATTGCCTCCGGCCGCAGCGCCAGCGCCAGCGCATCGCCATTGCGCGCACCGTCGAGTCCGTCCTTGAGCACCACCTCGCCAGCCCCCAACCGGACCTTGCCGGTTGCGGCGTCGCTGACCGTTCCTTCCAGAACATTGAGCGTGCCGACGAAATTGGCGACGAAACGCGTCGCGGGGCGATTATAGATCTCGAACGGCGTACCGATCTGCTCGGCATGGCCGTCACGCATCACCACCACGCGATCCGACATGGACAGCGCCTCCTCCTGATCGTGGGTGACGAAGATGGTGGTGATATCGAGTTTCTTTTGAATGGCGCGGATTTCCTCGCGCAGCGACAGCCGGATCTTTGCATCGAGAGCCGACAGCGGTTCATCGAGCAAAAGCATCGCCGGGCGCGCGGCCAATGCCCGTGCCAGTGCCACGCGCTGCTGCTGGCCACCCGAAAGCTGATACGGATAACGCTTTTCGAAGCCCGAAAGCCCGATAAGCGTCAGCATCTCCCCGATCCGCTCACGCGCCTCGTCCTTGGCAACGCCGCCAACCCTGAGCCCGAAGCCGATATTGGCCGCCACGCTCATATTGGGGAACAGCGCATAGGCTTGGAACACCATGCCGATCTTGCGCTGGTTGGGCCGCAGGCTGGTGACGTCCCTGCCATTGACGACGATCCGCCCGGTGGTCGGGGTCTCGAAGCCGGCGATCATCCTCAGCACCGTGGTCTTGCCGCAGCCCGACGGCCCGAGGAAGGAAACGAACTCGCCCTGCCCGATGGACAGGTTGACGTCGTCGACCACGGTGTTCTTGCCGAACGCCTTGCCCAGACCTTCAAGCTGGAGAAATGTCTTTTCCATTCGCTCCTTCCAGGATCAGTCGGCGTGCACGGTGGTCTTCGGCGCGAAGCGGGCCAGCAACTGGATCATGCCCATCGATCCCCATGTGATGATGAAGGCAATGATCGCCAGCGCGGCGGGCTCATAGGCCTTGTTGGTGCCGATGATCTGCATGTAGGGGCCAAAGGCCGGCCGGTTGAGCAGGCTCGCCATGACGAACTCGCCGATGACGATGGCGAAGGACAGGAAGGCCCCCGACAGCACCGCGATCAGGATATTCGGGAAGATCACCCGCATCAGGATAGTGGGCGTGCCGGCACCGAGGATCGTCGCGGCCTCGGTCAGCGTCTGCACATCGATGGCGCGCAAGCCCGTATCCACGGCCCGGTACATATAGGGCAGCGACAGGGTGACATAGCCGAATGTCAGCAGCACGTTCGTGCCTTGGGCCGTGCTGGTCAGCGGCAGCAAGGAGGAGGAATTGAACATGCGGATATAGCCGAACACCAGGATGATCGGCGGGATGACCAGCGGCAGCAGCGTTATGAATTCCAGGAACGGCCGCAGCGCCGGCAGCTTGAGCCGCACGAAATAGGCGGCCGGCACGACGAGCACCGTGCCAATGACGATGGTGAACAGCGCGACCGTCGCCGAATAGGTGAAGGTTTGCCGGAAGGCGGGATCGGCCAGCACATTGGCATAGGCGCCGAAGCTGTAGGCCTCGCGCTTGATGCGCATCGAAAACTCGACCGTCGCGATCAGCGGCAGCAGGAAATAAGCCGCGCCGAGCAGGAAGCCGAGCCAGGGAAGAAAGCGTGAGCGCTTCATTTCAACCACTTTTCCGCGCGGGCGCGCACGATCAGGTAGATAATGTTGGCAAGGCCGGTAATGGCGATCATGCCGAGTGCCAGAGCCGCGCCCAGATTGGCGTTATGCAGGACGTCGCCGCGAATCTGCGCATAGAGCAGGACCGGCACGATGTTGAGATAGGAGCCCGTCAGCGCATAGGCCGTGGCGATCGCACCGAAGGAATTGGCGAAAAGCAGCGCCAGAGTGCCGAGAATGTTCGGCCACAGGATCGGCAGGCCGATATAGCGCCAGAACTGCCAGTTGCTCGCCCCGAGCGTCTCGGCCGCCTCGCGCCATTCGTTGCGCAAGCCGTCGATGGCGGGCATGATGATGAGCACCATCAGCGGGGTCTGGAAATAGAGATAGGTCAGCGTCAGCCCCCAGAAGCTGAGCAGGTTGAAGCCGGCACGATAGATGTCGAAGCCGAACACGTCGCGCAGGATGAGGGTGAGCAGGCCGAGCCGGCCAAGCGACGCCAGAAAGGCGAAGGCCAGCGGAATGCCGGCGAAATTCGAGGCGACGCCCGAAAACGTCATCGCGGTGGAGCGCACCCAGCCGGGCAGGCCTCCCCGGCCGACCGAAAGCGCGATCAGCAGGCCCAGAAACGCGCCGATGGCGGCGGATGCCGCAGAAATCTGGATTGAAACGACATAGGCGCCGACGATATTGGGCTGCGCCAGAAGCACGAAATTCTGAAGCGTGAAATTGCCCTGCACGTCGAAGAACGCATCGCTGACCAGCCGCAGCGTCGGCAGGATCAGGAACACGAGCGCGAAAAGCAGGAATGGCGCCACGCCGAGCGCGCTGGCGGACGTTACCGCTGAAAGGACGTTGGCGGCACCGCGCCGCCAACCCGAGCCTGCCCGGAACGAAGTCCGGGCAGGTGCATCGCCGGGCAGGCCGGCGACGTCCTTGTCATTTGACATTGGCGCCGACCATCGAATCCCACTTTTCCGCTATGATCGTCTTGGCGGCGGTCTGGTCTTCGAGCGACGGGAAAACGGCATTGGCGTAGTTTTCGGCCGCCGGCAGCTTGTCCAGAACCTCCTGCGGGATCTTGCCCGCCTTGCTCATGGCGTTGAAGCGGATCGGGTGGCAGTAGCCTTTCAGCCAGCCGATCTGCCCCTCGTCGGAATAGAGATATTCCATCCACAGCTTGGCGGCGTTGGGGTGCGGCGCATAGGCGCTGATCGCCTGGATATAGACGCCGGCCACGACGCCGCTCTTCGGCACCGTGACCTCGATTTCAGGATTGCCCTTCATCGAATCGCGCATCGACAGGAGGTTGTAATCCCAGTTGAGCGCCACCGGCGTGGTGCCCTGTGCGACAGGTGCTGCCTCGGCATCGACGGGCACGAAATTGCCCTCGTCATTGAGCTTCTTGAAGAATTCCAGCCCCTTTTCAGCGGCATCCTTGCCACCCGTGGCGCCGGCGGCGATACCGGCGGCATAGACAGCCATGACCGCATTGTTGGCCGTGCGCGGATCACCGGCCAGCGCAACGGCATTCTTGTAGGTGTCGCTCGTCAGGTCGGACCAGTCGGTCGGCGCCTTGTCGATCACGCTCTTGTTGGTGCCGAAGGCGAGCACACCGTAATAATCGCCATACCAGTGGCCGTCGGCGTCCTTGGCGCTGTCGGGAATCTCGTCCCATGTCGACACCTTGTAAGGCATCAGAAGCCCTTCCGCCTTGGCCGATGGGCCGAAGGACAGGCCCACATCGATCACGTCCGGCGCCTGCGGCCCCTTGTTGTCCTTGTTGGCCTTGATGGCCTCGATCTCGTCGCCCGAGCCGGCCATCGGATTGAGTTCGTTGACCTGGATGCCGTATTTCTTCTTGAACCCCTCGATCAGGTCGCCATAGCCGCACCAGTCGTGCGGCAACGCGATGGTGGTGAGTTGGCCCTCCTTCTTGGCGGCGGCAATCAGATCGTCCATGGATTCGGCCGAAGCGAAGGCCGAGCTTGCCATCAGGGCGGCGGCTGTTAGCGACAGGATCTTGCCCGCAAGTTTGAAGCCCCCGAATTCAGACCGTGTAAATCCAGACATTGTGTTCTCCCGTTTGACTGACGCCGTGGCGCCTGCGATGCGGTATCCACGTTTCATGACAGTCCGATGAAGCCGGGCCGCCCGCACCCAGTATGCTCGAAAGTATCGTCTTTTATCGCCCACCCGCACGCGGGCAGGCGATCATTCTCCGGCTAAATTATTTTCGTGTCCAGTGCTGTCAGTTTCGTTCCCTATCTATTCTTATGATAATCGCAACGATGTGAAACTTATCGCGCGATTCTCTACGCCGCTCCCGACATGGCGCTCTCCAGGAGCGAGAGCGCCGCTGCCCTCGTCAGCTTGATCGGGTTGCCGCTGGCGGTCGGATCGACGATCGCCATATCGGCGATCAGGCCCTTGCGAGCCGCATCCATCTCCAGCCCCTTGATGAGACCGGGCAGCGTGTGCGGCACGTTCAGATCCGCGCGCAGCTTGTCGACCGCCCTGACGAAGCCTTCAAAGCCCCCGGCAATGCCGCAATAAGCGGCAAGCCGCACGATCCGCGCCTCGATCGCCTCACGGTTGAAGGCGAGCACATAGGGCATGAACACCGCATTGGTCATGCCGTGATGCGTGTCGTAGAGCGCGCCGATCGGGTGCGACAGCGAATGAATGGCGCCGAGCCCCTTCTGGAAGGCGGTCGCGCCCATGGCAGCGGCGCTCATCATATGCGCGCGGGCGACCAGATCGTTGCCGTCGCGATAAGCCTTGGGAAGGTTCTCGAACACCAGACGGATGCCTTCCACCGCGATGCCGTCGGCCATCGGATGATAGCCCGGTGCGCAATAGGCCTCCAGACAATGCGCCAACGCATCCATGCCGGTGCCGGCAGTGATGAAGGGCGGCATACCGACCGTCAGTTCCGGGTCGGCGATAACGATCTCCGGCAGCATCTTCGGGTGGAAGATGACCTTCTTGGTGTGGCTCGCCTCATGCGTGATGACGCCGGCGCGGCCGACTTCCGAGCCGGTGCCGGCCGTCGTCGGCACAGCGATGATGGGAACGATGGCGCCGGCGTCGGCGCGCGTCCACCAGTCGCCGACATCCTCGAAATCCCAGACCGGGCGTGTCTGGCCGGCCTGGAAGGCGATCAGCTTGCCAAGGTCCAGCGCCGAGCCGCCGCCGAAAGCGATGACGCCGTCATGCCCGCCCTTCTTGAATACCTCGATGCCCGCGGTAAGATTGGACTCCACCGGGTTCGGCTTGACGTCGGAAAAGACGCCATGCGGCACGCCGGCATCGTCGAGGATCTTCAGCGTCGAAGCCACGACGGGCAGCTTCGCCAGCCCCGGATCGGTGACGAAAAGCGGATTCTTGATACCCACCGCCTCCAGCACGTCCGGCAGTTCCTTGATGCGGCCGGCGCCGAAGCGGACAGTGGTCGGGTAATTCCATTTGGAGACGAGGTCGGTCATTTTCTTGCTTTCGAAAAGTCAGATGGTTTCGCGCAGGTGGTAGCTTTTCGGCCGGGTCAGATTGTCGTAGCCGATCTGGCTCAGGCCCGCGCCCTTGCCGGTGTCCTTCACGCCGGTCCACACCAGAGCCGGATCGAGATAATCGCAGCGGTTCATGAAGACGGTACCGGTCTCCACGCGGTCGCCGATGGCCACCGCATGATCGGTGTCGGTGGTCCAGATCGAAGCGGTCAGCCCGTAAGGAGAATCGTTCATCAACGCAATGGCTTCCTCGTCATTGCACACCTTCATGATGCCGACGATCGGCCCGAAACTTTCCTCGCGCATGACCGACATCTGATGGTCAACATTGGTCAGCACTTCGGGCGCCAGGTAGGGTGAACCGGCCTTATCGCCTTCCACCCTCATGTTTATGTGGGCGCTGGCTCCCTTGCGCAGCGCTTCGGCCTTCTGCTCGCGGATCAGGTCGGCAAAGCGTGCCTGCGCCATAGGCCCCATCGTCGTCGCCTGCTCCAGCGGGTTGCCGACGACATAATTCTTCGTCTCGGCAATGAAGCCGGAAACGAAATCGTCATAGACCTTCTCATGCACATAGACGCGCTCGATACCGCAGCAGCATTGGCCGGAATTGAAAAAAGCACCGTCGACCAGATTGGAAATGGCATGGTCGAGCTTGGCGTCCGACAGCACATAGGCCGGATCCTTGCCGCCAAGTTCCAACCCCAGCGTCATGAAGGTGCCGGCCGCCGCCTTTTCGATGGCGCGTCCGCCCGCCACCGAACCGGTGAAGTTGACATGATCGATCTTGCCGGAGCCGAGCAGCTTTTCGGTCCTTGCATGGTCGAGCACGATGTTCTGGAACACGCCCTTCGGCAGCCCGGCCTTCTCGAAAGCCTGCGCGAAACGCTCGCCGACGAGCAGCGTCTGTGCCGCATGCTTGAGAATGACCGTCGACCCCGCCATCAGCGCCGGCACGATGGTGTTGACCGCCGTCAGATACGGATAGTTCCACGGCGCGATCACCATGACGACACCGAGCGGCTCCTTCTTCACATAGCGGCGGAAGCCGTCTTTCGGAATGGAGGCCGGCACCGGCGCCAACGCCTTCTCGGCAATCTCGACCATATATTGCGTGCGTTCCCTCACCCCACCGGACTCGCCGCCATAGCGCACCGGCCGGCCCATCTGCCAAGCGATCTCCGGCACGATCTCGTCGTTCATGGTGACAAGCGCCTCCAGCATGGCCAGCATGGTTTTGCCGCGTTCGGCGATCGAGGTCTGCGCCCACTGCACCTGAGCGGCCCGCGCGCGCTCGACGGCGGCATTGATCGCCCTGTCATCGGCAATCGGCCGCTCGGCATAGATCGAGCCGTCGATAGGGGATTTGAGTTTTACCGTTTCCAATTTTTTCTCCGAAGTTCCATAGCTAGTGCCTCCTTCGAGGCTCGCTCCTTCGACAAGCTCAGGTCGCACCTCAGGATGAGGAAGGTGAGTTGCTCGGCATCGCTTTTCGTAGCTCGATATACAACGGTCCTCATGCCGAGGAGGCGGTGAAGCCGCCGTCTCGAAGCACGCACAACATTCCTCGAATCAATACCTTTCGAACCCTCTGTGCAGTTCCCAATCGGTGATGCGGCGGTCATATTCGAACTGCTCCCAGTGCGCATTGTGGACATAGTGCGCGACGACATCCTCGCCGAGGGCCGCCTTCAGCATTTTCGATTTCGCCATCGTCTCGGTGGCATCGCGCAGCGTCTTGGGGATTTCCGGCAGTCGGGCCGATTGGTAGGCGTCGCCGACGAACGGCTTCTGCAATTCCAGCTTCTCGTCGATGCCGGCCAGGCCCGCCGCGATCAGCGCCGCGAAGGCAAGATACGGGTTCAAATCGGCGCCGCCGATGCGGCACTCCATGCGAATCCCCTTGGTGCCCTCGCCGCAAAGCCGGAAGCCGGCGGTGCGGTTATCCTCGCTCCACATGATCTTGGTCGGCGCGAAGGTGCCGGCCTGGAAACGCTTGTAGGAGTTGATATAGGGCGCCAGGAACCAGGTGAAGTCCTTGGCATATTTGAGCTGTCCGGCCGCCCATTGCCGGCCGAGCGCGGACAGTGTCCATTCCGCGTCCTTGTCGTAGAACAGCGGCGTCTTGCCATCGGCGCTCCACAACGAATTGTGGATATGGCTGGAATTGCCGGCAAGGTCGTAATTGTACTTGGCCATGAAGGAAATTGACTTGCCTTCGGCAGCCGCGATCTCCTTGCAGCCATTTTTCAGGATGACGTGCCGGTCGGCCATCTCCAGCGCCTCGGCATAACGCACATTGATCTCTTCCTGGCCCGGCCCCCATTCGCCCTTGGAGTTCTCGATCGGCACGCCTGCGGCTTCCATATCGTTGCGGATGCGCCGCATCACGTCTTCTTCCTTGGTGGTGATGCCGATAAGGTAATCGCCAATATAGGGCGAGGCGGTATCCAGACCCTGCCAATGCTTGGCGCGCGCCGTCTCATAGGTCTCGGAGAAAAGATAGAATTCCAGTTCGGAGGCGAAATAGGCGAGATAGCCGCGCTCCTTCAGCCGGGCCACCTGCTTCTTCAGGATGGCCCGTGGCGAATGTGGCAGGTCGGCGTGATCATGATGGTCGAGCACATCGACCAGGCAGAGCGCGGTCTTTTCCAGCCATGGAATGGGTCGCAGCGTGGACAGGTCCGGCTTCATGACGAAATCGCCATAGCCCTTGTCCCAGCTTGCCGCCTTGTAGCCGGGCACCGGTTCCATATCGATGTCGTTGGCAAGCAGGTAATTGCAGCCATGGGTTTCGTCATGCGCGGAATCGACGAAAAACCGCGCCAGAAACCGCTTGCCGATCAGGCGCCCCTGCATGTCCACCGCGCAGGCCAGCACGGTATCGATCTCGTCAGCCGAGACCGCCTTCTTCAATTGATCGAACGAGAGATTGCCGGCCATTTGCGGACGCTCCTGCATGAATAAGTGAAAATGCTTGAAAACAGAGAGGCCGCGGCCGGCATGGGGCCGGCCGCGGCCATGGATGAACCTAGTGGCTTTCGCCGACCGCCTGCTCGGCCGCCTTGATCGCCGCCTGCCGCGCCGCTACGATCTCGCCGATCGGCGGACCTTGGAAGCGGTTCCGCTCGAAGGCGAACCAGACGATAGCCGTCAGGATAAAGAAGCCGACGGTGATGTAGAGCGCCCAGTCGTTCGGCGGCTGGACGCCGATGACGAAGATCAGGATCATCGACAGGATCGAAAGCACGGCGAAGATCGTGAACACGCCGCGCCCCATGTTCCATGGCCCCATCTTGTCCCATTTCGGCGTGCCCCAGGCGAGCAGGCCAAGCGTGATCGGGAAGGTGAAGGAGATGAACAGGAAGATCACCGTGCACGACACCACGATGGTGTAAGCCGAAGTGCCGGCAACCGAGACCACCGACGACCCCCACACGAACAGCACCGCAAGCGTGGCGCCTGTCCAGATGGCGGCGACGGGCGTGCGATAGGTCGGGCTGACCTTGGACAACGCCTTCGAAGCCGGCAGGCCGCCGTCGCGGGCGAAGGCGAAGATCATGCGCGAGGCCGATGTGACGGTTGCCAGGCCGCACAGAAGCTGCGCGACGAACACCACCAGATAGACGATCTCCTTGACCACCGGATTGACGCGCTGGTCGAAGGCCCAGAAGAACACGTTCCAGCCCTGCTTGGCGGCTTCGTCCATGTTCGGGATCATCAGCACGAAGGAGGCCAGGAAGAGATAGCCGAACAGAGCCGACCAGACCACCGACATGACCATTGCGCGCGGCACCGAGCTTGCCGCCTTGATCGTTTCTTCAGAAGTATGCGCCGAGGCGTCATAGCCGGTGATCGTGTAGATCGGCAGCAACAGGCCGAGTGCGAACACCCAGGCATTCGACACCGAGGGCCACACATTGCCGCCGGCTTCGCCGGAATAGTTGTGGAAGGTGAACAGGCGCGAGACATCCCAGCTTTCCGCCGATGCCAGACACACCACCGCGATCAGGATGGCGCCGAAGAAGATCAGATAGCCGGAGAAATCGGTCAGCCTGGCGGTCAGCTTGATGCCGAGATGATTGATGAGCGCCTGGCCGCCGGTGATGATGATCAGGAAGATCATCTGGTCGGTCAGTGTGCCCTCGATGCCCAGTGTCGGGCCGAACGCGCCCATGAAAAATGTCCAGGTGCCGACATTGATGGCGCCCAGGACGGTGATCAGCCCGAGCAGGTTGAGCCAGGCCGTCACCCAACCGGTGCCGCGATTGCCGAGGATCGAGCCCCAGTGATAAAGCCCGCCCGCCGTGGGGTAGGCGGAGGAAATCTGCGACATGGCAACGGCAAACACCAGCGACACGAAGCAGCCGACCAGCCAGCCGACGCCGACGCCGATGCCGCCCGCCCCCGACGTCGCCTGCGCCAGCGAATTGATGCCGCCGGACAGGATGCAGATGATCGAGAAGGAAACGGCAAAGTTCGAGAATCGGCTGAGCCGCCGTTCGAGTTCCTGGGCATAGCCCATCGAATGCAGGACCTTGACGTCCTCGCTCTTGTCTTGATCGGTATAGTCGCGCGCCGCCATGAATCTATCCTCCTTGTCGTCAATGAATTGATCTTTCAGTCCGGCCCTCCTCCAGGGCGCTTCATCGTGGCGGTGGCTTTGCAAGCCGTGCCGGCGACAGTGTCCGAAAGATATCCGCAAGCCGTTCGGCCCACATTCCCTGGGCGGCCTTGTCGGCGATCTCGTCGTTGCGGATCTCGATCATCGCGCAGGCAAGGCCGCGCGAACGCGCATGCCGCTCCAGCGTGAAATAGACGCGGTCGGCGGGCGAATAAGGTTCATTGACGCCGACGACCACCGCCTCCAGCCGCCTGAGCGCGGCAATCAACGGGGCGGCAAGCCTCGTGTCGTCGTCATGGATAATGCCGATATGCCAGGGTCGGTGCCCGCCCTTGTAGACCGGCGTGAAGGAATGGATCGAAACCATCAAGGTTTCGACGTCACGCGCAAGACGCTCCTGAACGACAGTGTCGAGCGCGGCGTGAAAGGGCTGCCACGACAACGCAATTCGCGCCTCGCGCGCGGCAGCCGAAAGATTCTCGTTGCCGGGGATACCCGTCGTCTCGCTGACCGGCGGCACCAGATCGGGCGCGTCGAGCGGCCGATTGCAGTCGATGGCGAGTCGCGAGATGCAGCTTTCCACCAATGTCGCGTCGAGCGCGGCCGCCAACTGGCGCGCCACCGGCAAAGCGCCGGGGTCCCATGCGATGTGGCTCGAAAGCGCCACACCACGCAGCCCGAGCGTGCCGAGTTCGTCGGGCAAATAATTTGAAGCATGGTCGCAGGTGAAGACGAACGGGCTTGATCCGCCAGGGTTCGTGACCCTCACGGGGTCCGGTGAAGCAAGACTGGCCTGCCGAGCCGTTCCCATCCCGTCGCTCCCAGGGATATGCCGATGATGCGTATCGTACGTTACGGATTATGCATCATTGCATCCTTATGAATGATTTCATACACTTTCTCCGATTTTGTCAAACCGGTTTTCCAAAATGCCATCCCAAATGGCGCGAAAGGTGGGGAAGATGATTTCCAGCATCGCCGAACTGATCGCCGACCGCATCGACGTGATGCCGGCCGGAGAACGGCGCGCCGCGCATACGCTGGTTTCCCACTATCCGCTGATCGGGCTGAGGACGGTCGCCGAATTTTCGGCCGCCGCCGGCGTCTCCTCGCCCACGATCCTGCGCTTCGTCGCCCGCCTCGGTTTCCAGAACTATCCCGAATTCCAGTCGGCCTTGCAGGAAGAACTGGCAGCGCAGGTGCAGTCGCCGGCCTCGCGCGCACTGGGGCCTTCGGTTCCTTCGGGCGATGCGGCCTCGCCGCTGGTCGAGGCCATGCTGGACAATATGCGCCAGACCTTCCGCCATCTGCCGCAGCGCCAGATCGATGAGGTCGCCGCGCGGCTCGCCGAGCGCCGCGGCCATATGTATCTGGTCGGCGGGCGCTTCACCGATCCGCTGGCCCGCTATCTCGCGGCTCATCTGGCCATCCTGCGGCCCAATGTCTTCCACCTTGCCGGGCAGGAAAGCATCTGGCGCGACCGGCTGATCGACATGGGCAAGCGCGACGTGTTGGTCATCTTCGACATCCGCCGCTATCAGGACAGCCTTGTGCGTTTCGCCGAGAAGGCGCATCAGCGCGGCGTGCAGATCGTGCTGTTCACCGACCAATGGTTGTCGCCGATCGCCCGCGTCGCCCGCCACGTCATTGCCGGGCGCACGGCGGTCCCCTCCGCCTGGGATTCGTCCGCCGCACTGTTCGCCGTGGTCGAAACCGTGATCGGCGCAGTGACCGGAAGACTGGAAGCCACGGGCGCGCAGCGCATCCGTGAGATCGAAGGCTTACGCTAACATCCAACCTTACGCATAATTAATGTGCGCCGCGGCGGGAGAATTGCCATATAGCCGCAATAGTCGACGCTGCATATCGCGTTTTGCGCTATGATGTTGCGGCCGCCGGAAATTCACGAACCGGCCGGCGCGCTCTTTGATTGCCAACCGGAGGGCCTATGGCCGCCTGGAAACAGATTGCCGTTTGTCTCGTCGTCCTCGTGGTCGCGGCGGCTGCCTGGGTGCGCTTCTTCCCCGGCGCACCGGAGATTCTCGACCGTTGGGGCATTGATTGGGCGCATGCGGCCATCCCGAAGGCCGAAACCGGATCCATCGCCAGAAGCAGTGGAAGCGCCGGCATCGAGACCCCGCAGACGCTGGTGGTGGCCGCCAGGGTGGCGAGCGCCACGATCAACGACAAATTGCAGGCGATCGGCACAGGCCGCGCCAAGGCGACCGTGGCCGTCAATCCCTATGGTTCCGGGCGGCTCGTCGCCTTCCTCGTGCAGTCGGGCGCGCATGTCAAAGCCGGCGAGGTCATCGCCAGGCTCGATTCGGAAACCGAACAGATCGCGCTCGAACGCGCCAAGGCAACTCGCGACGACGCGCTCGCCAAGGTGGAACGCATGAAGGCGCTGCGTTCGTCCAATACGGCCTCGCAGGTGCAATTGACCGACGCCGAACTTTCCCTGCGCACCGCCGAGCTTTCCGTGCATGAAGCGGAGGTGGCGCTTGATCGCCGTTCCGTCACCACGCCGATTTCCGGCATCGTCGGCATCCTGCCCATCGAGGCCGGCAACTACGTCACCAGCCAGACCTCGATCGCCACGGTGGACGACCGTTCCAGCATACTGGTCGATTTCTGGGTGCCCGAACGCTTCGCGGCCTCAGTCAAGATCGGCGACGCCATCACCGCAACGCTGCTTGCCAATCCGAAGCATCTCTATCAGGGCACGGTCTCGGCCATCGATAACCGCATCGACGACAAGAGCCGCACGCTCTGGGTCCAGGCGACCATCGACAATCCCGCTGATTCGCTGCGCGCCGGCATGGCCTTCAACGTCACCATGGCCTTTCCCGGCGACACCTATCCCTCGATCAGCCCGCTGGCACTGCAATGGGGCACGGACGGCGCGTTCATCTGGGCCGTCAAGGACGGCAAGGCGAAAAAGGTCGCAGTGCGCGTCATTCAGCGCAACAGCGACAGCGTTCTCGTCGATGGACCGATCGACGAAGGCGATACGGTCGTGACCGAGGGGGTGCAAAGCATTCGTGAGGGCAGCGCGGTCCGCATTGCCGGCAACACGGCCCCGGCCGTGAACGGCGCCTGAGCGGACGCCGCCGCCCGATGAGCGAGACACCGAAGAGCAACGAAAACAGCTTCACCGCCCTGTTCATCCGCAGGCCCGTGCTGGCTTTCGTCCTCAACACGCTGATCGCGGTTGCCGGTCTCGCCGCATTCTATGGCGTCGAGGTGCGCGAATTGCCCGACGTCGATCGCGCGGTGATCTCCGTCACCACCGATTTCGAGGGCGCGGCGGCCGAAACCGTCGACCGCGAACTGACCAAGACCATCGAGGATGCCGTCGCCCGCGTCTCCGGCGTCAAGCAGATTTCCTCCACCTCGTCGTTCGGACGCAGCCGCGTCACCATCGAATTCAACGACGGCGTCGACCTCAACGTCGCCGCTTCCGACGTGCGCGACGCGGTCGGGCGCATCGCCGACCAGATGCCGGACGAAGCCGATCCGGCACGCATCGTCAAGGCAGACGCCAACGCCGACGCGGTGATGCGGCTCGCCATCACCGCCGACAATATGTCGATCCAGGACATGACGGTGATCGTGCAGGATCAGGTCGAGGACACGCTGGCCGCGGTGCCGGGTGTGGCAGACGTGCAGGTCTATGGTGACCGCGACAAGATCTTCCGCATCGATGTCGATCAGGCGAAACTCGCCAGCCTCGGCTATACGGTGGCGGATCTGCGTGGCGCACTCTCCTCCATCGCCTTCGATTCGCCGTCCGGATCGATCACCACCACCGACCAGAGCCTTGTCGTGCGCACCACCGCCGACGTGACGACGCCGGAACAGTTCGAAGACATCGTCATCGGCGGCAACACCCATATCCGTGACGTCGCCAATGTCACGCTCGGCCCCGACATCGGCCAGACCACATTGCGTTCCGACGGCAAGAACGGCATCGGCATCGGCATCATCCGCCAGGCCGAATCCAACACGCTCGACATCTCCGAAGGCGTCCGTGCAACCGTCGCCAAGCTCCAGCAGAACCTGCCGAAAGGCATGCACATCAAGGTCACCAGCGACGACGCGGTGTTCGTCAACGGCGCCGTGCACGAGGTCGAGATCGCACTGGTTCTTTCGGTCTCGATCGTGCTGATCATCATCTACATCTTCCTGCTCGACTGGCGTGCCACGCTGATCCCCGGCTTTTCCATGCCGGTCGCCCTGATCGGCACCATCGCCGCCATCTATCTCGCCGGTTTCTCGATCAACATCCTCACGCTTTTGGCGCTGGTGCTGGCCACCGGCCTGGTCGTCGATGACGCCATCGTGGTGCTGGAAAACATCGTGCGCCGGCGTAACGAGGGTCTAGGCCCCCGCGCCGCCGCCGTGCTCGGCACGCAGGAAGTGTTCTTCGCCGTCATCGCCACCACCGCCACGCTGGTCGCGGTGTTCGTGCCGATCTCCTTCCTGCCCGGCCAGGCTGGCGGCCTGTTTCGCGAATTCGGCTTCGTTCTGGCGATTGCCGTGTTCTTGTCCAGCGTCGTCGCGCTGACCCTGTGCCCCATGCTCGCCTCGCGCATGCTCTCCAACGCCGCCCTTCATCATGAAGGCCAAAGCGGCATTGGCGGTAAGATCGGCTCGGCCCTTTCCGGCCTCTATCGCCGCTGCCTGCACGCCTGCCTTGGCGCGCCGTGGCTGGTGATTTTGGCCGCGGCATTGTTCGCCGGCGTTGCATTTTCCCTGTTCGGTACCATTCGCCAGGAGTTGACGCCGACCGAGGACCGCTCCGTCGTTCTCCTGCGCATCAACGCGCCGCAGGGCGTCAGCCTCGAATACACCGCCGAGCAGATGCGCAAGATCGAGAAACTGATCCAGCCGATGCGCGATTCCGGCGAAATCCAGAGCACGTTCGAGTTCGCCGGTTCGCGCGGTGCCTATAATGCCGGCTTCATGGTTATGACGCTGGCGCCGTGGGAGGAGCGCACGCGCAGCCAGCAGCAGATCATGGCCGAGATCAGCGACCTCGGCAGACAGATCCCGGCCATCCGCATCTACCCCGTTCAGCCGAACAGCCTCGGCATCAGGGGCGCGGGCAACGGCCTGCAATTCGCCCTCGTCGGCAATGACCGGCAAGCCTTGAGCAAGGCCGCCAATACCATCATCGACGAGATGCAGAAGGATCCGCGCTTCCAGAATCCGCGCCTTTCGGTGGACCCGACGCAGCCGCAGCTTGCCGTCGAGATCGACCGTACCCGCGCCTCCGACCTTGGCATCGACATCACCGGCCTGGCCGATACCATGCAGGCCATGCTCGACGGCAACAAGGTCGGCGACGTCTATATCGCCGACCGCAGCTATGACGTGAAGCTGGTCTCCACCACCAACCCGATCAACGACCCGACCGATCTGGAGAACCTGTTCCTCAAGACCGCCGACGAGCGTTTCGTGCCGATGTCCACCATCGCCACGCTCAAGGAAAAGGCAGTGCCGCCCTCGCTGACACGCGAGCAGCAGCAGCCATCGGTGGCAATCACCACCAATCTGCGCAGCGATTTCGCGCTTGGCGACGCGCTCGAACACACCGAAGAGCTCGCGGCCCCCGTTCTCACCCCTGGCGTTCGACTGCTGCCGCTGGCCGAGGCAGCGACGCTCGGCGAAACCAACAGCGGCATGATCACCATTTTCGGCTTCGCGCTTGTCATCATCCTGCTGGTGCTGGCGGCGCAATTCGAAAGCTTCGTCTCCGCCATCATCATCATGGCCACCGTGCCGCTGGGACTTGCCTGCGCCATCATCGCGCTGATCCTCACCGGAACCAGCCTCAACGCCTACAGCCAGATCGGGCTCGTTCTTCTGGTCGGCGTCATGGCCAAGAACGGCATTCTCATCGTCGAATTCGCCAATCAGTTGCGCGATCGCGGAATGGCTGTTCGAGAAGCCATCGAGGAAGCGGCCAATATCCGCCTGCGTCCGGTGATGATGACCATGATCTGCACCGTACTCGGCGGCTTGCCGCTGGTACTGGCCAGCGGCGCCGGCGCCGAGGCCCGCATTGCGCTCGGCTGGGTCATCGTCGGTGGGCTCGGCCTTGCGACCGTCTCGACCCTTTTCCTCACCCCGGTTGCCTATCTCCTGCTCGGCCGTTTCATCACGCCGAAAGCGCATGAGGAGGCACGTCTCAGACGCGAGTTGGAAGAAGCCGCCTATGTCAATGTCGAGCCGGCGGAGTAGCCGGCCGGCTCGACGCGAAAACGACCAGCGCCGCCAGCTTCCGGCACACGCGCTTCACCCGGTGACATTGCCGGCACAAGGCTCTATGTGTGCGGACCGTGCCGGCCTGCAACCGGCGGAAAAGCGATCCGGCGACGATGGCCGACAGCGTGGAGACCACCGGGTGGAACCGATCAGTCTGGATACTCTTCTGGCCAATGTCGGCAAGGAGGTTGGCGTGTCGCCCTGGCGCGTGGTCACGCAGACCATGGTGGACCAGTTCGCCGATGCCACCGACGATCACCAGTTCATCCACTGCGATCCGGAGCGGGCAGCGAGAGAAACGCCCTTTGGCGGCACGATCGCGCATGGCTTCCTGCTGCTGTCATTGCTCTCTGCCATGACCTTCGAGACATTGCCGCCGCTGGAAGGCGGCAAGATGGGCGTCAATCACGGCTTCGAGCAAATCCGGTTCCTGGCGCCGGTCAAGACCGGTTCGCGCATCCGCGCCCGTTTCATGCTGAGCGAGGTCAAGGCGCGCCCGTCCGGCTGGGTGCAGGCGACGCATGACGTGACCATCGAAGCCGAAGGCGTGCGCAAGCCGGTGCTGAGCGCGCGCTGGCTCACCCTCACCTTCGTCGATCCCGAAACGCGGAACGCGTAATACCGACGGTTCCCAATTCCGATCCCTGCATTGGGTGCGCCCTTCGAGGCTCACCCTGTGGGCGGGCGCGAACTTCTTTCATGCCGAGGTGCGAGCGGCCTTTCGCCGAAGCCCGCAAACCTACGACTGGCGCTTTTTCTTGCCGGGAACGTTCTTGGGATGACCCGGCTGATACGGTGCGCCGGGAATGCTCGATCCGGTGATCGACACCGGGTCGCTGGCAGGGAAGGTGTCGTCCAGCCCTTCTTCCAGCTCCTCCTCATCCAGCGCGGCGCGGCGCGATCGCTCCAACGAGCGCACGGCCCCGGATTTTTCGTGCCCTTTGCCCTGCGGGGATTTCGGCGAACCGGACATGACGCATCTCCTGGTATCTGCCAGCTTGGAACGACACAGAAAGAAGAAGGTTCCGTCGGCTCCGTTCAAGCCGCGGCGTCGCGCGCGGCCTCGCTGAGAAACGTAAAGACATAATCCGAGAAGGACCGCCAGCACTCGATACGGAAGCTGTCTTCTGCCGCACGGTAAAGCACGATCTCGGCCTTGCCAAGCACTGTGCGCGACACAGCGCCGACCGGGAACACCGCGAGCGACAGATCCTGCGGGCAGCCCGCGCTCACGGTTGCCTCGCAGGCCGGCCCGGTGACGGCGATCGCGACGTTGCGGTGCGAAATGCCGACCGCGGAATGCAGCGCCTTGACCCTGGCGCAATCCGCCAACGGATCCTTGCCGCCTTCGTCGATCACCATCCATTCATCCGGCCCAAGCCAGAACGCCAGGCGGCCCGCCTTGGCGGCGGAGGTTTTCGGCTTTGCCGGCAAGGTCACTCCAAGCGCCCTGGACAGCGCCGCGACCGAGTCTTCCGGCGCGCGCAGCGAAACGCGCTCGGCTGGCGGCAACGGCGTAACCGTCACCCCGGCGGCAGAAAAGACGCGGCCGGCCAACGCCTCGCGTCGCTCGACGGTGACCGCATCGCCAGTTTGCGCCTCTTTTTTCGCCGCCTGAACGCGTTTGGTTCTCTGAACGTTTTTAGCTCCTTGAACGCTCTTAACCCCCTGACTACCCTTAACCATTGAGGTGCTCCCCCTTCTCGTCGAAGAACACGGTGCCGGTCACTTCCACCTCGATGGTGCGGTCGGGCATCGGCACATGGAGCGTCTCGCCCATGCGGTCGCGTCCCCCGGCAACCAGCGCCAGCGCGATGGAACGACCACAATTTTCCGACCAATAGCTCGACGTGACATGACCGATCATCGTCATCGGCACCGGCTGGTTGGGATCGGCGACGATCTGCGCGCCCTCCTCCAGAACGACTTTCGGATCCTTGGTCTTGAGCCCGACGAGTTGCTTGCGCCCCGGAGCCACGAGATCGGGCCGCTTCATGCCGCGAATGCCGACGAAATCGGTCTTCTTCCTGCCGATCGCCCAGTCGATGCCGGCATCGTTGACCGTCACCGTGCCGTCGGTGTCCTGGCCGACGATGATGTAGCCCTTCTCGGCGCGCAGAATGTGCATGGCCTCGGTGCCATAGGCACAGGCGCCATGCTTCTGCCCCTCGGCCCAAAGCGCCTCCCAGACAGTCTCGCCGTAATCGGCCGGCACATTGACCTCGAAACCACGCTCGCCGGAAAACGACATGCGGAACAGCCGGGTCGGCACGCCGCAGATTTTGCCTTCGCGCACCGACATATGCGGCATGGCCGCATCGGAAATGTCGATGCCCTCGACCAGCGGCGCAATGATGTCGCGGCTCTTCGGGCCCTGAACGGCAATCACCGCCCATTGCTCGGAGGTCGAGGTCAGCCATACCTTGAGATGCGGGAACTCCGTCTGGAGATAATCCTCCATATGGTTCATGACGCGTGCGGCACCGCCGGTGGTGGTCGTCACATGGAAGCGGTCTGCCGCCAGCCGGCCAACCACGCCGTCGTCATAGATGAAGCCGTCCTCGCGCAGCATCAGCCCGTAGCGGCAGCGGCCGGGATCGAGCTTCTGCCATGGATTGGTATAGAGCAATTCCATGAAGGCGGCGGCGTCCGGCCCGACAACCTCGATCTTGCCGAGCGTCGAGGCGTCGAACAGGCCGGCTGTCTTGCGCACTGTCACGCATTCGCGGTTGACGGCGGCGTGCATGTCCTCTCCGGCACGCGGGAAATACCAGGCGCGCTTCCACTGGCCGACATCCTCGAAGGCAGCACCGTTCCTTTCCGCCCAGTCGTGCATGGCGGTGCGGCGCGTCGGATCGAACAAACTGCCGCGCGCGTGGCCGACGATCGAACCGAAAGTCACCGGCGTATAGGGCGCGCGGAACGTGGTCAGCCCGACTTCGGGGATCGCCCTGGAAAGCTCGTCCGCCGCGATGGCCAGCCCGTGCATGTTGGACGTCTTGCCCTGGTCGGTCGCCATGCCGTTGGTGGTGAAACGTTTGACGTGCTCGATCGAACGCATGCCCTCATGCACGGCCTGACGGATGTCCTTGGCGGTGACGTCGTTCTGGAAATCGACAAACGCCTTGACGGTGGTGCCCGCCTCGGCGCCCGGCGCCGCGCCCAGCATGCCGCGCGACCAGACCTCGTCGGCCTCGACCTTGGGCTTGGCCGCCTTCGCCGTCTTGCCGCCCGCGTCCTTCGCCGCCTTCAGGCCGGCCGCATAGGCTTCGTCCATGCAGGTCGAAAGCTCGTCGGTGCCGTTGCAGCCGCCGATGGAAATGCAATCCTGCGCATAGGTGCCGGGCAGGAAGCGCTTGACCTGCTCGTTGAAGGCGACCTTGCCACGCGACTGCGAAAACAGATGCACCGAAGGCGTCCAGCCGGCCGACATCAACAGCGCATCGACGGGAATCGTGCGCTGGTTCTTGCCGCCGGTGCGCGGCTGCACGGTCATGGAGGAAATGCGCAGCTTGCCGCCGACGCTCACCACCGCGCGGCCGCCATGGATCTCGATGCCGGCCGCGCGCGTCTGGTCGATCAGGTCGCCGGAGGGGTTGTCGCGCAGGTCGACGATCGCCGCGACATTGACGCCGGCTTTCTTGAGGTCGAGCGCCGCCGCATAGGCGGAGTCGTTGGCGGTATAGACGCCGACATTCCTGCCGACCGCGACGCCGTAATGGTTGAGATAGGTGCGCGCCGCCGACGCCAGCATGATGCCAGGCCGGTCATTGTCGGCAAACACCATATGCCGCTCGATGGCGCCGGTGGCGAGAACGACGCGCCTGGCGCGAACCTGCCACAGCCGCTCACGCGGCTGATCCATGCCGGGGCTGGAAAGATGGTCGGTGACACGCTCCGTCAGCCCGACGAAATTCTGCGCGTAATATCCGAACGCGGTCGTGCGGGTCAGCACGCGCACATTCGGCATCGCCTTCAGCCGCGCCGCGATCCCCTGCGCCCAGGTCCAGCCATCCTGTCCTTCGATCCGGGCGGCACTTTCAAAGCGCAGCGCCCCGCCGAGTTCCGCCTGCTCATCGACGAGGATCACCCGCACGCCGCTTTCGGCCGCCGCAAGTGCTGCCGCAAGCCCGGCGGCGCCGCCGCCCAGCACCAGCACCTCGCAATGGGCGAAGCGGGCGGAATAGTGATCCGGATCGGGCTGGTCGGGTGAAACGCCAAGCCCTGCCGCCTCACGAATCTTCGGCTCATAGAGCGATTTCCACGCCGCCTTCGGCCACATGAAGGTCTTGTAATAGAAACCGGCGGAAAAGAACGGCGAGGCAACGTCGTTGACCGCGCCCACATCGAAGGAAAGCGACGGCCAGCGATTTTGCGAAACCGCCGTCAGCCCGTCATAAAGCTCCTGCACCGTGGCGCGCACATTCGGCGTCTTGCGCGCCGCATCGCGATGGATGCCGACCAGCGCGTTCGGCTCCTCCGCGCCGGCGGACAGGATGCCGCGCGGGCGGTGATATTTGAACGACCGGCCGACCAGATGCACGCCATTGGCGAGCAGTGCCGAGGCCAGCGTGTCGCCCTCGATGCCGGAATAGGGCTTGTCGTCGAAGGTGAAGCGCGCGGTCTTGGCATGGCTGAAACGGCCGGCGCCGGAAATGCGGAAGGAATCGGCCATTACTTTGCAACTCCCGGCAGCTTCTTCGGCTTCGGCTCACCGGCCTTGTAGGTCATGACGAACTTGTCGCTCACCGTGTCGCGCACCGCGTTAAAGAAGCGCGCGCAGCCGTGAATGTGGCGCCAGCGCTCATAGATGATGCCCTTGGGGTTCGAGCGGATGAAGAAGAAGGCCTCGAAATCCTCGTCGCTGATCGCGGCGATGTCGGCCGGGCGCGCGACATGCGCCTCGCCGGCATTGCGGAATTCGAGTTCCGGGCGCTCTTCCTCGCAATAGGGACAGCGGATCAAAAGCATCGGCTTTTCCTCAGTGCGCGACGGCGGCGGCCGCCGCCTCGTCGATCAGCCGGCCGGTGCGGAATCGCTCCAGCGTGAACGGCGCGTTGATCTTGTGCGGCTCGTCGCGCGCGATGGTATGGGCAAAGACATCGGCCGAGCCGGGTGTCGCCTTGAAGCCGCCGGTGCCCCAGCCGCAATTGACGTAAAGGCCCTTCACCGGCGTCTTGGCCAGGATCGGCGAGCGGTCCGGCGTGACATCGACAATGCCGCCCCATGAACGCAGCATCTTCATGCGCGTGAAAATCGGGAACATCTCGCAGATCGCATCGAGCGTATGTTCCAGAATGTGCAGCCCGCCGGTCTGCGAATAGGAAATATACTGGTCGGTGCCCGCCCCGATCACCAGTTCGCCCTTGTCCGACTGCGAGATATAGGCGTGCACCGTGTTCGACATGACCACGCATGGCACCACCGGCTTGACCGGCTCCGAGACAAGCGCCTGCAAGGGATAGCTTTCCAGCGGCATGCGCACGCCGGCCATGTTCATCAGCACGGAGGAATGGCCGGAGGCGACCACGCCGACCTTCTTGGCGCCGATGAACCCCTTCGATGTTTCCACGCCGGTGACGGCGCCGTTGGCCGCGCGCTTGATGCCGGTAACCTCGCAATTCTGGATGATGTCCACGCCGCGCGCCGAGGCCGCCCGCGCATAACCCCAGGCAACCGCGTCGTGCCGCGCCGTGCCGCCGCGCCGCTGCAAGGCGGCGCCCATTACAGGATAGCGCGCATGGGCGGCGATGTTGAGCGGCGGGCAATAGGCCTTGGCCTGCTCCGGCGTCAGCCATTCATTATCCACGCCGTTCAGCCGGTTGGCATGGATATGGCGCTTGAACACCTGCACGTCATGGATGTTGTGCGCCAGCATCATCACGCCACGCGGCGAATACATGACGTTGTAGTTGAGGTCCTGGCTGAGTCCGTCCCACAGTTTCAACGCGTGGTCGTAGATGCCGGCCGATTCGTCATAGAGATAATTGGAGCGGATGATGGTGGTGTTGCGGCCTGTATTGCCGCCGCCGAGCCAGCCCTTTTCCAGAACGGCAATGTTGGTGATGCCGTGTTCCTTGGCCAGATAATAGGCCGTGCCCAGCCCATGCCCGCCGGCGCCGACGATGATGACGTCGTACTCTTTCTTCGGCTCGGGCGAACGCCATTGCGCCTCCCAGCCCTTGTGGCCGCGCATGGCCTCGCGGGCGATGGCGAATACCGAATATTTCTTCACGTTGTCCTGCCTCGCCAGAATCTCGCTTGTGACGGCCGCCCTTCGTCCCGCCGGCCGCGCGATGTGTATCACTAGCGAAACGCGCCTGCCAGTCTTGCACTGTTTGCGACGGCCATTGCCGCTTTGCGCAGGCATCGCGGGTGCACGTCGCCGTGCTTCGCACGTATCGGGTGGTGACGAGACAGCCAAATTGCCACTTGCGATCCCTGCCGGCAAGACCGCCGCCCCTCAAAAAGGAATCGTCATGTCTACACTCGCCAACCCCACACTCGCCAACAAGGCCGCCATCGTCACCGGCGCCAGTTCCGGTATCGGTCGCGCCACCGCCACGCTGTTCGCCGCGCAGGGCGCCAAAGTCGTTGTTGCGGCAAGAAGGCAGGCGGAACTCGATGAACTGGTGGCTGAAATTGTCAACGATGGAGGTCAAGCCGTCGCGCTCGCCGGTGACGTAAAGGATGAGGCCTATGCAAAAGCGCTGGTCGACATTGCGCAAGAGCGATTCGGTGGATTGGACATCGCCTTCAACAATGCCGGCACGGTTGGCGTAATGGGGCCAATCAGTGAGTTGACACAGGACGAATGGCGCGACGTCATCGACACCAACCTGACCAGCGCTTTCCTGGCGTCGAAATATCAGATCCCCGCCATGCTGAAGCGCGGCGGCGGCTCGCTGATCTTCACCTCGAGCTTCGTCGGCCACACTGTCGGCATGCCGGGAATGGCATCCTACGCAGCCAGCAAGGCCGGACAGATCGGCCTGATGCGGGCACTGGCGGCCGAATTCGGCCCGAAGGGCGTGCGCGTCAACGCATTGCTGCCGGGCGGCACCGACACCCCGGCCGCGACCTTCAAGACGCCCGAATCCCGCATCTTCGTCGAAGGCCTTCACGCCCTGAAGCGTGTGGCACAGCCCGAAGAAATTGCCCATTCGGCGCTTTTTCTGGCATCGGATGCGTCGAGCTTCACCACAGGTACGGCGCTGTTTGCCGACGGCGGCGTTTCCATCAATCGCACCTGAGCCCAGGATAGATCGCATCTGTGGGTAATTTCCCCGGTCTGTTCGATTCGCGCCGAACCGGTGCTAGGAGGACAGCGAGGTGATGCGATGAAGGTGGATATTGAGATGGGCGCGGCGGCCCCAGGCAAGCCGGCCATGCTCGATCTGGAAGAACTGCTGGCGACCCGTTTGCTCGTGCAGGGCAATTCGGGCTCCGGCAAGTCGCATCTGCTGCGCCGTCTTCTGGAGCAGAGCGCGCCATGGGTGCAGCAATGCGTCGTCGACCCGGAAGGCGATTTCGTCACGCTGGCCGATCGATTCGGCCATGTCGTCGTCGATGCGCAGCGAACCGAAGCGGAACTGACGCGCATTGCCGGCCGTATCCGCCAGCATCGCGTCTCGGTCGTGCTCAATCTCGAAGGGCTGGACGTCGAGCAGCAGATGCGCGCCGCCGCCGCCTTTCTCGGCGGCATGTTCGATGCCGAGCGCGATTTCTGGTATCCGGTGCTGGTGGTGGTGGACGAAGCGCAGCTTTTCGCGCCCGCTGCCGCCGGCGAGGTCTCCGACGAAGCCCGCAAGCTCTCGCTCGGCGCCATGACCAATCTGATGTGCCGCGGCCGCAAGCGCGGCCTTGCCGGTGTCATCGCCACGCAGCGCCTCGCCAAGCTTGCCAAGAACGTGGCGGCGGAAGCCTCCAACTTTCTGATGGGCCGCACCTTCCTCGATATCGACATGGCGCGCGCCGCCGATCTGCTCGGCATGGACCGCAGGCAGGCGGAAATGTTCCGCGACCTCGCGCGTGGCCGTTTCGTAGCACTTGGTCCCGCGCTGTCGCGCCGCCCTTTGCCCGTCACCATCGGAAATGTCGAAACCTCGGCGCGTTCGCTCAGCCCGAAGCTGACGCCGCTGCCCGAAACGCCCGAAGACGCGCGCGACCTGATCTTTACCCCCGGACCGGAGGAGCCGCGCGCGCCGGCACGCCGCACGCCGCCACCACCGATGCCGACCGCCGAACTGATTGCTCAGCTTTCTCGGCCGGCGCCCGCACCCGAAAAGCCCGCTCAACCGGTTTTCGACATTATCGACGAAGCGGAGCGCGAAGCCGGCATCGACACCGTCATGCGCGAAATACTGGACGACCCGGACGCCGCCTTTCGCACCGATGCGGTGCTTTATCAGGATTTTCTGGTGCGCTGCCGCATTCGCCGCGTGCCGGGCGAGCCGCCGGCCCTGCCGGCCTTCCGCCGCAAGCTGGCGGTGGCGCGAGCCGGCGTCGAGGGCGATGCCTCCCATGGCGACACATGGCAGGCGGCGCTCAAGCTCTCCGAGGATGTGGCCGAGGATTTGCAGGGCGTGTTCCTGCTGGTCGCACGCGCGGCCGTGGCCGGCGAGCCCTGCCCCTCGGATGCCGTGCTGGCACGCGCCTATGGCAGCCATTCGCCACGTCGCGCGCGCCGCCTGCTGGCCTTCTTCGAGGAGCGCGGCCTGCTGGTCGTGCGCATCGACTTTCATGGCCACCGTGTCCTGGCCTTCCCCGATCTCGGCTGCGAGACGGCGCCCGGCGATCCGGATGCGCCAGATGCGGCATCACCGGCGCAAGATGTCGCCGAGTAATACGACAAGTCTTGTATGGACAAGGACAGGCGGTTCTGCTATCAGCCCCTCCAATTCGCGGCGGAGGCCGTCGCGGGGCAGTTGGGTATGCCTAAAGCACATATGCCCGCCGCTCAATGGTAACAACCTGAAAGACAGGAACGCCCGTGCAGGTACTCGTCCGCGACAACAATGTTGACCAGGCGCTTCGCGCGCTCAAGAAGAAGATGCAGCGTGAAGGCATCTTCCGCGAAATGAAGATGCGCGGGCATTACGAGAAGCCATCGGAAAAGCGGGCTCGCGAGAAGGCCGAGGCGGTTCGCCGCGCCCGCAAGCTGGCGCGCAAGCGTGCGCAGCGTGAGGGCTTGCTGCCGATGCCGCCTCGCCCCGCGATGGCAGCGGGCGCCGCCCGCGCGCCGCGCTGATAACGCCAGGTTTTCGTCCTTTTTGAAGGATATGGGTGGCGCGATGCGGAATCGCCGCCACCTTTTTATTTTCTCTGCGTTATGATCGGGCTATGAAGGGGTAGACCGGCGCAGCGGGCCGGCTCGCCAAAGGCATGGACTCGGCAATCGGGCATTGGCTTCGAGCCGGGACATGTATGAACCGGGAATGCAGGTGAGGATAAGGCTGGGATGGATGCTTTGACCGGAGAGAGCGGAACCAACTGGCGCAATCTTGCACTGGCAGCAACTCTGATTTCAGGTCTGGCGCTCACCGGCTGCCAAACCTCGCCCACCGCCGGCTTTGCCAATATCGACCCCGCACAAGGGTCCAGCGAGAACATCAGTTCGCTGACCTCGGTCATCAATAGCGATCCCCGCAATCCCGAATCCTACAATGTGCGTGGCTCCGCTTATGGCCGCGCCGGAAAATATCGCGACGCGCTCAAGGATTTCAACACCGCGATCCAGCTCAACCCGAACTACTACCAGGCCTATTCCAATCGCGCGCTGATCCAGCGCGGCCTTGGCGACCAGCAGGCGGCGCTCGCCGACTACAACCGCGCCATCCAGATCAATCCGAACTATGACGCCGCCTATATCGGCCGCGGCAATCTCTACCGCAAGGCGGGCCGCACCATGGACGCCTTCAACGATTTCCAGAAGGCAATCCAGCTCGACACCACCGACCCGCGCGCCTATCACAATCGCGGCCTGATCTATCAGAGTCAGGGGCAGCACAAGCTGGCCATCGAGGACTTCTCGACCGCCATTTCGCTGGCCCCCGACGCTGCCGAGCCTTACAATGGACGGGGTTTGTCCTACCTCGCGCTCAATCAGGAGGACAACGCCTTCGCCGATTTCAACACGGCGATCCGGCTGGATAAAAAGAGCGCCGAGGCATGGGCCAATCAGGCATTGGTCTATGAGCGGCGCGGCGACAAGGCCCGCGCGGCCAAATCCTATGCCGAGGCCCTGCACCTCAATCCCAAATACCAGCCGGCCAAGGACGGTCTGGCCCGCACCCGCACAAGCTGACCGTCGCACGCCGTCAGGGCGTGCAACATTGTGTGAACGGACAGCTCTCGCGCCTGTTTGCGCCACGAAGGCGCCATGCTTTCACGGAACGGTTGTGCTGCTGCGCCGTTATACGGTCGCGCCATTATTGGAATGAAATTTTCAGAAAGGATCTTCCCATGATCAGGAACATCATTTGCGCTACCGCCATGCTCGGCGCGCTTGCCCTGGCTGCGCCAGCCGCCAATGCCGGCACTCTTAAAGTGGGTATGCTGGATTGCTGGATCGATGGTGGTTCCGCTTATGTGATCGGCTCCGACAAGCGGGTGACCTGCCGGTTCCAGCCGACCCATAGCGGTCCGACGGAACACTATACCGGGATGATCTCCAAGCTCGGCATCGATCTCGGCCAGACGGCCCATGGCGAACTGGTCTGGGCCGTGCTTGCCGCCGGCAACGACTACGAAGCCGGTAATCTCGCCGGCAAATATTATGGCGTGAACGCCGAAGCCTCGGTCGGCTACGGCGGCGGCGCCAATGTGCTGCTGGGTGGCTTCGACCGCTCCTACTCCCTGCAGCCGGTGAGCATTCAGGGCCAGGCCGGCCTGAACCTCGCCGTGGCCGTCACCTCGCTCGAACTCACGCACGCGCTGAAATAAAATCATCCGGTCCGGCGGAGCTACGTGCTTCGCCGGACTGCTTCAACGCCATCCGGCGGTTATCCTCCCAGCCGTTCGGCGATGAGACTTGCAAGGCGGGCCGCCACCTCATCCTTGCTCATTTCAGGCCATTCCTCGATACCTTTGTGGGAAACGATGCGCACCCGGTTGCGCTCCCCGCCCATAACGCCGCCCGCGCCGATGCCGCTATCATGCGAAACATCGTTGGCGACAATGATGTCCGCTCCCTTTTTCTTCAGCTTCGCTTCTGCGTTGGCCACGAGATTCTGAGTTTCGGCGGCAAAACCGATCACCAGACGCGGGCGTTTTTCATGATGGCCGACCGTGGCGAGAATGTCGGGGTTTTCGACCATTTGCAGCAGTGGCGGACCTTTACCGGCAATCTTCTTGATCTTTTCGCCAGCCGAATCTGCCATACGCCAATCAGCCACCGCCGCGACAAAGACGGCAGCATCGGCGGGCAAAAACTGTTCGACCGCCTCGCGCATATCCTGCGCCCGCTCGACATGGATTGTGTCGACGCCCGCCGGATCGGGGATGGCAACCGGGCCGGAAACCAGCCGGACGTCTGCGCCGAGCCGGGCAAGTGCCGTAGCGATCGCGTGCCCCTGCTTGCCCGACGACCGGTTGGCGAGATAGCGGACTGGGTCGATCGGCTCATGCGTCGGGCCGGACGTGACGATGACCTTTTTGCCGGCGAGCGGCTTCGCCCCGGCATCGAGCAGCGTCTCGACCGCCGCCACGATCTCCAGCGGTTCGACCATGCGGCCGTCGCCGGCCTCGCCGCTTTCCGCCATCTCGCCTTTGCCGGGACCGGCGAACCTGACGCCGTCCGCTTCAAGCGTCACGCGATTGCGGCGGGTGGCCGGATGCGTCCACATTCTGGGATTCATCGCCGGCGCCATCAGCACCGGCTTGTTCGTTGCCAGAAGCACCGCCGAAGCGAGGTCGTTGGCGAGCCCATTGGCCAGTTTCGCCATCAGGTCGGCCGTGGCCGGCGCGACCACGATCAGATCGGCCTCGCGCGAAAGCCGGATATGGCCGACATCGTGCTCGGCCTGCCGGTCGAACAGATCGGTGAAGACATGGTCTGCGCTGAGCGCCCCGACCGAAAGCGGCGTGATGAATTGCTGAGCCGCCTCCGTCATGACGCAACGCACCGCAGCCCCGCGCTCGCGCAAGCGGCGTATCAGGTCGAGCGCCTTGTAGGCGGCAATGCCGCCGCCGATGACAAGCAGGACATGCTTGCCGGAGAGGGTCATATCCACGGTCGCTCCGCTCCGAGGTCAAACCGGCCCGAGCGCCGGCACAATGTCGGTATGGATGAAATCGTCGCCCTTGAAAAGCAGCGGCAGGTTCCGCGTTCTGGCCAGCGCATAGGAAAAGCAGTCGCCCAGATTGAGGTTCGCCCGATGTCCAGTGCCTCGGCCGAAGCGCGCATGAGCCGATACGGCCACCTCGGCAAGTTGCCGATCGAAGGCAACAATCTCGAATTGCAACCCGGCTGCAAGCGCATGCAGCCGCCTTGTTCCGTCGAGACCGAGCCTGTTACCGACGACGATACCCGACTCGACCCAGGTCGGTGCAGATACGAAAACCGGATCGGCCTGCATCCGGCGGGCCAACATCTCGGCCTCGGGTTCGGCGGCAAGGAATGCAAATATAGCGGAGGTATCGACGACGATCACCTCGGCCTGTCGCCTTCATAAAGGTAGCCCCAAACCTCGTCCTGAGCCTGTTTGAGATCAAGCGGCTGGTCAGGTTTGCGCGAAAGTCTCATGATCTCGTCCAAGGAGGCTTTCGGCCTCTGGCGGTGATCGTTGTTGACGTCCCGCGTAAGGACGTCTCTTATTTCCTGTTCCATCGACACGCCGCGCCCAGCCGCGCGCTCGCGGAGCGCTCGCTTGACGGACATGTCGAGATTCCTGACCGTTACGACACTCATGGCAACCTCCTGCGGCCATATATAGAGAATGACAGCAATGCTTTCAACGAAAGCATTGCTGTCACGCGCAGCGAGAAAATTTCCTCACAAGTGCATCCAGCCGATCCAGATCAGCGTCAGGGCGATCACCCACAGCGCCAGCCGCCCCGAGCGCGAATGCCGCGCCTCGGCCTTGCCGATGGCGTGCGCCGTCGCCTCGTCGAAGCGCAGCCCATTTTCGGCCATCGCGTCCAGTTCGCGCGACAGCCGCTCAGTGCGGGCGGCCATGTCTGGGAATTGACGGGTGAGCTTGAGCAGCGCGCCCACCCCCTCGCGCGCATCTTTCAACATGCCGCTCGGCCCGAGATTGGAGCGAATCCAGTCGCCCACCACCGGTTCAGCCGTCTTCCACATGTTGAAGGCGGGATCGAGCGTGCGCGCCACGCCCTCGACCACCACCATGGTCTTTTGCAGCAATATGAGCTCCGGCCGCGTCTGCATGTCGAACAGTTCTGTCACCTCGAACAGAAGCGTCAGCAGCTTGGCCATGGAGATGGTTTCGGCCGGCTGGCCGTGGATCGGTTCGCCGATGGCGCGGATCGCCTGTGCGAAGGCCGCGACATCGTGTTTTGCCGGCACATAGCCAGCCTCGAAATGCACCTCTGCAACGCGGTTATAGTCGCGCACGATGAAGCCATAGAGGATTTCGGCAAGGAAGCGGCGCTCCTTGTGCCCCAGCCGGCCGACAATGCCGAGATCGACCGCCACGATGGTGCCGTTCGCCTCCACGAACAGATTGCCCGGATGCATGTCGGCGTGGAAGAAACCGTCGCGCAGCGTATGGCGCAAAAACGACTGGATGAGATTGGCCGCAATCGCCTTGAGGTCGTGGCCGGCCGCCCGCATCGCGGTCAGATCGTTCATCTTGACGCCGTCGACCCACTCCATCGTCAGCACATCGCGGCCGGTGCGCTCCCAATCGACAGCCGGCACGCGGAAACCCGGATCGTCCCTGGTGTTCTCGCCCAGTTCGGAAAGAGCCGCCCCCTCCAGACGCAGATCCATTTCGATCTTGGTGGTCTGGGCCAGCGTTTCGGTCACCTCGACCGGCCTCAGCCGCCGCGACGACGGCATATAATACTCCTGAAGGCGGGCAGCGAGAAAGAAGCTTTCGAGATCGTGCAGGAAGCGGCGGCGAACGCCGGGCCGGATAACCTTCACCGCAACGCGTTTTCGGCCGGCTTCACCCTCGACTTCGGCGGAGTGGACCTGCGCGATGGACGCGGCCGCCACGGCATCGCCAAAGGAAGAAAAGAGATCGCCCACCGCGCGGCCGAGCGAAGCCTCCACCGCCGCCGTCGCCGCCGCTTTCGGGAAGGTCTGCATCTTGTCCTGAAGCAGCGCGAGATCGACGGCGATGTCGTTGCCCACCACGTCAGGACGGGTTGCGAGGAACTGGCCGAGCTTCACATAGGACGGGCCAAGCCGTGCGACGGCGCGCGCCAAACGGTCGCTGCGCTGCTGGCGAAGCGCGCGGCGGCGCGTCAGAAGCCGCGCGACGCGCCAGCCGAATTTCGGCAGGCCCGAAAGCTGGTCGCCCGGCAGAGCCGCCACGACGCCTTCGCGCACCAACACCCAGCCGGCCCTGACGAGCCGGAAAGCGGCACCCGGCGTACTCATTCGCCAGCCGACCTCAAAGCTTCCAGCCCGAATGCAGCGCCGCTATGCCGCCGCTGTAGTTGCGGAAGGTGACGCGCTCGAAACCGGCACGCCCGATCATCGCCGCGAAATTACGCTGATCGGGGAACTTGCGAATCGATTCGACCAGATAGGAATAGGGTTCGCCATCGCCCGTCACCAGCCTGCCTATGGGCGGGATAGCCTTGAACGACCACGCTTCATAAAGCTTGTCGAGCAGCGGCATGTCGACATCCGAAAATTCAAGGCAAAGGAAGCGCCCGCCCGGCTTCAGCACACGGAACGCCTCGGCAAGCGCGGCGTCGATGCGTGGCACGTTGCGAATGCCGAAGGCGATCGTATAGGCATCGAAGCGCCCGTCCTCGAACGGCAGTTCCTCGGCATTGGCCTCGATGAAATCAACATTGCTGTCCAGTTTCTTCTTTTCCGCGCGCTCGCGCCCGACCGAAAGCATCGAGCCGTTGATGTCGAGCACCGTGGCATGCGCCTGGCCGCCGCTCGTCTCGACGATGCGAAAGGCGATGTCGCCGGTGCCGCCGGCAACGTCGAGCACCTGCCAACCCGGCCGCTTCGGCGGATTGAGCCATGCCACCATCGCGTCTTTCCAGACCCGGTGCAGGCCAGCCGACATCAGGTCGTTCATCACGTCGTAGCGCCGAGCGACCTTGTGGAACACCTCATTGACCAGGGGCTGCTTGTCCTGCGCCCCGACTTTCCTGAAACCGTAGGAGGTTTCCATGCCGCCGCCGGCGGTGGTTCTCTCAACTGACATTGTCGCAATCCGTCATGAAATCGGCGCGACCATAGCCGATCGGTAATGCGCGCGCCATTGTTTAAGACCGTCTCGCAGCGCGGTGTTCAGCCGCGCAGGGTCAGGCTGGCCCGAAGACATGATGTGATTTGTGGACTTCTGCCGTGCATCGGACCCGGCACCGGGACAAAGACTCGCCAAAGCTTTCACCATTCACTATTCACGATTGATCTCACCATTTCGGAGGACCCCATGAAGGGCGTGACCGTCGTTGACCATCCGCTGGTCCAGCACAAGCTGACCATCATGCGCAACAAGGAGACATCGACGGCCGGCTTCCGGCGACTTCTGCGCGAGATTTCGCTGCTTTTGTGCTACGAGGTGACACGTGACCTCGAACTCACCACGATCAGGATAGACACGCCGGTCGAGCCGATGGACGCACCGGTCCTGGAAGGCAAGAAGCTGGTCTTCGCTTCGGTGCTGCGCGCCGGCAACGGTCTGCTGGAGGGGCTTCTCGACCTCGTGCCGGCGGCACGCGTCGCCCATATCGGCCTCTATCGCGACCATGATACGCTGGAAGCGATCGAATATTTCTTCAAGGCGCCGAGCGATCTCGCCGACCGGCTGGTAATCGTGGTCGATCCGATGCTGGCGACCGCCAATTCGGCCATCGCGGCCATCGACAAGCTCAAGGCGCGCGGCGCCACCAATATCCGCTTCCTGTGCCTGCTCGCCGCCCCCGAAGGCATCGAGCGTTTCACCGCCGCGCATCCCGATGTGCCCGTCTATACCGCCTCGATCGACCGCCAGTTGAACGAAAAGGGCTATATCATGCCCGGCCTCGGTGATGCCGGAGATCGCATGTACGGCACGAAATAATTCAGGCCTGGGCCGCCTCCGGCCCCCCGCGGCCCCTGAAATGACTTGGCGGCGCGCCGATCACACGCTTGAAGGCCCTGCTGAACGCGGCTTCCGATTCATAGCCAAGCCTGGAGGCGACCACGGAAATCTTCAGCCGGTCGCGGGAAAGCCATTGCCTCGCCTGGTGCATGCGCACTTCGGTGACGTATTTCAGCGGCGGCTGGCCGACAATGCCGGTGAAGCGTTCAGCAAAGCCTGAACGCGAGGCGCCCATCATGCGCGCCAGAATTTCCACCGTCCATTCGCGATGCGGCTCAAGATGGATCGCCGCCAGCACGCGGCCAATGTCGCGGTCGCGCACCGCCGCGATCCAGCCGGCGGAATCGCCGCAATCCCCTTCCACCCATGCGCGGATGATGGTGGCGGCAAGCACATCGGCAAGCCGGGCCAGTATGCCGCCGGCGCCTACCCGCTCCATCGTCACCTCACGCGCCATGGCGTCCAGCAGATGCGCGACGGCGGGCTCCTGCGCATCCAGCCCATGCGTGCGCATGACGGCAGGCATCATGCCCAGCAGCGGATGCAGATTGTCGAGGTTGAAATACATCACGCCGTTGAACAAAAGCGTGCCCGGCCGGCGACCCTCGCTCGACAGGCAATAGACGTTGCGGCAAAGCTCGCTCACCTGATAGCCGGCGATCGGCCAGGTTTGCGCCTGCGGGTCGCTGGCCAGCACATGCGCCGCGCCGCTCGGCAACAACACGGCGTCACCGGCCTTCATCTCGACCCATTCCCCGTCTGGCTGCTTCAGCCAGCAATCCTTGCGGCCGATGAAATGGAAATGGGCGGCTTCCTGCGACGGGAATTCGATGCCCCACGGCTCCTTCATCTCGCAGCGTCCGTAGCGCACGCCCTCCAGGCGCAGGCCGCGCAATATGTCGGTCAGTGGATCGCCGGTAATCGGAAGTTTGGACGAACGGTCAAGCATGATGGCGTTTCTAACATGGAAACTCCAGGCCGTCACAACCATTTTCCGGACCCAATCATTCGGAGAACCACCATGACCAATTCAGCGACGGGCGCCCTTGAAACGCCTCTGGACGCTGCCTCCATTGCCGGCACCGAAACCCGAATCGAGCCGGGCGCGCGTTCGCTGCCAGCCTGGGGCGCCGTCTTCTCTCTCACCATGGGCGTTTTCGGGCTGGTGACGACGGAATTTCTTCCCGTCAGCCTGCTGACCCCGCTGGCGCAGGACCTTGGCGTCAGCGAGGGCGCCGCCGGCCAAGCCATAACCGCCACCGCTATCGTCGCGGGCATTGCCGCTCCCACCCTTGCCATAGCCACCAGGCGGATCGATCGCCGCCATGTGATCCTGGGGCTGACGCTGCTGCTCATCCTGTCCAATCTGATTGCCGCCTTCGCCGATTCTTTGCCGATGCTGCTGGTCGCCCGCGTCCTGCTCGGCATCGGGCTTGGCGGCTTCTGGTCGATGGTCGGCGCGCTCACCATGCGGCTTGTGCCAAGCGAGATGCTCTCGCGCGCCATGTCGATCGTCATGGCCGGCGTTTCGGCAGCGACCGTCACGGCCGCACCGATCGGCGCCTATGTCGGCTCCATCTGGGGCTGGCGCGAGGCCTTCCTGCTGGCCGGAGGCGTTGGCATCGTGGCCCTGCTGATCCAGCTTTTCACCTTGCCACGCCTCCCGCCGGTTACTGTCGCCAGCTTCGGCGCCCTGGTCGATGTCAGCCGCAATCCGGCAATCAGAATGGGCCTCCTCGCCATATTGCTGATCGTCTCGGGCCATTTCGCCGGCTTCACCTATGTCCGCTCCTTCCTCGAGCAGGTGCCGGTCTTCGGCGTCGAAGCGATTTCGCTGGTGCTGCTCGCCTTCGGCATTGGCGGTTTCATCGGAAATCTCGCCGGCGGCTTCATCGCGGAACGCAACCTCAAGACGGCCATGTACCTGCCGCCTTTCCTGATGGCAGTGGCGGCCATCGCCCTGCTGGTCGGTGGCACTTCTTCGACGGTGACGGCCATAGCCATCACGCTTTGGGGCTTCGCCTTCGGCAGCATGCCGGTGGCCGTGCAGACCTGGATGGTGCGAGCCGCGCCGAAGGAAGCCGAAAGCGCAGGCGGGCTGATGGTCACGGCGTTTCAGGTCGCCATTGCCTCCGGCGCGATTCTCGGCGGCCTGCTGGTGGACAATGTCGGCGTGTCCAGCGTCTTCATCTTTTTCGGCCTGATCGCGCTGCTGGCAACGGGTGTGATCGGCGGCTTCGCCCGCGCTCCCAAAGCCTGAGCCCGAAAGTTGCAGATTTTTCAGATAAGATCATGCGATAAAACCAGAATTTAGGCGATATAGCCGTCAATCAGTTCGGCAAGACACGCCTGACCACCACCTTGCGCGGGGTTGGTCGTGCGTCAGTCAGCCCGTAGGCGGAAACAATCGCAGACGCGGCGGTTTCAGCATCGCCGCGGCTGCGCGCATGAACAAGCGCCAGCGCCTCACCGGTTCGCACTTCGGCGCCGACCGGCAGCAGGCGCGTAACGCCCACCGCATGATCGATGGCCGCATCGGGTCGCGTGCGCCCGCCGCCGAGCGCCACCACGGCAAGGCCGATGTCGCGCGCCGCGATGCCGCCCACATAGCCGTCGCGCGGCGCCTTCACCGCCAACTCGACGCCTGCCTTCGGCAGATAGAAGGCCGGCTTTTCAACGAAATCCGCAGGGCCGCCGAGAGCCGCCACCATGCGCCCGAACGTTTGCGCCGCAGCACCGCCATCCAGAACCTGCCGGACGCGGCGCGCCGCATCCTGATGCGAGGCGGCAATGCCGGCCTGTCGCAGCATCTCGCCGGACAGCGCCAAAGCCACCTCTTCCAGGCGGCGGTCCCGATACTTTCCAGTGAGAAAATCCACCGCGTTGCGCACCTCCACCGCATTGCCGGCAGCGGAAGCGAGCGGCTGGTTCATGTCTGTTATCAATGCCGATGTTTTCAGACCGGCGCCGTTCGCGACCCCGACCAAGCTGGATGCCAAAGCGGTCGCATCGCGCGCCTTCTCCATGAAAGCGCCATTGCCGAGCTTGACGTCCAGCACCAGCGATTGCAGCCCCGCCGCCAATTTCTTCGACAGGATGGAAGCGGTGATCAGCGGCACGGATTCCACAGTCGCGGTCACGTCGCGGATCGCGTAGAGCCGCTTGTCGGCGGGCGCCAGATCGCCCGTCTGGCCAATGATGGCGCATCCGGTCTCAAGCACAGCCTTGCGAAACAGCGCCTTGTCCGGCTGGCTGACATAGCCGGGAATGGCGTCCATCTTGTCCAGCGTTCCGCCAGTATGGCCAAGCCCACGGCCGGAAATCATCGGCACATAAGCGCCACAGGCGGCAACGATCGGCGCCAGCATCAGGGAGACATTGTCGCCGACGCCGCCGGTCGAATGCTTGTCGGCCACCGGGCCGGGCAGGTCCGACCAGTCGAGCACATCACCGGAATCGCGCATGGCGACCGTCAGCGCCACCGCTTCCTCGCCGCTCATGCCGTTGAAGAACACCGCCATGGCAAAGGCCGCCGCCTGGCCTTCCGAGACCGTTCCCGCAGCCAACCCTTCGATGAAAGCCGCAATCTCGCTGGATGCCAGTTTCTGCCCGTCGCGCTTCCTGCGGATGATCTCCTGCGGGAGCATGGTGCCGTTACCCTTTCTCAATCATCCAGCAGGCCTTCGCCGAAAACATGCTTGAGGATCACCTTGAGCCGCGCACCACCAAGCGGCGCCATGGTCTTGGTTTCCTCGTGCGAAAGTTCCGTCCCGGTCATGCCGGCGGCAAGATTGGTGATGACCGAGCAGGCCGCCACCCTCAGCCCGAGGAACCGCGCCAATATGACTTCCGGCACGGTGGACATGCCGACCGCGTCGGCCCCCAGCATGCGCGCCATGCGAATCTCGGCCGGCGTCTCGAAGGAAGGGCCGGAAAACCACATATAGACGCCCTGGTGCAATGTCGTGTCGGTTGCCACAGCCGCCGCCTCGAACGCCGCGCGCATCGCCGGGTCGTAGGCTTCGGTCATGCCGACGAAACGGCGGTCGCTCGGCTCGCCGAACAGCGGATTGCCGCCGGAAAAATTGATATGATCGGTAATCAGCATCACCGATCCGGGCAGCATGGCGGGGTCGAGCGAGCCGGCGGCATTGGTCAGGATCAGCCGCGTCACGCCGATCCCCGCCAGAACCTCCAGCGCCGGCCGCATGGCGGCAGCATCGCCCTTTTCGTAGTAATGCGCCCGGCCGGACAGCATGACCACCGGCTGGCCGGCGAAATGCCCCGCAATCAGATCGCCGGCATGGCCGGACACGCCGCTGTGCGGAAAGCCCGGCAGTTTCGATTGCGGGATATGCACGGCATCGTCGATCTCGTCCACCAGCCCGCCCAGGCCGGAGCCCAGAATCAGCGCGGTGGTCGGCGCCAGCCCGTCAAGTTTCTCGACGAGATGATCGATGGCCGCCTTCATTTCAGCGTATCGCCCTTGAAGCCGTAGGGCAGCATTGCGCCTATCGTCACGGTTTCGACGACACCCGTCTCGTCGCAGAGATAAAGCTGGGCGTCCGGTCCGGCAAATTCGGCAAGCCGCTGGCGGCAGCCGCCGCAGGGCGTGCAGCGCGCCATGCGCTCGGCAATGACCGCGATTTCCACGATCCTGCCGCCGCCGCCCATGACATAATGAGCGAGCGCCGTCGTCTCCGCGCACCAGCCTTCTGGATAGGACGCGACCTCGATATTGGCGCCGGAAAAGATGCGGCCATCCTCGGTGCGGATCGCGGCGCCGACCGGGAATTTCGAATAGGGCGCATGGGCTTTGGCCATGGCGGCCCTGGCGGCGAGGAAGAGGTCATGCGACATAGTGCATTCCGGCGCTCGGCAATCGGCAGTCGGCAATCGATTTGCAAAGAAAAAGTCGTGCGTACCCAGCAACGCCGATTGCCACCAATCTTAGGTCCGACTGCCGCGGTTCCGCTTGCCGCATTCTATCGCTCCTTCACATAGGGCACGCCACCGGCCTTGGGCGGGATCGCCTTGCCGATGAAGCCGGCGAGCAGCACGACCGTCAACACATAAGGCAGCGCCTGCATGACTTGCGCCGAAACCCGCCCGATGATCGGCAACGGCGTGCCTTGCAGGCGGATCGACAGGGCTTCGAGGAAGCCAAACAACAGGCAGGCGAACATGGCGTTGACCGGCTTCCATTTGGCGAAGATCAACGCGGCCAGCGCGATATAGCCCTTGCCCGCCGTCATATCCTTCACGAAGCCGCCATTCTGCACCATGGAGAGGTAAGCGCCGGCAACGCCGGTCAGAACGCCTGTGCACATCAGCGCGCGATAGCGCAGCCACGCGACCGAGATGCCGGCCGTATCGACCGCCGCCGGGTTTTCGCCGACGGCCCTCAGCCGTAGGCCGAAGCGGGTGCGGTAAAGCACCCACCATGTGAACGGCACCGTCAGGAAGGCGAGATAGACCAGCACCGAATGGCCCGAAATCAACGTGCTGTAGATCGGGCCGAGGATCGGAACGTCGCGCACCGCCGCGGCTCCCGGCAGCACGATGGAAGGGAACCGCTCGGCCGCGCTCAGCGCCGGCGTGCGGCCGCCCTGATGAAACCAGGCCTGCCCCAGAATGACAGTGGAGCCGGCGGCGATGAAATTGATCGCCACGCCCGAAACGATCTGGTTGCCGCGATGCGTGATCGAGGCGAAGCCATGGATCATCGCGAAAGCGGTCGAGACGAGGATCGCCATGCCGATGCCGATCAGCGCGGAGTGGAACACGGCGGCCGCTGTCGCCCCGGCGAAAGCGCCGACCAGCATCTTGCCTTCAAGCCCGATGTCGAAGATGCCGGCGCGCTCCGAATAGAGCCCCGCCAGGCAGGCCAGCAGCAACGGCACCGAAAGCCGGACGGTGGAATCCAACGTCTGGACGGCTGCAATGAAGACATCCATCACGCGCCCTCCCCGTTGACGGCCAGGCCGGCGCTTTTCGGGCTGAGCGTGGCGAACAGGGTCTGGATCGATGGCCGGAACATATGCTCCAGCGCCCCGGCAAACAGGATCACCAGTCCCTGGATGATAACGATCATGTCGCGCGAGATATTGGGCATCTCGAACGAAAGCTCGGCACCGCCCTGATAGAGCATGCCGAACAGGACCGCCGCCAGCACGATGCCGAGCGGATGCGAGCGCCCCATCAGTGCCACCGCGATGCCGACAAACCCCGCGCCGTTGACGAAATCGATGGCGACATTGTGCTGGTCGCCCATTGTCGGATTGAGCGCCATCATGCCGGCCAGCGCGCCGGAGATCATCATGGTGACGATGATGATGCGGGTTTCGGAAATGCCGGCATAACGCGCCGCCTTCGGCGAAAAGCCGTAGGTGCGCATCTCGTAGCCGAGCCGCGTGCGCCAGATCAGCACCCACATCAGCCAAGCCATGAACAGCGCCAGTAGGAAGGAAACGTTGAACGGCGCGGCGCGGACCTTGCCGCCGAAAAGCTCGATCAGCCAGTTCAGCTTGGGCAACTGGCCGCCGTCGAGGAACAGTCGCGTCTGCGGCGCCTGCGAGGCCAAGGGCTTCAGCGGACCGACCAGCAGATAGACCATGATCGAGGCGGCGATGAAATTGAACATGATGGTGGTGATGACGATGTGCGAACCGCGCCGGGCCTGCAACCAGGCCGGGATCAGCGCCCACAATGCGCCCATCGCCGCCGCGCCGAGAATCGCCAGCGGAAAGGTCAGCCACCACGGCAGCAGGCTGTCGAAGGCAAGACACACGATCGCCACGCCGAGGCCGCCAATATAGGCTTGGCCCTCCGTGCCGATGTTGAACAGGCCGCAATGCACGGCCACCGCCACCGAAAGCCCGGTGAAGATGAAGGTGGTGGCGTAATAGAGCGTATAGGCGATGCCCTGCCCGCGCCCGAACGCGCCTTCCACCAGAATGACGGCGGCGCGAAACGGATTCTCGCCGACCAGAAGCACCACCAGACCGGCAACGATAAAGGCAACGACCAGATTGACAAGCGGGATCAGCCCGTAATCGGCCCATGCCGGAAGCTTGGCATAGGGCGCGCTCACTCCGCCGCCTCCCGTTGCTCGACACCCGCCATCAGCAAGCCAAGCTCGCCCTCCGAAGCGTCGCTGCCGCGTTCGCCGACGATGCGGCCGTCAAACATCACCAATATGCGGTCGGACAGCGAGCGGATCTCATCCAGTTCGACCGAAACCAGCAGCACCGCCTTGCCGGCATCTCGCATGGCGATCAGCCGCTTGTGGATGAATTCGATGGCCCCGACATCGACGCCGCGCGTCGGTTGGCCGACGATCAGCACATCGGGGTCCTGCTCCATTTCGCGGGCCAGCACGATCTTCTGCTGGTTGCCGCCAGAGAAATTGGCGGTCTTGAGCCGGCAGTCGGCGGGACGGATATCGTATTTCTCGATCCTGTCCTTCGCATCGGCCAGGATCGCCTCGATATTCAGCAGCGGCCCTTTGAGGTAGCGCCTCTGCCGGTGATAGCCGAGGATCGCGTTCTGGTTCTCCTCGAATGCCAGAACCAGCCCGACATGGTGGCGGTCCTCCGGCACATGGGCGAGGCCGCGGCGGCGCAATTCGCCGGGATCGGCGGCGCCCGTCAGGTCCACCGGCATGCCGTCCAGAATAACCGTGCCGGATGCCGCATGGCGGCTACCGGCAATGGTTTCGAGCAATTCCGACTGGCCGTTGCCGGCGACGCCGGCAATGCCGACGATCTCTCCGGCGCGCAGATCGAAGGACACGTCGTCCACCATGGTGACGCCGCGCTGGTCCTTCACGGACAGGTTCTTTACCGAAAGCTTCACCGCGCCGGCTTCGGCTGCGTCCTTGACCACCCGCAAAAGCACGCGGCGGCCGACCATCAGTTCGGCGAGTTCCTCCACAGTGGTTTCGGTGGTCCTGCGGGTGGCGACCATCGTGCCCTGGCGCATGACGGACACCGTGTCGGTAATCGCCATGATCTCGCGCAGCTTGTGGGTGATCAGCACCACAGTCTTGCCCTGTTCCTTCAACTGCCCCAGAATCCGGAACAGGTGATCCGCTTCGGCCGGCGTCAGCACTCCGGTCGGCTCGTCGAGGATGAGGATTTCAGCGCCGCGATAGAGCGCCTTGAGGATTTCCACCCGCTGTTGCAGGCCGACCGGCAACTCCTCCACAATGGCGTCGGGATCGACCTCCAGCCCGTATTCGCTCTCCAGCCGGCGCAATTCCGAGCGCGCCTTGGCGATGCTCGTCTTGAGCAGCGGCGCGCCTTCCGCGCCGAGGATGACGTTTTCCAGAACGCTGAAATTCTCCACCAGCATGAAATGCTGGTGCACCATGCCGATGCCGGCGGCGATCGCATCGTTGGAGGTTCTGATCGCCGTCGGCTCGCCATTGACTCGGATTTCGCCGCTGTCAGCCTGGTAGAAGCCATAGAGGATCGACATCAGCGTGGATTTTCCCGCGCCATTCTCGCCGATAATGCCGTGGACCGTGCCCCGGCGAACTTCCAGATTGATGTCGCGGTTGGCATGCACCGCGCCAAAGCTCTTGTTGATGCCGATCAACTCGATTGCGGCTTGGTGCATACACCGTTCCCACTCGCGGCCATTCGGCCCATTATGCTTGGCCCCAGCATGAGGACTCTGTGTCACTCTCGACAAAACGGCGGCCACTTGTCAATTTCCAAGCCAAGCCGGCGCTTCACATTGAAGTGGACGGACTTCTCCTGCCCGCAATGATCGAGGCCTTCCATGACCATTTCCGAAGACAGGCTGACCACGCTGGAAATGCGCGCCGCCGAACAGGAAAAGACCATCGACGACCTTTCGGAGCAGATTGCCGAACAGTGGAAGGTGATCGACCGGCTACAGCACAAGCTCGCTGCCCTGACGGAGCGGTTCCTGGCGCTGGAGGAACAGGCGGCGCCGGATATTCCCGTGACCAAGCCGCCGCATTGGTAAAATGGATCAGCCGCCGGACGGTGCCCGGCGGCTGATGTCTTTATTCGATAATGATCAATAGGGGCATTTGTTGTCGGTGCTGTAGTCGTGCACCTCGATCTTGCCGGCGATGATGTCGGCCTTGGCCTTGTCGGCCGCCGCCTTCATCTCGGGCGTGACAAGATCCTTGTTGTTGTCGTCCATGGCATAGTCGACGCCGTCTTCCTTGAGGCCGAGATGTTCGAGCCCGCCCTTGAAGGTGTCGTTCTTGCTGTCCATGAAGGTGTTATAGACCGCCACGTCGACGCGCTTGACCATCGAGGTCAGGACATGGCCGGGTTGCAGGCCGTTCTGGTTGGAATCGACGCCGATGCCGAGCTTGCCGGCATCCGCCACCGCCTGCAGCACGCCGACGCCGGTGCCGCCTGCCGCGGCATAGATGACGTCGGCGCCCTGATCCATCTGCGTCTTGGCGATCTCGCCGCCCTTGGCGGGATCGTTCCAGGCCGCCGGCGTGTCGCCGGTCATGTTGTAGATCACCTCGGTGGCGCCCGCCGCCTTCGCGCCGCCGACATAGCCGCAGCCGAACTTGCGGATCAGCGGAATGTCCATGCCGCCGATGAAGCCGACCTTGTGCGTCTTGGACGCCATTGCGGCCAATATGCCGACGAGATAAGACCCCTCGCCTTCCTTGAACACCAGCGAGCGGACGTTCGGCAGATCGACCGCATCGTCGATGATGGCGAAATTCAGCTCCGGATATTCCTTGGCCACCTTGGTCAGCGAATCGACCCAGGCGAAGCCGGCCATGACGATCGGGTTGCGGCCGTCCTCGGCGAAGCGCCGCAGCGCCTGCTCACGCTGCGAGGCGTTGGAAACCTCGAAATCGACATAGTCGATGCCGGTCTCCTTCTTGAATTTTTCCGCCCCGTTATAGGCGGCCTCGTTGAACGATTTGTCGAACTTGCCACCGAGATCGTAGAGAACGGCTGGCTGGATATCGGCCGCGAAAGCCGGAAGCACCATCGCGGTTACGGCCAAAAGGCCAAGAATGATACGTTTCATGTGATCCACACCCTGTCGGTTTATTTTCTTTTTCCGCCTTCCCCCGGCCCTGTCTCCAGCCAACGGCAGGCGTCACGCGGGCGTTTCAACCACCCGCTTGGGGTGTCAATCTTGCATGCTCCTCGGCAAAATTCACCAGGAATTTTGACCTGTTGGAAAAACTGCGGCGCCGCGCGGCACCGCAGATTCCCGTCAGGTTTCGGATTCTGAACGAAATAGCCTCAGGCTGCCGGCTCGGCCGTCGGCGCGCGGGCCGGAATGGCGCAGGCCACCCCGGTGCCCTTGAGGCCACAATAGCCGTTCGGGTTCTTGGCCAGATATTGCTGATGCTCTTCCTCGGCGAAATAGAATTCCGGCGCCGGCGCGATCTCGGTGGTGATTCTGCCGCGTCCGGAACCTTCCAGCGAAGTCTGGTAAGCGTCGCGCGAGGCCAGCGCCGCCCGTTGCTGCTCGTCCGACGCCGTAAAGATCGCCGAGCGATAGGTGGTGCCGACATCGTTGCCCTGCCGCATGCCCTGCGTCGGGTCGTGGCTTTCCCAGAACAGCTTCAGCAGTTCATCATAGGAAACGACTTTCGGGTCGAACACCACAAGCACCGCCTCGGCATGGCCGGTCAAGCCCGTGCAGGCTTCCTGATAGGTCGGGTTCGGCGTGAAGCCGCCGGCAAACCCCGATGCCGTGGTCCACACGCCCGGCACCTGCCAGAACAGGCGCTCGGCGCCCCAGAAGCAGCCGAGCGCGAACAGCGCCGTCTCCAGCCCGTCCGGATACGGTCCTTTCAGCGGGTGCTTCAGGACATAATGCTTCGAGGCGGTGGGAATCGGCTTGGCGCGGCCCTTCAAGGCCTCTTCGGGCTTCGGCAAATGCAGCTTCTTGTTCAGCATGTCGCTGAGGAAAAACATCGCAATCTCCCTTCTTCAATGGCGGCACCGGCGGGCCGGTCAACTCGCCGCCAGATGCCGGATGCGCCGCCTCGGTCTGTGGCCGATCGCATAAAGAACAAGGGCCAGCCCGGCAAAGACGGCGAAGCCCGGCAGATAAAGCACCGGATCGACAATCCGGTCCCACAGATAGGGCGAGACATTGGCGCGCATGAAATTTTCGGTCGCCGCCAGCGTATCGGGCGAGACCGCCAACCAGCTTGTCTTCAGCGGCGTCATTACAAGGGCGGAGGCCGCAACCGAACGCGTCGCGTCGAGCACGGCCATGATGACCGAAACGGCCAACGCAAACATGGCGGCAAGACGGAACAGGAAACGGAACATGGCGGCCAGCCCGGCATTTCTCGCTAGGATCAGGCCCTACAGATATGGTGCCGCGCGCACATGCGCAATCGCGGCGGCGCGATTTTGAGCGGCCGCCGATGGCTCGCGCACCAGACCACCGCACAAAAGCTGACGATACGGCTTGGCATTCGGCTCATGATCGACTAGATCAGCCCCGCGCCCGGCCAAATAGCCGGGGCGGCGAAACCGGCCGCTGAAAACGCAATGTGGAGAGGTGGCCGAGTGGTTGAAGGCGCACGCCTGGAAAGTGTGTATACGGGGAACCGTATCGCGGGTTCGAATCCCGCTCTCTCCGCCAGTTGCCCCGATTGCCGCCCGCCCGCAAGCCCATGCTTTTCAAGGAGCAACGAGGAAAGATGGAAACCACCGATCTCGTGCTTGCCATCCTTCACCATCTGCTGGCCTTCGTCCTGGCCGGCATTATCGCTGCCGAATTCGTGCTGGTGCGCGCCGAGCTTTCACCAGCCACCGTCAAGCGGCTTGCGGTCATCGACCGGCATTACGGCCTGATCGCCCTTGCCATCATCCTGATCGGCGCCGGCCGCGTCGTCTGGGGCCTGAAAGGCTGGGAATTCTACGTCTATAATTGGGTGTTCTGGGCCAAGATGGCCTGTTTCGCCGCCGTCGGCCTGCTGTCGATCATGCCGACCATGCGCTTCATCGGCTGGAACAGGCAGGCAGGCACCGATGCCGGCTTTCGCGTGCCTGAGGCCGAACTTGCCGAAGTGCGGGCGCGCATCCGCACCGAGGCGCTGGTCTTCCTGCTGATCCCGATCTTCGCCGCCGCCATGGCGCGCGGCTACGGGCTGTAGCTATTGCGCCGCCTCAGCCGGCGCGATCGGCACCAGCGGCGCCGGAATATCCGTGGTCTTCACCGCAGCCTTGCAGATGTCGGCAATCACACAGGCTGGGCAATCGGGCTTGCGCGCCTTGCACACATAGCGCCCGTGCAGGATCAGCCAGTGATGGGCGTGGCGCATATATTCGTCGGGGATGACACGCACGAGTTCGCGCTCCACCGCCTCCGGCGTCTTGCCCGGCGCCAGGCCGATGCGGTTGCCGATGCGCAATATATGGGTATCGACCGCCATCGTATGCTGGCCGAAGGCCATGTTGAGCACGACATTGGCCGTCTTGCGCCCGACGCCGGGCAGCTTCACCAGTTCGTCGCGGCTTGCCGGCACCTCGCCGCCATGATCGGCAATCAACGCCCGCGACAGCGCGATGACGTTTTTCGCCTTGTTGCGCCACAGGCCGATGGTGCGGATGTAGTCGCCCAGCCTCGCTTCGCCGAGTTCCAGCATCTTCCGCGGCGTGTCGACCAGCCTGAACAAAGGCCGCGTCGCCTTGTTGACGCCGGCATCGGTGGCCTGCGCCGAAAGCACCACCGCGACCAGCAGCGTAAACGCGTTGACATGCTCCAGTTCGCCCTTCGGCTCCGGCCGCTGCACGGAGAAGCGGCGAAAGATCTCGTGGATCTCGGCCCGGCTGTAGCGTGAGCGCCCCGCCCGGCTGGAGTGCCGGACAGCGGAGGCTTCAATTTTCGGTGCTGCGGCGGTTTTGCTCTTGGGCTTGTCCATTCCCTTCCTATAATATCTGTCCATGAGCGAGACAAACGCCTCATATGCCGCAGACGAGCCGATATTCCGGGCCTTGCTGACCCCTTACCGGTCGCTCGGGCGCACCGGATTCTTCATCCTGATGGGTGCGCTGATGTTCGGCTGGGTCGTCACCGGCGCGATCTTCCTGGCCAATGGCGCATGGCCGGTGTTCGGCTTTTTCGGCCTCGACGTGATCGGTCTTTACCTCGCCTTCCGCATGAATTACCGCGCCGCCCGCGCCCGCGAGGAGGTGTCGGTGTCGCGCACCGCGCTCGATATTCGCAAAGTGGCGCCCTCCGGCAAGACCGAAGCGCATCGCTTCAACCCGTTCTGGGCGCGCTTCGCGGTCGCCCGCCACACCGAGATCGGCATCACCCGCATGGCGGTGGAAGCGCAGGGGCAGGCCGTGACCATCGGCGGCTTTCTGAACCCCGACGACCGCGAGAGCTTCGCCACCGCCTTTTCCCGCGCGCTGGCCAAAGCCAAGGGGCGCTGACGTTTACATGCCCTTCCAGTCGGCAGGTTTCGGGTGGTGAAGGCCGCCGCGACGGCCGATATTCGGCGCTGAAACAACCGCCATGGGAGCCATTGCCATGACCATGCAGATGAACCTTAATGCGGCGATGCCGATGCCAGTAGCCCCGATCCTTCAAAACGACATCACGCCTGATGGCGACGACTATGAAATCGTGCGCCGCGCCGTCGAAAAGATCAGCCTCGACTATCGCGACCAGCCCTCGCTGGAGGAACTGGCCGAAGCGGTGGGCGAAACGCCGACCGGCCTGCAAAAGCTGTTCACACGCTGGGCCGGCCTGTCGCCAAAGGCCTTTTTGCAGGCGGTGACGATCGACCATGCTCGCCGGCTGCTCGATTCCGGCATGCCGCTCCTGGAAGCCTCCTATGAACTGGGCATGTCCGGCCCCGGCCGGCTGCACGATCTTTTCGTCACCCATGAAGCCATGTCGCCAGGCACCTACAAGAGCCGTGGCGAGGGGCTGACGATCCGCTACGGCTACCACATCTCGCCCTTCGGCGTGGCGCTGGTGATGGTCACGGATCGCGGCCTTGCGGGTCTTTCCTTCAACGATGCCGGCGAGGAGCGCGCGGCGTTTGCCGACATGGCCGGGCGTTGGCCGAACGCGGCTTATGTCGAGGACATGGCGGCGACCGCGCCCTATGCCGCGCGCATCTTCGATCCCGCACGCTGGCGCGCCGACCAGCCCTTGCGCGTGGTGATGATCGGCACGGATTTCCAGGTCCGCGTCTGGCAGGCGCTGTTGCGCATCCCGATGGGCAAGGCGCGCACCTATTCGGCGATCGCCGGCGAGATCGGCGCGCCGAAGGCGAGCCGCGCGGTGGGCGCGGCCTGCGGCGCCAACCCGATCTCCTTCGTGGTGCCCTGCCACCGCGCGCTCGGCAAATCCGGCGCGCTCACCGGCTATCACTGGGGCCTGACCCGCAAGCGCGCGATTCTGGGCTGGGAAGCAGGGCAAGTGGCGGCGGACCGTTAAGCCGCCGCCTCGGCCTAGAACCTCACGCTCAGATTGGCCTTTGCGCCATTGTCGTGGGCGCCGCCGCCGAACTGCCCGCTATAGGAAATGCCGAGCGTGGCGCGGTCGGAGATGGCGAAGTCGAGCCCGGCTTCCAGCACGGCGGCATCGCGTGCGATCGGCACGCCGGCCACAGTGAAGGCATCGCCGCCGGCAAAGGCGAGCGTGGCCAGCGGCGTGGTGTCGCCGAAGGCGTGCCGCCAGCCGACCATGCCGCGCGCCGTCGTCTTCATGCCACCAAGCTCGAACGCCGTCGAGGCGCGGATACCGAGCGTGGTGAAGGTGGCGTCGGTGGTCTGCGACGGGCTGGTCAGCGCCGCCGTCCCGCCCTTCTCGGTGAAGCTGTCCGTGTGCAGGTTGACGTAAGCCAGATTGGCAAACGGCTCGAACGAGGCCGCCGCCGTGTCGATCTTGTAGCCAGCCTCGCCGAACATCTGGAAGGTGCCGGCGTTGTAGTCGCCTTTCAGACTGTCGCTGAAACCGGGAAAGGCCACCAACCGGCTGGTCGAAATGTCGTGCCAGCTATAGGCCAACCCGCCGCTCAGCCGCAGCGCATTCCACGCGGTGCCGCCATAAAGGCCGAGATGATAGTTGTCGCTCGATCCCGACGAGGCGCGGCCGTCGACATCGAAGCTTGAATGGCTGTAGCCGGTCATGATGCCGAGCCGCACGTTCTCCGCGACCATGCCGTCGATACCGGTAAAGAAGCCGCCGATGGAGCGGTCGAGCCCGGCGGCGTTGCCGTCGCTATCCGTCGATCCCCATGAGCCGAACACTGAGCCCCAGGCGGCGAGGCGCGCCATATCGGCCGGGGCCAGCGCATGGTCGATGGCCGCTGTCGCCCCCTTGCCGGTACCCGCCTCGCCATAGGCCAGAACCGGCATGGCAGAGGCGCCGACGCCGGCGAAGGCGGAACGGATACGGTCGTTGACGGCATCGCGCAGGAAATGGCTATCCTCGATCAGCATGGTTTTGGCCGAGGCGTGAATTTCACCAGAAAGCTGGTCGAAGGCGGCGCGGGTCGTGTCTTCGTCGCTCTGCAAGGCGATGGCGTTCCACAAGGGGTTGCCGGAGCCCAGGCTATTGATGCCGCCTGCGGTGGCTTTCTGGTTGGGCGTCCTGCCAACGTCGGTGAAGTCGACGTCGTTGCGAACCAGTTCCAGCGTCACGTCGTTGCCGTCTCCGCCCGCGTAGTCGAGGCTCTCGTCAAGGAACAGCAGGTTCTTCGTCACTGGCGAGAACGTACCCGTCACGGCATCCGCGCCGTCATTGGCGATGATGGTGTAGGGGCCGTTGGTGATGTTCCAGTCGGCTGCCGAGGTCGGCGACATGAGCAGTTCGAGGGTCGCCCCGCTGATATCGACGGCGCCGTTGACCACCAGCTTGTCGGAGACGGTCGGCGTCACGTCGACCTGTAGCGTGCCGTGATTGGCATAAGGGCCATTGATTGTCTGCGTTCCCGGTGAGTTGCCGGGTGCGTGAATGCCGCCGGCCATGATGGTGGTCGGGCCGATGCTGCCGATGCCACCCAGCGTGCCGCCGCTGACCACAACAGGGCCGGCAAGGCTGGCCGACGCATAGCCGACGCCCCCGACAACCAGCTTGCCGGCGTTGACCGTCGTCAGCCCCGTATAGGTGTTGACGCCGTTCAGCGTCAGCGTACCGAGGCCGGTCTTGACCAGCGAGCCGTTCGTGCCGGAAATCGCGCCGCCGATGGTGTCGTTCGTTCCAAGGCCACCGAGGGTCAGAGCCTTCGATCCGAGAACGACACCACCGTCACCGGACAACGATCCGATACCGATGCCGCCGGAGGTGAGGCCCGAGATATCGACCGTGCCGCCTGCGTTGTTGGTGATCGTTGCGCCGTCCGCCGTGTTGTTGCCATGGAAACTGGTAACGCCGCCCGTTTCATTGGCAATGACGGCATTGCCCGCCTTCGCTGTATTGTAGAAATCCAGCGCTCCGGTATTGGTGATCCTGGCATCGGCAGCAGTCGAATCTCCATTGAAAGACAATCCGCCGTCGGCGGTTATCGTCGCCGCTCCTGCCGAGGCAGAATCGTAAAAATTGACGCGGCCGATGTGGCTCTCAATAGTGGCCGAACCAGCCGACGCGGAATCGTAAAAACTAAGCGCGCTGTTTATATCGGTGACACCGATATGCAGCGTTCCCGCGTTTGCAGAGTTGGTGAAGATCAACTCCGCTCCGCCCGCCGCCGTACCATTGATCGCGACGGGGCCAGCTCCGAGCGCACCCGTAACCGAGGCCTCCAGGGTGCCTCGCGAAATCGTCGTGCCGCCGCCATAGCTGTTATTTGAAGTCAGCGTCAGTGTCCCGATTCCGGTCTTGGTCAGCGAGCCACCACCGGAAATTACGCCGCCTAAAATCAGATCGGCATCGGTCTGGAAGGTGCCGCCGCCCGCATTAAGCGTGACGTTTCGTGAGGACGTGAATGCCGCTGTGTTCTCCAACGCCCCTCCATCGAAAGTCAGGTCACCCGAAGCCGCACCAAGATTGGCGTCAGTGGACACCGACAATGTGCCCTGTTTCAGTGTCCATGGCGTGACGGCCGTGGTGGTACCCGTCAGCGTCCATGTGCTGTTTCCGGTTTTCTCGAAGGTAGAGAAGCCTTGATACTGCGCCGACGCCCCGATCTGCGAGGCGTCGAAGGTCGTTGTCGGGTCGGTCACGTCGCCGCCGAGCCGGAACGTGTCGCTGCCGGTGCCGACCACATTGCCGCTGATCATGGAGCCGGCCTGAAGTTCGAGCACGTTGCTGCCGCCGGTGAAGGTGATGGCGTTGGCCTGACCGTTGGCTCCGTTGCCGCCCGTGATCGTACCGCTGTTGATGACGGCCAGATTTGCACCGACGATGCCAGCCCCGCCATCGCCCCTCAGAGACCGGATTGGATCACGACCAGACGCGCCGCCCGCTCCGTCACCGCCGCCGCCGCCGCCAGTGAACGCACTTCCTGCATCAATACCAGTCCCGCCAGTGATGGTTCCGGCGTTGGTCACCGTTCCCCCGAACAACAACGACAGGGCTGCGCCGGCACCGTTACCGTTACCCCCGGTGACATTGCCGGCCGTCGAGACGCTGACATCTGCCGAGGCTTTAGCGACCACGCCGCCACCGCCGTCGCCGCCGATGCCGCCATCGCCGCCCGCAACGGCAGCGTTGATCGTGGCGCTCCCGCCCAGTTCCAGGATGACGCCTGCTCCGCCACCACCGCCGCCGCCGCCGCCGATGAGGCCGCCTGCACCGCCTGCGCCGCCCGAAACGGCCGCGTTCACAGTGAGGCCGTTCCCCGTCAGCACGTCGATGCCGCCGCCACCGCCGCCGCCGCCGCCGCCGGTGGCGCCGCCGCCGAAGCCGCTTGCACCGCCTGCGCCGCCGTTACCGCCCGTGACAGTCGCGGACACGGTCACGGGTGCTCCCGACGAGACATTCGCGCCGTTGCCGCCGCCGCCGCCGCCACCGCCGTCGCCGATGTCGCCGCCAATGGCGGCAATGCCGCCGTCGCCGCCGTCGCCGCCATCGCCGCCTTGGCTGGATGTTGTGATATCGCCACTGACGGTTGGACTGTAACCGCCACCGCCACCACCGCCGCCACCATCGCCGACGCGGTGGGCGCCGCCGCCGTTGCCTCCGTCGCCGCCGTAAGGCGTTAACAACGTCCCGGGCGCGCCTCCTGCACCGCCTACATCGACAGAACCACCTGCACCGCCAGCACCGCCCCCTCCGGCAACACCGCCGTTGCCGCCATCGCTGGCACCGTCAGATCCAGCCCCTCCTTGGCCGCCGGTCGCGATAGAGCCTGCCGCGTCGGCGGGAATCGTACTGGCCAGCAGCGGCCCGCCCAGCGCCAGCGACAAGGCCAGCACGGAAAGCGATGCAGACCCACGCAGGACGCGCGCATGAAGGTGCAGTGGCGCGCGCTTCAAACTCACCATCTGCGCGCAGCCCACGCCCGATGAACCCGCGCCGGTGCCCGGCCCCGTTTCGCTTGCAGTCATCATCGATGCCCCTCCAGCTTGCGCGTAAACGCATCGCACAGCCGCCCCGAAGCAGCCGAGGGCATCTGAAAGGCCCGCCTCCCCACTGCGCCTTCGGGCGCAAACCCGCGCCGCGACACAACTCCCGCATGTCAGATAAGCGCAAAAGCAGTGCAGCGGCAATAATTTTGTGGTGTGGCGCTGGCCTTGCCCGGCAGGCTCCCTGCACGCACCGGCGGCTGACTGGTTGCCATGCGCGCCCTGATCGGGGTGTGTGCTTCGAGGCTCGCTTCCACCTTCGCCCTGCGGGCTTCGGCGGACAGGTCGCTCACACCTCAGCATGAGGACCGTTTGCACAACTTCCCTCATGCCGAGGAGGTGGTGGAGCCATGCTCGCCATGATCGGAGTGCGTGCTTCGAGGCTCGCTTCCACCTTCGCCCTGCGAGCTTCGGCGGACAGGTCGCTCACACCTCGGCATGAGGACCGTTTGCACAACTTCCCTCATGCTGAGGAGGCGGCGATAGCCGCCGTCTCGAAGCACGCATGGATTTGCCCGAAAACCGGTTTCCACTTTTCGGTCCGATGACTTTCCTCTCGCATCGGATTTATCCGAAAACCGGTTTCCACTTTTCGGTCCGATGCTTTAGCCTCTCCCGGCAAATCATCGGGAGGGTATCTTGATCGTCGTTATCGGCTCGATCAATCTCGACATGATCACCACGGTCGGGCGGCTGCCCGCGCCGGGCGAGACCGTGCGCGGCACCGGCTTTTCTACCGCCCCCGGCGGCAAGGGCGCCAATCAGGCGCTGGCCGCCGCACGCGCCGGCGCAAAAGTGCGCATGATCGGCAGCGTCGGCAAGGACAGCTTCGCCGCGGACGCGCTGGTCTGCCTGAAGGACGCCGGTATCGACCTGTCCGGCATCCGCGAGACCCACGCCACCACCGGCACCGCGCTGATCCTCGTCGACGAGCGTGGCGAAAACATCATCGCGATCGCACCGGGCGCCAATGATTCGGTGTTGCCGGGCGATATTTCCCAGGCCGTGCTGAAAAAGGGCGACGTCGTGCTTCTCCAGCACGAAATCCGGCTGGAGACGGTCGAGGCGGCGCTCGATGCCGCCGGCAAGGTGGGCGCGATCACCGTGCTCAACACCGCGCCCTTCATCGCCGACGCCGCGCGGCTTTTGCCCAGGGCCGATTACATCGTCGCCAATGATACCGAATTCGACCTCTATTGCGAAGCCCTGGCGCTTTCAGGCGCGGATCGGCCGCAGCGCATGAAAGCCTATGCCGCCAGAACCGGCCGCACCGTCGTCGTCACGCTCGGGGCGGAAGGCGTGCTGGCGGCGACGCCGGAGAAATTCGTGACGGTGCCGGCGCTCAGGATCGTGCCGGTCGATACGGTCGGCGCCGGCGACACGTTCTGCGGCTATTTCGCCGCCGCGCTGGCGGCCGGTGAAACGCTGGACCGGGCGCTGGCGCGCGCCGCCGCTGCCGGCTCGCTGGCCTGCCTGAAACCCGGCGCGCAACCGGCGATCCCGCACGGCAAGGACGTCGATGCGGCATTGGCCGGCATGGTCGGTTAAATCAGCAATACGAGGCAACAATGCAGCGCCCTGAAACCCAACATTGCATATCGCCCGCCGGGGACATTTGCGGGCGTCCGGCGGTCGAGTTGGCCGGCATGCTGCGCCGCCGTGAAATCTCCGCGAAAGAGCTCGTTTCCGCCTTTTTGGACCGTATCGAGGCGGTCAACCCGCTGGTCAACGCCATCGTCTCGCTGCGCGAGCGCGCCGATATTTTGCGCGATGCGGACGCCGCCGATGCAACATTGGCATCCAACAATGCAGGCCCGCTCTGCGGCCTGCCCATCGCCATCAAGGATCTGGCTCTGACGATCGGGCTGCGCACGACCTTCGGCTCACCGATTTTCGCCGATTTCGTGCCGAAAGAGGAAGAATTCTTCGTCGAGCGCATCCGAAAAGCGGGCGCCATCATCATCGGCAAGACCAATACGCCGGAATTCGGCCTCGGCTCCAACACCTACAATCCGGTCTTCGGCGCCACCTGCAATGCCTTCGATCCAAAGCTGGTTGCGGGCGGCTCCAGCGGCGGCGCGGCGGTGGCGCTCGCGCTCGACATGGTGCCGATCGCCGATGGCAGCGATTTCGGCGGCTCACTGCGTAACCCCGCGGCCTATAACAATATTTTCGGCTTCCGCCCTTCGCAGGGATTGGTCCCCGGCGGGCCGGCGCCGGAAATTTTCCACGCGCAGATGGGCGTCGATGGCCCGATGAGCCGCACGGTGCGCGACATGGCGCTGCTCCTCGACGTGCAGGCCGGCCATCATCCCGCCGCTCCGCTTTCCTATGCCGGCGAAGGCGGTTTCCTCGCCGGTCTCGACGAGCCGGCCAGGAGCGGCCGCATCGGCTGGCTCGGCGATCTCGGCGGCCATCTGCCGGTTGAAGACGGCATCCTTTCGCTTTGCGAAGCGGGCCTTGCGCGGTTTGCCGAAGCAGGCTTTACCGTCGAGTCGCTGCTGCCGGATTTCGATTTCGAAGCTCTGTGGCAAGCCTTCGTGACGCTGCGGCAGGCAACCAGCGGCTGCGCCCTGAAGCAACATGCCGACGACCCGCAAAAGCGTGATCTGTTGAAGCCGGAAGCCGCGTGGGAGGCCGAAGGTGCGGCCGCGCTCACCGCCTCGCGAATCCATGCCGCCGCGACCGTTCGCTCCGCTTGGCACCGCCTGCTGCTGACCCTGTTCGAGCGCTTCGACCTTCTGGTTTTGCCCACCGCGCAGGCGTTTCCTTTCGGCATCGAAACCCATTGGCCGCAAGAGGTCGCCGGCCGCACCATGGACAGTTACCACCGCTGGATGCAGGTCTCCGCACCGGCCACGCTGGGCGGCTGCCCGGCGCTCAATGTACCGGTGGGCTTCGATGAGAAAGGCCGGCCGATGGGCATGCAATTGATCGGCCCGCCACGCGGCGATCTGGCTGTGCTGAGGGCCGCTGCGGCTTACGAAGCGGTGCTACCCTGGCCCATCGGCGCCTCGCCGCGTTAAGACGGCAACCGCGCCAGCCGCTCCACCAGCAGCGCGAAAAAACCTTCGGCGTCGATATCGCGCATGACCAGCGCGTTCTTCGGCCGCTTGGTGACGCCCCACCAATCGACCACGGTCATGCCCATGGTGAGTTCCGAAGTCGTTTCCACGACGACATTACAATTGCGGCCCTCGAACAACTCCGGTTTCAGCAGATAGGCGATCACGCACGGGTCGTGCAGCGGCCCGCCGTCGGTGCCGTATTTCTCCTCGTCGAAACGCTCGAAGAATTCCAGCATGGCCGCGACAGCATGGCCGACCTTGCTGTCAAGCTTGCGTATAGCTTCGATCCGGCTGGCGCTGGTCAGCACCTTGTGAGTCACGTCGAGCGGCATCATGACAATCGGGATGCCGGCCTTGAAAACGATATCGGCGGCATGCGGATCGACGTGAATGTTGAACTCGGCCGCTGGCGTGACATTACCACCCTCGAAGAACCCGCCACCCATCAAAACGATCTCTCTGATACGTGGAGCGATGCGCGGCTCGCGGATCAGCGCCAGCGCGATATTGGTGAGCGGACCGAGCGCGCACAGCGTGACCGAGACGCCGTCATCGCGCATGAGCGTCTCGACGATGAAATCGACGGCATGTTGAGCCTGCAACGGCATCGTCGGTTCCGGCAGTCGCGGGCCGTTGAGGCCGCTCTCGCCATGCACCTCCTCGGCGGTCACCAAGGGCCGCATCAGCGGATGGATGGCGCCGGCAAAGACCTTGATATCCGGCCGCCCCGCCAGTTCGCAGATCTTGCGCGCATTCTTCTCCGTCAGCCTTAACGGCACGTTTCCGGCCACTGCGGTCAGGCCGAGCACATCCAGTTCATGGCTGCCCAGCGCCAGCAATATGGCAACGGCATCGTCCTGACCGGGATCGGTATCGATGATGATCTTGCGCGCTGCCGTCATTGTCATTCCCTGTGTGCAGGATATTTGGGCGGCTTGAACTCGGCCGCGCGACAAACCATATCAGGGGCACACGGAAAAATGCCAATAGGGTTTCTCCGTAAATGTCGCTCTTGAGAGGACAACGCGAATGTCACGTATGACGCCCTTTTCCAGCCCGCTGCTTCTGGGCTTCGACGCAATGGAAAAGACGCTTGAACGCCTTGCCAAGAACGGCGACGGCTATCCACCTTACAATATCGAACGTCTGCCCGGAACCGATGACGTCGCCGAGTGCTTAAGGATAACACTGGCCGTGGCCGGCTTTGCCGAAAGCGATCTTGACATAACGGTCGAGGAAAACCAACTCGTCGTGCGCGGCCGCCAGAACGATGACACGGAGCGGGAATTCCTTCATCGCGGCATTGCTTCGCGCCAGTTCCAGCGCTGCTTTGTTCTGGCTGACGGCATGCGTGTTATCGCGGCAGACCTGCAAAACGGTCTTCTGTCGATCGACCTCGATCGGCCGGAGACTCAAAGGCTGGTACGGAAAATAAACATATCGGTGAAAGACTGATCTTTGCCGGTGGCTCTCACGCGAGGACGGCCCGAGCGGCGCCTCGCCGAAAGGAGGCTGAAATGACCAGTACTGAACAGAAATCATTGCAAACCCCGCCCATGTCCAATGGAGAATTCGCTCATCTTGGGGAGGGGTCGGTTGCCTATCTGAGGAAAGTCTCCAGCGACGACCTGCGTGGCCGTTTCCCCGGATTGACCGAGATTGGCCCCGGACTGGAGCTTTGGGCGCTGTTCGGCGCCAATGGTGAGCCGATTCTTCTGTCGGATGCCCGCGACCGTGCCTTGGCCGGCGCGATGGAAAACGACCTGGTAACCGTCGCCATTCATTAAGCGGCGAGTGCGTCGGCCGGAATTCCGGCCGACGGCAAAACCGAACAAACAGGGCCGCTCGCGGCGGCCCTTCCAAGTTCCAACCCAAAATCAGGCGGTCAGGCAGCGTGTGAGGCCTGTGTGTCCGACAAGAGCGCATGGATCGCGGCAGCGTCACGCGTACCCCGGATTTTGGCCACCGTATCGCTGTCGCGCAGTACGCGTGCAATGCGCGACAGCGCCTTGAGGTGATCGGCGCCAGCCCCTTCCGGCGCCAGAAGCAGAAATACGAGATCGACCGGTTGGTCGTCCAGAGCTTCGAAATCGACCGGCGTCTCCAGCCGCGCGAAAACGCCGCTGATATGGTTCACGCCAACCAGTTTGCCATGCGGAATGGCAATACCATTGCCGACGCCCGTCGAACCAAGCCGTTCGCGCTGCAGGATCGTCTCGAACACGTCGCGTTCCGGAATACCCACGATCGCGGCGGCCTTTTCGGAAAGCATCTGCAGAAGCTGCTTCTTGGAGTTGGCCTTGACGGCCGGCATGATCGCCGAAACGTCGAGCAGATCAGTCAAATCCATGCTGAAATCCCTTCTTCGCCTGCCTGCCGCCCTGTTGAGGGCAGCCGGGCCTTATCCCTGCGCGACCTTTGTGGTCGAGGGGTCGATCCAGCCGATGTTCCCGTCAGGCCGGCGATAGACGATGTTCAGATGCTCGTTCCCGGCATTACGGAAGACGAAGACAGGGCTGTCCTTGGTGTCGAGTTCGATAACCGCCGAGGCGACCGACATGGTTTTCAGGACCATTGTCGTTTCCGCTACGATTGCCGGGGCAAAATCTTCCGGAACGTCCTGATCGTCATCGGCCAGAGGCGCCATGACCGCATAGGCGATATCGGTGCCTTCGTCATTGGCGGCACCGGAACTGTGCGACTTCAAGCGGCGCTTATAGCGCCTTAGACGCTTTTCCAGGCGCTCAGCCGCCGCCTCGAACGCCGGGATGGCATCCAGCGCCTCGCCTGCCGCTTGCAATGACACGCCGGAATCGAGCCGCACCATGCAATCGGCACTGAACCGGGACGCAGACTTGATGATGGTGACATGGCCGGAAAAGCCTCGATCGAAATATTTCCCGATTGCATCCTCGATCCGCTCGTTGATGCGCGTACGCAGCGCGTCGCCGATATCCATATGTTTTCCCGCTATGCGCAGTACCATGTGAATACTGACCTTTTCTGCTCAGGCTTCGATTGTTCGGAGTTTATACCCGTGGTCCGTGCGTACAAGCTTTGCGACGCGTCATGCGCCGATTTTACGTCCGAACATTCACGACAGTCACACCGCCCCGCATTGACGCCACGGCGGGCAATCCACATGCGAGCGCCATGCTCACCTCATGCGGGCGGGCTTCTAGACACTTCCCCATGGCTTGTCAACGAAGCGCGAAGCCTGTGGAAAAACGCTATGTTTGCCGATTCAGCGACCGACACCGGCCAAAGCGCGTTTTTCACGTCGGCGCTGCACGGAAGACGCGATATTCATGGCTTCCCGATATTTGGCCACCGTGCGCCGGGCAATATCGATGTCATCGGCTTGCAGCGCCTCGACGATCGCGTCGTCGGACAAAATCTTTTCCGGTTTCTCGCCCTCGATCATTTGCCGGATGCGGTCACGCACCGCTTCCGACGAATGAGCTGCGCCGCCATCGGCCGCAGCAATCGACGCGGTGAAGAAATAGCGCAATTCGAACACGCCACGCGGCGTTAGCATGTATTTGTTGGCCGTCACCCGGCTGATTGTCGATTCATGCATGCCGATGGCATCCGCCACCGTCTTCAAATTCAGCGGCTTCAGATGACGCACACCATGAATGAGGAAGGCATCCTGCTGGCGCACGATCTCAGACGCCACCTTGAGGATGGTTTTCGCCCGCTGGTCGAGGCTGCGCGTCAGCCAATTGGCGTTTTGGGAACATTCGGCCAGGAAATCCTTTTCCGCCTGATCCTTCGCGCCGCGCGACACACGCGCAAAATAGACCTGATCGACCAGAACGCGCGGCAGGGTCGCTGGATTGAGTTCCACGGCCCAACCACCGTCACCGGCCGCGCGCACCTCTACATCAGCCACGATCAGGTCGCTGGCTCCGCCGGCAAAGGCCATGCCGGGTCGCGGATCGAGCGCGCGAATGTCAGCCAACATGTCCAGCAAGTCCTCTTCGTCGACGCCGCAAATGCGTTTCAACGCCTGGAAATCGCGCCGCGCCAGAAGGTCGAGGCGGGCAAGAAGCGCCTGCATCGCCGGATCGAGCCGATCGTGCGCGGCCAGCTGGAGAGCAAGGCACTCGGCCAGATCGCGAGCAAACAGGCCAGCCGGGTCGAATGCCTGACAGATGGAAAGCACTGCTTCCACAGTCGTTTCCTTGGCGCCGAGCCGTGCGGCGATCTCGGCAAGCTCGGCCCGCAGATACCCCGCCTCGTCCAGCCCATCGGCCAATTCCGCCGCGATCAGCCGCGAAACGGGATCGGCGATAGTGAGCGCAATCTGCTCAGTCACGTGATCGCGCAGCGTCACCGGTGCGGCCGTTGTCTCGGCCATGTCAAGAAAGTCACCGGAACCTGGCAGTCCGGCTGGCGCGGACCTCCACTGTGCAGCAAGATTCGGACCAATGTGCTGACTGGCACCCGGATCATCCGGAAAAAGATTTTCCAACGAGCTATCCAGCCTCTCGGCGATGGCTTCGGAAGTCCAGGCCTCCTCCTTTTCGCCAGCGGCTGTGGATTCAAAGATGTCACCGCCGATCGAATCGTCTGGTGTCTCAGCACGTTCCAGCAGTGGATTGCGCTCGATCTCCTCGTCGATGAAGCGCTCCAACTCGACACGGCTCATTTGCAGAAGCCGGATCGACTGCAGCAGTTGCGGCGTCATCACCAGCGACTGCGACTGCCTGAGCTGCAATTTGGCCGTCAGCGCCATCGTCGAACCCGAATGCTTCAAGGCAAAAGAAGAAGCCGACATAGAAACTGGCCCGACTTTTGCTTGTCAAGCACAAACGCAGCGCGACGCCGGTCAGTTTAAAGGGTAAAACCCTCGCCTAGATAGAGGCGTCGCACATCGACATTGGCCACGACTTCTTCGGGACGGCCGTGTGTCAGCACTTCCCCGGCATGAATGATATAGGCGCGGTCGATCAGGCCCAACGTCTCGCGCACATTATGGTCGGTAATCAGCACGCCGATGCCGCGCGCCGTTAAATGCCGCACCAATTGCTGGATATCGGCCACCGCGATCGGATCGATGCCGGCGAATGGCTCGTCGAGCAGCATATAGGCCGGACGAGTCGCCAGCGCGCGGGCGATCTCAAGCCGCCGCCGCTCACCACCCGACAGCGACATTGAAGGTGCCTTGCGCAGATGGCTGATGTGAAACTCTTCGAGCAATTCGTCCAGACTCTTCTCGCGCTCCTTGCGGCTTTTCTCGATCACTTCGAGAACGGCGCGGATATTCTGTTCGACACTCAACCCCCGGAAAATCGAGGCTTCCTGCGGCAAATAGCCGATACCCAGACGCGCGCGCCGGTACATCGGCATCGAGGTCACGTCATAGCCGTCGATCTCGATAGCGCCTTCATCCACCGGCACCAGGCCCGTGACCATGTAAAAGCACGTCGTCTTGCCGGCGCCGTTCGGCCCGAGCAGACCGACAGCCTCGCCTGCCCGCACGCCGAGCGACACGCCGTTGACGACTTTGCGCCCCTTGTAGCTCTTGGTCAGGCCGCGTGCGATCAGCGTACCCTTGAGCTTGTCGGAGCCGGGTCGGGAAGCTGGCCCGGCCTTACCCCCGGCCGTTCGTTTCGCCAGTCCTGCTATGGAGAACGCCCCCATCATTATTTCTGGGAGTTCGGCGTCAGCGACATCATGACCCGGCCGCCACAGGCATCGACCTGTGCCAGCCCAGTCTTCATCTGCACGGTCAGCTTGCAGCCGACGAGAACATTCGGGCCCTGTGACAGCACGACCTTCTTGCCTGACAGAACCAGCACTTCCGTCTTCATGTCGAACGTGCCGCGATCCCCGGTCGCGACCTGGTCGTTCGACTTGATATAAACCTTGTCGTCCACCTCGATATGATCGATGTTGGCCGAACCGGTCATTGCCGACCCCGCGCTTGCATTACCTTGGGTATCGCCCCCGGCGTCCGTACCGGCCTTGTCTTCGCCCTTTCCGTCCTTGACATAATAGACGAGCATCTTGCCGGCCTTGAGCAAAGTCGGCCCCTGCACGACACTGACATTGCCGGTAAAGATGGCCAGGCTCTGATCCTGATGAACCTCGAGCTTGTCGCTCTCGATCTGGATCGGCTTGTCGCCGCTCAGTTTTAACCCCGACATGCTGCTGGTGGTCGACTGGGCAAACGCCGGAACCGCCGCCACCAGCGACAGCGCGGAAACGAGCACCAGACGCCGCATAGAATTAGTGAACCCCATCTCCGCTCTCTTTCTTGTTGGCCGCCTTCGCCTTGGCGGGATAGATATTAACGTGCACATTGTCGTCGAAGATCAGCACCTTGCCGTGATCTTCCACCGTCATTGCATCGGCGGTAATCCGCGAATCCGGACGACTGATCTCCACGGGCTTATCGGTCTTCATATTGCCTTTGCCGATATCGAGAAAGGCCGATTGCAGTTTCACCACCAAGCCATCGCTGGTTTTCACCGTCACGTCCCGGTCCAGGTCGAGCGTATTGGTCTCCCGATTATAGATGCCATGCGGTGCATCGATCGCCGCCGTCGTCTTGGCATCGATCGGCAGTTTGGCGTCGATCCCCTCCAACTCGATAACATTTTCGTTCTTGGGATCCTGGATAGCGCGAAGGGCCGTCATGGAATAGGGAAGATTCTTCTTGGTCATCCCCTCCAGCTTCGGATTGGCCATCACCAGTTTGCCGTCCGAGAACGCACTGCCGTCCGCCTTTACCGGAATGGCGGCCGGCGTGACCAGATAGGAATAGACCGGAAAGGCAATCGCGATGGCGACGGCAAGCAGCGGAACCGCGAATTTCAGCACGCGCACACGCCTGGAATGCCGCTGCGCCCGGCCAAAGGCACTCGAACGTGCGGGCACGACGGCGGGGTCGGCTGCCGCGTTCAATACGTCATCGGCGTCGGCCATCTCGCTCGATCGCGCCAACATGAATACTTTTCCTTAATTTTTCACCGGACGAATATCGTCCCATAGTTCGGTTCTCGAAAGTCTTTAAACACGAACGCGAGCAGAAAAACCGCAAAAATATGGCCTTATTCCAGGATCAAGCGCCCTCACGGGGGACGCTTGATCGAGAAACGCATACACTATCGGTCGTCAGGTTTCGAGCCCCTGCCCTGCGTGCCTGAAACCGGTAGCCGTTGACGAGCGCATGTTCTAGAACCATGTCTGGCTGCCGAACATGAGGTTTGAGCATGGCATTGAGAGCCGACGATTTGATCGACCGCCGCCGTTTGCGGCGCAAACTTACCTTCTGGCGCGCCCTCGCGACGCTCATCGTGGCGCTATGCCTGGTCGCGTTCGGATTCTGGTTCTATGAGGGTGAGAGCGGCGCCAAGTCCGTCGATCACATCGCCAAGGTCAAGATCGAAGGCACGATCACCCAGGATGACGAGTTGCTGCGGCGGCTGGAAGCGATCCGCAAATCGCCGCGCGTCAAGGGCGTCATCCTGGCCATCAATTCACCCGGCGGCACCACAACCGGCGGTGAAACCACTTTCGAGGAAATCCGCAAACTGGCCGCCGAAAAGCCGGTCGCCGCCGAGGTCGGTACTCTAGCCGCATCCGCCGCCTATATGATCGCCAGTGCCACCGACCATATAGTCGCGCACAAGTCCTCCATCGTCGGCTCGATCGGCGTGCTGATCGAATATCCCGACATTACCGGCCTGATGGACAAGCTGGGCATCAAACTGGAGGCGATCAAATCCTCACCGCTCAAGGCCGAGCCTTCACCTTTCACGCCGACATCGGACGCTGCGCGCGAAATGGTGCGCAAGCTCATAATGGACAGCTATGATTGGTTCGTCAGCCTTGTCGCCGAGCGTCGTCATATGAGCCGCGAACAGGTGCTTGAACTAGCCGACGGCTCGATCTTTACCGGCCGCCAGGCACTCGCCAACAAGTTGATCGATGCCGTAGGCGGCGAGGACGAGGCGGTCGCATGGCTGGCTACCAAGGGTGTTGATCCGAAAATCAAGGTCGTCGAATGGAAAGATACCGAAAGCGGCGGCGGGTTCCTGTTCTCCAAGGCCGTTGTCAAAACCCTAGGCCGCGTGTTCGGTCTTTCCGACCCAACCGGCGACATCCTTCGTGAATTGGGTAGGGATCGCTTGTTCCTTGACGGTCTGGTTTCGGTCTGGCACCCTTGACAGGGTTCCGGCGAGAGTGAAAAAAGCAAATAAAATCATTCGCATATTTTTGTCCGCACCGTTTCTGAGGGACCGCTCGCATGATCAAGTCCGAACTTGTGCAAATCATCGCATCGCGCAATCCGCATCTGTTCCTGCGTGACGTCGAAAACATAGTCGGCGCCGTTTTCGACGAAATCACCGAAGCGCTCGCCGAAGGCAATCGCGTCGAACTGCGTGGCTTCGGCGCCTTTTCGGTGAAAAACCGCCCCCCTCGCACCGGCCGCAACCCCCGCACCGGCGAATCTGTCGAGGTCGAGGAGAAATGGGTACCGTTCTTCAAGACCGGCAAGGAATTGCGCGAAAAGCTGAACATGGACAAATAGGGGCGCGAACCCTGATCGGCACGGAAAAGGGCATCATGTTCAGGCGTTTTTTGCTCATCGTCATTCTGGTGCCGCTGGCGGTCATCCTCATTGCGCTGGCGGTTGCCAATCGCCAGATGGTTGCTTTCACGCTTGACCCGTTCAATCCGGGCAACCCGGCGCTGACGCTTACCCTGCCCCTCTTCATCTTCTTGTTCCTGATGCTGGTGATCGGCATGGTCATCGGCGCGGCCGTCACCTGGCTCCGGCAGGGGCGTTATCGCAAGCAGGCACGCCAGCGCGGCGTGGAAGCCGAGAACCTGCGCCAGGCTATCAAAAGGGCACCTGCGGCACCGTCGCAAGCCGCCATTCCACCTGGTCCGCCGGCATAGACCGGGTGAATCGCTTTACGGAGACCACCATGCTTACCATTTCGGCCGCCGACGTCGATCGCGCGCTCACATTTCCCGGCCTCGTCGAAACGCTGCGCACGGCCTTCCGCGAGGGCGCCGTCCAGCCTGTGCGCCATCATCACACTGTCGAACGCATAAAAGGCGCGGATTCCACCTTGCTGCTGATGCCGGCATGGACCAATTTCCAGGCTGAGGGCGCTTCAAGGCAGGGCCATATCGGCGTCAAGATCGTCACCGTCTCGCCCGACAACAACGCCATTGGGAAACCCGCCGTGATGGGTCTCTATCTGCTGCTGGAGGGCGTAACTGGCGAACCCTGCGCGCTGATCGACGGTCAACGGCTAACGCAATGGCGCACAGCCTGCGCTTCGGCGCTCGCCGCCTCCTGGCTTGCCCGCGAGGATTCGGCGCGCCTGCTTGTTATCGGCGCTGGTGCCGTGGCGCAATTCCTGGCGCGCGCCCATGCGGCTGTCCGTCCGATCGAAACCATCCGCATATGGAACCGCACGACCGCCAATACGGCGAAACTCGTGGAACAACTTCGCTCCGAAGGCCTCAATGCCGAGGCAGCCTCAGACCTCGACGCGGAATTGGCCGAGGCCGATATCGTCGCGTCCGCCACCATCTCGCCTACCCCGCTGATCAAGGGCGCGCTGCTGAAGTCTGGCACCCATGTCGATCTGGTCGGCGGCTTCACGCCGGAACTGCGCGAGGCCGACGACGACGCCATCCGGCGTGCCCGCGTCTATGTCGACACCCGCGCCGGCGCCACCAAGGAAGCGGGCGACATCGTGCAGCCGCTGGCGTCGGGTGTTTTGAAGCCGGAAGCGATCGTCGGCGATCTCGCCGAACTGGCACGCGGCGAGAAAAAGGGTCGTGAAAGCGCCGGCGAGATCACTCTGTTCAAATCGGTCGGCGCTGCGCTGGAAGACCTTGCCGCTGGCATCGCCGTCTACCGCGCACTCAAATCCTGACGTCTGCCTCGGTCCGTCATTGCCCGCACATCCGCCTGTTTATTGCGTGGCCGAGTGGGCTATGCCAAAAGCGGAGCCGACCGCTCTGGAGACGCCACGTCTTGAAACCTTCCCGCGACAGGAAAACGCGCGAAAAGCCAGCCCATGGGCAAAATCGTGCCGGCCATCGCCAGTCTCGTCCTGCCAAGGGAATTGCGCCACCGCCTGCAACGCACGATGTGCCGCGCGAAGACAGGCACACACAGCCGAAGGCTCCAGCACGCCCAGTCATCCGCCGTCAGGGCGAGTTGCCCGCTGAACGCCTGCCAGTAATTCTCGAAGTGGCGCCCAATGACGATTATGCCCTGCTCGACAGCGGCGATGGGCGCAAGCTGGAGCAATACGGTCCCTATCGCATCGTGCGGCCGGAGGGGCAAGCGATCTGGCAACCGGCATGGCCGCAAAAGGAGTGGGACCAGGCCGACGCCACCTTTACCGGCGATACCGACGAGGAAGGCATGGGCCGCTGGCGCTTTCCCAAGGCACCGCTTGGCGAGACGTGGCCGATGAAGCATGACGGCATCGATTATCTCGGCCGCTTTACCTCATTTCGCCATGTCGGCGTCTTTCCCGAACAGGCCTCGCATTGGGACCACATGGCCGCGCTGATCACGCAAGCCAACCGCCCGGTGAAGGTGTTGAACCTGTTCGGCTATACAGGCCTTGCCTCTCTCATAGCCGCGCGTGCCGGCGCAGAGGTGACCCATGTCGATGCCTCGAAAAAGGCAATCGGCTGGGCCCGGGAAAATCAGGAGATCGCGCGTCTCACAGACAAGCCGATCCGCTGGATCTGCGAGGACGCAATGAAATTCGCCGAGCGCGAGGAACGGCGCGGCAATGTCTATGACATCATCCTGTTCGACCCGCCCGCCTATGGACGCGGGCCGAAGGGTGAAGTGTGGCAGTTGTTCGAGGACCTGCCGGCGCTGACCGACATCTGCCGGTCGATCCTGACGCCGAAGCCGCTCGCGGTGGTGCTGACGGCCTATTCGATCCGCTCCTCCTTCTTCGCAATCCATGCGCTGATGCGCGACATCTTCGCCGACATGGGCGGGGTGGTGGAATCGGGCGAACTCATCATCCGCGAAAAATCGGCGGGCCGCGCGCTTTCGACATCCCTCTTCTCACGGTGGCTGGCAAAATGAGCGAGCATCGCGCAGTCGGCCGGGTGAAGGAAGTCACCAGCCTTTCAAACCCGCTGGTCAAGGACATCAAGGCGCTGGCGCTGAAGAAATTCCGTGACCAGCAGCATGCCTTCATGGCAGAGGGGCTGAAACTAGTCATCGACGCACTCGATCTCGGCTGGCAGATCAAGACCTTGATTTTTGCCAAGGCCGGCATCGGCAATCAGGCGGTGGAGAAAGTGGCGGCACGCACGGTGGCCAGCGGCGGCGACGTACTGGAAGTGTCGGAGAAGGTGCTTTCAGCCATCACCCGCCGCGACAATCCGCAAATGGTGGTCGGCGTCTTTTCCCAGCAATTCATGGCCTTGAAGGACATTCGCCCCAAGGCGGGCGATGTCTGGGTCGTTCTCGACCGGGTGCGCGATCCCGGCAATCTCGGCACCATAATGCGCACGGTGGATGCTGTCGGCGCCAAGGGCATCATTCTCATTGGCGACACCACCGACCCATTTGCGGTGGAAACGGTACGTGCCACCATGGGATCGGTGTTCGCCGTGCCGGTGACCAAGGCCACGTCCGAGCAATTCCTCGCTTGGCGCAAGGGCTTTAGCGGCCTCGTCGTCGGCACGCATCTGAAGGGCACGGTCGATTACCGCTCGGTCGATTTTTCGGGCAAGCCCGTCGTGCTCATGATGGGCAACGAACAGCAGGGCCTGCCCGACACGCTGGCCGAAAGCTGCGACCGGCTGTTGCGTATTCCGCAGGCCGGGCGCGCCGATTCGCTCAATCTCGCCATCGCCACCGGCGTCATGCTTTATGAAATCCGCCGTGACGCGCTGAAACTGTAGGCCGTAGAGAAATCGTGAGGAAACTCGTTCCCTATATCGTGCTGGCGATTGTCGCCGTTCTTCTCGACCAGTGGATCAAGCATCTGGTGGAGACGGGGCTAAGCCTGCAGCAACCGGTCGAACTCCTGCCCTTCCTGGCGCTTTATCGCACCTACAACACCGGCATCGCCTTTTCGATGCTGTCTTCCCTTGGCGATACCGGCCTGATCGTGGTGGCGCTGGTCGTCGTCGCCTTCGTGCTTTATCTGGCAGTCCGTACCGCGCCAGGCCAGGTGCTTTCGCGCATCGGCTTTGCGCTGATCGTCGGCGGCGCGCTGGGCAATCTGATCGACCGCGCCGTCTATGGCCATGTCATCGACTATATTCTCTTCCACACGCCGGTCTGGTCCTTCGCCGTGTTCAATCTTGCCGATGCCTTCATCACCCTGGGCGCAATCCTCGTCATATTCGACGAATTCATCGCTTGGCGCAGGGAATCCCGCCCCTCAGAAGATTGACCCGGTCGATCCGGAAACCCAAACTTCGCCGATCAGCCAGGAGAAGAAAATGTCCGAAACCTTCAAAGCCATTCTGGTTTCACGCGACGACGACAAGAAGCAATCCGTTGCGGTGGCGGAACTTACTGAAGCCGATCTGATGGAAGGCGATGTCACCATTACGGTCGAAGCAACCACGGTGAACTACAAGGACGGGCTGGCGATTACCGGCAAAGCGCCGGTGGTGCGCCGCTGGCCGTTGATTCCGGGAATCGACTTCGCCGGTACGGTGCTGTCTTCCTCTCATCCGGATTGGAACACGGGCGACCACGTCATCCTGAACGGCTGGGGCGTGGGCGAGACGCATTATGGCGCCTATGCCGCCCGCGCCCGCGTCAATGGTGACTGGCTGGTGCCCTTGCCGGGTAAAATGAGCGCGCATGACGCGATGGCGGTCGGCACCGCCGGCTATACCGCCATGCTGTGCGTTATGGCGCTGGAAAGTCATGGTATCACGCCCGAGCGCGGCCCGGTGGTTGTCACCGGAGCCGCCGGAGGTGTCGGTTCAGTCGCCATCTCCATCTTGTCGAAGCTCGGCTATCACGTCATTGCCTCAACCGGGCGGTCGGCGGAAGCCGAATACCTGACCGGCCTGGGTGCTGCCGAAATTATTTCGCGAGAGGAACTTTCCGCCCCCGGCAAGCCTCTCGGCAAGGAACGCTGGGCAGGCGGTGTCGATGCGGTCGGCTCCATGACATTGGCGAATGTCCTCTCCATGACCTCCTATGGCGGCGCGGTTGCTGCTTGCGGCCTGGCAGGGGGGATGGATCTGCCCGCCACCGTCGCGCCGTTCATTTTGCGTGGCGTGTCGCTGCTCGGCGTGGACTCGGTGATGGCGCCAAAGGCGCTCCGGCTGGAAGCGTGGAAGCGCATCGGGTCGGACCTCGATCTCGGCAAGCTGAAAGCATTGTCCACGACAATCGGCTTCGATGGCATAATCGATGCCGCTCACGATATTGTCGAAGGCAAGGTCAGGGGCCGCTTGGTCGTGGATATGCAGAGAGCGCCGGGCCACACTCCAAAAGTGTAGAACGTTTAAAATTCGAACGTTCCGGCAAAACCTTCTCTAATCTTGATCTGGCATGGGTTCCGCATGGGCGCGGGAACCACCACTAACACGAAAGATGAACGAGAAGTCGCCGCGGCAGCGGAGATTTCGTCAAGCCGCCGGTATATTCCGATCTCGCCGCCGTTAGTGCCGGACTATCCGCAAATCGCATCACGCAACGCGTCTGTACTGATACCCGCGGCTATCGGAGTGTTCGCCGGTCTCGCTTATATCCAGACGGCACCGCTTCTTATGGTCGTAGGCCTGCTGGCGACGAGTGCCGCGGCTATTGCACTGCAACTCATTACCCGTCGAGCGGAGCAGCGCGCGCAAACGCGTCATAGCGAGGCTGCGGCTCATAGTCAGGCCGAAATCGAGAAGTTGGCCGACCGCGTGTGGGAAATGCAGGAAAGCGTGGAGCGTTTCCGCGGACTGATCGACGCACTCGGCGATCTCGTCGTTCATCGCGACCGCCAGGGCCGCATCGTCTATGCCAATAAGGTCTTTGCCGATATCGTCGGCATCGATCAGCATGTTTTGAACGGCATGAATCTTGACGAATTGGGCATCGAGATCGGCCTCGTTCCCGAAGCCGCCTTTTTCGATCAAGAATGCCTCAGTTCCTCCGATGTCAGCATTCGCACCGCAAATGGCCGGCGCTGGTATTCATGGATCGAACTTTCGGTGCGCGACAAGGATAGCGGCATCGTTTCGCACCGAGCCATCGCACGTGACATCACCGCACGCAAGAACGCGGAATCCTCGCTGATCGTCGCGCGTGAGCGGGCTGAATATGCCAGTCAGGCCAAATCGCGTTTCCTCGCTACCGTGTCGCACGAGATTCGCACGCCGATGAACGGCATCATGGGCATGGCCAAGTTGCTCACTGATACCAGGCTGTCCGCCGAACAGCGCACCTATGTCGGTGCCATTTCCACCTCCGCCAGCGCCCTTCTCGCGCTGATCGAAGACCTTCTCGACTATTCCAAGATCGAGGCCGGCCGCTTCGATCCGGAGCCGCAGCCGATGTCGCCACGCGAGATCGCTGGCAATATCGTCGAACTGCTGGCCACGCGTGCCTATGGCAAGGGTATCGGCCTCGCCTGCCTTGTCGATCCCGACGTGCCGGAACTGTTTACTGCCGATCCGGGGCGCGTCAGGCAAGTCCTGCTCAATCTGGTCGGCAATGCGATCAAATTCACCGATGAAGGTGGAGTGCTGGTAACGGTCGAACGGATTCACGCCGAAACCGGCGACCGAATCCGCTTTGCCGTAATCGACACCGGAGTTGGCCTGCGACAAAGGGATCTCGAGCGCGTTTTCGAGGAGTTCGAACAGGGTGACGGTTCTTCCACACGCCGGCATGGCGGCGCCGGGCTTGGACTTGCCATATCTCGCCGGTTGGTTGGCGCCATGGGCGGCACGATGGGTGTGTCGAGTAGACTCGGCAAAGGCTCGGAATTCACCTTCGAACTTCCGGCAGCGGAAGCGACGGAGCCGCCGCTCTATTCACCCACGGCGCTTGCAGCCCGGCGGATCGTCATTCTGTCAAAGAACAGTGTCGAGGCAGAAGCCATCGCTGCTATTATAGAGGTGATTGGCGGGGTGGCTATCATCGCCACGACAGCCGCATCGGCCTCAGAGAATGCAGCGGGATGTGACACGCTGCTGGTCGACGCCGAACTGGAATCAAGCGGCGGAAAGGTACTGGAGCGCCTGCGACGAACCGGATTTGCGGACTGTGAGGCCATGACACTGATCGCCCCGTCTGACCGGGGGCGCCTCGATGATTTCCGCGCCAAGGGATACACGACCTTCCTGGCAAGGCCGGTGCGTGGCGAGACGCTGATGCGCGCACTTCTGGCGGGTTACAGGACGGTCGGCACACCCGAAATGGAAAGCGGCGAAATGCCGATTTCGCAGGCGGCGCAAAATCGCCGCACAGGCCTTTCGGTGCTGATTGCCGAGGATAATGACATCAACGCCATGCTGGCGCGTGCAGCACTCGGCAAGGCCGGGTGTAGTGTTGACGTCGTCGACAACGGCAAGGCGGCGGTGGAAGCGGTGACGGCGCCGGTCGACAATCGGCGCTATGACGTGGTGCTGATGGACCTACACATGCCGGTCATGGACGGATTAGACGCCATTGCCGCAATCCGCCGCCATGAAGAGGAAAATAGACTGCCGCCGATTCCCATCATGGTGCTTTCCGCAGACAGCCAGGAAAAGACACGCCAGCTCGTGCTCGCCCATGGCGCCAGCGGCTTCCTCACAAAGCCCTTGGATCCACACAGATTGACACTTTCAGTGCAGGAACAGGCGGCCTGAGAACCGCGCATTGATCCGGATGTGAGTTCGCGGCATCGCCTCGCCCGGAATCCGCGACGCGCCGGAAAAACGCCGCTCTGGCGCGCCACATACCCGCCAATCTTGCGCTATTGTTTGCTCCTCACGCCGTATCACGGTAGTGTCACAATCCTGTTGCACCACCAGCGTATCCCCGCGCCGAGAGGGATGGCTCGAAGGAGGATCACTCGTGCAGTCTGCGACGCCGCAAAGTGAAACCCATGCGAAGCCCAGCGGTGTCGTCGCTTCGACAACGAAAGGAAGCGACATCTTCTCCGGCACTGCGTTGGGCCGCATTGGTAGCCTTGAGGTCCGCCTCGCCAGCAGCGAGGCCGAGATCGCCGCAGCGCAGGAAATTCGCTATCGCGTTTTCTACGACGAACTGGGTGCCCGCAAGGGCATGTTGCACGCGCTCGACCACCGCGACCGCGACCGCTTCGATCCGCTTTGCGATCACCTTCTGGTCTTCGATACCAGCATCAACGGCCCTGAGCATCGGCGCATCGTCGGTACTTACCGCCTCCTCAGGCAGGAATCCGCCGCCGCCGCCGGCGGCTTCTATACCGAGGACGAATTCGATCTGAGCGGGTTGGTGGCGCGCCATCCGGGTCAGCGTTTTCTCGAACTTGGCCGCTCCTGCGTCCTGCCCGAATACCGTTCAAAGCGCACTATTGAAGTGCTTTGGCAGGGCATCTGGGCCTATGTGAACCATTACGACATCGGCGTCATGACCGGCTGCGCCTCTTTTCACGGCACGGTGCCTGCAGCCCATGCCGAGGCACTGACCTATCTTGCCCATCATAGCCGGACGCCTTCATTGTGGGATGTGCGGGCGCTGCCCGCACGCTATTGCCCGATGGACATGATGCCCATCGAGGCGGTAAACGCCAAGGCGGCAATCGCGGCCATGCCGCCGCTGGTCAAGGGCTATTTGCGCATCGGCGCGCGTGTCGGCGACGGCTGCGTCATCGATCACGATTTCTGCACCGTGGATGTCTGCGTAGTGCTGCCGGTTCAAGAAATCAGCGCGCGCTACGTCAATTACTACGGCAGCGAGGCGCAGCGCTTCGCGGCATAGCCGTTTTGCTGCATCGGACCCTATGGAATGTCGTCGGGATGCCGGCCGGGGCGGCCTTTATAGGCCGGAAACGTCCAGCCGAACCTGAGCGCTCCGCCACGTACGATAAAAGCCGCCACGAAGCCCAGTATTGACGCCAAGAGTGGCGCCAAGCCGGCAATGTCGGCGCCGGTATAGACGGCGGCACCAATGAGTGTCGCCGTGACATAGATTTCCGGCCGCAACAACACAGACGGCTCGCCGGCGAGCAAATCACGCAATATGCCGCCGAATGTCGCCGTCAGCATGCCGGTAATGATTGCGACAGAGACCGATCCGGTGACGACAAGGCCTTTGGCTGCGCCCATCACCGAAAAAGCCGAAATACCGACCGCATCGAGCCATAACAGGAGTTTGTAACGAGATTCGAAGCGATGCGCCGTCAAAAACACCAGCACGGCTACAGAAGCGCAAATCCACACATAATCACGGTTTATCACCCAGAATACCGGAATGCCGAGGATGAGATCACGAAACGTACCGCCGCCGATACCGGTCACGCTGGCGAGAAACAGAAAGCCGATGATGTCGAGTTCCTTGCGCGAGGCCGCCAGCGCGCCCGTCGCCGCGAAGACGGCGACGCCGGCATAGTCGAGGAAGGTAACGAAAGGCATGGCCGGCCAGGAAGACAGCAAAGGATTGCGGCAAGGTCGACGAAGAACAAGGAAAGCGCAAGGGGCACATCGCCTTGTCCTGTTCACCCATTCCCGCCCTTCGCCTTTTGCCAACACCTCGCGACTAAAGCAGGATGACGTCGAGTTGGCCGCCATCTCGCTTTAAACTTTTGATTTACAGCATGATCTAATCGCCTGCGATTTTTCGGATCAGGCTCTATTGGGTATTGCCCTCATCCGAGCCCTCTGCCGGTGGGTTCGCATCGGCTGCCGGTTTGGAGCCGCCCTTGGCAACGCCCACCATCGCCGGCCGCAACACCCGTTCACCGATCGAATAGCCCGGCTGCACCACCTGCACGACCGTGCCGGCCGCAACTTCTGGGTTCGGCACCTCGAACATCGCCTGATGGAAGTTCGGATCGAATTTCTCACCTTCGGGCGCGAGTTTCTTCACGCCATGACGTTCAAGCGTCGAAAGCAACCCGCGAGCGGTGATGTCCACGCCTTCAATCAGTGCCTTGAAGCCGGCACCGCCCGATTCTCTGGCCTCGGCGGGGATCGCCTCCAGCGCGCGTTGCAGATTGTCGGCGACTTGCAGCATGTCGCGCGCGAAATTGGCGATCGCGTAAGAGCGCGCATCATGCACATCGCGGACAGTGCGGCGGCGCAGATTTTCCATCTCGGCAGCGGCGCGCAGCGCCTTGTCCTTCAGTTCTTCATTTTCCTTCAACAGCCGCATGAGTGCTTCGTAGTCGTCCTCGACGCCGCCTTCCGCACGCTCGGCCATGGCCTCCGTCGCCTCGTTCTGGTCGGGCGCGTGTTCGTCTTTTGCCTGGTCGCTCATTGCCGTTTTCCACTATCTTGAACGGTTTGGGGATCGTGCCCGATATCGAGGTTCATGGACCAAAAATCAAGGGTTGGAACCTCACGAAGCGTGATGCGCTGCGTTCCGATATGTGCATATGCCGGATCATTCCATATTAATTCAAAGTTTACCGTGTTTTCGCTCATTGCTTGCGGCCGAATAGCTTTGCGGGAACCATGTCGGGATCGGGGGAGTTTCGAAGTCGAAAGGATTTTGAGACAATGGCCGGCAGCAGCGCCAACAAGCATGACAGGCTTTCCGCCGAAATCAGACGTCAGTTCGGCGACGAGGCGACCTCGCGTTTCGTCCAAACGCTACCGACTTTCAAGGTCGTCGCCGACATTCCCGAACACATGCGCACCCTTCTGAAAAAGTTACAATATGCCGAGGAAACAAGCGACTGTAACGGTCGCTAGAGCATTTTGCAGCCAGACAGAATCGTCTGGCGCCGCACAAATGCGGCTAAGGAAATCAAGCCGGATGTACACTCACTGCACGAAGAACGCATCAGGTTGGTCGAGCTTCGGAATAGCTCAAAATCCGGACTCCGCTTTCGATCCGATGTCCTGATTTATAGCGAAGCGTCAGTCAGCGATTTCTCCAATCCGGAGAGGTGGATGCCGCACTCGGTCTTGGCTTGACCGGCCCAGCGGCCGCTGCGCGCGTCTTCACCCGGCTTCACCGGTTGTGTGCAAGGAAAGCAGCCAATCGACAGATAACCGTATGCAACCAACGGATTTTCACGCAGGCGATGAGCGCGCATATAGTCGGCCTGATCAGTCGTCGTCCAGCGCGCCAGCGGATTGATACGGATGCGCGAGCCAACAGCCTCGAAGACCGGGAGCATCGCGCGCGTCGAAGCCTGAAAACGCTTGCGTCCGGTAAACCACGCCTGAAACGGCTCCACTCCACGCGCCATCGGCTCCACCTTGCGCACCGCGCAGCAAGCCTCGACATCCGTTTCGTGCAGCCGGCCGGTCGGGTCGATGCGCTCCAGCGTGGCGGGATCCGGCTCGATCACGCGAATATCAGTCAGGCCGAAATCGGCGGCCAGGGCATCGCGATAATGCAGCGTTTCCTCGAAATGCTTGCCGGTATCGAGAAAGATCACTGGCAGATGACGGTCTACCTCGGCGATCAGGTGCAGCAGCACTGCCGAATCCGCGCCAAAAGACGACACCGCAGCGATCGCGCCCGAAAATAGTGTACCGAGCGAGCGTTCGACGATGTCATGCGCGGAAAGATGGCCATAGAGGGCATCCAACCCCGCCGCTTCGGCGCCGATCCCTGCCTCGACTTCGCTGATCTGTCCGAGTTGCCTGGCCTTCTGTTCCATGGGATGGTCCCTCAAGCGTCAGTCGGCATGGTGCCAACGGAGGTCGGCATGGCGCTCCGACGGCCAGCCAACGGTTCCGAACCGGCGAAATTCGCACCAGCCACGGCATCGCCGATGATGGTCATCACCGGACCGGAAAGATCGATGCGCTGCTCCAGCGATGGCAGGTCGGCCAGCGTGCCGTGAAAACGGCGACGGCCGGACAGGCTGGCATTCTCCACCACCGCGACAGCCGTATCAGGCGACAGGCCGGCGGCGATTAGCCGCTCGGCCACTTCCGCAGCCACGGAGCGCCCCATATAGACGGCGACGGTCGCGCCGGAAACAGCAAGCCGCGCCCAGTCCGGCAGGGTCGAGCCCTTGAGATCGTGGCCGGTGGTGAAGACCATTGAGGAGGTGATGCCGCGCAGCGTCAGGGGCAGTTCGAAATCGGCAGCGGCGGCAAAGGCGGCGGTCACACCCGGCACCACCTCATATGAGATACCGGCATCGCGCAACGCCGCCATCTCCTCACCGGCACGGCCGAACACCAGCGGATCGCCGCTTTTGAGCCGCACCACGCGCTTGCCGGCGCGGCCAAGCCGCACCAGAAGCGCGTTGATCTCGGCTTGCGTTTTCGAATGGCAGCCCTTGCGCTTGCCGACAGAAATGCGTTCGGCATCACGCCGGCCCATGGCGACAACCGGCTCCGGAACCAGCGCATCATAAAGGATCGCGTCGGCTTCCATCAAAAGCCGTTGGGCACGCAGCGTCAGAAGGTCTTCCGCGCCGGGACCGGCCCCGACCAGCGCAATATGGCCGCCGGTCTTGGCCCCTGAAAGCAGAAGGTCGATCGCCTTGTCGTGAGCCTCGGCGACCCGGCCAGCTTCTGCAGCGCGCGCTGGCGCACCTGTAAAGAAATCGCGCCAGAAACGACGGCGCGCATTGCCTTTCGGCAACAGGCTTTCGGCCGTGCCGCGCAAGGACGCCGCAAGGCTTGCGAGGGAGCCGAGCGAGGGAGACAGCATCCAGTCGATACGGGCGCGGATCATCTGCGCCAGCACCGGCCCCGCCCCCTCCGTACCGACGGCTATGGCCACCGGCGCGCGGTTCACCAAGGCGGGGGTGAAGAAATCGCACAATTCCGGCCGATCCACGGCATTGACGAGGATGCCCAGCCGGCGCGCATCCGAAACGACACGCCGATCCAGTTCTTCCTCTCCGCTAGCCGCGAAGACAAGCGCAGCGCCTTCGAGCCGGGAAGTTTCATAAGGCCCGGCGATATGGGACACTTCATTCGCTGCAATCCAGGCCAGCAAATCCGGCGCCACCATCTCCGCGACGATGCGAATATCGGCTGATGACTGAGCGATCAGTCGCGCCTTGGCCAAGGCCTCCTCGCCGCCGCCGACGATGACAACCGGGCGGCCTTCCACGCGCATGAATACGGGAAAGGCGTTGAGCTTAGGCGTCGTCTGCGGCATTGCGGTAAAACCCTGAACAGGCTGGAATTTCTAGCCGTGTTCAGGGAAAGTCTGAAGAAACGCGCTCGCGTGATCACAACTTGCCGACAATCGCTTTTCTGAAAGCGTTCGACAGCGAAGAATAAATTTCCGCCAGGCCGATCATGCCTCAGACATGCTGCCCGCCATTGATATGGATCTCCGAGCCGTTCACATAGGAGGCTTCGCCCGAGCACAGGAAAAAGATCGTATCGGCAACTTCACCCGTTGTGCCGAGGCGGCGCAATGGGATGGATTCGACGATCTTTTCCGTGCCCGGCGACAGGATCGCGGTGTCGATCTCTCCCGGCGCGATGGCATTGACGCGAATGCCGTGCGGGCCGAAATCATGTGCCATCTCGCGTGTCAGCGAGCCGAGGGCGGCCTTGGATGTCGCATAGGCCGTGCCGGCGAATGGATGCACCCGCGTGCCGGCAATCGAGGTGACGTTGAGGATCGAGCCACGCGCCGCAGAAAGCTCAGAGAAGAGACCACGCGCCAACATGATGGGTGCAAAGAAATTGACCTGGAATACATGGCGCCACACATGCATTGGCGTATCGATGGAGTTCATACGGTCGCCACTGGCGAGTTTTGGCGAAATTCCGGCATTGTTGATCAGCGCATTAAGCTGCCCGCCATGCGCCTTCAGCCGGTGGCGAATCTCCGAGACGGCGACGCCGACATCCTCCGGATCGGTCAGGTCGACGCGGATATGATCCTCCGGTCCTGCCGGCCACGGGCAATCTTCGGCGAAAGCCTGCCGTGAACAGGTGATGACACGCCAGCCTTCGCGTGAGAAGCGCTTGACCGTGGCATGACCGATACCTCGGCTCGCCCCCGTCAGCACGATTGTCTTTCTTTTGTCGGTCTCGGTCATGGCGTCTGTGTCTCCGGCCCGACGATGTAACCGAACACGGTGATGCTGGCGAGGCCATTTACGATAAAGCTATCCGCCGGACAAAATGTCCAGGATCGATGTCTGCCGGGTCTTGCGACGGCCGCCGACATTACCGGGGGGCACAGGATGGCCGATCGAACCGGTGGACGCACCATCTGCCGGCATGCCGAAATCTCCCCTCGCATTGGCTTCGGCCGTACCCACGGCACGCTGCGGCACGGGAGTTGGCTCCCTCGACACCGGCGCCGGTATGGACGGCGCCATTCGGCGGGAAGGTTCCCCGACATTGGCCATCGGCACATCGGCAGGCGGCATTTCGTCAGGTACGATCCTGTCGGACGGCGTCGATTTCCAGGTTCCTGGCAGCGGTCTCGGTGGAATGCCCTTATGTGCCGCAATCATGAATTCATGCCAAGCCTCCGCCGGCAGAGAACCGCCAGTGACATGTTTCATGGCGTGGCCGTCATCATTACCGAACCACACGCCGGTAGTCAGGTTTGCAGTGTAGCCGACGAACCAGGCATCGCGCGAATTCTGGCTGGTCCCGGTCTTGCCGGCCGAAGGCCAGCCGAAAGCAGCCCGCTTGCCGGTGCCGGCCTCGACGGTGCCCTCCAGCATGGAATTCATCATGCCAACGACTTGCGGACTGATGACACGCGGCGCCTTACCGCCATCATTCGAGTAGAGAACCTTGCCATTAGCGGTGGTGATCCGGCGAATGAAATGCAATTCCGGCCGATAGCCGCCATTGGCGAAGGGCACATAGGCGGCGGTCAGTTCCAGCGGCGTCACCTCCGACGTGCCGAGCGCAATCGACACATTGGTCTTGAGATCGGACTGGATGCCCAAGCGGTGCGCCACCTCGACCACGGCCTTCGGCCCTACCTCCATGGCAAGCTGTGCAGCTACCGAATTGAGCGATTTGGCCAGAGCGGTGGCCAGCGTGACCTTGCCGTAATATTTGCCGCCGTAATTGTCCGGCGTCCAATTGCCGATCTTGATAGGCGCATCGTTGCGAACACTATCGGGCGTACGGCCGGCTTCCAGCGCCGCCGTGTAGACAAACGGCTTGAAGGCGGAACCCGGCTGGCGGTGGGCATCGGTTGCCCGGTCGAACTGGCTTGCCGAATAGTCGTAGCCCCCCACCATGGCGCGGACCGCTCCGCTGCTGTCGATCGCCACCAGTGCGGCCTGGCTGACTCCACGCTTCTTGCCGTTCTTGTCGATCAGGTCGCGGATCGATTTCTCCGCCGCCTTCTGCAAGGTGAGATCGACCGTTGTATCGATGACGATGTCGCCCTTCACATCGCCGATCAGGTCCGGCAACTTGTCCATAATGGTATCGGCGACATAGTTTTCCGAGCCCGTCCAATAGGAAGGCGCATGCGTTGCCGGCGTGCTCTCGGCATGAGCCAGTTCTTTGGCGCTGATCATGCCTTCCTCGCGCATGGCCGCCAGAACCAGTTGCGAACGCTCCTCGGCCGCTTTGGGATCATGCGCGGGCGAAAGCCGCGAAGGCGCTTTGAGCAGGCCGGCGAGCAAAGCGGCTTGCGACAGCGAAACGTCGCGCGCGCTCTTTCCAAAATAGCGCTGCGACGCCGCCTCCACCCCATAGGCGCCGGAGCCGAAATAGACCCTGTTGAGATACATCTGCAGTATCTGGTCCTTGGTGTATTTATGCTCCAGCCATAATGCGAGCAGCATCTCCTGCACCTTGCGCTCGATCGTCCTGTCAGGTTCCAGGAACAGGTTCTTGGCAAGCTGCTGGGTCAGCGTCGAACCACCCTCCGAAAGGCGGCCTTCCAACACATTGGTCGCCATGGCGCGCGCCAGCCCGATCGGATCGATGCCGAAATGCGAATAGAAGCGCCGGTCCTCGATGGCGACGACAGCTTCGGGGATATAGGGTGACATGTCGCCAAGGCCGACCGCCTCGCCGCCGCTCATGCCCCGATTGGCAAGCAGGTGGCCGTCCGCCGAGACGATCTTGATGTTGGGTGCCCGATCCGGAATGGTCCAGGTGGTTGCTGCCGGCATCTGAGCACCGTAATAGACGACGATGCCGGCAACGGCGATACCGCCCCAGATTGTCAGAACGAAGCCCCAATAGGCCAGCCGCCCAAAAAGGCCGACTATACCTAGACTGCGCTTCTTGCTACGGCGGCGTCCGCGCGCCACGGGTTTCGATTTGGATGATTTGCGGCCGGTAGACGATTTACGATTGCTCGGCACGACGCGATCCTCTTCGCGCACCGAAAAGCCCGACGCCGCCGTCTTCGGCGGGCCATCGAAGCTGGGCTCGATGCGTTTTTCCCTGCGATCCGCCATGCGTTAAGCTGCGTCTTCCTCATGCGATGGCGCTCGGACTGGACAGTAGATGCGGCGATTTAAGGGCGAGTTAAGGCAGGGCTTTACCAACCGGCTGGAAACAAACCAGCATTTGTCGACCATATAGCCGGGCCATAAGGCCGATCGTATGGCCCAAAACAAAAGAGACGCCATTCAGCGGAACGGCGTCTCCTCGATAATCATGGCAAAAGGGCTTTTTCAGGCTCGCCCGCTGGCCTCCAGATTGCCCATCAGCCTGGCCAGATCACCGCTCGGCATCTTTCCATCCGGGGTGAGTTCGTTCACCGCATCCGGAAGGTCCTTGGTCAGACGTTCGATCAATTCGTCACGCGATAGGCCCGTCTGCGCCGACAATGCGTTCAACGTATCGGGATCAATAGCCTGTTCGACATGGGCACGATCGAGCGTCCTGTTCGGGCCGGTTCCGACCCAGGAATCCACATGTTCGCCAGCGCCATTTGTCTTGAACCGATCGAGAATATCGTTCAACGCATCTGACAACCCGCCACCGCTATCTGCCTCAGCGCCACTCGGGTCGCTTGATGACTTGCCGGTGAGCAATTCGCCGATCTTGTCGCGGTTCTTGTAGGCCAGCACACCCAATAGTGCGATGGCGACATTCTTCAGATTCAGGCTCATTTCCGGAACTCCCTCGTTGGGTCACTTTAAGTCGTCCGGCGGCAAAGAGTTCCAACCTGAAGGCCGTCGCTGCAATCGCCGCGGCGGAGATGTTTGTTCGGAATGCCGCCAAGGGCAAGGGATTTTCACTGCCGACCCGGCCGATCGTCCGGCTTTCTCCGCATGCACCCTGCCTACCGCTTACGCATACCCATTTCCCGAATTATATGTAATCATATGGAACCAATGGCGTGAAAACGCATTGTTTACCATTACCAGTTTGTGCGACCAGCGGAGGAAGGACATGAATCGTCTGCAATTCTTTTCGTCCGTGCGGGTGTCGCGCGGAAGTGGTCATCCTGTCGAAGATATCGAAAATGTCGCCGAGGCATTGGCCTTTTTGCGCGAATGGCCAGTCGGACGGCGCGGACCAGTCTATCGTTGCGCCTTCAATTGCTGCAGCGCCGCCATGGCCATGCAAATGACGGCGGAAGAGGCCCGGAAATCATTTACCGGCTTTGCCCGCATTACAGGGCTGTTGGTGGACAGCGGCACACCGCCGCTGCCGGTTGGACGCGAAGCCAAACCCGGAACGCTGGCGCATTAGAGCATCGGACCGAAAAAGAGCTTGAGGTCGCTCTCATTTAGAACTGCTGCCATTGCTGCGCGACTCAGTTCTTCTGGATGGAGATGCCGTTGTCGTCGATTTTCAACTCGACGCCTTCGGGGCGATGTTCCTGGCGATAGGTATAAATTCCAAGCGCAATCACCACGACGACCAGCGCGCCGATGACGAGATAAAGCGTATTGCGATCCATGAGGCCCTCCGTCTCCCGTCAGGCGGATTTGACCAATCGGATCAGAACCAGCAAGACCACCGCGCCGACAACCGCCTGTATGATAGCGGCCAATATGCCACCGCCCAGAGGCAGGCCCACAACCGGGAACAGCCATCCGGCAATCAATGCGCCGACGATGCCGACAACGATATTTCCGAGTAGTCCGAAGCCGTAGCCCTTGACGATCAAGCCCGCCAGCCACCCGGCTATGGCACCGATAATAATGAAGACAATAAGGCTTTCAATACCCATGCTCGTCCCTCCAATGGACGGAAGCTGAACGCGAAACGGGCTTCGAATCAGCTTCCGGTTCCGACAACCAACAGATTAGGGGAAAGACGTGTTCGAAGCCAGCCAACGCAACTAAAGCGCGACACAAGCCTACTGGTCCTCATCATCCGCTGAGGCGGGGCGCCAGCTTGTCGGTTCGATTTTCTTTTGCGTCGTGCTGTCGGTAAAGGCCCACCACCCGCCATTGCCCGCGTCCCAGCGCGCAAGCGACTCGTTCGCAACACCGTCGCCGTCGACCCAATAGACGGTAACCTCCGATCCGTCCTTCGGCGCGGTGGAGATTGGCTGCCTATTCGACACGATCATCCCTCCTTCAATCCAATGTCCGGCACAACGCGCCCGCAACCGTGCGGTTCCGGCTCAACTATGCGCGAAGATGTCCTCTTCGTCCCAACCCATCAGGTCAAGCCTGGCGCGGGTCGGCAGGAAGCGGAAGCAGGCATCGGCCTCCCGGGCACGCCCGTCACGGGCGAGCCGCGCGGCCAGAACCTCGCGCAGTCGATGCAGATAAAGTACATCAGAAGCGGCATATTCGAGTTGCTCGGGCGAAAGTGCCTCGGCCGCCCAATCCGACGATTGCTGCTGCTTGGACAGGCTGATGCCCAGCAATTCGCTGCAGATGTCCTTCAGCCCATGGCGGTCGGTATAGGTGCGGGTCAGCCTCGACGCGATCTTGGTGCAAAACACCGGCTCCGCCATTATCCCGAAGGCATGGTAAAGCACGGCGATATCGAAGCGGCCATAATGAAACAGCTTGGTGATCTTGCGGTTCCTCAGCAGGCTGACGAGGTTCGGCGCGCGCTTCTGACCCGGTGCGATCTGGATAACGTCGGCGCTGCCGTCGCCGGGCGAAATCTGCACCACGCACAACCGGTCGCGATGCGGCTTCAGGCCCAGCGTCTCGGTGTCGATGGCCACCGCCTCGACATTGTAATGCGAAAGATCGGGCAGATCGTTCGTGTGAAAGCGGATATTCGTGTTCGTCATGATCAACCCCTTGCCGCCAGCGCCTCAAGGATACGCGCCCAGGAACGCTGCCCCTTGGCAAATGAATTGAGTTCGTATTTCTCGTTCGGCGAATGGATGCGGTCGTCCGCAAGCCCGAAGCCGACCAGCAGCGACTCCATGCCGAGATAGGTGCGAAAATCGCCAACGACAGGAATGGAGCCGCCGCTGCCGACGGTAACCGCCTGCTTCCGCCATTCATCAGTCAGCGCCTGCCTGGCTTTGGTCAGGAATGGGGAGTCATAGCCAAGCTGGATCGCCGGCGAACCGCCATGCGGATGGAATTCGATTTTGCAGTCGGCGGGCACTCGCTCTGCCGCAAACTGGCGAAACGCGGCACGAATCTTCTTCGGATCCTGTTGATGCACGAGGCGGAATGACACCTTGGCCGACGCCTCGGCCGCGATCACCGTCTTGAACCCCTTGCCGGTATAGCCACCGGAAATGCCGTTGAATTCAGCGGTCGGGCGCGCCCATACCATTTCCAGCACGGAACGCCCTTTCTCGCCCGCCGGTTCGGAGAGGCCGATGGGACCGAGGAAACTCCTCGCGTCCTGCCCCAGCGTCTCCCAGGCCTTGAGCACCTGCGACGGTGTTTCTTCCACGCCCTCATAGAAACCGGGAATGGTGACGCGGCCGGTCTCGTCATGAATATCGGCAAGGATATTCGCCAGAATACGGATCGGATTGGCCGCCGGGCCACCATACATGCCCGAATGCAGATCACGGTTCGCAGCCTTCACCACCAGTTCCTCGCCGACCAGCCCGCGCAGCGAAGTACAAATCGAGGGCGTGGTGCGGTCCCACATGTCGGTATCGCAAACGAGCGCGAAATCGGCCTTTAGTTCCTCGGCATTGGCTTCCAGGAACGGCTTCAGCGAGGGCGAGCCGGATTCCTCTTCGCCTTCGAAAAGAAGCGTGATGCGGCAGGGCAAATTGCCATGCTCGGCCTTCCAGGCGCGGCAGGCTTCTACGAAGGTCATCAACTGCCCCTTGTCATCCGAGGCGCCCCGCGCTGTGATGACCTTGTGGCCCGGCTCGACTTCCCTGACCGCCGGCGCAAAAGGGTCGCTCTCCCACAAATCCAACGGATCCACCGGCTGTACGTCGTAATGCCCATAAAACAGGATATGCGGGCTTCCTGCCGGCCCCTCGTGATGCGCCACCACCATGGCATGACCGGGCGTCGGACGCACGCCGGCGTCGAAGCCGATCGCTTTCAGGTCCGCGACCAACCATTCCGCCGCCCTGCGACAGTCGTCGGCATAATGCGGGTCGGTGGAGATCGACTTGATCTTCAGCAATTCGAACAGCCGTTCGAGGCTGGCATCCAGATTCTGGTCGAGACGTTCCAGGACGGGGGAAACTGCGGACATGCTTGGCGGGCCTTTCAATTTGCGCGGCACCTTAAAACATCGGACCGAAAAGTGGAATCCGGTTTTCGGGTTATTCCGATGTTCCATCAAAGTGTTAGAGCGCCGTGCGTTCAATTGAACGCATTACGCGATACGGCACAGGCGCAAACATGAAGAACGCAATCTGCGGCGCAATGACTTAATCTCAAAAAAATGCCGCCGTGGCGGAGGGGAAACCACGGCGGCCTTACTCAAACGATGCGGCAGCCCGGAGAGGGGGGTTAGGCTGCCGCAGTGTCCGGTATAGGCGGGGGACGGGCCTTACTCCGGACTTCGGCGAAAACTGCCGATGCCTGCTATCTGTGGTTCTGAACGTGGCGATTCAAGGGCACGAACATTACATCTTTGTAACATGGCCGTGATGATATTGGCTGGCTTGCCATGCACGGGCGTACTCCATGTCAGGACGAGGCCGCAGCGCGGCCCATGGCGCTGCTTTGCCATGGACACGCTATCAACGCCACGCTACGGCTAACGGCCATGAAAAAAGGCGATCATCTCTTTCTGGTTGACGGGTCCGGCTACATTTTCCGCGCCTATCACGCGCTGCCGCCATTGACGCGCAAGTCCGACGGCCTGCCGATTGGTGCAGTCTCCGGTTTCTGCAACATGCTTTGGAAGCTTCTGCGCGAAGCGCGCAATACGGATGCCGGCATTACACCCACTCATTTTGCGGTAATCTTCGACTATTCATCCAAAACCTTCCGCAACGATCTCTATCCCGAATACAAGGCCAATCGCTCCGCACCGCCGGAGGATCTGATTCCGCAATTCGGGCTGATTCGCGAGGCGACGCGTGCCTTCAACCTGCCCTGCCTGGAAATGGAAGGGTTCGAGGCCGACGATCTGATCGCCACATACTGTCGTCTCGCCTGCGAGGCTGGCGGCGACACCACCATTGTTTCTTCCGACAAGGATCTGATGCAACTCGTCGGTCCCACGGTCGGCATGTACGACCCGATGAGGGATCGCCAGATCGGTATTCTTGACGTTATCGAGAAATGGGGGGTGCCGCCTGAAAAGATGATCGATTTGCAAGCTTTGACCGGCGATTCGGTGGATAATGTGCCAGGCATTCCCGGCATTGGGCCGAAAACGGCAGCGCAACTTCTCGAACAGTTCGGTGACCTGGACGCGCTGCTTGAACGCGCTTCGGAGATCAAGCAGAACAAGCGGCGCGAATCGATCATCGACAATGCCGACAAGGCGCTCATCTCACGCCAATTGGTGACACTCAGAACCGACGTGCCCGTCACCGAAGCACTTGACGACTTCGTCCTCCATCCGGCTGACGGGCCTAAACTGATCGGCTTCCTGAAAGCGATGGAATTTTCTTCGCTCACCCGGCGCGTCGCCGAAGCGACAGGCACGGAAGCCGGCGAGATCGAAGCCGCAACGGTCGCCGTCGAGCGCGCAGATACCGCACACGGGCCGGACGTTGGCTCCGGCGTGCAGGCCTTGGAAGTCGATGAAAAGACCGCGACGGGGACGGCTGCCAAGGAAGAGGGTTTCACCCCTTCTTTCCTCGCAGCCAAGCGGGCAGAGGCCGCAGTGGCCGACAAGATCGACGTCGACGCTTATCATTGCGTGCGTGATCTGCCGACGCTTGAGGTATGGATCGCCGAGGCGCGCGAGGCCGGTGTCGTCGCCTTCGATGTTGAAACGACCTCGCTCGATCCTATGCAGGCTGAACTGTGCGGCTTTTCGCTGGCGACAGCGCCCGGCCGCGCTTGCTATGTGCCGCTTGGCCACAAGAGCGGCCAGGACGATTTACTCGGCGGCGGTCTGGTGGACGGGCAGATTCCGATCCGCGACGCGCTTTCCACTCTCAAGCCGCTGATGGAAGACAGTTCCGTTCTCAAGATCGCGCAGAACCTGAAATACGACCTCGTCGTCATGCAGCGTCACGGTGTCGACGTCACGCCCTATGACGACACGATGCTGCTTTCCTACGTGCTCGATGCCGGCGTCACAGGCGGCCACGGCATGGATTTCCTTGCCGACAAATGGCTCGGCCACAAGACGATCCCCTTCAAGGACGTCGCCGGGTCCGGCAAGAGCTTCATCGGCTTCCATCAAGTGCCGCTGGATAAGGCAACCTGTTACGCCGCCGAGGACGCCGACGTAACGCTGCGGCTATGGCAAGTGCTGAAGCCGCGTCTCGCCGCCAAGGGCCTGGTATCGGTCTATGAACGGCTGGAACGACCGCTGGTGCCGGTACTGGCCGCGATGGAACAGCGCGGCATCTCCGTCGATCGCCAAATTCTGTCGCGCCTGTCCGGCGACCTTGCACAGGGCGCTGCCCGTCTGGAGGAAGACATCTATGCGCTGATCGGCGAACGCATCAACATCGGCTCGCCCAGGCAACTCGGCGACATATTGTTCGGCCGTATGGGTCTGCCCGGTGGCTCCAAGACCAAGACCGGCCAATGGTCCACCTCCGCGCAGCTTCTGGAAGACCTCGCCGCCGAAGGCCATGAACTGCCACGCAAGATCGTGGACTGGCGCCAACTGACCAAACTGAAATCGACCTACACCGACGCCCTGCCCGGCTTTATCCATCCGGAGACCGGGCGCGTCCATACCTCCTATGCGTTGGCCGCGACAACGACCGGACGGCTTTCCTCATCCGATCCGAATCTGCAAAACATTCCCATACGTACTGCGGAGGGTCGCAAGATACGCACCGCTTTCATTGCCGAGAAGGGCCACAAACTGATCTCGGCCGATTACAGCCAGATCGAATTGCGCGTGCTGGCCGATGTGGCGGACATTCCGCAATTGAAGCAGGCCTTTGCCGACGGTGCGGACATCCATGCCATCACGGCTTCGGAAATGTTCAACGTGCCGGTCGAAGGCATGCCGTCAGAAGTGCGCCGCCGCGCCAAGGCGATCAATTTCGGCATCATCTACGGCATTTCGGCCTTCGGCCTTGCCAACCAGCTTTCAATCCCTCGCGAGGAGGCCGGAGCCTATATCAAGCAATATTTCGAACGTTTCCCCGGTATCCGTGACTACATGGACGAAACAAAGGCTTTCGCCCGAGAGAACGGCTATGTCGAGACGGTATTCGGCCGCCGCATCCATTATCCCGAAATTCGCTCGTCAAATCCGTCCGTGCGTGCGTTCAACGAACGCGCCTCGATCAATGCGCGTTTGCAGGGCACGGCCGCCGACATCATCCGCCGCGCCATGATCCGCATGGAAGGCGCACTGGCCGAGGCGGGTCTTTCCGCCCGCATGCTTTTGCAAGTGCACGACGAACTAATCTTCGAATCGGTCGAAGGCGAGGTCGAGGCGACCATTCCCGTCGTGCGCACAGTCATGGAGAATGCGGCAATGCCTGCCGTTTCGCTGTCCGTTCCCTTGCAGGTGGATGCCCGCGCCGCCGACAATTGGGACGAAGCGCACTGAGACTGCAATAAAAGCAGCTATCAGCCGATCAGCAACTCGTCGTCATCTATGGTCTGGCCGCGAATGCGCCGGAACATGGCGATCAGGTCTTCGATCTGCAGGCCTTTGCGTTCCTCGCCGCTGACGTCGAGCACAATCTCGCCGCCGTGCAGCATGATCGTACGGTCGCCGTAATCGAGCGCCTGGCGCATGGAATGCGTGACCATGAGCGTGGTCAGCTTGCGCTCGGAAACAATCTTCTCGGTCAAACCCATGACGAACTCAGCCATGCCGGGATCGAGTGCTGCCGTATGCTCGTCGAGCAGCAGCATCCGCGAATCGGTCAGCGTCGCCATGACCAGCGAGACCGCCTGACGCTGGCCGCCCGAGAGCAGGTCCATACGGTCGCCCAGCCGGTTCTCCAGGCCGAGATTGAGATCGGCGATGCGTTCGCGAAAGATCGCACGGCGCGCCGAATTGAGCGCTCTCGTCAGTCCGCGCCTTTTGCCACGCCGTTCGGCAAGCGCCAGGTTTTCCTCGATGGTCAGTGCCCCGCAGCTTCCCGCCAGCGGATCCTGAAACACGCGCGCTACCAGTTCCGCGCGCCTGGTTGTCGGCTTGCGCGTCACATCGGTGCCCGCAATCGTCACTCTGCCGAAAGTCGGCACAATGTCGCCGGCCAACACGCCGAGCAAGGTCGATTTGCCGGCACCGTTCGAACCGATCACCGTCACGAACATGCCCTGCTCGATCTCGAGATCGATGCCGGCAAGCGCCTTCTTTTCCAGCGGCGTGCCACGCCCGAAAACAACACCGATATCCTTGAGCGAAATCATCGGCCACTCCCTCCCCGGCGCAGGCGCGGCAGCACAAGCGCGAAGGTGACCAAAACCGCCGTCACCAGATTAAGGTCGGATGCCTGCAAGCCCAGCACATCGCTGGAAAGCGCCAGTTGAATGGCAATGCGATAAAGGATCGACCCCACGATGCAGCCAATCAGCGTGATGAGAATGCCACGCGCGCCGAACAGCGTTTCGCCGATAATGACAGCGGCCAATCCGACGACAATGGTGCCGACGCCCGATGTAACATCGGCAAAGCCGTTGGTCTGGGCAAACAGTGCGCCGCCGAGCGCCACCAGCGCGTTGGAGAGCGCCATGCCGAGGTAGATCTGGTAGGCGGTGTCCACGCCTTGCGCGCGCGCCATTCGTGGGTTGGCGCCGGTGGCGCGCATGGCAAGGCCGGCATCGCTTTCAAGGAAACGCCAGACCATCAGCAGCGCGATAATTGCCAAAACGCCAATGAACAGCGGCCGCACCAGATAATCGCTAAGGCCAAGCCCGTAAAAGGGCGTCAGCATGGTGTCAGCGTTGATTAGCGCCACGTTCGGCCGACCCATCACGCGCAGATTGACCGAAAACAGCGCTATCATCGTCAGGATGGACGCAAGCAGATGCAATATCTTGAAGCGTACATTGAGCAGCGCCGTAACCAAGCCGGCAATCGCACCGGCTACCATCGCCACGGCGGAGGCCAGCCAGGGGTCGAGGCCAGCCAGGATCAGCACCGCCGCTACGGCCGCCCCAAGCGGGAACGAGCCGTCAACGGTAAGATCGGGAAAGTCGAGCACACGGAAGGCCAGATAGACTCCCAGCGCCACGAACGCATAGACGAGGCCGAGTTCGACGGCGCCCCAGAAAGCGATCTGGCTCAAGATAACCGACCTTTCCGCTGCCGCGCCTTATTCGATGACCTTGGTGGCGCCGGAAATGATGCCTTCGGGCAGCTTGAGCCCAATCTTTTCCGCCGCCTTCTTGTTCACGACAAGATCCGTGCCCTTGGCGATCTCGACAGGAATATCACCCGGCTTTTCGCCCTTCAGCACACGCACGACGACTTCGCCGGTCTGTTTTCCGACGTCATAGTAGTTGAAACCGAGAGCGGCTATCGCGCCGCGCTTGACGGAGTCCGTGTCAGCCGTAAATAATGGCAGCTTCGCTTCGTCGGCAACGCCGACAGCAGCCTCCAGCGCCGAGACGATGGTGTTGTCGGTTGGCACATAGATCGCATCGACCCGCCCGACCAGAGCGCGCGCCGCGCCCTGCACTTCCGCCGTCTTGGTTGCCGCCGATTCCACCACCTTGATGCCGGCGTTATCGGCAGCCTTCTTGAAGCTGGCAAGCAACGAAACCGAATTGGTCTCGCCGGAATTGTAAAGGAAGCCAACGGTCTTCACGTCGGGCAGGACTGCCTTGATGAGATCGATATGGGCAGCGACCGGCGACATGTCGGAAAGGCCGGTGACATTGCCGCCGGGCTTTTCCATGCTTTTCACAAGTTGCGCGCCAACCGGGTCGGAAACCGCGGTGAAGACGACCGGAATATCATGTGTGGCCGCAACGACCGCTTGTGCAGACGGCGTCGAGATCGGCACGATCACGTCCGGCGATTCACCAATGAACTGGCGGGCAATCTGGGCGGCGGTGGCCGGATTGCCCTGCGCCGACTGATAGACGAATTTCAGATTCTCACCATCCTTGTAGCCGGCTTCGGCCAGCGCATCCTTGACGCCATCGCGCACGGCATCGAGTGCCGGGTGCTCGACGATCGCGGTCACGTCGACAGTGACATCGGCCGCCTTGGCCGGCAGCGCCAGGGCCACAGAGGCAGCCAGTGCGAGAAACAGAGCTTTCATGAGTTCCCTCCAGAGATGTCTGGCGAGACCTCTAATTCATTCCGCAACCCGATGAAAGGCAAGCTACCGCAATTTTATCGTCATCCATGACGAGGCACAAAAAGCCCATCAATGCTTTCGATAACGTCCGACGAGATCCTTGACCCGGTTACGCAGAATGCGCGCCATGTTGCGGGTCTCGCGGTAAAGATGAATCTGCGTCGCCGCCTGGCGCGTCAACCGATCCGTGCCGGGTGCAATACCGATTACGAAGGTACCCATGGGGCTGTGCTCGCTCCACAACCGGCTCATTACCGGATGGTCAGGCACGGCGCAGGAATCGGTCATGATTATGTTGGGATCATCGAGATGCTGTTTGGTTACCTCGATCATCAGCAATGTGCCGGGCGAATAGGCTGAAAGCGTTTCGTCATAGGCTGTCTTCCAAGTGTAGGCGACGCCCTGCTCGATAAACACGATCAGGCAAGCGATGGTCCGCCCGTCGAGCGTCAATTTGTGGATGCGGCACATATCGAGATCGGCCAGCCCATGCACCGCCTCGCGCGCGAAGGCAGCGCGAAAGCGATCGACCGCCATGGCTGTGCGTTCGCGGCCTTTCCAGCCAGAAGCCTCCAATGCCAGGAAATCCTCGATGGCATAGCGAACTTCTTCGGGGCCGCGCGCCGTTTCATGTTCCAACTTGCCATGATCGGCTAATCGGCGCTTCAGGCGGCGGAACTCGCGATAATGATGCGCCCGCAATGAGTTTTTCAGATAGATATCGCCGTCGAGATCGCTCTTCAGCATCGGACGCGAGTTTTCGCCGGTGACGACCAGCGGCAAATCCCTTGTTTCCGACAATGTCTTCAGCAAAGCCGCCACCGGCCCATCCAGCCGCAAATCGGGTACGACGAACAGCCTGGGCAGTTTCAGGTGCGGCCGCGCCAGCATGGTAAAGAAGTCTTCAAGCACGCCAAGCGGATCGTCACGGTCGATCAGCGGCGCGCCCATCGGGCCGAACGGATTCGCCCAGCTTCGCATGACAGGCACGCCCAGCGGCACGGCTGGACGCTCGATCGAAAACGGCCCCAGAAGCCGAAGCCGGCTGCGATAGTCATCCCCATCGCGGATGACGGCCAACCGGACTTCCCTATTTTCCAGTCTCGGCATGGCAGGCGCTAGAAAGCGTGGATTAAAGAAGATATTCGACTCGACGGTGCGGTTGGCGAGATAGTCGAGTTCCTCAACGAGATCGAACCCGGCGGAAGCCGGATAGATCGCCAGCTTGCGTGAAGGTCGATCGCCAGCCCAAAGTTCGATTTGCGCCCGCTCGCGCTCGTCGCGCGGCAGACCGGCAAGGCCGGACATCATGGTGCCTATGCCACCGCCGCTGACTTCCTCAAAGATCGGAACAGCCACCATGTCAGCGCTCTCATTGTTTGTCGCAGCCTAACTGCAACCCATTAAGAAACGGTTGGATGAGGGGGTGACGGAAGACGTCTTTGAGGGAGGAAGTCAGGCCAGCACGTCGCCCCATTCGGGATGGCGGCGAAACTGAGCGGCGGCGAAGGGGCAAAGCGGCACGATCTTGCGCCCACCGGCGCGCGCATCCTCGACGGCACGCGTCACCAGCCTCGCGCCAACGCCTTGCCCTCGAAAAGCATCGGGTACGCCAGTATGGTGGATGATCAGTTGATGCTCGCCGGCCCTGGTGAACGTCATTTCGGCTTCGGCGCCATTCGGTCCGACAATAACATAACGGCCCTTTGAGCCGTGTTCTTCCAACCGGATTTCCGGCACTTCATCCTGCATCGAATCCGCCCTTTCGCTGACCATTAAAACGCTTGGACAAGACATGCATCAATAACAATAGCTTGGAGCGAGACAGCGATTCAACTCATCTCGCCTTGAAGACAGCCGCAATCAATGAAATGCCCGCGCCATGGCACGGGCATTTCAGAGGCAGGCAACTTATTGCTGCGGCTGCTTTTCGGTATTTGATCCGCTATCACCTTGGCTGTAAGCGGGTTGCGCTTCCAACTGCTCCTTGCTGGCACTGGTGTAGAGATATTTGTTACCGTCCTTGTCGGTCATGTATTTGAGATCGCCCATCTCCATGGCAACCTCCTTTTCGCCGACGCCAAGGAAGCCGCCGACATCCACAATCACGGCGTTGACCTTCTTGTCAGGTGCCAGCACGACGTCGCCGACCTCGCCAACCTGATCGTCATTTGGACCATAGACGGTGGTCCCGACCAGATCCTCTGAACGGATTTCGCCCATCGGCACTGGTGTGAGAGCAGATTTGTCGATAGCCGCGGTCATCGATGGATCAGTACCGGCATCGGATGCCTCACCGGCAGCCATAGTGTCATTGCCCGTGGCCGCTGCGGCCGGCGCACTCTCCGCCGTCTCATCGGTCGCAGGCTTGGTCGTGGCCGGTGTGTCGGCCCCGGCCGCTACACTGGGCGCGGATGCCACGTCGTAAGCCTTCCGGTCGAAGTCCGGCAACGCCTGAAGCTGCTCCTTATTCACCTCCGCAACCAGCCAACGGTCGCCGTTCTCCTCGACCGTTTCGGCCTTGTCATAACTGAAAGCCACATGCTTGGCGCCGACACCCAAAAAGCCGCCAACGCCGATAACCAGGGAATCGGCTTTGCCAGCCTTGGAGATCACGATATCCTCCACTTGGCCGATGTTCTCCGCCTTGTCCCCGGTGCCGTTATAGACGCTTTCACCGATCAGGTTCGAAGCGAGTCGACCATCAGATTTCTGAACAGGAGCGGCAGGCGCGTTTTGTGCCGTGTCGGCTGCCGGAGCAGTCGCCGCTCCCGGCGCGGCCTCATCAGCCTGCCCGGTAGGCGCCATTGCGGTCGTGCCGTCAGCAGGTGCAGTTTCCGTTCCGGTCGGAGCCGGCGCCGGCGCCGGCTCATAAGGCGTAGCGTCGAATGCCTGCTGGGCTGTCAACTCTTCCTTGGTTGTCGGGGCCACGAGCCAACGGTCGCCATTCTTCTCGGCCCATTGCAGCTTGCCATATTCGAAAGCGACATTCTTGGCGCCAACTCCTAAAAACCCGCCGACGCCGATAACGATAGACTGGACCTTGCCGTCCTTATCGAAAACGATATCTGAAACCTTGCCGATGTTCTGCGCCTCATCGCCGGTACCGTTATAGACACTTTCGCCCATGATATTGGTAGCGAGGCTATCCTCAGCCTCGGTGGCCGGGGCCGCAGGGGCTGCGGCCTCCGCGGCCGGTGCAGGTTCCGTCGGTGTTGTGGTGTTTTGCGCGTAGGCGCCTGTCGCCAACAATGCTGCAAGCGCGGTCGTGGTCAAAAGAGTCTTGATCATGATCTTTCTCCTCGTCATATGTTGACCGATCTTGTGTCGCCGCTCGGTCGTGAGCGGACGTGTGCATGTTCACAACGGCAGGAAAGCAGGCTTGTTCCAAATTGGGCCGGCCAAAGAGTTGGCCGCCACTTAGGGACCTTGGTCCGGCAACGGCTTTTTATCCGTGACCCGGCGCGATCCGGTCCTTTCTTCGAGAGGAAATGCGATGCGATATGCGGCGGTGCTGAACCGGGACGGCGGCACGTTACGCAACACGGACCTTGCCGCCCTGGCCGGACGCATGAAGACGGCACTGGAGGGCGCCGGTCACACGCTCATCGTCGAGACGGTCTCAGGCGACAAGGTGTCGAAGGCACTCGACAGGGCGGTGGCACACCATGAGGTTGATACAGTGCTTGTCGGCGGTGGAGACGGCACCGTTTCCGCCGCTGCCGCGCGCTTGATGGACAGCAGGAAAGCACTTGCGGTCCTCCCCGCCGGGACGATGAACCTGTTTGCTCGTGGGTTGGGCATTCCACAATCGCTTGATGCCGCGATTGACGCATTCGCAAATGGGAGAGTAGCCGCTGTGGATATTGTCACCGCCAACGGCCGTCCTTTCGTCCACCAGTTTTCGATCGGCTTGCACGCCAAAATGGTGCAATTGCGCGACAAGATGGGTTTCGGCTCACGCCTCGGCAAAATCGGTGCTTCCGCCCGCGCCGCCTGGATTTCGATTGCCAACCCACCAGCCATGGACGCGACACTGACAATGGCCGACACCGAGGTGACGACGCGTGTCAGCGGCATCGGCATCACCAACAATCTATTTGGCGAAGGCCATCTGCCTTATGCCGACGATCCGGCGGGCGGTGTTCTCGGTATTTATGTCACTGTCGCCCGCCGCAAGGGCGAGTTGATGAAATTTGCGCTAAATTTGGCGCGCGGTCGGTGGCGGGACAACGAGCATGTTGAAATCCACCAAGCCGACAATCTTGTTCTCACCGTTGACGCCCCGGCAAAACGCATGCGCGCCGTCATCGACGGCGAACTGATCGGCCTTGAACGCAGAACGGAGCTGAAGATCCATCCCGGCGCACTGAGAGTGCTGGTGCCGGCGGATTCGCCCCTGGTTAAGATCGAGAGTTAACGGCGCTCAGTGGGCCCATCCTTGTCCGATCCCTTGTTTTCCCGGTAAATGGCATAGGCTGCCAGCGCCGCGGCAGGCGCAAGGAGAAGACCAATCCCGCGCTTGCCGCGCAAAAGCGAAGGCAGCACGGCAAGTACCGCGGTCACGCCGATCGCCGTCATGTCGCTGCGCCGTTGCGTCGCCCTTTTGCGGGCACGCAATGCTGCCGTAAAGCGGGACACGAGGATAATCAGCCCGGCCAGTACCAAAAAGCCGATGCCGAAACCGAATGCAGCGTGCAAGACCCCATACTGACGAGAAGTCCAGACATAGCACGCACCGATAAGAAAGCCGATGCCGCATAGCCCGGCCAACGCGGCAATAGTGTAGACAAGAGCAGTCCATCGGGCACGGCGCACGAGTGCAACCGTTTCGCCCGATGCCAAGCCTGCGATAAGCGAACTCAACGCACCCATCGGCAATTATCAGCGGCGCGAGAACAGAGCGAACAGAAAGCCGACGCCGGCAGCGATCGCCAATGACGTCACCGGCTTTTCACGCACATGGGCGGACATCTGCTGTTCCAGGTCTCTGGCGTTGCCCCGCAAGCTCTCCATCGCCGCCTCGCCCTGGACGCGCAACTGTTCGACTCCTTCCGCGGCGGCCCGCCGCGCGGTGCCATAGCCTTGTTCGCCGGTCTTGGCTAATTGCTGGGATAGTTTCTCGATTTCAGCCTTCAATTGCCTGATATCGGCTTCCAGTTCCTCGGTGGACGCTCTATCGCTGATGGGCTTGCCTACCGATGCCATAATTCAACTCCTTGCGTTTGCACGGCTACAAACGTCCGATCGGCCGCATTGTTCCGCCGCGCAACGGAACGCAACCGTGCCAAGACGGCATGAAATGTCACTTCAGCACTGCGGTCACGCAGGGTCAACAAGACGTTGGTCAGACCAGCGGCCTTGGCGCCCCATCCGAACCGCTCCATCTGGCAATTTCGCGCAAGGCTTCCGGCTCAAGAATCACATAACTGCGCTCAAGCCAGCGGATCAGCTTACGGTTCGCCAGTTTGCGCAGCGTTTTATTGGTATGAACCAGGGAGAGGCCAAGCGTGTCGGCTATATGCGTCTGGGTAATCGGAATCTCCACCGGGCTCTTGCCGCCGTTCAGTCCAACAGACGCAGCACGCGACTCTATGAATGCCAAAAGATAGGCGGCCCGCTCCAACGCCGTGCGACGCCCCAGACTGAGCAGGTTCTCATCCAGCATACATTCTTCGCGTGCGGCCAGCCAGGTGATGTCGAAGGCAAGGCTGGGAAATTTGCGGTAAAGCGCGTAAAGCTCGTCGCGCTCGAACACGCACAACATCAGATTCGACAACGCCTCGACCGAGTGCTCCATTTCACCCATGATACTGCCTTGAAGCCCGATCATGTCTCCCGGCATGACGTAGTTGAGGACCTGCCGGCGACCGTCTTCCAGCAGTTTGTAGCGGAACCCCCAGCCAAACAGAACGGTGTAGAGATGCGCGCTGTGGGTGCCCTCGATAAGCACTGTCGAGCCCTTGGCGACCGTTAATTCACCCTTCTTAAATTGACTGATGAAGGCAAGCTCGTCCGATGTAAATGGCCGAAACGCCGGCAAGGGACGCAGCGGACATTTTTCACAAGGATAGCGCCGGGTGGAGATGGACCGGCCATTTTTTACTTCCATGGAGCGCCTATGATGGTCGGGCTTTCAACGCCTGGTTACGTACGATCCGGTTCCAAGGCGAAATCACTGTGTCTTTTTTAAATGACAGGTTTTGGATTACGGGCCAACACGTCGCATGTCTCAAGGAGTCATCGCCGGTGCCGTCATTGCTTAAAGGTCTACGTATTCTTCTGCTCGAAGACGAGCCTCTTATCGCCATGGATGTCGAGCAACTTTGCCGCGACAGCGGCGCGGCTGCCATTTTCGTCGCGCGCAATCTCGAAGATGCCGAGAACGAGGTGCAGCGCACGGGCTTCGACGTCGCCATCATCGATCTGATGCTCGGCGGTACCTCGACGGTCGATTTCGCAACGCGCCTTCATGCCGGAAAGATACCGTTTGTCTTCGCATCCGGCTATTCGATGTCGCCGGATCTGGTTGCGTCTTTTGCGGGTATCTCCTTGATAACAAAGCCTTATGCCGGAGCCGATCTCGTAGAAGCCGTGGCAAATGCAGTACGGCGCAACTCACTTCAGGCTACCGACGATCCCATCACCTGAGTGGAGATTGCATCGGGTCCGTACTCGGCCTCGCCTGAGACCTTGAGGATGTCCTGCAAGCGTACGCGCGCCCGACTGACACGACTCTTGATGGTGCCGACGGCGCAGCCGCAAATCTCCGCCGCCTCCTCATATGAGAATCCGGAAGCGCCGATCAGGATAATCGCCTCGCGCTGATCTTCGGGCAATTGTTCGAGCGCGCTGCGAAAATCCTTCAGATCGAGCTGCCCCTGCTGTGCCGGATGCACCGCCAGACGCCCGGTCATGATGCCGTCGCTATCCTGCACCTCTCGACCGCGTTTGCGCATTTGAGAATAAAACTCGTTGCGTAGAATCGTAAACAACCAGGCTTTGAGATTGGTGCCCATCTGAAAGCTCTCATGCTTGTCCCACGCCTTGACAAGCGTTTCCTGCACGAGATCGTCGGCCTTGTCGGCACTCTGCGTAAGAGATACCGCAAAGGCGCGTAGGCTGGGGATCGCACCGAGTAGATCGGTTTTGAAGGCCAGAGAGACGGTCACGGGTCAGCCCTTATTCTGTACGGAATCCGCCTGCTCCAACTGGGCAAGCAGTTGGGCAAAGCGATCCGGCACTTCATCGGAAACCAGTTCGTCGTAGTATTGCTTGAGTTTGCGGCCGATTTCCGAATTGGGTCCAAGCGGATCGCCGGAAGCGTCTGCTTTTCCTGCGCCGGCCGTGTTGTTTTTGTTCATGTCTCTCATATGTACCTTTTTCCCCCACCCGCTTCCGGTCTTTAGGCAAGCGGAATCCCCATCGGGCCTCCCGAATCCGATCCAGAACGCCGGTCCACTGTTTTAGTTCCGATGCAATCGGAACTTTTTTGCAAATCCGGCGTTTTAGCGTCAGGCTTGCGCCTGAGCTATAAGCGACCTGTACTGTAATCGTCACATGAGGGAGACGTCTACCATGAGCTTATCCGCGACTATCGCGCCGCATCTACCCTATCTTCGCCGTTTCTCCCGCGCCGTCACCGGCTCGCAGGAAAGTGGCGACGCTCTGGTCGCTGCAATGCTGGAGGCAATCATTGCCGATGTAGGTATATTTCCCAAGGCGTCGAGCGATCGAATTGCTCTCTATAAGATATTCGCAAAGCTTTTTACCTCGGTCGCCATCCGGATCCCGCAGGAGCAATCGCCGACAGGCTGGGAGCGCCACGCTGCCGCCAATCTGAATGCGCTGGCACCCCGCCCCAGGCAAGCCTTCCTCCTGGTAGCTGTAGAAGGCTTCTCGGAAGATGAAGCCGCTGAAATTCTTGATACGAACGAGGCTGAATTCTCTGACCTTCTGGTTCAGGCCAGCAACGAGATTTCCCGCCAGGTGGCAACCGATATCCTGATCATCGAGGACGAACCTCTGATCGCCATGGACATTGAGGAAATGGTCGAAAGCCTCGGCCACCGCGTCGTCGGCACTGCCCGCACGCATGCCGAGGCTATAGCTCTGTTCGGCAAGACACACCCAAAGATGGTGCTGGCCGACATCCAGCTCGCCGATGGCAGTTCCGGTATCGACGCGGTCAATGAAATTCTCGGCTCGACTTCCGTGCCGGTAATTTTCATCACGGCCTTCCCTGAGCGCCTGCTGACCGGTGAAAGACCGGAACCGGCCTTTCTCGTGACCAAGCCGTTCAATCCCGACATGGTCAAGGCACTGATTAGTCAGGCACTGTTTTTCGATCGCCATGCCAAGGCGGCGGCCTGAACAGATTCAACCAAAATTACGACAGACATACGGAACAATGGGTGTGGCAAAGCGTTTTCCATACCAGTTGATGGAGAGTGTGAATGCTTTACTGGGCGCTGGTGTTCCTTGTGGTGGCGATCGTGGCCGGCGCCTTGGGATTCGGCGGCATCGCGGGCGCTTCGGCAGGGTTGGCGAAGATTCTGTTCTTCATTTTCCTGGCGTTCCTGATCCTTTCGTTGATAGCCGGCTTTCTGAAAAGATAACGATGCGACAAGGCAGGAACGGATGAAAATAGAGGAACGACGCATCTCCAGAGAACACTGGAAGCCGCACCCCTCAACCGGTTTCCAGCCGCCGCCGGGCAATGCTCCGCAAGGACGCGTTGCCCGGCGGAACTATTTTGGAACCTGTTGAGGCTATGAAAGGTTTTTCATCGCACACCAGAAACCAGTGGAGACAAGGCGAGTTGTCTGATGACGTCAAGCCGGGGTAGACAAACAGCTGGAGGGGACGAGATTATAACTCTACCCGGCGAGGGCGATCCTCAACTGGGCCGAGCATTGTTGCACGCTTTGCGTAATGCCGACATTTCAGTTCTTTATCAGGACGCGGGCCTCAAGACGATCTGGGCGCACAACATGCTGGATCCTTGGGCATATGACAAGCCGGGCCACGGTCTCCCTCCGCTGCAGGCCGAACGCCTCGACGCTGCTCGGCGCAATGTCGCTGCCACCGGCGAACCTGAACGGCTCGAGATAAGCCTCCCTGGCGAAACAGGCGTTCGCTGGTTCAATGTATGGATCGATGCCGACCAGGCCAGTGACGGCGCCATGCAGGGCGTGGTGACGACCCAGATCGAAATCACCGAGCAGAAGCGCCGGGAGCAGACGCTGAAAACGCTGCTGCGCGAGGTCAGTCATCGCTCGAAGAACCTGTTGGCCATCATTCAGAGCATCGCGAGTCAAACAGGTCGCTATTCCGACGGAATCGCTGATTTCCTGACCCGCTTCCGCGGGCGCCTGCAGTCGCTGTCCTCGTCGCAAGATCTGGTCACATCTTCCAATTGGCGCGGTGCGGAATTGCACGCCCTCATATCCGGTCAGGTTGCCCGCTATATGCCCGACGCTCAAGGTCTGCGTTTCGAGGGCGCGAACCCTTATCTGAACCCCAACGCGGCATTGCATATCGGCCTCGCCATGCATGAACTGGCGGTCAATTCGATCAGCTACGGTGCGCTGTCGCGGCCCGGAGGTTATGTCGAGGTCAAGGCGCATATGGCCGAAAGCGGCGAAACACCCAGCCTGTCGGTGATGTGGAGTGAAGCAATTGCCGGTGCCGGCGACCGCTCATCAGCGCACCGGCGGCGTTTCGGCTCGGTTGCACTGGAGCGCGTGGTGCCGGTTTCCCTCAACGGCACGGCTGAACTCAGCATGGCCAATGGGCGGCTCGAATATCGGCTCAACGTCCCGCAAGGTAATTTCGAAGCGGAGTGACGAGCCATTCGGAACCTTGCGCCGGTTGGCACGTTTTCAACGCCTGGGCAGCCATCGACCTGCCGTGTGAAAACGATTATAGCTGGACTTTGAGCATGCGCCGAATTGCACACCGCGTCGGTGAAATCGCAAAGGGACATCGAATGGTAGCCGCCCTGATAAACCTAGTTTAATGAAATAAAGTTCTGCGAAATTCGTCATCTGCTTTTCGAGCCGGATGCAAAGATTTCGATGAGTGAATAATCAGCGAGAGGAGTAGATTATGAAAAAAGTGGCGATCGCGCTGGCCCTGTGTTCGGCCATGGCCGTTGGCGGCTGCACCACGACTGAGCAGGACGTGGGTGTCGGTACGCTTGCAGGCGCAGCCATTGGCGGCATTGCCGGCGGCGGCAAGGGCGCACTGATCGGCGCCGGTGCCGGCGCGCTTGGCGGTCTGCTGGTGCGCAACCTGCGCAATGGCTACTGTGTGTATAAAGATCGGCACGGTCGCACGTATCAGGCGCGCTGCAACTGACCGACTGGGATTTAAAGCGCGTCGCGATCATTCAGATCGCTCTACGCGCATTAGTTCCTCTTACGCATGATGGAGGCCGAAAGATCGGCCTTCATTTCTTATGCCGACGCGGGCGTTCAATCCTGCAACGGGATTCTGATGTGTACCTGCAGTCCGTCGGGACGAAAATCGCGCTCGATGGTGCCGTTCAGTTCGCGCGTTATATTCATGTCGATGAGCTTGGTTCCAAAGCCGATTGCAGCAGGTGCCGTGAGCCGGTCGTTGCCCGATTCGCGCCAATTGAGCACGAGTGTTCGATTCCGACCGCGCCCTTCCTTGGCCCAATCCACCTTGAGCGCATCGACCGAATTACCGGTCTCGCCATATTTCAGCGCATTGGTTGCTAGTTCATGAAATGTGAGACCCAGCGCCTGTGTTGTCGTCTCGTTGAGCAGGACTTCCGGCCCCGATAGCAATCCTTCCGGCAACTCCTTGCCGAACACCTGACCAAGCTCGATCCGCAGCAGATCGCGCAGGTCCGCTTTCTGCCAGCGCGAGCGTGTCAACATATCCTGAGAGGCGGCCATCGCCTGCATCCTGGCTGAAAACGAATCGGAAAACTCCTTGAGATCATGTGAGCCGGAAGCCGTTTGACGCGCAATCGCGAGCACACGCGTGATCGAGTTCTTGATGCGATGCTTCATCTCCTGCAGCATCAGATCCTTTTCGAGCAGGCTCTTTTCCATCGTCGTCCGCAATTCCCACGCCACGTCGTAAGCCCGTTCCTGGTAGCGCGCGACCAGCGCTATCGCGACAGCAAGAAGAAGGCCCAGAAGGCCAAGCGTCACCGGAATGGCGCGCGAGGATGGCGCCTCAAAAGCATCTGTCGGCCGAAACTGGATCAACCACGGTTGGCCGCCCACCTTTAACTCACGGGTAACAAGCAGTTTCGTGCCGAAAGCCGGCTTCTGCGAATGGAACATCAGGTTGCCGGGATCGACAGCTCTGTCGTAGACCTCGATACTGACCGGCAGTAGCGGAGTCTTGTTGAGCGCGACCTGAAACAGATTCTCGGCGCGAAAGACACTATAGACAAAACCTTCGATCGACTTCGTACCGGCATTGATGTTTTCCGGCGAGGTCGGCACCATCAGCCTGACGAAGACGAAGAAGCCGGGTACCTTTTCACCGTTCTTGCCGTCGAGAAGGACGCGGCCACTGGCATGCTGCCCGTCGTCCTCCATCGCCTTCTCGATTGCCTGCCGCAAAACCGGTTCGCTCATCATATCGTAGCCGATAGCCGACTGGTTTTTCTTGTCGAGCGGCTCGAACAGCTTCACCGGGGCACGCCAGCGCCCCACCGCCTCAGGATGAACGCGGTACGCGACACCGCGATCATCCAATATTGCCCGTTCGGCAAGTTCCTCATTCCCCGTCTTAACGAGCCTGAGAAAGCCGATGCCGCGCAAGCCGGCAAAATTCCCGTCAACATTGAGCGAGTCAAAGAAAGCCTTGAATTCGCCACTTGAAATTTTTCCATGGCGCGCGTCGAACAATGCCTGGGTCGAGCGCAACAGCGACAATTGCAAATCCACGCGGCTGGCGATGCGGTTGAGTGCATCGTCGGCCGTCGCCTCAAACTTGATTCGCGTCGCTTCTTGCGTGGCGAAATAGGCGAAGCTGGCCATAGCCAGGCTCACCAGCGCGACAGCGATGAAGGCAATGACAGGAAAAAACTTTTTCAATTATGTGCAAACCACTGAACACCGCATGCCTTTATGAACAAGTCGCGCCGGCAAGACAATGGCCAGGTGAGCCGAGCGGCAGAACTGGCAGCGTGTTTGGTTGAAACAACCGGATTGACGGTCAATCTTCCTGAATCGCGTAGCCCGCACCGCGGATGGTGCGGATCACATCGGACATGGATCCTTCATTGACTGCCTTGCGCAAGCGCCCGACATGAACGTCCACCGTGCGTTCATCGATATAGATGGTCTCGCCCCAGACATTATCCAGCAACTGGCTACGGGAAAACACCCGGCCCGGATGCCGCATCATGAACTCGAGCAGGCGAAACTCGGTCGGCCCGAGTCTGATCTCGGTTTTTCCACGGTAGACGCGATGCTGCTCACGATCGAGGATGATGTCGCCCACCTTCAGTACCGAGGACAGGACCTCCGGCTTGGCACGACGCAACAGTGCTTTCACCCGCGCCACGAACTCCGGCATGGAAAACGGCTTGACCAGATAATCGTCGGCGCCGGTCGAGAGCCCCCGGACCCGGTCGCTCTCTTCGCCGCGGGCCGTCAGCATGATAACCGGCAACCGCTGCGTTTCAGGGCGCATCCTGATGCGCCGGCAAAGCTCGATGCCGGAAACCGCAGGCACCATCCAGTCGAGCACCAGAAGATCGGGCACATGCTCCTGCAGCCGCATCTCCGCCTCATCGCCGCGCGTGGCGATTTCGACCTGATAGCCTTCTGCTTCCAGATTATAGCGCAGAAGAACGCCGAGCGACTCCTCGTCCTCGACCACCATGACGCGCGGTGCGATCATCAGGTAATCCTTCTCTCCTGCCTCACGCCGCAGGCTGCGCCGTTTCATCCGATTTCGGACGGGTGGCGGGCAATTGCTGGCCGGTCAGCACATAATAGGCGTTCTCGGCGATATTGGTAACATGATCGCCGATGCGCTCCAGATTCTTGGCGCAAAACAGAAGATGCGTGCAAGCCGTAATATTGCGTGGGTCTTCCATCATATAGGTCAAAAGCTCACGGAAAACGGACGTATATTTGACGTCGATGCGCTCGTCTTCATCGCGCAGCAAGGCAACGCCTTCCGCATCCCGCTCGCCATAGACGTCGACTACGCCGTGAACCTGCCCGAGCACCAGGCCCGCCATCGCCTCGATCGAGTGCGACAGATCGCGCGGCACCGCATCATGGCCGATGGCCTCGACGCGCTTGGCGATGTTCTTGGCAAGATCGCCGATGCGTTCAAGATCGCCGGCCATGCGGATTGCCCCAACCACCGCGCGCAGATCGTCGGCCATCGGCTGACGACGTGCGATCAAACTTATGGCCCGCTCATCCAGTTCTCGCTGACTTGCATCCATCACCGCATCGTCGGAGACGACGCGGTGGGCCAATGCAATGTCGGCCGAAAGCAGAGCCATGGTCGCACCATTAACCATCGAACCTGCGAGACCACCCATCTCACGGATCAGCTTGCCGACCTCGCGTAGATCGTCGTCGAAGGACGTGACGATATGTTCGCTCATGGTCCCTTTCCTCTCCTTCAGCCAAAGCGGCCGGTGATGTAATCCTGGGTGCGTTTCTCCGCTGGCGCGGTGAAGATTTTCTCGGTGCGGTCGAACTCGATCAGTTCGCCAAGATACATGAAGGCAGTGTTGCTGGAGACGCGCGCTGCCTGCTGCATGTTGTGGGTGACGATGACGATCGTGTAGTCGCTCTTCAACTCGTCGATCAGTTCCTCGATCTTGGCCGTCGAAAGCGGGTCAAGCGCCGAAGCCGGCTCGTCGAGAAGGATGACTTCCGGCTTCACCGCCACGGTGCGGGCGATGCAAAGTCGCTGTTGTTGCCCGCCCGACAGTGACAGACCACTGGCATCGAGCTTGTCCTTGACCTCTTCCCAGAGAGCCGCGCGTCTCAGCGCCTGTTCGACGCGGCCGTCCATCTCGGATTTCGACAGTTTCTCGTAAAGACGGACGCCGAAAGCGATGTTCTCATGGATCGACATCGGGAACGGCGTCGGCTTCTGGAACACCATGCCGATGCGTGTGCGAAGCAGGTTGAGATCCTGCCCCCGGCCGAGAATGTTCTCGCCGTCAAGCAGCACCTCGCCATCGGCGCGCTGCTTCGGGTAAAGCTCGTAAATGCGGTTGAAGACGCGCAGCAGCGTCGATTTCCCACAACCGGAAGGCCCGATAAAGGCGGTGACACTGCGCTCCGGCAGTGCCAGCGAGATATTCTTCAAGGCCTTGGACTCGCCATAGTAGAAATTGAGGCCCTTGACCTCGATCTTCGTTTTCCCGGCGGTGGTCTGCGGCATGATTTTGTCCAGGGAGACCATCTGTGTCATTTGTCCTCTCTGCGTCCGGTGAGGCTGCGTGCGAAGATGCTGAGCGCAAGCACGGCGAGCGTGATGAGAAGTGCGCCGGTCCAGGCCAGTTGCTGCCATTCTTCATAGGGGCTGAGCGCGAACTGGTAGATCGTCACCGGAAGGCTGGCCATCGGTGCGTTGAGATCGCTCGACCAGAACTGGTTGTTGAGCGCGGTGAAGAGCAGCGGCGCCGTCTCACCTGAAATGCGGGCAATGGCCAGCAAAATGCCGGTGACGATGCCCGAACGCGCCGCGCGATAGGCAACCGAGCGGATGACGATCCAGCGCGGCGCGCCGATGGCGGTGCCGGCTTCGCGCAACGCATTGGGAACAAGGTTCAGCATGTCTTCGGTCGTGCGCACCACCACCGGAACCACCAGTATGGCAAGTGCGAAGGCGCCGGCGAGCGCCGAGAAATGGCCCATGGTACGAACCATGATCTCGTAGATGAACAGGCCGACGACAATGGAAGGGGCTGAAAGCAGGATATCGTTGATGAAGCGCACCAGCACCGTCAGCTTCGAGAACCGGCCATATTCGGCCATATAGGTGCCCGCCAGAATGCCGACGGGCGTGCCGACGACGACAGCGATGGCCGTCATCACGACAGAGCCGGCAATCGCGTTGAGCAGGCCGCCGGAATCGCCAGGCGGCGGCGTCATTTCGGTAAACACCGAGAGCGCGAGGCCAGTTCCACCCTTCCAGACCAGCGCGCCGAGGATGAGCGCCAACCAGGCAAGTCCGATACCGGCAGCGCCCATGCTGAGCCCCATCATCAGGGCGTTGCGGAACTTTCGGCTTCTATGCAGGGAGGGTGCGATCGACACCGGCGGTCTCCGTTCTCAGCTTCCGGCGCGCCGCTCGATGCGCATCAGCATGAAGCGGGCGGCGGCGAGGATGAGGAAGGTTATGACAAACAGGATGAGGCCGAGCGCCACCAGCGAAGAGGTGTAGAGCGCACCGTCGGCCTCGGTGAATTCATTGGCGATGGAGGCCGAAATCGTGGTGCCGGGGGCAAACAGGGAAGCGGAGATGCGGTGCGCATTGCCAATAACGAAAGTGACGGCCATGGTCTCGCCGAGTGCGCGGCCAAGCCCTAGCATGACACCCCCCATAATGCCGATCCGCGTATAGGGAATGACGACCCGGCGCGTGACCTCCCATGTGGTGCAGCCAATGCCGTAGGCTGATTCCTTCAGCACCGCCGGCACTGTGTCGAATACATCCTTGGTGATGGATGTGATGAAGGGCAGCACCATAATCGCCAGGATCAGCGCCGAGGTCAGGATGCCGATGCCATAGGGCGGGCCGGCGAACAGGCTCGACAGAACGGGAACGCCATGGAACAGCTTGATGAAGAAGGGTTGCAGATAGGTCTGCAGGAATGGCGCGAAGACGAACAGGCCCCATATGCCGTAGATGATCGAAGGGATGCCGGCCAGAAGTTCGACCGCGATGCCGATAGGCCGGCGTAATGGACGCGGACAAAGTTCGGTCAGGAACACGGTAATGCCGATGCCGATGGGTACGGCAATCAGAATGGCGATGCCCGAGGTGACAAGCGTGCCGTAGATCGGTGCCAGCGCACCGAATTTCTCCGTCACCGGGTTCCAGGATTCGGTCGTCAGGAATGACGGACCGAAGGCTGACAGAGCAGGCCAGGCGCCGGCCACCAGCGAAACCGCCACCCCGCCCAGGATCATCAGCACCAGAATAGCCGCGGCGAATGTCAGCCGCCGGAACAAGGAGTCGGTGAAGGCGAAGCGCCGTACGGCAGCCTCGCGGGCACGAACGGTCTCCATCGATAATGGCATGGCTGCGGCAATGGTGGTCATGCGGCCCTCATTTTGGAATGACGGGAGGACGCCATTTCGCCCTCCCGTTCGTGAGACTGCCGTTACTCGGTGTAGATGGCCTTGCCGTCGGAGCCGAGAATATCCTTGGCCCACATTTCCTCGACGCTCTTGACCACATTGTCAGGCATCGGCACATAGTCGAGTTCACCGGCCATTTCGTCGCCCTTGGCGTAGGACCAGGCGAAGAATTTCAACGCATCGGCGGTCGCCTGCGTATCTTCCGGCTGCTTGTAGACAAGGATCCAGGTCGCCGCAGTCATCGGCCAGGATTCGGCACCCGGCTGGTTGGCCAGGATGACGCCATAGCCCGGCTGCGAACTCCAGTCGGCATTCGCGGCAGCAGCGGAGAAGGATTCCGCTGTCGGCTCGACTGTCTTACCGTCCTTGTTGATCATGTCGGCATAGATCAACCCGTTTTCCTTGGCATAGGCGTATTCGACATAGCCGATCGAGCCGCCGGTTTGGGCGACATTGTTGGCGACGCCCTCATTGCCCTTGGCGCCGATGCCCACCGGCCATTGCACGGCCTTGGCAACACCGACCTCGTCCTTCCAACTCGCGCTCACATCACCGAGATAGTAGGTGAAGTTGAAGGTGGTGCCCGAGCCATCGGAGCGATGAACGACCGCGATCGCCTGATCGGGCAGCTTGGCCTCCGGGTTGAGCTTCTTGATCGCCTCATCGTTCCAGTTGGTGATCTTGCCGAGGAAGATGTCGGCAAGCGTCGCCCCGTCGAGCACCAGTTCTCCAGGCTCGATGCCTTCGAGATTGACGACCGGCACGATGCCGCCCATCACCATCGGGAATTGCGCAAGACCGGTGGATTCGAGTTCTTCGCCTTCGAGTGGAGCATCGGACGCTCCGAAAGTGACCGTCTTGGCCTTGATCTGCTTGATGCCGCCGCCGGAGCCGATCGACTGATAATTGAGGCCGATGCCGGTCTCCTTCTTGTAGGCGTCGGCCCACTTTGCGTAGATCGGGTAGGGGAAGGTCGCTCCGGCGCCGGAAATATCGGCGGCAAGCACGGGAGAAATGGTGAAGGTGGACGCCGCGGCGATTGCAATCGCAACAGCCGCTGAGCGGATGAAATGTCTCATTTGGCCTGCTCCTGTTCAGGATGGTCTCTCGGCGCTTTTCTTCAGCGCCCGCGGCAGGCCATAAACCGCGTATGTTACAGTCGCATGACAGTTTCGTGTCGAAGTGATAACGCTTCACGGGACAGGCAGACCAACCGGTTTTTGAAGTCGATCATGGGCAACAAGACAATTCCGTTCCTGATTTTCCTGCTTCCCGTTTTCGCCGGTTGCGCGCGCTCCGGCGACGGCACCGTAATGATCCCGCACATGATGGACGCCAGGCGGATATGGGACAAAGGCCCGACCGGCACGCAAACGCCGCCTGTGCATAGTCCGACCGTGTTTCCCGTCGCGCCGGTTTCAGAACCTCCGCGATACCGCCCATCGACATCGACGGTGAAGCATCGCAAAATCCATGCGCAGAAGGCCGGCGCCACGGCCGCGCCGGCTATGGAACCGACGAAGCCGATTGCTTGCGGCGCAGCCCACGACCTTGGCGACCGGGTGCGCATGACCTGTCAATAGTTGGTGTCTGACCCTAGGTCGAGAAATGGCTGCCGTGACGGATACGGCGCTGGAGGTAACGCAGGCTGAACACCGTATCGGCAGACAGCCGCCCGAGCGGGTGCGACCAGCGGTCATGCTCGCCCTGCATCGTCACGATGCGGCCGGCCTTGCCGACGAAACCCTTCTTGAACTGCCGCAGGCCCGGTTCGTGCGAGGCACCGCCGAGATCGTACCAGTGAATGCCCTGCTCGCGCAGAAAGGCGACGACGTACCAGTGCAGCGCATAGCCGGCATGCAGCGGCAGTGCCGCCGCCGCACTGGCACCGAACATGTAATAGGCGCTGTCGCCGAACACGCCGATCGTCGCACCGGCAACGAGTTCCCCGTCGTGGAAAGCCACGGCCAGCTTGGGCTTCAATGCGGGCGGCAGTTCCGCCATCAGCGTCCCGGTCAGGTGAACCGGCGTGGTGCTGGCGAAGTGCTTGCGCTCCATCATCGTCTTGTAAAGGTGCTGGAAGGCGCGGATTTCCGCAGGTTCCTCGGTAAAGCGCACCTCCAGCGGTCTGTTCAGCGCTTGCCGCAGATTGTAGCGCCACTTCTGCGCAAGGCTGGCCATCTGTGCCGTATCGTCCAGCGTGGTGTCGACGACATAGCGCTCGGCATCGCGGATTTCGCGCCGCCGTACAAACCCCTGTTCACGCAGCAGCAGGCTTTCCGTCTCGTGAAAACGGGGGTGCGGGCGCGGCAAGATCGTCAGGCAATGGCCGCGCCGCGTGCAATATTCATGCACCAGCGCCGAAATCATCGTGCGGTATGTCTGGCCGTCCATTGCCGCCTCGCGGCGTCGCCAGAATGGCCCGAAGCGCAGAAAGGCAAGGCCGCGCCCGACCACCGGCAGCTTGACCAAGGCAATGCGGGCGCCGGCGACCGGCACACCATTTTTCCGCAGCAGCAAATGGCTGTCGTGGCTCTTCCAGTGATGTCTGGCATAGCATGCCGTCTGTTCGGGATTGGAATCGGCAAAGTCAGCAACGATCCGGTCCCACTCCGGATCCGCGATGCTGTCAACCTCGACGCTGTAACCATCGCCGGCGGGCAGTGGCTGGGCTTTGCTGAGGGCAAGCATGGGCATTCCGATCCTGAGACGCTCAAGCCGCAATATTCATGATTAGCTGCTAATTTTTCCTTCAGCCGAAGGTTTGCGTTTTATCGAGGCCCGGAAAAGCCGACGAACGCCCGGATGCCGATGCGGCTTTTCACGACCAGGAAAAGCAGCACCGATTCCACCACGATGGATATGGCAGCGGCCAATGCCGCACCCATGGCGCCCCATGGCGGAATGAAGGCGAGACAAAGCACGAGATTGACCGCGAAGGCCCCCGCATAGATCACCGCGCAAATACGTTGCTGGCCAACCATGTTGAGAAGTTGCTCGCCCGGACCGATCGAGGCGCGCACCAGGAGACCGGCGACCATCACGAACATCAGCGAATAAGCCGCCATGAACTCACGGCCGAACAGCCACAGGAGCGGCTTGCCTGCCACCAGAACCAGGATTGCCGCCGCTATAGAGGGCCAGAACGTCCAGCGTGTCGAGGTCGCGTAAAATTTTGCCAGCCCCGGTGTGTCGCCTGCCGCCTCGAAGGCGGCGAACTTGTGCGTTGCCGAGGCCGTGATGGCGAAATGGACCATCGCGACGATCGCCGTGACCTTAGTCGCCGCGTAATAGAGCGCGATCTCGTTCGGCGAGCGGAAATATTGCAGCAGGAGCACGCCGACATAGCTGATAAGGAACAGGAAGATATTGGCGAACAGCACCGGCAGCGCAGACCTGATCCACACGCCATAAACGGTGTTCCTTCGCGCTTTCGGGATACGCTTTTCCAGCCGCCGGTCGAGCACGACGACCTGCCCGATCGCCGTCAGCCATGTTGCGGCCAGCGCCGCCAGCATGGCTGTCGCCGCGTCGAGTGCAAAGCCGGCTGCAAACAAAACAAGCATCACTGCCAGAAGCAGCAGGGGCCGCAGGATGAACGGCGGCACCAGCCCGAGATTGATCCAGCCGAAGGACCGCGCAACGCCGTCCTGCACTGCCGTCATGCCATAAGGCGGCAAGGCGAGGCACGCGAGATAGAGCGGAAAGACGAGATAGACGCCAATCGAACCGGACAACAGATAGACCGAGGTGGCGGCCAGCACGGCCATCAGCGTGACCGCCACTGCCGGCACCCAGCGACTGGCGAAGATGAAACCTCTGATGCGCGAATGGTCGCGCGCCTCGATATAGCGCGGAATGAAGTGCTGCGCGGCAACTGCGAAGCCGAGATCGGCCACCGTGCCGATCAAAAGCACCCAGGTCCAGACATAGACATAAACGCCATATTCAAACGCCCCCATCCAGCGCGCCATGACGATCTGCGACAGATAGGCAATGGCGGCATTGGTGATACGGATGAAGAAGGCGGCGCCCGCGGCACGCTGCATCGCCCCTTTGGGGCTCATGCGCCGCAACCATCGCCGGACTGCCCCTTGCTCTCGGCCGGGCATCTGGGCCGTTTCATCCATGATCCGCGCCTGCCCTCGGAAACGCCGGCGACATCTTCGCCGTCACAGGTAGCTAGCGCGCAAACTCTAATAATTCGTGCCGCCGATCGTATCGCCTGTGATGCGTTCGATTGTTTTGTTCAATTGTTGGCTCCCTGATGTGGCGTGGTGCCTTGATGGCGCGTGAAGGGCCGAAAATCGAGGGGCAACGCCCAGAAAACTGGGTGCCAAAGCAGGAAAGGCGCCGATTGGCGCCTTTCGCTATTGTTGGGTCTATTGTTGCAATCCGATTGTTGGGATTTGACCCATCGCCGGATCTGCAGAACCTTTGCCGCTCAGCTCAGGCCTTCGATCTGGCCGTCGGCGTTGAGGCGGATGTTTTCCGACGACGGCTTCGAGGGCAGGCCCGGCATGGTCATGATCTCGCCGCAGATCGCCACCACGAAGCCGGCACCCGCCGAAAGCCGCACCTCGCGCACCGGCACCACATGGCCGGTCGGCGCGCCGCGCAGGTTCGGGTCGGTCGAGAACGAATATTGCGTCTTGGCCATGCAGATCGGCAGATTGCCGTAACCCTGCTTTTCCCACTGGTGCAACTGGTCGCGCACGCTCTTGTCGGCAATCGCGCCTTCGCCGCGATAGACGCGCTTGACGATGGTGTCGATCTTGTCGAACAGGCCCAGATCGTCCGGATAAAGCGGCGAAAACTGCGAAGCACCCGACTCGGCAAGCTGCACAACCTTCTTGGCCAGATCTTCGGCGCCCGCCGAGCCATTGGCCCAGTGCCTGCACACGATCGCGTCGGCATTGAGCGTCTTGACGTAATCCTGCAGCGCCTTGATCTCGGCATCGGTGTCGGAATGGAAGTGGTTGATCGCCACCACCACGGGCACGCCGAACTCGTGCACGTTCTCGATATGGCGGCCAAGGTTCGGGCAGCCCTTCTTCACCGCCTCGACATTCTCCGCACCCAGATCGTCCTTCTTGACCCCGCCATTCATCTTCATGGCGCGAACCGTCGCCACGATGACCGCCGCCGCCGGCTTCAGCCCCGCCTTGCGGCACTTGATGTCAAAAAACTTCTCCGCACCCAGGTCGGCGCCGAAGCCGGCCTCCGTCACCACATATTCGCCAAGCTTCAGCGCCGTGGTCGTGGCCATCACCGAGTTGCAGCCATGGGCGATATTGGCGAACGGGCCGCCATGCACGAAGGCCGGGTTGTTCTCCAGCGTCTGCACAAGGTTCGGCTGAAGCGCGTCCTTGAGCAGAACCGCCATCGCGCCCGGCGCCTTGAGGTCACGCGCGAACACCGGCGTCTTGTCGCGCCGATAGGCCACGATGATGTCGCCGAGCCGCTTTTCCAGATCCTTCAAATCGCGCGACAGGCACAGGATCGCCATCACTTCGGAGGCAACCGTGATGTCGAAGCCGGCCTCGCGCGGATAGCCGTTGGCCACCCCGCCCAGCGAGCACACGATCTGGCGCAGCGCCCGGTCGTTCATGTCCATCACCCGCCGCCACGTCACCCGGCGCGTGTCGATGCCAAGCTCGTTGCCCCAATAGATGTGGTTGTCGAGCAGCGCCGAAAGCAGGTTGTGGGCCGAGGTGATGGCGTGGAAGTCGCCGGTGAAGTGCAAATTCATGTCGTCCATTGGCACGACCTGGGCATAGCCGCCGCCGGCCGCACCGCCCTTCATGCCGAAGTTCGGCCCGAGCGAGGCCTCGCGAATGCAGATCACGGCCTTCTTGCCGATCCGGTTCAGCCCGTCGCCAAGCCCAACCGTCGTCGTCGTCTTGCCCTCGCCCGCAGGCGTCGGGTTGATCGCCGTCACAAGGATCAGCTTGCCATCCGGCTTGCCCTGCACCGATCTGATGAAATCAGCCGAAACCTTCGCCTTGTCGTGTCCGTAAGGCAGCAAATGCTCGTCCGATATCCCGATCTTCGCCCCAATCTCCTGGATCGGCTTCTTCTTCGCTGCGCGCGCTATCTCGATGTCGCTCTTGAATTCCGCCATG
>NZ_MDET01000011.1 GCF_002075885.1 Manganibacter manganicus
GGGGACCATGAGGATTTGTGTGGCGGTGCCGTCCCTGGGGTAAAATCGGTATAGGGTGGGCGGTGATTTTCACCGAGGCCAGCCATCTTGAAACCACCGCGTCGGTCGAGCCGGCGTTCCGAGGGTGCCCAGACGCCGGACACGACGCCGACGGTCCTGCAATTCCGCATCTGGCTGAAGGGACTGAGCCCGATGGTTTGGCGGCGGGTGCAGGTGCCGGCGACCATGACCTTGCGCGAGTTTCACGGCGTTCTTCAGGTCGCGATGGGCTGGGAAGGCATCCATCTCTACCAGTTTGTCGTGCACACGGTCCGCTATGGCTCATGGGAATTGACTGCGGAACCGCCGGACATCGGACTTGACGCATTGAAGCTGCGCACCGGAAGCCGGTTCCTGTACGAATACGATCTCAATGTTCCGTGGGAGCATGAGGTGCGGCTGGAACATCAGTGCGCCGCCAAGCCGCAAATCCATTATCCCTGCTGCATCGGCGGTGCCGGAACTTGCCCGCCGGAGGATAGCGACGGGCCTGAGGCCTGGATCCTGCAGGAAGATGAAGCGCTCGGACTTGGACTGGATGAGGACCTCGCCAGTGCGCTGGAGTTCTTCGCGGACATCAGCGAGACCAGATCCTTCGCGATCCTCGATGATCCCGACCGGGCTGAGGAATTCCGGGAACTGCTTCTCCGCATCGACAGGCGCAACGCTCTTTTGGGCAGGACGTTCGAGCGGCAGACGGTGAACAAGCGCCTGCGGCAGGAGGAGCATCTCACCCTCATGCATCAGCAGATATGACTTCACCGTTTGAACCGCGATTGTTCGCCAGCAGATTGGCGGCGAGAAGGGCAACGTCGTCACCACGCTCATGCCGGATGCCGGAGAGCAACGACCGTGCCGCTGGCGCGGTGACCTGATCGAACTTTCGGCGCAGGGTCGCGGCGGTCGTTTCCGCATAGTGCCGTGTCGTGGTGATGTTTTCGTGGCCGAGGAAGCGCTGGACGTCGGTGATGTCCATGCCGAGCGCCAACAGCTTTGTCGCCATCGTGTGCCGCAAAAGATGCGGATAGACCCGCTTTGTGATCCCGGCCTTGCGAGCGACTTGCCGGACGATCTGACCGATGCGCTGGCGGCTGTAGGTATAGGGCAGCGATCCTTTGCCCCGTTCCCGGCTCTGGAACAGGGGGCCGGCACGCCTTGTGCCGATATGAAGCCGCAGCATCTGTGTCAGTTCCCGCCGGATGGGGACTTCCCGGTGCTTCGATCCCTTTCCGCGCACGACGACGATCACGCGCTCTGCCAGGCTGACATCCTCGATGCGCAGGCGGGTGAATTCGGAAACGCGCAAGCCGGTTTCCAAAAGGGTCTGAAGCAGCAGGCCCGTCGCGCCGCTCGCCTCGTAGGCCTGGTCAATGAAAGCCAGTTCTTCCTCGATCGTGAGCCGGTTGATTGACGTTCTCTTTTCCGGCGGCGCGGAAAGACCGGCCTGCGCGCGGGCCCGTTTGATCACCGCTTTGCTCTGCAGGTAGTCGATCCCTTCCCGGATCAGGATTGTGGCGACGGCGTTGGCGGCACGCTCGATCGAGGTCATGATGGTTTACCAGATGATTTTCGGATTGCTAACTGGTGAGAGATATCACCGTTGCCGGCGAAAGCGGAGGGCAGAAATACGCGGATCGGACGCGATGAGCTTTCCACTTCGCCCGTTCTGGAAAACCCGGCAAGGAGATGCAGCATGCAGGTTCGGATCGTCATGGAACTCATCGGTGACGACGGCGAGGAGATCGGTCGGGAGATCATCGCCGACATGACAAAGATCACAACGGGTGCGGAGGATCTCGGCCTATCGCTCGCCGAGGGCAAAGCCCTGCTTGCCGGGCTTCAGCAGAAGATGGTGGAGACGCAGGTGAACCTATGGCTAGCGGAAAACCGTGAGACGGACGGCCGCCGGTTGCGGCACAAGGGATACTATCCCGTCACCTTCCACACTCTGTTCGGCGATGTCCGGCTCAGGAGTCCGCGATACGCGCTGCCGGAAAGTGAAGGACGCAATGGGCCGGGCACGGTGTCGCCGTTGCGGCAACTGATCCCCGATCACATTGCACCCGAGCGGCTGTATCTCGAGACGCGCTGGGCTTCGCTCGTGCCATATGCCGCTGCAGCCGAGTTGTTGGCCGATGTGTTGCCGATCGACTGCGGGATCAACGCCACGACGGTGCGGCAGCATGCGCTGAAAACGGCTGCCCGAATTGAGCGGGAGCTGACGGAAGAGCGCGTCTCTTTCATGCAGGATTCGTGTCCGCAAGACTGGACGAACCTGCCCATTCCCGACGGCCGCATTGTCATTGGCCTTGATGGTGGCTACATCCGGGATCGTGACGACCGGAAGAAGAATTTCGAGCTGATCGTCGGCCGCTCCCTGCCCGAGGACGGTGAGCCGCGCTATATCGGCTTCGTTCATGGTTACGACCGCAAGCCGCAGCGCCGAATCCTCGACCATCTTAAAAAGCAGGGCGTGCAGGCCAATCAGGATATTACCTTCATCACCGACGGCGGCGAGGAAGTTCGCTCGCTCGCCGAAATGATCGCCCCGGCCAGCGAGCATGTCCTGGATTGGTTCCACATCACCATGCGCATCACTGTGCTTCGCCAGTTCGCCCAAGGCCTTCGCCATCATGACAAGGAAGCCGGCAACGGCCTGCTGGACATGCTGACCCGGATCAAATGGTATCTGTGGCATGGCAACACCTACCGGGCGCGTGAGGAGATCGATTGGCTGCTCGACGATGCCGAAGCCACGGAAACCGACTACCCGAACATGAAAAAGTTTCTGACAGTGATTGGCGAATTCCGATTCTATATCGGATCAAACCACGCCAGCCTGATCAACTATGGCGAACGCTACCGGTCCGGAGAGCGGATATCATCCGCTTTCGTCGAGGCGACCGTCAACGCCGTTGTCAGCAAGCGTTTCGCCAAGAAGCAGCAGATGCAATGGAGCCGGACAGGCGCGCATCTTCTGCTGCAAACGCGAACGCAGACCCTCGACGGCTCGCTACGGTCGACCTTCGAGAAGTGGTATCCTGGCATGGCAAACGATAATCACCGAAATTCCGACAACCAGTCCGCAGCGTAGCTGCCACACAAATCCTCATGGTCCCCGAGAAGCGGACTATGCGCTGTGGCTGCTTTTGTCTTCGATGACATTTTCTATGTCGCAAACCGGGAGCGGCGTGGTTATAGATTTGGACGGCTTTTACTCTGGTGCTGCGGGCGGATCGCCCGTCGATGTCATAGATCGAACGACTGAAGGAGGCGAAAACTTCGTTATTTCGCCTCAAGCACTCTATCGAAGCTGGGGAGCTCGCGAGAGTGAAATTGAGCGTGTGAGGCCGTTCTTTGCAGAGAAGTCGATTTCGGATCGCATCAAACCTTTGGAAGTTGAGGTCTTGCGAAAACGCCACGTCCGACCGCCAGCTGTTAGTGAACCCTTGCGGCTGCGCAGACCAGTGCTGACGATGCCCGGAAAGAAATTGCCATAGGGCGCAGCGGCACTGGTGTGCGCCCCAAGCGCCTGCGTCCGCTGTCCCAGGACTGAGGACAAAACTGAACGCGGTTGCGCTACTTGCGCCGCTCGGACCAACCCGTTTTGCAGTCGTGATCGTTGACAGGAAGGGCTGCCCAGTGCTTAGTGTCCTCTGTCCGAGGACAGAGGACACTGCTCATGATGAAGGGCCAGGATGTTGTCGTCCTGCTCAAGCTGGCGAGCTTGGAGGACGACGCAAAGGATAGGGGTCATGACTCTCCACCGGCTGGGTTGGCCGCGGGCGAGGATCCCTATTCCGTGCGCGCTCTCGAGGCAGCACTCGGAATCAGCAAGACGGAAATCAGCGCTTCGCTCAAGCGCAGCATCGCGTCGGGCCTCGCGATCAAGGACAGGAAGACGGGTCGGCCCAAACCGAGCCGGCGCCATCTGCGTGAGTTCATCATCCACGGTCTGAAATTCGTCTTTCCGGCGAAACCTGGCGCCATGCAGCGCGGGCTGCCGACGGCGTTCGCCGCCCCCGTGCTGCGTGAATCCCTGCACAGCGCCGGCAGTCTCATCTACGTTTGGCCCTACGCGCCCGCAAAAGAAATGGGTCAATCGGTCGAACCGCTGTTCAAAAGCGTGCCGGAGGCCTGCAAGACAGATAGCCGGCTCTATGCCTTTCTCGCCCTCGTCGACGCAATTCGCATCGGCAATCAGCGCGAAAGCATGCACGCCGCTGACCTGCTCGCACAGAGGCTGGAATGACAGTCCAGGGTCAGTTGAAGGCAATGTTGAAAACCGTCGCCGAGGCGCTCGGCGACGAGCTACGCGCCCGCCTGGTCTTCGTCGGCGGCTGCACCACGGCACTCTACATCACCGATCCCATTGTTCTCGAAGGGGTGAGGGCGACCGACGATGTCGACCTGATCGTCGATCTCGCTGGTTTCGCTGAATGGGCCGAGTTGCTGGAACGCTTGCGTGCACGCGGCTTTTCCGAGGCGGCTGACGATTCCGTCATCTGCCGCATGAAGCTCGGCGAGCTGAAGGTCGACTTCATGCCGGACGACGAGGCGATCCTGGGCTTCAGCAATCGCTGGTATGCAAAGGGAATCGCGACGGCCGTACCAGAACAGCTGGAGGAGGGGCTTGAGATCCGACGTCTCACGCCGCAGCTGTTTGTTGCCACTAAGTTGGAGGCATACCGCGGACGCGGCGAAGGTGATCTGATCGGTAGCCGCGATGCCGAGGACATTCTCCTTCTCGTCGATGGCCGGGAAGAGATCGTCGAGGAGATCGCGGACGGCGAGCCGGAGATCCGGGACTACATCGCCGAACAGATTGCGGCGCTGCTGGACGATCCGAACTTCGACCATTTCCTGGAGGGAAACATCCGCGGACCGGCAGGCCGTGCCAACATCGTCTACGACCGGCTGGTCGCGATCAGCACCCTGGATACACGCTGACGTGACCTTGCAAATCCAATGGCACTACCGGCAAGGAACGCGGACGGCCGACAACCGAGACCATGCAGGCATTGGCATCCGCGGCGACGCCGTCCTAGCCATCGTCCTTGATGGGTCGACATCTGGTTCGGCCAGCGGCGATTTTGCGCGCGAGATTGCGCGCCGCATGGTCGATTGGTTCGTAGCCGGTGCTGAAGCGGTAACTGCCGACACCCTGATCGCACAGCTTCGCGTGACCCACGCGGCGCTCACGATGGTCTTTCGCACGGATTCAGCCAGTTACGTCCTTGTGTATCTTGAAGCGACGCGCCCGGCACTGGTGCTGCATTCTGGCGATTGCCTGGTAGGCCGATGCGAGGAGAATGGACGGATTGCATGGCTGACGCAGCCCCATACGCTCGCAAATCCGCTGCTGCCGATGGCGATCGAGAGTCTCGCGAAGGATCCCACGCGGCATCTGCTCACGCGTAGCTTCCGTTCAAAGCGCTTCATCACTCCCGACCTGAACTCGTTCGAACTCGACAATCGGCCATTGCTGGTTGCGACGGATGGTTTCTGGGCGGAACTTAAAGAGAACCAGCAGGTCGCCTTCATCGAAGGGCTTGTTGGGACAGTCGACCAGGAGCGTGACGATTGCGGCGTTCTCTCGATTTTGCGCGGCGGGTCTGGATCTGAGATCGAGCTCATTGATACCGAGGCGGCGCCCAACCTCTATGTGGCGCACGGGCCAAATTTCCGTCGATAGCTCACACGTGTTGCGTCCAACCACCGAAAGGTCTGGCGCTGCAGCCGGGCTCAGTCAAGTTTCTGGAGGATGTAGCCTGGAAAAATCACTTCCTCGCAGTCAATGGAGGCGGTTATCGCCTTGAGGGTTTCAAGATCCTCACTCGTCGAAAATATCACCTGCTGGTCCCGCCCCTTGGCGCCGGCAGCACGGCTCAGCAAGTTCTGGAAACTTGGGCGCGATGACGATTGTTGACGCGGCTCATCGAAGACCAACATTCCAGGGTGGTTTGTCGGCTCGTCGCGGGCAAGCTCGAGCAGGCTCATTTGGTAGGCCCACTTCAGACGGATGGCATCGCTTGCGGATGTTTCGAAGCCGATTTCGAACCCTTCTTTCTCTGGCCTGTAGCTGTCCTCAGAAATAGACAGTTCCGATGGCGAGAATGTGCTGAAGCCGAAATCCTTCGCCTGACTCTGAACCAACCTGGTGAGACGATTAAGTTTGTCCCGATCACTGGGAGAGAGCTTTTCCGTCGGAATCTGAGCCCGTTCCTGTAGCAGTTCAGCATACGCGTCCTGCAAAGTGCGAAGTCGATCAATGGCATCGTCGAAGATAGCCTGAAGGGCTTCCAGGTCGCGCATCCTCGCTTCAGCTCGGATACGTTCCTCGATAATGGCAGCGGACGGATTCGTCCCAGGCGCAACAAGTTCTGACCGAAGAAGTCGAATTTGAGAATAACAGTCAATCAGCTTGCGGCTGATGGCGGAAAGTTGGTCGCGCCGCTCGCTCTCCGCTGACTGCTCCCTGACGAGGATATCCTCAAACATCTTCTTTTGCGATCGAATATACTCGATGTTGTCCGAGACCGGCATAACGGCCGAGAGCGCTTCCTGCGACAAGAGAGTGTCCACGAGCGCCTGTTCGCAGGTCGGGCATCTATCAGGCGTCAGCGCGGCAGCGACTCCCGAGTATCGCTGCAGTCGCTGCACGTCGAGATTCTTCACCAAATCGTCGTCAAGGGCAGCGATACGTCTCTGGAGCGACCGCATGTCCGCCAGCTTTAGTTGCTGAATTCCGTGAAGCCTAATGCGTTCGGCGTTCAGTTGGTCGACGTCCTGCGTGAGCTGCTGCAGCTTTTGCGTGACCTCTTCCGACTGCTCTTCGACGACCGGTACAGCCTTAGCAGCCAAGTCGGCGATGTTCGCACGGAGTTGCATAACGACCGTCGCCAGCGGAATCCACTCCGTCCCTTCTGCCAATTGCACATGCGCATTTGACAAAGCGGCCGGATCGGCCAAGGGGTTTTCGCTCAAACTGGCAACCCGGCCGCCTCCACGCGCAATGAAGCGATCCAACTCCTGCCTGACGACAGACCATTCTTTCGAATTGGCTGCGATACGTTCAGCCAGACGCTCGCGCTGAACTTCAAGCTTGTATACGTCCAAATCCATGATGAACTCGACTGCTCGCTTATGGACTTCGCGAATTCTCATGTACGTGGGAATTGCAGCCGGGATCGCTGTCCATCCGAATTTCTGCTCAACCCAAAATAACGGGAAGACGGTTTCAAGATACAACTTTGTCTCTGGCGCGTCATACCTCCGGACTTGGGGCAAGCGCCAACCTAGAAAACCCTCCAAGAAGTGGTGAAAGCCATCCTCTCGCTGAGCCGCACCCGGATCGAGGACAAAGAAGTTTTGTCGTTTGAGGTCAGTTGCCCCTCCGGACAGTGCAGGGCCGAAATCAACCGAGACAAGTCGAGTGTCAGTACTTGCCTTTACGGCACGGTTGACGGTGATGACCTGACTTTCTCCATTTGCAATTTCCAGCGACACGCTCGATTCAAGCACCTCAATGCGTTTCTCGTCATCAGTGTTCAAATAGGTCGTCATCGCATGCGGCAGGGGTATCTCGCGCCGGGGGCTCAGCATTCGCTCCAGACCCAACGCGTAGAGCATGCCTTGCATGCAGGTTGACTTGCCCTTGGTGTTATCCGCCCAGAGCACGGTCAGTCCGGATGCGAAAGGTATATCGGTGCCATAGACGCCGTCGGCGGTCACTGCACGAAGCCTCAAACGCCGAAAGCGTAGTGTCATAGCAAATCCTCCAAGCGCCATACGCGCTTCATCAGCGTATCCGTCATTCGCGGAGCCACGTCGGCCAGGAACCTCGCCTCCTCCCTTAGCGACTCACCCTCCTCCAGGATTGCCGTGGCCATCTTAATCCCTGCATCGGTGAGGGAGACTGACGTTCCCTTGTCAATCTTCACCAGTTTCAAAGCGTGCGCGAAGGCAACAGCGCGATTGAGAGATGGCTCGACACGGACGGAAACCTCCGTCGGCCGGTACTCTCCCGACAAAAGGCCGCGAACTTCCTCTCGTCCCTCCGGCAAACGAACCGAGTGCGCCAGAAACTGCAGCTTCTGAAAGTTGGATTTCTTTCCCCGGCTGTAGAACAGGGCCAAAACAAGAACCGCCAGGCCCCAAGACATGCGGAGGTCACCGGGAACTGGATCGGGACGGGCCGTGAACGTGAACGATCCACCCAAGATGAGATCGCGAAGTGCCGATTCACTAGACATTGGGAAAATCCAACGGACAGCGCATGATCCACTCGCAGATCGAGCCATATGCGATCTGCTCGGCATTCTCAGTGGAAAGGCTCGGTGCCGCCGCAGACATTGCGGCGATAAGCGCCTCGAGCTCCGCGCGAAGAATCTCTCCAGCGGATCCCCCCGCTGTTGGACCGGCAAACTCGAGCCGCCGAGCACGACTCTTGATCGCGGATACAACTTTTTCGTGAAGGTCCGGCGCCCCGGACCGCAGCGCATCGAGTACAGCGTTACCTTGAAGAAAAGAACGCACCGCTCCGGCCACAGCCTCATCGAGTTGATCTGCCGTGGCCCGCTTCTTCAATTTTTGGGTGGCGTTAGCCAGAAGGTCAGACGACCCTGCAGCCCAGGTTTCGAGTTCTCCTTGCGAGGGGGTGGGGATTGACAACGACACCTTCGACAAGGCGGACATGCCCATCGCTACCGCGTCATTCGGAAATGCACTCGCATCCTGAATCAGAACCTCAATCACAGGGTCTAGTGTGGCGCACCCGGCCGCACGGAGGTCCTTGGTCTTCTTTGCACAGTGGAGGTTGACTTCCTTGCTGTCGTGAAGCGGCGCGATCAGAACCCAATGCTTGATGGGTTGCCCGTGGAACATCTTGCCAACTTCAGCGTGGTTGGCGAGGAGCTTTCGAAGGTCGGTGGTAATTTTTTTCTTCTGACGCTCGGCGCGCGTCGCAATATCTACCGGCTCTTCCACCGCATAACATTGATACGCCACAGAATCCCTCGTGCAATAGTAATCGACCCCGTAATCTCCTTTATGTGCCGCAGGAATTTTTTGGACGTTCAAGGGGCCATGACGCCCTTGAAGCAAACAGAGAGCGAAAAGCTCCCACTCATCTGGGTTCCAGACCTGTACCGCGCTCAACATCGCGAATGATATCCCCCGAAGCCGAAGCCAGCTTAACGTTGATCTGTCATAATTCAACGATTGAAGGGACTCGGGGCGTCTTGGCACCTCTTTGCGTGATCGACGACTGGAGCCCACAGTTCTCGGCCCATCGCCTTCCCCGCAAGCCATCGTCATTCTTCGCATGCATTTCGCTGCGGATGGAGACCTTCGCTAGAACGCGAGTCGGTTCAATTTGCGATTCTAGATGATCCCCCACGCCCGGAAACTTCCTCTGCCCGTCATCTCGCGCAGGCCGAGCGCGCCGATCAGATCGAGCGCACCCTGCCGCGATACCTTCAGCGCCTTCTGGATCGTACCAGTCGACACCAGCGGCCGCGACAGCACGAGATCGACGAGCGCCGGCAGCTTCGAGTTGGCGCGACGGCCGCGCAGCACGCGCCCCATGCGCTCTCTCGCGAGCAGCAGGCGATCGTGTTCCTTCAGGCCGAAGCTGGCTGTCTCGAACAGGACGTCAATCCAGGCCAGTAGACGCTCGGTCCGGTCGCGCGCACGCCGCCGCTCGCGCGGGACCTTTTGCGCGCCGAGATGCAGGCAGGCGAGATGGTGGGCACAAAGACCGCCCTGGCGCAGAAGTGCGCCGACCAGCAGCGGCCCGATCCAGTCTCCGCGCTGCAGCACCTCGATATCGGTCCAGGCATCGAGCAGGACCGCCCCGCGCAAGACCAACGGCAGTTCCCGGGTCCGTTCCATTAGCTCGCGCCATTCAGCCAGGCGCGCGCCCTCGTCCCAATCCTCGTCATAGAGCACGGCCAGACGCGTATCGTCCTGCCGCGGCCGCGCCGGCGCAACGTGGGCGGCGCCGCTCAGCAGCCTCGACGATCGCGTCAGCACCGCGTCGATCTCGGCGAATTCTTGAGCGAGTACATCGTCCTCCGGCTCATCGGCCCCACCGGCTTCCGTTTCCGGAAAAGGCATCCCCTCCCCTTCCCGGTCGCTTTCGGATAGCGTCCTGCCGGTGCCGATGCCGGCGCGTCCGGCCAGTTCGCGCAGACCTTCGCGGGAAAAGGGCCAGTCCCGTCCCTGCGACAGGATCCTGCGGCGCTTGCGCAGCACGGCATGGGCGCGCGTGAGTTCGTGGGTCGGCGTGCGCTGATCCATCTCGGCGTCGTGGAAGACGAGGTCCTCGAGGTGGACGAGTTCGCCCTCGACCCAGAGCGCGGCAACCGCGTCATGGAAGTGCGAGCGTTCGATCCAGCCGTCGCGCACCGGGGAATGCGCCAGACGCTCGTCGAGACGGGCGAAAAGCTCGGTGGCCCGGGTGGCGGGTCCCACAAGACGCTCCAAGGGCAGTGTGCCGATTTCGTAAGCCATTGTTTTTTCTGTAGATGATTTGCGGATATCAAGCTAGATGGCTTTTTACTTGACTGGTCGGGGACTTTTCCTACGTTGCTTCTCACTATCGATAATGACCTCTTATCGATAGTGATTGATTTCGCCGCCCGGAATCGCTAGAATCGCCGTAGTTCACGGCCGCATCGGCCAGGGAATCCGTTCAAAATGGCCGAACCACAAGCAAACCCGCCCCCTGCCCTGATTTCCTGCGATGAAGCCGGCTTCACCGGCCCAACACTGCTCGACGACGACCAGCCGATCTTCGCCTATGCCGCGATCGATCTCTCGGCGGCCGAAGGCGACGCGCTGGTCACCGGGTTCCGGGCAAAATACCGGATCCAGGCGCCGGAGTTGAAATCGAAACTGCTGCGCAAGCGCGCCAACTGGCCGGCGATCGCGCTCGACCTCGCCGAGCAGGTCAGCAGCCGGGCTCTCGTCATCGCCGCCGACAAGCATCTCAACCTTGGCGGCAAGGCGTTCGAATATCTGGTCGAACCGGTCCTGCAGGCGAAAAGCGGCCTGTTCTACCACTATGACCTGCATCGCTTCGTGATGAATGCGCTCTATCGTGCTTTCTTCATCGCGGACAAGCCTGTTCCCCAGCTCGCGCACGAGCTGCAGGCTTTCATGAAATCCTTCGATCCGGCCGATGCCCGTCCCTGTTCGCCGCGGCGGCCGGCGAAAAGGAGACGAACGAGGTCCTCGACTGCGTGCTGCGCTTTGCACGCGGCTACGTCGCCAGGATCGCCGCCAAAAGCGAGGATCTGCGCGCCGACGACAATCAGACCGCCAAATGGACGCTCGATCTCACCACATCATGCCTGTTCAGCCTGATCCTGCACGGCTGGGGGCACCGGCACGGTCGCCTCGACATATTGTGCGACGATTCCAAGCCGCTGAAGGCTATGGCACACGTCTTCGACGGAATGGTGGATAAGACGATCGAGGCCGATCTCCCCAATGGCCGCGAGAACGCGCGGATCCGGGCTCATCTGGTCAATCCGCTGCGGTTCGGCTCGTCGGCCGACAATCCGACACTGCAGATCGCGGACGTGCTTGCCGGCGCAACGGCGGACGTCCTGCAGCATGTGGGTGAGGAGCCGTATCGCGATCTGCTTCTCTGGGTCGGCCAGCACATGCATGATCACACCACACTGCCGATCGACGAACTTGCCGACATCCGCTTAGCTGGCCCTCGCGTCAACTTGGCCGTCCTGAAGGAGTTCGCTCGACGGGCGGACAGAGGCAAGGATCCACTCGAGCGCATGGAAGAATTTTACGCCCAGGAAGTCCGTGAGGTCATGTCACAGTCCCGCGGCATGCGCGCGCCTGTTAAGCGGCTTGCAAGGAGCGCACGATGACGGACTCTGCCATCGCCCGCGCCGAGGCGCTCGACGCGCTGGATTCGGTACTGCCCTATCACCGACGGGATTTCCTCGCCGGCATTTTGAGCGACGACGATGTCGAGACGTTGCGCCATCTTGCCAATGAGGGTATCGGCGAGAATTCACTACGGGCCCTATCGTCCGACCTCAGCTATCTTGAGGCCTGGTGCCAGGCGGCGACCGGAGTCCCCTTGCCCTGGCCTGCGCCGGAGGCGCTGCTCCTAAAATTCGTCGCCCATCATCTGTGGGATCCCGCCAGACGCGAGACTGATCCAGCCCACGGCATGCCCGAGGATGTCGCGGCGGCGCTGAAGGACGCTGGTCTGCTGCGCGCCAACGGTCCGCACGCGCCGAGTACCGTGCGCCGGCGCCTGTCGAGCTGGGCGACGTTGACGGGCTGGCGCGGACTGAAGGGAAAATTCAACGCGCCGGGGCTCCGCAGCGCGCTGAAGCTGGCCGTGCGGGCCAGTCCACGCCCAAGAAAGCGCAAGAGCGCGAAGGCCGTGACTGCTGATGTTCTTGCCGCCCTGCTGCAGGCCTGCGCTGGCGAACGGTTGGTCGATGTGCGCGACCGCGCATTGTTGCTCGTTGCCTTCGCCTCCGGCGGCCGCCGCCGCAGCGAGGTCGCGGCTCTGCGTATCGAGCAGCTGGTCGAACAGGATCCGGTCCCCGCCGATCCGAAAGACGCACAAACGCCGCGACTGCCCTGTCTCAGCATCAATCTCAGCCGCACCAAGACGACCGACAGCGACGACGACGCAAGCGTGCTGCTGATCGGTCGTCCGGTGACGGCGCTGAAGGAATGGCTAGAACGGGCGCTGATCGTCGAAGGCTCGGTATTCCGCGCTATCGACCGCTGGGGACACCTCGAGCGCAGGGCGCTGACACCCCAGGCCGTAAACCTGATCCTGAAACGCCGCGTCGCGGTGGCGGGGCTTGATCCGATGCTGTTTTCTGCGCACGGCCTGCGCTCGGGCTACCTCACCGAGACGGCGCGCCGCGGCATTCCTCTTTCGGAGGCCATGCAGCAATCGCAGCACAAATCGATCGCCCAGGCTTCGCGCTACTACAACGATGCCGAGCGGCAACTGGGACGAGCAGCTCGGCTGATCGTGTGAAGGCCGGTCCCTCTCCGCAACAGGTTTATCGATCCTCCGCATCTACCCTGCCCTTCGGTCTGGAGACGGGCCGTTTGCCTTCAGCGCGGCCATGAGCATGGGGCCGACTGTAAACTGCCCTGCCCTCGCCTTTTCGGTCAGCGCGCGCAAATAGCCGCCGGCCGAGTTGATGTGGCTGGCGCGCTGAAGGATGCAGGCCACGACGATCGCCGCGCATTCCTGCCCCATCACATGGCATGCGTCCTCGTAGGCGGAGGGCGAGATGCCCAGATATCCCCTCACCTGGGCCGCGACCATCATCAAATCGCGCCAGCTTCCGATCCCGTCAAGCGCATAGTCGATGATGTCTGGGCAGGCTTTCAGGACAAGTCCGAGTGGATAGGCTTTCAGCGGCTCCTGTGGTCCCGGTTTTGGCTCGGCCGTTGCTCTGCTTTGTTCTAAAGCTGGTTCAAATTCAGTAAGAGTGTTGGTGTTTGAATCAGATTGCTGCCGCTCATCGCGATCGGCATTGCCGTTTGAATCTTCGACATTCATATGAGAATTCAACAGGATATCGATCTCTTCCCGAATGGCCGCCAGATCGGCCACAATCGGCTCCAGATCAGCGATGGCCGCCCGGCGGGGGATTGCGTCCACGACAGCTCTGAATCGTCTCCAGATAGCTCCCCAATCACCCGGAACATCTTCCTCGACGGCTGCCTCGATCAGCTTGGATATATCGCGCCTGTGCAGCGTAATGCGTTCCCGCATGAGCTTCAGGGCGCGATTGTCCATGCGAACCCGTTCCGCGGCCTCTGAGAACTCGTCCGCGCGCGCCAGCATGGGGGCGAGGGAGAAGCCAAAGGCTTCCTCGAAGCCCCCTCCCCTGCCCTTCCGGGCATACCGTTTGCCGTTTGGGCTATCGCGACGGATGATCAGTCCGCAATCGACCAGCGCTGCCAGATGGCGCCGTAGAGTCGGTTCCGACATACCGTGGGCTCGTAGGATCAATTGCCTATTGGATGGAAAGACGACCAGGCCGTTTTCCTCCGACAGTTCGCTGTCTGGGTAGAACGACAACAAAGCCGCCAGAACCGCCAGGGATCGGTCCGTGACGCCGATAACGGACTTTCCTTCACAGAGATCCCTGTAGGTCTGCCATTTGTCTGTGGCTTTCCCTTCTGGGATTTCGTGAGATTCGTTTTGCACTGCCAATAAGGCAAGCGACATCGGCCGCCGCCCAAAGGGCGTCGTTGCGATACCCGTCTCCATTTTCTTTCACCCTCTCAATCAGGCAAAAGAAACCTGCTCGCCGAATCGACGCCTAAGACTCTTGACAGTGATTCGCGGAAATGTGATTCTCAACTTGCTTAGGATTGAGAAGGGCTTCCGCGAGAGATCGTTCGGGGGCCTTTTTCTTTTGCGGTTTCAGTTCTCCTGTTTCGACGTCCTGAACGCCTCATAGAGGCTGTCCAGATTGCTCGTTACCCATGCCCCGAACGCTTTACCGTCCGGATTCGAAAACTCGACTGTGAGCGTCTTGAAGCGCGTTTTAGTGATGACGCTAATTGATTTGTCTGCTGGAGCCCAGGATCGGGCCTCAGCTACCGTACGCTCAGCTTTGGTTGACGCCTTTTTCAGCAGATCGTAGAGGGCCTGAAAGCGGGCATCGCTCTTCTGGTCAAGGAACCCCTGCTCCTGAACGAATTTCAGGGCTTTCGCCCGATTCCCCCTTTCGTCGAGCATGTCGGCCAATTCTGCCCACCGCAGGCGCCCGAAAGAGGAAGCCGGACCCACTGCCTCGATCAGTTCAGGCGGCAACCGCTTGATCAGCGCTATCATGCGCGACAGGGCGGCCTTGTCGACACCAAGGGATGCCATGATGATTTCGCGAGGAAAGCCACGATCCTCAAGGCGAGCACCGAAGAACGACCGCTCGATGAACGAAAGATCCGTGCGGGAATTGTTTTCCTGCCCTTGTGAGACGACGAGCTGCTCGTCGGTGAGATCGCGTACAACCGCCCTCACCCGCAGCCCGAGCTCTTTGGCGGCGGCCAGACGACGGTGGCCATAGGCAACTTGATAGCGGCCTTCGGTCTCTGGATGCGGACGCACCAGGATCGGCACTTGCTGGCCGTGTTCCTTGATCTGGGCAACCAAGGAGGTTGTGTCTTCTGCGTCCACACCAAGGCGATCGACGACAAAGGAGCCGTCTACAAGGGCTGGATCGAGTTCGATGATGGTTTGCCCGGCCGCGAGCTGTCTCTCGATCTCCTCGGCCCTGCTGGCACGTGAATTGATGTTTTCCAGCGACTGCGAGATCGATCCCAGAGGGCTGGCAGGACGGATCGGACGCTCTAGGCCAAGCAAAGGACGCCCCAGTTTCGGCTGCGCGGGCTGAGGAGCCGCTTCGGCGGCCTCTGGGGCCAAATCGAAAACGTTCTTTCGGGCCATGGCTTACTTCCTCCCCCACACGGAGCGGATCAGGCCCTCGATTTCGCCATTCACTTGCGTAAGGGATTCCAACGCACGGTCGTAGGTGCCGCGCGTGAAGGCCGATTTCTCGACTTCGTAGAGCGTTTGTTTGGTCAATCCGGCGTCGGAGACTGCTGTTGACTTGAGCATTGGATGCTCGAGAACCCGCTGTCCGAAGATCGAGCGCATGAAACCAGCCATCTGGCTCTGCGGGCCATCGTTCGGCTCGTAGCGGGTCACCAGATAGCGCATCCAGTCGTATTCCGTGCTGCCACCAGCGTTTTCGACCACGGCCAGCAGATCGCCTGTCATGGTCAAGAACTGGGACATGCTCATGACGTCGAGCATCTGCGGGTGAACGGTGATCAGCACCGCGGTTGCCGCACACAACGCCGACAACGTCAGGAATCCGAGCTGGGGCGGGCAGTCGATAATGACGATGTCGTAAGCGCTCTCGATATCAGCCAGGCTTTCGCCGATCCGGGAGAAGAACATCGAGGTTCCGTCCGGACGGTCCACTAACGCCTTGGGCGTCGTGTGCTCGAATTCCATGAGCTCAAGGTTGCCTGGTACGCAATGCAGGCCAGGCGTATATGTCTCGCGGACGATCTCAGAGATGTGGCGACGGCTCTCGTCGTAGCGGATCGCCCCGTAGATCGTTTCCCCGTCACCAACATCCAGTTCCGGCTGGTGGCCGAACAAGGCCGACAACGAAGCCTGAGGATCGAGATCGATCGCCAACACGCGATATCCTCGCAGCGCGAGATATTGTGCAAGGTGAGCGGAGGTTGTCGTCTTCCCGCTGCCGCCTTTGAAATTCATCACGCTGACAATCTGAAGTTTTTCGCCGGGACGGCGATGTCGGACATATTTAGGTGTCCCTTTCCCTCCCTCGTCGAGAACCCGTCGCAGGTTTTCGAGATCGGCGACGGAGTACAGCCGCCGGCCATTCGGCATGGGTTCCGGACCGTGGCCATCGGCAACGATCTGACGAAGATAGCCCTCGTGAATGCCGATGAAGTCTGCGGCTTCGGCCGGGGTGAACAGGCGAATTGTTTTCTGAGAAGTGGGGGGGAATGTTCGCTGCTGATGCGCCTGTAATTGACGCGACAGCTCATTGGCGTCAGCGATGATCTGACTGCGAAGAGTTGGAACAACGGCGATAGGTTCGTTAGGGTTCGCGTTAGCCAAGAATCTTGTCCCCAGATCTGCGCGTTTTTCGGCAACAGCAGCAAAAATGCGCAGATCAAATTAGCCAGATTCGGAACTCGATGGCAAATCTTTTAAAGCTAACAGAAAGTTAATGCCATCTTGTCCCATCGGATGTTCTGAGTTGTACACGTGCAACTGAATTCGAAGAGGGTCTGGAGAGAGGTCCAAATTTCCTCCCCTGCCCTCAACGAGAATCACATGAAACAGTTGGGCCTTGTGGATGCTCTCCGCGGAGTCCGAGCGATGAGTTGTACACGTGCAACTCGACTTCGGCCTACTGTTCGCGCGCCCCGCAGAAGCTTGACCCCGTTAACGCGGCAGGTTGCCGGTCAAAAAGGAGGCTGCAACTTGTCTCGCGAGCCTGAAACGACTATCTTGCGTGCATCATGAGCAAGCAGTTGGCTTCAGTCCTGACGACGGTGAACGCGCCTTATAGCGAAAAGCTGGATGGCGCGATGCTGGCTTGTTGCCTGTCGGATATCGATGTGGCGAAGCAGCATCCTGGCCAAGTCAGTTCCTTTCTCGGTGAAGTTGCTCCCACGCAGCAAGTCGAGTTCGCCGCCGCGTACCACCTTCCGGTTGACGATCTGAAGGCTTTCGCCGGCGATTTCGCAGCTTGGTCCGGCGAAAGCTATCCGCTCGCTGTATAATGGCTGAACTTCATGGCCGACGTCCTTCCGAATGGCGGCGGCTTTTTCTCATCGCCGCCGACCTGATCGACCAGCTCCGGAAGAATGCCGGAGGTCACAACTTTGAATGATCGTTTGGCGGCGGCACGGCCATGATGATCCAGATCGGTCATCGCGAAAGCCATGACATCGATATTATCCTCGATGACCCTCAACTGCTCGGCTTTATGGATCCATCCAAGAGCGAGCTGCGTCTTGAAATGATGCCATCGGCGTATCAGAAGGACGGCAGTAAGTTTCAGAATTCGCTTTCGAGCATGTGGGTGAGACCGACTTCATCGTTGCCGGAGCACTGACACGGACGCCCTTTGAGTTACGAGAAGTCGAGGGCAGGGCGGTCCGGCTTGAGACCATTCCTGAGATCATTACCAAGAAGGTCTACTACCGGGGATCAGAAGCAAGGCCGCGCGACGTCTTCGATATCGCCGCCGCTGCCCGTTCGCAATTGGGGGCCGTCGTGAAGGCTCCGGGTGATTTTCCAGAACAGGTTGCACTGAGCAAGGCGCGGCTGGAAAAGCTGCATCCGGAATTTGTCAGGCGCACGATCGCGCAGTTGATGATCATGCCTGACTACGAAGCGTCGGCCGCCGACAGTCTGGACACAGCCCTCGCTGTGCTCGATGAGGCGTTGTCGTCGCCTAAGACCTGACCGCCGTACCCCGACGATGGAGCGGGGGAGGAGGGGAGGGGGTTTCAGAGCCCCGAGGCCTTGGTGAGGTTGACGCGGAAACGATCGCGCCGCCGCTGATACTTGCGGGTCATTTCCGCAGAAGCGTGGCCAAGCTGTTTCTGTACATAGCGCTCATCAACCTCGGCCGATGATGCCAAGCCGGAACGCAACGAGTGTCCGGCAAAAAGCTTTCCACGCTGGCCCTCGGGTAAATCGCCGCGCACGCCGGCGGCGAGTGCGGTCCGCTTGACGAGGCGGGCGGCGCCGACCGCCTTGCCTTGCCCCGTCACGCGGCGGAAGAGCGGCCCATGGGCGATGCGGGCAAGTTTCAGCCAGGTCTCGAGCGCCACGATCGGGCAGGTCGTGTCGGACGAGCCGCGGCCGATCTCGACCTCGCGCCAGCCGGTCTTGCCGCGCAGGGTCACCAGCATCCCTTTTTCCAAAACTTCGATCCAGCCGGAAGAATCCTCGGTCTGGTCGCGGCCGACATCGAGGCCGACGATCTCGGAACGGCGTAGACCACCGGCAAAGCCGAGCAACAGCATGGCGCGATCGCGCAGGCCGCGCAGGGTGCCGCGGTCGAGCGTCTCCAGCATGGCGATCAGATCCTCGGGCAGAATGGCTTCCTTCTGGCGCGGTGGGGCGGCGTGGGTGTTGCGGATGCCGGCCATGACGGTGGCGATATGGCGGTCCCTGCGATCGAGTTTCTGGCCGCGCTGGGCAAAATTCCAGGTAAGCGCGGACAGCCGGCGTTCGATGGTCGAGACCGATTTTTTGGCCCCTGGGGCAGTGCCCGCGGCACTGCCGGAGGCCAGCGCGGTGATGTAGAGCCCGACCGTCTGCGGATCGGGCGGCATGGGCGCAAAACCCTGGCGGCGGCACCAGGAGGCAAAATGGCGCCAGTCGGCAGCGTAGGCGCGCCGCGTATTGGCGGAGCTCGCCGCCTCGACGTAATCGCGGGCACGGCCGGCGAGTTTTTCCAGATGCGCCGGCAGTCGTGGGGCAGCGACGGCCGGGGGAGGGGAGGGGGCGTGTTCCCGATCGTTTCCTTCGCTGTCTGGCGCCTCGCCCATTTCCATGACGACATCAATGATGTCGGGCAGTTTGTCACCATTGTTCGTATCGGCCGGCTTCATCGTTTGACCGATCCTATCTCTCAAAACCTTCACCCCGAGGTCGCTGCACGGCGATTCTTCGAGAGGTAACGTGCAGCCCAAGGACAAGATTGTCCACCGCGGAGCGACCGGACGCTCCAGCGCCGAAACGTTGCACCTCGTGAGCGAAGCGGGAGCGGGGGCAGTTCATCGGGGGCCAACGGCGGTGCCGGTCCGAAGCCGGGCGGCAAGCGCATTGTTCTTGCCTACTCGTTCAACATTTCTTATATTCCGTTCAACGCATGGAGACTACGATGCCAGCCCACACCGCATCAGCAACCGAAACCGACGAACGGGTCGCCCGCACCCGCAACCGCCTGGTGCTTGAACAGGCAAGAGCGGTCGGCCTTCTCGGCGCGGCCAAGAACACACGTCTTTCCGGCCGCGTACCCTCCGAGCTCATCGAAGCAGCCAAAAGGCGCGCACACGTCACCTCCGATACAGAACTCCTGGAGCTGGCCTTGTCGCGGCTGGCCCTGGAAGACGATTTCGGGGCGAGGCTCGTCGCCCGCAAGGGCAGCATTCCGGCAGATATCGACCTTGGCGTTTGATCTGCGGAGCGCGTTACGCTCGCTCAAGCCGCAAAAGCACGTTGCGAGCCTCGAACGACGGCCCGATGCCGAACTCGCGTGGGCCGCAGACGAGGCGGCGATCGGCGGCGCACTGCTCCTCGACACCAGCGTCTATCTCGATGTGCTGCAGGGCCGTACGCCGCAAGCGGTCGACGATCTCCTCACCTATCGCCTCTGCCACCATTCGGCCGTTTGCCTCGCCGAACTGACCCATGTGTTCGGTCGCCTGGACCCGGCCCACCCGACGACGAAATCGGTGCTGAAAGCGGTCGGGGAGACGATCGAGGACATTCCCGCCCATCGCCTCCATAGTCCCGACGCGAGCGTTTGGGGTCAGGCCGGAATCGTGGCCGGGCTGTTGTTTCGCCTGAGCGGCCTGCCGAAAGGGGAGGGGCATGAGCGCCGGTTCCTGAATGACACACTGATCTTCCACCAGGCCGGTGTTCTCGGCGCCGCCGTGCTGACGGGAAACATCCGGGATTTCGATATTCTCGGCCAGCTTGTTCCGGCGGGCCGCGTGATCTTCTACCGGGCAGCGACGCGCTGAAGCTCCGGTGACCGATGGGGGCGAAACCCACGCAATGGGCGCGGGCTCGAACGCGAAGTGGCCGACCGAATGTCCAGGCTCGGATCCGGACGTTGCGGAAGCGCCGAAAACAGGCTACGATCCCAGCAGTCGATCGGAATGCAGGCGTGATCTGCGCCACAAGAGCCGCGCCACGATGCACAAGCGGTGCAATGCACCGGTCGACGACAAGAATCTCAAAAATCCGCTCGAAAACCGCTCCAGGGGACGGGTTTCCGTGCCTTTTCAAAAACGACCGATAAGCCAACATTATCGGTCTTTTATTCCGCACGACAGGCGGTGCGGTTTATATCGAATATTGTTGTATAAAGCGCCGTTGCGATTCATGCTGCGAATGATGATTCTGCGCCCCGTTCCCTCTTCCCGTCACGACTTCACTCCCGCCGATGCGGCTTCGGCCGGGCCGATACCGGCGGTGCCGGCCTGGCTGCGCCGGGCGGTGCCCGACGCGCAAGGCCTTGCCGGGTACAGCGTCGAAGACGTGGCCATCACGGCCGGCGCGGCCCTCGGCGCCCTTGATGCAGTGGTGCGCCGCGCCGAAAAATGGGCCGGCGCCTGGCGGCAGCGGCTGGCGCTCTCCGCCGCCGCCGTCACGGCGAGGCAGGCGGGCCGGGTCGAGGACGAGGCGGCGCTGCGCGATACTTTTGCCTTCAGCGGCACTCAAGATGGATTATCCGGGTCTACGACCCTCGGACCGGCCGGCCTTTTTCTGCTGGTCTGGCGCCGGCTGGCCGCGCGGCCGGTCGAGGACCTGCTGACGGCGAAAAACCTCGGCGCAGTGGCGGAAGCGTTCGGCTACGCCCGCGACGCCGAAGCGCTCGGCGAACTGGCGGATGAATTGCGCCGTCTCGCCGCCGGGGGAGCGGTCGGGCAACTGACCGGCGCGTTCCTGGCCGCCGAACGCTACGGCTTCGGGCGCTTCGTCGGGGCGTGGCTTGCCGACGCGCTGCTGGCCCGACGCTTGGGTTGGGCCCATGCGGTTCCGCTGCTCGGCACTGAGGTAACTTTGGGCGGGGGGCCCGCTCGCATACGGCGATCGGCAATCGTTTCTCCGGCGGTGGGCATCGAAACCGAATCCGACGGTGCAAAAAGTCTGCTCGCCGCACAGGCGCGCGCGGCGCTGCGCGCCATCGATCTGTCGGCCGAACTCGGGCGCCGCGCCGAAAAGCTGCTCGCCGTCGCGCCAAAACTCAGGGCCAAGGGCGCAGACACGGTCGTGCAAAAGCTGTTGTCTTGCGACGCAATGGTCGCGTCCGACCCCGTCGCCGGCATCAGCGACCGCGGCCTGCGCCGGCTGTTCGACCGGCTGGTCGAACTCGACGCCGTGCGCGAACTGTCCGGCCGGCCCGCCTTCCGCATTTATGGGTTGTGATGATGGCGCCGCGTTCGCCGGAGGCTCGCCGAGAAAATGAGGATGGGCAAAGACCGTTGCTTGATCGGGAACTGAATCACCTGCCGCCGGAGGCGCGCTGGCGCGAGTGGATGAGCCGTGTCGAGGCGACCATCTTTGCCGCCAGCGAGCCGGTGACACGCGGGGTGCTGGCCCGCATTGTCGGCAAGAACTGCAGCATCGACCTGCTGATCGACGACATCCGCGAGGAGCTGCGCGGCCGGCCCTATGATCTGATTTCGGTGGCCGGCGGCTGGAAACACCTGACCCGGCCCGCCTATGCCGACGCCATCCGCGGTGCATTTGGCACCACCGTCGGCGGCGACGAGAAGGCGGGGGATCTCAGTCAGTCCGAGGTGCTGGTGCTGACGGCAATCGCCTATTTCCAGCCGATCACCCGCGCCGAACTGTCGAGCTTTTTTGGGAAAGAAATCTCCCGCGACTTGATCGGCGTTCTGCGCGGCGCCGGCATGATCGCCTCGGGTCCGCGCGCACCGCAGCCCGGTGCGCCCTATACCTACGTCACGACAAAAGACTTCCTGCTCGCGTTCGGCCTCGACACGCTGCGCGATCTGCCCGACTTCGAGGCGCTCGAAGACGCCGGGCTGCTGTCCAAGGAAAAGCTGCTGGCAGGGGATATTCCAGCCGGACTGACGGGCGGGGAGGGCGACGGCGACGGCGAAGAGGAAGCAGAGGACGGTATCGTTGAGGACCAATTGTCTTGAGCGGGTCGGTTCGATTTCGCGCCTCTTCCGTCGGAACCTTACGACCAAGACGACTGATCATGCGGCAGCCGATGATCGGGATCGTGAATGGCAATATGATCGCCGTCGACGAGATTGGCTGGAAAGATCACCAGATTGGTGCCGCCGGCATGACGTAGCGATGGGAACAGAATACCGCGCAGCCCTGCCGTGATGACCAGGTCTGCAAGCTTCCACGACGGCGGGATTTTCTTGTCGATGCGAGCGATCTGGCGCCAGGCACAATCCCACTCTTGCCAGGCGTCATCCCAGACGTCTGGATCATATCCCTGCGACAGGTCGGCGACTTCGGCGAGTGTGATCTTGTAGGCGGCAAGGGTGGCCGGCGGTGTGATGCTGGTGCCCTGCTTGTATTCTTCGAGCGCTGTCTGGGCCGAGCGGGACAAATAGAGCGCTTCGATGCCTGGCCGATTGAAACGTCCACCGTCGATCGCCGCTCCCGCGCCGCTGATGGGCAGGAAAGCCCATTTGGGTGTCAGATAGCGGTGATAAATCTCGTCCGGGCCGACGCGGGCGAACTTCACCCGCGCGCGCCGTTTTCGAGATCCCGGATGAAGGCCAGGACTGGTTCGACCTGGCCGTCGGCGATGAGCTCGGCCGCCGTGCGATGGCCATAGTCGGCGATCGGTTCGTTGCGATACCAGTAGATCGCCTTGTCGACATCACCGGTGAGTTCTGTCGCGGCCGAAATCACTTTCACCATCTCGCGCATCCGCCCCTGCAGACGCTCCGATGACGGGTTACGAAGCGTGTTTCTGTGAACACCCGTCAATTGCGCCAGGTTGGCCACCTTCACCCCAAGCGCCTGCGAAAGGCGCTTCGGCGAGATATAAGGTGTGCGTGGTTCCTGCAGGCTATCGACAAAACCTGAAATCGCCGTGGAATGTGCGAGCTGTGCTTGGGTCATGCTAAAACTCCAACCTGTCTCATATGCACAATATATGCACATTTCAGCGCATAGCAAGTGAACTGAAAATTGGCAGTTTCACCGCAAGCTCGTCTAGTACTCGGGGCTGTTGTCGCGGCGGCTTTGCGCCGCCATGCACGAACCCGCTTCGCGGGAGGGGCGCCTTGCGCTGAGATGGCGTAGTCTTCATAGCCTTTGAGCAGGTTGCGGCGAGCGAGCCGACCATGGAGTTCCCTTCAACGAGAGGAACTCGCCATGGATACCAGTCACAGTTCAGCCCGGTCCTTGAGGCGCAGGTGAAGGGCAACAGCCCGTTCGCCGATCTGATCGGCTGGATGCAGTCGAACCTCGACGCGCCGCTGGACGTACCGTCGTTGGCTGCCCGCGCGGGCCTGACCGGGCGCACGTTCCATCGCAAGTTCGTAACGGCGACCGGCGTAACGCCGGCCCGCTTCGTCGAGGCGGCGAGGCTCGATGCCGCGCGCATGTTGCTCTCCCCTGGGCTGTCGCTGAAGTTGGTCGCGGCGCAAGTGGGATTGTTCCCGCACGCCCGCCTCGTCGAAGCCTTCGAGCGCCGCTTCGGCGTCGCGCCGAGGCTGTTCCGCGACATGCACGCCGAACTGTGAGCACCGAAAGGCGGCTTGGGAGACGCGTTGTTGACTGGCAACTAAGAGCCGACGGCGGACCGCCCGGATTTGGATTGACGGCGCAGGACGCCGCCCTTCCGCTCCCGACCCCTTTGCCGCCATTCTGACCATTGCCGTCGTAGCCCGAAAGCTGTCTTTCGTTCCGCACCTGCCAGATGGCCGAGATCGGGCCGAAGAAGTAAGTCAGGGTGAAGGTGTTCCAACACTATGGACTTGAGTTGAGCAAAACGGTCTAAGTCAATACAATATTCGCAGTTTGTGGTTCGCATGGCACCGCTGCGAACAACAATGCCGGTCGCAACTTGGCTGGCAAAAGGGGGGTATGTGGTAGCCAAGGCACCGAAGATAACTTTAACGAGCCCATTGATCGAGGCTGTGAAGGCACAGAGATGTGTGCTTTTTCTAGGGGCCGGAGCGTCAAAGGAGGCTCGAAACGCCGAGGGTCACAAACCCCCTGATGCCGACCAGCTGCGTGATATCCTGGCGGACCGCTTTTTCAAGAAGGCCATGCCTAATCGCGACGTGATGGCCGTCGCCGAAATGGCGATTGCCAACAGCGGGTCGGCTCCTCAGGTATACGAAGAAGTGCGCAAGGCCTTCACCGGCTTCGCCCCGCAAGCGACCCATCGCCTTATTCCAAGCTTCAGTTGGAGGGCTATCGCGACCACAAACTACGACACGATCGTTGAGGAGACGTACAAAGAGGTCACGACAAGGATTCAGCAGATCGTTCCGCTCGTTAAGGATGATGAGCCCATCGATGAAAGGCTTCGGGAATTCCCAAATCCGGTGCCCTATCTCAAACTTCATGGCTGTCTGAACCATATCCATGACGCTGATATTCCGCCCGTGCTCTCGCGGGAGGTTTACTCGACCTACTCGAAAAACCGCTCACGGTTGTTTCTGCGCCTTCAGGACATGGCTTTCGAACACACCTTCATCTTCGTCGGCTATCGCCTGGACGACTCCCATATCCGGGACCTCATCTACAATCTGGGTCCAGGTCGACGGCCGCGCTGGTACATGGTGACCCCGAACGCGGAGCCCGAGGATGTCGCGTTCTGGGCAACGAAAAACGTCGAGCTGATCAAAGCCTATTTCGGAGACTTCATGGCTGCTCTCGACGAGGCCATACCTCCACTTTTCCGTCGCATATCGCACTCGGCGGATGTCGCGGATTTCCCGATCCGGCGACTGTTCAAGACGCACAGCCTCGAATCCGACGCCACGAACAAATCGCTCCGCGACGATCTGACGTTCATCCATGCCGAGATGCCTTTCGAACCTCAAACGGCGGAGCAGTTTTATTCAGGCTACGACACCGGTTGGGGCGCTATCGCCAACCGGTTGGACGTCCGCCGGCAGGTCGAAGACGATATCCTTTTCAAAACCGTGCTTGAAAACGATGCTCCTGACGGCCCTGTGTTGATTATGGTCAAGGGTCCTGCCGGCGCCGGCAAGACCATTGCCCTGAAACGATCCGCCTGGGAGGCCGCAACAGCGTCGAATGTGCTGGCCGTCTGGTTCAGTCCGGACGGCGCACTCCGGCCGGACGTGTTCTCCGAATTGCATGAGATGACGGGAAAGACAATCTACCTGTTCGTCGACGATGTCGCGCTTCATGTGGATGGCTTGCTCGCGCTACTTCGGCACGCTCGTGGCGCAAAACTGCCGCTTGTTGTGGTGGGGGCAGAGAGAGACTCGGACTGGAACACCTATTGCGGTCCGCTCGAGAGCGAATTTCCTGGTCCTGAGCTCAAGGTACGTTATCTTTCCCGAAAAGAGATCGGTGACCTCCTTGACCTTCTCGAGAAGCACAATTGTCTGGGTCTGCTTGCCAATGAGACAAGGGACGAGCGCATTCGGCAATTTGAGAGCGTGGCAGAACGCCAGCTGCTCGTCGCTCTACATCAGCTAACGCAAGGCAGGCCTTTCGAAGACGTCCTTCGTCTTGAGCACCAACGCATCAGCCCCCAGAAGGCAAGACAGCTTTATCTCGACATCGCGACCATGCACCAATACTCGGTCAGCGCCCGTGCAGGCACAATCTCACGCATCTCCGGCATCACTTTCTCGGACTATCAAGAGAAGTTTTTTGCTCCGCTGCAAAACATCGTTCGTGCCGAGGTAGACAAGTATTCACGTGACTACAGCTATCGCACCCGCCACGCGCGGGTGGCACAACTTGTCTTCAGGCAGGCTTGTCCCAGCGATGATGAGAAAGCCGACCAGTTCTCCCGCCTGATTTCGGGTCTTGATTTTGGGTACTCGTCGGACTCCAGAGCCCTTGAGCAGATTACGAAAGGTCGCGCACTTGCCGACACCTTTGCTGAACCCCCACCAGGCCGGCGTATCTATGAAGCTGCAATTGCAGTCGCCCCAAACCAGGCGTTTCTCTACCAACAATGGGCGCTGTTCGAACTTCACCATCCTCGCGGCTCCCTGGATGAGGCCGAGCGCCGGGCGAATGAGGCTCATGCCATTGATGAGAAAAACACGGCTGTCATCCACACCCAAGCCGAAATTGACCGGATCCGGGCGACCAAAGTCGACTCGCCGCTGCTGAAAGACCAGTTGCGCCGGAGAGCCCGTGAACGGCTCAACTCTCTGTCGAACAGTAGTCGATTCGCGGTCTCGAGCCGATGCAAGATGCTTGTTGATGAGATTGTCGAACTCAACCGCGAACTGAGCGACGACGCTCCAGAGCACGACGCGATGTTCTTTGCGGAGAAAACGCGCGATGCCGAAAGCCGGATCAGGCTGGCTCTACAGCAGTTCCCCGACGATCCGGACATAATCCAGATCGAGGCGCGTTTTCGCGAGGAGATCGATCAAGAAGACCGAGCGTTGCGCGCGCTGGAGAAGGCCCTTCGCCTCAACCCGAAGGGCTCAGGCGCGGCTATACGGGTGGCCCGCATTTACCGGTCGCGGGACCGCGCCGGCGATGCGCTCAAGGTGCTGAGCGAGGCGCTGGCCAGTAGCCCCGACGACAAGGCAGTGCATTCCGAGATCGCCCGTCATCACCTCGCGGAGTGTACCGGTGATGATGACCTCATCGAGAGTCATCTGAGGCGAGCCTATTCGACCGGAGATGCTAATTATGAGGCGCGCTTCGATCTCGCCCAGTTCCTGTTCGTCCGAGACGAAGCGGCCAAAGCCGCCGGCCTCTTTGACGAAATAGACGCCAAAGCTCCGCCTACATTTCGGCCCGTTGCCAATCGAGAAAATCATTTCACGAGGCGCATCGCAGAGCAGGCCGGCTATGTCCAATCGATCTCCGGGCACATGTTCTTCATCCGGACCGGCTCTTATCCGAAGGAAATTTTCTCACACAAGTCCTCGATCGCCTACGGTGAGTTCGAAGACGTTTCGATCGGGACGAACGTCCGCTTCCAGGTGCGGTTCAACCGCAAAGGACCTGTGGCCGTATCGGTGACAATCGTCTGACGGGAGCTGTCGATCCCGTGGCAAGCTGACCGAAGCGCTTAGTCAGCTATTTTGCCAAATCAATGACAGCTTTCCCGTGTAACCGCCCAGAACCAGCCATTCCCCTTCCCACCCCCGCTGGAGACGGAACAGATATCTGTATTTGTGCGCCTGTCCGCGGCTCAATCTCCAGGCATACCTCGAGCAATCAGGCGAGCAATTCGTCCCGAGAATGCCTTGGCATCTGCCGGCTTGTCGCCGTCGAGCACGCGCGCCTCGTCATAAAGAAGATGCGCCACATCTTCCTTGAAGGCCTGTTCGCCCTTTCCGAGCTTTGCCAGCGCTACGATACGTTCGTGTCGCGGGTTGATTTCCAGAATGGGCTTGGCGGCGTTGTCGAGACGGCCCGCAGCATTGAGGAGACGCTCGAACTGCCGATCGGGACCATGCTCCGGCGCGACGAGGCAGACAGCGCTTTCCATCAGGCGGTCAGAGGGCTTCACATCGGATACAGCATCGCCGAGCACGGTCTTGACGAAGGCCAGGAACGTGGCGATTTCAGATGACGTTTCGGTGTCGGGCTTTGCCGCATCGTCGAGTAGTGGAATATCCGAAAGGTCTGCCGCGCCCTGCGTCACCGATCTGAATGGCTTGCCCTCAAATTCCGGCGTGATCGTCGTCCAGAAGCTATCGACCGGATCAGTCAGCAGCAGCACTTCGAGGCCGTGCGCCCTGAAGCCTTCAAGCTGGGGTGAAGCTTCCAGCCGTCCTCGATCGTCGCCGGCCATGTAGAAGATGGCCTTCTGGCCCTCCTTCATTGCCGACACATAATCGGCAAGGCTATGCAATTCTTCACCTGAGGTCGTCGACCTGAAGCGCGCCAGCTTGAACAGTTGCTCGCGCCGTTCATAGTCCTCGTAGAGCCCTTCCTTTAGGACGACTCCGAAATTCTCCCAGATCTTCGCATAGGCTTGTGCATCGTTCTCGGCCAACTTGACGAGGTCACCGAGGATACGGTTGGTTATGCCCTTCCGGATAGCGGCCAGCAACGGGCTTTCCTGGATCATTTCACGCGAGACATTGAGCGGCAGGTCGGCGGAGTCGACCAGCCCACGAACGAAGCGCAGATAGCGGGGCAGAAGGTCGGCGTCGTCGGTGATGAAAACACGCCGAACGTAAAGCTTCATATGCCCCTTGCGATCCTGATCGAAGAGATCGAAGGGACGCGACCCGGGAACGAAGGCGAGAACGCTGTATTCCTGCCGACCCTCGGCGCGGAAATGGATCGTCGCGGCTGGTTCGTCATACTGGCCGGCAATGCCGCGGTAGAAATCCGTATATTCCTCGGGCTTGATCTCGCTCTTCGGCTTAACCCACAGGGCCGTGCCGTCCGCGATGTCACGCGCCTCTGCCGCGGGCTTCTCGACAAGCGAAATCGGCACAGGCACATGACCGGATTGCGACTTCACCAGACGTTCGAGCTGATAGGATTCAGTATAGGAGGCGGCGTCCTCCATGAGGTGAAGTACAACGCGGGTGCCGCGCTGTGGTGCTTCGTCAAGCGCAGCCGGGCCAATCTCAAAAGAACCCTTGCCGTCGGAGGACCAGCGCCAGGCTTCCTCGCTTCCGGCCTGGCGGCTGATCACGTCCACTTTGTCAGCCACCATGAAGGCGGAGTAGAAACCGACGCCGAACTGGCCGATCAGTTGTGCGTCTTCGCCCGTCTTGCCGGATTCGATGCGTTCCATGAAGGCGCGTGTGCCGGAACGAGCGATCGTGCCCAGCGCCTCCGCCATTTCGTCGCGGCTCATTCCGATGCCGTTGTCTTCCACGACGAGTTGCTTCTTGTCGGGGTCGGCGGCGATGGTAATGCGCGGCTTCGGATCATCGCCCAGCAGCTCCGGACGGCCGATCGCCTCGAAGCGAAGCTTTTCGCAGGCGTCGGCGGCGTTGGAGATTAGCTCGCGCAGAAAGATATCGCGGTCGGAATAGACCGAATGCACCATCATATGGAGCAGCCGCGAGACGTCCGCCTCGAAGGTTCTGGTTTCCGTCGCCGTGGTGTCTGTCGTCATCTCGAAGTCCCTGTGCCGTCTATCTACAAGTCGCGTTCAGTCGTGTTTTTCAGGCCCTGACATCTATCCTGGAAGCGCTTCCGGTCGATACCACAGGCGTCGGCAAATCCATATTTGGAACAAGGATATCGTTGCGGAGAGTGAAGGCGACGAATGTCGATCGCACCGTCTCCGCATCAACCTCGCCGGCAATGCCTGCCCTGCAGGCATTGAGAGCAACGGAATGAGCGCTGTTGCGGCTGACAGCAGGCCAGTCCTGCAACAGGGCGTAGGCTTCCATCACAGTCTCGATCCGCACCGGCAAACCCATGCCGACCAGGACGGTGACGGGTTCCTCAAAGCGGGTGTGTTGCATGGCTCGAAGCTCCTTTCCGTTGTCCCGGTATCAGTGTGGGGCGTGCGCCGGCCGCGTTTGGGGCGCGATGCGGATAGGGAAACTGCGCCGTAATGCTGTCCAGCCCCGGGCGCCTGATTGCGGGCGTCGCGATGTCGACATCCGTCAGCTTGATCGGCCTGATGTCCCGGGCGGGTTCCGGCTTACTCAGGCTGGGCGGCGGCAACGCCCTGTGGGCCTTGACCAGTGCCTCAAGCCACGCAGTAATTGCAATCGGTGCACGCGTCCGTCCGTCAAGCCAAGCTGTGACGTCGATTTCGGGACACCCAAGCTGCTCGGCGAGGTCTGTCGCGCTCCATCTCAGGATCTTCAGACATTCACGCAATCGTCCTGGAATCATGTTGAACCTCCCTTGCGGTTTTGGTGGAGCTCGCGAGCTTCCATCATCCTCAAGACCGGAAAGGCCCCGCCCGGAAGCGAGGCCTGCGATTCACAATCCGCGGCTCGCAGATGTCCCAGATGATGCCGACACATGCTGCGCAGCGAGGAACATCAGCGTCGAAGCGGCGGTGCGGCGGCTCCAGCCGGCGGCTTCGGCCATGTCGAGCAGGCCGTCCAGCAGCGGATTCAGCGCGCTCCTGCACTCCGTTTCGTAGGCCAGAAACTCGTTTGCCGCGTGTGTCGGAGCCGGAACGTTTCCAAGACCCGTCATCATATTCATGGCACCCTCCGAAGTCGGTCTGAGGGACGCCCGGTCCCGGTACGGGAACGGGCGTCTTCATCTATTCCTCAGAAGTCCATCCCACCGGCGCCCGGCATTGCGGGAACCGGCGCTTCCTTCTTGGGCTTCTCGGCTACCATCGCCTCGGTGGTGACAAGTAGGCCGGCGACCGAAGCGGCGTCCTGAAGGGCCGTGCGCACCACCTTTGCCGGGTCGATGACACCCTGCTTAAACAGATCACCGAACTCGTCGGTCTGGGCGTTCCAGCCCCAGCCGAACTCGGTTTTCTCGCGCAGCTTGCCTACGATAATCGAGCCTTCCGCGCCGGCATTCTCGGCGATCTGACGCACCGGGGTTTCGATGGCGCGCCGCACGATTTCGACCCCGGTCTTCTGATCGGCATTGTCGGTCTGCACCGCATCGAGAGCCTTGGCGGCCCTCAGCAGAGCGACGCCGCCGCCTGGCAGCACGCCTTCCTCGACCGCCGCGCGGGTGGCGTGCAGCGCATCGTCGACCCGATCCTTGCGCTCCTTGACCTCGACCTCGGTCGAGCCGCCGACGCGGATGACGGCAACACCGCCTGCGAGCTTGGCCAGCCGCTCCTGCAGCTTCTCGCGATCGTAGTCGGAGGTGGTTTCCTCGATCTGGGCCTTGATCTGGGCAACACGGCCCTGGATTTCCTCCTTCTTGCCGACACCATCGACGATGGTGGTGTTCTCCTTTTCGATCACCACATTCTTGGCGCGGCCCAGCATCTGTAGGGTGACGTTCTCCAGCTTGATGCCGAGGTCTTCCGAGATCGCCGTGCCGCCGGTGAGGATAGCGATATCCTCCAGCATGGCCTTGCGACGATCGCCGAAGCCCGGAGCCTTGACGGCCGCGACCTTGAGGCCGCCGCGCAGCCTGTTGACGACCAGCGTGGCCAAGGCCTCGCCCTCGACGTCCTCGGCGATGATCAGCAACGGCTTGCTCGACTGGACCACGGCCTCGAGCACAGGAAGCAGTGCCTGAAGGTTGGAGAGCTTCTTCTCGTGGATAAGCACATAGGGCTCTTCCAGCTCGACCCTCATCTTGTCCTGGTTGGTGATGAAGTAGGGGCTGAGATAACCGCGGTCGAACTGCATGCCCTCGACCACTTCCAGTTCCGTCTCGGCGGTCTTGGCTTCCTCAACGGTGATGACACCCTCGTTGCCGACCTTCTGCATGGCCTCGGCAAGGAAACGGCCGATCTCCGCGTCGCCATTGGCAGAGATGGTGCCTACCTGGGCGATCTCGTCGTTCTTCGTCACCTTGCGCGCATTGACCTTCAATTCTGCCACCACCGCATCGACCGCCTTGTCGATGCCGCGCTTGAGGTCCATCGGGTTCATGCCCGACGCGACCGCTTTGGCGCCTTCCTTTACGATCGCCTGGGCCAGAACCGTGGCGGTCGTGGTGCCGTCACCGGCCAGGTCGTTGGTCTTGCTCGCCACTTCGCGCACCATTTGCGCGCCCATGTTCTCGAACTTGTCCTCAAGCTCGATTTCCTTAGCGACGGTGACGCCGTCCTTGGTGATGCGGGGTGCACCGAACGATTTGTCGATGACGACGTTGCGGCCCTTGGGACCGAGTGTCACCTTCACCGCATTGGCGAGGATATCAACGCCACGCAGCATCTTATCGCGGGCTTCGGTATGGAACTTTACTTCCTTTGCAGCCATTGGATCACTCCTTCAATTCCAGGCAGCTTTCGTTGACTGATTGACGTTCGAAGAAGCTGTCAGGCGGCCTTCTTCAGCGTGGCTGTCTGCTCGATCACGCCCATCACGTCGCTTTCCTTCATGATGATCAGGTCTTCGCCGTCGAGCTTGATCTCGGTGCCCGACCATTTGCCGAACAGGATGCGATCGCCCGCCTTGACGTCGAGCGGCTGAAGCTGCCCGGCTTCGTTGCGTGCGCCGGGGCCGACGGCGATGACCTCGCCTTCCTGCGGCTTTTCCTTGGCGGTGTCGGGGATGATGATGCCGCCGGCCGTCTTTTCGTCGGCTTCGATGCGGCGGACCAGGATACGGTCATGCAATGGACGGAACGCCATTTTCGTTCTCCTCATGGACAAACAGATTTTTGAGGTTCCTCCGCACCGGACCGGCAATATCGGACCGGTGCGGAGCGCCGCGACCCCTCTCAGGCATCGCGCGCGCATATCGAGCTAGTTTCGCGATTTTCCCCTTTCAAGAGGCGCCGCGAAATTTTTTGGCACTCGCACATGGTGAGTGCTAGCACCATGAAAACATCCAGCTATTTGCCGTTTGGCCGATGCGGTGGGGCTTGAAATTTTCCCGTGGTAGAGCAAAATCTAAAACCGCCATGCGCCATGCACGGCTTCTCGAATTGAGATTGAAACGGAGCTTTTGGAACGGAAAGCCGAAAGGAGGTATCGATGGGCCGAACCAACTTTTCGACGATCATCCCTTCACTCGCACCCCGATCCGGCGACCTCGCACTCGACCGGTTGCTGTCGCCAGCACGTCATTTCGACCATCCCGACGACGTGCTGCGCGACGGCACGCTCCACCTGAGCGAAAAACGGGCGATCCTTTCATCGTGGGCTTCCGACGCCTGCGCGGTCGAATCCATGCCGGCGCTGCGGCAACCGCCCGGCGCGCGCCGCCCGGTCCCATTTGACGTCATCATGGACGCGCTACGACGGCTCGACGCTCCAGCTTCGGCGATTGAGGACCGAAACGAGACCGCGCGCCGACCCGACCGGCAACGATTGGATGCATGAGGCAAAGGAAAGGATAGAGGATGGCTGCAGTGGTGAGCCGGGAGTTCCGGATGCAGATGGAAGGTTATGGTTTGACCACGGCGGAGATCCATTACCACATGCCCGACCATCCGAGCCTGCTGCAGCTCTACGTCTGGCAGGAATACGATCTCGCCCCCGACTTTCCCGAACTGCGGGGCTTCCTCGACTACTGGAAGGAAACGCTGGAGGGCGCGCTGCACTCGGTGCGCGTCGCCCACCATCGCCTGATCAGGCCCTCTGAATGGAAGGCCGTGGACGGCATCATCGCGATTCACTGAGCGCCGGCAGCCACCTGGTTCGCATCGATGGATGCTTGCCCGTGCCAAGTCGGCGCGCCCGCCCGCGGCCGACCCGGCAACAGGCCTGCCCGATCCGCAGCCTTGACGAAGCTGCGCCGGGCCGCCTTCGCGCCACGCCAACCATCTAGCGCGTCGCGGCAGGCTGACTGCGCACTGCGCCAGCTCCTGCCCCGCGCCCATTGTGGCCATTTGTTCTGAAGGCATTCGATCGCCTCGAAGCTGGTTGCGACCTTGCGGCAGCCAATGCCAGGCAAATGCAGGATGATAGGTTCCGAAAACGCAACGTCGTTCATCACTTCCTCCAGTTCTGATCGTCTTTTCGAAGAAGCAACAGGAAGGGGCGAGCGCTCCTTCCTGAAAACGACATGGTCAGCTTGAGGCCTGAGTTCAAGACGCGCGGCGCACTAACAACACGCTACACTTCGTCCTCGTCCGGTTCCAGCATCTCGATCAGCCTGCCCACCCGCGTGCCCGGCAGTGGTCGCCCGGCACCCATCAGAGCCTCGTCATTGTGGAGCCAGCCCCAGGCCTCCCGAAGCTCCTCGGCCGATGCCCCGGTTTCCATCAGCTCTACGACGAGTTCGTCGTCGACCGGCCCCAGGATGGATATGATCTCCTCGCGTGTAATCGCCATTATCCAGCCTCCGAGTATTTGCAGCCATTCTGCGCGGGTGACGTCTGGAAACGCCGGACGCCCGATCAACGTTCCGGCGACAAATTTCGAACTCATCATGAATGGGTCTTGACGCTTGGAAACACGATTCCTAGCTCAATGGGGCTGGTCGCTGAACAGGGCCGGCAAAGTCAAGGGGCGCCGCTTCTTGGCGCTCCTCGTATCTATGTTGCTCAACGGAGGATGTAGCTATGAGAACCGCATTTGACTTTTCTCCCCTCTACCGGTCGAGCATCGGCTTCGACCGTGTCGTCGATCTGCTCGAGAATGCGAGCCGTGTAACGACCATCGACAACTGGCCGCCCTACGACATCGCTCGGACCGGCGAGGACGCCTACCGCATCACCATGGCGGTGGCAGGCTTTTCCCAGGACGAACTCTCGATAACGCATGAGCCCAATATTCTCGTGATCTCAGGCGAGAGGGGCGGCGAGGACAACGGCGACTACCTGCATCGCGGCATCGCCGGCCGACCTTTCCAACACCGCTTCGAACTGGCCGATCATGTGAAGGTCGTAGGGGCCGATCTCGTCAATGGCCTGCTGACAATCGATCTCAGGCGGGAGGTTCCCGAGGAACTGAAGCCGCGCCGGATCGAGATCGGCAACGGCACGCAGGCGCCAAGGATCGAGGCTGCGAAAACCAGCATCGCGCCGGAAAAGAAGGCCGCCTGATCGGCAATGTTTGAACGTCCAGTGGCACCGGCTTGCCACCAGGTGCCACTGGAGGTCACTTTCAAGAGGAGTGAAGACGATGAGCGTACGTGATCTCATCCCCTGGAGCAGGGAGCGCAGCCAGGTTCCGAGCCTCTTCCGCGAGGACGATCGGGATCCGTTCCTGTCCCTACATCGTGAAGTGAACCGTCTCTTTGACGATGCCTTCCGCGGGTTCGGTGACGGATTGCCCTCGCTTGCCCGGTTCTCGTCAAACGGGGCACGCTGGCCGAACGTGGAAATCTCCGATGGCGAAAAGGAGATCATGGTGACCGCTGAGGTGCCCGGCCTGGGGGAAAAGGATATCGAAGTTCTGCTCGAAGACGGCACCCTGACGCTGAAGGGCGAGAAGCGTTCCGAGACCGAGGACAAGGATCGTCAGTTTTCCGAGCGGTTCTACGGCCGCTTCGAGCGCCGCATCCCGCTCGGTTACGAGGTCGATGAGGACAAGATCGATGCGCGTTTCCGGAACGGCGTGCTGACCGTGACCCTGCCCAAGACCGAGAAGGCTCAATCCCAGGCTAAACGCATCGCCATCAAGAGCTGATGCATGGCAGAGCGGGAGGTCGGCTGGTGCCGCCTCCCGGCTGTTGAAACGTTGTGCCAACCCCGTAAGCCTCTGTACATGCGCTCCTAGATCAAAAAGCAGACCGTTGCCTTGGAGCCGAAGGCCACCCGAGCCACGCGTTCGCGATGACGCCCGCATATGCGTCCTTGTCGCCGCAGCTCAGCGCCCTGCAGGCGATCCAGATGCTTCGTCACGAAGCGCCTAACAAGGAGACTATATATCAGGCTTACGTGGTCGATGCCGATCGCCACCTGGTCGGCTCGGTCAGGCTCCAGGATCTCATCACTGCGCCCGCCGGCGTCAAGGTTGCCGACCTCATGGAGCGCAACACCCACGCAATCCGGGTGGATGATGACGTCGAGGATGCCGCGCAAGATCGCCCGTTATGACCTGATCGCGCTGCCGGTCATCGACGCGCAGGATCGGCTGGTCGGCATCATTACCCATGACGACGCGTTGGACGTGATGGAAGCGGAGGCGACCGAGGATTTCCAGCGGCTGGGACCCGTCACCAATCTGGACTCCAGCGTGGCAAACGCAACGGTTCTCATGCTGTACAGGGCCCGGGTCGCCTGGCTGATGCTGATGTTCTTCCTGCCAATTCTGATCGCGTCTGGAGGCAATGCGGGATCGCAGTCCGCTACCCTGATGGTGCGGGCGCTGGCCACCGGCGATATCCGAATCTCCGACTGGGGCCGCGTCCTTGGTCGCGAACTGCTGGTTGCCATCCTTCTCGGTCTCAGCATGGCGGCTGCAATTGCTGTCATCGGGGCGTTTCGCGGCGGCCGCGACATCGCCGTCGTGATCGCCTTGTCGATGGTCATAATCGTCATCGTGGGGAGCATGATCGGCATGCTGCTCCCCTTCATCCTCAGCCGCTTTCGGATGGATCCGGCAACAGCCAGTACGCCGCTTGTGACTTCCATCGCGGACGCCACCGGGGTCTGATCTATTTTTCGATCGCAAAAGCAATCTTGTCGCTGCCCTGAGCAGAAACATGGGGCGCTTGGTCGCAACAAGATGCTTTCCGCGCGCGCAACATCTATGTTGGCACCACACAATCGAAGCGATCATGGAACGGTTGGGCCATATGCTTCGAAAAGAACTCTCCGATGAACAGTCTGACGGACCCGATTATCCGGCAGCCTTAGCAAGGAACCTTCATGCTTTATGTAGACATTCCCACGCGAAGTGAATTCGCAACTTTGTCCACTGCGCGCGCGGATGCCTGCGTTTCGATTTATCTCAAGACAACGCCCGTCACACAGGACGTTGCATCATCCCGGATCGAGTTCGGAAACCTCATGCGAGAGGCCCAGTCGCAGCTTCAGGACGCCGGCTTTGATAAACGGCGACTTGCGGCGCTGCTGGAAAGCTTGAGCGACCTGCTCGACGATGATGAGTTCTGGCGCTTTCAGGCCAACAGCTTGGCCGTATTCGCAACGCCGGACACGATCCGCGCCTACCGCCTGGCTAACGACCTGACGTCAATGGTGCAGGTTTCCGACCGTTTTCACCTGAAGCCGCTTCTGCGCGCTGTCACCTTCCCGCACTCGGCCTTCATCCTCGCCCTTTCGGAAAACGCCGTTCGCCTATGGTCGCTCGCCGGAGTTTACGCCGGAGACGTTGCCCGCAAAACTGCAGTCCGCGCATTCCACGAAAGCCGGCGTCTGGGCATTGCTCCACATCATTGAGGGCGAGGTTCTCTATCAGCTTGAGCCACCCCGTCAGGGGGAGCGCCGCGCGCGCGCTGGCGAGAAGATCGTCATCGAAGACGGCGTACCCCATCATGTCGCCTTCACCGAGCCAGGACGGTTCTACGTCGAGTTCTATCGCAAGCCGGACAACGGCGGCGCCTGAAGGATCGCATCGACTACTCAGCCTCGTTTTTCCACGATCCGAAGTGCCGTCATGAGCGCGACGACAACAAGCAAAAGCAGCTTTGCCGCTTCAATGCCGATATAGAAATTGTGAAGATGAGACGGCGGCGGCAGTTGCCCGGCAATGATCAGCCCAACGCGCTGATCGAGCGTCGGAAGCAGCCAGGCAGCCTCGACCACGACAAACAAGGTGGCGAGCGCACCCGCGACAAACGCTATTCCGCTCCTCGGCCGACGGGATAGCGCAACGATCAGCAGGGCTGCGAGCAACCATTCTACTTTGTTGAAGATTGCGAAGGTATGGCGGCCGACGTCGAGCGCGACGGGCAGCGTCAGGCTTGGCGCCAGGAACTTGGCGGGTGTCGCCAGGAACGACACGCCGGCGAGCACGCCGATCCACAGCATCGCAAGAGCCAGCACGAGAACGGCGGCAATAGGTCGCTCAGAATCCTTGACCATTGCAACCCTCAAGGTAGGAGAATAACATATAGACAGAATATATCTTTTGACGGATGTGGCAAGGAGACGTGTCATGGTCAGGCATAAGGAGGCCCGGCCTCGTGCACAAGCCGAGGTCGGCGAAGCTGCAGCGATCACCGAGCAGGACCTCGAATGGGATGCCGTGGCACAGGCGTCGTGGGAGTCCTTCCCGGCCAGCGATCCTCCCGGCTGGATCGGTTCGCCGCCCCACGGCGACCGACCCGCTGCGAGACCGAAACGCCAGTAGGTATGCCATGCGGATCGAGATCGCGGAGGGCGATATTGTAATCGATGCGGAAGAACTGGCGCCGTTGTTGAATGTCGCGGCCAACGACCTGCCGGAGTTGATGCGCACGAAGGCGGTCACCAGCATCTGCGAACGCGGCGTCGATGACCATGAGGGACACTATCGCCTGAGTTTCTTTTACCGCAATCGCAGGCTCCGCCTCAGCGTCGATCCGAGCGGACAGGTTACGCGACGCATGACTGTCGATTTTGGCGAGCGGGCCTTGCCACATCAACTTCGCCGACCCGGTCCGTGATGCCATGACACGACCGGATCACCGCAATTTTCGAATTGCCGTCGGGAAACGTTGGGGCCGCCGATCGTGAGCCACTTCGTTCTCGTCACGCTGCATCTGTTTGCCGCCATCATGTTCGTCGGCACCGTCTTCTTCGAGGTTCTCATCCTTGAGGCCATACGCAAGCCGGTGGGACGCGACGCCATGCGTACGGTGGAGGCCGCGATCGGCCGGCGTGCCCGCCACGTGATGCCCTTCGTTATGGCAATCCTCTACGGTGCAGGTATCGCCATGGCCTGGCAGTATCGCGACGAGCTTGCGCACCCGTTCGAAAGCAGCTTCGCGACGTTGCTGGCGATCAAGATCGTCCTTGCACTCAGCGTCCTGGCGCATTTCATCACCGCAATAACGCTGAGCGCCCGCGGCAAGCTCAGGTCCCGGCACTTCAAGCTCATCCATCTGAGCGTGTTCTGCCATGTGGTTCTGATCGTGTTCCTGGCAAAGGCGATGTTCTACATCACCTGGTGATGCCTTGGACGACTGCGATGCAATCTCGGCCATAGCCACAGGATCGAAATACTGGGATACGCACCGTATTCTCTCACAGCCACCAATATCATGAGAACCGTAAACACGCAGGGAATCCTGTGCCTGGGCTGCAATTCCGAACCAACGGGATCGCGGCTTCAGAAAGCGACGCAAACGCGCATCCAAACAAAAACCACCATATGTATTGACATCCGCGGGTATCAGCATACTAGATGTGGTAGTCATGGTTCTCCTGAGTCTAGTGGGCTCAGGGGCTAAGAGGGAAGCCGGTGCCCCGATGTCGGGAATTCCGGCGCTGCCCCCGCAACTGTAAGCAGCGAGCTGCTGTCCGCAAAACGCCACTGGTTTCGATGCACCGGGAAGGTTGGACAGCGACGACGACCTGCGAGCCAGGAGACCTGCCGTGATGCATGAACCAACCTCGGGCGGGGTGTCCCGGTGGTGCGTGTTCTGTTCGACGCGGCATCATTGCCCGGCGGCCGGCACGTTCCCCCTAATCCCCGTCCACAGCGTCACGGGGACAAGATGCCGGCAACAACTGAAACACATTCAAACGGAACCGCGCAGGTTCCCTTCATCGAACTCGAGCCATCGCCTGTTCCGACAGAGCCCGGCTATCGGCTGATCCGGCGCAATGGCTCGGTCACGTTATTCGATCCGACGAAGATCACGGTCGCACTGACCAAGGCGTTTCTCGCGGTGGAAGGCTCGACAGCCGCCGGCTCGCGGCGCGTGCACGACGTAGTCCAGGATCTGACCGATCAGGTCGTTTCCGCGCTCACCCGACGCGTTGGCGAGGGTCGCACGTTTCATATCGAGGATGTGCAGGACCAGGTCGAACTCGCTCTAATGCGCAGCGAGCACCATAAGATCGCGCGTGCCTATGTGCTTTACCGCGAGGAGCGCGCTAAAGAGCGGGCCGCAGACAAGGCCGCGACGACGAAAGATGCGCCCCCACCGTTGCACATGAAAGCCGAGGACGGTTCGCTCGTTCCGCTGGATGAGGTGCGACTGGCGACGATTGTCGAGGAAGCCTGTGTCCGGCTGGATGCTGTGTCGGCCGCGCCGATCCTCACCGAGGCCAAGCGCAACCTCTATGACGGGCTTTCCCTGGACGAGCTGTCGCTGGCGCCGATCATGGCTGCCCGTACGCTGGTGGAGCAGGAGCCCAATTACGCGTTCGTCTCCGCGCGGCTGCTGCTCGATCGACTGCGCCGGGAAGCGCTGACCTTCGTTTCCGGGCGGCCGGAGCAGGCGACGCAGGCAGAGATGGCGACGCGGTATCCCAGCTATTTTCCGGAGTTCCTGCGCGTCGGTATCGAGGCCGAACTGATCGACCCGGAGTTGAAGCGTTTCGACCTCGACAGGCTGGGCGCGGCGCTGAAGCCGGAACGCGACCTGAACTTTCAGTATCTCGGCCTCCAGACGCTTTACGACCGTTATTTCCTGCACACCCAAGGCAAGCGGTTCGAGCTGCCGCAGGCTTTCTTCATGCGCGTCGCCATGGGTCTTGCCGTGCGCGAGATCGACCGCGAGGCTCGCGCCATCGAGTTTTACGATCTCCTGTCGTCCTTCGATTTCATGGCCTCGACACCGACGCTGTTTAATGCCGGCACGCTTCGCCCGCAGCTTTCCTCGTGCTTCCTGACGACCGTATCCGACGATCTCGACGGCATCTTCAAGGCGGTCAAGGACAATGCGCTGCTGGCAAAGTATTCCGGAGGGCTAGGCAATGACTGGACGCCGGTGCGTGGACTCGGCGCGCATATCAAAGGCACCAACGGCGAGAGCCAAGGTGTGGTGCCGTTCCTGAAAGTCGCCAACGACACGGCCATCGCCGTCAACCAGGGCGGCAAGCGCAAGGGTGCGGTCTGCGCCTATCTTGAAACCTGGCACGTCGATATCGAGGAATTCCTCGACCTCAGGAAGAACACCGGCGACGACCGCCGCCGCACGCATGACATGAACACCGCCAACTGGGTGCCGGACCTGTTCATGCAGCGGGTGGAGGCGGACGGCGAATGGACGCTGTTTTCCCCGGACGAGGTGCCCGACCTCCACGACCTATACGGCGCGGCCTTCAAGGCCGCTTACGAGGGCTACGAGACGAAAGCTGCGAGCGGCGGGATCAAGGTGTTTCGGAAGGTGAGGGCGCTCGACCTCTGGCGCAAGATTCTCACCATGCTGTTCGAGACCGGGCACCCTTGGGTGACATTCAAGGACCCCTGCAATATCCGTTCGCCCCAAGGTCATGTCGGCGTGGTGCATTCCTCCAACCTGTGCACCGAGATCACGCTCAACACCTCGAAGGACGAAGTGGCCGTGTGCAATCTCGGCTCGGTCAATCTTCTCAACCATGTGACCGAGAACGGGCTCGACCTCGAGCGGCTGGCGAAGACCGTCGGCACGGCGATGCGGATGCTCGACAATGTCATCGACATTAATTTCTACACCATCCCTGAGGCGCGAGCGTCGAACCTGCGGCATCGTCCGGTCGGGCTTGGCCTCATGGGCTTTCAGGATGCGCTGCAGAGGCTCGGCATTGCTTATGCGTCGCAAGAGGCGGCGGATTTTGCCGATCGTTCGATGGAGGCGATCAGCTATCACGCGATCTCGACCTCGGTGGATCTTGCCGCCGAGCGCGGTCGCTATCCGAGCTTCGAAGGTTCGCTGTGGTCGAGGGGTATCCTGCCGATCGACTCGATCCGCTTACTGGAAGAGGCGCGGCCCGGCGGCGAGATGGATTCATCGTCGACGCTCGACTGGGAAGTGCTGCGCAAGCGCGTCAAGAATACCGGTATGCGCAACTCCAACACCATGGCGATCGCGCCGACGGCAACGATCTCCAATATCTGCGGTGTGTCGCAGTCGATCGAGCCAGCCTACCAGAACCTGTTCGTCAAATCGAACATGAGCGGCGACTTCACTGTGGTGAATGCGCAGCTTGTTCATGATCTCAAATCGCGCGGTCTCTGGGACGAAGTCATGATCTCGGATCTTAAATATTTCGACGGTTCCATCGGCCAGATCGACCGTATCCCGGATGACCTCAAGGCAGTCTATGCGACGGCGTTCGAGATCGATGCGGCATGGCTGGTCGAGGCCGCGTCGCGCCGTCAGAAATGGATCGACCAGGCGCAGTCGCTCAACCTCTATATCGCCAATCCGAGCGGCAAGAAGCTCGACAAGCTTTATCGCCTAGCGTGGAGGAAAGGCCTGAAGACGACCTACTACCTGCGCTCGCGCTCGGCGACGCATGTCGAGAAATCAACGCTGAAGGGCACCGACGGCAAGCTGAACGCGGTGTCCTCGGTCATCGCCGCTGCCCCGGCCGCCAGCGAGCCCATCGCGGTCACTGCCGATGCCGCGTGGGGCAAGGCCTGCGCCATCGACGATCCCGAATGCGAAGCCTGCCAGTGAGCAGCGAAGAAAAGGAGACAGAAAAATGCTCGACTGGTCCGAACCGAAAACCAATCCCGCAGTCGCCGTCAACGCGGCGATGGCGGCAACGACGAACGCCGATGCCGCTGGCCTGGGCGCAATCGACCGGGGCGCGGCACGCGTTTCCGTTGACGACAAGCGCATGATCAATGCCCGCTCCGACGTGAACCAGCTCCTGCCATTGAAGTATCGGTGGGCCTGGGAAAAATACCTGTCCGGCTGTAACAACCACTGGATGCCGACCGAGGTTTCCATGCAGGCCGATATCGCGCTGTGGAAGTCGAAGGATGGGCTGACCGAGGACGAACGACGCATGCTCAAGCGCAATCTCGGTTTCTTCGCCGCCTCGGAATCGCTGGTGGCGAACAACATCGTGCTCGCAATCTACCGTCACCTCACCAACCCGGAATGCCGCCAGTATCTCCTGCGGCAATCCTTCGAGGAGGCCGTTCACACGCATACCTTCCAGTATATTGTGGAAAGTCTCGGCCTCGATGAGGGCGAGTTGTTCAACATGTATCGCGAGGTGCCCTCGATCACCGACAAGGCGGCGTGGGCGCTGAAGCACACGCAACACCTGGACGACCCGGACTTCAAGACCGGCACGCCAGAAGCCGATCAGGCGTTCCTGCGCGACCTCGTCGCCTTCTATGTGATCTTCGAAGGCATGTGGTTCTACACCGGCTTCGCCCAGATCCTGTCGCTCGGCCGGCGCAACAAGATGGTCGGCATCGCCGAGCAGTATCAATACATCCTGCGAGACGAGTCGATCCATCTCAATTTCGGCATCGACGTCATCAACCAGATCAAGTTCGAGAACCCGCATCTGTGGACGAAGGCGTTCCAGGACGAGGTGCGCGGCATGATCGCCGACGCCGCCGAACTCGAGGCCGCCTACGGCCGGGACACGATGCCGCGCGGTTTTCTTGGTCTCAATGCGGCGCTGTGCGAAACCTACATGCACTTCATCGCCAATCGTCGCTGCGCGCAACTCGGGTTGGCCTCGGGGTTCGCCGAAGTCGAAAACCCGTTCCCGTGGATGAGCGAGGCGATGGACCTGAAGAAGGAGAAGAACTTTTTCGAGACCCGGGTCATCGAATACCAGAACGGCGGAGCGCTCTTATGGCACTGAGGGTCGAACCGCACGTCGCAGGCCACAAGTCCGCAGGCCTGCCGCAGCCGGAGGAGGTGTTCCTGTCTTGGCTGATGGCGCAGCCCGAAGGCGCCGACCTCGCCGCAGCGGTCGATGTCGAGATTGGCCGCCTCGGCAGATATGCCGGGCGACATCCGGGTCCGCTGAAGCTGGCCGAGCTGTTCCGGAATTTCCGACATTGTCTGGACGCGAAACCCCGCCGCTCCTTCGCCACGGCAGGGCGCGTGCCGGGGACGTCTTGTGCGCAAAGCTCTCCATGCCGGCGGCGTTGAACCGCCGAGCCTGCCGCGCCATGACTCGCGTCATGAATATGGCCGCGATACATGACGGTTCCGCCAGCCTGCGACTGGGCTGCTGGGTGGTCCTCGCCGCCGTCCTCAGCGTGGTGTTCAGCTTCGCGCTTCTCCGCGAACAGGCAAGGCGATCCTGGGAAATTCTCTAAGCCGAGAGCTCTCGTCGGACGATTTCTGCTCCGGCGCTTAAAGCCTTCAGCTTGCCAGTCGCTACTTGACGGGGCAGGGGCGCCATGCCGCAGTTCGTGCAGGGATAGAGCTTGTCGGCATCCACGAACTGAAGCGCCTTTCGGAGCGTGTTGGCGACTTCCTCCGGTGTCTCGACGGTGTTGGTCGCCACGTCGATGGCCCCGACCATCACCTTCTTGCCGCGAACAAGTTCAATCAAATCGATCGGGACATGCGAGTTGTGGCATTCCAGAGAAATCAGGTTGATGTTGGATTTCTGTAGCTTTGGAAAAGACTCCTCGTACTGCCTCCACTCCGACCCCAGAGTCTTTTTCCAATCCGTATTGGCCTTGATGCCGTAGCCGTAACAAATGTGGACGGCGGTCTCGCATTTGAGACCTTCAATCGCCCGTTCCAGAGTGGCAATGCCCCAATCATTCACGTCATCGAAGAAGACATTGAAAGCCGGCTCGTCGAACTGAATGATATCGACACCGACAGCCTCCAGTTCCCTGGCTTCTTCATTGAGGGCTTTGGCGAATTCCCAGGCTAGTTTCTCACGGCTTTTATAGTGAGCATCATAGAGCGTATCGATCATGGTCATGGGACCCGGCAGAGCCCATTTGATGGGCTGCTTGGTCTGCTGACGCAAAAATTTGGCATCTTCGACAAAAACCGGCTTCTGGCGAGAGACGGCACCAACTACTGTCGGCACACTTGCATCATAGCGATTACGAATTCTGACGGTCTCGCGCTTCTCGAAATCGACGCCGTCCAGATGCTCGATAAACGTCGTGACGAAGTGCTGGCGCGTCTGTTCGCCATCGCTGACGATATCAATGCCTGCCTGTTGCTGATCGTCCAGGGACAAACGCAAAGCGTCCTGTTTGCCCTCGACCAGTTCCTCGCCCTGCAGCTTCCAAGGCGACCAGAGTTTCTTGGGTTGTGCAAGCCAGGAGGGCTTCGGCAAGCTGCCAGCGGTTGACGTGGGTAGGAGTGTTTTCAAGATATGTGACCTTATATTCGGTGTCGATCAGGCGGCGCAATCAGCGGACCATTGCTCAAGAAGGGTCTTGTACGGCTTGATGAAGTGTTCTTCGGTGAATTTCCCCTGCTCCAAAGCCAGCCGGCTGCGTTCGTCTCGATCGTAGACGATGCGAGTCAGGGAGTAGTCCTGATGCTTCAGACTTGGCTGGTAGCATGCCCCTGCGGCCGCGTTCGCATTGTAGACTTCGGGTCGGTAAATCCTTTGAAACGTCTCCATCGTGCTGATGGCACTGATCAGCTCGAGATTGGTGTAATCGCCAAGCAGGTCGCCGATGAAATAGAAAGCCAGGGGCGCAACGCTGCCCGTGGGCATGAAATAGCGAACCTGCATCCCCATCTTTCCAAAATATCGATCGGTCGACGAGAATTCGTCCTGCCGGTATTCGGCGCCCATTATGGGATGATGATTGTCAGTCCGGTGATATGTCTTGCTGGTCGAAGCGCTTATGCAGATGACGGGCGGCTTGCTGAAATGCGACCGATAAGTGTCTGAGCGCAGGAAGGACTTGAACAGATTTCCATGTAGATCGCCGAAATCATCCGGAATGCTGAACTTGGGCTGGTCCCTATTGTGTTCCGGCAGCACGACGCTGAAATCGTAGTCCCGCACATAAGACGAGAAATTATTCCCTACAACGCCATCAAAGCGCTCATGGGTCTTTCGATCAACGATAGTGGTGTTGAGCATTTCAATCAGAGGGAAGGCATTGCAGGCGCCTTCACCAGCAATCTCCATCTCTACTGAGATAATCTCAAGCTCGACAGAATAACGATCGCCTCTGGGATTGTCCCAATGCGCCAGCGCGTTGAACCGATTGTCGATCATCCGTAGGGCGTTGCGCAGGTTCTCCTGGCGGCTCTCGCCTCTCGCCAGATTGGCAAAATTGGTCGTGATCCGCGTATTGTCTGAGGGGCGATAATCCTCATCGAAGCGAATGCTCTTGAGGCGAAACGTAAAGGCGTCGCTCATCGTGATCTGCCGGCGATCGACTTCTGGCACGCCCAGAGTGGCTATTGTAGTTGCGGTTTGAGACATGGCTTACCCCAATGAGTTGGGGGCATGGGTCAGCGGACACATAGCAAGACAGACCGCTCCGCGGCCTCCGCTACGGCACACTGGGACACCCCGCCCGTGGACGTTTTTCGCCAAGGCAGGTCTCCTGGCTCGCGGGTCATCGCTTCCGTCCGCCTTCCCAGGGCTCACCCCAGTGACATGATGAACGTCAGCTCGCCGCTTACAGTTGCGGGGGCAGCTCCGGCTTTCCCGAATGAGGCGGGGCACCGACTTCCCTCTTAGCCCCGGCACGTTGCACACAACGAGCGAGGAACCTAGGCATCTTCACCTTCCTTCAATTGCCGAACGATGTCAACATCGCATAAAGAAATGTTTATATCTTTAAGTCATGGGTATTGAGATTGGATTTTGCGGCACCTGAATTTCCGGCGAGTCCTCGGCGCCGTCTTCCTGGGAACGGACAGTGCTTCCTGCTGCGCTGGTTTCCACTAATCCTTGCCTATGCGTTCAACGCAATCTATATTCCGTTCAACATAGGAGGCTCTCATGGCTGCGCAAACACGGATGGTTGTAGAAGGCGAAGCAACGGTCGCATTGACCCGCAATAAGCTCGTACTCGAGCAAGCGAAAGCCGCCGGCCTCCTCGGGGCCGCAAAGAATACCCGTCTTTCGGGGCGCGTGCCGTCGGAGTTGATTGAGGCGGCCAAGAAGCGCGCCCATGTCACCTCGGACACGGAGCTGTTGGAGCTGGCGCTGTCGCGCCTGGCCCTCGAAGACGACTTTGGCGCCCGGCTGGTCGGCCGCAAGGGCAGCGTCCCGGCGGATATAGATCTTGGGGTTTGATCTTTCCGAAACCCTCCGATCGCTCAAGCCGCAAAAGTATACCGGAACGCTGAATCGGAGGGTCGACGACGATCTCCCATGGGTTGCTGATGAACCCGCGATTGGGGGACCCTTGTTTCTGGATACGAGCGTCTATCTGGATGTCCTGCAGGGACGATCGCCGGCGGAAGTCGATACGCTGCTCACCTATCGCCGATGCCACCATTCCGCCGTCTGCCTGTCTGAGCTGATCCACGCCTTTGGTCGGCTCGACCCGAAACATGCCTCCACAAAAGCTATCCTCGAGACAATTAAAGCCACGGCAGAGGACATTCCGGACCACCGTCTTCATGCCCCGGATGCAGCGATCTGGGGACAGGCTGGTGTGTTGGCTGGTTTGCTCTTCCGGCTGAGCAATCTGCCCAAGGGAGAGGGGCACGAGCGCCGCTTCGTAAATGACGCCCTCGTGTTCCTGCAGGCGCGTCAGTTGGGAGCGAGCGTACTGACAGGTAACATCCGGGATTTTGATTTCCTCACCCAGATCCTGCCGACCGGACGGATCATCCTCTATCGAGCTCCCGCGGGACCGCGGCCATCATGACCGACCTGATAGCCCCTCCTGTCGAGTGGCGCTGTGAGGTGGAGTCGCCAAACGCCCACTCTCGTAGGCGGCACGCTGGACGCACCGTCCTCGCTGATGGTGCTGAAAGCGACGCGTCGCCTAAATCGCTGGAACGCGCTGCTTCCGTTGCAGTGCGCAACGGTCGTCGCGGGACTGCCCGGTCTCGGCATGGCCGGCTACCGCAACATCGCTCGACGCTGCCGTCAACAATTGCGGGTCTTGGACCATGTCCTCAATCCGAGACAAGGGACAAGCAGCGGATTGGTGAAGCACACCAACACCAGTGTCATTCGACAAGCCCGAAGACCGGGCCAAATCCGCCGTGCCATGACATGTCGCTACGGCCCAGGCGAGGCTCGTATATGCCCACGCCGTTCCCGCCATCCAGAAACAGCGCATTGGGACAACTGAGACGGTCGCGAAACAGGCGCGCGAAGTCATGAAAGTTCACGGCGCCCTCGCTTATTGCGAAGCGGACTAGCCTCCCGTCACAGACTCCGACGCCGCTTCGACGCGTACGATCGCTCGATCCGACAATGAAGATGGGGTTCAGCTTGTTCTTGATGACGAGCATCGGGCCGGACTGGGTGGCAAACCGCGCCTTTGGTCGGCTCTCCAGATATTCGGTCGTCGGCAGGATCCCTGCACCGGCGTCATTCAGAAAGAACACGCCATTCGGCTTCTTGTAAAAGTTGGGAACCTTTCCAGCCGGGCCATCCATTGTCTTGGTGCTGGCCGGCCGCAGTTCCTGGCCGTTCTCGACATAGAGCCCGATCGGCGAGAAGTCGGTCAGATACATGCCGGCGTTCATCGCGAATGTCAGCGTCCGTCCGTGGTCGGAGAGTGACTTGGCTAGGGCTGGGAAGCGGCGATAGGGCTCGTCGCGGGCGTCCTTCCAAAACAGCCGAAGGTCATCGTGCCCCGGCTTCGCGGTGCAAACGATGAATTTTGCGTCCTCGAAGGTTTGCTCCTCGCACGGTTGGGACAGGACGGGTTGCACAGTTGCGAAGGAGAATACGAGTAAGAAAAGCGGGATCGGAGCGAGATGTTTGGGAAAAAATATCATCATCAACAGGTCCCGGAGACAACGGGAAAGACCGTACGTGAACTGATCTCTACCAGAAATGATCCGTGGTTTCCTCAATGGCAACAGGCTCATGCGCGACAGCGTTCATGCCGCACTGCTGATCCTGGATTTGGGGCCATTTGAAAGGATGTCGAAAGGGCATGTTCAACTATTTCTTCTAGGTTTCCCAGCGGGCAATCAGGGGTATCGATAGACCGATGGGCAAGGTCGTCAATTTCCAGCGACAGAAGTCGGGTAGGGCAGGGGGTATCCCCACGATCCTTGCCGCCATAGGTATCGCTGGCGCGACCGGATACTTCGGCCCGGGTCTTATGGGAAAATTGCCGCTGTCGAACGGTGTGCAGATGGCCGCTTCGAGCAGAGCGGGAACCATCGTCGGCCGGGCGTCGGTGATCGACGGCGACACGATCGAGATCCACGGTGAGCGGATTCGCTTCAATGGCATCGACGCACCGGAGTCCGCCCAGCCCTGCGCGGACTCCGGTGGTCGGATTTATCGATGCGGAGCCAGATCAGCAGAAGCACTGTCGGAATGGCTGGCAGCATCGTCGCCGACGACCTGCAAATTCGTCGAGCGAGACCAGTATGGCCGTTTCGTCGGCAACTGTACTCGTGCCGACGGCGCGAGCGTTCAGAGATGGCTTGTCCGTAATGGGTACGCCATGGACTGGCCGCGCTATTCGAACGGCGCGTTCGCAAAAGAGCAATCCGCGGCCAGGTCGGAAAAGATCGGCATCTGGCAAGGAACGGTTCAGCCGCCATGGGAGTGGCGGGCGGCGCAGCGCGGGAAGGCTGATACCTCGTCGGTCGTTTCCCCGATGTCGTCAGCTACATCGCCTGCCGCAGCCTCCGAACAGTCGGGCGCGTGCAACATCAAAGGTAACATCTCTCGGAATGGGGTGCACATCTACCACGTACCCGGTCAGAAATATTATGCGCAGACGCGGATATCGGCGGGCAAAGGCGAACGCTGGTTCTGCACGGAGCAGGAAGCTCGGGCGGCAGGCTGGCGCCGGTCGCAGCAGTAGGGCGATTCGCGAATGCCACGCGCCAGGGTTGTCACCGTCCCCAACCTGCGGGTGGCGGTCGTGCCAAGCGGTTGGCTATGCCTTGGAAGCAGAGGATCTCCCGTGTCGCCAGCGTGCGACGACCGCGCTAGAAGCACCATGCTGTCGTCTCACCGCCACGCGCTTGACTGGATGGCCTTCCACGCTATAGTTCCGGCGAATTCCGAGGGGTGCATCAAACGGTGCTGAGACGGCGGTGAGCCGGACCCTTGAACCTGATCCGGGTCATACCGGCGTAGGAACGGAACAAGGGCCATTTCGGCAATCCTGATCATTCTTCGCCCAGCCTGGATCTCCACGATGTTGTCGGGAGATCGCCATGCTTTTACATCGCCCCACCAGCCAGTTGAGTCCTGAGTGCCAGGACAGATGCTGATGTTGGCGCCCTTTCGCGCAGCGACGCGCACGCTGGCGGTACTCGTTGCCGCATGGCAGGCGCTGGTCTGGATATTTTCGCCGCCGCGCTACATCTTGCCCGCCCCGCTCGACGTGCTTGGCGCCTTATGGCGCCAGCCAGGCTATTTCTTGGCAAACACATGGGTGACGCTGGCTGAGATCGCCGTCGGCTTCGTAGCGGGAACATTGATTGGCGTCACCATCGCGCTCGGCGTGGCCGCTCTGCCGCGTTTCGGCAATCTCGTCTGGCCGATGGTGCTGGTGTCGCAGGCCTTTCCCGTCTTCGTCATCGCGCCGCTGCTGGTGCTTTGGTTCGGCTTCGGCATGGCCTCCAAAGTGGTGATGACGACGCTCATCATCTTCTTTCCCGTCGCCTCCGCCTTCGCGGACGGGCTGCGCCGGATCGACCCCGAGATCATCGACGCCACCGCGATAACCGAAGCGACCCACTGGCAGACACTGATCCGCGTGCGCGTGCCGCTGGCCCTGCCTTCGCTTGTTTCCGGATTGCGCGTCGCCGCGCCTCTGGCGCCGCTCGGCGCCATTATCGGCGAATGGGTCGGCGCGTCGGCGGGTCTCGGTTTCGTCATGGTGCAGGCCAATGCCCGCATGCAGACCGACACGACGTTCGCCGCCATGGCGATCATAGCCCTGCTGACGCTGGCGCTGCGCCGCGCGGTCGATCGGCTGGGGCCTCTTCTCACCCCCTGGGCTGAAGAAAACGAATTTTCCCATCGCGTCAACAAAGGGAAGCGACCATGATGCGTGCTCTGATATTTGCCGTTCTGATCGGCTTTGCCGCCACCGGCGCCGCGCGGGCGCAAGACCGGCTTACCGTGCTGCTGGAATGGTTCGTCAATCCCGACCATGCCCCGCTTGTCGTGGCGCGCGAACTCGGCCTGTTCGAGAAGGCGGGACTGGATGTCGAACTGCTGCCGCCTTCCGATCCCTCCATCGTGCCGCGCGCGGTGGCCTCGGGGCAGGCGGATGTCGGCATCCATTACCAGCCCAACCTCTATCTGGATCACGCGGCGGGCGTTCCGCTCATCCGGTTCGGCACGCTGGTCGAGACGCCGCTCAACACGCTCACCGTGCTGGCCGATGGGCCGATCGCGGGCATCGAGGACCTGAAAGGCAAGCGCATCGGCTTTTCCGTCTCCGGCTTCGAGGACGCCATGCTCGGCCGCATGCTGGAACATGTGGGCGTGGACAGGAAAAGCGTGGAGCTGATCAACGTCAATTTCGCGCTGACGCCCTCGCTCATTGGTGGTCAGGTCGATGCCACCATCGGCGGTTTCCGCAATTTCGAACTGACGCAGATGCGGCAAGAAGGCCATGAAGGCCGGTCCTTCTTTCCCGAGGAGCATGGCGTTCCGGTCTATGACGAATTGATCTTCGTCACGCGGCCAGAACTGGTTAGCGACGATCGGCTCAAGCGTTTCCTTGGAGCCGTCGAACAGGGCGCGATCTACCTCACCAACCACCCCGACGAGAGCTGGAAGCTGTTCACCCATGCCTACCCCGATCTCGACGATAAACTGAACCGCCAGGCCTGGGTCGACACGCTGCCGCGCTTCGCCAAGCGGCCCTTCGCGCTCGACCGCGCACGCTATGCCCGGTTTGGCGCGTTCATGGCCGAGAGCGGGCTGATCAAGGCCGCTCCGGCGGTGGACGACATTGCGGTGGAACTACAATGAGCATGCCTGCTGGGAACTGGGCCGACCTGCCTCAATGGCCGACCTCCATGCTGGAGCGCGTGCGCAAGCAGGCTCCGCGCGTGCACTGCCTGATGAACACTGTCGTGCAGAAGCTGGTGGCGGACGGGCTTTCGGCGCTGGGCGCGATCCCGTCCATGACCTCATCCACGGAAGAGGTGCAGGATTTCGCGCGCAAGGCCGACGCCTTGGTCGTCAATCTCGGCACGCTCGACAAACAGCGCCGCGAGGCCATCGGCCTTGCCGTGGATGTGGCTGCCGCACGCGAAATTCCATGGGTGCTCGACCCGGCACATTGCGATTACTCGCCACCACGTGCCCGTTTCGCGCAGGATCTGCTGCAACGCCAGCCCACCGCGTTGCGCGCCAACGCTGCCGAATATGGATTGCTGACAGTGCCGGATCGCGTCGTCGCCGTCGAGACCGGCGTCGTCGATCACATCAGCTTCGCCGGACAAACAATATCGGTCGCCAATGGCGATCCGCTCATGGCCAAGGTCACGGGCACAGGCTGTCTGTCGGGCGCGGTGATCGCAGCCTTTCTCGCAGTAGATGACGACCGCCATGCAGCGACCGCAGCCGCGATGCTGGTGCTCGGCGTGGCGGCGGAAAAGGCCGCCCTGAGCGCCAGCGGGCCAGGCAGCTTCGAGCCGGCTTTGCTCGATGCGCTCGCGGCACTCGATGGCGGGGACATTCTGGAAAGAGCGAAGGTAACGGGATGAGCAAGCTCGACTACAGACTGAACGCGATCGTGGACGGCAGCTTGCAAGACGTCGGCGATTTGGCCGAACTTGCCGCGATTGCTGCCGGGAATGGCGCGACGATCGTCCAGTACCGCGACAAGGATGCGCCGACACGGACCATGGTCGAGCGTGCGGCCGCAATCCGGGCCGCGCTCGCCGGCAGCGGGGTGCCGCTCGTCGTCAACGACCGGATCGACGTCGCGCTGGCGGCGGAGGCCGAAGGCGTCCATCTCGGCCGCGACGACATGGATGTGGCGACGGCGCGCCGCTTGCTCGGCCCGGATGCGATCATCGGCGTGACCGTCAAGAACGAGGCGGACGCCGACATGGCCATCGCCGCACCGTGCGACTATGCCTGCATCGGCGGCGTGTTCGAGACTTTATCGAAGCAGAACCCCGACGCGCCGGTCGGCATCGAGGGCTTCGCGGCCCTGCGCAGGCGGATCGGCGTGGCAAAGCCTGACCTGCCGGTCGGCGCCATTGCCGGCATCGATGCCGGACGCGCCCGCGACGTGGTGAAGGCGGGGGCATCGGGTGTCGCAGTCATCTCCGCCGTTTTTCGGGCAACGGACATCGCGGCGGCGTCGCGCGATTTGCGGCGCGCGGTGGACGATGCGCTGGAGGGGCGTTCGTCATGACCGCCCCGACTCCGACCCCTGTTGCTCTCACCATCGCGGGCTCCGACAGCGGCGGCGGGGCCGGCATTCAGGCCGATCTGAAGACGTTTTCGGCGCTGGGGGTATTCGGCGCCAGCGTCATCACGGCCATTACCGCGCAGAACACGATGGGCGTGCGCGCCGTGGAAGACATATCACCCCAAATGATCGCCGCGCAGATCGACGCGGTGTTCGACGACATCCAGGTCGGCGCGACCAAGATCGGCATGGTCTCGCGCGCCGAGACAATCGCAATCATTGCCGGGCGTCTGCGCCGTTATGGCGTGCGGCCGGTGCTCGATCCGGTGATGGTCGCGACATCGGGCGACCGCCTGCTCCAGCCCGACGCCATCGACGCGCTTCGGACGCAATTGCTGCCGCTCGCAGCGCTCGTGACGCCCAATCTGCATGAGGCCGCCCTGCTGACCCGGACGTCGATTGCCGAGGATGAGGCGGCGATGGCGGCGCAGGCCGAGGTGATCCTCGAGGCCGGCGCGAACGCCGTGCTCGTCAAGGGCGGCCATGGCGACGGCCCGTGCAGCGCCGACGTCCTGCTCGACGGCCGCACCGTTACCCGCTTTTCCAAACCGCGTATCCAGACCCGCAACACCCACGGAACAGGCTGCACGCTGGCCGCGGCCATCGCGGCCGGGCTCGCACGCGGACTGGCACTGCCAGAGGCCGTCGGCGAGGCGAAGGATTATCTTCAGGGAGCCCTGGAGGCCGCCGCGACGCTCTCCATCGGCAAGGGCAGCGGACCGGTCCACCATTTCCATCGGTGGTGGTCGGCCTGATGGGGTCTGCTTCTGCGCTGCGGAGGGCTGGATGACCGCATGAGCCCAGTAGAGCAACCCACAGCCTCCGTGCCGCGACCGGCACGCCTAGCCGCGCAACTTCTGCGCTCCCTGGAAGCGGCGCTCGGGGCGGTCGCGGCCGCCGTTCTTGCCGTCCTTCTCGCTGTTGTGCTCACCGCCGTCGTTTTGCGCTATGCCTTCGGCACCGGGTTTATCGGATCAGAGGATCTCGGCATCTGGCTGCACGTGGCGCTGATTGCTGTAGGGGCGCCGTTGGCGCTGAACAGCGCGTTGGCCATGCGGTTCGACGGCGTTGTCTTCAGGTTGCCGGCTCATGGGCGAGCTTTCGCCGCTATCGGGGCCGATGTCTTCACCGTGCTGGCCGGCCTGATCCTCATCTTTGGCAGTGCCCGCATCGCCGCAATGCTGGGAGGCATCTCGCCGACGCTTGGCCTGCCCGAATGGATCCGCTTCGGCTTTTTCGGCGTTGGCGGCGGACTGATCCTGCTGGTCCTGGCTCTGCAACGCGTCGCAGAGGAAAGGGGTGCGGCCCTGCTTGCAGCCGCTGCCCTCGGCATCGTGCTCTTCGTGGCCGTCGGCCACGCAAGCGTGTCCGTCCCCATACCGTCAAGCATCGTGCTGGGACTGATCGTCGTGGTCGGCCTCATTGTCGCAGCCCCGATGCCCCATGCCTTTCTGGCCGCTGCCTATCTGGCGATCCTCTTCGGCAGCCCGCTGCCGGAGCAGGCGGTGGTGTCGACCACGGTGACGAGCGTGTCGAAGTTCCTGCTGCTTGCCATTCCCTTCTTCCTGCTCGTGGGCGAATTGCTGACGGCCTCGGGAACCGCCGCCCGGATCGTCACCTTCGCGGCCTCTCTGGTAGGCCATCGCCGCGCCGGCCTCGCGCAGACCACGCTTCTCACCAGCGTGCTGTTTTCCGGCGCATCCGGCTCGTCGGTCGCCAATGCCGCCTTTGGAGCGGCAATCTTCCAGCCAGAACTGGTGAAGCGGGGCTATCCGCCGACGCAGGCCGCCGCAATCATCGCGGCCACCTCGGTGCTGGACAACGTTATCCCGCCGTCCATCGCCTTTCTGATCCTGGCTGTCGCCACCAACCTCTCGGTCGGGTCGCTGTTTGTCGGCGGCTTCATCGCCGGGCCATTGATGGCGCTCTGTCTTGCTGTCGCCATCCACTTGACCATGCGGGAGGCGACACCGATGCCGCGCGCAGACGCCGCCGAGCGCCGGCGATCGGCATTCGCCGCCATTCCCGCCCTCGGGCTGGGCGTCATCGTAGTCGTCGGCATCCGCCTCGGCGTGGTCACGACCACGGAAGCGGCGGCGCTGGCGGCCCTCTACACGCTTTTCCTTGGCCTCGGGGCCCGATTGCGCTTCACGTCGCTTTATGTCGCTTTCCGGAAGGCTGCCGTCGAAGCCGCGGCAATCGGCCTGTTGATTGGCACCGCCGGTCCGTTCGCCTTCCTTTTGGCAACCGACAACGTTTCGGGGGTCGTCTCCAGCATGACAATGGCACTCGGCGGCAGCGCGATCGCTGTGCTGCTGCTTTCCAACCTCGTGCTACTCGCCGTGGGGCTGGTGCTGGACATCGGCGCTGCAATTCTGCTGTTCGGACCGATCCTGCTGCCGGCCGCGGTGGCAGCCGGCATCGACCCCATCGGGTTCGGCGTCATCATCGTGGTCAATTTGATGATCGGCGGACTCACGCCGCCAGTCGGCATTTTGGTGTTCGTGGTGAGCGGCGTCACGCGGCTGCCGGCCGGCGCGCTGTTTTCGGCCATCCTGCCCTATCTGGCAGCTCTTCTGGTTTCCCTCGCCCTGCTGAGCGCGGGAACTCTTCTCCTCTAAGCAAAGGAAAAAGATCATGACCGCCATCACGCGCCGCCGTTTCATCCATGCCACCGCTTCCGCCGGAGCGGGGCTTCTGCTTGCCCCCGCCATCGTCGGCAGGGCGCGGGCGCAGACGACGCTGACCGTCGCCTCGCTATTCGGTGACGACAAGCCGGAGACGAAGATCTGGCTGAAAATCCGCGACCTGGTTGAAGAGAAGCTGCCGGGAAAATTCAACTTCAACATCGTGCGCAACGCAGCGCTTGGCGGCGAGAAGGAAATCGCCGAAGGTATCCGTCTCGGCTCCATTCAGGCCAGCCTGTCGACCGTCTCGGCATTGTCGGGCTGGGTGCCCGAAGTGCAGATCCTCGACCTGCCTTTCCTGTTTCGCAACGCCGCTCATGTGCGCAAGGTCGTTGAGGGGCGGACCGGCGCCGAGCTCAAGCAGAAGCTCGCTGCGCAACAATTCATCGTTGGCGGTTTCATCAACTATGGCGCCCGCCATCTGCTGACCAAGGAGCCCGTCACGCGGCCTCGCCAACTCGCGGGCCAGCGCATCCGCGTCATCCAGAGCCCGCTGCACACCAAGCTGTGGAGTGCCTTCGGCACGACGCCGATCGGTATTCCGATCACCGAGACCTACAACGCGCTCAAGACCGGGGTGGCCGACGCAATGGACCTCACCAAGTCAGCCTATGCGGGCTTCAAGCTCTATGAGGTGGTGCCCTACCTTACCGAAACCGGCCATATCTGGGCGTCGGGCGTCGTCTACTTCTCGACCGGCTTCTGGAACGGCCTGAGCGATGGCGACAAGGAGGTCTTCCAGCAGGCCGCCACCGAGGGTGCCGCCCATTTCGACCAACTCATCGTCGAGGATGAGGACCGCTCGGTGGCGCTCGCGGCCAAGCACGGCGGCAAGGTGATAGCGCCCGAGGCGCGCGATGAGTGGGAGAAGGGCGCGCGCGGGGTCTGGGAGGATTTCGCCGGCATCGTCGGCGGCGCGGATAAGATCGAGGCGATCGGAAGCCTCTCCTGAAAAGACATTATAGGCACCGGCGGCCGGGATCGCCTCAATGCGAAATGGTCGGGACAAGCGGAGGGACATGACAAACAAGCTCGATCGTGAGATCGCAAAGCTGCAAACGGTTCATCTTCGCTGAAGGCACTTTGCGCCGGTGCCCGATCTTCAACTTGGACGCTGCCGCTGATTTCCTACGGTCGCGACCTCGGAGCGGCACGCGTATAAACAGCGGGGCCAAGGTACATGTCGCTTGGCATTTAAATGCAAGAATGCGGTGGTTTTGCCCGGGTTAGGCACTTAATCGTGAGAATTCCTGCAGCCAGATTCTCAAATTAACTGCATTTGCCTAGAAGCTCGCAGCGTGCCGGCTTGAGCTATCATGTTCTCTGCGGCGTCAGAGAATCGGGCCCGGTTGTCGCCCATCATGTGCCCACGCAGCATCCGGAGCATTTCCGGGCCGGCGCGCTCGACGATGGCAACGCCGGCCAGCAGAGCCGGCCGCATATCGAGCGGCAGGATCGGCTTTGCAGGTGTGGGCAGATTCTGCAATTGCTCGGCAACGACATGGTCGAGATCGGGAATGATGGCGCCGAGCACCCGGTAGCGCCAAAGCTCGTGCTCGCGCGGTAGGGGCCAGATCACTCGCCGCATCAACAGAAGCCGGGCGATTTCGGTCGCCGATGTCCAGGTTCGAATGCCGCGTTCGGCTTCGTCGTCGAGCAGCTTTTCACCCCGCAGAGCCGCACGGTGATTTTGCCGGAAAGGGGAGCGAAGTTCACCTTTTCCGAACCCTCGTAGTAGTGTTCCGCAATGTACGCAGGTAATCCGCCACCCCAGCAGCTGGTTTCGCAGGATTGGCGCTGGTTCCGCGCTACCGGGGCTGCAACGTGCACAGGTCTGTGCCGGCCTCGCGGCGATTAGTCGATGCGACGACTTCGGCACATTGATGAAGGTCATTCGACGTAAAACAGCCGGTTTGGCGGCGAAAATACTGGCGAGGCGGACTTCCTGATCGCCGCTCAGATGGAGATCGACTGCTCGCAATGAGGAGGCCTCCGGCAGGCAATGCTGGAGCATGACGAGCGGCGGAACCGCGTAGAAGGCGGCATGGCGACTGATCCAAGACGACAGAAGCTCGTCAGGGTAGGGCGGCAATCTCACTGGCAACTGCCGTGGCGGCGCGGTCTCCGTCATGCGAACGCCGCCTCGGCCTCGAACTCCGGCTCCCAGTTTTCGACAGATTCGTCTGCAATATGCTCTTGGCCGCGTTCGATGGCGTCAACCGCGAGGTCGTTGATCATGTGGAAGATGCTGGCGGTGATGCCCTCGGTTATCTGCAGAATCCGTCGCAGTGATTTCGGCGTGAGCACCGAGGGTCGACGCAGCGGCGTATTGCGCAGGATCGATGCCACCAGCGTCTCGAACTGCTCGTTCGCCGCCCACCTGCTCAAGGTGAACTGCTCAAACCGGCGTGCAAGCTGGACGTCGCCACCGATCGCCTCGCGCGCCTCGTTAACGCCGAAGCAGACCAGGGAGATCTGCAGACGATTGCTGAGGAAACGCAGCGTGTTCAGGACAATGCGCTGCTCGCGATAAGATCCGGCGAGAATGTTGTGCACCTCGTCGATCACCAGCACCTGCACACCGATGGCCTCCATGATGCGTAGCGCCGCTTGCTCCATCTGGGCGATATCGGCGCGTGGCCTCTGTGGTGCGCCGAGAAGGGTGAGCAGTTCGGCGTAGAACCGCCGCTCGCCGGGCCGGCTCGTCATCTCCATGGCCAGAACGGGCGTCTTCAGCGTACCCGTCACCGGGTTGAAGCACGGCGGGTGTTCGTCCCGGAACCGCTTCATGATCATGGTCTTGCCCATGCCACTGTCGCCATAGATCGCGACAGAAGGCATGCGTGTGCCGCGTGGATGGTCGAGAAGCCGGCTCAGCCGATCGAGCGCCTGCTTGGCGCGTGGGTAGAGCACCCATCGGCGCGATCGTATCGCGCGAATGCGCCGCTCGTCCGTTTCGGCAAGCAGTGCGCCGGCGCCGGCGGTCAGGTGGGAGATTTGATCGCTCATGTTTCACTCCAGCTCAATCTGTATCCTCAACAAAGGGTACAGGTTTGCTGGAGTCGACGCCGCGGAGCGAGCCCAATCCCCGATCATCCACCTTCGATTTCGAAGAAGCCTTCCCGCGTCGCGCAGCCGCCGTCTTATTGGTTGCCGCCTCGACCAATTCCCGCTGCGCGACGGCGGTGCGGACGATGGCGCGGGTGTCGACTTCGCGACGGCCCTTCGCACGTAAGGTACGCCGGGCGGTTAGTGCCTCGTGTAGCGTTATCGAGGGCAGGGTCACGTCGGCATAACGGGCCTCAACGAAGTTTCCCGATGGCCGCCGGACGAAGATGCGCGCCATGTCGCGCGGATCATATTTTACGAGTAGGCGCCGGTCAGAACGTCCGACGTCGGCGCTCAATGCCGGCGACCAGTAGCGCAGTTTGAACAGATGAATCCCGTCAGGCATCAACGTCCGCTCCTGCTCCGGCAGGAACGTCAGCCAGAAGCGCATTCGATCTTGCGGCAACCGAAGCGGGATTTCGCCCTCGTGCTCCCGCCACACCGCGATCGGCGGTCGACCCAGACTGCTGTGGATCGATTGATGATAAGCGCCGACAATGTCGAGAGCGATGTAGCGCTCGAGCTCCCTCAGAGTCAGTGCCGCATGTCGCTTCGAGTCATAGGCGCCCAACTCCTGTTCGTTGCTGAACGTTGTTCCGGGCAGGAGATGCAGCCTGCCCATCTGAGTGCCGATCAGGCGCTCGATATGACCGCCGAAACGCGGCTCACCGGGTGGCCGCCACTCGATCGCGATGCCCGCGTCCTGGCACCCTCGCTTGAAGGCCCGGCTTCGGAAGTCGGCACCATTGTCAACATGCACCATGTCCGGCAGACCGGCGACGGGCCAGGACTCCGTTATCTCGCGCTCCCGCAGCCATGCCGATTTGTCGAAGACGGAGTGTAGCAGGCACATGCTGGTGGACAGGTGGGACGGCGCCTCCATCGTGAGATAAAAGCCGGTCACCATCCGGCTGCAGACATCCATCGCCAGCGTCAGCCATGGCCGTCCGATCGGCTGCCGCGTCTCCTCGTCAACGACAAAGATGTCTGCCTTGGTATGGTCGATCTGGACCACTGCCAGGGGACGGGAGACTTCGAATGATCCGGGGACGGCCGTTGTCGCCTTGACGATTTTCTGTTCGCCACGCCGATTTGCGCGCTTCTGCAGGTCGATGTCCTTCACGCGGGCGACGATCGTTCGGCGATGTGGCGGCTTCAGCCCGACCGAAATGCAGTTCGTCTGCACGTCCCGCACCAACTGCGAGATCGTCGGTCGGGTCCGCTTCAAGTAGAACTTTTTGATAGTCTTGCTAACGATCTCCTCCCGTTTCTCGTCCAGCGTACGATGACCCACAGGCCGTCCACGCTTGCGATCGACAAGAGACAGAACGGTCCCGCCGACGCGGAACAGCTTGATCAGCCGGTAGGCCGTCGCCTGACTCACATTCATCCCGGCAGCGAGCCCCGAAACGTTTGCCGCGGTCGCACCGTCAGGATTGCGCCTCAGGAATTCACGGAGCGCATCTGCCCTTCGGCAAGCTTCATCCCAAAGCGCTTCGTCGATCTCATCAGGGATCCGATCTCTCATGGCAGGCTCGCGAGGAAAACATCACGAGTCTCATTCTCACATTAAGTGACAAAAGCCAATGCGCATTATCGAATTAACTGCCCATTCGCAAATTAAGTGCTGGCGTAAGCATCTGAAATCATTGAAGCATGATTCTCATCATTAAGTGCCGAGCGACAATCGGAAAGATTACAGTCAGGCTAACCTGCCTCAGTCGGAGGTTGACGCATGTCAGAAGCCAGCAGCAGCGGTGGGCCGGTGCCTTGCGTCAGCGGCTGGCGCTTAGCGCGGCTGCGGTAACGACAAGACAGGCCGGCGCGTCGAGGACGAAGCCGCCTTGCGTGATGCCGTTTTGCTCACGCGTCCCGGCGATTTTTGTCGCACGGGTCTACGACCGCCGGTCCGGCTGGCCGCATGCTGATGGCCTGGCGCTGGCTGGCGACACGGCCCGCGGAGAAGGGGCTGACGGAAAAAAACCTCGCTACGGTGTTGGACGAGTTCGGCTACGCCCCCGACGACGAGGTGGTCAGCGATCTGGCGGGCGAACTACCCCGGCTTTCGACAGAGGACATGGTCGGAATGCTGAAGGGTGCCTTCATCGCCGCCGGGCGATCCGGGTTCGGACGCGCCGTCGGCGCCTGGCTCGCAGACGCCCTTTTGGCGCGCTGCCTAGGCTGGACACACGCGGTGCCGCTGCTGGGTGCGGAGATGGTTCCGGCGTCGGCATCGGTCGTCCGCGCCGATCAGGAGCCGTCCTTACGGCGACGACGGGCATTGATAAGGAGGAGGCCTGGGCGAAAAGTCTGCTTGCCGCTCAGGCCCGTGCTGCGTTGCGCGCGATTGATCAGTCGGGCGAACCCGGGCGCCGATCGGAACGGTTGCTCACGGTGGCGCCGAAGTTCCGTGCCCGGGCATCCGGTCTTGTCATCGAACGGCTTCTGTCCGATGACGCAATCGTTGCCTCGGAACAGATCGCCGGGATGAGCGACCGCGGCCTGCGCCGCCTGTTCGATCGGCTGGTCGAACTCGGCGCCGTGCGTGAATTGTCCGGTCGTCCGACCTTCCGCATCTATGGGCTCTAGACACCATAGCGGAGCGAGCGGCCAGGCGACGAAGAGAAGGGCAGGGAGGCGAAGGCCTCTTTGACCGCGAACTGGATCATCTGCCGCCGGAAGCGCTGGCGCGAATGGATGAACCGTGTCGAAGCGACGATCTTTGCCGCCAGCGATCCGGTCGACCGCGAGGCGCTGGCGAAGATCGTCGGCAAAAGCTGCAGCATCGATCTTCTGATCGACGACATTCGCGAGGAGCTGCGTGGCCGGCCCTACGACCTGGTTTCCGTCGCCGGCGGCTGGAAGCATCTGACCCGGCCGGCCATGCTGATGCCATCCGGGCGGCGGTTGGCGCAGGCGAGGAGACGGCCGACCTGACGCAGTCCGAAATCCTGGTACTGATGTGCATCGCTTATTTCCAGCCGATCACCCGCGCCGAGTTGTCGTCTTTCTTCGGAAAGGAAATCAGCTGAGACCTGATCGGCCGTCTGCGCGGCGCTGGTCTGATCGCCTCTGGCCCGCGCATTCCGACGCCCGGCGCGCCCTATACCTACGTGACGACCAAATAATTCCTGCTTGAGTTCGGGCTCGATACGCTGCGGGATTTGCCGGATTTCGAGGCGCTCGAGGACGCGGGCCTGCTGTCGAAGGAGAAGCTGCTGGCCGGGGATACCCCAACCGCGCTGGCGAGCGGAGAGGGCGACGAAGAAGAGCCGGAGGCCGATATCGTCGAAGATCAGGTCTTTTGAACGGACAATATTCAGGGATGGCCGGGTAGCTCATGGCCACGAAGACTGATCCTGCGGCAGCCGGTGATCGGGATCGTGATGTTATCGCCGTCGACAAGGTTAGCCAGAAAAATCACCAGGTTAATGCCGCCGGCATGCCGCAGCGACGGAAGCAGGATGCCGCGAAGGCCCGCCGTGGTGACCAGTGGTATTCGACAGAGACGGCCGAATTGCATCGTTGCGAGCGTCGCAATCATGCTGGCTGGCGCAATATCGAATACGATCTCAGGCGGTGGGCACAGCGAGCGCGAACTCGAGGATTGGGTTCTTAGCTCAACACCGCCGCCGAGCGGCATGCGGATGGCCACCACCAACACCAGGGAACTATCGCCGGCCGGGCATCGGTCATTGAGGCGACACCATCGAGGCTCACAGGGAACGTACCCGATTCACTGGCACAGCTCAGAAATCGATGCAGTTATGCTCGGGCAACACCGGCTCATGCATCAATCTACAGGTTTTCATGGAGCCCCTATTTCAAGGCATCCAGAGCCTAGTCGCGTCTACCGAACAAACGGACTTGTAAACGTGCCCAAACGGGGTAAAGTGTGATCATAGATCGCACATAATGGGATGGCAAAGGGAGGCCGCGAACTGCGGCTGACACTCGCTTCTGTGTCTGTCACTGCATGTGGTCTCGTCGCGGAAGGGGCCTTCGAAGCGGCTGATAGAGGCCGTGCCAAATAGGGAGGATTTGATGAAATCAGGAATTGTACTTGCCGCTGCGGTGCTGACCAGTGCGGCACTGAGCGGCGCCAGCGCCGAGGAGGCTCCGGCTGTGTGTTCTTCGCCTAGCGAAGTCCAAGGCTTCAAAACCTGCGCCGACATTGCGAAGGCCGAACAGGAAGGAGAGCTGGTTTTTTATGCGACCGATGTCGAGCACGGCACCGTGAAGGTACTTGGCGAATTCGAAAAACTCTTTCCCAAGATCAAGACGAGCTACATCCGGCTGCAGGCGGGCGCCCTGTACGCGCGGCTGATGAGCGAGCGGCAAGGCGGCAGCCACCTCGCGGACGTCTTCCAGATCGGCGATATGGGTCTCGTCTTGGATTTCCAATCCAAGGGCGGTTACGCACCCTACGTCTCGCCCGAACTGTCGGCCTATAAACCGGAATATCTCAGCGAGCCGAAGGGTTATTGGACTTGGGCGGTCTTGATGCCTGCTGGCATGGCATACAATCCCAAGGTCGTGTCCGCCGCAGAGGCGCCGAAGGACTGGGCGGATGCGCTCGATCCGAAATGGCACGGCAGCGTCAGCATGAAATCCGCCAATTCCGGCATGCAGCACGTGACGTGGTACGAGTTGAACAAGCTCGACGACACGTTCTGGGACAAGATGGCTGAGCAGCAGCCGCGCGCCTTCGATTCGATGGTGCAGCAGTTCGACCGCCTGGTGAACGGCGACGATAAGATCGGGCTCACTGCGCAATACGCCGCCTATCTTGAATTCAAGAACAAGGGCGCACCGATCGCGTTCGTCGCGCCGACCAGCGGCCTGCCCTCCAGCCCCGAGGTCGTCGGTGTCGTCAACACCGCGCCGCATCCGAATGCCGCCAGGCTATTCCTGGATTGGTATTTGTCGAAATCAGGGCAGCAGGCGTCCGTCAAATACTGGTTCTTCCATTCGCCGCGCGAGGACGTGGCGCCGCCGGAAGGTGCGCTGCCGATCACAAAGATGCACCTGCTGTGGCCGCAGGACTGGATCGACTTTGCCAAGAGCCGGCCCCAGTTCCTGCGCGACATGCGTTCGATGACGGGCATGAAATGAACGTGGCGGAAGAAAACGCGGACGTGGCAACCGCGTCCGCGTGGCGCTGGCGCATGCCCGCGGCCGGAAACCGGACGCAGGCATTCGTCACCCTGATCATCCTCCTCGTTTGCGGCTTCCTGGTTCTCTATCCGATCTTCTTCCTGGTGACGGAATCGCTCAATGTCGGCGACCCGCAGATATTCCCGCCCGAGGAGCTCGGTCTTGCGAACTATCTCGATTCCGTCCTCGACTGGAGGGTGATCGGCAACACCTTGCGTGTTGCCTTTTCCGCCACCGTGATATCGGTCTGCGTCGGTTTCATCCTCGCCTGGATCCTGACCCGTACGAAAATTCCCGGCCGCGGCCTGCTCGAGCGGCTGATTGAGATTCCCTTCTATGTCACGCCGCTTGTCGGCGCACTGGCCTGGGCGATCCTCGCGGCGCCCAAGAGCGGCTTCATCAACCAGGCGTGGGTCTATTTCGGGGGCAGCGGACACATCGTTGACATCTACACGCCCGAGGGCGTCGCCTGGGTGATGGCTCTGTTCGAGGGGACTGTGGCCTTCGTGATGATTTCCGCCGCCATGAAGTCGATGGACCCGTCGCTGGAGGAAAGTTCGCGCGTGATGGGCGCCGGCAAGCTGCGGACGATGTTCAAGGTCACGCTGCCGCTGGTGTTCCCGGCCGTGATGGGCGCCTTCATCTTCGTCTTCGCCGAGATGTTGGGATCCTTCGCCGCGGCATTGGTTCTGGGCATACCGGGCCGCTTTTACGTCATCACCACGGCGATCTGGGAGCTGACGCTGTCCTACCCGCCGGATTACGGCCGGGCCGCCGCACTCGGTATCTCGTTGTTCGCCGTGATGTTCGCGATGCTTGCGCTTTACCGCTGGATCGTGCGCCGGGGCAGCTATGCGACCATTTCGGGCAAGGCATTCCAGCCCCGCCTCATCGATGCCGGCCGATCCGGCTGGTTCCTGCTCGGCTTCTGCTGGCTCTATGTTGTGGTTGCGGTGGGGCTGCCGCTAGCGGCTCTTGTCCTCACCTCGTTCCAGCGCTTCGCCACCGTGATCATGTCGCAGAGCGAGTTCACGCTGGCCAACTACGCCACCGCGCTCAGTCTGGATTCGATCCGCAGCGCCATCGGCAACAGCCTTCTACTCGGCTTCGGCGTGGCGACGATCGGCGTGTTCCTGATGCTCTTGCTGGTATGGATCATCTACCGGTCGCGAGCTCCCGGCCGCGGCGCCATCGAATATATCGTGATGTTCCCGCAGGCCGTGCCGCGCATGGTGTTCGGCCTGGCGCTGCTTTGGGCGTGGCTCAACATGCCGATCCCGATCTACGGCACGCTTTGGCTGCTCGCCATCGCCTATTTCACGGTGCTCCTGCCGCTCGGCGTGCGCACCCTTGCCGGCGTCGTCCTGCAGATAGACCGCAGCCTCGAGGAATGCGCCCGCGTCTGCGGCGCTTCATGGGGCCAGCAATTGCGGACCGTGACCCTGCCGCTCATGCGGCCGGGGATGATTTCTGCCTGGGTGCTTCTGTTCATCGCCAGCGTGCGGGAACTCGGCGTCTCCATTTACCTGATGGGACCGAACTCGAAGGTGATCGCACCGGCGATCGTCAGTTCATGGTCGAGCTCGGGGACGGAACTCACCGCCGCGATGGCGGTCATCCAAACGGGGACGGTGCTTATCGCGGTGCTGTGCCTGTTCTACGTCAGCCGCCGCTACAGCAGCCTGAATGCGGAAAAGGGAGGCCAGGCTTGAAGATGACGGGCACACAAGGATCTGCCGACGCGGGGAGCCGCGAGCGCGGCGCCACGATCGAGATCAAGGATCTGGTGATCCGCTACGGCACGTTCACCGCCGTTCAGGGCGTGTCGCTCTCGGTTGCCGCCGGCGAGCACCTCACCCTGCTGGGGCCTTCCGGCTGCGGCAAGACGACGACGCTTCGATCGATCGCAGGGCTTGAGCGTCCGACGAGCGGCGAAATCGTGGTCGACGGCAAGCCGTTTTTCTCGTCGACGCAGCGCATCGACGTGCCGACGGAGAAGCGCGGCACATCCATGGTGTTCCAGTCCTACGCGATCTGGCCGCATATGAGCGTGTTCGACAATGTCGCCTATGGCCTCAATGTGCGCGGCAAGGACAAGGCCACGGTGGCGAAGGCTGTTCGCGAGGCGCTCGATCTTGCCCAGATGTCCGCCTATGCCGACCGGCCGGCATCGCGTCTCTCCGGTGGACAGCAGCAGCGTGTGGCGCTCGCGCGCGCGATCGCATTTTCTCCCAGGGTCGTGCTGTTCGACGAGCCGCTCTCCAACCTCGACGCGAAGCTGCGCAACGAAATGCGCGAGGAACTCCGCACCCTGCGCGACCGACTGAAGATAACATCGGTCTATGTGACGCACGATCAGGAGGAGGCGTTCGCCATTTCCGACAAGGTTGTGGTGATGAATGGCGGCAGAATAGAGCAGATTGGCTCGCCGCAGACCATCTATGCCAGGCCGGCCAACCGCTTCGTCGCCGATTTCGTCGGTTCCGCCAACATCGTCCAGGGTCGGATCGCTGGCGCGGCGTCGGCAGGGGCGATCAAGTTCGAGGTCGATGGCTTTCCGATCCAGGCGCTCGCGCCGTTTGCGCCGACCGGGTCCGAAACTAGCATCGCCATTCGGCCGGCCTATGTCGCGCTGACGGGCAAGCGCCCCGATCCATCCGCCGCGAATGTCGTTCCGGGAACCGTCACGCAGCGCATGTTCCACGGCGACTTCGTTCAATACCGCTTCGAATGCCCGCTCGGCACGCTCGCCGTGCGCGGCAGCCCCGCCGAATTGCTCGAGCCCGGATCGGAAGCCTTTGCTGGCCTCAAGCCGGAGCATTGCGTGTTGATCCGCGACTAAGACAACAATGGAGGAGTTTATCGCATGCGCCGAATAGTATCTGCCTTTGCCGCATTATGCCTGTGGGCCGCCGGCGCCCATGCCGACGAAAGAGCCACCAAGGCCTGTCCGTCGCCGCAACAGGTCCAGGGCTTCGCCACCTGCGCGGACGTCGCCAAGGCGGAACAGGAGGGCGAACTGGTCCTCTATTCACCCGCGCCGGAGCCGGGAACGGTGAAGCTGCTGGATGAATTCCACAAGCTCTTCCCCAAGATCGAGACGAAATATGTGCGCCTGCAGAGCGGCGCGCTCTACGCACGGCTGATGCGCGAGCGTCAAGCCGGCAGCTTCCTGGCCGACGTCCTGCATCTATCCGACACCGGTCTGGTTCTCGATTTTCAGAATCATGACGGCTACGGCGCCTATGTCTCCCCGCAGGATGCCGCCTACAAACCCGAGTTCAAGAGCCAGCCGGAAGGTCTCTGGACCTGGGGCGCGGTGATCATGGCCGGCATTGCCTACAATCCCAATGTCGTGTCGCCGCAGGACGCTCCCAAGGATTGGCCCGATGTTACCAATCCGCGCTGGGCGGACAAGATCAGCGTCAAGTCCAGCAATTCCGGCCTGCAACTGCTCGTCTGGGATCTGCTGAAGAAGAAGTATGGCGACGGCTTCTGGGACAAGATTGCCGAATTGAGGCCGAAGGCCTTCGATTCCTACGTGCAGCAGTTTGATCGGATCGTGAATGGCGACGACGCGATTGCCGTCAGCGCGCAATATTCCGGCTACCTGCTCTACAAGCACAAGGGCGCGCCGATGGAGATGGTTCTGCCGCCCGGCGGGCTTCCGGCGGGACCCGAAATATGGGGCGTGATCAAGGAGGCCTCGCATCCAGAAGCCGCCCGGCTTTTCCTGGACTGGTTCCTTTCGCCGCTTGGCCAGCGGATTCAGGCCGACAACGTCTTCCTTCATTCGCCGCGTGCGGATGTCGCGCCACCGCCCGGGGGCGTGCCGATCGACCAGCTCAATCTGCTCCTGCCCACCGACTGGTCAATCTATACGCCGATGCGCAGGGAGTTCGTGCGTGTCTGGAACAAAATGACGGGACTGCGCTGAATCGCAGCCACAAGCTTGCCGCGCGTGCCGGACCATAGGAAATCGGCCGAGGCTGTCTGCCCTCGGCCGATTTCTTGCTTGTGGAATTTTCGCTGCCAGGCGGCGGGACGATTGCACCAAAGTTAATCCCGATCTGTCCGATGCGCGCCGAACGGTTTAGGGTTCGATTTATCGGGCTCGGAGCCGGTTCTAGTTTCGAGGTAGACATCCGGCAAACCCGCTAACGTGCCGTAACTAAGGGAAATTCATATTCCGCGCGCTGAGTTTTTCAGCGTAATCGACGGTAGGCGAGATTGAATCCCGTTGCCCCGATTTGCGGCTTGAAATTCCAGGCGGCGAGGCTATAAATGTGATCACAGATCGCAGATTGACGGTTGGCCCGTCACGGAGGAGGTTCAGAGTGGTCCTGAGATTGCCGGAGGAAGTCCGTCAGATTCGCGACACGGTACGCGCGTTCGTCGACGATATCGTGCAGCCGCGCGCGGCGGAGATCGATCGCGCCAACGAGATCCCGGAAGAGATACTCGACAAGGCGCGCGAACTCGGCCTGTTCGGCTTCTCCATCCCCGAGGCCTATGGCGGACTTGGCGAAAGCGAGCTCGCCTCGTCGGTGGCGCTCGAAACGATGAGCCACGGACCGGGCGGGGTCACCTTCTTCGTCGCGCCGAGCGCGCCGGCGGCCGCTATCAACCTCGTGGGCAGGCCCGATCAGAAGGACCGCTATCTTCCCGATCTCGCCGCCGGCAAGCGCTATGCGGCCTTTTGCCTTAGCGAAGCCGGCGCGGGGTCTGATGCAGCGGGCATCAAGGCGCGCGCCGTCCGCAAGGGCGGGCGGTGGTCGATCAGCGGCACGAAGCTATGGATCAGCCGCGCGAATAAGGCTGGCGTCTTCCTGGTTTCGGCCGTCACCGACCCGGACAAGGGCGCCAAGGGCGGAATCACCGTCTTTCTTCTGGACAAGCGCAAGGGCATCAAAGTCGGCAAGCAGGACTGGCAGCTCGGCGGCCGCGGCTCGGGCAGCGCCGAAGTGCATTTCGACGAGTGCGAGGCCAGCGATGACGAAGTGCTCGGCGAGGTCGGTTATGGCTTCAACGCCTTGAAATTCATCCTGGGGCGTGCCCGCCTCTGGGCCGCGGCGCGCGGCGTCGGCGTCATTTCGCGGGCCGCCGAACTCAGCATCGCTCATGCCGAGACGCGTCAGCAGTTCGGCAAGAAAATCGGCGAGTTCCAGGCGATCAAGCACAAGATCGCGGATATGACCGCGGATCTCTACACGGCGCGGCTGCTGCTCTACCAGGCGGCGATGCTTTTCGACGAGGGCAAGGATGCCGCACAGGAAGCCGCTTACGCCAAGCTGTTTTGCAGCGAGGCGGCGGGCCGCGCCGCCGACTCGGCGGTGCAGATACATGGCGCCATGGGCGTGTCGCAGGAATTCGGTGTCGAGCGTCTCTATCGGGACTGCCGCGCCTACCGCATCCTTGACGGAACCTCCGATATCCAGCGCGGCATGATCGCCAGCCGTGTGCAGCGCGTCGGCCTCGGGCATACGCTGGCGCCGGGAGGTCTGGAGTGAGATTGCAAGCAGCAGAAACGATCTTGGCCGATGTCGTGGTCGTGGGAGCCGGCGGCGCGGGCTTGCGTGCCGCCTACGAAGCGGCGGCGGCCGGAGCGAGGACGGTGCTGGTCACCAAGGGGCGCATCGCGGTCTCCGGCGCGACCGCTGTCGGCCTTGCCTCCACGGCCGGATTCGCGGTGGGCGACGGCGCGGGCGACCCGCTCGACGATCCGGATGTCCATTACAACGACATCATGACCGCGGCCCAGGGCTGCGCCGACCCGGCGCTGGTGCGCATCCTCGTCGACGAGGCGATGGAGGCGTCCGAGGATCTCGACCGCTGGAACATCGACTTCATACGCGATCCCGAAAGCGGCAAGCCGCTGGTTGCGCAGGGCGATTTCGCCTCCCGTCCGCGCAACCGCAAGATTTATCATCATGGCCGCCCCATCACGGAGGCCCTGAAGAAGGAAACGCAACGCGTCGGCGTTCAGTCCATCGAAGGTGCCACCGTGCTGTCGCTGCTGCAGGACGAGCGCGGCATACACGGCGTTGTGGTGTTGTCCCGACAGGGCAAGGTCATCGTGATCGAAGCGGGCTGCACGGTTCTGACCACCGGCGGCGCCGGTCAGCTCTTCCAGCTCAGCCTTATGCCTCCCGATATCACGGGGGATGGTTATGCGCTCGGCTATCGGGCGGGCGCGACGCTTGCCAATATGGAATTCATGCAGGCAGGCTTTGGCACGGTGAAGCCGGCGCTGAACATCGTCTACACCTGGTTCTGGGGCGGCGTACCTCCCTTCGTTGATCACGACGGCAAATCCGTGCTGGACGGTGCGCTGCCGGCGGGCGTCGGCGCGGCTGATGCGATGCTGGAAAAGGTCAAGCACTATCCCTTCAGCGCATCGGATGCCTCGCGTTGGCTGGAGATCGCCACCAAGAATGCAATGCGCGACGGCCGGGCGGACGAGAACGGCGCCTTCCTGCTCGATCTTCGGACGACCGATCCGGACAGCATCCCGCAGAAGGGGTTCACGCAGTTGTGGAACGTCTCCAAGGGATGGCTGCGCCAGAAGCATATGGACATCGAGACCCAACCGCTGCGGATCGGCCTTTTCGGTCATGCGATCAATGGCGGGCTGGTCATCGACGAGCACGGCCAGACCTCGGTGGGAGGTCTTCTCTCGGCCGGCGAGAACGCGGCCGGTCCCTATGGCGCGGACCGGCTCGGCGGCAACATGCTGCTCAATTGCCAGGTGTTCGGCAAGCGAGCGGGCCGGCGTGCGGCGACGGTAGGGCGTGAGCGCGCCGGCGTGGATGCGTCCAAGCTAGCTGCCCGTGCCCTGGAGCAGATCGAGCGTCGGTCCAAGGCCGAAGACGGGTTGAAGGTGAAGGACGCGCACAAGCGCATCAAGCAGATCATGACCGACCACGCGCTTGTGGTGCGTAACGAGGCCGGGCTCATGACGGCCGAGACCCAACTGGCGGAACTGGCCGCGTCGCTCGAAGTCGGCGACTACGGCGTCTCTACGGCCAAGGATGTGATCGCGCTCAACGAAGCGCTGAGCATGATCGATGTCGGCCGGGCCATGTGCGCGGCCGCGCTGGTTCGCAAGGAAACCCGCGGAAGCCACTATCGCGAGGATGCGGACTTCCATGATGATGCCCAGTTCGCGCGTCCGATCATGGTCAGGCACGCCGGGAACGGCGCCGCCTTTGCCACTTTGGGGGCCTTTGGGAACGCGGCGTGATGGCGGGCTATCGAGTCAAGCTCACGCGGGAAGGGCGGGTTGCGATATTGTCGCTCGCCCGCCCGGATGCGCTCAACGCCATCGACCGGGCGATGTGCGACGCGATCGTCTCCGTGCTGGACAGGCTGGAGGAGGATGGCGACTGCAGCGTCCTCATGATTGCGGGGGAGGGCAGGGCGTTTTGCGCCGGCGCCGATCTGAAGCATATGCGCGCCCTGGCGGGCGAGAGCCTGCGCCGTTTCATCGAACGGACATGGATCGTCGGCGAGCGCATCGAGCGGTCGCCGCTGTTGAGCATTGCGGCCGTGCAGGGCTTCGCGCTGGGCGGCGGCGCCGAGCTTGCGCTGGCGTGCGACATGCGGCTGTGCGAAAGCACGGCCATGTTCGGTTTCCCGGAAATGACGCTCGGCAGCGTTCCGGGTTCCGGCGCCATGCAGCGGTTGCACCGTCTCGTCGGCCCGGCGCGGGCGCTGGAGCTCGTCGTCGAGGGCAAGCGCATGGATGGAAACCGCGCCGGCGAGATAGGGCTCGTCAATCGCGTCGTGGGCCATGGTGAAGCATTCGACGCGGCTTTGGCGTGGGCCCGTGACCTCTCGGAACGGCCCTCCGAGGCGATACGCTACGCGAAAACCTGCATGCGCCTGCCGGCGGATGGCGCGGTCGCCCCGATGGTACAGGGCATGGTGAGCAGCATCTGCCAGTCAGGCGCCGGCTATCGTGCCAATGCCGGGCAGTTTCTGTCGGGAAAGGATTCTCGCTGATGGCAGCCCTCCGGACCAAGGTAATATCGGCGCGGGAAGCGGTTGCTCCGATCGCCTCGGGAAGCTGCCTTGCCGTCGGCGGCGCGGGCGGCGTTCAGGAGCCGGATCTCCTGATTGAGGCGCTGGTTGCGCGTTTCGATGAGAGCGGCGGGCCGGCTGGCATCACGGAGTTCCATCCGATCCGAACTGGAGAAATCGAGGGACGCGGGACAAGCCTCTTCGGCAAACCCGGCCTGGTGCGCCGCATGATCGGTGGCTCGCTGTGGCCAGTGGGCGTGCCGGAATTGATCAGGCGCATCAACGCCAACGAGATCGCGGCGTACAATTTTTCGATCGGTGTCATGTACGGAATGCTGGAGGCGGCGTCGGCCAATCGCCCCGGCCTCATTACCAGAGTAGGCCTTGGGACATTCGAGGACCCGAAGCATGGCGGCGGGGCCCTGAACGCCATTTCGCGGGATCGGCTGGTGCAGCGCATCGAGATCGACGGCGAGGAGGCGCTTTTCTATCGAGCGATCCCGGTCGACACCGCGTTCATTCGCGCAACGACGGCCGATACAGCCGGTAATCTTACCTTCGAGGAGGAGCCGGCCGTCATCGGCGCACTCGTAATGGCGCAGGCAGCCAAGGCAAATGGCGGCCGGGTGATCGCGCAGGTCAAGCGCGTGGTGCCTGCAGGCACGCTCAATCCGCACATGGTCCGTGTTCCCGGCGCGCTGGTCGACGCGGTGGTGGAAAATGCCGCGCAAAGACAGATCACACATGTGCTTTTCGATCCGACGCTTGTGGGGCTGGAGCGCCTCGATCCGGCTAGCGTTCCGTTGCGGCCTTTGGATTCGGCCAAGGTCGTCATGCGGCGGGCGTTCCTCGAGGCGCGGCGGGGCAACCTGCTGGCCATCGGATATGGCGTTCCGGGTTATCTTCCGGCGATCGCGATCGAGGAGGGTGTCCTCGACGATGTCGAATTCACGATCGAGCACGGCGTGTTCGGCGGCATCAACGGTTATGCAGCTGGTGGGAAGACGTTTCCAGTGGCGCACAATCCCACGGCAATCATCGATTCAGCCGACCAGTTGCGCTTCTTCGCGGGGGGCGGGATCGACTGTGCCTATCTCGGTGTGGGCGAGCTCGACGGTCATGGCAACATCAATGTCGGTCGCTTCGGCGAGCGCATCCCGGGAACCGGCGGTTTCGTCGAAATGACCCAGGGCATCGGGAAGATCGTGTTCTGCTTCGTTCTCGGCGACCGCGTGCCCCTCAAGTTCAAGGAGCAGGTGCAGAGCATTTCCTTCAACGGCGCCGACGCGTTCCGGCGAGGCCAGAAGATTACCTATGTCACCGAGAAGGCCGTCTTCGAGCTGACGAAGGACGGATTGACGCTGACCGAGATCGCTCCGGGTTTCGATCCGCGCGCTGAACTCGCCGACATCGTGCCATGCCGGATCGCGATTGCGGAGCAGTTGCGCGAGATGCACGAAGCCTGTTTCGCCGAAGCTCCGATGAACGTCCGCCGGTTGTGGGGCGGCGGCTGAAGCCAGCCGATGGTTGCGAAAGCATCAAGGAAGGATCGATCGAGCGATGGGACGACGGACGCCTGAGATATTGGACGCTGCTGCCGCGGTTACATCGATCCCGGACGGCGCGACCATATGCGTGATGGGGACCGGGCCGGTGCTCGAGCCGGCGCACTTGCTGGACGCGCTCGAAAAGCGCTTTCTGGCCGAGGCGCACCCGCGCGACATGACGCTGATCACGCCGATGTTGCCGGGCGACCGCCGGGGCGAGGGCGGCATGAACAGCTTCGCGCACGAGGGAATGCTGTCGCGGCTGATCGGTGCGTCTTTTGCCAGGGCGAGGCATCCCGCTCTGCTTGACCTCCTGCGGGAGGGCGTGGTCGAAGGCTACATGACCAGCATGGGCTCGATGATCGAGCTGCTGACGGCCATCGGCTCCGGCAAACCTGGCCTTTTCACGACGGTCGGTCTAGGCACCTTTCTGGACCCCCGCCGCGAAGGCGGGGCGCTCAACGAGCGCTCCACGCGCCCGCCCTGCCGCATCGAGACGATCGATGGCAAGGAATACATCTTCTACCCGGCATTTCCCATCGATGTCGCCATCATCCGTGGCACCACGGCCGACGAGAACGGCTATGTCAGCTTCGAGGAAGAGACCAACACACTTGGCGCCGCCGAGATCGCCATGGCCTGCAAGGCCTCCGGTGGCCGCGTGATCGTGCAGGTGAAGCGCCTCGCAAAGGCGGGCAGCCTGGACCCGCGTCTAGTCCGCGTACCCGGCCCGCTCGTCGATGCGATCGTGGTCGATCCGCGCCAGACCCAGCTTTCTCCCGCCATGGCCGATCCGCTGGCAGGGTGGAACCCGTTCCTCGCCGGCGCGCTCAAGCACCCGCTTAAGGGGCTCGCCACGGTCAAGGCGGGTCCGGAACGGACGATGCTGCGGCGCGCGGCGTTAGAGCTAAAGGAAGGCGACGTTGTGAACCTGGGCGCCGGTGTTGCGACCAAGCTGCCTCTGCTGGCCCTGGAGGAAGGCATCCTCGACCGGGTCACCTTCACCAACGAGCACGGCATCTTCGGGGGCATGATGGGCACAGCACTGGGCGGCTCCTTCGTGCCGGCGCTCAACGCCGAGGCCATCATGGATTCCGTTTTCCAGTTCAATTTCTACGATGGCGGCGGGCTCGACGTCACCTTTCTCGGCATCGGCGAAGTCGATGCGTCCGGCGACCTGAATGTCAGCCGCTTCGGCGAGGAGATCAACGGCCCCGGCGGTTTCAACAACATCACCGACCGCACGAGGCGCATCGTGTTTTGCGGCTCGCTGACGAGCGGCGGCCTGAGGGTCGAGATATCCGGCGGCCGGATGCGGATCGCACAGGAAGGACGGCACAAGAAGTTCGTGCCCAAGGTGGAGCAGGTCACCTTCAACGCCGCTCGTGCCCTCGAGAAGAGGCAGGAGGTGCGCTACGTGACCGACCGCGCGGTGATGCGCCTGACCCAAGGCGGACCGGAGCTCATCGAAATCGCGCCGGGCATCGATATCGAGCGCGACATCCGAGCCAATGTCGGCTTCGACCTGCGCGTATCTCCGGACCTGCGTGAAATGCCGCCCGAGGTGATGGCCGACGGCCTCATGGGCTTGAGCGGAAAATTTGGAGGAAATTGACGAATGAGCATGGTCACGATGCCGGAACCCGTGGTTCTGGGCCTCTGGTTCGAGGATTTCGAAATGGGCAAGGAACGGTTTTCGCCCGGCCGAACCATTACGGAAAGCGACCTGACAGGCTTCTCCGGCCTGACCGGGGATTACAGCCAGGTCCACACGGACGAGGAATTCTGCAAGAAAACGGAATTCGGAACCCGCATCGCGCACGGGCTGCTCGGCCTGTCCATCGCACAGGGCCTGATGTGGCGCACCAACTACACGCAGGGAACCGGGGTTGCCTCGCTCGGCTGGGACAAATGGAGCTTCAAGCTGCCGATCAAGATCGGCGACACGGTGCGCGTGCGCTGGAAGCTGACGCAGAAGCGCGAAAGCGCGAGCAAGCCGAACATGGGCATCATCACCGAGTTCGTCGAGCTGCTCAACCAGCGCGGCGAGACCACGCAGAGTGGCGAGCACATCACGCTGATCAGAAAGCGGCCGAAATGAGCAAGCCGGAATTCACCTACCTGAAAACCGAACTCGAGGGCCAGGTCGCGGTCGTGACGATCAACCGGCCGGAGGTGCTGAACGCCTGCAACTCCGCGACCCATCGTGAAATGCAGGCAGCGATGGACTGGGCCGAAGGCGACGAGTCGATCAAGGTCGTGGTCATCACCGGCGCCGGACGGGCCTTCTGCTCCGGATCCGACCTGCGCGAAGTCGGCCAGTTCCAAGGCGCGGCCGCGCGCAGCTATCTCAAGCTGGATTTCTCGACAAAGAACCGCATCGCGGCCTGCGCCAAACCGGTGATCGCGGCCCTGCACGGCCACGTCGCCGGAGGCGGTTTCGAGATGGCGCTTGCGTGTGATATCCGCATCGTCGCGGAGGACGTGCAGTTCTCCTTACCCGAGATCGTGCTCGGCACGATACCGGGATCGGGAGGCCTGCAGCGCCTGCCGCCGATCGTCGGACTCGGCGTGGCGAAGGAATGGGCGCTGACTGGGCGCCGGATCGGCGCGGAGGAAGCGCACCGGCGAGGTCTGGCCAATGCCGTTCATCCGCTCGAACGCCTGATGCCGGAAGCCATCGCCTTCGCGCAAGGATTGGCCGAGCGCAGCTCGATGGCGCTGTTCCTGTCCAAAGTGGCGTTGGACCCGAACCCGCCGCAGCCGGGCGGCATGGTGGGCGTCTTTCACATGCTTGCCTCGGAAGCTTGCCACAACGACCCGACCTACAAGGAACGAGCCGGCTCTTACAAGAACAAAGCGAAGTAGGCAGGCCGCTTTCTCGCATTTGCGCCAGCCGATCGGCCGGCGCCGGATTCGGTCGCTGATCAGCCCTGGGCGGCGAATCCTCCGTCCACCAGCAGCGACGTACCGGTGACGAAATCGGACGCGGCGCCGGACAGGAAGATGGCGGCGCCTGCGAAATCCTGCACCTTGCCCCAGCGTTTGGCTGGCACGCGGTCCATGATCTTCGCCTCTAGGCCTTCGACCTGCGCCCGCGCGGCAACGGTCAGTTCGGTGTCGATCCAACCGGGAAGGATGGCGTTCACCTGGATGTTGTCCGGCGCCCAAGCCGTGGCCAGCGCCTTGGTGAACTGGACCAGACCTCCCTTGCTCGACGAATAGGCCACCGAAAAAGGCGCACCGAACAATGCCAGCACCGAGCCGATGCTGATGATCTTGCCGCCGCCGCGTGCCTTCATACTCGTATGGACCGCCTGCGACATGATGAAGGCGCTGGTCAGATTGGTGTCGAGCACCTTGTGCCACTCGGCGAGCGTATAGTCTTCGGGTTGCTTGCGGATGGCGATGCCTGCATTGTTGATCAGGATGTCGACGCCGCCCTGTGCGGCCACAACGCTTGCCACCGCTCTCCTGCAGGCGGCCTCGTCGGTGACATCCGCCTCGATGAAGCTTGCCTTCAGACCGTCGGCATCCAGACCGGATGCAGCCTGGTCGCCCTTCTCTCGATTTCTTCCGACGAGTACGGCATGGGCGCCGGCTTCACACAGGCCCCTGGCCATGCCCAATCCGATGCCGCCATTGCCGCCGGTCACAATGGCCACCCGGCCGGTCAGATCAAAAAGGCGCATTGCGGTTCTCCGGATTTTGTCGCTCTGCGACATTTCATTACACGATTCAATCTAGACAAAACGCCTGCTCTAACTCAATATCAAATGTGATCACAGATCGCAGTATCACCGATTCGGGCATGCGGTCCGAGCCGGCGGCAAGGACCCCGAGGGAGGCAGGATTGCAGAGCTTGAAAAAAAGAATGAAGGCCGGGGAAAATCTCATTGGCTGTTTCATCATGCTGCCTTCCGCCTCCGTTACCGAAATGGTTGCCTATGCAGGCTTCGATTTCGTTATCCTCGATACCGAACATGGCGCGGCAACCCCGGAGACCCTCGAAAACCAGTTGCGAGCCGCCGAAGCTGCGGGCGTGCCGGCGCTGGTGCGCACGGTCGGCATGACGGCAGGAGAAATCCTCCGCGCCCTGGATGCTGGCGCGTCGGGCATCTTGGTGCCGCATGTCTGCACTGCGCAGGAGGCAGCTTCCCTCGCCGAGGCTGCCCACTATCCGCCGTATGGCATTCGCGGCCTCGCCACCACGGCGCGCGCCGGCAAGCACGGTCTGGTCAAGCTCGCCGACCATCTCAAGAACGCCTATGAGAACACGATCGTGCTCGTCCAGGTCGAGGATGCGCGCGCGCTCGACGATGTTCCGGCCATTGCAAAAGCCAAGAATGTCGACGGCGTCTTCATCGGGCCGGCCGATCTGTCGATCTCGCTGGGCCATCCGGGCAACCCCGGCCATCCCGACGTCGTCGCGGCGATCGACAAGGCCGTATCCGAGATCGTCGCCGCCGGATCGAGCCCGTCGACCTTCGCGCGCTCGCCCTCGGAAGTCGGCGACCTGCGCAAGCGCAGCTTTCCGGTCGCCGTGTTCTCGAGCACGCTTATCTTCACGCAGGCCCTGAGCGGGATGGTTCGGGAGGTTCGAGGCAACGGCTGACGCATTTAGAGCCTGATGATGCGGATAAAAGCAGGTTGGCTGAATCGCCAACGGACGTGATGGAGGAGACAATGAAAACCATGCAGAAACTGCGGACATTGATTTTGGCCGGCGGCATGCTCACCCTTGCCGGCACGGCCGCCATGGCTGAGGACAGCTACAAGATCGGCGTGTCCGAACCGTTGTCGGGCGCCGCCAGTTCGCTTGGCGTACCGGTGGTCGACAGCATCAAGGCCGCGGCCGAAGTGATCAACGCCAATGGCGGCGTCGACGGGCGTAAGATCCAGCTTGTCATCCGCGATGACCAGAGCAGGCCCGATATCGCCGTTCAGAACTTCCGGCGCCTTTCCGAGGAGGGCGTCTACGCCATGATCGGCCCGAACCAGGGCAGCAACACGCTGGCCGTATCGGCGATTGTCAAGCAGGCGAAGGTCCCGACCTGTGCCTTCAACAACACCATCGCGATCACGAAGCAGAACAACCCCTACATCTTCCGTTGCCAGACCAGCGATGCGGACAATGTCAAGGCTGCGCTTCTGTTTGCGCACGACAAGCTGAAGGCCAAGAATATCGGGGTGCTTTACACGTCCGATGCCTATGGCAGCGACGCCTATGCGGCTCTCCAGAAGGAAGCCGAGGCGATGGGCATGCCCGTGGTCGGCGCAGAAAAGGTCAACTACGGCGCGACCGACACCACCGCCGAGTGGACAAAACTGCTTGCAACCAAGCCGGACGTGGTCATCCTGTGGGGATCGGGATCGACCATGTCGATTGCGTTGCGCAATGCCTCCCAACTCGGCAATACGGCGCCGATCATCGGTGCGCAGGGTGTCGCGGCTTCCGCCATCATCGAAGGGGCGGGCGCTGCGGCGGAAGGCATCTACATGGTCACGCTGACGGCACCGGACCAGGTCACCGAAGGTCAAAAGGACCTGGCCAAGATCTATAAGGAAAAGAACGGAGACGACTACCAGTTGACAATCTACGACACGATCGGCTGGGACGCGCTGCATCTCGTGGCCAAGGCGATCGAGAATGCGGGTGGCGACCGCGAGAAGATGCTGGAAGGTTTCGAGAAGATTTCGAACTATCAGCTTGCCGCCGGCACGTATACCTATACATCCGACAACCATGAGGGATTGGGTGTCGATTCCGTGTGGATCGTCCAGGTGAAGGACGGCCGCATGATCGGCGTTCAGCACGGTCTCTGAGGTAGCGGAGGAATCGACTCGATGGATGCCGCTCAACTTCTGCAATTCGCGATCAGCGGATTAACGGTTGGCGCGATCTACGCGCTCGTTGGATTGGGATTCAATCTCATCTTCAACGCCACCGACGTGATTAATTTCGCGCAGGGCGAGTTCGTGATGCTGGGCGGCATCCTGGCAAGTATTGCCATCGGCCAATGGCACTGGCCGATGTGGCTGGCCATCCTGACGACGATCGCCGCTGTCGGTTTGGTCGGCGCCTTGGTCGACTTCGGCGCGGTGTCGCGCGTGCGCCGCGGCAGCGTGATGACGATCGTCATGATCACACTGGGCGTCTCGGTGATGATCAAGACCGCCGCCCTTCTCTGGGTCGGGCCCAACCCACTCTATTTTGATCCGTTCACGGCCGGGCCGCCGTTACGCATCTTTGGCGCGGTTGTGCAATTGCAGGCGCTGTGGGTGATCGGAACCGGTGCGGTCGTCATGGCCGGCCTCGGCCTCTTCTTCAGCCGTTCCGCGCTCGGACGCGAGATGCTCGCCTGCGCCATCGATCGCGAGGCCGCTTACCTGATGGGCATCGACGTGCGCCGGATGGTCCGCATCAGCTTCGTCCTGTCAGCCGCGCTGGGCGCTCTTGCCGGCGTCCTCATCACGCCGTTGACCAACGCCACTTATGACCAAGGCTTCACACTCGCGCTGAAAGGATTTGCCGCATCCGCGCTGGGAGGCTTCGGCCGCAGCGGCTCGGCCATCGTCGGCGGCTTGGCTCTGGGCCTGATCGAAGCCGCGTCGGTGGTGGTGATGCCGTCCGGCTGGAAGGACTCGGTCGCGCTTCTGGTTCTCATCCTGGTGCTGGTGGTTAAGCCGTCCGGCCTTCTCGGCGGCCGGGCCGAGCGGCGCCACACGCAGGCTCTCTGACATATGCAGCGGTCGCTCGTCGCCCTCCTCATGCTTGCCTGGCTAATCCTACCGGGTCTGCTCGGCTCGAATTCGACCCTGAGCTTGCTGGTGTTCGCCGCCATCAATCTCGTGCAGGTGATCGGACTTTCGCTCCTGTTCGGGTTCGCCGGGCAGATATCTCTGGGACAGGCCGGCTTCTACGGCATCGGCGCCTATGTTTCGAGCCTTCTGGCAACCCGTCTCGGCGTGCCGCCCGCACTGGGTATCATCGCCGCGGCCCTGGCGCCGGCGTTCCTGGCCTATCTGATCGGTCGCCCCATCCTGCGCCTGAGGGGCTACTATCTTGCCATGGTCACTGCGGGCACGGGCCTCATCCTTCACACCGTTTTCGTCGAGTGGGGGGGGCTTACAGGCGGCTATTCAGGCGTTGCCGGCATCCCGCCTATCGCGGTGGGATCTTTCGCCTTCGATACCCCGCGCTCGATGTTCTATCTGACGACAGGGTTCGCAATCCTCATCCTGTTCCTGGCGCACCGCATGGTCAAATCGAGCTACGGGCGCGCGATGCGCACGACGCGCGAATCCGAAGCGGCGGCACGCTCCGTCGGCATCGACGTTTCACGGCTGAAGACCGAAGTGTTTGCGGTCTCGGCGGGGCTTTCGGGTATCGCTGGTGCGCTCTATGCGCATTATATCGGCTACATAAGCCCTGAGACCTTCACCATTGACACCTCGATCAACCTGCTGCTGGCATTGGTGATTGGCGGCGTCGGGTCGCTGTGGGGTGGTGCGATCGGGGCGGTGCTCCTAACCTTTCTGCCGGAGTGGCTCCACCAGTTGCAGAATGCCTACGGCATCGTTTTCGGTGCTCTTGTCATCGTCCTTTTGACGATCGAGCCAGATGGAATCGTCGGCATCGTCAAGCGGCTCGCGGAAACTTGGCGACGCCGCGGCAATCAGAAGCTCGACGAGCGTACAGTATGAAACTGGCCATCGAAGATATCGGGGTACGGTTCGGCGGGCTGTGGGCAAATCGCAATGTCAGTTTCGGCGTGCAGGAAGGATCCATCAGCGCCTTGATCGGCCCAAACGGCGCCGGCAAGACGACGCTCTTCAATGTCGTCTCAGGATTCCAAGCTCCGACGCAAGGTAAGGTCAGCCTGGACGGAGAGGTCATTTCGGGACTACGGCCTGAGAAAGTTGCCTTGCGCGGGATTGGCCGGACCTTCCAACTGCCCGAGATCTGCCACGATCTCACGCTTCTGGAAAACGTGATGGTGGGCGCCTACCGCCATATCCGCGGAGGGATATTCGGGCAGATGCTAGGCCTGGGGCCTGCGGCGAAGACCGAGCGTGAGGCGCGCGAGAGCGCCGAATCGGAGCTTGAAAGGGCAGGGCTCGCCAAACAGCGCAACCAGTCGGCCAGAGCATTGCCGCTGGGTCAGGTGAGGCTGCTGGAAATTGCCCGTGCGCTGGCCTCGCAACCTAGCCTGCTGCTGCTCGACGAGTCCGCTTCCGGACTGAACGCACGCGAGGTCGAGAACCTGGCGCACCTGATAAGGCAACTGCCGGCGCGAGGCGTCACGGTGCTGTTGATCGAACATAACGTCCGCTTTGTGATGCAGTTGGCCGAGCAGATCGCGGTCCTCGATCATGGACAGCTCCTCAGCGTGGGTACACCTGCCGAGATCCGGAACGATGAGAGCGTCATCACCGCCTATCTGGGGAGGCGTCATCACTGATGCTGAGCGTTCGGCAGATCGAAGTGCGCTATGAGGGGATTGCCGCCGTCCGCGGCATCTCCTTCGATCTGGCTGCGGGAGAATGTCTCGCCTTGATCGGGCCGAATGGCGCCGGCAAGTCGTCGACGCTGCGCGCGATTTCGGGGCTGGCTCGGGTATCGAGCGGCGCTATCATGTTCTCAGGCTCCGACATAAGCGGCCTGCGAGCTCATCAGATTGCCCGCCTGGGAATCGCGCATGTTCCCGAGGGACGGCACATCTTCGGACCCATGACAGTCGAGGACAATCTTCTGCTCGGCCGCCAGAGGATGGGCGACCTCTCTCCCTCGCAAGGACTGGAGATGGTCTATGACATATTGCCGAAGCTGCAGGAGCGCCGCGGCCAGCAGGCCGGCAGCCTGTCCGGCGGCGAGCAGCAGATGGTGGTCATCGGCCGCGCCATCATCGGCCAGCCCAAGCTGCTGATGCTGGATGAACCTTCAATGGGGCTGGCGCCGCAGATTGTCGATACCGTCTTCGAATTGCTTGGAAAGCTGCGCAGCGCCGGCCAGACCATTCTGCTCGTCGAGCAGAATGCGGAGCTTGCCATGGATTTCGCGCAGCGCTGCGTGGTCCTCGGCGTGGGAGAGGTTCAACTCACCGGCACCTCGGCGGAATTGAGAAGCCGCCAGGACATTATCGATGCCTATCTCGGCACTTTCTGAGCTTCCCAGGAAACACATGGCTTATGTTCGTTGCGTCGCGCGCCTGGCCGAGCGCGATCATGAAAGGCTTTGACGATGGCACGCAAACTGCGCTGGCGAAACCGACCGGAGGGCGCGAACTGGGGCGAGTTCGGCGAGGACGATCAGCTCGGACGATTGAACCTCATTACGCCCGAGGTGCTGCGCAAGGGGCTGGCGGAGGCGCGCGAGGGGGTGGCCTTCTGCCTGAGCCTGCCGCTGGACTATCCCGGCGGCAGCGTGCTGAGCGCGGCGCGCAAGCCGCCGGTGCTGCGGCCCACCATCCGCCGCGGCAAGCCTTACTTCGCCTATCGCATGGAGGACGAGGATTCCCGTATGACCGACGTCGTCAACGACGACGTGGCGATCCTGCATCTGCAATATTCGACGCATTGGGACGCCCTAGGCCACGTGGGATCGCTGTTCGACGCGGACGGGGACGGCGAGCGCGAAGTCGTCTTCTACAATGGCTATCGCGGGGACCGCGATTTCGTCGGACCAACCGATGTTGCCGATGCGGGAGTGGGGGAGGAGAAGTCTACGTTCGCCGCCAAGGCGCTGGGCGCGGAGCGGATGGCGGAATTGCCGATCCAAGGGCGCGGCGTCATGGTCGACCTTGCCCATCACCATGGACGTGAACGTGTGCCCATCGGCTATGACGAACTGATGCGGATCATGGAAAAGGACAAGGTCCAGGCCGAAGCGGGCGACATTTTATGCCTGCATACCGGGCTGGCGGCCGCGATCCTGGGGATGAACAAGCAGCCGACCACGGAGGCGTTGCGCACATGCGCCGTGCTGGACGGGCGCGACGACCGGCTGCTGCAATGGATTACCGATAGCCGCATCGCGGCGATCGCCGCCGACAATTATGCCGTCGAGCTCAATCCCAGCCGGGACCAGTGCGACTGCTGCGCCTACCTGCCGCTGCATGAGCATTGTATTTTCAAGCTCGGCATGCCGCTAGGCGAATTATGGTATTTGACGGAGCTGGCGCATTGGCTGCGCGAGCATGGGCGCAGCCGGTTCCTGCTGACGGCTCCGCCGCTTCGGCTTCCCGGGTCCGTGGGCACGCCGCTTACGCCGGTCGCCACCGTCTGATCCGCTTTCATGTTGCCGCGACCGCCCGGATCATTGGCCGGTCGCGGCATTCGTTACTTTAGAATCCGACTTTGTCGGCGCCCTTTAGCTCAAGGATCTCGCGCGCGTCGTCCGGCGTCGCGACCTCGAGTCCCAAAGCCTCGATGATCTGGCGGACGGCGCGAACCTGCTGCACATTCGTCTCGGCGAGCTTGCCGGGCGCGATCCAGAGCGAATCCTCCAGTCCGACGCGCACATTGCCTCCCATCGCCACCGCCATCGCGGCGATCGGAAGCTGGCTGCGGCCGGCGCCGAGCACGGACCAGCGGTACTGGTCTCCGAAGAGCCGGTCGGCGGTGCGCTTCATATGCGCCACGTCCTCGGGGTGGTGACCGATGCCACCCAAAAGGCCGAAGACGCTCTGGACGAAGAAGGGCGGTTTGATCAGCCCGCGCTCGGCGAAATGCGCCAGCGTGTAGAGATGGCCGATGTCATAGCACTCAATCTCGAAACGGGTTCCGTTTTCGGCGCACGTCTTCAGAATGAACTCGATGTCTCGAAACGTGTTGCGGAAGATGCGGTCGTCCGATTCACGCAGATAAGGCTCTTCCCAATCGTGCTTGAACGTCTTGAAACGGTTGAGCATGGGATAGAGGCCGAAATTCATCGAACCCATGTTGAGGGATGCGACTTCCGGCTTGAAATGCTGGGCCGGTCGGACACGCTCCGCCACGAGCATCGTGGGAGCGCCGCCGGTTGTGATATTGACGATGCAACCGGAGCGCTGTTTGATCACCTGAAGAAAAGGCGAAAACGCTTCTGGCCGCTGGTCCGGCTTGCCGTTCTGGGGATCGCGGGCGTGGAGGTGGACGACCGCCGCGCCTGCCTCCGCGGCGCCGATCGCGGCATCGGCGATCTCTTCCGGGGTGATCGGAAGATGGGGGGACATGCTGGGCGTATGAATGGCGCCGGTGACCGCGCAGGTAATGATGACTTTTCTCTTTGTCATTTGAGCCTCGTTCGGTTGGGGAAGGGATTCGTCCGATGATCCGCCGGCATCGGTCAGACGCCGGCGTCGGCGCCACGCTTGTGGGCTTTCAGGGCCGCGAGCCGCCGGTCGCGCCATGCGCTGTGCCGGGCTCGCGCGTCGGCATCGTCGGGCGTTTTCCATTGCGACACGATCTGGGAGACGTTGTCCTGGTCCCAAACCGTGGGCGGCGCAGGGTCCGCGCTTATCGTGCGATAGAAGCCGGTATAGCGCCGGCAATAGTCTTCCAGTCCGCCTGGCGCATTGAGGTCGATGGTTTCGAAGGGCCCCATGAAGCTCCAGCGCAGACCGAGCCCGTCCTTGACCGTCCTGTCCAGATCCTGCGGGCTGATCACGCCGTCGCCCACCAGCCGAAAGGCTTCAGCCAGCAAGGCGCCCTGCAGGCGGTTGAGAACAAAGCCCTCGACCTCGCTCTTTATCGTTACGGGCGTCTGGCCGATGCTTGAATAGATCCGAATCGCTTCGTCCAGCACCGGGCGTGCCGTCCAGGGCGCGCCGCAGACCTCGACCACCGGGACCAAATGCGGAGGATTGACGGGATGACCGACAAGGCAGCGATGCCGGCCGAGCAATGTCTCGGCGAATCGTGAGGGGCAGATGGCCGAGGAGGAGGAGGCGATGATAGTTTCGGGACTGGCCTTCGCATCCAGCTCGCGGAATATCTCGCACTTGGCTGGGAGGTTTTCCGGACCGCATTCCTGGACGAAGCCGGCGCCGGCAAGCGCCGCGTCCAGATCGCGCGTCATCTCGACCCGGCCGGCCGCGACGTCGGGATCGGGCACGAGACCGTGCCGAGCCAGCTCGCGGAGGCCGCCAGCAATCAATTCGAGCGCCGCGGCGCGGGCTTCCTCGACGGGATCGCTGATTCGTACACGCCAACCAGCCGCCGAAAAGACGATTGCCCATGAGCGGCCGATGAGACCCGCTCCGACGATCGCGACGGTGCGATCGATGCTTTCAGTCATGGTCGAAGTCCTTGCCGCTTCATGCCTATGAGATTAAGATCCGTGATCTGTGATCACGAAATAGGTTGCATCGCGACGCGGTTTTGTCCAGAGGTAATAGGGAGAGGACGAACATGAAATCAGCGCTCGACACCATGGAACCGATAGAACGCGTCACATTAGGCGACCGCGTGCACGAGGAGCTTTGCGATCTGCTGATGGCGGGCAAGCTCTTTCCCGGCGACAAGCTCTCGCTGCGCAACGTCGCGGCGACGATGGGGGTGTCGATGATGCCCGTGCGCGAGGCGGTCACGCGGCTGGTCGCCGAGGAGGCGCTGACGGTCGCGCCCAATCGCGCGGTCAGTGTGCCTGTGATGACGCTAACACGGCTGCGGGAATTGACCCTTATCCGCTCGGAGATCGAAGGTTTTGCCGTGGCGCAGGCGGCGCTCCACCGCACCGACAAGGAGTTGATGCGGATGCGGTCGCTCGACGAGCAGTTCCGCGCGGCCGTGAAGTCGGATTCGCCGAACGCCGAAAAGTCGCTGAAGCTCAACAAGGACCTTCATTTCGCGGTCTACAACGCGGCGCGGCTGCCCCTGCTTAGCGGCATCATTCAGGGTCTCTGGTTGAAGGTGGGGCCGGTGATCAACCTCGACCTGCGATCATCTTCGGAGCGTCTGCGTTCGGGGGATGCCGAGCAATGCCATGCCCGCCTGGTTGCCGCGATCGAAGCGCACGAGCCGGACAAGGCCAGAGCAGCGCTGACCGACGACATCCTGTCATCGTCGCAGTTCATTCAATCGACCGGCATATTGCCGGACTAGATCAGGGTTTTCCACAATGGATTTGATGATCGATGGACTTCGGGTGCTCGTCACCGCGGGGGCGAACGGGATCGGAATGGCAATCGCCGAAGCCTTTGCAGGCGAGGGCGCCCGGGTTCACGTCTGCGACATCGACAAGCAGGCGCTTCAGGCGCTTGCGGCACGCCGGCCCGAGATCGGCACGAGTTTCTGCGACGTATCCGACCGCGATTCGGTGGCGGCGCTTTTCGAGGAGGTCTCCAGCCATCTCGGGGGACTCGATTGCCTGGTCAACAACGCAGGGATAGCCGGGCCGACGGCCCGCGTCGGCGAGATCGACCCGGGTGATTGGGAACGTACGCTGGCGGTCAACATAACCGGTCAGTTCAACTGCGTGCGGCTGGCCGTGCCCCATCTCGCTAGAAGCGGAAATGGGAGCATCTGCAACCTGTCTTCCGCCGCCGGTCGGCTGGGCTTCGGGCTGCGCACGCCCTATGCCGCCTCGAAATGGGCCGTCGTCGGCTTCACGAAATCGCTTTCGATAGAGCTCGCGGAATTGGGAATCCGCGCGAATGCCATTCTTCCGGGTATCGTCGAAGGCGAACGCCAAGATCGCGTGCTGACCGAGAAGGCCAGGGCCTCGGGCAGGACGTTGGATGAAATGAAGCGGGAGGCGCTGGCGCGTGCCTCCGTGAAGGAGATGGTGACGCCGCGCCAGCTCGCGGATGCCATCCTGTTCCTGGCTTCGCCACGCTCGCGCACGACATCCGGCCAGGCAGTGAGCGTCTGCGGTGATCTTCAGATGCTGTCGTGACGTCTGACACCGATTGGGGAGGGGCCGGTGTATCTCGACAATCCGCCAAAAATTGTGCCGACGCGGGTCTTCAGTGAGGTGCCGGAAGCGCTTCGCAAGCGCCCCGACGGGGTGGTGGCGGGCGGGCGCTGGCAGGATGGATCACCGCCGCATAGCCTGATCGAAGGTCCCTGCTTCGACGAGGCCGGCAACCTCCATCTCGTCGACATTCCCTATGGACGCATCTTCAAGGTGTCTCCGAAAGGCGAGTGGACGGTACTCGTCGAATATGACGGCGAGCCGAACGGCCTACGGCGGCTGCCCGACGGCAAGATGCTCGTCGCCGACTACAAACAGGGCATCCTGCGTCTCAACCCCGAAACCGGCACGCTGGCACCGGTCGTATCCCGCTATCGCAGCGAGCGGCTGAAGGGACCGAACGACCTGATCGTGGCCCGGAACGGCGACGTCTATTTCACCGACCAGGGCCAGACCGGCCTGCATGATCCAACCGGCCGCGTATTCCGGTTGCGTGCCGACGGCCAGCTCGATTGCGTTCTGGCCAACGGAGCGGGCCCCAACGGACTGGCCCTCAGCGCGGACGAAAAGATCCTCTACGTCGCAATGACACGCGACAACGCGGTGTGGCGCGTGCCGCTTCTGCCGGACGGAACGACCATGAAGGTGGGACGGTTCAGCAGCTATTTCGGCATCGTCGGCCCGGACGGGATCCTCATCGATCGCGCCGGAAACATTCTCGTCGCCCATGCCTCTCTGGGATGCGTGTTCGTGCATGACCGGTACGGCGAACTGATTGCGCGGATCGTGTCGTGCCGCGGCCGCACGGTCACCAACCTGGCTTTTGGCGGCGCGGACCGGAAGACGCTCTTCATCACGGAGTCGGAAACCGGCTCGGTCCTCGTCGCCGACTGGTATGTGCCGGGCTGAAGCACCCCGGCTAGTCGGAAGCTCTCCTTCCTAATTCACGCCTTCAAAAAAAGGCGCTTGCATCGAGTAGCAGAAACTGCAAATTAATACTGTGATCTCAGATCACGATAATGCGGGTGCCGGGGAGGGTACGCCGCAGGGGAATCCTTGTGCTGTGGAGGAGACGCAGATGACCGATATTTCTCGCAGGTTCATGATAGGGCGTCGGCAGTTCCTGCTTGCCAGTGGCGCGGCCCTGGCCATGCCCTACGTCCACCGTGCCTATGCCGAAGACGAGATCGTCATTGCGAACCTCCATCCGGTGACAGGCTTCGTCGCACTGGACGGGAAGATTGCGACAGCCGGCTGCAAGACGGCCGTGGATGAGATCAACGAGGCTGGAGGCATCAAATCGCTGGGCAAGAAACTCAAGCTGATCACCGGCGATACCCAGGGGAAGAACGACGTCGCCAGCGTCGAGACGCAACGCGTCATTCAGGCCGGCGCGGTCGGCATCGTGGGTTCTTACCTGAGTTCCACCACGCGCATCACAACGCAGGTTGCCGAGCAGAACAAGACACCGCATGTCGCTGATGAAGGTGTCGCGGACGAGATCATGCAAAGGGGCTTCAAATACACGTTCCGGATTGCGCCGTCGTCGAGCAATCTCGGCCTGCTTTCGGCACAAAACATGGCGCTGCTGATGAAGAGCGCCGGGCTATCGCAGATGAGCGTCGCCTATATGCACGAGGACTCGGCTTTCGGTTCCTCTGTCGGGCGCACCTTCCCGGAAGCCGCGAAGGAAAACGGCATGGAGGTGCGCACGGTGCTTTCCTATGCGGCGACCTCCACCGATCTCAGCGTCGAGACTTCGAAATTGCTGGCCACGGGCGCCGACGTGATCGCGGCCAGCACCTACTATGGCGACGGCCTGCTGATCGCGAAGCTGGTCCAGCAGCGCAAGCCGGAGATCAAGGCCTTCGTCGGAGTCGGCAGCGCGGCCTATGCGAACCCGACCTTTCCGAAGGACATGGGCGCCGGGGCCGAGGGCTACTTCAACAACATCATGCACTGGAACCCGGCCTCGCCGGAATTGCCCGCCCTGCTAGAGCGTTTCGCGAAGTTCAGCGAGGGGCTCGCCCTGACTCATCAGGGCGCCTACGCCTACACGGCCGTCCAGGTTCTGGCGGACGCCATCGAGCGCGCCGGTTCGGCCGACAAAGAGACGATCCGCGAGGCGCTGACGAAGACCGACCTCACCGATCACATCCTGCCGCAAGGTCCGATCGTCTTCGACGAGACCGGTCAGAACAAGAATGCCGGCATCGTCATGCTGCAGATCCAGAATGCGACGCCAACCGTGGTCCTGCCTGAGCAGTACGCCCAGGCCAAGCCGATCTTTCCGACGAAGTTCGGCTGATCGTCGCGCCGGGTCGGCGAAGCCGGTGGATTGGGATGGAGAGGTGGTCGCCACGGGTGGCGGCCGGTCGGCCCATGGAGGATGAATGAGCGCTCTCTTGTTCGAGGCAGTCGTTGCCGGCGTCCTTTTGGGCGGCGTCTATGGACTCGTCGCGCTGGGGCTCAACATCATCTATGGCGTGCTCGATATCATCAATTTCGCGCATGGCGCGATGATGATGATGGGGATGTATCTCACATTCTGGCTGTTCCGGGCTTGGGGTATCGATCCCTATCTCAGCATTTTCATCGCCGGCCCTGTGCTCTTCGTGTTTGGGGCGGTGGTATACCGCTTCCTTCTCGATCCGATGCGCGGCACGGCGCTGCAGAACCAGTTCCTCGTCACCCTGGGGCTCTCCCTCTTCCTGACGAATGCGGCGCAGGCGATGTTTTCGCCCGATTTCCGGGTCCTACAGACCAGCTACGCGCAGGAGGTGGTCCAGATCGGGCCGGCTTTCATTCCTCTCACCCGCATCTTCACCTTCCTTGCCGCGCTTGCCGCGACGGCGGTGCTGTTGTTCATTTTCCAGCGCACGCGGCTCGGAAGGTCGATCCGGGCGGTGGCGCAGCAGCAGGATGGAGCCGCGCTTTGCGGCATCGACGTCCGCCACGTCTATACGCTTGCCTTTGCGATCGGCAGCGCCTGCGTCGGCGTTGCGGGCGCGGCGGTGACGCCATTCTTCTATGTGTCGCCGACGGTGGGCGACGTCTTCAACATCGCGTCCTTCGTGGTCGTCGTCCTCGGCGGCCTCGGCAGCATGAGCGGGTCGCTGCTCGGCGGGCTGCTGCTCGGCGTCGCGGTCGCGATCGGCGCGGCGATTCTGCCAGGTTCGTTCAAGGAGGTCCTTATGTTCGCGATCTTCCTTGCGGTGCTTCTGTTCAAACCGACCGGATTGCTGGGGAGCAAGGCATGACTGTCCTTGCCGAAGGTCAGCCTGCCGCCACCGGCCGGCGCCTTATTTCCATCGGCCTGCCGATTGTCTTGTTCGCGGTCGCCGCGGCTGTGCCGAGCTTTGTAAACCCATACGTGCTCGAGATCGGCATATTGCTGCTCATGTACGCATATCTCGGCTCGTCCTGGGATATTCTCGGCGGCTGGGCGGGCCAGGTGTCCTTCGGGCATGCCGCCTTCTTCGGCATCGGTGCCTACGTATCGGCGCTACTCTGGATCAACATGGGACTATCGCCCTGGTTCGGGATGATCGTCGGAGCCCTGATTGCTTCGGCGTTCGGAACGCTGGTCGCGTTCGCAACCTTCCGCGCGCGGCTGCGCGGCCACTATTTCGCCCTCGCGATGTTTGCCGTCGCCCAGATGTTGATGGCACTCTTCGTCAACCTCAAGGAAGTCGGCGGCGTCACGATCGGCGGCTCGGAGGGGCTGCAACTGCCCTATATGGGCACCGATCCGGCAAATATGGTGTTCGACGGGCGGGTTCCCTTCTATTACATTTTGCTCGCCATGCTGGCCGTCGTCGTCGGGACGATCAAACTGATCTCCGTCAGTCGCTTCGGCGCCTATCTCCAGGCCATTTGCAACGACGAGGACGCCGCTGAGGCGCTTGGAGTCAACGTGTTCGGCTGCAAGGTGGCGGCGATGGCCATCAGCGCGTTCTTTACCGGCGCGATCGGTGCGGTCTACGGCCAGATCTATCTCTATATCGAGCCGGGCATCGTCTTTTCGTCAGTCTACTCCATACAGGGCTTGCTATGCGCGGTCGTCGGCGGATCCGGCACCGTCTGGGGGCCGGTCATCGGCGCGCTCATCCTCACGCCGCTGGCGGAAATTTCCAAGACGTTCTTCCGCGATCTTTCGGGCGTCGACCTGATGATCTTCGGCGCCGTGCTCGTCATTTTCGTCCGCTTCATTCCGCAAGGGCTGATGGGGCTGGTCCTTGGCTACGCCGGCTTGCGGCGAAAGGCGCCGGCATGAGTGCGCTTCTGTCCGGGACGGGCCTGGTACGCCGCTTCGGAGGCCTGACCGCGATCAACGACGTGACGGTCGAGGTCCGCGAAGGCCATATCCTCGGAATCATCGGCCCCAACGGCGCGGGCAAGACGACGCTCTTCAATCTGCTGTCCGGTTTTATAAAACCGACGCGGGGAACTGTCCGGCTTGCCGAACATGAAGTGACGGGATTGCGCCCGCATCGTCTCAACCGTCTCGGGCTTGCGCGCACCTTTCAACTCGTCAAGCCTTTCGCGCGCATGAGCGTGCTGGAAAACGTCATGGTGGGCAGCTACCGGCTGTCCCGCGACAGCCGGGAGGCCGCGCAACGGGCGAGGGAGGTTCTAGCCCTGCTTGGGATGGAGGATCTCACCGACCGGCCGGCGCGGGAATTGACCATGCCCGGCATGAAACGCCTGGAGGTCGCGCGCGCGCTTGCAACCGGGCCGCGCCTCCTGCTCCTTGACGAGGTGATGTCGGGGCTGACACCAACAGAGAGCAAGGCCATGCTGCCGGTCATACAGCGAATCCGCGACAGCGGCGTGACGATCCTGATGATCGAGCATGTCATGCACGCCATCATGGCGCTGTCGGACCGCATCGTCGTGCTTCACCATGGAAGCAAGCTCGCCGAGGGGAGCCCCGACGAAATCGCCGCCAATCCGGCGGTGGTGGAAGCCTATCTTGGAACGGCGCCGCTCGGGAGATAGCCAAGCCATGTCATCGCTTCTCGCCGTGGAGGATCTTCAGGCCGGCTACGGCAACCTCTCGGTGCTGCACGGGATCAGCTTCGAACTGAACGCGGGCGAGGTCGGCGCCATGGTCGGCGCCAACGGCGCCGGCAAGTCGACGACGCTGCGCTGCCTGTCCGGGCTGCTGCGCCCTCGCGCCGGCACCATAATTTTCGCCGGAGAGGACATCAGCAATCTTCCAGCGCACCGCATCGTGGAACTTGGCCTGGTCCAGGTTCCCGAGGGACGTTTGCTGTTTCCTGCCATGAGCGTGCGCGAAAACCTGATGCTGGGAGCCTTCCTGCCCGAGCCGCGCAAGCGCATGAGTCAGAGCATGGACGCGGTGCTGTCCTATTTTCCCGCGCTGCGGGAGAAGCTTGACCTTCCGGCGGGTTCCCTTTCCGGCGGTCAGCAGCAGATGGTGGCTGTCGGACGCGCCCTGATGAGCCGGCCGAAACTGCTCGTTCTCGACGAGCCGTCACTTGGAATTGCACCGCTGCTCGTGCGCGAAATCTTCGAGAATATAGAGAAGCTGGCGGCGGGAGGGCTCGCCATCCTCCTGATCGAACAGAACATTGGCAACGCGCTGTCGCTGTCGCAACGTGCCTGGGTTATCGAGAACGGCGCAATCGTCATGCAGGGCAGTGGACGCGAACTGCTCGACGATCCGCGTATCCAAGCCGCCTATCTCGGTATCCAGTAGCGGTCTCATCGCGACGATCCGCCGACGCCGGCTTGCGGACGGCCCGGATGCCTGATCATTAGCAGGGCTGCATGAAATCGCTCTTGAAAACCGATACGACCCTGATATTGTGATCACAGATCGCAGTCTGCCTGTTCGCGACTGCGCTCTTCCGGTGCTCGGTAAGCATCTGGAAACGGAGGAGCGACACTTGATCCTGGAAGCGGTCACGATCATCGCATTGTTCGCCATGGTCGCGGGCACGCTGATCAGCGTCCTCGACAGATTCCTGTTCGGCTTCGGTCTGCCCTGGCCCGAAGAACTCGCCCGCTTCCTGCTGATCTGGACGTCGCTGCTTTCCGCCGCGATCGCGGCGAAGCACAGGGCACACTTCCGTTTCACCTTCCTGTCGGATCGATTCGGTCAATGGTGGGAGGACTTGATCGACATCATTTGCGCGGCGGCGTTGCTGCTGGTCGCATGGAAAGGTGTTGAACTGTCGATCCTGTTCAACATGCAGACCTCGCCGGCGCTGAACCTGCCCATGAGCTACATCTACGCCTCGGTTCCGGTCTCCTGCCTGCTGATGGCGTATTATCTGGCGCGCAACCTCATCGCGCGCCGCCGTTCTCAAAGCCGGGGGACGGTCAGATGATGATCGCGTTCCTGATCGTCTTCCTCGCGGCGATGTTCCTTGGCGTGCCGATCGGCTTCGCCATGCTGTTGTCTTCGCTGTTCTTCATCCTGACCGATTCTGGAAGCTCGCTCATCATCGTTCCGCAGCAGATCGAGGACGGCCTGGATTCCTTCCCGTTCCTGGCCATCCCGTTTTTCGTCCTCGCAGGCAATCTCATGGCGGAGGCCGGTGTTATCCGACGCTTCGTGCTATTGGCCCAGACGCTGATCGGCCATTTGCGGGGTGGCCTCGCCCATGCTGTGGTGTTGTCGGGCGCTCTTCTGGCAGGCGTCTCGGGGTCCGGCACCGCAGATGCGGCCGCCCTCGGCAGCACGATGATCCCGGCGTTGGAAAAGAACGGCTACAAGAAGGATTTCGCCGTCGCGCTCTGCGCCTTCTCCGGCGCGCTCGGTCCGATCATCCCGCCAAGCATTTTCCTCATCATCTATGGGGCGATGGGCAACGTCTCGATCGGCCAGCTTTTCCTGGCGGGGGTGGTGCCCGGCATCCTCATGGTGCTGGTGCTGATGCTCACCAGCCACATCGTCATCGTGCGCAAGGGCTACGGCCATTTGATCAAAAGGAGCACGCTGCGAGAGAAGGCGATCGCGCTGAAGGAAACCGCGCTCGACCTCGTCCTGCCGCTCGGCATCATCGGCGGCATCCGCTGGGGTGTCTTCACGCCGACGGAAGCCGGCGCCGTCGCGGTCGTCTATGTTCTGCTCATAGGGTTCTTCATCCATCGGACGCTTTCGGTCGAACAGATCATCAAGGCCTCGCGCGAGACCGTCCAGGTGCTGGGCGCGGTGATGCTGCTGATCGCCATGGCGACCATCGTCAACTACATCCTCGCGCTGTTCCAGGTTTCGGACCGACTTGCCGGCGCGATGGTCGGGCTGTCGTCCAATCCGATCCTTTTCCTGATCCTCGCCAACCTGCTGATCATCTTCCTCGGCAGCATCATCGAGGATACCGCCGTCCTCATCCTGATGACGCCGATCCTGGTTCCGCTGCTCGGCCAGTTCGGCATCGATCCGGTGCATTTCGGCATGGTCATCTGCCTCAACCTCACGATCGGGCTGGTCGCGCCACCGGTGGGGCTTGCCATGTTCGTGACCTGCTCCATCGGCCAGATCAGCATCGAGCAGTTCATGCGCGCGGCCTGGCCGTTCCTGCTGGCGCTCGTCCTGCTGCTGCTCGTGATCATCATCTTCCCGTCCATCTCGCTGTGGCTGCCGAGCCATATGGTGCACCCATGACCAGGAGCCCGCTGCTCGCGCAGATCGGCCGCAATGTCGATCGCATTGTCTCGCTCGATTTTCCGTCCTACGGGGTGATCGGGCCGCTGTTCGAGGGCGCGGCCAAGCTCCAAGGCGAGGCGCTCTGCATGCAGGCGGCCGAGCGGCTGGCGCAGGCGGTGACGCCCGGCAGCACGGTCGTTCTGGTTACGGGCCTGATCCTGCCCGGGCACCATCCCTATGGCGAGACGGACGGTCCTGTCGGAACGGCGGTCCTGGCGCGCACGATCGCCATGGCCTGGAAGGCGCGCGTGCTGGTCGTCGTCGAACCCGAATTGTCCGATCTCATGACCATGTTGCTGCGGGTTGCCGAGATGCAGGTGGTTTCGCCCGAGGAGTTGCGGCAGGAGGACGGCGCACACCGTCCCATTGCCGCGGTGGTCGGCCTCTCGCGCGACCGGGGCGAAGCCCATGCACAGGCAGGCGGCTGGTTTGCCGACTTCAATGCAACCGCCGTCGTCGCGATCGAGAAGGCCGGAGCCAATGCCTCCGGCGTCTACCATATGGTAGGTGGCGCCGACATCAGCGCTCAGAGCGGCAAGGGCGAGGCGGTGTTCGAAGCCGCTGCCAAGCGTGGGCTGCTTAGGATCGGCATCGGCGACCGCGGCAATGAACTGGGCATGGGTCCTGTCGCCGAAGTGACTCGGGCCTTGCTGCCGTTCGGCGCCGAGTGCGGATGCCCCTGCCATGGCGGCGTGGCCGACCAGACAGACGCCGACCTTGCGGTTCCGGCCGTCGTGTCCAACTGGGGCGCCTACGGCATTACGACCTGCATCGCCGCCATCGAGGAGCGGCAAGACCTCCTGCATAGCGCCGATCGGGAGCACCGGCTGTTGGAGACCGCGGTCCAGCATGGCGGCGTCGACGGCATGTCCGGTCGCGCGCTGCTCGCCGTCGACGGCATCGGCCTGGCGCCCGGCATGGCTTTCGTGGAGATGCTGGCGGAGATCTATCGCGCACAGTCCGTACGCGACCCGTCTCCCTTCTCCACGCCCCTGATCAGCAAATGAAGCGGCAGCAAAGACGCCGCAAGATGGAGGAGAAGAAGCATGATCAATCGTAGAACGGTTCTCGCAAGCGCTTGTTTCAGCGGATTGCTGGCCGGCACGCGGCTCTCATTGGCCGCGGACATCAAATTCCGCGTTGCTTCGGTGCTCGAACCAAGTTCCGATCTCTATCGCGGCTTCGACCATTTCGTCGCGCGGACCGCGGAACTGACCGACAATAAGGTCGCGGTCACCACTTACAAGAACACGCTCGGCAAGGGCGAAAGACAGCTCTTCGAAGCGGTCCAGCTCGGGACGATCGAGGGTGCCGTCGCCACCACCGGTACGCTGAGCGCCTTCGTGCCCGAGGCGGACCTCTTCAATCTTCCGTTCCTGTTTCGCAACGCCGAACACGCCTTCAAGGTGGTCGACGGCGAAATCGGCCAGGAATTCAACGAGAAGATGATCGCCAAGGGCTTCCGCATCCTCGGCTGGTGGGTGCAGGGCACGCGCAACACATCCAACAACGTGCGCGAAATCAATAAGCCGTCCGACTATGAGGGCCTCAAGATCCGCACGATGGAGTCGCCGCCCTTCATCGAGCTCTACAAGAAGATGGGCGCCATTCCCGTGCCGATGTCGATTTCGGAAGTCTATACGGCCCTCAGCCAGGGCACGATCGACGGGATCGACGGGAGCCTGCCCGCGCAGCTCGAATTCAAGCACATTGAGGTGCTCAAATACGCCGCCGTGACGGATCATGTGATCCTGCTCTACCCGTTCGTCGTGTCGGAGCGCTGGTGGCAGGGGCTGCCGGAAGACGTGCGCGCAGCCATCGTCAAGGCCGAAGCCGAGGGACGAGCCATGGAGCGCGAGGACGACAAAGCGTTCAACAAGAAGATCGAGGCCGAGTGGAAGGAAAAGGGCAAGGTCATCACTCATCCCGACACGAGCAAGTTCCGTGAGATTGCCCTGTCCATTTATCCCGACTTCTACGACAAGGTAGGAGGCAAGGACCTGATCGATAGGATACAGAAGATCGGCGACGAGATGTAGTTGCAGCCATGAGGTGCCATTGTTGCCGATCCCCGCTAGCGATGTCGATCTGTGCAGTCCATCACTTGTCGGCCAGTTTGAGTTCGGCCGCCGCAGGACATGACATAATCGCGGGAGCGGCCGAACTTGGGTCGAGCTAGTGATGAACGCGTGCCGCCGTCTTAACCGGCGTCCTCGATGATCATTGCAGCCCCCTTTTCCCCGATCATCATCGTCGGTGCGTTAGTATGGTCCGAGGTGATGCGTGGCATAATGGAAGCGTCGACGACATGCAGTCCGTTGATGCCGTGGACGCGCAGGCGGTGGTCGACCACCGCCTGTGGATCGTTACCCATCTTGCAGGTAGGGGGTCAGATAGCGATGGAAAACCTCGTCCGGGCCGACGGGGGCGGTCTTCACCCGCGCGTACCGTTTTCAAGATCTCGGATGAAGGCAAGGACGGCCTCGACCTAGCCGTCGGCGACGAGTTCGGCGGCCGTCGGTTCGTTGCGATACCAGTAAATGGGGTTCTGTCGCAACGTTTGGTCAAGATTTCTGGTGCCATGAAGGCTGCTCCGTTTAAGGAGAGTTTTGATGTTCAAAGGCCGCCATTTCGACCGATCAGTGATCCTGCTTTGCGTCCGCTGGTATCTTGCGTACAATCTCAGCTTAAGAGATCTGGAAGAGATGATGGCTGAACGCGGCATCCGCGTGGATCATTCCACCCTGCATCGCTGGGTCGTTCACTTTGCGCCGCTGCTGCTCGAGCGGTTTAGCCGACGAAAGCGTGCTGTTGCCGGCAAATGGCATGTCGACGAAACTTACATCAAGGTTCGCGGTCGCTGGATGTATCTCTACCGCGCCATCGACAATGTGGGCGATACGGTCGAGTTCTTCTTCAGCGAACATCGCGATCTATTGGCTGCCAAGCGCTTTATCCGCAAAGCCATCAAGCGTCATGGGCGACCGGAACGCATCGTTATTGACGGTAGCCAGACGAACCGGGAGGCAATCATTTCCTGCGACGGCGAGAGCCGGCTGCAAGATCGATCGCTTAGACCATTGAACCCGATCCGCATCCGGCAAAGCCAATACCTCAATAACCGGATCGAACAGGATCATCGGCGTATCAAGCGCCGGATCCGATCCATGCTCGGCTTCAAATCGATGACCTGCGCTGCGACGATCCTGTCCGGCATAGAGATGGTACACATGATGCGCAAACGACAGGCAAGGTACGCCTGCAATCCGGCGCCATCACTTGCCGAGCAGTTCGAGATCGTCGCTGCGTAACAACGTCGGGCATTGGATTAATCCGTCCTGAAGATAAGTTTGCGACAGAGCCATCCCCGTCAGGCACGATCCGATTAGCGCTGGTTCTCCCACGAAGCGAACCGCGTCGCGCTGCTGCTCCGACTGTCACTCTCCATCAAGAGCCGGCATGACCTGTCCGTCTCACTACAAGGAAAAGCGTCCCGTCATCCTCTGCGTCGAAGATGAGGATGAACTGCGCAGAGACATCGCCGACGAACTTACGGAAGCCAGCTATGACGTCATTGAGGCGCGTAATGGTCACGAAGCGCTTGACGCACTGGACGAAACACGCCCGGATCTGATCCTTTGCGACATCTCCATGCCAGGACTCAACGGCTATGGTGTGCTGAAGGCGGTGCAGACGGAGAGGCCGGATCATGCCGATATCCCGTTTGTCTTCCTGTCCGCGCTCGGCGACCCACGCGAAGTCGTTGCCGGAAAGCGTCTCGGTGCAGACGATTATCTCGTCAAGCCGATCGATTACGATCTGTTGCTGGCGACGATAGATGCCCGGTTGCGTCAGATTGAGCGCATCCACTCCACCCAAGAGGCGCGCACGGTTGTCGATGTTGCGGTCTGGTCAGCGGCATTCCGGCTGACGCCATCGGAAGTACGGGTGGCGCAGGCGTTAACTGAAGGCAAGACACTCACGCAGATCGCTGACGGGCTGGGTGTATCTCGCACAACCATCGCCTTCCACATGCGTAACATCTTCCAGAAAACGGGAACGGAACGGCAGGCTGAACTGGTTGCGTTATTGCTCAAAGGGCGATGACCCGCCATCGCATCAGCACGCTCACTTGGACAAGTGGTGTACTGACGAGCATCTCTGGACATATCAGTCTTTTGGATTCTGCCGCCCAAACCGAACCGTCCGGAATCGTGAAGAGTTTCGGGCGCCGGCAGGCGTACGAAAGTCCCCGAGGAAGGAACCCGCGGGGCACAGTCGACGGCTATGGGGATTTCGATCTGCGGCCGATGTCGGTGATGATGCTAATGCCGCGGGAAAGCGCTGAGGTGGATGCAGACAGGCCGCTTCGTTGCTCCTTCGCGCGGTATTGGCGGCCCGGAACTGGTTCGGACGGAGCCATGTCGGCGGCGAGATTGGCGATAGACGCGGGCGGGTCCGTTACCGGAGGCGGGGCGCCTGCGGCTGAAGGATCGACCATGCCATGCCGGATCATGGAGCTTTCTCCCGGTTCGTGGCGGTTGTATCGGGCGGCCCGCGTGGCTGCCTAAAGCGTTCGAACGTCTCGATGATGATCATGCGCCCGCCACAGCAGCGGCATGGCGGCCGGAAGTCGTCCGGCACGCCTGATGTGTCGTCGTCAGGCGGCGCGGCGACATCCAGGAGTTCGCGGGCGAGCGCGAGACTGGCCTTGCGGGCGGAGCCAGCGAGCAGGCCGTAGTGCCGGATGCGGTGGAAGCCGCGCGGCAGGACATGGATCAGGAAGCGGCGGATGAACTCATCAGCCGCGAGCGTCATCACCTGCTGCCGGTCCGCGCCATTGCGGCGATAGTCCTTGTATCGGAAGGTGACGCCTCTCTCATCGATGGCGATGAGGCGGCTGTTCGAGATCGCCACACGGTGGGTGTAGCGCGACAGGTAGGCGAGCACCGCCTCCGGGCCGGCGAACGGCGCCTTGGCATAGACGACCCAGCGCTTATTCCTGACAGGAGCAAGGTGGCGCAGGAAGGCTCGGCGCTGGGCCAGGTGCGCCAGCGATCCGAAGACGGCGAGCCGGCCAGCGTCGTGCAGCGCGACCAACCGGGAGAGGAATAGGCGGCGGAACAGCTTGCCGAGCACGCGCACCGGAAGCAGGAAGGCCGGACGTGAGTTGATCCATCGGCTTCCGTCCGGCGCGATGCCCCCGCCCGGCACGATCATGTGCACGTGCGGATGGTGCGTCATCGCCGAGCCCCATGTGTGGAGCACGGCGGTGATGCCGATGCGCGCGCCGAGGTGTTTTGGATCGGCGGCAATCGTCAGCATCGTCTCCGACGCCGCCTTGAACAGCAGGTCATAGACAGCCGTCTTGTTCTGGAAGGCGATGTCGGCGACTTCGGCCGGCAGCGTGAACACGACGTGGAAGTAACCGACAGGCAACAGATCGGTCTCGCGCTCGGCGAGCCATGCCCGCGCAGCAGCGCCCTGGCACTTCGGGCAGTGCCGGTTACGGCAGGAGTTGTAGGCAATCCGCCACTGGCCGCAGTCCTCGCAGGCTTCGACATGCCCACCAAGGGCCGCGGTGCGGCAGTTCTCGATCGCCGACATCACCTTCAACTGGTCGAGGCTCAGATGTCCGGCATGGGAGATCCGATAGGCAGGACCAGCAGCATGGAAGATATCGGCGACCTCAAGCGAGGCCCGCACGGCTCAGCTGTCGGGCGCAGACTCTTCCATTTTGAACAAGCCAAGCCGATCGAGCGGACTTGTCACCGAGCGCACGGTACGTGTCGCAACCTTGGTGTAGAGAGCCGTGTTGTTCAGCTTGGCGTGACCGAGTAGCACCTGAATGACGCGGATATCGACGCCGTCTTCCAGAAGGTGGGTGGCAAACGAATGGCGCAGCGTATGCAATCCGACCCGCTTGTCGACGTCGGCCTTCCTTGCGGCTTCGACCACGACGCGGTGAAGTTGGCGTGTGCTGATGGGCCTCAGCGTGTTGATGCCCGGAAAGAGCCAGCCGTCCCGCCGCATGACGCCCTGCCGGTGGCCGACTTGCCACCATTGACGCAAAAGCGTGAGCAGATCCTCTGACAGCATGGCGTTGCGTCCACGCCCGCCCTTGCCGCGCTCCACTCGCAGGAGCATGCGCTCGCTGTCGACGTCAGCGACCTTGAGCGAAGCGACCTCGGAGACGCGCAGTCCCGAGCCATAGGCAACGGCCAGCGCCGCCTGATGCTTGAGACAGGTCGTGGCGTCGAGCAGGCGCGTCACTTCCTGACGGCTCAGAACCACCGGCAGTTTGCGCGGCTGCGCCAGCCGCACGAGGCGGCGGGCAAGATCAGGGCGATCAACCGTGGTATTGAAGAAGAACCGCAGCGCTGACACAACGCTGTTCATCGTCGGCACCGGGACACCCTCGCTTTGCTGCCATATCTGGAAGCGGCGCAGATCATCCGCTGACGCCGTATCGGGAGACCGCCCGAGAAAGCTGGCAAGCCGTCCGATGTCGCGGAGATAGTTGCGTTGGGTCTCGTGCCCGAAGTGGCGCAGGTTCATGTCGTCGATCAGGCGTTGACGAAGCGGGCTGATCGTGGGCGAGTTCGGTTGGTTGTGCATGGTCAGGCTCCTTGTTGAAGAAGCCCGTCATGCTCTGCCCGCGCCGAGCGACGCTCAATGCAGAGCGCGATGGTCGCCCTGTACCTTCTACCTCAGTCGCACGCGCCTTCCCGCGCAGCGGGTTCGTTC
>NZ_MDET01000012.1 GCF_002075885.1 Manganibacter manganicus
ATGGCAAAAGGTAAATTCGAGCGCAATAAGCCTCATGTGAACATTGGCACGATTGGTCACGTTGACCATGGCAAGACGTCATTGACGGCGGCGATTACGAAGTATTTTGGTGACTTCAAGGCGTATGACCAGATTGACGCGGCGCCTGAAGAGAAGGCGCGTGGCATCACGATTTCGACATCGCATGTGGAGTATGAGACGCCGAACCGTCACTATGCGCATGTCGATTGCCCTGGCCATGCCGACTATGTGAAGAACATGATCACGGGTGCGGCGCAGATGGACGGCGCGATCCTGGTTGTTTCTGCGGCTGACGGTCCGATGCCGCAGACGCGCGAGCACATTCTGCTTGCCCGTCAGGTTGGCGTTCCGGCGATTGTGGTGTTTTTGAACAAGTGCGATCAGGTTGACGACCCTGAGCTTCTGGAACTGGTGGAACTGGAAGTTCGCGAACTTCTGTCGAAGTACGAGTTTCCGGGTGACGACACGCCGATCATCAAGGGTTCGGCGCTTGCGGCGCTGGAGGATTCGGACAAGAAGCTTGGCGAGGATGCGGTTCGCGAACTGATGGCGGCTGTGGATGAGTACATTCCGACGCCGGAGCGTCCGATCGACAAGCCGTTTTTGATGCCGATCGAGGATGTGTTCTCGATTTCGGGCCGCGGCACGGTTGTGACGGGTCGCGTTGAGCGCGGCGTGGTCAAGGTTGGCGAAGAGCTTGAGATCGTCGGCATCCGTCCGACGTCGAAGACGACCTGCACGGGCGTTGAGATGTTCCGCAAGCTGCTTGACCAGGGTCAGGCTGGCGACAATATCGGCGCGCTGTTGCGCGGTGTCGATCGTGAGGGCGTGGAGCGCGGCCAGGTATTGGCCAAGCCGGGCTCGGTCAAGCCGCACAAGAAGTTCAAGGCCGAGGCGTACATTCTGACGAAGGAGGAGGGTGGCCGTCACACACCGTTCTTCACCAATTATCGTCCGCAGTTCTACTTCCGCACGACGGATGTGACGGGCATCGTCACGCTTCCTGCGGGCACGGAGATGGTGATGCCGGGCGACAACATCACGGTTGACGTCGAACTGATCGTGCCGATCGCCATGGAGGAGCGCCTGCGCTTCGCCATCCGCGAAGGCGGCCGCACCGTCGGCGCCGGCATCGTCGCCGCAATCGTTGAGTAAGAATAAGAACACGAGATCTGTCGCGGGCGGGGTAACGCCCGCGCCGCGCCAGAACAAGGAATGACGAGATGAACGGTCAGAATATCCGCATCCGCTTGAAAGCGTTCGATCATCGTGTGCTCGACGCTTCGACGCGCGAGATCGTGTCGACGGCCAAGCGCACGGGTGCCAACGTCCGTGGCCCGATCCCACTGCCGACGCGGATCGAAAAGTTCACGGTCAACCGCTCGCCTCACGTTGACAAGAAGAGTCGCGAGCAGTTCGAGATGCGCACTCACAAGCGCCTTCTCGACATTGTCGATCCGACTCCGCAGACGGTTGATGCGCTGATGAAGCTCGATCTGGCCGCTGGCGTCGACGTTGAGATCAAGCTCTAGGAGCTGAGCCATGAGCCAGCGGACAATGGTCCAAAGGCTCCTCTGAAACAGAGGCGTGGAGGGGCGAGAGCCCCGACAGGAACTCTAAGGGAATTGAACCGATGCGTTCAGGTGTGATTGCAAAGAAGGTGGGGATGACCCGCATCTATAACGATGCAGGCGAGCATGTTCCCGTCACGGTCCTCCAGATGGAGAGCTGCCAGGTCGTGGCGCAGCGTACGCAGGAGAAGAACGGCTACACCGCTGTTCAACTCGGCGTCGGTCTCGCCAAGGTGAAGAACACGTCCAAGGCCATGCGCGGACATTTCGCCACCGCTTCCGTTGAGCCGAAGACGAAGATCGCCGAGTTCCGGGTCTCCGTGGACAACATGATTGATGTCGGTGCCGAGATTACGGCGGAGCATTTTGTCATTGGCCAGAAGGTCGATGTTACCGGCACGTCGTCAGGCAAAGGCTTCCAGGGCGTTATGAAGCGCCACAACATGGGTGGCGGTCGTGCCAGCCACGGCAACTCGGTGTCGCACCGTTCGCATGGCTCGACTGGTCAGCGCCAGGATCCTGGTAAAGTGTTCAAGGGAAAGAAGATGGCCGGTCATATGGGCTCTACCCGCGTGACCACGCAGAACGTCGAAGTGGTTTCGACGGATGCCGATCGCGGCTTGATCCTGATCCGTGGCGCCGTCCCCGGCTCAAAGGGCGCCTGGATCCTGGTGCGCGACGCCGCCAAGGTCGCCTTGCCGGAAAACGCACCCAAGCCGGCGGCGATCCGCAAGGCTGGCGATGGCGTGAAGAATGAGGCCTCGGCCAACGAGGGAGCAGAATAATGGATCTCAAGATCACCACCCTCGCGGGCGCTGATGCCGGCAAGGTGAAACTCTCCGAGGAGATTTTCGGCCTTGATCCGCGCGAAGACATCCTGCAGCGCGTCGTGCGCTGGCAGCTTGCCAAGAAGCAGCAGGGCACGCATCAGGCGAAGGGGCGCGCTGACATCGCTCGCACCGGCGCCAAGATGTACAAGCAGAAGGGCACCGGTCGCGCTCGCCATCACTCGGCCCGCGCTCCTCAGTTTCGTGGCGGTGGCAAGGCTCATGGCCCGGTCGCTCGCTCGCATGAGCATGATCTTCCGAAGAAGGTCCGGGCGCTTGGCCTGAAGCTGGCTTTGTCCGCGAAGGCCAAGACTGAAAATCTGATCGTTGTCGACGATCTGAAACTGGCCGATGCCAAGACCAAGGCTCTGATTGCGAATTTCACCGCACTTGGCTTGTCGAACGCTTTGGTGATCGGCGGCTCTGAGCTCGATGTGAACTTCAAGCGAGCGGCCACGAACATCCCGAACATCGACGTGCTGCCCATTCAGGGTATCAACGTCTACGACATTTTGCGCCGCGGCACGCTGGTCCTTTCAAAGGCCGCCGTCGAGGCTCTCGAGGAGCGCTTCAAATGACAGACCTGCGTCATTACGATGTGATCGTCTCGCCGGCGATCACTGAAAAATCGACCATGGCGTCGGAGCAGAACCAAGTGGTCTTCAACGTTGCCAAGACGGCGACGAAGCCGGAGATCAAGGCTGCGGTGGAAGCGCTGTTCAGTGTCAAGGTAACCGCGGTCAATACCTTGGTCCGCAAGGGCAAGGTGAAGCGGTTCCGCGGCACCATTGGGCGCCAGGGCAATGTCAAGAAGGCGATCGTGACGCTGGTCGACGGCCAGTCTATCGACGTCGCGACGGGCCTGTAACAAGGCGGCGAGGACAGGAAAATGGCTCTTAAACACTATAATCCGATCACGCCGGGCACCAGGCAGCTGGTCGTCGTCGAGCGTTCAGCGCTCTACAAGGGCAAGCCCGTCAAGGGGTTGACCGAAGGTCTGACCAAATCGGGCGGCCGCAACAATTACGGCCGCATCACGGCTCGTTTTATCGGCGGCGGCCACAAGCGAACCTATCGTATCATCGATTTCAAGCGTCGTAAGCTGGATGTCGTCGGTACCGTTGAACGGCTGGAGTACGATCCGAATCGCACCGCCTTCATCGCGCTGGTGAAGTATGAGGACGGCGAACTGAATTATATCCTGGCGCCGCAGCGTCTCGCCGCTGGCGACAGGGTCATCGCCGGTGAAACCGCGGACGTGAAACCGGGCAATGCGATGCCGCTGTCGGCCATGCCGGTCGGCACCATCGTTCATAATATCGAATTGAAGCCCGGTAAGGGCGGTCAGGTTGCCAGGTCTGCCGGGGCTTATGCCCAGCTCGTCGGTCGCGATCAGGGCATGGCGATCCTGCGGTTGAATTCCGGCGAGCAGCGCGTCGTGCATGGTTCTTGCTTTGCCACGGTCGGCGCCGTATCGAATCCCGATCACGGCAACATCAATGATGGCAAGGCCGGCCGGACCCGCTGGCGTGGCAAGCGTCCGCACAATCGGGGTGTGGTCATGAACCCGGTCGATCACCCGCATGGCGGTGGCGAGGGCCGTACCTCGGGCGGTCGTCATCCTGTGACGCCGTGGGGCAAGCCGACCAAGGGCAAGAAGACGCGGTCCAACAAGGCGACCGACAAATTTATCCTGCGCTCGCGTCATCAGCGCAAGAGCTAAGAAGAGGTAAGGCCAAGTGACTCGTTCGGTTTGGAAAGGCCCCTTCATTGACGGCTACCTTCTGAAGAAGGTGGACAAGGTTCGTGAAGGCGGTCGTAATGAGGTGATCAAGATGTGGAGCCGCCGCTCCACCATCCTGCCGCAGTTCGTCGGCCTCACCTTCGGCGTCTATAACGGCCAGAAGCACGTTCCCGTTTCGGTGAATGAGGACATGGTCGGTCACAAGTTCGGTGAGTTCGCTCCGACCCGGACCTATTATGGCCATGGTGCGGATAAGAAGGCGAAGAGGAAATAATCATGGGCAAGGCCAAAGCTCCGCGCAGGCTTGCTGACAACGAGGCGCGTGCCGTGTTGCGCACCATTCGTGTCAGCCCTCAGAAGCTTAATCTCGTTGCTGCGTTGATCCGCGGCAAGAAGGTCGCGGCAGCGCTGAACGATCTTGAATTTTCGCGCAAGCGCATTTCCGACACCGTCAAGAAGACGTTGGAGTCGGCGATTGCCAACGCTGAAAACAATCACGACCTCGATGTCGATGCCTTGGTTGTCGCTGAAGCCTATGTCGGCAAGTCGATCGTCATGAAGCGCTTCCATGCTCGTGGCCGTGGCCGCGCGAGCCGCATCGAGAAGCCGTTTTCGCATCTGACCATCGTGGTGCGGGAAGTCGAAGAGAAAGTGGAGGCCGCCTGATGGGCCAGAAAATCAATCCGATCGGTCTGCGCCTCGGCATCAACCGCACTTGGGATTCGCGCTGGTTCGCGAATACCGGCGAGTATGGCAAGCTGCTGCACGAAGACCTGAAGATCCGTGAGTATCTTGAAAAGGAACTCAAGCAGGCGGCGATTTCGAAAATCGTCATCGAGCGCCCGCACAAGAAGTGCCGCGTCACCATCCATGCCGCGCGTCCCGGCCTGATTATCGGCAAGAAGGGCGCCGACATCGAGAAGCTTCGCAAGAAGCTGACCGAGATGACCAAGTCGGAAACGCACCTCAATATCGTCGAGGTTCGCAAGCCGGAGATCGACGCCACGCTGGTCGCTCAGTCGATTGCCCAGCAGCTAGAGCGCCGCATCGCTTTCCGCCGCGCCATGAAGCGTGCCGTGCAGTCGGCCATGCGCCTGGGTGCGGAAGGTATCCGCATCAACTGCGGCGGCCGTCTCGGCGGTGCCGAAATTGCGCGTATGGAATGGTATCGTGAAGGTCGCGTGCCGCTGCATACGCTGCGTGCCGACGTGGATTACGGTACTGCTGAAGCGCACACCGCCTATGGTATTTGCGGCGTCAAGGTCTGGGTGTTCAAGGGTGAAATTCTTGAGCATGACCCCATGGCTTCCGAGCGCCGTGCGACCGAGGGCGATCATTCGGGTGAACGCAGTGGCAGCCGCCGTCGCGAAAACGCCTGAGCAATATGCGCGATCCCGAAAAGTGGATACCGGTTTTCGGACAAGATCACGCTGAGAAAATGAGAATTTGGAGCAAGTAAGATGCTGCAGCCAAAGCGCACAAAGTTCCGCAAGCAGTTCAAGGGCCGTATCCATGGCGCTGCCAAAGGCGGTACCAACCTGGATTTCGGCGGCTTCGGGCTGAAGGCGCTGGAGCCGAACCGTGTCACCGCGCGTGAAATCGAAGCGGCGCGCCGCGCGATTACGCGTGAGATGAAACGTCAGGGCCGCGTGTGGATCCGTATTTTCCCGGATCTTCCGGTGACATCGAAGCCGACCGAAGTCCGCATGGGCAAGGGTAAGGGCGCGATCGATTACTGGGCCGCGCGCGTCAAGCCGGGCCGCGTGATGTTTGAGATCGATGGCGTCTCCGAGGAGATCGCGCGTGAAGCGCTGCGTCTCGGCGCTGCAAAGCTGTCGGTGCGCACACGTTTCGTGCAGCGCATCGCTGAATAAGGACGCCGAAGATGAAAGCCGAAGACATCCGCACCAAGACGCAGGATCAGCTCGCCGACGATTTGGCGGCCTTGAAGAAGGAGCAGTTCAACCTGCGCTTCCAGAAGGCCACCGGTCAGCTTGAGAAGACGGCGCGCGTCAAGCAGGTCCGCAGGGACGTGGCGCGCATCAAGACCATAGCCGCTGAAAAAGCGGCCAAGAAGGCATAAGGACGAGAACCATGCCAAAACGTATTCTGCAGGGTACCGTCGTCAGCGACAAGAACGACAAGACTGTTGTCGTCAAAGTCGAGCGCCGCTTCACGCATCCGATGATGAAGAAGGTCGTGCGTATGTCGAAGAAGTACAAGGCGCACGACGAGAACAACACCCATAAGGTCGGTGATCAGGTGTCTATTCAGGAATCGGCTCCGATTTCCAAGGATAAGCGCTGGGTCGTTGTCTCCTCCGGCCAGGCGTAACGAGCGAATTTTGGACAGACCGGGGGCGGGCATTTGCCCATCCCGTTAGAAAAGAAGAAGGCGGCCAGTCATGATTCAGATGCAAACAAACCTCGACGTCGCGGATAATTCCGGCGCCCGTCGTGTCATGTGCATCAAGGTGCTGGGCGGCTCGAAGCGGAAATACGCTTCCGTTGGTGACATCATCGTGGTGTCGATCAAGGAAGCTATTCCGCGCGGCCGCGTGAAGAAGGGTGACGTGATGAAGGCCGTGGTGGTGCGTACCGCCAAGGACATCCGCCGCCCCGACGGCAGCGTGATCCGTTTCGACAAGAACGCAGCCGTTCTCGTCGATAACAAGAAAGAGCCGGTGGGCACACGTATCTTCGGGCCGGTTCCGCGCGAGCTTCGCGCCAAGAACCATATGAAGATCATCTCGCTTGCGCCCGAAGTGCTGTAAGGAGCCGGAACAATGCAAAAGATCCGTAAAGGCGACAAGGTTGTCGTCCTGGCCGGCAAGGACAAGGGCCGCACCGGTGAAGTGCTTTCGGTGCAACCGAAGGAAGACACCGCGCTGGTCCGTGGCGTAAACCTTATCCGCCGCCACCAGAAACAGTCGCAGGCCCAGGAAGGCGGCATCATCACCAAGGAAGCGCCGATCCACCTGTCGAACATTGCGATTGCCGACCCCAAGGATGGCAAGCCGACCCGCGTCGGTTTCAAATTCGAGAAGGACGGCAAAAAGGTGCGCTTCGCCAAGCGCTCGGGAGATACGATCAATGGCTAAGGCAGCACAGGCGGAAGCCAAGAACACGCCGCGCCTGAAGAAGGTCTATAACGAGACCATCCGGCAGGCGCTGCAGGAGCAGTTCAAGTACGAAAACGTGATGCAGATTCCGCGTCTCGACAAGATTGTGCTGAACATGGGTGTTGGCGAAGCGACGGCGGATTCGAAGAAGCCGTCTGTTGCCGCCGAGGACCTCGCGCTCATCGCCGGACAGAAGGCGGTCATCACCCGTGCCCGCAAGTCGATCGCCGGCTTCAAGGTGCGTGAAGATATGCCGATCGGCACCAAGGTCACGCTGCGCCAGGAGCGCATGTATGAGTTCCTCGATCGTCTCGTGAACATTGCTCTGCCGCGCGTCCGCGACTTCCGCGGCCTCAATCCGAAGAGCTTCGATGGCCGTGGCAATTACGCCATGGGCCTGAAGGAGCACATCGTGTTCCCCGAGATCAACTACGACAAGGTTGATCAGATGTGGGGCATGGACATCATCGTTTGTACGACTGCGAAGACGGACGACGAGGCGCGAGCGCTGCTCAAGGCCTTCAACTTCCCCTTCCGCCAGTAACGGCAGCGAGAAAAGGAAAATCTGAAATGGCAAAGACCAGCTCAGTTGAGAAGAATAACCGGCGCCGTAAGCTCGTCGATCAGTTTGCTGCGAAGCGCAAGGCTCTGAAGGACATCGTCATGGACCAGTCCAAGCCGATGGATGAGCGTTTTCGCGCGCAGTTGAAGCTTTCTGCATTGCCGCGCAATTCGGCCAAGAGCCGCATCCGCAACCGCTGCGAAGTTACCGGCCGTCCGCGCGCCTTCTATCGCAAGCTCAAGCTCTCGCGTATCGCGCTGCGTGATCTCGGCAACAACGGCCAGATCCCCGGTCTGGTCAAGTCGAGCTGGTAAGGAGACACGAACATGTCATTGAGTGATCCTCTCGGCGATATGCTGACCCGCATCCGCAACGCCTATGGCCGGAAGAAGACCTCGGTCTCCACGCCGGCCTCGCGTCTGCGCGCTCGCGTTCTCGACGTCTTGAAGTCGGAAGGCTATATCCGCGACTACAGCCAGACCGACTTCGACAACGGCAAGTCTGAAATCGAGATCGAGTTGAAGTACTTCGATGGCACCCCGGTGGTGCGCGAGATTGCCCGCGTTTCCAAGCCGGGCCGCCGCGTCTATGTGTCGGCGAAGTCGATTCCGCAAGTTGCCAACGGTCTCGGCATTGCCATCATCTCGACGCCGAAGGGCGTGATGGCCGACCATGAAGCCCGCGAACAGAACGTTGGCGGAGAAGTGCTCTGCCAGGTTTTCTGATCGGGTAAGCGCAATACAGGAACAGGAACGAGGACAACGACATGTCTCGTATTGGAAAGAAGCCCGTCGCGGTTCCGCAGGGCGTAACTGCGACAGTCGATGGCCAGACCGTGACGGCCAAGGGACCTAAGGGCGAGCTGAAATTCGTCGTCAACGACGAGGTGCTGGTCAGGATGGAGAATGGCGAGATTTCTGTCACGCCGCGCGACCAGTCGAAGGACGCCCGCTCGAAATGGGGTATGTCGCGTACGCAGGTCGTCAACATCTTGACCGGTGTCAAGGAAGGCTTTGAAAAGAAGCTTGAAATCACCGGCGTTGGCTATCGCGCCGCCATGCAGGGCAAGAATTTGCAGCTTGCACTAGGCTTCAGTCACGATGTCGTCTATCAGGCACCCGAAGGAATCACGATTAGCGTTGGCAAGCCAACCGAAATCACGGTTGCCGGGCTGGACAAACAGCAGGTCGGTCAGGTTGCCGCCGAGATCCGTGAATACCGCCCGCCGGAGCCCTACAAAGGCAAGGGCGTGCGCTATGCCGGCGAGCGCATCGTGCGCAAGGAAGGCAAGAAGAAGTAAGTACGACGGCGACCCCGGAGTAGGGGCGGCCTCGAAACTAAACGCCACGGGGTGCGGTCGCGGGAGGCATTTTAACCTACCGCATAGGACAACCCCCGTTTTACAAGGCAGGGAATTGACAAAATGGCTTCCAAGGAATCCACGCAACGCCGCGCTCAGCGCATCCGCCGCCAGATCAAGGCAGTGGCGAACGGTCGCCCACGTCTGTCGGTGCACCGCACGTCGAAGAACATTTATGTTCAGGTGATCGACGACACAAACGGCCGTACGCTCGCCGCCGCTTCGACGCTCGAGAAGGATTTCAAGGCTGGCAAGAAGACTGGCGCGGACTCAGCCGCCGCCGCCGCCGTCGGTAAGCTGGTTGCGGAACGGGCAACCAAGGCCGGCATCAAGGACGTGGTTTTCGATCGTGGTGCCTACATCTATCACGGGCGGGTCAAGGCCCTGGCCGAAGCTGCCCGCGAGGGTGGCCTGAACTTCTGATTTCGTCGCCGCCTCCCTTTGGGGACGCGGTATTTTAGTAACCGTGCTTCCGGAAAAGAATAAGGAACAGGATATGGCACAGGAACGTAGGGATGGCGGTCGTGGCCGCGATCGCGAAGAGCGCGATGACGGCATTGTCGACAAGCTCGTTCACATCAATCGTGTCGCCAAGGTAGTCAAGGGTGGCCGTCGCTTTGGTTTTGCAGCACTCGTCGTCGTCGGCGACCAGAAGGGCCGCGTCGGCTTCGGTCACGGCAAGGCACGCGAAGTGCCGGAGGCGATCCGCAAGGCAACCGAATCCGCCAAGCGTGACATGATCTTCGTGCCGCTGCGTTCCGGCCGGACTCTGCACCACGACGTCGAAGGCCGCTGGGGTGCTGGTCGCGTTCTTCTGCGTTCCGCCAAGGTTGGTACCGGTATCATCGCGGGTGGCCCGATGCGCGCCGTCTTCGAGACGCTCGGCATGCATGACGTGGTCGCCAAGTCGATGGGGTCTTCCAACCCCTACAACATGGTTCGCGCCACCTTCGACGCGCTGAAGCATCAGATGCATCCCAAGGATGTGGCTGCTGCCCGCGGCATCAAGTATTCGACGCTTCAGGCTCGCCGCGGCACCGCCGCAGCGTCCGAAGAATAGTCGGTCTGTCCAGGGATTTCGACCATGGCCAACAAAGCAACAAAGACCATCACCGTTGAGCAGATCGGTTCGCCGATCCGCCGGCCGAAGGAGCAGCGCGCGACGCTGGTCGGTCTCGGCCTCAACAAGATGCACAAGCAGCGCACGCTTGAGGATACGCCTTCCGTGCGAGGCATGATCGCCACGGTTTCCCATCTCGTCCGCGTCGTGGACGAGGGTTGAGCCGGCGCTGAGGAGAATTACGATGAAACTCAACGATCTGCGTGACATTGACGGTGCGACGCACACGCGCAAGCGCGTCGGCCGTGGCATCGGCTCAGGCTCCGGCAAGACCGGCGGTCGTGGTGTCAAGGGCCAGTCGTCGCGTTCCGGCGTGGCGATCAATGGCTTCGAGGGTGGCCAGATGCCGCTCTATCGTCGCCTGCCGAAGCGCGGCTTCAAAAACATCTTTGCCAAGAGCTTCAACGCCGTTTCGCTCGCTCGCATCCAGGTTGCGATTGATGCCGGCAAGCTCGATGCCAAGGAAACCGTGACGGTTGAGGCATTGGTCAAGGCCGGTGTCGTGCGGCGCGCCAAGGACGGTGTGCGCATTCTTTCCGATGGTGATCTCAAGGCAAAGCTTTCCTTCGACGTGGCGGGCGCCTCTAAGGCTGCCCTTGAGAAGATCGAGAAAGCCGGCGGCTCGGTGAAGTTGCCGCAGAAAGAAACCGCCGAATAAGGCTGGTATTGAAGTGGCCGCGGCGACGCGGCCGCTTGCATCTTGGGCGCTCCGAGCCTATTTCGGGCTTCGGTGAATCGCGCTGCCCGAAGCGGGCCTCCCGCGTCATCTCGCTCTTGCGGAGATAGTGTATGGCTTCGGCTGCAGAACAACTTGCATCCAATCTCAATTTCGCGACCTTCGCCAAGGCCACGGATCTCAAGAAGCGTATCTGGTTCACTCTCGGCGCTCTCCTTGTCTATCGCCTTGGCACCTATATCCCGATCCCCGGTTTGAATCCCGATGCCTTTGCGCAGGCTTTCAAGTCGCAGAGCGGCGGCGTCCTGGGCATGTTCAACGTGTTCGCCGGCGGCGCGGTCGAGCGTATGGCGATCTTTGCGCTGGGCATTATGCCTTACATTTCCGCCTCCATCATCATGCAGTTGATGACTTCGGTTGTCCCTTCGCTGGAAGCGTTGAAGAAGGAAGGTGAGCAGGGCCGCAAGATCATCAATCAGTACACGCGCTACGGTACGGTGCTTTTGGCGCTGGTTCAGGCTTACGGGATCTCTATCGGACTTGAGAGTGGCAACGGCATCGTCAACAATCCGGGCATTTTCTTCCAGGTGTCGACTGTCATCACCCTGGTTGGCGGCACGATGTTCCTTATGTGGTTGGGTGAGCAGATAACGGCTCGTGGTATCGGCAATGGCATTTCGCTGATTATCATGGCGGGTATTGTCGCCGGTATGCCGCGCGCAATTTCAGGCACTCTGGAACTTGGTCGCACCGGTGCGCTCTCGACGGGCGTAATCTTGGGCATCATGGTTCTGGCAATTGTTGTGATTGCGCTGATTGTGTTCTTTGAGCGCGCGCAGCGCAGGCTTCTGATCCAGTATCCGAAACGTCAGGTAGGCAATCGGATGTTCCAGGGCGACACATCGCACCTGCCGCTGAAGCTCAACACGTCGGGCGTCATTCCTCCAATTTTCGCATCGTCGCTGCTGCTTTTGCCGGCAACCATTGCGGGATTCTCCAACACCACGAACCTGCCGGGTTGGATGAGTTCGGTGCTGGCTTCGCTTGGGCACGGCCAGCCGCTCTATCTGATTTTCTACGGAGCGATGATCGCCTTCTTCACCTTCTTCTACACGGCGATTGTCTTTAACCCGAAGGAGACGGCCGACCAACTCAAGAAGCATTCCGGCTTCATTCCGGGCTACCGTCCGGGTGAGCGGACGGCGGACTATATTGATTATGTGTTGACGCGCATCACCGTCGTCGGTGCCGTCTACCTAGTTGCGGTCTGTCTGCTGCCCGAGTTTCTGATTACGGCTACCGGCGTGCCTTTCTACCTTGGTGGTACTTCGCTTCTGATTGTTGTCAGTGTTACGCTTGATACGGTGGCGCAGATTCAGGGGCATCTGATCGCGCACCAGTATGAGGGTCTGATCAAGAAGTCGAAGTTGCGCGGAGGTAAAAGAAGCAGATGAGGCTGATATTGCTTGGACCGCCCGGCGCGGGCAAAGGGACGCAGGCGCAGCGCCTGGTTGAGCGCCACGGCATTCCGCAGCTTTCAACCGGTGATATGCTGCGTGCGGCGGTCAAGGCTGGCACCAATGTCGGCAAGCAGGCCAAGGCGATCATGGACGCGGGCGGACTGGTTTCGGACGAGATCGTCAACCAGATCGTTTCCGATCGTATCGTCGAACCTGACGCGGCGAAGGGCTTTATTCTCGATGGCTTTCCTCGTACCGTGCCGCAGGCTGAGGCGCTGACCAACATTCTCGCAAGCAAGGGCCTCGAACTCGATGCCGTGATCGAATTGAAGGTCGATGAATCGGCGCTGGTCAAGCGCATGGAAAAGCGTGTCGCCGATACACTCGCAGCTGGCGGGCAGGTGAGGGCGGACGATAATCCTGAATCCTTCAAGAAACGGCTCGCTGAATATCGCGAGAAGACTGCACCGCTTTCCCGCTACTATGCCGGGACTGGCGAGTTGCGCACCGTGGACGGCATGGCCGATATGGATTCGGTTACGGGCGAGATCGAAAAACTCGTTGCGGAAGCGGTCAGCGCCTGAACGGCGTCGGCTCTTTCTGCGTTATATATTGACACGGCCGTACTTCCGGAGTAAGGCGGCCCGTCTTCCTGACAGATGTATCACCTGCCCGCCCGACAGGGGTGGGGTGATCGCTTGCAGCAAGGAATTCCCGCAAGGGCCGGCCTCCACCGGACGCGGGCAACGTAAAGCGCCGTAAGAGCTTACGCTCACCGGCCCAGATGGAGAAGAGAAGATGGCTCGTATAGCCGGTGTAAACATTCCGACCAACAAGCGCGTGGTCATTGCGCTTCAGTATATTCACGGCATCGGATCGAAGTTCGCCCAGGAAATCGTCACCAAGGTCGGCATTCCTGCCGAGCGCCGCGTCAATCAGTTGACCGACGCCGAGGTGCTGGCGATCCGCGAAACCATTGACCGCGACTATCAGGTCGAAGGCGACCTGCGTCGCGAGGTTTCAATGAACATCAAGCGGCTGATGGACCTTGGTTGCTACCGCGGCCTGCGTCATCGCCGCAGCCTGCCGGTTCGCGGCCAGCGCACGCATACCAATGCGCGTACCCGCAAGGGCCCGGCTAAGGCGATTCAGGGCAAGAAGAAGTAATTGGCGGCAGTCTGCAATAGGCAGTCGGGCCAATCGATTGCCTATTGCCGAATCCTGACTGCCTCCCGAAGGTGTAGCCGCTGGCATTACGGCGGCGTAGAGATCGACTGAAAGGAAGACCATGGCCAAGGAAGCCACCCGCGTCCGCCGTCGCGAACGCAAGAACATCTCGTCGGGCGTTGCCCACGTCAATTCGTCCTTCAACAACACGATGATCACCATTTCCGATGCACAGGGCAATGCGATTGCCTGGTCGTCGGCTGGTGCCCAGGGTTTCAAGGGCTCGCGCAAGTCCACTCCATTCGCCGCGCAGATGGCGGCTGAAGATGTCGCCAAGAAGGCGCAGGAACATGGTATGCGCACGCTCGAAGTTGAGGTTTGCGGTCCCGGTTCCGGCCGAGAGTCGGCGTTGCGCGCGTTGCAGGCTGCCGGCTTCACCATCACCTCGATCCGTGATGTCACGCCGATCCCGCACAATGGCTGCCGCCCGCGCAAGAAGCGTCGCGTCTAACACGTAGCGAACCACTATCGGGAGTGCCGGAAGGCGCTCCCGATAATTTTCCATGTCGCCCGCCACGATTGGATGGTGGCGGGGCAACGGAAGGAAGACAAAATGATCCAGAAAAACTGGCAGGAACTCATCAAGCCGAACAAGATCGAGTTCTCGTCGAAGGGCAAGACGCTGACCACGCTGGTCGCCGAGCCGCTTGAGCGTGGCTTCGGCCTGACGCTGGGCAATGCGCTGCGGCGCGTGCTCCTGTCGTCGCTGCGCGGTGCTGCCGTGACGGCGGTGCAGATCGACGGTGTTCTGCATGAATTCTCCTCGATTGCCGGTGTGCGCGAGGACGTGACCGACATCGTCCTCAACATCAAGGAAATCGCCATCAAGATGGAAGGCGATGGCCCCAAGCGCATGGTCGTGCGCAAGCAGGGTCCGGGCGCGGTTCTGGCTGGCGACATCCAGACCGTCGGCGATGTCGAGATCCTTAATCCCGACCATGTCATCTGCACGCTGGACGAGGGTGCGGAGATCCGCATGGAGTTCACGGTCGATACCGGCAAGGGCTACGTTCCCGCCGACCGCAACCGTGCCGAGGACGCGCCGATCGGCCTGATCCCCGTCGATTCGCTCTATTCGCCGGTCAAGAAGGTCTCCTACAAGGTAGAGAACACCCGCGAGGGCCAGGTTCTCGACTATGACAAGCTGTCGATGACCCTCGAGACCGACGGGTCGGTGACCGGCGAGGACGCGGTGGCTTTCGCCGCTCGCATCCTGCAGGATCAACTCGCACTCTTCGTCAACTTCGAAGAGCCGCAGAAGGCGCAGCCGGAAGAGCAGGTTACGGAGCTTGCCTTCAACCCGGCGCTGCTCAAGAAGGTGGACGAACTGGAGCTTTCAGTGCGTTCGGCCAACTGCCTCAAGAATGACAACATCGTCTATATCGGCGATCTGATCCAGAAAACCGAAGCCGAGATGCTGCGCACCCCGAACTTCGGCCGCAAATCGCTGAACGAGATCAAGGAAGTTCTGGCCGCAATGGGCCTGCACCTCGGTATGGAAGTGCAGGACTGGCCGCCGGAGAACATCGAAGATCTCGCCAAGCGTTACGAAGACCAGTATTGAGCATGAATTCCGAGGGCGGGCGGCGCAAGCCGTTCGGCCCGACGGTCATGCGGAAAACCATCAGAGGCCGTGGCCTCTTGAATAACTGAAGAAGGAAAAGAGCCATGCGCCACGGTTTCAAAGGCCGCCGCTTCGCCCGCAGTGTAAGCCACCGCAAGGCGATGTTCGCCAATCTCGCCGTCTCGCTCATCGAGCATGAGCAGATCGTCACCACACTGCCCAAGGCGAAGGATTTGCGTCCGATCGTTGAAAAGCTGGTTACGCTCGGCAAGCGCGGGGACCTGCATGCGCGTCGCCAGGTGATTGCCCAGATCGGCAATGAAAGCGTCGTGAAGCGTCTATTCGAGACTATTGCTCCGCGCTATGCCTCTCGCAACGGCGGCTATCTGCGCATCATGAAGGCGGGGTTCCGCAAGGGTGACAATGCCCCGCTGGCGGTGATCGAGTTCGTCGATCGCGACACCTCCGCAAAGGGCGCGGGCGATCGTGCCCGCATCGAGGCCGAAGGCAATGCCGAGGCCGAGGCGGCATAAGCAGTACCTATCGGTTCATCGATTTTTGGAAGGGGCCTTCGTGGCCCCTTTTTCTTTGGCGGAGCCGATGTCTTCACGGAATGGGACCGTGAATTGTCACGGATCTATAACGGCTCCGTCATGTGCGGTTCCGCGATGCGTTAAAACTCGGCGATAGTCAGCGCGCTTCCGCAGATTGAGACTATAGGCATTATTCAAAAATCGAATACCCCGGTCGCGCGGTTGAGGCATTTCTTGCGAATATGGGTAAACGCGCTAAATCACGCATCGGCCTTTCATTTTGCACAATCGTTGTGACAATGGCGCCGATTTCGCTTTGGAGGATTCGCGCATGCGTGTTAGCCCGCTGTCACTTGTCCTGACCTTCATGCTGACTGTTTTTGCGTTCGCGCCGCCGATCTCGACCGCCAGCGCGCAGGAGAAGAGCAACGAGCCTGGCCTCTCCGATGTTCTGACGGATCTGCTGCATGGTGTCGAGGGCAAGAATGCCACCTCCGGGCCGGACCGTCGGGTGCCATTCGGCCGTCAGGAAATGCAATTGTCCTTTGCTCCTCTAGTCAAGCAAACGGCGCCGGCAGTGGTCAATGTTTATGCCTCACAGACGGCCAAGGTACGCTCGCCATTCGAGGGCGATCCGTTTTTCGAGCAGTTCTTCGGCCGCTCGGTCCCACACGCGCGAACGTCGCTCGGCTCCGGTGTTTTGGTCGATCCGAGCGGCATCATCATTACCAATTACCATGTCATCAAGGATGCCGATGAGGTGAAGGTCGCAACCTCCGATGGTCGCGAGTTCACTAGCAAGATCCTGCTCAAGGATGAGTCGCTCGATCTTGCCGTTTTGAAGATTTCCGCCGACAAGCCGTTCCCCGTGCTGCCCATTGGCGATTCGGATGCGCTTGAAGTGGGCGATCTGGTCCTTGCCATCGGCAACCCGTTCGGTGTCGGCCAGACCACCACCAGCGGCATCGTCTCGGCGCTCGCGCGCACCCATATCGGTGTCTCGGATTCCGGCTTTTTCATCCAGACCGACGCGGCGATCAATCCGGGCAATTCCGGCGGCGCGCTCATCAATATGGCCGGCCAACTGGTCGGCATCAACACCGCTATCTTCAGCCGCAGCGGCGGCTCCATCGGCATCGGTTTCGCTATTCCATCCAATATGGTGCGAGCCTTTGTCGAGGCTGCGAAAGCCGGCCGCGATTTCTTCGAGCGCCCTTATATCGGCGCGGAATTTGCAGCGATCACACCGCAAATTGCCGAATCGCTCGGTATGGAAGCGCCGACCGGCGCGCTGATCTCGTCGGTTGCCGGGAACAGCCCGGCGGCCAAGGTGGGCCTGAAGCCAGGAGACGTGGTGCTTTCGCTCAATGGCACGACGGTGGAAAACATGGAGGCGCTGGACTATCGAATGGCCACTCTGGCTATCGGCAGCAAGGTCACGCTGGGCATTTTGAGCAAAGGCAAGCAGGCCAAGGTAGAGGTGACGCTCGACCGCGCTCCGGCAGGCTCCAAGCCTACCGAGATTGTGCTGCGTGGCCGCAGCCCCTTTGCCGGTGCCAAGGTTGCGGAATTGTCGCCCCGGCTAGCTCAACGGCTCAACATGCCTATGGATACGAAGGGTGTCGTTGTCGTTGCCGTGGATCGGGGTTCGCCTGCTGGCGATTTCGGCTTTCAGCCCGGCGATATTATTCGCGAGGTGAACGGATTGACCATCGACGACACGACCAAACTGGCGCAGGCTTCCCAGCAGAACACGCGCTGGTGGCGCTTTACCGTGGATCGCGGCGGGCAGACGTTGCGCCAGGTTTTGCGCTATTAAGAGCGACCTCCAAAAAGGAGGGACGCCATTATCATGGCCGATTTGTTCAAAAGCGACGAGCAACAGAATACCGGAGTGGCGGCATTGGGGCGACCGCTGGCGGATCGCCTGCGTCCACGCAATCTCGGCGAGGTGGTCGGGCAGGAGCATCTGACCGGGCCTGACGGGGCGTTGACGCGCATGATCGCTTCCGGTTCGCTCGGCTCTATGATCTTCTGGGGTCCGCCGGGTACAGGAAAGACCACGGTCGCGCGGCTGCTTGCCGGCGAGACCAGCCTTGCTTTCGAGCAGATATCAGCGATCTTTTCCGGCGTCGCCGATCTGAAAAAGGTGTTCGAGGCCGCGCGCTTGCGTCGCTCCACCGGCCGCCAGACATTATTGTTCGTCGATGAGATCCATCGCTTCAACCGCGCACAGCAGGACAGTTTTCTCCCTGTTATGGAGGATGGCACTGTCGTTCTGGTCGGGGCGACGACGGAAAACCCATCCTTTGAACTGAATGCCGCCGTGTTGTCGCGCGCGCGTGTTCTGGTGTTCCATTCGCTCGAACCGGAAAGCATCGCCAGATTATTGACGCGGGCTGAAGAGGCGGAGGGCAGGGCGCTGCCGCTCGATGCCGACGCAAGAGCCTCGCTGATCCGCATGAGCGACGGTGACGGACGGGCCGCGCTTACGCTCGCCGAGGAGGTGTGGCGCGCGGCCAAATCTGGCGAGACATTCGACGTGGACGGTTTGCAGACGGTCGTGCAGCGCCGTGCGCCAATCTACGACAAGGGCCAGGACGGCCATTACAATCTGATCTCGGCGTTGCACAAATCCGTGCGCGGCTCGGATCCGAACGCGGCCCTTTATTATCTTGCCCGCATGTTCGACGCTGGCGAAGACCCGCTTTATCTCGGACGCCGCCTGGTGCGCATGGCGGTGGAGGATATCGGCCTTGCCGATCCGCAGGCGCTGGTGGTCGCCAATGCCGCCAAGGATGCTTATGATTATCTCGGCTCGCCCGAAGGCGAACTGGCCTTCGCACAGGCTTGTGTCTATCTCGCCACCGCGCCCAAATCGAATGGGGTCTATACGGCCTTCAAGGCGGCGATGCGCGCGGCTAAGGAAAATGGCTCATTGCTGCCGCCAAAGCATATTCTCAATGCGCCGACCAAACTGATGAAGCAGGAAAGCTACGGCACCGGCTACCGTTACGACCATGACGAACCGGATGCCTTTTCGGGGCAGGATTACTTCCCCGAGGCGATGGGTCGACAGACATTTTATGATCCGCCGGAACGTGGTTTCGAGCGTGAAATCAGGAAGCGGCTCGATTACTGGGCGAAGCTGAGGAAAGAGCGCCCGAGTTGAAAGCCCCTATAAAGTTTGGCCGATGCGCGGAGAGGTACCCGCCGTTGTGCGTGGGGCGAAATGGGCTTATCAAGGCGCAATGGCCGGATACCCGCCGGTAGCTTCGGTCCATGGAATGGGGTGGTGCTGAGCGCCATGGTAAAATGACCAAGACTCAACGCAAAAACTTTCGCAAACTTGTCATCGCAATCCCGATCCTGGCGATTGCATTCTACTTTATTCCTATAATCACTATCATCTGGTTAGTTTGCGGCTTCATCGACGTGATGCGCAACGACAAGAAGGATGCGCGCCTGTTCAGTTTGTATTTTACCGGCAATGGTATTTTCACATGGCTGCTGGCGCCCTTCAACCTGCTTGTCGATCTGCTGAGTTACCGCAACCGTGGTGTATGGAAGCTGGAACAGTTCCCGCCAGACTACCAGCGAGAGGTCAATGAGGTTCTTGATGTTTTCAAAGCGCGCAAGAGCGAGATCATTGCTGATATAGACGCCTCTTTCGGCGCAGGCCGACGCGGCATGTATGTCTATCAATGGTATGGCAAGCACAAGATCGACAATGTGCAGGAGTTCAACAAGGATTTCAAATACATCAAGACCATTGCCGTCTCGGTGTTCAGCAAGCGCGAATCGACGTCCTGGCATTTCGGGCCGCTGAGGCTCAGCCTTCGCATTCTTTATAATCTGATCCCCGTCGATGCCGAGATTTTCGTCGAGTGCGGCAATGCCAAGAACTATTGGCACAAGAACCCGATGTTCATCTTCGACGACACGCTGCTGCATCGCTCGGTCAACGAATATGACGGGCGCCGCTATTGCGTCTTCATGGACATTATCCGCCCATCGCCGATGCCGCGCCTGATTGCCGCCATGCTTTCGGTCGTGTCGGTCAGCGTCGAGCGCATCAACTCCGTCTTCTACAAGAACTGGAAGATGATTGGCCAGAACAAGGCCAAAAAGCCCGAGACGATTTGAAGCTCGCCTTTTCGGCCGGCGGCGCGTTAATTTCCTTCACCGCTGGACTTTGGCTCGCAACGCCCTCTGCTTGGTGCTATTGCCGCGCTTCGAACCGAGCGAGTGCGAGAATGGCAGGCGTTGAACTGATCACGGTGGAGACGGGCGAGGCGGGCATGCGGCTCGACCGTTGGTTCAAGGCGCATTATCCGGGCCTTGGCTTCGGCCATTTGCAGAAATTGCTGCGCTCCGGGCAGATTCGTATCGATGGCGGCCGCGCCAAGGCGGATACGCGCCTGGAGCCGGGGCAGACGGTGCGCATTCCGCCGCTAGAGATCGACCGCAAGGGCGAAGGGAATCTGACCGGCCATTCCATTCGCAACCAGGGCGATGCGGATGTCCTTTCCAAGATGCTGCTGCATGAAGATGCAAAGGTTTTCGTCTTCAACAAGCCGGCCGGATTGGCGGTGCAGGGTGGCTCGGGGGTTACGCGCAATGTCGATGACATGCTCGAAGCCTGGCGCAGCAAGAAGGGCGAGAAGCCGCGGCTGGTGCATCGGCTGGATCGCGACACGTCGGGCGTGCTTGTGGTGGCACGCACTCGCCTTGCTGCTATGAAACTATCGGAATCCTTCCGCGCACGCGCGACGAAGAAAACCTATTGGGCGCTGGTGAAGGGCGTTCCGCCCAAGCGAGAGGACAAGATCTCGACCTGGCTGATCAAGGACCAGACGCCCGACGGCGATCGTATGCGGGTCGCCCGCCATGGCGAGAAGGGCGCCGACCATGCGGTGTCATACTATCGCGTGATCGAGCAGGCGGCACAGACGCTCTGCTGGCTGGAAATGGAGCCTTATACGGGGCGCACCCATCAATTGCGCGTCCATGCCGCGCACATTGGCTGCCCTATCATCGGTGATCCTAAATATTTCGAGGCCGACACCAATTGGGAGTTTCCCGGCGGTGTGCAGAACCGGCTGCATTTGCTCGCCCGGCGCATCGTCATTCCGCATCCCGACAGCGGCACCATCGACGTGACGGCGCCGATGCCGCCGCATATGCGTCAAAGTTGGAATCTTATCGGATTCGACGAGAACGACGCATGAGCGGCACCGCGGCTTTCGAGCGGCGCGACCAGGTCGATGTCGCGGCGGCTGGCCTCATGGTGGGCCTGACATTCTCGTGGGGGCTCAATTATGTCGCAGCGAAGCTTTCCTATTCGGGATTCGATCCGGTTTTCCTGTCGATCGCGCGATCGGTGATTGGCGGGGCGCTGGTGTTCTTGTGGTGCCGCTGGCGCGGTATCGCTCTGTTCAAGCGCGATGGAACTTTGATCGCGGGAGCAGCCGTAGGCGTTCTGTTCGGCTTGGAATTCCTTTGCCTTTATATCGGGCTTGAACTCACCAGCGTGGCGCGCAGTACATTGCTGGTCAATGCCATGCCGTTCTGGATGCTGATCGGCGGGCATTTTCTACTCGGTGAGCACTTCACGCCACGCAAACTGATCGGCCTTATCCTTGCCTTTGGCGGTCTCCTCGCGGTCTTCTCCGACAAGCTTGGTGCGGATGGACAGGTGGAGTGGCTCGGAGATGCGCTTGCCGTCAGTGCCGGCATATTGTGGGCGGCAACCAATATCGTCATCAAGCGCTCACGATTGAATACAATCAGTGCCGAGAAAGTACTGCTTTATCAACTGGCCGGCGCTGCCGTTGTTGGCTTCATCGTAATGCCGTTTTCCGGTCCCGCCATACGCGAGGTGACGTCGCTGACGCTCTTTGCATTGGGTTTCCAGTCTATCTATATCGTAGCCTTCACCTACGTGCTGTGGTTTTGGCTATTGAGACGTTATCCTGCATCCGGCTTGGCGAGCTTTGCCTTCTTGAGCCCGGTTTTCGGCGTTCTTTGCGGAGCGCTGTTCCTGCATGAGCCGTTGTCCCTGCGCGTTTTCCTGGCGCTTGCCCTGATCGCCGTCGGGCTTGTCGTCGTCAACCGGTCGCCGCGCCGGCAGATTCCCGTATAGGAGACGGTCATGCGTGATATTCTCAGCGATCTTGAGGCCAGTCCGCATCTTTCCGATCCAGACCCGGTGCGCCGCGCCCAGATCCAGATGAAAACGCCGCTGCCGAAGCGTTTCTACAAGGTGGCCTCAGTGGCACCAGTCGATGGCCGCTATGCCGTCCAACTCGACGGAAAGCCAGTGCGTACGCCGGGCCGGGCACTTCTCTCTCTGCCTTCGGAGCAGGCAGCGCTACTGGTTGTTGGTGAGTTCGATGCGCAGGAGAAAGTCATCGACCCAATGACTATGCCGGTGCTGCGGCTGGTCAACACGGCGATCGATGGCGTGGCCACCGATCCGCAGGCGGTTCTGGAGGATGTGCTGCGCTTCGCGTCCTCCGATCTTTTATGTTATCGCGCCGAAGCACCCGAAGGACTGGTGGAACGCCAGAATGCCCATTGGGATCCGGTGATCGACTGGGCCCAGTCCGAATTGAGCGCTCGCTTTAATCTGGCCGAAGGTGTTGTTCATGTGCCGCAGCCGCGAGAGTCGCTGGCAATGTTGGGCGCGCATCTGGCACGCCGCGTCGAACCGATGCGCATGGCCGCTCTGCACGTCATGACGACATTAACCGGATCGGCCCTGCTGGCGCTGGCTGTCGAGGCAGGCGCTCTTGATGGCGAGGCTGCGTGGATGGCTGCCCATGTCGATGAAGACTGGCAGATCGAGCATTGGGGGCAGGACGCCGAAGCGTTTGCCCGCCGCGCGCAACGCAAGCGCGATTTCCTGGCGGCGGTCGCCCTGCTGGGAATGCTGGACGCCTGACTATAGGCCGGACGCAGGCCGCTTAGCAGTCCATGCGCTCATTTAAGGGTTTTTTCGGTCGGATTTCCGGCCTCTTAGCAACCAAAGTTGCATTGACGCCTCCGCACTATGCTGCCCATTATCCGCCGCGATGACTTGGCGCGCCCGGCAGCGTCCGGCGCGCGTGCTTGGTCAGTGTGGTGAGGTGGCGGGCACACGGTCGCAGTCGAGGGAGCGGCCGAAAATTGCAAACGCATGGGAGGAATACATGGCGAAATTCAAATCAGGCAATAAAAGCGGCCTTTCGCGCCGGCATGTGTTGCAACTCGGCGCGGGTGTCGCTTCGGCGGCGTTTATTCCCGGCCTCGGTACGATCGGGTGGGCTTATGCCGACGACAAGCCGCCGATCGGCACCTGGCCAGCCGGTTCGGAAGGCGATACGGTTTATCTCGGCGCGGCTGTGCCTCTGACGGGCACCTATGCGGCGCAGGGCGCGGACGAACTCAAGGGATGGGAACTCGCCGTCGACCATATCAACGAGGGCCACGAACTGATGAAGAAGTTCGCGCCCAAAATCGACAAGGGTCTGCTTGGCAAGAAGGTCAAGCTGCTTTCTGCTGACTCGGCTGCCAAACCAAACACCGCATTGCGGGTCGCGCAGACATTCATCAATGACAACAAGATCATCATGATGACGGGTTCGACCTCGTCCGCGGTGGCGGTCGCGATGAACAAGTTCGCCGAACGCGAAAAGATACTTTATCTCGCAGGTATCTCCGGTTCGAACGACACCACCGGCAAGGATTGCGTGCGCTACGGCTTCCGTCAGAATTTCTTCGGCCAGACCGCCGCTGCCGCGATTGGCCCGGTTCTGGTGAAGAATTTCGGCAAGAACAGGAAGGCGGCATTCATGACGCCGGACTATACTTATGGCCATACGGTCACCAAGTCGGTGAACGATTACCTGAAGGAGCATGCCGGATGGGAGATGGTGACAAATCAGGTGTCGCCGCTCGGAACGCAGGATTTCAGCCAGTATCTCACCAACATTGCCAATTCGGGCGCCGAATTCATCGTCAACGTCAATTGGGGGCGTGATGCGGTGCTTTCGACCCAGCAGGCTAAACAATTTGGCCTGCTGCCGCAGATGAAACTGGTCATCCCTTATCAGATCCCGTTCCTTGCCAAAGAAGTGGGGGCCGACATCACTGAGGGGGTGTTCGCGGCGACCGATTTCTGGTGGACGCTCGAGGATAAATATCCTCTCTCCAAGATGTTCGTGGAGGCATTCCAGGAGAAGTACGGCTATCGGCCTGAATGGGGCGCGGAAAACAGCTATGTCAGCTTTGCCCATTGGGCGCGCATGGTGTCGGAAGCGGGCAGTTTCTATCCGCCTGATGTCATCAAGCAGTTCGAGAAAGGCGAGACCATCCCGTCTCTAATTGGCGACGTTCACTACCGGCCGGAAGACCATCAGTGCGTACGTCCTGTCGTCATTGTCCGCGGCAAGGCCCAGAAGGACATGAAGAACGATGAGGATTTCTGGGAGGTTCTCGAGGTCGTGCCAGGCGAAGGGCTGATGCAAGCGCCGGATGCCTTCGGCTGCAAACTCGGCGACTATACCTGAGTCTCTTACCCCCTCCGAGCGTGGCGGTCGGAGGGGCTTTCACTGCCATATCGGCTGGCTGACGCAACTTTCTGGCGCCCAGGGCGCAACGGGAAGCCTGTGTTATTTTGAGGCCGGCGCGAATTCCGATCCACAATCGAGGTGGGACAAATTGGTCAACTGGGCGAATTTCATATCGCAATGTTTCAACGGCCTGGTGCTCGGCGCGCTTCTGGCGCTGATTTCCTCCGGACTGACGATCATCTATGGCACTCTCGGCGTGCTCAATCTGGCGCATGGCGCCATGTTCATGTTGGGTGGCTATGCCGGTTGGCTGGCTTATACCTATTCAGACTCTTTCATCATCGCGGTGATTGTCGGATCGGTATTCGTCATGCTGGTGGGCGTGGTGATGGAGCGGCTTATCATCCGCCACTTCTATTCCCGCCCGCATGAGGATCAACTTCTGGTCACATTCGGGCTGGGCATCGTCTTCGTCGAAGGCGTGCGTTTCTTTTTCGGCAGCCTGTCGAAAATGACGCCGCCGCCCGCGATGTTCCAGGGCATCACCAATCTCGGCTTTATGTTCTACCCGACCTATCGGCTTGCAGCGCTTGGTATTGTCGCAATTGCGCTGCTAGCCCTCTACATCGTTCTTTATCGTACCCGCATCGGTATGATTGTGCGCGCCGGCATCGAGGACGCGGTGATGGTCGATTCGCTCGGGATCGACGTCTATAAGATATTTATGCTGGTGTTCGGCATCGGTGCGATGGCGGCAGGTTTTGCCGGTATCGTCAATGCGCCGGTCGTCTCGATAGCGCCGGATATGGGTGAAGCGATCCTGGTGCAAACGTTCGTGGTGGTCGTCATCGGTGGCGTCGGTTCGTTTCCCGGCGCCATCCTTGGAGGTCTCATCGCCGGCGAGATCATCAGCATCACCTCGATGTTCAATCCCGGTTATTCCTATGTCATGCTGTTCGTGGCGATGACGCTCGTGCTGGTGCTTCGTCCATACGGACTGCTCGGCTCGGCGGGTCGCGAGTAAAAGCGGGCCATTCATGCTCAAGCAACGTCCTTTCCTCATTGAAACCCTGACGGCACTGGGGCTGATCGCAGCGCCTTTCGTGCTTCCTTATCTCGGCTTTAGTCCGACGACGATCAACCGTATCCTCATCTGGGCTCTTGTGGGGATCGGCTTCGATATATTGTTCGGCTATACTGGGTTGCTTTCGTTCGGTCAGTCGGCCTTCTTTGGTACCGGCGGCATGTTCGCGGCCTATCTGCTGACGCAGACCGGATTCACCAATACGGTGGCCGCGCTGTTCTTGGGGGCGATCGTTTCGGGGGTGATCGGCTATCTGGTTGGTCTCATTGCACTTCGACGTACCGGCATCTACTTCGCCATGATCACGGTGGCGATTGCCGAAGTGTTCTTCTTCGTCGAGTTCAATCCACTGTCGGCCTTCACCGGCGGCGAAAATGGCCTGCCGGGCGTCCCGACGCCGAACCTGCATCTCGGCTTCACGACCCTCGAGTTCGATACCAATTTGTCCATGTATGCGTTCATTGCTTTCTGGTACTTCGTTGGCCTTGTGGCCGCGCTACGTATCGTGCGCTCGCCGGTGGGCTTGTTGCTGCGTGCGATCAGGGACAATCCTCTGCGCGCGCAGGCGCTTGGCCACAATATTCACAGCTATAAGCTGACAGCCTTTGTCATTGCTGCGGTTTATGCCGGTTTTGCCGGCGGTTTACTCGGCATGATGCAAGGCTTCATGCCGCCTGATGCATTCATGTTCGCGACATCGGGCGAGATCGTCATGCAGACCGCGATCGGCGGCGCAGGCACGCTGTTTGGTCCGCTGCTAGGTGCTGCCACCTGGCTTTATCTGAGCGATTTCTTCCAGACGACACTGCATCTGGGTGCTACCTGGAAATTGATCCTCGGTATCGTCTTCGTATTGCTGATCTGCTTCCTGCGGCGTGGTCTGGCGGGTGCCATTATCGATCTCTACCGCCTTGTGACGAAAAAGAAGCAGAGCGAAGAGGGGCCGGCAACTGCACCGCAATCGTCTGTCGTGGTCAAGCTGCCGACGCCGAAGCCCGCAACCGGGACAGTTCATGTGCGTCACCAGCCCGCTGGCGGGGGACCGATCCTGCAGGCGAGGGGCCTCACAAGACGCTATGGCGGCGTGATCGCCAACAGCGATATCGACTTCACAGTTGATTATGGCGAGATGCGCGGCATCATCGGGCCGAACGGTGCGGGCAAGAGCACTTTTTTCAAGATGCTGACCTGCGAAGTGCCGCCAAGTTCGGGTAAGATCGCGTTCGAGGGGCGAGACATCACCGGCATGAATGTCATTGACGTTTGTCAGCTTGGCCTCACTAAGAGCTACCAGATCAATCAGCTCTTTGAACGGTTGACCGTCCGGCAGAATCTGGAAATTGCTGCACTCGGCAAGGTTCGAGGTAAGTTCCGGCTCGATCTGTTTCGCAGCCTTGCTCGTGTTCCGGGCTTGGACGAACAGGTTTCTCACACGCTGGCGCTAGTTAATCTGACACATCGAACGGATACGTCGGTGTCGGAACTCGCCTACGGCGAAAAGAGAAGGTTGGAAATCGGCTTAGCGCTTGCGACGTCTCCAAGTCTCCTGCTGCTCGACGAGCCTTTGGCCGGCATGAGCCCCCAGGAGCGCGTTGAAACCGTGGCGCTTTTGAAATCCATCGCTCAGGGACGTACGATGATCATCATCGATCACGACATGGATGCCCTGTTCGAACTGGCAGAGAAAGTCACCGTTCTGCAAGAGGGCCGTGTGTTGGTCGAAGGCACGCCCGACCAGATCAAGAACAATGCGAAGGTGCAGGAAGCCTATCTCGGCGGCGTTCATGGAGAGGTGGCATGAGCCTGCTCGAGGTCGATGGTCTGAACAGTTATTATGGTGATAGCCATATTCTGTTCGATGTCTCCATGCGTGTTGAAAAACACGAGGTTGTCGCGCTGCTAGGCCGTAATGGCGCCGGCAAATCGACGACATTGAAGAGTCTGATGGGCGTGGTGAAGCCAAAAGCCGGAAGCGTCAAATTGGACGGTACGGAGATTGCCGGCAAGAAGGCGCACAGTATCGCTCGGCTCGGCATGCAACTGGTGCACGAGGATCGTCGCATCTTCGGCAGTCTGAGTGTCGAAGATAACATCGTTCTTGCTGGGCTGACGGCTGAGAACAAATGGCCGCTGGACCGCATCTATGAAATGTTTCCGCGACTGAAGGAACGGCGCACCAGTCGCGGTACGGACCTCTCAGGCGGTGAACAGCAGATGCTGGCGATTGCGCGCGCCTTGGTGCGCGATCCCAAGATCGTGCTGCTGGATGAACCTTTCGAGGGATTGGCTCCAGTTATCGTGCAGGACCTGATGCGTGCCTGCCAGGATCTCGCGAAGGCGGGGCAGACCATCGTGCTGGTCGAGCAGAATCTGGCGGCAACGCTGGCTCTCGCCGACCGGCTCTATATCGTCGCCAACGGCCATATCGCCCATGAAGGCACGGCCAGCGAACTTAAGACTCAACCTGAACTTCTTCAGCGCTATCTCGGTGTTTGACGGATATTTAAAGCCTGCCATTGCATTCCGCACATGAAAAAGCCCCGGCGTCGCTGCCGGGGCTTTTTCGTGTAAGAGAAAGCGGTCAGACCGAATAGTACATGTCGTATTCGACCGGATGTGGCGACATTTCGAAACGCATTACCTCAGCCATTTTCAATTCGATGAAGCTGTCGATCTGATCGTCGTCGAACACGCCGCCGGCCTTGAGGAAGCCGCGATCCTTGTCGAGGCTTTGCAGGGCCTCACGCAAGCTGCCGCACACAGTCGGGATCTTTTTCAGTTCCTTCGGCGGCAGGTCATAAAGATCCTTGTCCATCGGCTGGCCGGGATGAATCTTGTTCTTGATGCCATCGAGGCCGGCCATCAACAGCGCCGAGAAGGCGAGATAGGGATTCGCGCCAGGATCGGGAAAGCGCACTTCAAGACGCTTGGCTTTCGGAGACGTGCCGAAGGGGATGCGGCAGGAGGCCGAACGGTTACGCGCCGAATAGGCCAGCAGCACCGGCGCTTCGTAGCCGGGTACCAGCCGCTTGTAGGAATTGGTCAGCGGGTTGGTGAACGCGTTGACCGCCTTGGCATGCTTGATGACGCCGCCGATGAAGAACAGGCAGTTTTCCGACAGGCCGGCATATTCATTGCCGGCGAAGGTCGGCTTCCCGCCCTTCCAGATCGACATGTTGACATGCATGCCGGAGCCGTTGTCGCCGAAGATCGGCTTCGGCATGAATGTGGCCGTCTTGCCATAGGCATTGGCGACCTGATGCACGACATATTTATAGATGAGCATCTTGTCGGCGTTGCGCAGCAGCGTATCGAATTTGATGCCGAGTTCGTGCTGGGCGGCCGCGACCTCATGATGGTGCTTTTCGACGCGCACGCCCATCTCGGTGAGCACGGTCAGCATTTCCGAGCGCATGTCCTGACAGGAATCAACCGGCGGCACGGGGAAATAGCCGCCCTTGATGCGCGGCCGGTGGCCGAGATTGCCGGTTTCGTAGTCTGTGTCGTCATTGGACGGCAATTCGGACGAGTCCAGTTTGAAGCCGGTATTATAGGGATCGGCCTTGTACTTGACGTCGTCGAAGACGAAGAACTCGGCTTCGGGACCGACATAGATGGTGTCGCCGATGCCTTCGGCCTTCATGTAGGCCTCTGCACGCCGGGCGATGCCGCGCGGGTCGCGATTGTAGGCCTCGCCGGAAATCGGATCGAGGATGTCGCACAGGATGACCATGGTGGACTGGGCGAAGAACGGGTCCATATGCGCCGATTCCGGATCCGGCATCAGCACCATGTCGCTTTCGTTGATGGCCTTCCAGCCGTGGATGGAGGAGCCGTCGAACATGATGCCGTCGGCGAACGTGTCTTCCTCGATCTCTGCCACGTCCGTGGTCACATGATGGAGTTTACCCTTCGGGTCGGTGAAGCGCAGATCGACAAACTTGATATCGTTGTCCTTGATCTGCTTCATGATGTCGGCGGCTGTCGTCATGGTGCTTTCCTGTGTGATAAACGCTGAAACGATTGGCTTTGAAATTTGTGGGGGTCAGACGGCGTCCATGCCGGTCTCGCCGGTGCGGATGCGCACGACTTCCTCGATGCTCGAAACGAAAATCTTGCCGTCGCCGATACGGCCGGTCTGTGCGGCCTTGCGGATCGCCTCGATGGCGATTTCGACGGAGTCGTCTCCCAGCACCAGTTCGATCTTCACCTTGGGCAGGAAGTCCACGACATATTCGGCGCCGCGATAAAGCTCTGTATGACCCTTCTGACGGCCGAAACCCTTGGCTTCGGTCACGGTGATGCCTTGCAGCCCGGCCTCCTGAAGCGCTTCCTTGACCTCGTCAAGCTTGAACGGTTTGATGATCGCCTCGATCTTCTTCATGAATATGCGCCTCCAAATGGCAATAGCAGGCGATTTCACCCGCCCGCGCAATAGGTAAGCATGTTCCGTGCCAGATTGCGCGTTGCGCAGAGTCGCAGGCACTTTTGTCGATTTGATGGGGTATTGCGGCCTGTTTACGCTGTTTCTGGTCGAGGAATTCGGTGATCCAGTATAGCTCTGCCTAAAAATTAGGCGACATGCCTGTTTTCTGCCCTGTGGGATTGCATGGATATGTCATTGCCTCGCAGGAAAAACTGGCTGATCTTCGGTGTCTGATCGGAAAACTGTCATGCGTCTTGAACTTCTATCGCCGATGGAAATGGCGGCGGTTGATCGTCGCGCGATTGCCGATGGTCCTTTTGATGGCCTTGCCTTGATGCGCCGCGCCGGCACCTTGGTGGCTGCCGAGGTGCTGGTGCGTTATCCAGGTGCGGCGAAGGTGCATGTTCTGGCGGGGCCGGGCAACAATGGCGGCGATGGCTATGTGATCGCGGGCTTGCTTGCCGAGAGCGGTTTCGCCGTATCGCTATGGACGTCGGGGATGCCACGGCCCGGCAGCGATGCGGCACTTGCAGCGGCGCAATGTCGGCTGGAGCGGCTGTCCCTGCTCGAATTCACCGCCGGGCCGGATGAACTGGTCGTCGATGCGCTCTATGGCTCGGGCCTGTCCCGCCCGGTGGACGGCGATGCCGCACGCGCTATTGCACTGGTGGAAAGTCTGGATTTGCCGGTTGTGGCGGTCGATCTGCCGTCCGGCGTGTCCGGCGACAGCGGGCAGGTGTCGGGGAGCGCTTTTCGAGCCGCCGTGACCGTGACGTTCGCGCGCAAGAAACCGGGCCATTTGCTCTTGCCGGGTCGCGAACTGTGCGGCGAGGTGGTGCTGGCCGATATCGGCATCGACGATGCGGTCATTGGCGAGATGAATATTCGAATTTTCGAAAACGATCCGGCTTTGTGGCGCACGGCCCTGCCGGTGGCCCAGGTGGACACGCACAAATACCGGCGCGGCCATGTCGGCGCCTTTTCGGGTGGCCCGTCCTCAACCGGCGCCGCCCGGTTGTCGGCCCTGGCGGCAGCGCGTGCCGGGGCAGGCGCAGTCACGGTGCTGTCGCCCGCCAATGCCATGCAGGTCAACGCCGCGCATCTCACCTCGATCATGCTTCGCAAGGTCTCGGATGCGCACGATCTCGCGAAGGTGCAGGCCAATCACCCGCCTTCGGCGTTCGTGTTGGGGCCGGGCTTCGGTATCGGTGAGAAAGCGCGTGCTTTCGCTCTCGATATTTTGGGCGACGGCCGTTCGAACGGCGTCGAAGGGCTGGTGCTCGATGCCGACGGCATCACCTCCTTCCGCGACGAGCCGTCCACGCTCTTCGCGGCTGCCGGATTGGAGGCTGCACCTGCGCTGGTGCTGACGCCGCATGAGGGTGAGTTCGGCCGCTTGTTTCCTGACATCGCTGGCGATGAAACGCTTTCCAAGCTCGACAAGGCGCGGCGGGCTGCATCGCTTTCGCATGGCACCGTCATCTATAAGGGCGCCGATACGGTGATTGCATCGCCAGAGGGCCGTGCGGCCATCAATGCCAACGGCGTGCCATGGCTTGCGACAGCCGGCTCCGGCGACGTGCTTGCCGGTATTGTCGCCGGGTTGCTGGCACAGGGCATGCCGGCGTTCGAAGCGGCATGTGCTGCCGTGTGGATGCATGCTGAGGCCGCACGCCGCTTCAGGCCGGGCCTGATCGCCGACGATCTGCCCGCCGCATTGGTGCCCGTGCTCCACGAACTGCGCGGGCAGCACCCCAAGGCGCGGCCACAAGGTTGACTCGGCCCCACCCTTCGGATTTACACAGGCCCTTGTATTCCCGCCATTTCGGACCTCTTTCCATGCTTGAAAAAACCTATGACGCAAAGGCCGTCGAACCCAGGATCGCCAGGCTCTGGGAAGAGGCGGATGCGTTCCGCGCCGGCGCCGGTTCGGAGGAAGGCGCGGAAGCCTTCGCCATCGTCATTCCGCCGCCCAATGTCACGGGTTCGCTGCATATGGGCCACGCGCTCAACAACACGCTGCAGGACATTCTGGTGCGCTTCGAGCGCATGCGTGGCAAGAACGTGCTGTGGCAGCCGGGCATGGACCATGCCGGCATCGCCACGCAGATGGTGGTCGAGCGCAAGCTGATGGAAAAGCAGATTCGCCGTCGCGACCTGACGCGCGAGGAGTTTGTCGACAAGGTTTGGGAATGGAAGGCCGAATCCGGCGGCACCATCTTCAACCAGTTGAAGCGCCTCGGCGCGTCCTGCGACTGGAGCCGCGAACGCTTCACCATGGACGAGGGGCTGTCAAAGGCCGTGCTCGAAGTCTTCGTCACGCTCTTCAAGGAAGGGCTGATCTACAAGGACAAGCGCCTTGTGAACTGGGATCCGAAGCTGCTGACCGCGATCTCCGACCTCGAGGTCGAGCAGCATGAGGTCAACGGCAATCTCTGGCATTTCCGTTACCCTATCGAGGGCGAGGATTTCGACCCCGAGAATCCGGCTACCTTTATCACCGTCGCCACGACGCGGCCTGAAACCATGCTCGGCGATACGGGCGTCGCGGTTCACCCCGACGATGAGCGCTACCGGACCCTGGTTGGCAAGAACGTTATTCTGCCCCTGGTCGGGCGCAGGATTCCGGTGGTCGCCGATGAGTATTCCGATCCCGAGAAGGGAACCGGCGCGGTCAAGATCACACCGGCTCATGATTTCAACGATTTCGAGGTCGGCAGGCGTCACAAGCTGCCGGCAATCAATATCCTGACCACGGAAGCGGCGATAAAACTCAAGGGTAACGAAGAGTTCCTTGCCGATCTTGATGCTACGCCCGAACGGCAATCCGTGTGGGATGAGTTGGACGGACAGGACCGCTTTGCCGCCCGCAAGCGGATCGTGGAACTGATGGAGGCAGGCAGCTTCCTCGCGCAGATCGAACCGCACCGTCACATGGTGCCGCATGGCGACCGCGGCGGCGTGCCGATCGAGCCTTTCCTGACCGACCAGTGGTATGTCAATGCCGCCGAGATGGCGAAGCCGGCGATCGCCTCGGTGCGCGAAGGCCGCACCAATTTCGTGCCCAAAAATTGGGAAAAGACCTATTTCGACTGGATGGAGAACATCCAGCCCTGGTGCATCTCGCGTCAATTATGGTGGGGTCATCAGATTCCCGCATGGTACGGTCCTGACGGCACGGTCTTCGTTGAAAAGAGCGAGGAGGAGGCGCTGGAGGCCGCGATCCAGCATTATCTCGCCCATGAAGGCCCCTGGAAGGCATGGGTCGAGGAGAAGCTGGAAACCTACAAGCCGGGCGATATCCTGACCCGCGACGAGGACGTTCTCGATACCTGGTTCTCGTCCGCCCTTTGGCCGTTTTCTACGCTCGGCTGGCCGGATGCGACGCCGGAACTGAAAACATACTACCAGACCGACGTTCTGGTGACGGGCTTCGACATTATCTTCTTCTGGGTTGCCCGCATGATGATGATGGGCCTGCACTTCATGGACGAGGAGCCGTTCCATACGGTTTATGTTCATGCGCTGGTTCGCGACAAGAACGGCGCCAAGATGTCGAAGTCGAAGGGCAACGTCATCGATCCGCTCGAACTGATCGACGAATATGGCGCCGATGCCCTGCGCTTCACCCTGGCGATCATGGCGGCCCAGGGGCGCGACGTGAAGCTCGACCCGGCGCGCATCGCCGGCTATCGCAATTTCGGCACCAAGCTGTGGAACGCGACCCGCTTCGCCGAAATGAACGGTGCCGTGCGCAATGACGATCTGTGGCTGGGCGATGCCAGGCTGGCGCTCAACCGTTGGATCTTGACGGAACTGACGCGCGCCTCCCGCGCTGTCACCGAGGGCATCACCTCCTACCGCTTCAACGATGCGGCGAGTGCTGCCTATCGCTTCGTCTGGAACCAGTTCTGCGACTGGTATGTGGAACTGTCGAAGCCGGTCTTCATGGGCGAAGACGAGGCCGCCAAGGCCGAGAGCCGCGCTACCATCGCCTTCGTGCTGGACGAGATCTACAAGTTGCTGCACCCGTTCATGCCGTACATGACCGAGGAATTGTGGGCCGAAACGGCAGGCGAGGGCGGCCGGCCCTCGATACTTTGCCATGCGACATGGCCTGTGCCCGGTTTCGAGGACGGCGAGGCTGCGGCCGACATCAATTGGCTGATCGATCTGGTTTCGGGCATCCGCTCGGTGCGCTCGGAAATGAACGTGCCGCCCTCAGCGATCGCCCCGCTTGTCGTGATCGACGCCAATGACGTGACGCGTCAGCGTCTTGAGCGCCATGAGGCGGCGATCAAGCGCCTGGCACGTATCGGCGACATTTCCCTTGCCACCGCGGCACCGAAGGGCTCGGCCCAGATGGTTCTTGGTGAGGCCACCGTCTGCCTGCCTTTGGGCGCGCTGATCGACCTAAAGGCCGAGGCCGCGCGTTTGCAGAAGGAACTTGCCAAGGTTACGGAGGAAATCGCGCGCCTGCACAAGAAACTCGGCAATGAGAAATTCATCGCCAACGCGCCGGATGAGATTGTGGCCGCCGAGCGCGAGAAACTTGCCGAATATGACGAGACGCAAGCCCGTCTTTCGACCGCGCTGAAGCGTGTCCGCGAGGCTGGTTAGCGGCGGTCCGAACGGGTTCGGGGAAGCGGCCTGAACGATGGCCGTTTCCCGTCTTTTGTCAGTCGGATAGCGCAATCGCTCAACGCAAGTCCTTGCAACGCTTTGCGTGGCGAATTGGACTATTTGGCAACAGCTAAATTATCGATCCGTTAACTATGCGTATCCCATGCTGATCCGTGCAGATTCCCACGGAGAGGGTTCATGGGCAATTCGCGTTTGCGGCTTTTGCTGGGTGCGGGTTGCGCCTGGCTGGCGCTTGTTGCTGCGGCGCAAGCGGGCGGATTTTCGCGCGGCAGTGCCGACACCGACATTCTGTTCGATGAAGGCAACTTCAATATGCGCTCGGGCGTGACCTATGTGGCGCCGCATCGCGAATTGACGAAGCTCGGAACGCACGACGACCCAAAACTTCTCGGCACCAGTTTCACCGACGATTTTGTCGTTCCCTCGGCGGCGATCAAGATCAATTTTGCCGATAATCTGCGCTGTGCCGGTACGCTCGTGCAGAATATCGGCGGCGCGTCGAGCTATGAGCATCCGACGGCTTCGGGGAAACTGAAGGAGAGTTTTTCCGCTTATGAATCGGCCGCGACCTGCGCTGTCGGCTTCGATGTTGGCAAGGGTCGGTTCTGGCTACTCGGCGGCGGTTATATGGAGCAGCTAAGTTATTCCCGTCAGGACGATTACAGTCGTGTCGGTCTCGGCGCTGGCACCCTGGATCTGGATGGCCAGAAATTCGGCTATCGCGTGGGCGCGGCTTATGAAATACCGGAGATCGCGTTCCGCGCGCAGGTCATGTACCGCTCGGGAACGGATTATGGTGCCGAAGGCACGGCAAGCGCACCTGCAGAAGTTCTGGAGCGGGCGCTGCGGGGTGCGGGCATGTCCGATGCACAGAATCCGTTTTACGGGATACCTAATAACCTACAGGTTCCTATCGCCGCTGTCGGCACCGGCCATCTTCCGCAAAGCGTGGACCTGAAATTCCAGACGGGTATCGCTCCCGGCTGGCTGGCGTTCGGTGGGGTGAAGTGGACCGATTGGAGCGTGATGACGCGCCTCAACGTTCGCTCAGTGCAGGGTGGCTACACGATCCTCGATACGCCCTATTACTGGAAGGACGGATGGACCGTTACCGGCGGTGTTGGCCATGCTTTCAATGACAGCGTGTCTGGGCTGGTCAGCCTCACCTGGGACAGCGGTGTCAGCACCGGCTACGATCTGATGAGCGACAGCTATACGCTGGCAGTCGGAGGGTCGTTGAAAGACAAGTTCGGCGGCGAGTTGCGCGGTGGCATCGGCTTAAGTTATCTGACCTCGGCCACCGAGACCAAAAATTTTGGGCCGACCGGGGATGATCGCAATCAGGCGGTGAAGGCCGGCTACGCTGCGGCCATCAATATTGAGTATAATATAAAGTGGTAAGTTTCTGATATTAAAGCAATATCTGGTAAGTATTTCGTTTTTCCGACTTGCCCCCGCCATGTTTCGCCATTGTGACGTTTTGGCAACATTTTTGGTGCATCTGATGGGCAGCCGGCTCCAGTCAAGGAACTCGCCCACTTCCCGCCATAAACCCGGAGCACTTCGAAGGCTCCGGCAAGAACGGGTCAGGGGGATCCGGAGCCGGTATGCTGCATTTCGCAGCCGGGATGAAAATGCGAGCCAGGTCGAGACCCTTGTCCAGCCCGACACGCTATCCGAACGAAGGTTCGATGATGGCACGGGAAGTGATTCAACCTGTGCGGGGCGCGACTTCTTCAACATTTTTCCGGCCGTTGGCCTTGGCAGCCCTGACGGCCCTCGCCATATTGGGCGCGGCCGGTCAGGCAGCCGCCTTCGATGACAAAGTGTTCGACGACAAGACCGGCGTAAAGCCGGAATCGAGTCCCTGGGCCGTTTTCCAGTTTGGTTATTCCGCATACAAGAGCGGCCATAAGGAACAGGCGGTTGAGGCTTACAAATATGCGGCCGAGAACGGCCAGATCGGGGCCACCTGGAAATTGGCACGCATGTATGCCGAAGGCGATGGTGTCACGCAGGACAACTACGAGGCCTTCAAATTCTTCAGCGAGATCGTCAATCAAGATGTCGAGCCGGGTTCTCCTGATGAAAGCTATGTCTCGGATGCGCTGGTGGCTCTTGGCGACTATTTGAAAAAGGGCATTCCTGGCACGCCTGTGAAAGCCAATCCGGTTGCGGCCCAAGAGTATTTCATGCGCGCCGCGGCCACCTACCGCAACCCGGATGCCCAGTTCGAAATGGGAAAGATGTTTCTGAAAGGCGAGGGCGGGGTCAAAGCCAGCATCAAACAGGCCGCCCGGTGGTTGCAACTTGCCGCCGAAAAGGGGCATACCGGCGCGCAGGCTACGCTTGGCAATCTGCTTTTCCAGAGTGGCAAAATCGTGCGCGGCCTGGCAATGATGACAGCCGCCCTTGATCGAGCGAATCCTGTAGATCAATCCTGGATACGCAGCATGCAGGAGGAAGCCTTCGCCGTGGCTCCCGAAGCTGACCGCCGAACCGCAATTGCACTGGCCGACGACATGCTCACCAAGGGCACCGCTCAATAGAGCATTGGCAGAGGCGGAATCGACCAGCTTCGTACAAATACGGCTGCGGAATCAAACCGGAATTTCGGAACGGCATTCGTCAGAATGCCTGTTACTCTGACCGTTATCCGGCGTCTCTCATTGCATCTTCTCGATCTTTGCGTTGCCGCAATATACGTGGTTCGTTGCGGCGCTATCAGGGGCGTGCTGCGCAGTTTTGCAGCGAATTGTCGGGCGCGGGGGAACTGGAGGCATCTTATACTTTCCAGTTCTGAAGCATCGGCTCGTAGTTCCGGCTATGGGCCGATGCTTTGTCCAATTCGATATCAGGTTGCGGCCAGATCCAGTTCCACCGCGACCGGCACATGGTCGGATGGTTTTTCCCAAGCTCGTACATGCTTTTCGATTGATGCCGCGGAGAAGCGGTTTGCCGCTTCGGGCGATAGCAGCAGGTGATCGATGCGGATGCCGTTGTTCTTCTGCCAGGCTCCACCTTGATAGTCCCAGAAGGTGAAGGTTTCGGACGCGTCGGTGACGGCACGTACCGCCTCGGTGAAGCCGAGATTCTTCAGGCGTCGAAAGGCTTGCCGGGTCTCCGGCTGAAACAGTGCATCGCCAAGCCACGCTTCCGGATTCCTGGCGTCCATAGGTTCTGGAATGACATTATAATCGCCGGCAAGAATCAGCGCCTCCTCAAGTGCCATCCGATCGGTCGCCCAGCGTTCCAGACGTTCCATCCAAGCGAGCTTATAGGGAAATTTTACCGGATCATCGATTGGATTGCCGTTCGGCAGATAGAGCGAAACGACGCGCAGCGCACCCTTGTCGGTTGAGAATACCCCCTCGATGAAACGCGCCTGCTCGTCCTCGTCATTGCCGGGTAGCCTGCGATTGACCTCGTCGAACGGCAATTTCGAGAGCAGAGCGACGCCATTGAAGCCCTTCTGGCCGTGCGTTTCGACATTGTAGCCCAATGCCTCGATCTCGGCGCGTGGGAATTGCTCGTCCACCGACTTGATCTCCTGCAGGCAGACGATGTCGGGCTGGCTCTCGTTCAGCCAATGGACGAGATTGCCGATTCGGGCTCGGACGCCATTGATGTTCCACGTTACGATCTTCATGAGAATCACACGTCTTCAAATTTTTATTGATAGCGTCGGCGCTAACTGCCGTTGATCCTGCATCATTGCTCTGAAGGAGGAAACCCGTTTCGACGAGATGGGGTAGAAAAGGGAGGACTCATGCCATCGACGACGCATCCGGGCGATGAGATGTTTGCGGCACCGCGCCTTTTTACTCTCGGGCTGCAGCATGTTCTGGTCATGTATGCCGGGCTATCGCCGTCCCGCTTATTATCGATCGTGCGCTCAAACTTGTACCCGAAGACGTCACGTTCCTAATCTCGGCAAACCCGGTGTTCAATGCGCATCGGGCAGAGCGGATGACCTGCATGAAACGGCGACGAGCGCGGAAGCGGAAGCACTCGCGATGCAATAAAAAGCCCACTCGTCAGCGATGAAAGGTTTTCGATCAGACTGAGAAACTTGTTCCGCAGCCGCAGGAAGCGACTGCATTGGGATTCTTGATCTGGAAGGATTGGCCCATCAGATCATCGACGAAATCGATGACGGAGCCCCCCATATAGACCAGAGAAAGATCGTCGATCAGGACGGTCGCGCCATCCTTTTCGATCGACACATCGTCATCGTTGCGGTGATCGACGAGGCCGAATGTATAGGAAAAGCCCGAACAGCCACCACCTTCGACGGCAACGCGTAACGCTGTCTTGCCGGGATCGTTGGCGACGATATTTGCGATGCGCTTTGCGGCCGCATCGGTTATTTCGACTTTCATGGTGGTCTTGGCGTCGGCGCCCATCGGGTTCACCTTGCGTTTGCTTCCGCTAGATAGGTATGAAGCGACGAGAGCCAAGTCAACTGGTGGTGCAATGAACGAGCGGCAAGTTCGCGAGAACCTTGGCGATATCGGCTTCGGCTACCGCGCTCGCGCGCCCTATGCCTGCGACCCGGCGCGCTCGCGCGGGCGCTTGTTTCCGGAGGCGGAAAGCCCGACGCGCACCGCCTTCCAGCGCGACCGCGACCGCATCATCCATTCGACTGCCTTTCGCCGCCTCAAGCACAAGACGCAGGTTTTTATCGCCGAGGAGGGCGATCATTATCGCACGCGACTCACTCATTCGATCGAGGTGGCACAGATCGCACGCGCGCTTGCCCGCGCCTTGCGCGGTGACGAGGACCTCGCCGAGGCGATCGCGCTGGTGCATGATTTCGGCCATACACCATTCGGCCATACCGGCGAGGACGCGCTGAACGAGAAGATAGCAGAATGGGGCGGCTTCGATCACAACGCGCAGTCTCTGCGCATCGTTACCCGTCTGGAACGGCGCTATGCGGAATTCGACGGGCTGAACCTCACATGGGAGACGCTGGAAGGTCTGGTCAAGCATAATGGGCCGCTGACGGACTCTCAGGGGCAAGGACTGAAGGGGCCGATCCCGCGCACCATCCGCGATTATTGCGGCCTGCATGATCTCGAGATCGACCGCTTTGCCGGCATTGAAGCCCAGTGCGCCGCAATTGCCGACGATATTGCCTATAATACGCATGATATCGACGACGGCTTGCGCTCGGGCTTCCTGACGTTGCCGATGCTGGAAGCGGTTTCGTTACCAGGCGCAATTCTGCAAGGCGTGCGCGCCCATTATCCTGAACTCGATCCCGTGCGAACCGCGCATGAACTGATGCGACGCCAGATCACCCTGATGGTGGAGGACGTGATCGCCGCGACGACGGCCAATCTGGCGCGCCGGAAGCCGCAGAGTGCGGAAGAGATTCGCGCCGCAGGCGAAGCCATTGTTACCTTTTCCGGCTCGATGGCTTCCGCCGAGAAGCAACTCAAGGCGTTTCTTTATCGGCATCTCTATCGCAACCCGGAAGTCATGCGGGTGCGTGAAGGCGCGGAGCAGATCGTCAAGGATCTGTTCGACGCCTATTACACCGACCCGTGCGCTATGCCCGAAGGCTGGCGGGAAGGGCTCGAGAGTGCCGAAGAACGCGTCAAGGCGCGCAGTGTCGCCGATTTCCTGGCCGGGATGACCGATACTTATGCTATTAAGGAGCACCGGCGCCTGTTTGACCGCACACCGGATTTGAGTTAGCGCTGCCCGGCCCTGCCTTTCGAGCTAGCTTCAATCAGGACGGCGGGATTGACGACTCTTGGTATATTCAGCGAAAGCCCATCATGAACATCTTCGCCGATTTCAACGCGCGGATCATAAAGACCGTAGAAGCGCTTGATTTAAAAGATAAAGAAGGCGGAGCGCCTGATCTTTCGCGCATCGCCGTCGAGCCTCCACGCGATGCCAGCCATGGCGATCTGGCGACCAATGCGGCGATGGTTCTGGCTAAGCCCACGGGCCAGAACCCGCGTGCCCTGGCCGAAAGAATCGCCGAGGCGCTGCATTCCGACAAGGATGTGGCGAATGCCGAAGTGGCCGGTCCGGGTTTCGTCAATCTCAGGCTGACAGACAGTTTCTGGCAGGCGCATCTGGCGACCATTCTCGACGCGGGCTCGCAGTATGGCCGCTCGGCCATCGGGCAGGGTGCCAAGGTCAATGTCGAATATGTCTCGGCAAACCCCACCGGCCCCATGCATGTCGGCCATTGCCGCGGTGCCGTGGTCGGCGACGCATTGGCCAACCTGATGGCCTTCGCCGGTTATGGCGTCACCAAGGAATATGTCATCAACGACGCCGGCGTGCAGATCGACGTGCTCGGCCGCTCCGTGTTGCTGCGCTATCGCGAGGCATTGGGCGATGACATCGGCGAAATTCCCGCCGGACTTTACCCCGGCGACTATCTCGTTCCTGTCGGGCAGGCTCTGGCCAAGGAGTTTGGCCGCTCGCTGTTGCAGATGCCGGAAGGCGAGACGCTGGCCATCGTCAAGGATCGCACCATCGACGCCATGATGGCGATCATCAAGGACGATCTCGCGCTGCTCAATGTGCACCATGATGTCTTCTTTTCCGAGCGTACGCTGCACGCCGACAACGCCAAAGCGATCCGCTCGGCCATCAACGATCTGACGTTGAAAGGCCATATCTACAAAGGCACGCTGCCGCCGCCGAAGGGCGAGAAGCCGGACGATTGGGAAGACCGCGAACAGACGCTCTTCCGCTCGACCGAGGTCGGTGACGATATCGACCGGCCGCTGGTCAAGTCCGATGGGTCCTTCACCTATTTCGCCGCCGATGTCGCCTATATGAAGGACAAGATCGATCGCGGCTTCGTCGACCTGATCTATGTGCTGGGCGCCGACCATGGCGGCTATGTCAAGCGGCTGGAGGCTCTGGCGCGCGCGCTGGCCGGCGGCGAGGTCAAACTCACCGTGGTGCTGTGCCAACTCGTCAAGCTCTTCCGCGACGGCGAGCCGGTACGCATGTCGAAGCGCTCCGGCGATTTCGTCACCCTGCGCGAGGCTGTGGAGGAGGTTGGGCGCGATCCCATCCGCTTCATGATGCTCTACCGCAAGAGCGACGCGCCGCTGGATTTTGATTTCGCCAAGGTTACGGAACAGTCCAAGGACAATCCGGTGTTCTATGTCCAGTATGCGTCGGCGCGCTGCCACTCGGTGTTTCGCCAGGCGAGCGAGCAATTCCCGCAGGAGAAATTCGACCGTGAGGCCTTGGTAGAGGCCCTGCCGTCGCTGACCGACGAAGGCGAGATCGCCTTGATCCGCAAGCTGGCGGAGTACCCTCGGTTGATCGAACAGGCCGCGCTTGCGCTGGAGCCGCACAGGCTGGCCTTCTATATGTTTGATCTTGCCAGTACCTTCCACGCGCACTGGAACAGAGGCACTGAAAACCCCGACTTACGTTTTGTTAAGGTTAACGACCGACAATCGACCTATGCCAGACTGGGTTTGGTGCAGGCGGTTTCGGATGTTTTGACGTCCGGTCTGACGTTGATAGGGGCTGATGCGCCCAAGGAGATGCGTTAGGTTCAGCTAAAACACCTGTCACCTTTTACCCACATTGCGCTGGTAAGGGCCAACCTTCCGCGACGTCAATGGCGTCCGATTTGTGCGAGTTCGGGAACGACAATGGCAGATAGAACCCCGCTGAGAGCAGCCACGCCAAACGACATCGGTGACGACGATCCGTTCGCGGAACTGACCAGGATCATGGGTTTCGATCCTCGCGAACCGGTCAAGTCACAGGAAACATCGCTCAAGCCGAATGAGCCTGCGACGGGCGAGGATTTCGAGATCGATCTCGAAAAGGAACTGATGGGTGAGTTCGGTGATGCCGATGAGATGCAGGATGCGCATTTCATGCCGGCAGATGCCGTTGCGCCGATCGATCACGCTGTATCTGAAGAACATCAGGCTGAAGTTCCGGATTTCGATTTCGGTGAGGAGATCGCAACATCGCTGGAGCAGGCCACGGAGCCTCATAGCCACGATCAGCCGCAGGTTCCCCATGTTATGTTGCGGGAGCCCGATGTTGCCTCAGAGGATGTGGATTTCGACGAAGTGGTCGCCCGCTCATTCGGAGATGACTTCGGGGTGGATTCCGCGCAGGCTGACGACCTTTCGGACGCTCTTGAGGCGGTCCCTGCGGTCGCGAGTGAGTCCTATGAACAAGACGGTCCGGAAACCGAATTTGCGATTGAGACGCAGGCCGAGCCGTTGACACAGGCGGATGAGTCGCGTGGTGATTTTCTTGACGGTTTTGATCGCTCGGCTGAGGAGGGCGATCCGGATTTCAATGCCGATGCCGAATGGGCAGATTTGGAGGCGGCAATCGATAGCAATGCTTCCCATGCACCTGCCCTCGAGCCTGATCCATTCGATGGCGATTTCGAACTCGATCTTCACAGCGAACTGGAAGCCAGCACTCGGCCGGCGGAAGATCATGACGATCATAAGGCGCCTGGGGTTGGCGACACTATCATATCGCCAACGGCTGTGGAAATGGAGCCGCCGCACGACGACACCACGCTTGAGGACGAATTGAATGCGCTGCTCAACCGCATGAGCGCGAAACCTGCGGTTTCGCCCGTGGCGGCAGAGGTTTTGCAGGTTCCGCCGACAGAGACGGAGGCCGACGATTCCCATCGGTTGATCGGCGATCAGCAGAAGCATGATCTTGCCCCGCTTCCGCAGCATCATCAATCCGATGTGGACTTTGGTGGCGAAGCCGACATCGAATTCGATGATGATGCATTCCTGGCGGCGTTGAACGAAGATGAGCCCGCAAGCGAGACTTATTCGGATATATCCCCAAAGCAACCGCGCGTTGACGATTCGGTAGCTGCACTACCCGCCACCGCGTCAAGCGGGACACCGCTCGAGGTTTCGGGGGACTGGGGTAGTGAGACGCCGCTCGGCCAGCAACATTTTGCGCCTGAGGTTGCGCCGGCTTATGGCCCAGTTCCAAGGTCGGAAATGCCGGAAGTCGAGACCGTAGAGGTGCCGGAGCGCGTCATTGCGTTGGCTGACGATCTCGACATTCCTGATTTCACATTCGAGGACAAAGCGGGTGAGGCGCCGGTCTTTGACGACATCGATGCCGATTTCGCCGGGCTTCTTAACGAGATGAATGACACCGAGCCGACTGCAGTCACGTCTCGGGCCGTATCCTACGATGATGATGCGTACGAAGCCGGCTTCAAACACGATCATGTCGAGGCGCCAGCCTATGGTGAGCAGCGTCCGTCGGTGTTGCCCGATGGCACGATGGCTGCGGCCACAGCGGCCTATGGAGCGTCGGCTGTTGCGGGTTTTGCTGCTTCTCGATCGACAGATGAGCCTTCTTTCAGTTCGGGTGCCACTGGGATGGATAATCTCGATTATGATCCCAGTTTCGATGAGGTGATCTCGGCTCCCGATGCAGCCACGGCCGACGCCACCCGTCAGCCGAGCAATCGCGGTTTGATGCTTGCCGCCGTTGTCGGTGCTGTGGCCGTCATCGGGGGAGTGGGTGCGTTTGCGCTCTCCTTCGGGGGCAGCGACGGTTCGGGGGCGCCCGTTCTTATCAAGGCGGATAATCAGCCAATCAAGGTCAAGCCGGAAAATCCCGGTGGCACTGTCATCCCGAACCAGGACAACAAGGTCTACGACGTCGTCGCCAACGGCGCCAAACCTGCAGCGCCGGAACAGAAGAAACTGGTTGCCGACGCGCAAGAACCGGTGGATGTGAACGCCCGACCGCCGCTGACCGACAGCGAGCAGCCTGCTGCCGAAGATGTGGGCGCTGGCCAGAAATCCGAAGCGCGCCTGTTGCCGAGCGAGCCTGTGGCGGACGAAACGGAAAGCAAGGCGGTTGCTGCTGTGGCGCCCCGCAAGGTCAAGACGCTAATCGTCAAGCCGGATGGAACATTGGTGCCGCGGGAGGAAGCCGAACCGGCCGTAAGCGTGGCGGCGGGAGAGCCGGCAGATCCGGCGCCTCAGCATGTGGTCAATGCGTCCAGTGAGGACCAGACCGGTGCCGTGCCGCAGACGGCCAAGGCTGACACGCAAGGCAGCCAGATGCCCGAGACCGCGCCTGTCGCGCCGGAGCGCCCGGCTGATCAGCCGGTTGACATTGTTGGTGAGGTCAAACCGGAGACCGTGGCTTCCATCGCACCCGAGAATACGGCGTCTGGCGGCTGGGCGATGCAGATTGCCTCGCAGCCGAGCGTCGAAAGTGCGCAGAAAACCTATCAGAACCTGTCTCGCCGCTACGAGAGCATTTTGGGCGGGCATGACGCCAAAATCGTCAAAGCAGAGATTGCCGGAAAGGGCACGTTCTACCGCGTGCGTATTGCGGCGAATTCGCGCGACGATGCGATCAATCTGTGCACTAGCTACAAGGCCGCTGGCGGCAACTGCTTCGTTTCGAAATAGAAGCGGCAGTTCGATCCAAAGTTACAGCGCGGCTTCGGCTGCGCTGTTTGTGTTTTCGCGGGCACTACGTTCTCCTTGTTGGAAAAAAGGTTCTAGACTGCCTGCATGAGCGAATCACAAACTCTGATTCTCGGTTGCGCCGGAAAATCTCTCACCCGCGATGAAGTGCGCTTCTATCGTGGAGAGGTTCCGTGGGGCTTCATCCTGTTTGCTCGCAACATAGGTGAGCCGGAACAGATTCGCGATCTGGTCGCGGAAATGCGCGATTGCGTGGGCTGGCATGCACCGGTGTTTGTCGATCAGGAGGGCGGTCGGGTGCAGCGATTGCGGCCGCCGCTGGCGCCGAATTACCCCGCCGGCGCGGCCATCGGCGCGCTCTATCGCAGCGACCGCGAGGCCGGGTTGCGTGCCGCCTGGTTGCTGGCAAGACTGCACGCCTTCGATCTCGTGCGCTACGGCATCAATGCAGACTGCTTGCCCGTACTTGATGTACCCGTCGAGGGCGCCAGCGAGGTGATCGGCGCGCGCGCTTATGGAAAGGACCCCGAGACGGTGGCCATTATCGGCCGTGCTGTGGCCGAAGGGCTGATGGCCGGCGGCTTGCTGCCGGTGATGAAGCACATTCCCGGTCATGGCCGTGCCACTCTCGACACACATCTGGAATTACCGACGGTGACGACGCCGCTTGATGAGTTGCGACGTCGTGACTTCGCGCCATTCAGGACGCTGAAAGACTTGCCGATTGCCATGACGGCGCATGTCGTGTTCAGTGCTATCGATGCGGAAAATCCTGCGACGACCTCCGGAAAAGTGGTCGAGGAGGTTATTCGTCGCGAGATCGGCTTTGAAGGGCTGTTGGTCAGCGATGACACGTCGATGAAGGCGCTTTCTGGGGATTTCCCGACAAAAGCTGCGGCAATCCTTGCCGCCGGCGTTGATTTGATTCTTCACTGCAACGGCGACATGGATGAGATGAGGGGCGTGGCCTCGCGAGCGAAACCGCTGGAGGGACCTTCCCTGCAACGCGCGAAACGGGCGCTTGCCGCGGTCAGCGGGCCGGACGACAAGAACGAGGCCGAATTGCGAACCGAGTTCGCAGCGTATTTCGAAGCGGTGGCATAGGCGCGAGTAAGGCCGCTGCCGTTTCCTGAACTAGAGCATGATGCGGAAAATGGACACCGGTTTCCGAAAGATCATGCTCAAACCAAAGAATAAGAGCGCGATGCGATTTAAACAATTGCATCATGATTGAGGAACGGATGGATCGTGGCGCAGATTGAAGACGCCAAGGCTGAAAAGGCCACCCCGATGGACCGGTTGTGGGCTGGTGGCGACGAGATGCGTCAAACCGGCGATCTGGAATTGGTGGTGGACGTTGCCGGCTTCGAAGGGCCGCTCGATCTCTTGCTGCATCTGGCCCGCAATCAGAAGGTCGATCTGGCGCGCATTTCCATTCAGGCGCTGGCCGAGCAATATCTCGCCTTTGTCGAGCAGGTGAGGGCAATGCGGCTGGAACTGGCCGCCGACTATCTGGTGATGGCCGCATGGCTGGCGTTCCTGAAGTCGAAATTGCTGATCCCCAAGCAACCCGGCGAAGAGGGCGAGAGCGGAGAGGAACTGGCCGCCATCCTGCAATTCCGCTTGCGACGGCTTGAGGCCATGCGCGACGCAGCCGCGCGGTTGGTCAATCGCAACCGGTTGGGGCGTGACGTTTTCCAGCGTGGCGCGCCCGAAATGGTGATCGTCGAAAAGCGCAATGAATATTCGGCGACGCTCTATGACCTTCTGACCGCCTACGCGTCGCAGCGCCAGCGCCAAGCCGTGACCAATGTCGAGATCGCCAAACGTAATGTCTGGTCGCTGAAGCAGGCACGGGACCTTCTGACCAGACTGGTTGGTTCGCTTGACGACTGGACCGAACTGGACCGATTTCTCATCGAATACCTGACCAAGCCTGAAGAACGGCGCGCGGCCCTTGCCAGTTCGTTTGCCGCGACATTGGAAATGGTGCGGGAAGGGTATCTTGAGATGCGCCAGCATGAGGCTTTCGCTCCGCTCTATCTCAGAGGGCGGCAACGGGACAACAAGCCGGTCGGGGCGGCACAATGAAAGACCACGCCTCCATTATTCCATTCAGGACCGAAAGGGCGATTGAGGCCGATGCGCTCAATCAAAATCCGGCAGAGCGTCTGCATCTCGCCGAAGCCGTGCGGATGGCGGAGGCCATCGTCTTTGCCAGCGCCGAACCGGTCAGCGAAAAACAATTGGCTGACCGGTTGCCGGCAGGGGTCGATATCGCCGCGGCCATGGCTGATTTGCAGCAGATCTATGCACGTCGTGGCGTCAACCTGGTGCGGGTAGGAGACGATTGGGCGTTCCGCACAGCCGGCGATCTCGCATTCTTGATGAGCCGCGAGACGGTGCAGCAGAAGAAGTTGTCTCGCGCGGCTTTGGAGGTACTGGCGATCATCGCCTATCATCAACCGGTCACACGCGCGGAGATCGAAGACATACGCGGGGTAGAGACCTCCAGGGGCACGCTCGACACTCTGATGGAGACGGAGTGGGTCAGGATGCGTGGGCGCCGACACACGCCCGGACGCCCCGTAACCTATGGCACGACCGGTCGCTTCCTCGACCATTTTTCGCTGGAGGAAATCCGCGACCTTCCAGGTTTGGACGAATTGAAGGGAGCTGGGCTTCTCTCGGCGCGCATGCCTGCCAATTTCTCGGTTCCTTTGCCTCCGGCGGATCCAGATGAACTAACCGAGGAGGAAGATCCACTGACAGATATCGATCTGGAGGAACTTGGCCTCTTGACGCCGCGCATCACGGACGATTGATATTTGCGCTGACTGTGATCGCTTTTTCAAGCGATCCTGCAATCCCGCCGGTTCACTGGCGTGACATATGGTCAGAGCTGACATTGTCTTGAGTGGTTCTATTTGAATCCCACCCCGAAAACGCTTAGATCAGCGTGAGGGAAAACATTCGAGAGAGAGTTCTATGGGTTCGTTTTCGATCTGGCATTGGTTGATTGTCCTGGTAATCGTTCTGTTGGTCTTTGGCCGCGGCAAGATTCCAGAATTGATGGGCGATATGGCCAAGGGTATCAAGAGCTTCAAGAAGGGTATGGCGGACGACGACGACGATGATATCGTTGACAAGCGCACGGTCGAGCACCGCGCCGATGAAGCCGTCGCCGCGCCCAAGCAAAAGGCCAGTAAAGGCTGAGCTTTCAGTGCGCCTGTCCTGTGATGTGCATCCCACGATGTCCGGAGCGGGTGGGACATTGTGAGGGTGTGCATATGATCGTCCGGAAGGAGTTTTCTCTTTCCGGATCGATGTGCCTATTGGATTAAAGAGCCATGTTTGACGTCGGCTGGACCGAAATGCTGGTGATCGCGGTCGTCATGATCGTGGTTGTCGGACCGAAGGATTTGCCGCAGATGCTGCGCACCATGGGACGCATGGCGGCGAAACTGCGCAATATGGCCGGTGATTTCCAGAAGCAGTTCAACGACGCTCTCAAAGAGGCCGAGTTGGACGATGTAAAGAAATCGGTCGATTCGCTACGTGGCCTCAATCCTATGACCGAGATACGCAAGCAGCTTAATCCGTTCGAAAAGGCGGCGGCGGACGTTCGCGCGGGAATCGAAACGGCGATGGCACCAAAGCCGGCGCCCGATCCTTCAAACCCGCCAGCCACGGAACCTCAGCCGGTCGAACCGCTGAAGAATGGCGCGACGGAAGTGCCAGGCGCGTCGAGTGTTGCCGAACCGAAAGCCATGCCGGCGGCTCCGGTGGTGAAGGCCACCGCAGCGCCCAAATCCGGAAGTGCAAACTCAACTGGAGCGGGACTCGCCAGAGCGGCGAAGACCAAGACTACCAAGGTCGCCTCCGGAACGTCAGCGCCGAAATCTCTTGCCAAGGGCCGCGCTGAAGTGAAATCACCGGTGGAAAAATCGTCGGCAAAAGCCAGGGCTGTGTCAGCGAAGCCGGCCAGCAAGACTGCGCAAACCACCAGGTCGGCAGCGGTCCCCAAGAAGAAGCCGATCACGAAAACCCGTGCGACGAGGGTGGCCAAGTGAGTGTCAGCCAGAGCGAAAAGGACGAAATCGAAAAGTCGTCCGCGCCGCTACTTGAGCATCTCATCGAGCTGCGCCGCCGGTTGATCTGGTCAATCGGTGGATTTTTCGTCGCTTTTCTCGTCTGCTTTTTCTTTGCCAAGCGGTTGTTCAATTTGCTGGTCGTGCCCTTCAAATGGGCTACGCAATGGGCTGGGCTCGATCCGCAAAAAGTTGAACTGATCTATACGGCGCCGCAGGAATTCTTCTTCACGCAGATCAAGCTTGCCATGTTCGGTGGCATGGTCATCGCTTTTCCGCTGATCGCCACGCAAATCTACAAGTTCATTGCACCGGGCCTGTACAAGAATGAAAGAGCAGCTTTCCTGCCTTTCCTTTTGGCTTCGCCAATCCTGTTTCTTATGGGCGCATGCTTGGTCTATTTCTTCTTCACCCCCATGGTGATGTGGTTTTTCCTCGCCATGCAGCAGACCGGGGCAGACGGAAACGTCCAGATTTCGCTGCTGCCGAAGGTTTCGGAATACCTCAGCCTCATCATGACGCTGATCTTCTCCTTCGGCCTCGTTTTCCAGCTTCCGGTGGTAACGAGCCTGATGGTCCGCGTCGGCCTGCTGTCGTCCAAGGCGCTGGCTGACAAGCGCAAATGGGCGATCGTGCTTGCTTTCGTCGTTGCAGCGGTGCTGACGCCTCCTGACCCGATGAGTCAGATCGGCTTGGCGCTCCCGACGATTATTCTCTACGAGATATCGATCTGGACGGCCCGTATGATCGAGCGAAAACGGGGTCAGGAGCAGGGAGCGAGCGAAACGGCTGAGACAAATGCCAAGACGCCGGAGAGCGAACCTCCGACAGATGGTTCCTCAAGCCCGCCTGCAGCTTCGTAGCGATTTGCCGACTGCAAATCGGACAAATTGCGGACTGGCTTCAAAATCGGCCTTCATGTATGGAGCCGCACATCCCATATCGGGAGGACTGGCTGTAAACTCAGCTAACGGAAAAGAATTGGCGTGCGATGGCGCTCGCCAGGAAGTGTATTGGGTGCGACGATGACGAAATGGTCCCCGACCTCATGGAGAGCGAAACCGATCATGCAGGTTCCGGCTTATCCGGACCAGCAGATTCTGGAAAATGTCGAGGCACAACTCGCCAGCTTTCCGCCTCTGGTTTTCGCAGGTGAGGCACGCAAGCTGAAAAAGCAGCTTGCAAGCGTGGCTGCCGGTGACGCATTTCTTCTCCAGGGTGGCGATTGCGCGGAAAGCTTCGCGGAACATGGCGCGGACAATATCCGCGACTTCTTTCGTGTCTTCCTGCAGATGTCCGTGGTGCTGACCTTCGCCGGTTCGCAGCCGGTCGTGAAGGTCGGGCGCGTGGCGGGTCAGTTCGCCAAGCCGCGCTCGTCCGACAATGAGACTAAGGGCGATATGACGCTGCCGAGCTATCGCGGCGATATCATCAACGGCATCGATTTCGACGAAGCGTCACGCGTTCCCGATCCGCAGCGCCAGGTTATGGCCTATCGTCAGTCGGCGGCGACGCTCAATCTGCTGCGCGCCTTCGCGCAGGGCGGTTATGCCAGCCTGGAAAACGTGCATAGCTGGATGCTGGGCTTCGTCTCCGATAGTCCACAGGCGGAGAAATACGAATCTCTGGCTCAGCGCATCACCGAAACGATGGACTTCATGAAGGCCGTCGGCATTACCTCGGAAAGCAATTTTGCGCTGCGCGAGACCGATTTCTACACCAGTCACGAGGCGCTTCTGCTCGGTTACGAGCAGGCGTTGACCCGTGTCGATTCAACTAGCGGTGAATGGTACGCTACCTCCGGCCATATGATCTGGATCGGCGACCGTACGCGTCAGCCCGATCATGCGCATGTGGAATATTGCCGTGGCATCAAGAATCCACTCGGCTTGAAATGCGGGCCATCGCTGACGCCTGACGGGCTTTTGGAGTTGATCGATCTGCTCAATCCCGAAAATGAACCGGGTCGCTTGACGCTGATCGCACGCTTCGGTGCCGACAAGGTGGGCGATCACCTGCCAAAGCTGGCGCGCGCCGTGAAAAAGGCGGGCCGTTCCGTGGTCTGGTCCTGCGACCCGATGCATGGCAACACCATAACCGCCGCCGGTTACAAGACGCGGCCGTTCGACCGCATCCTCAAGGAAGTGCAGACTTTCTTCGAGGTGCATCGTGCCGAAGGCACGCATCCGGGCGGTATTCATATCGAGATGACTGGCAAGAACGTTACCGAATGTACCGGCGGCGCGCGTGCCATTCGCGATGAGGATCTGCACGATCGCTACCACACCCATTGCGATCCGCGGCTCAATGCCGATCAGGCTATCGAACTGGCATTCCTGGTCTCGGATCTTTTGAAGAAGAATCATCCGCTGCATGAAAAAAAGGCGGTGAACGGCTGACAGGAGATAACCGCGCAACCGCAAAGGGATACCGGTCATGCTCCAATCAAGCATATCCAAAGGGGCGGCACGATGAATGCGTCTCACGCCGGTTCGTGCCTATGTGGCTCTGTGCGTATCATGGCGCACGGTCGGTTGCGGGATGTTGTCTATTGTCATTGTTCGCAATGCCGCAAGCAGAGTGGCCACTATTATGCAGCAACCAATGTGGCGAACGAGGATTTGCGCGTCGAAGGCGAGGACAACATCACCTGGTATCGATCGTCGGATTTCGCACAGCGTGGCTTTTGCAAGACCTGTGGATCGGCATTGTTTTGGAAGCCGCAGGAAGGTGATTATACCTCGGTTCTGGCTGGCCTGTTTGATACGCCGACCGGTCTGCAAGGCGGTTGCCACATCTTTGTTTCCGACAAGGGCGATTATTACGATATCGGGGACCGGCTTCCCCGGTTTGAACGCTCCACGCCGTCTATCAAGGTTGCGGACGATTGAAGGACGCGAGATAAGCGCGTCACAATCGAGGGGGGTGGTTTTTGTCGCCTCTCTCCAGTGGAGAGCAACGGATGAAGCGGCTGATCGACGCGTTTTATAACTCGGTTCGAGCCTTTCGCAGGCTGGCCGGCAGCGAGGCGGCATTTCAGCAAGAACTTATCCTTCTGTTGATTGCTCTTCCCGTTGGTTGGCTGCTGTCGGCCACCTGGTCGGGCTATGCCTTACTGCTCGGCTCGCTGCTTGTCCTCATATTGGTGGAAGTGCTGAATACTGGTATCGAAGCGGCCTGTAACGCGGTCAGTCGCGAGTTCAGCGCCGATATCCAGTTTGCAAAGGACTGTGGCTCTCTGGCGGTGCTCATCGCGGTCGTTATGGCGGCGGGTGTTTGGCTTCTCGCTTTTGTCGAGCGCATGGCTGGCGCGATCTGATCTAGTGATTGCTTTTCTCCCGGCCTGCTATGCAGTGCGCGACGAGAGCCGCCAAGACGACGACAACAACACCGATACCGAGCGCGATCAGCAGTCGCTCATGATGAACAAGAGCCCGGCCGATAATGTGTTCGGCGCCGAGGCCGAAAATATAGCCAACGCTTGAGAACAGTGCTGACCAGACGATGGATGAGGCGGCATTGAGAGCAATGAAGCGGGGTACGGCAATGCCCGAAAGCCCTGCTGCGATGCCGCCAACAAGACGCATGCCGTACAGGTAGCGATTGCCGAGGACGAACAGATTGGGATGAGCGTGGACCAAGCGATAGGCATGATTGAAGCCGGGCCTTTGGCTCAGCTGTTTCACATACGGATGCTCGGCAAAACTGCGGCCAAGGATAAAGAACGCGGTGTCACCCAGGAACGCGCCAAGGAAAGCCGCGATAAAGGTTTGCCACAGAACGAAAACCTGCTGATGGGCGAAGAAGCCCCCGAGGATTGCGGCACTTTCACCTTCAGCAAGGCAACCAAGGAAGACCGCGACCAGTCCATATCGTTCGATGAGATGATGGATGATCTCGGTCACGGAACGGCTTTCGTTTCCGGTATGGGTAGCCGCTTGGCAATGTCTTCCAGATGTTGGGCAATACGAGCTATGTCGTCTCGCATCCCGATGAGTTCACTGTGGCGCAACTCGTCCAGCTTGTCGTGCAACGCCATAATTTCGATTTCGGCCTTCAGATTGACCTCGTAATCGTGAGCCGCATCGATACGATCGTGCGTGGCTTGCCGGTTCTGGGACATCATAATGATTGGAGCCTGTAGAGCTGCCAGCATCGAGAGGACAAGATTGAGAAATATGAAAGGGTACGGGTCGAAAGAGTCACGCCCCAACAACAAGGCGTTGGCGATGGTCCACACAGCTAAAAAGCCGAGGAAGCCCAGGATGAACGACCACGAGCCACCAAAGCGGGCGATGCCGTCAGCTGTCCGATCGCCGAAGGTTTGCTGGGTCTCGTAGGTCTTGTTTGTGTTCTTGGCGACGATCTTGTGTTCGAGCGTACTTTGCAGCACACGATGCTCAAGCGCGCTTAGCGCTGCCGGCGTGCGCTTCAACCAGCGCCGTGCCATGTCCTCGACGGTCTTGTTCATGGTCGACTCCATTTGACAACCTCCGCCGAATGTAGAGCCAGCCGCAGGAGACCGGAAGTGTTACATTGCAGCCAATCGACGAGGAACGAATGGTGGCACAAGCCAACGCCATTGCCGGTATCGCCGCCTCAGGCTAAACGGCAGGTATGAGCACAAAAGCTAGATCCGATACGTTGCGCATCGCGGTCGCCCAACTCAATCCGACGGTTGGCGATGTTGCTGGCAATCTCGACATGGCTAGGCAGGCGAGAGCGGACGCTGCCCGGCAAGGCGCGGACATCGTGCTCTACACGGAACTTTTCATCGCCGGCTATCCGCCGGAGGACCTTGTTCTCAAGCCGGCTTTTCTCAAAGCCTGCGAACGTGCAGTGGAGGAGTTTGCCAAAGATACTGCCGATGGCGGTCCGGGTGTCATCATCGGCACGCCACTCAAGTGTAAGAGCGGGACACACAATTCGATCATTGTCGCCGATGGCGGCAAGATAATTGCCGAGCGCTTCAAACTCGATCTGCCGAACTATGGCGAATTCGACGAGAAGCGCGTGTTCCAAGCCGGGCCGGACATGCCTGGGCCGGTCAATTTTCGCGGCGTGCGGCTGGGCATTCCGATTTGCGAGGATATATGGGGCGATCTCGGTGTCGCCGAGACGTTAGCAGAGAGCGGCGCCGAAATCCTGCTGGTTCCAAATGGCTCACCCTATTACCGGGGCAAGATCGACCCACGCCAGCAGGTCGTTATAAGACAGGTGATCGAAACCGGGCTGCCCCTCATCTACGCCAATCAACTCGGTGGGCAGGACGAACTCGTCTTCGACGGTGCATCCTTCGCGATTGGTGCCGACAAGGGGCTGGCCTTCCAGATGAGCCAGTTTGAAGAAGCGTTGGCGGTGACCACCTGGAAGCGAGGTCCGGAGGGTTGGCACTGCGTCGAAGGGCCGATGTCGCGGCTGCCGGAGAACAGCGAAGCTGATTACCGCGCCTGCATGCTCGGCCTGCGCGACTACGTCAACAAGAACGGATTCGAGAATATTGTGCTCGGCCTTTCCGGCGGCATCGATTCCGCGATCTGCGCGGCACTTGCCGTTGATGCTCTGGGAGAGGAGCGCGTACGCTGCGTGATGTTGCCGTATCGGTACACATCGAAGAGATCGCTGAAGGACGCCGAGGACTGCGCCCGCGCGCTCGGCTGCCGCTACGACATAATGCCGATTCACGAGCCGGTCGAAGGGTTCTCGCATGCGTTGACGCAGCTTTTCGAGGGCACGCAAGAGGGCGTCACCGAAGAGAATTTGCAGAGCCGTGCCCGCGGCACAATCCTCATGGCTATTTCCAACAAGTTTGGTTCGATGGTCGTCACCACCGGCAACAAATCTGAAATGTCTGTCGGCTATGCCACGCTCTATGGCGACATGAACGGCGGCTTCAATCCGATCAAGGACCTCTACAAAATGCAGGTCTATGCGTTGTCGCGCTGGCGCAACGATCATGTGCCGCCAGGCGCACTCGGGCCTTCGGGTGAGGTGATCCCGCACGACATCATCGAAAAAGCGCCGTCTGCCGAACTGCGAGAGAACCAGACCGATCAGGATTCATTGCCGCCTTACCCCGTACTGGACGATATTCTGGAAAGCCTGGTTGAGAATGAGATGAGCGTGGAGGACATCGTTGCGCGTGGCCATGATCGCGCAACAGTGATGCGAATAGAGAATCTGCTCTACATTGCCGAATACAAGCGCCGGCAGGCTGCGCCCGGCGTGAAGATCACAAAAAAGAACTTCGGCCGTGATCGTCGCTATCCCATCACCAACCGGTTCCGCGACAAGGCGTAGGCGGCTCGTTCGAGCAAGTAGAGGCGGACCACGAAATCAGCTTTGATCCGGCGCATATCGATTTAAATCCGAGCATTTGCACAGCCCCGTGTGCGCCAGATCTGGATGATTTTCCTGGTGGAAGGGGAAGGAGGGGGCCGCATCGCAAGGTGTGGCCCGACTGTTTTGGTGCGGTCGGCGGCTGAAATGAATGCCTGGTCGGGGTATCTTCAATCACTCAATGTGTTAGTGTGTCTCAATATCGTGATCATGAGATCGCGATGACTCGGGAATGCATAAAACAAAGGGAGAACATGATGTCTGTAGGAGAGAAATGGCAAGCTTATCATCCGTCCAAGGGCGTTTGGTTCTGGTCTTGCGTGGCGAGTTGCGTACTGACGATGATTGTCGGGTTTTCCTGGGGAGGTTGGGTCACTGGCGGTTCTGCTACGGAACAAGCTGATCTCGCCGCCAAACAAGCCTCGGCACAATTGGCCGCGAACATCTGCGTTCATCGCTTCTTGAGCGCACCGAATGCAGCGTCGTCGCTGGCGGAATTGAAGAAGACCGATTCCTGGAAACGAGACAGTTTTGTCTCGGACGGCGGTTGGGTGACGTTTGCGAAAATGGAAAAGCCTGTCGCGGGGGCCGCCGATCTGTGCGCTGAAGAACTTGCCAGTGCTGAATTACCGGTGGCGTCGGATATGACAGCGCCACAACAGCAAGCGGTGAATTAGTCGCGCTCGTGCCGTCGTAGGCAGGAATGGCTGGTGGGCGGGATTGCGATGCCGTTTTGACGAGCGGTTGGCTGGCTTGCAAAAGACTGGGGCATCATTTACGCCCCATTCATGACCGTTACAGTCCGTTTCGCTCCATCGCCCACTGGCCGTATTCATATCGGCAATGCCCGCACGGCGTTGTTCAACTGGCTTTTTGCGCAAAAGCACAAGGGCCGCTTCATCCAACGTTTCGACGATACCGACGTTGCGCGCTCTACGCAGGATAATGCCGATTCCATCCTCTACGATCTGCATTGGCTGGGCATCTTTCAGGATGCCACAGAATATCAATCGAAGCGGATCGAGCATTACGATGCTGCCGTCGAGAGATTGAAAGCGGCTGGACTACTCTACGCCTGCTATGAAACGCCTGAGGAACTTGATCTCAGACGAAAAGTGCGGCGTACACGCGGTCTGCCACCCGTTTACGGCCGCGAAGCGCTTGCTCTCACCAGCGAGCAGGTTGCCGAGTTTCAGGCCGACGGCCGACGGCCGCACTGGCGTTTTCTGTTGCCCAATTTTATCAGCAACCCACTTGAACCGCAGCGTACCGAGATCCACTGGAACGATCTGGTGCGCGGTGAGGAAACCGTCGACTTGGCTTCGCTCTCGGATCCGGTTCTGGTGCGTGAGGACGGTAGTTATCTCTACACCTTGCCTTCGGTGGCCGACGACATCGAGATGGGCGTGACTCACATTATCCGTGGCGACGATCATGTCACCAACACCGGCGTGCAGATCGCCTTGTTCAAGGCGCTGGGCGCTGAGGCGCCGATCTTTGGCCATCATAATTTGCTTACCACCGCGTCAGGCGAGGGGCTTTCCAAGCGTAGCGGCGCGCTTTCTATTGGAAGCTTGCGGGAATCCGGCATTGAGCCCATGGCTATAGCTTCTCTGGCAGTTCTGATCGGAACGTCGGAAAATGTAGCCGCAATGCCGTCCTTGGCCGCGTTGGCGGATCGGTTCGATCCTGCTTCTACCTCGAAATCCGCCGCCAAGTTCGACGCTGACGAACTGGTCGTACTGAACCGTGCGCTTCTCCATCATATGCCGTTTTCAGATGCGCGCGATCGCCTTGCCATTCTCGGAGTGACGGGTGAAAGGGCGGAACCCTTCTGGAACGCGGTTCGCGGCAATCTCGACAGGCTTTCGGATGCGCTTGTGTGGTGGCGCATCGTCAACGAAGATCTTGAGAAAAAGCCGAAATTTTCAAAGGAAGACCGCGATTTTCTGCGTGGGGCCTTCGATCTCCTGCCTGAGGATCCCTGGGGCGAACATGTCTGGAAGACGTGGACAGCGGCGATCCGCAAAGCAGGCGACCGTAAAGGCAAGGCGTTGTTCATGCCGTTGCGGCTGGCGCTTACCGGCCTTGAATCGGGGCCGGAACTTGCAGATCTATTGCCGCTTTTGGGTCGGGAAAGAACCTTGGCCCGACGACCCTGATCTTGTGCTTGTCGGAGGCACGTTCGGTTGTCTCAGATCCGGATTGTGGGATTGCGGTTTGCGCAGCAAGGCTTTCGGCCTCGGACTGTGATGGCTCCGTCAGGATTGACGATGAACCAGTGAGGCTTTCAAGAGATGTGGCTGCACGACGGGAAGAAGTGCCGCCGATTATAGAGAAAGGCCGTGCGGCATTGCATCCGCAAGCAGGTGATCGCTCAATGTCTAGGCGTTTATAACGGTAGGCAGTGGATAGCTCGCTATAGGCTCTGCCGGTAGCTGCCGACAGCATATTTGCCGTGTCGCCGTTCATGCCGCGTTGGTAGAATATCTGCATTTCCGTCCCGGGGCAGGCGGACTCGCAATTGGCTTGATCGCGCTGAAAGTCGCCGAGTGTAGCGGCGTTCGACATCGGGAAGAAATAGCCGTCGCAGGTGCGTACGCAAGTAGTTCTGAAGTCGCCCGCACCCCGACCATATGCATTGGGCAGCACGACGATATGACTGCCGTGAATATCGAGAACGGAAGCGGTACCGTTGCGCGCAATGGGATCAGATGAAGCGTCCGCTGAGAGTGCCTTGGCGACGCTCTTTACGCTACCGACTTTGATTGGCTTTTCTCGGCATCCGCGCACTTCCATCTCGGCGCGGATGCGCGAACCCACATGCATTGAACCGCCTTGTGCAAGGGCTTGACGTTTCCGATGCAGCGTATCGAGATTGGTTTCCATGCGCTGAATAGAGGTGTTCAGGATTGCGCATTGGCGAATGTTTCTGGAGAAAAGCGAAAAGCCACAATCGATTTCGCGGGCACGGTCGCGCGTTACCTTGATCTCCATGTTTTGACGATGGATGGCCTTGTCGTATGCCCTGATCGCAGTTGGAGTGGCGGCGCTGCGCGACGCAGCTATAAGTGCGCTCTCCAATTGATGGCAGGTGCGTGTCGCACCATGCGCCGGTGCCATGGTGGCCAGGATGCCCAACAGTGTCGCGGCCAATGCCAGTCGTTTTCCGCTGCCTTTCATCTCGTCAGTCGCCCCGCAAGCCGGAGAGATAGTACGGCGGGCCAGTTAACCGTTTCCTTGCCTATATATCGCTGTTCGCGCCAAGGCTGATCGGAGGAACCGTCGCCTGAGCCCTTTGTGCGGCCTCCACCACCGCCAAGGCCGTCATGTTGACCACGCCGCGCGATGTTACAGATGGCGTGAGGATATGAGCCGGCTTGTCGGTGCCGAGCAGAATAGGCCCGACATGCAGAGCGTCCATCATTGTCTGCACAGTGGTCAAAGTGATGTTTGCCGCATCGAGATTCGGGAACACAAGGAGATTGGCTTCGCCTTCCAGACGAGAATGCGGGAAGACGCGTTGCCGCAAATTCTCAGACAGGGCGGAGTCGGCATGCATCTCGCCGTCGCATTGAAGGTCGGGTGCGATGCGCGCGAGGATTGCTGCGGCCTCGCGCATCTTGCGTGAGGTTTCACCGTCGCGCGAGCCGAAATCGGAATAGGAGAGCAGGGCGGCTTTCGGCTCGATTCCGAAGCGCCTGATTTCCTCAGCCGCCAATACTGTCATCTCAGCGATCTCATCTGCCGTTGGGTTGATCGAGACATGTGTGTCGGTCAGGAAGATAACACCGCGCTGCGAGATCAGCATGGAAAGCGTCGAAAGATCGTGATCCCGCACGCCCTCGCGCGGACCGATGATGAGGGTGACATAGCGCAGATGCCGGTCGAACCGACCCTCCAGCCCGCAAATCATCGCATCGGCCTCGCCGCGTTTCAGGGCGAGTGCTGCGATTACCGTATTGTTGGTGCGCACTAGCGTGCGCGCGGCCTCCTGGGTTATGCCGCGCCGCCCGGCAAGTTCAATCAATAAATCGACGTAATGCCGATAACGTGGATCGTCTTCCGGATTGATGAGCTCGAAATCGGTGCCGGGGCGGATACGCAGGCCATAGCGTTTGAGCCTTACTTCTACGACATGCGGGCGGCCGACCAGTATCGGCTGAGCAATACCGTCTTCCAGAAGCACTTGGGCGGCGCGCAGCACGCGTTCGTCTTCGCCGTCTGCATAGATAACCCGTTTGGAAATGGCTGTTTTTGCAGACGAAAATACCGGCTTCATGACAAGGCCGGATCGGAAGACGAAGCGGTTGAGTTTGTCGATATAGGCGGCCATATCCGCGATCGGACGGGTCGCGACGCCCGTATCACAAGCCGCTTTGGCGACAGCCGGCGCAATGCGCAGGATCAATCTCGGATCGAAAGGCGAAGGGATCAGGAATTCCGGCCCGAAGATCGGGGTTTCACCGGAATAGGCACGGGCGGCGACATCGGAGGGTTCTTCGCGCGCCAGAGCGGCGATGGCGCGCACTGCCGCCATCTTCATCTCCTCGTTGATGGCACTCGCGCCGCAGTCTAGCGCCCCCCGGAATATGTAAGGGAAACACAATACATTGTTGACCTGATTAGGGAAGTCAGACCTGCCGGTGCAGATCATGGCATCCGGCCGAACCGATCGTGCGACTTCCGGCATGACCTCCGGTGTGGGGTTTGCCAGTGCCAGGATCAAAGGCTTTTCCGCCATCAGCGGCAGCAATTCCGGTTTTAGAACCCCGGCGGCCGACAGGCCGAGAAAGACGTCAGTGCCCTCGATGACATCGGCCAATGTACGGGCGTTGGTATCCTTGACGTATGGGTCCTTCCAGCGGTCCATTTCCTCGACGCGGCCCTTATAGGCAACGCCGTGCCGGTCGGTGACCCAGATATTCTCGACCTTGGCGCCGAGAGAGACCAGAAGATTGAGGCAGGCGAGTGCCGCCGCGCCGGCACCCGAGGTGACGATCTTGATGTCCTCGATCTTCTTGCTCGCGAATTCCAGCCCGTTGAGGATAGCTGCCGCCACGATTATCGCCGTTCCGTGCTGATCGTCGTGGAACACCGGAATCTTCATGCGCGCCTTTAATCGTTCTTCGACTTCGAAGCATTCAGGCGCCTTGATGTCCTCCAGATTGATGCCGCCAAAAGTCGGCTCCAGTGCGGAAATGGTGTCCACCATCCGCTCGATTTCGGGTGCGTCGATCTCGATGTCGAACACGTCGATACCGGCGAATTTCTTGAAAAGAACTGCCTTGCCTTCCATTACCGGCTTGGAAGCCAACGGTCCGATGTTGCCGAGGCCGAGCACGGCGGTGCCGTTGGAGATCACCGCGACCAGATTGGCGCGGGCTGTGTAGTCAGCAGCCGTCGCCGGCTCATCCTGAATCGCCAGGCAGGGCGCAGCGACGCCCGGTGAATAGGCGAGCGCCAGATCGCGCTGGTTGCCGAGCGGCTTGGTGGATTGAATCTCCAATTTTCCGGGGATCGGGTATTTGTGGAAGAAGAGAGCGGCGTCCTCGAGGTCGGTGCGTTTGGTTTTGTCGTCGTCACCGACCATGGAATTTCCCCCTTTTGCTGGCCGATTCCTTTTAACATGCGCGCCCGGTATTGCGAGCCATCAGAACGCGCTCACGTAAAGTCCGCCGTCGATGGGGATGTTCTGGCCCGTCATGTAGCCGGCATGAACCGAGCACAGGAACGCGCAGACCTGCCCGAATTCCTCCGGTGAGCCGAGCCTTTTGGCGGGAATATCGGCGGAAATGCGCGCTTTGCGCGCCGCACCCGCCGCCGGATCCTCGATCGTTCCTGCTTCATGCGGGCCACGCAGCCGGTCGGTGTCGAGCTTGCCAGGCAGGAGACTGTTGATCGTCACATTGCGGTCAGCGACCGTGCGCGCCACGCCAGCCAGGAACGAGGTGAGGCCGGCCCGCGCGCCTGAGGAAAGGTCGAGGCCGGGGATCGGCACGTAGACGGACAGCGAAGTAATGTTGACGATACGGCCGAAGCCGCGCGCCGCCATGCCGTCGATGACGGCTTTGACGAGTTCGATCGGCGTCACCATGTTTTGCGTGACACCTTCGAGAATCTTCTCGCGGTCGAGTTCGCGGAAATCGCGGAAGGGGGGGCCGCCATTGTTGTTGACGAGGATGTCCGGCTCCGGGCAGGCGGCGATAAGTGCTTGTTGTATCTCATGTTTCGAGACATCGCCGGCAACTTCCGTCACCGCCACGCCGAAACGCTCACGCAACTCCGCCGCGGTCATTGCCAGCAGTTCGCCGTTGCGTCCATTGACCACCAGATCGCAGCCGGCTTCGGCCAATGCCATGGCACAACCGCGCCCTAATCCTTTGCTGGATGCACATACGATCGCCTTGCGGCCGGCAATACCCAGATCCATCATTGTTCTCCTTGAAAATACTGGAAAATTAGCGCTTGAAGCAGGTCCGGCGCAACCGGTTTGCATTGTTGGGATATTGTTGGCTTTTCGCCTCGCTCAACCCCACAATGTTGCATCGGGCGGCGACACCAGCGAGCCGTGATAGGTGAGGCCGGGTTTGCGGTCGCGCGCAAGCAGCAGCGGGCCGTCGAGATCGACGAAGTCCACGCCCTGCGCCAGAAGCACGGCCGGCGCCATCGCCAGCGACGTGCCGACCATGCAGCCCACCATGATCGAAAAACCCATCTCTGTCGCGCGGTCGCGTAGCCGCAGAGCTTCGGTCAGGCCGCCGGCCTTGTCCAGCTTGATATTGATCGCGTCGTAAAGCCCCGCAAGCGCTGCGAGGTCTTTGGTCTCATGCAGGCTTTCGTCGGCGCAGACCGGCACCGGATGCTTGAAGGTCGCAAGCATCGCGTCCTTTCCGGCCGGCAAGGGTTGTTCGACCAGCGCCACGCCGAGATCCGCCACTTCAGCGAGGTTCTTTGCGACCGTATCGTCACTCCAGCCTTCATTGGCATCGACAATGAGACGGCTGTCCGGTGCCGCCTCCCGCACCGCCCGGATGCGGGCCAGATCATCGCCGCCGCCGCCGATCTTGAGCTTGAGCAGTGGTCGGGCGGCATTCTTGCGGGCTTGCGCCGCCATGGCGCCCGGTTCGTCCAGCGACAGCGTATAGGCCGTCTCCAGCGCCACAGGCGTCAGGCCGAGCCGTTTCGCCACCGATACACCGCTCATCCTGGTTTCGAGCTCCCATAGCGCGCAATCGATCGCATTGCGCGCGGCCCCCGCCGGCATGGCGTCGAGCAGGGCCTCGCGATCCAGCCCCATGGCGAGTTGGCTGCGCAACTGGCCGATTTGTGCCTGCACGCTTTCCATCGTCTCGCCATAGCGCCTGTAGGGTACGCATTCGCCGCGCCCGATGGCATTGCCGTCGCGTATGGTGCATGTCAGCACTTCGGCTTCGGTTTTCGATCCGCGCGAAATGGTGAAGGTGCCGGCAATGGGAAAACGCTCGGCTTCGACAGAAATGACACGCACCATGTTTTTCTACCCCGGTTGGCAGGAGCGGCGGCATCGCCAAATCGACAGAATCGGCCTGCCACGCTAAACAATGCTCCATGTTGACGATCGGCAGACGCGGCACAAGCAGCGCGACCGGTAAAGATGCTGATGACCATTTGCCTCGAGTCGCTGCCAGCGAGGACGGGGACGCCCTGCGCTGTACCTTTTCCGGAAACTGGACGACACGCACCATCGCCGGGGTCGATGGCGAGATGCGCAAGATCGAGCAGGCGGGCTTTCGCGCCCTGACCCTCGATCTTTCGGGCATCGGGAAGATCGATACGGCCGGCGCCTGGCTGATCGAGCGGCTGATCGACGTGGCCGAGAAGAAGGGCGCGGCAGTCGATACCCAGGGGGCAAGCGAAGTGACCTCCATCCTGCTTGGCGCGGTGGGCGATGCCGTCCGGCGTAGCCAGGAGTCGGCATCGGAGCGGCGGCCCAATGTCATCATTCGCTTTCTCGAAGCGATCGGCCGGCGTGTCTATGACATGCGTGACGATTTTCTGGCCGCCATGAACATATTGGGCGCCACCATTCGCGGCGCCCAGATGAAACTCGGCCGCGGCCATGGCGTCAATCCGGCGGCGATCTTCAACCAGATCGATCGCATGGGCGTGGGCGCGATTCCGGTGGTGGTGCTGATGGCCGGCATTGTCGGCGCCATCGTGGCGCAGCAGGGCGCCTACCAGCTTCGCTATTTCGGCGCCGACATCTTCGTGGTCGATCTGGTCGGCGTGCTGGTGCTGCGCGAGCTTGGCGTGCTTTTGACGGCGATCATGATCGCCGGCCGGTCCGGCAGCGCGATCACCGCCGAGATCGGCTCGATGAAAATGCGCGAAGAGGTCGACGCGCTCAAGGTCATCGGCCTCAATCCGATCGGCGTTCTGGTGTTTCCACGCCTTGTCGCGCTGGCCATCGGGCTGCCATGCCTGACCATTTTCGCCAATTTCGCGGCGCTCGGCGGCGGCATGATGGCCGCCTGGCTTTATTCGGACATTCCGCCCGCCGCCTTCATCGACCGGCTGCGCGTGGCGATCGACCTGAGCACCATCTTCGCCGGGCTGATCAAGGCGCCGTTCATGGCCATGATCATCGGCATTATCGCCTCGGTCGAAGGCATGAAGGTCGGCGGCAGCGCTGAATCGCTCGGCCAGCACGTCACCGCCTCGGTGGTGAAATCGATATTCGTGGTCATCGTCCTCGATGGCCTGTTCGCCATATTCTACGCCACGATCAATTTCTGACCCATGACGATGACCGAAACAGCCACCTATAGCGAGAGCGACGAGATCGTGCTGTCGGCGCACGACATCACCGTCGCGTTCGGCGACAAGGTCATCCTCGATCATTTGTCGCTCGAAATCAGGCGAGGCGAAATTCTCGGCTTCGTCGGGGCTTCGGGCGCCGGCAAATCAGTTCTGCTGCGCACCATTCTCGGGCTCAACCGCAAGCAATCCGGCATGATCAGGCTTTTCGGTGTCGATGTCGAGGAGACGAGCGACATTGAGCGCCTGAAGATCGACATGCGGCTCGGCGTCCTGTTCCAGCATGGCGCGCTGTTTTCGGCGCTCACCGTTCTGGAGAATGTGCAGGTGCCGATGCGCGAATATCTCGACCTGCCGAGAAAGCTGATGGATGAACTGGCGCTGCTCAAGATCGAACTTGTCGGCCTGCCGCCCGATGCCGCGCAGAAGTTCCCGTCGGAACTGTCGGGCGGCATGATCAAGCGTGCCGCTCTGGCTAGGGCGCTGGCGCTTGACCCCGATATCGTCTTTCTCGATGAGCCGACCTCCGGCCTCGATCCGATCAGCGCCGCCGAATTCGACGAACTGGTCGTCAAGCTGCGCGATACCATGGATCTGACCGTTTACATGGTCACGCATGATCTCGATTCGCTGTTCACCGCCTGCGACCGCGTCGCGGTGCTCGGCAACAAGAAAGTGCTTGTCGAAGGCACCATCGAGGACATGCTGAAAAGCGAGGAACCGTGGGTAAAGTCATATTTCCGCGGAAAGCGCGCCCGTCAACTTGATCTTGCCTCCCGCGCACAGCCATAAGTAGAGCAATGGAAACCAGAGCCAACTACGTCATTGTCGGCATTTTCACGCTGGTTGCGATCCTGGCGGCATTCGCTTTCGTCTATTGGTCGTCCGCCATCGGCGACCGCGGCGAGACGGTGCTTTTGCGCGTGCGTATTCCGGGCTCCGCGTCCGGCCTGGGGCGCGGCAGTTTCGTCTTGTTCAACGGCGTCAAGGTTGGTGACGTGCGCCGCGTCTATATCGATGTCGACAACCCCACGGTCGCCATCGCCGACACCGAGGTGGACCGGCTGACCCCGATCACCAAATCGACAAAGGCGTTTATCGGCCTGGCGGGCCTGACCGGGCAGGCGAATATCGAGCTCAAGGGCGCAAACCCGCATGAGCCGAAACTGCTCGACGAGGCGGAGATCAACGGGACTGTCGCTGAAATTACAGCCAATCCGTCGGCTGTCACCAATTTGCTGCAAACCGCGCAGGACATTTTTACCCGCGCCGACAAGGTTTTGTCCCAGCTTGAAGGTTTCACCAACGATGTGCGCGGACCGCTGACCCAAACCGTGCAGAATGTCCAGAAATTCTCCGACGCGCTGGCCAGCAACTCGGATGGCATAGATAAATTCTTGAGCAGTGTCAGCGCTTTGGCCGTCGAACTTCAAGGCGTTTCCGGCAAGCTCGACGGTACGCTCAAGGCGGCCGAGGGGCTGCTTAATGCCGTGGACAAGGACAGGGTGAAAGAGATCGTCGCCAATATCGATACGTTCACCGGAAACCTCAAGACGACGAGCGACCAGTTCGACGACGTCATCAAGAACGTCAACACGGCGGTCGGTTCGATCAACGGCTTTGCCGCCAAGACCCAAGGCACGCTCGACAAGGTCAACAGCGTGCTCGACGGTATCGACCCCAAGGATGTGCGTGAAGCGATCGCCAATATCCAGGAAGCCAGCGAGAACGCCAACAAGGCGGCGGCGGACGTTGCCGTGGTGACGCATAAATTCGCCGACCGCGCCGACGACATCGACCAGACCATCCATGACGCACAGCAGCTTGCAGCGCGGTTGAACAATGCTTCGGTGCGGGTGGACGGCATTTTGCTGAAGGTGGACAAGCTGCTCGGCTCCGACCAGGCAGACGGGCTGGTTGCCGATGCCAGGGCGACGCTGAAGTCGTTCAAACAGGTGGCCGACACGCTGAATTCGAAATTGGGCGTCATCACCGACAATCTGGCGCGCTTCTCCGGTCAGGGCTTGCAGAATGTCGAGGCGTTGGTGAAAGACAGCCGCCGTTCGATCGATCGTATCGAGCAGGCCGTCAGTGATTTCCAGCGCAATCCACAGCGCATCTTGTCCGGTGGCGCCGGCGAGGTTCGCCAGTATGACGGGAGGGCACGGCGTTGAGTTTGCTTCCTGAGACAAGTGATGACGGCGGCGATGCCGGGCGGGACCGGCCGGCCATCCGCAGGGCGCTGCTGCGTCGCGCGTCGGCGCCGCTGGCCCTGACGCTGGCCGGTTTCGTCATGGCCGGCTGTGCCGCGCTTGGCGCCGGCCCGCCGCCGCTTGATACGTTCGAGCTTTCAGCGCCTTCCGTAACCGCGCAGCATCACAGCCGGCGCCAGATTCTGATCGCCGAACCTGCCGCGCTCAAGGCGCTTGACGGCCAGAACATCGTCATCAAGCCGTCGCCGGCCTCGATCCAGTATCTGAAGGGCGCGCAATGGGCGGATCGGCTGCCGCTGATCGTGCAGGCGCGATTGGCTGAAACATTCCAGGGCGCCGGCAGTTTCGCCGGTGTCGGCAAGCCGGGCGAAGGGCTGGCCATCGACTATCAGGTCATTACCGAAATTCGTGCCTTCGACATTCGTGTCGATGGCGGCGAGCACGCGCAGGTCGAACTGTTCGTGCGCCTGCTCAACGACCGCAATGGCGAGGTGCGCGCGGCAAGGACATTCAGCGCCCGCGCGCCGGTCAGGGGGGGCGGAAATCAGGCCTATGTGGCGGCGTTGGATCAGGCTTTCGGCACCGTTTCCACCGAGATCGTGCGCTGGACCGATTCGCAGATCTGAGCGGTGAGTCTCGTTTCACCATCAAGCTTAAGCCAGGGATTTCAAACTCCAGCCTCCCTCATGCTGAGGAGCCGGCTGGCCGGCGTCTCGAAGCACGCACCACCATGAGTGGCACGCTTGCTGCCCGCTGGCCGCCTCCCACAAGGAGGAAGATTTGCAGCTTTGCCCGTCTTCACCGGTTCCGCGGCGTTTGTGATTGGCGAAAGCCATTGTGACATCCGATCTCTCTCCTTGTGGGGAGATGGATGCCCTTCGATAAACTCGGGAGGCGAAGGAGGGGGAAGCACCACCCTCCCTCATGCTGAGGAGCCGGCTGGCCGGCGTCTCGAAGCACGCACCACCATGAGTGGCACGCTTGCTGCCGGAGAAAGCTGTTCGGCCTGTGTGCCCAGAGTGAAAAAGGCGGGGACTGGCCCCGCCTTCCTCATCATATGCGTCCGACCTTACTGGAGCCGGCCGCTGGCGTGAGCCAGCATCGTGTAGACCTTGCCGGTATCGGAGGTGAGGTAGGTCTGCCCCATGATGTTGTCGCGATCGTTGCGCGAAACATCTTTCAAGAGCTTCTCGAAATCGCCGCAATAGCGATCGACCGCGGAGCGGAACTCCGGTTCCGCCTGATATTTGCGGCGGATTTCATCGAAGGTCTGCTGGCCCTTGAGCGTGTAGAGGCGGCGTGTGAACACGTCGCGCTCGCCGCGCCGGTAGCGGTTCCACAACTCGATCGAAACGTCGTGGTCGATGGCCCTGGCAATGTCCACGGACAGCGAGTTGAGCGATTCCACGACATGCAGCGGTGAGCGCGGGGCAGGGGCCGGGCGTTGCGCCTCGGCTGGCGCCGGCTTGGCAGCGCCGCTGTCACGCGAGGCGCCGCTGAGCAGATCGCGCACCCAACCGCCCTGCGAGCCCCTTGTTTCGGGGGTGCGCGTTTCCGGCTCGCGCTGGCGAACCGCCGTGCCGCCGCCCTGCGGAGCGCGGGAAGCGGCTTGCGGCTGCGGGGCTGGCCGCGAGGGTTCGGCGGGCCGGGTTGCCGCCGCCGGCGGCGTGCCGCGCGGCTCCTGTACATCCACGGTGCGGCCGGATTTGGCGACGATGTCGGACAGTTCCTTGAGCGCGTTGATCTGCTCGGAAACGGCGCGGCGAATGGCCGTGGTCGATTCCTTGGCTTCTTCCGGCATCTCGATGACGCCCTTCTTGAGCTCGGCGCGGGTAAGATCCAGCTCGCTCTTGATGGAACCGGCGGTGCGCCGCATCTCGTCGGTGGCGTCGGCGAACCGTTTGGTGGCGGATTCGACAAGCTCGCTGATGGTTTCGCGGATCTTGTCGGCCGAAGCCATGGTCTTGCCTTCGGCGCTCTGGAGGGTCTGGCCGACCAGATTTTCGAACGACTGCATGACCTTTTCCAGTTCCTCCGACTTCTTGACCAGGCCGACCGCCAGGTCGTCCAGCGAAGATTGCCGCTCCAGCGTGTGCTCCAGATTGCTCTGGGCCGAGCCGAGCAACTCGGACGCGCTGGCAAGCAGGCGGCTGTGCTCATCGAACTTGGTGGCGATGGAGGCCACTTCGCGCAGCGTCGTGGACGACAGTTCGGTGAGCCGTGTCGTGTTGGAATCGACCAGGCGTGCCGAGCTGGCGAAGGTCTGCGCCGCCTTTTCGGTGGTTGCCGCGAAGCTCTGCGTGCTGCCTGAAAGCTGGCTTTCGACCTGGCCGAGATTGGCGGATGCCGTCTCGATCAGCGCGTTCAACTGCGCGCTCGACTGGCCCATCCGGTCGATCAGGCCGCTGACGCCCTCGGCCAGTGTATTGCGCGCATTCTCGACCGAAGACAGTGTCTCGGCGGTGCGGCTGGCGATGGCCTCGGCCAGCGCCGCGTTTTCCAGACGCAGCTTCTCGGTGGCGCGCTCGGTCGCTTCCTCCATGCTGCGCTGCAACTCGCCGCCGCCCTGGGCGAAGCGCTCGACGAGAGGACGTGCCGTCTCATCCAGAATCTTCGAGATCTCGGTGGAGCGGGCAGCGAGCATGGAGTTCAGCTCGCGGGTGTTGTCGCCGATGGCCCTGGCCGCGTCATTGGTGCTCTGGCCGATATGCTGGCCGACCGCGGTGAACGTCTCGGCGATGACATTGGCGCGTTCGACAAGCTGGTTCTCGGCCTGCGAGACCTGCTGGCCGAGCGCCTCGCGCATCGTCTCGGCGGAGCGGGCCAGCCGGTTCTCGGCCTCCGTGACATGCTCGCCGACGCGGGCAGCCGTTGTCGCGGCACTGGCGGCCAGCCGCTCGTCGGCACCCGAAAGCGCCTGCTCGATCTCGCGGGCGTGGGCGGCAAGTTCCTCGCCGGTCTGGCGTACATGCTGCGCCACGCGCTGCTCGGTGTCGGTGAAGGCGCCGACGATCTGGTCGGCATGGCCGCTGATGGCGGAGGTGCTGTCGGCGATGCGCGAAACCATGCGCTTGTCGGCCGCGTCGAAGACATGGCCGATCTCGGCCACGCGGGCGGTTAGTGCCTCGGAACCCTCGGCGATGCGCGACTTCAACTGGCTGTCGGCCGCATCGAAGATCTGGCCGAGCTCGCCGGCGCGCGCCGCCAATGCTTGCGCCGATTCGCCGATACGCGAGGACAGCCGCTGATCGGCATCCTCGAAATTGCGCAAAATATCGCCGGCGCGTGCGGCCAGCGACTGCGCCGTCTCGACCGCGCGGGCAACCAGCTTCTGATCGGCGGCGTCGAAGGTGCCGGCGATGGACTGCGCCTTGCTGTCCAGCTGTGCCGCGGTCTCCTCGGCGCGTGCCAGCAGCAGGCTCGACGTGTCCTGGGCGCGGGCGGCAAGCCGCTGATCCGCATCCTCGAAGGCGCGGGCAATGTCTTCGGCACGCGCCAGCAGGGCGGTGGAGGTCTGTTCGGCGCGCTCGGCGATCTTGCGGTCGGCATCGCTGAAGGCGGTGCCGGCCTGCTCATGCAGCGCGGCGGTGACTTCCATGACCTTTTCGCGCAGGGCGCCGGCGACGAACAGGGCGCTCTTTTCCAGCACGCCACGGATGTTGTCTATGCCGGAGGCAAGCGCGCGTTCGATCGCGCCCGTGCGCTCCTCGATCACGCCGCCCTGGCGCTCGAAGGCGTCCTCGATGCGTGCGACGTCGCCGGCCAGCCGATCGGAGATCAGCGTGCTGCGCGCCGCAATCTGGTCGATATGGCCGGTCACGGCGGTATCGACCTGCCTGCGGGCGTCCACCAGCTTGTCGAGATCCTGCTCGAGCGCCACGGTCAGCATGCTGCGGCCCTCCGCCAGCTTGCCGACATGGGCAGTGATGATTTCGTCGATCTCGCCACGGCTTGCGACGAGCTTCTGCATGTCGGCTTCCAGCGCCCGGCGCAGAATGTCGCGTCCCTCGGCCAGTTTTTCGACCTGGCCGGCAACCAGCCCGTCGATGCCGGCGCGGCTTTCGGCCAGCTTGGCAAGATCGGCCTGCAATGCCTCGGAAAGCGTCGCACGGTCGTCGGAGAGGCGATCCATATGGCTCTGGACCAGCGCACGGATGTTTTCCAGGTCGCCCTCGATGGCGCGCGAGAATTCTGAATGATTGCCGGTAAGATTGCGCGCCTGTTCGCTAATCGCATCCTTGATCGTGTTGAGGTCTGTCTCCAGCGCGCGATGCAGGATATCGCGGCCTTCGGCCAGTTTCTCGACCTGATCGGAGACGAGCCCGTCAATGCTGGAGCGGCTGTCGGCGAGCTTGGAAAGATCTTCCTCCAGCGCGCCTGAAAGCGTGGCGCGATCTTGCACCAGCCGAGCCATGTGATCGTCGATGAGGCTGTTGACCGTGCGCAGGTCTTCCTCCAGCGCCCGCGAAAGCTGATTGCGGTGATCGCCCAGCTTGTGCGACTGCTCGTCCATGGCCTCGCGGATCGTGTTGAGATCGCTTTCGAGCGCGCGGCGCAGGATATCGCGGCCCTCGGCCAGCTTCTCGACCTGGCCGGCGACCAGCCCGTCGATGCTGGAACGGCTCTCGGCCAGCTTGGCGAGATCGTCTTCCAGCGCCCGCGAAAGAGTGGAGCGGTCGGACGCCAGACGTTCCATATGGTCGTGAACCAGCGTGTTGACGCTTTGCAGGTCGCGCTCCAGCGCGGCGGCGAATTCGCCGCGGTCGTCGCCAAGCTGGCGCGACTGCTCGGACAGCGTCTCGCGAATGGTGACAAGGTCGCTTTCCAGCGCCCGGCGCAGGATATCGCGGCCCTCGGCCAGTTTTTCGACCTGACCGGCGACCAGCCCGTCAATGCCGGAGCGGCTTTCGGCCAGCTTGGCCAGATCGGATTCAAGCGTCCTGGAAAGCAGGCTGCGTTCCTCGGCGAGCCGGCCGGAATGGTCCTCGACCATTTTGTGGATATTGGCCAGATCGGATTCCAGAGCCCGGCCAAGTTCGCCGCGATCTTCGGTCATTTTGACCGAATGGCTCTCCATCAGGTTCTTGATCCTGTTGGCGTCGGCCTCGAATGCCCTGGCCAGCACGTCGCGGCCCTGCGCCAGCTTCTCGACCTGGGCGGCGACCAGCCCGTCAATCCCGGCGCGGCCTTCTTCCAGCTTGCCCAGATCGGCTTCCAGCGCGCGCGAAAGAATATTGCGGCCTTCGGCCAGCTTTCCGACATGACCGGCAACCATTTCATCAATGGTTCCACGCGCTTCGACCAGTTTTTGCGAGTCTTCGCTAAGGGCCTTGGAAAGCCGGTTGCGGCCTTCGTCCAACCTTTCCAGATGTGCGCCGAGAGAGGCGTCGATGGCCGCGCGGGATTCGTTGACCTTGCGCAAATCTTCCTCAAGCGCGCGCGCAATGAGATCGCGACCTTCGGCCAGCTTGTGCACCTGACCGGCCAGAGCGTCGTCGATGGCCGTGCGGCTGTCGGCGAATTTGGCGAGGTCGGACTGCATGGCGACCGCCATGCGGTCACTGCTTTCGGCCAGCTTGCGGCTGTGGTGCTCGACGGCTTCCTCGATACCGGTGCGCGCATCGGCGAGCCGCTGGATATCGGCTTCGAAGCTTTGCGACACGACATGGCGCGCCGCTTCCATGCGGCTGGCGAAATCGTTGGAATGGCTTTCGAGCATCGCGGAAGTCGAGGTGACGATGCCAGCCATATCCTCGTTGATCTGGGCCTTGCCCTGATCGATCATGGCGGCAAGCGTGTCCTTGCCCTCCGTAAAGGTGGTGGCGATCTCACGGGCGCGCTCGACCAGCGTCTCGTTGATCTGACGCGCGCGTGCTTCCAGCGCCGCGTTGAGCTTCTGCGTGCCCGTATCGAGCGCCTCGGCGCGGGTTTCGAACTCGCTGATCAGCGCCTGGCCACGCTCGGCCAGCGTGCGCTCGATATTGTTGAGGCTTTCCTCGAATTCGGTGTTCAGATTGCGAGCGGCGCCGCCGAGCAGCGAAACCATGCCGGCGGTGCGGTCGTCGAGCAGTTCCGTCAGCGAACGGGTCAGGCCGTCCGTGCTGTCGGTCAGCTTGGCAATGCGCGTATCGAGCAGGCTGGCGAAGGCCTCGCCCGAGGTCGAGAGCCGGTCGGTGATGGTGTCGAGCCGGGTTTCCACCGTGTCGAAGATCGACAGCGAGCTGTCGTTGATGCGGTCGATGAGCGTGTCGCCGGAGTTGGTGATGGTCATCGACAGGTTGGTCGAAGCGCCGAGTATGCTTTCGCGAATGCGTTCGCCGGCGGAGTCGATTTCGTCTTTCAAGGTCTCGTGGGCGCCGGCAATCGAAGCGCGCACGCGCTCGGCATGGCCGACGACGGCTTCACGCTCGCTGCCCAATCCATCCACGAGCGAGCGGATGCGGGATTCGTTTTCCGAATAGGAGCGTTCGATCTGGTTGACTTCACTATGGACCAGCGTTTCCAGTTCGACGGCGCGCGCCAGCGTGCGCTCGATGCCTTCACCCATTGCCGCCACTTCGCGGCGCACGGCCTGGCCGATCGTCATCACGCGGTCCTGCGCGAGATTTTCAGGCGCGGCGAGACGGAAGGCGACTTCCGTCATCGATTGTGCGGCCAGCCGCATATCCTGCGCACGCCGCACCATGGCCGCGAAAGCCCAGAACAGCACCACGGGAACGATGGCCGCGACGGCAAGACCGATCAGTTCGGGGCGGGCAAGAAGCTGGTCGAGCGAGCGAATCTGCCAGATGTCGGAGCCGAACAGAAGGTTTGCCAAGCCCGCGGCACCGGCAATCCACGCCAGCGAAACAAACGCGACGACCCAATATACCGCATTGGACCCGCGGCGATTGAGCCCGCGTATCAGCGAGCGGTAATCTTTCTGGCTGTCGTCATTGGCGGGCGACAAGGCGGCCGGCGTGCTGCCGGCGGCGGGTTCGACAGGACGCAGCGTCTCCTTCGGTTCCTCGGCCTTCGGCTGGTTGGCGGCGAACAGCTTGGTCGGCGAGGGCGTCTCGTCGACCTCGGAATCCGCCACGGGCTTTTCCTTCTCGGCGCGGCTGGCACGGGCAAGTTCGTCGGCAGCTTCTGAAATCTGCGCCTCGAGGTCTTCCATGGAAGCTGCGATATCGAGGTCGCCATCCAGATTGTTGGCGAAATCGAAATCGAGTGCTTCTTCGAGTTCCTTGGCTACTTCGTTGTCGAGATTCTTCTTGGCCGTTGTTTTCTTCGCCATGCCTTCGCTACCCTGTACTAGCTGCTACTGCGGACCCTGTCTGTGGCCTATTTCGGCTTCTCAGGCCCCGCGTCTGAGGCAGAATATGGACGCCTCGTATCGTAATGACACAGGGGGGTAAAGAAAACATGCATTCCGGCACATACGTAAAACTTTAAATATAAGGTTAACGGAGCCGTGAGTTCCGCATGCGGGTGAGGCAAAATTTCGGCGGCGGCGTTAACCTCCTATGCACCTTGCCGGCATAGGCTTTTTGCCCTTGGAGCGCAGGTGTTTGCGTGGTTGACGGAGTTAAAACATGCAGGAATCCGGCGTGGCGTTTTCGCGGCCTGGCGGCGAAACCTGTGGATCGGCACCGCTTCGGCCGTTCGATCTGGAACACCTTTCGCGCCAGACCATGGGCGACCGCGACCTGGAGCGCGAAGTGTTGGCTTTGTTCGCGCAGCAAGTGGCGGATGTGCGCGACCGCATTGCCGATGCCGATACGAAAGAGCGGATTTCGCTGGCTCACGGCCTGAAGGGATCGGCGCGCGGCGTTGGCGCCTTCGCGGTCGCCGATTGCGCCGCCGAAATCGAGAAAAACCCGCAAGACGGACCTGCCATCGGCCGTCTCGCCACTTTGATTGACGAAGTGCGCGATTTCATCGCCGCCATCAATCGCTGAGAAAAGCAGCCAAATCGCCCTTGGTCCACGCGCAGTTTGCCGAATGCGCCATGGCGTGACGCCTTCTCACAATGGTTGACTTGTTGTGCCAAGTCATTATCTCCGCGGAAGCCGCCTGTTTCTGCGGCTTTCCCCTCAGGTAATGCCCAGGTAACGCAATGACCAAGCTGACTTATATCGCCCATGACGGCACGCATTTCGATGTCGAGGCCGAGAATGGCTCAACGGTCATGGAAAACGCGATCCGCAATGCCGTGCCGGGCATCGAGGCGGAGTGTGGCGGCGCCTGCGCCTGTGCCACCTGCCATGTCTATGTCGATGAGGCATGGAAGGACATCGTCGGTGAGCCGGAGGCGATGGAAGAAGACATGCTCGACTTCGCCTATGACGTGCAGCCGAATTCGCGCCTGTCCTGCCAGATCAGGGTGCGCGACGAACTGGACGGCCTTGTCGTACGCGTTCCCGAGCGGCAGGGGTGAGGAGCGATCGGCCGTAGGCCGAGAAAAAGCCAACGATTTGGCTTTTTCAGCGACGAACGGTGAAGGCCCGGCCTGCTCTTGGGCGGATTGAAACGTCCGGTGGACGTTTTAAAGAGGCTGAACGCCCGAAGGGCAGGGAGCCGTAGCGGCAAGTTGCAGGTCAGGAGGTAAAAAGCTGGCCTTGCTCGCGGGCCGATGCTCATGCAGTCTCGGTCCATCGCAGGCAAGGGTGCAATGCATGAGCGGGATCACCAAGACAGACGTCCTGATTGTCGGGGCAGGGCCGGTCGGCCTGTTCGCCGTGTTCGAACTCGGCCTGCTCGATCTCAAATGCCATCTGATCGACATTCTCGACCGACCCGGCGGCCAATGCGCGGAGCTTTATCCGGAAAAGCCGATCTACGACATTCCCGGTTGGCCTTCGATCTCCGCGCAGGGGTTGGTGGACAAGCTGATGGAACAGGCGGCCCCGTTCAAGCCGGATTTTACCTTCAACCGCATGGTATCGGCGCTGGAGCGCCGTGAGGACGGATCGTTTCGCCTGACTACCGACGAAAACGAGGTTTTCGAGGCAAAGGTGGTGGTGATCGCCGCCGGTGGTGGCTCCTTTCAGCCCAAGCGGCCGCCGATTCCCGGCATAGAGCCTTATGAGGGCACAAGCGTCTTTTATTTGGTGCGGCGCATGGAAGATTTCCGCGGCCATGATCTCCTCATCGTCGGCGGCGGCGATTCCGCGCTGGACTGGACGCTCAATCTCCAGCCGATCGCCAAAAGCATCACGCTGGTTCATCGCCGGCCGGAATTTCGGGCCGCACCCGACAGCGTCAACAAGATGTATGCGTTGCAGGAAACGAAACATCTCGACTTTCAGATCGGCCAGGTGAGCGGCTTGAAAGGCACGGATGGCCAGCTTTCGGGAGCCATCGTCAAGGGGCCGGACGGCGACGTCGAGATCGCCTGCACGCGTTTGTTGCCCTTTTTCGGCCTGACGATGAAACTCGGCCCGATTGCCGATTGGGGATTGAACCTCGACGAAAACCTCATCCCCGTCGATACGGAGAAGTTCGAAACCTCCGAGCCGGGTATCTTTGCCATCGGCGACATCAACACCTATCCCGGCAAGCTGAAGCTCATCCTTTCAGGCTTCCATGAGGCGGCGCTGATGGCGCAGGCCGCCAAGCGCATCGTCAGCCCCGGCGAGCGCATCGTCTTCCAGTACACGACCTCGTCGAGCAGCTTGCAGAAAAAGCTTGGCGTAAACTGATTTTGAACTTTTTTGTGAGTTGGCGCGCGCCAAATTCGCACTGCCGACACAATCTCGGTGAAGAAGCACCGCCATGCGGTGAAACTTTCCGGCACGACAGGCGTTGCCGGACAGGTGACGGGTCTGCCGAGAGACGATTTGAAAATGGACAATTTGCAGTTTGAAGTGCCGGTGCGGGTGACCGTGACCGCCGATATGCCGATCGATGAAATCTACGGTGTCGAGCAGGCGTTGGATTTTCTCGGCGACTGGCCCAAGGGCCGGCAGGGGAAGCTCTATCAGACTGCCTTCAATGCCTGTTTCGGCGCATCGGTCGGCGTGGTCTCCACCGAGGAAGCATGCCGTGCCTTCGCGGCGTTCTGCCGTGCCAGCGGCGTCATGGCGCGCGACATGCTGCGCCCGAAGAAGCGCCCGGTGGCGAAGAAGCCGTCGCTTCACTGAACCGTTCATTCGCCGTTGCTGGCCCTTGTTTCGGATCAAGGCCGATGATCTGATGGCGTCTTAGAGCGCCGTGCGTTCAATCGAACGCACAAAGGACGCTCTAACAGTTTGATGGAGCATCGGAATAACCCGAAAACCGGATTCCACTTTTCGGTCCGGTGCTCTAATGCCAGCGAGTGCCGTTCCCATGTCCGTCGCCTTTCCCGCCAGCCACGGTCGCAGCCGTGCCTTCGTCAAGATGCACGGCCTGCGCAATCATTTCGTCATCTTCGACCGGCGAGACGATCCGCGCGGCTTTGCGGTGCCGGATATCGTGCGCATCTGCGACACCCATACCGGTGTTGGGGGCGACCAGTTGCTGACAATCGAAAAGCCTTCGGTGACAGGCGCTTACGCGGCGATGCGCATCTTCAACATTGATGGGCGGGAGGTATCGGCCTGCGGCAATGCCACGCGCTGCGTGGCGCATCTTCTGATGGAGGAAAGCGGGCGCAGAGACATCCTGCTCGAAACGGGCGGCGGCCTGCTTGCCTGCCGCCGGGCCGGCGCCATGCAGGTCAGCGTCGAGCTTGGCCCGATCGGTACGGACTGGCGCGCGCTTCCGGTGGCGCAAGAAGTGGACATGCTGCATCTGCCGATGGAAAGCGGGCCGCTGCGCGACGGCGCCGGTTTCTGGATCGGCAATCCGCATGTGGTCTTTTTCGTCGAACGTCTGGCGGAAACCGATCTGTCGCGCTTTGCACCGGCGATCCAGAACCATCCGCTGTTTCCCGAGGGCGTCAATGTAGGGGCCGCCGAACTGGTCGATCCCCGGACGATCAGGCTGGCGGTCTGGGAAAGGCCGGGAATGTTGACGCAAGCCTGCGGCACCGGCGCTTGCGTTGCGGCCTTCGCGGCACGCCTGAAGGGCTTGAGCAAGACGAACCGCTTCACCGTTCATCTGCCTGCCGGGCCGCTTGAGATCGAGCTGGTCGGCGACATGGCTGTGATGACGGGGCCGGTTGCCTATTGCTGCCGCGGCACTGTGGAGTGCGAGGGCGCATAAGGCGAGGGCGGAGTTCAGGCCGCCCCTGAATTCGTCCCCTGAACGCGTCTATGCGATGCGCCGGCCCTGCGCGTCCAGCAATATGCAGTCATGCGGCTCGAATCCGGCCTCGACCGCATCGCCTTCGGCGAGCGGCTTGCCTTCAATGGCGCTGTTGGCCCGCACGATGCTGCCGGCAATGTCGATCTCATAGACGGCGCTGCCGCCCAGATAAGAGGCAGAGACGATCCTGCCGGCAAGCCTGTTGCCGTCCGCACCGCTGGTGACGGAAAGCTTCTGCGGCCGCACCACCACCGTTACGCCGTCGCCCTTGGCGAGCGCGCGCGGCGCCGCCACCTTGACGTCCGAGCCGCATTCCAGCGCCACCGTGGCGCCGCTTGAGTCCGCCGCGGACACGGTTCCGGGCAGCATGTTGGCCTTGCCTAGAAAATTGGCGACGAAACCCGTCGCCGGCTCGTCATAGACCTGCTGCGGCGTGCCGATCTGCTCGATCCTGCCGGCATTCATCACCACGATCTGGTCCGACATCGAAAGCGCCTCTTCCTGATCGTGCGTCACGAAGATGGCGGTGATGCCTGTTTCCTTCTGGATTTTCTTGATCTCGACGCGCATGTCCTCGCGCATATTGGCGTCGAGCGCCGAAAGCGGCTCGTCCATCAACAGCACTTCCGGCTCGAAGATGATGGCGCGCGCCAGCGCGATACGCTGCTGCTGGCCACCTGAAAGCTGCGCCGGAAGTTTCTTCTCGCTGCCCGGCAGGCGCACCATTTCCAGCGCCTTGGTCACCTTTGCGGCGATCTCGGATTTGGGTACGGATCGATATTTCAGGCCGAAGGCGACATTGTCGAACACGCTCTTGTGCGGAAACAGCGCGTAATTCTGGAATACCAGCCCGATATTGCGCTTGTAGATCGGCACGTCGTCGACACGCCGCCCGCCGATGGAAATCTGGCCGGTGGTGATGTCCACCAGCCCCGCCAGCGAGCGCAGGATCGTCGTCTTGCCGCAGCCGGATGGCCCGAGCAGGGTGACGAAGGAACCCTTGGCGATCGACAGCGAGAAATCCTTTACCGCCATGAACTTGCCATAGGCGATGTCGATGTCGCGGAAATCGACGGCCGGCTGGCCGCCCTGCGACGAATCCCCGGCCGTGAACGGCCGGGGATCGGAGCTTGCGTCGCTCATCGTCGTGTCATGCACCTTTCGAGATCCTGTCCCACTGCTTGTTCCAGGCATCCTCGTTCTCGGCCCAATAGATCGGGTCCGCGAATGTGATGGACTCCATCTTGCCCGTCGGGTCGAAGGCCGGCAATTTCTCGATCTTCTCGGTGAGCTTCACCTTGGTCGGATCAAGGGAAGGCGGATAGCTTTGGCCTTCGGCGACTGCGATCGAGGTGGTCGGGTCGAGCATGAAGTTGACCAGTTCCTCGCATTCGGCCATCGGCGAGCCTTTCAGGATCAGCATGTCTTCCATCCAGCCATAGGACTTTGGCGGATCGAGATAACCGATGGGGCGACCTTGCTGTTGCAGCGAGGCGACGCGGCCCGACCAGGCGTCCGTTACCACGATCTCGCCCTTGGACAGGAGGTCCATCAGTTCCGCGCCCGAACTCCAGAACTTCTTGGCCATGTCGCGCACTTCACGCACTTTCGCCCAGACCGCATCCATGTCCTTGATATCGTTCGGATCCTGTCCAGTCTGCAACGCGGCGTACCAGACGCGCGTGGTCATGTCGGCATAACCGCCGATCTTGCCCGCGTATTTCTTGTTGAGGAGCAGCATCGGGCCTTGCTCCTTGGCCTCCTCCGGCGAGATGACATCGGTGTTATAGGCGATGCCGGTTGTGCCATAGTCATATGGCACGGCCGAGAGCTTCGGCGTGATCTTGCGGAATGGCTCGATCATTGCCGTGGACACATTCGCCATATTGGGAATGTTGGCTTCGTTGATCTCCGAATTGAAGCCGGCATTGACGTATTTGATGTAGTAATTGACGCCCGACGAATGGACGACCTGGAAGTCGCCGGGGCTCGCCGTCTTGATCTTGGTGATGATCTCGTTCTCGTCGCCGAACGTGCCCTGTACCACCTTGATGCCGGTCTTCTTGGTGTAGGGCTGGAAGGCGTATTTATCGATCGCGTCCTGCACCGTGCCGCCCCAGCCGTCGAAGCGCACTTCGCTGACCGCCGCCATCGCGCGGCCCATCCATGGCATCGAAAGCCCGGTTGCCGCTGCAGCGGCGGCCGTCAGCCCGAGAAAGTTGCGGCGGCTGATGTCGCCGTTGCGGTAGCGCTCGCTGAGCCGCTCCAGACGTTTGATATTGGTCATTTTCATGGCTGATTCCCCTTTTTGTTGGACCGTTTTCTGAAGTGCGAGACCCCTTGCAGGATCGCCCCGCCGACAAGCGGGACACCCACCGTCACCAGGATCATGATGGTGCCGAGTGCGTTGATTTCCGGACTGATGGAGATTTTCAACATGGCCAGAATCTGCGTCGGCATCGTCTCGACGCCAGCTGGCCGCCAGAACAGGCTGGCCGAGGTGTTGTCGAAGGAAATGGTGAAGGCGAGCAGGATCGAGGCCATGACTGCCGGAATGAGCAGCGGCAGCGTGATTTCCCGGAATGTCGAAATGCGTGGCGCACCGAGCGAAAGCGCCGCTTCTTCATAGGAGCGGCGGACGCCGACAAGCCGTGCCTGCACGATCAGCACCACATAGGGCAGGGTCAAAAGGATATGGCCAAGCAGAAGCAGCCACAGGGTGCGTGGTTGATGGACGGCCTGAATCAACACCAGAAGACCGACGCCCAATATGGTTTCGGGCACCAGAGCCGGCAAAAGCACCAGCGTGCTGATGGTCTGCTTGCCACGGAAGTCGAACCGGACCAGCGCCACAGCCGCGATCACACCGACCAATGTCGATACCGCTGCCGTCACCAGCGCGATCCATAGCGAAGTCTTGAAGGCGGCCAGCACCGGCTCGTTGGTCATCAACTTGGCGTACCAGCGCAGGCTCACGCCGGTCATCGGAAAGCCGCCGAACATCGAATCGTTGAACGACAGGATGACGGTGGCGACGATCGGCGCGAACATGAAGATATAGACGCACACCGTCATGAATCCGGTGAAGCGCCAGGCCCATCGGCCCTCGCGTGCGGCAACGGATGCGCCGGTCATGCGCTGAGCCCCTTGACGATCTGCGAAAGCCCGACATAGCGGCTATAGGCGGCGGCGACGAGGCCGAGTAACACGAACAGCACGATGGACAGTGTCGCGCCCATCGGCCAGTTGAGCTGGCCCATAATGGTGTCATAGATGAGATTGCCGAACAGCGCGTCGCGACTGCCGCCCAGCAATTGCGGCGTGACGTAGCTGCCGGCTGCCAGCACGAAGCAAAGCAGCAGCCCCGCGCCAAGGCCGGGTAATGAGAGCGGCAGCGTCACCTCGCGGAAGGCCTGCGCATTGGTGCAGCCCATGGATCGCGCGGCGTCGATCAGCGTGCGGTCGATGCTCTCCAGGCTGACGTAAACGTTGAGGATCATATACGGCAAAAGGAAGTGAATCAGGCCCATCACCACTGCACCCTCGGTGTAGAGCATGGGCAGCGGCTCGCTGATGATGCCGAGCTTGAGCAATGTGACATTGATGACGCCCTGCTGGCCCAGAATATTGATCCATGAGAAGGTGCGGATGATGAAGCTGATCCAGAACGGCACGATCAACAACAGCAGCAGCAGCCATTTGTGCTTGAAGTTCGTCGCCCAGATGAAATAGGCGGGGAAGTACCCGACCACGGCGCAGATGAAGGCTGTTGTTGCGCCAATCCGCGCGGTCTTCAGCAGAAAGCCGTGGTAATAGCTGTCGGTGAAAAATTCCTGCCAGTTGGCGAGCGTCAGCGTCGCCGATTCGACGCCTGCGGTCACGAATGTGAAAAAGGTATAGACCGCCATCATCAGGATCGGCAGGATCAGGAGAAAGAACAACAGCAGGACGGCGGGCGCAACAAGCGCCCAGGCCAGCCGCGTGTCGTAGAGTTTCCATCGACGGGTGGCAGTGTTCATACGTTCTGACGATTCCCCCATTTTCATTTCAGCCCGGACCGTAAATTTGGTCCTGACCAGAGTCATCTCCGTGACCCGAATGTGCAGACTGGGCGATCGGCGACCGGTTGTCCACCGCTCCGGCGCGTGTTTTTGTGGGCCAGACGATCGAATTTGCTTGTTCGACGTGCCTGCGATCTGAAATTGCCCGCCATGCGGCTTCCGGCAGTTTCGCTGCCGAAGGTGCGATGACGCCGAACTTCACGACATTCTTGCGAAGATATTGAAAAGACTGGTACGCCCAAGGGGAATCGAACCCCTGTTTGCGCCGTGAAAGGGCGCCGTCCTAACCGCTAGACGATGGGCGCGCTCAGGTGAGTGCGGCATATAACCGTGTTATTCCAATGGGGCAACCCGTCCGACACAGGAAGCCGCAACTTTTTTGTGCGTCCGGGTTTTCTGATTGCCTGAAACTATTTGCGGCGGCGGCAGCGCCAGTTCCAGTCGCGTTCAGGACCGACATCAACATGGACCGATTTGGTGTGGCAGTAGGTTCCGACACCGCCACGACCGGGCATGGAACGAACATAATTGGCCAGTTCCCATTTGCTGACGCCCGGCACCTGAATGTCGGCCGCCGCGCAAAACATGTGCAACGAGCGCCGCGCTCCACGCGCGCGGCGATTACGCGCCGGGTCACGATAGCCCGAAGTCACGATCATCTTCTTGCCGTAGTGCGCTTCGATCTTTTTCAGTACGCGCACCAGCGATGGCTTGAGACAAGCGACATCGACGCTCTCGGTCTGTTTCAAAAGCCCATTTGGGGCCAGCCGCGCCATACCGGCGGCCGAGGCGACCTGATACAGGCCCGGACCCTCGTCTTCATTGATATCGACATCGCTGTCGTCGTCCGTACCGGACTTGCGGGTGATCTCGAAAAGCGCGGTCTGGCGGCGAACGCCAGGCAAGGCATCGCCGGTGAAGCCGGTAACGGAAGCGGCAACCGGCTTGATCTCCTGTTTTGCGGAAGCAAGCGTGATTATGGGCTTTGCGGCGGCCGGTTGGGCTTCCACCTTGCTATCATGTTCCGCTTTACCGGATGAGGACGAGCCGCCAAACAGCGAGGCAAGGAAACTTTTCTTTTTCGGCTTGTGTTCCTCTGCCGGTTTTGCCGGCATTTCGCCGGCCGTGACATAAACCGCATTGGTCATGGCAGGGGCGGCATCCTTGTCGGCTTCGGCCGCATTTGACGTCTTCTCAGCGGGCACCTCTGCCTGAGTCTGCGCCTCTGCCTGAGCCGGCGCTTCCAATTCCTTCGGCGTGTTGCTTGCTAGCGTCTGCGCGCCGGGCGGCACGGCGATGGGGAATTCGGAAGCGGGATTGGCAACTGGCAGATAGGCGACCTTGTCGGGCAGGGCAGTGTCGCCTTCAGTGGACATCAGCGGCTGGGGCGTCGTCGATGCGGTGAGGGAATCGGTTTCATCCGTGGCTGGCGCGCTTTGTGATTGCGCGGCCTGGGCAAGACTGGTCGAGTCCGTATTGAAGCCGGCCATGACAACGGGATCGGTGGTTGAGGTGCAGGAGGCCAGCAGAACGGCGAAAAGCGTTGCCGAGACAGCGCGGCATGCTCCTTTCGCAAGGTACGGTCCCCTCGATCTCAAAACCAACTACCCCTAAAAAATCTGCTCGACGCTGCGGAAGCAGCTTTACTCGCTGCAAGCGAAATCAATGCGTTTCAAACTGCCGCGCAACAGGCGGGCTGTGTCAATTTTACAAGCCTTGAACAAATTCAAGGAAAGGCCGCGATCAAGGCACGAATCCCCCTTGACCGTGACCATTTCGCCCGGTTTGAGCCGAGCGTCAATTCACCGCGCATTACAGATTGTTACACGCGCACCCGCACATAGCTGCCGGGCGCCTCGCCAAAGGTTTTCATATGAACACCGGGCACGCGCGCCGCGACGCGGGCTTTATCCTGGCTTTCGATCCATTTTTGCCAATGCGGCCACCACGAACCCGGCCGTTCCGCGGCTTTTTCGAGCCAATCCTCAAATAAGCCCGCGGGTTTGCCGCCGGTCCAATACTGGTACTTGTTCAGGTGCGGCGGGTTGATCACGCCTGCTATATGGCCGGAGCCCGCCATCACATATTCGACCTTGCCGCCGAAGAAGCGTGAGCCGATGAACACCGAGCGGGCCGGAGCGATATGGTCTTCGCGGGCGGCGAGATTATAGACGGGGATGGTCACGTCAGCCAAGGAAACGGTGCGCCCGGCCAGTTCCATGCGGCCTTGCGAGAGATTGTTCTCCAGATAGCAGTTGCGCAGATAGAAGGAATGGTTGGCCGCCGCCATGCGCGTCGAATCGGCATTCCAGTAAAGCAGGTCGAAAGGCATCGGATCCTTGCCGCGCATATAATTGTTGACGACATAGGGCCAGATCAGGTCGCTGGAGCGCAGCATGTTGAATGCCGTGGCCATCTTCGTGCCGTCCAGATAGCCCTTGGTGCTCATCGAGCGTTCGACCGCCGACACCTGGTCTTCATCGACGAACACTTTCAGATCGCCGGCATGGGTGAAATCGACCTGCGTGGTGAAGAAGGTTGCCGAGCGGATGCGCTCATCGCCTTCCTGCGCCAGCAGCGCAAGGGCTGCCGCCAGCAGCGTGCCGCCGACGCAATAGCCGATGGCGTTGACCTCGCGTTCGCCGGTCGCCTTTTCGACCATGTCCAGCCCGTATTGTAGCCCCTCGCGGATATAGGCTTCCCAGTTCTTGGCGCCGTGGCGCTGGTCGGGATTGATCCAGGAGATGACGAAGACGGTGTAACCCTGTTCGACCGCCCAGCGGATGAAGGATTTCTGCGGGTTGAGGTCGAGGATATAGAACTTGTTGATCCATGGCGGGCAGATCAGCAGCGGTCGCTTGAGCACGGTATCGGACGCCGCCGCATACTGGATGATCTCGGCGACGTCGGAACGGCCGATCACCTTGCCGGGCGATACGGCGACGTTCCTGCCGATCTCGAATCCGGAATAGTCAGCCTGCCTCAGTTTCAGGTCGCCGCGCCCGGCGGCGATGTCCTCGGCCAGCATCTTCATGCCGCGCACCAGGTTCTCGCCGTCGGAGGCGACGGTTTCACGCAGCAGTTCCGGGTTGGTCAGCACGAAATTCGACGGCGATATGGCGTTGGAAATCTGCTTGACGTAGAAGTTCGCCTTGTGGCGCGTATGCTCGTCGAGCCCATCGGCCTGCTCGACCAGATCGGCCGCCCAGCGCGAGGTGAGGAGATAGAGCTGTTTCAGGAAGTCGAAAAAGGCGTTGCGGCCCCAGTCCGGATCCTGGAAACGCTTGTCGCCGCGCTCCGGCTTGACCGCGTCCTCGATGTCCTCGCTGCCGGGCAGGGCGCTGGCGCGGGTCACGGCGTTGGCCCAAATGCTCATATAACCGGCAAACAGCCGTGTCTGCGCCTCCAGCGCGCGTTTGGGGTCGGAAAGCCAGTATTCGGTAAGCTTGGAGAACGTCTTGACCATATCGGCCATCGGCTCGGCCGCATGGTCACGAATCTCGCCCTTCTCGCGCGGTTCCATCCAGGCCGAGGCGGCCTTTCCAGCCTGCTCGATTACGCGCGCCATGTTGAGGGCGAAGCGTTCCGGGTCCTTCACCAGATATTGCTCGACGGATTGGGCGTGGCTGGTGCCTTGCGTTTTGCCTGGATCGGATTTTTCAGCCATGGTCTGCGCTGTTCCTCCCAGGGCGCTTTCCTGACATATTGTGGTTACCACCGCGCCCGATTTTACTTTGCTACTCCCGCTGCCAGGAAACAATATGACATATAGTGTCGCGAAGACTGCTTTTTCGTCCTTCCCGCCGTTTTGCCGCATGGCGCTGATGGCAGTCCTTCTCCTGCCTGCCGGCTGTGCCGGAGGGGGGGCAGTCGACAGCGGGCCGCAAGCATCTTCATCTGCAACGGACATGCAGGGACCGAAGGACACCGGCGCCTTCCCGAATCTCAACATTGTGCCCAAATCGGCGGCCCCGCAGTTCACCCCCGACCAGTCCAGGGCGAAGCTGGCTCAGTTGAAGGCCGTACAGACGTCGCAGGCGTCACCGAGATCGGCGCCGCCGCCATCGGATGCGTCGACGCTGAGCACGCTTGCCAAAACCCATGGTGGCGAGACGCTCGAGTCTATAGAGGGCAAATGCGATCCCGCCCTCGACCCGAATTGCAAATAAGTCTATATCGCGCGCCAGCGGTTGATGAGCCAACCGCTTCCGCTGTTCGCCTGGAACTGACATGGAAGAATTTCACAAGGTCCGCCGGCTTCCGCCCTATGTGTTCGAGCAGGTCAATCGGCTGAAGGCCAGTGCCCGTGCGCACGGTGCCGACATCATCGACCTCGGCATGGGCAATCCGGACCTGCCGACGCCCAAAGCCATCGTGGACAAATTATGCGAAGTGGTGCGCGACCCGCGCACCCATCGCTATTCATCCTCGCGTGGCATTCCCGGTCTGCGCCGCGCCCAGGCTGCCTATTACGCCCGCCGCTTCGGGGTAAAGCTCGATCCCGAAACCCAGATCGTCGCCACCTTGGGCTCGAAGGAAGGTTTCGCCAATATGGCGCAGGCCATCACCGCGCCGGGTGACGTGGTGCTGTGCCCGAATCCGACCTATCCGATCCATGCCTTCGGTTTCATCATGTCGGGCGGCGTCATCCGGTCCATGCAGGCCGAGCCCGACGATCGCTTCATTCCGGCTCTGGAGCGCGGCGTGAAACATTCGACGCCGAAGCCGCTGGCGCTGATCCTGAACTATCCGTCGAACCCGACAGCGCTGGTTGCCTCGCTCGATTTCTACAAGGACGTGGTGACGTTCGCGAAGAAGAACGACCTCATTATCCTGTCGGACCTCGCCTATTCGGAAATCTATTTCGACGGCAATCCGCCGCCTTCGGTGCTCGAGGTTCCCGGCGCCATCGACGTGGCGGTGGAATTCACCTCCATGTCGAAAACCTTTTCGATGCCCGGTTGGCGCATGGGCTTCGCCGTTGGCAATGAACGGCTGATTGCTGCGTTGACGCGGGTGAAATCCTATCTCGATTATGGCGCCTTCACGCCGATCCAGGTGGCTGCTGCTGCTGCCCTCAATGGCGACGGCAAGGATATAGCCGAAGTGCGCGAGACCTATCATCGCCGCCGCGACGTGATGGTGGAAGCATTCGGTCGTGCCGGTTGGCCGATTCCCGCACCGGCGGCCTCGATGTTTGCCTGGGCGCCAGTTCCCGAGCCTTTCCGGCATCTCGGCTCGCTGGAGTTCTCCAAGCTTTTGATCGAACATGCCGATGTGGCGGTGGCGCCGGGCATCGGGTTTGGCGAGTATGGCGACGATTTCGTGCGCGTGGCGCTGGTCGAAAACGAACACCGAATCCGCCAGGCGGCGCGCAGTATCAAGAAGTTTCTGGCCAACAGCGCCAGCCCATCCGACAATGTGGTGCCGCTCGCCGTTCATCGCTGAGTATTTTCCGCATATCCACATCGATGTAAGCGAAAGGCGCCTGACATGGCCGAACCCTTGCGTATTGGAATTGCCGGCCTCGGCACGGTCGGCGCCGCCGTAGCGCGCGTGCTTGCCGACAAGGCCGCCGAACTAACCCGCCAGTGCGGCCGCGACATTATTGTGAACGCAGTTTCGGCTCGTGACGCCAAACGCGATCGTGGCGTCGATCTGTCTTCGGCGCAATGGTTCGACGATCCGGTGGAACTGGCGAAGAAGGCCGATATCGACGTTTTCGTGGAACTGATCGGCGGGGAGGACGGGCCGGCCTTGGCTTGCGTCAAGGCCGCGCTCGATGCCGGCCGTCATGTCGTGACCGCCAACAAGGCGCTGCTGGCCAAACATGGCGTGGCGTTGGCCGAGACCGCCGAGAAGAAGGGCGTGCTGCTCAATTACGAGGCGGCGGTGGCCGGTGGCATCCCGGTCATCAAGACGATGCGAGAGGCCATGGCCGGCAACACCGTCAATCGCGTGTTCGGCATCCTCAACGGCACCTGCAACTATATCCTGACCCGCATGGAAGCTGAGGGCCTGAGCTTCGAGGAATGCCTCAAGGATGCGCAGCGCCTAGGCTATGCCGAGGCCGACCCGACCTTCGATATCGAGGGTAATGACACTGCCCACAAGCTTGCCATCCTGACCAGCCTGGCCTTCGGCACGAAGATCGCCGCCGGGGACATTTATCTGGAAGGCATTTCCAACATCACCCAGGCCGATATTCGCGCAGCAAGCAATCTTGGCTTCCGCATCAAGCTTCTGGGTGTCGCGCAGCGCACCGAAAGCGGCATAGAGCAGCGCGTGCATCCGACCATGGTGCCGACTGCCAGTGTAATTGCTCAGGTGCATGGCGTGACCAATGCGGTTGCCATCGAGACGGATATTTTGGGTGAATTGCTGCTTTCCGGCCCCGGTGCCGGCGGCAATGCCACGGCATCCGCCGTGGTCGGCGACATCGCCGATATTGCCAAGAGCCAGCCGGGTTTCCAGCATGGCCCCGTGTTCGGACGTCCCGCGAAGGAACTGAAACCGTACAGGAAGGCGCGCATGCGCAGCCACGCCGGTGGTTATTTCATCCGGCTCACCGTGCACGATCGTCTCGGCGTGTTTGCCGCCATTGCCCGGCGCATGGCCGACAACGACATTTCGCTGGAATCCATCGTCCAGCATGCCGCCGAATCCGAAACGGCGCAAAAGACGGTCATCCTTGTCACCCACGAGACAACCGAAGCCGCCGTGCGCAAGGCCGTCGAGAGCATCACCAGAGACGGCCATCTCACCAGTAAGCCGCAGGTTATTCGCATCGAGCGCGCCGGCTGAGACCGGACATCGCCGCTATCCTTCGCATGCCGCGTTCGCCTCACCGGGAACTTTAAGCGCGTCCGCACCGTTGTATGGGCGTTGTTTTTTTGCATTCACGCAAGCGAGGGACCATGAGCCTACTTATCAGCATACTGATCACCTTTCTGGTCATCATACTGGTGCTTTATCTCATCCAGCGGCTACCGCTTGATGGGCGCACGCGCCAGATTGCGCAGATCGTCATCATCATCATCGGCGTTATCTCGCTGCTGAAATATCTGGCGGTTTTCTAGAGCATCGGATCGAAAAGTGGAATCCGGTTTTCGAGTTATTCCGATGCTCCATCAAAGTGTTAGAGCGTCCGTTGTGCGTTCAACTGAACGCACGGCGCTCTAGTAGCCCCGCAGTCTCGCATGCACCGCAACTTTGCAATGAAAGGAATTCACAATGGCTGAAATGCCTAAAAGCACCGACGTTCAGGAAGCGATGAAGAAACAGATCGGCGAACTGCGTCGCGAGATGAACAAGATCAACAGGCAGTTGGCCGATCGCGCCGGAGAATTGTCGGAAGAGGCTTCCGGCTGGTACGAGGGCGCGTCGGAACGCGCCTCACGTGCCGCGGGGCAACTGCGCGCCGGCGCTCAAACCGTCTCGGAAACGGTTCAGCAGAACCCCGGCACCATTTCTTCGGCTCTGGTTCTTGGCGGCATAATCGGCTTCGCCGTCGGGTTTCTGGCCGGTCAGGTGAATGGCGACAACAATCGCCGCTGGTATTGAGGCTTTCGGCGGGCTTCGCGCGCGGCGGCATCGGCCATTCAATCGATTGATACCGCCGTTGCCGCCAAACCGGCCTTGCCGCCGCCACAAGGCTTTGACAAAAGGGGCTGCCTGCGAAGAACTGCAGGCAGCAAACGGGGATATCTGCACCGATGAACATGGCACCGGCGATTGGCGGACTTGACCGCATCCTGACGATGGAACTGGTCCGCGTGACCGAACGTGCCGCGGTGGCTGCCGCGCGGCTTCGCGGGCGCGGCGACGAGAAGGCTGCCGATCAAGCCGCTGTCGATGCCATGCGCCAGGAACTCAACCGGCTTGCCATCAAGGGTACGGTGGTGATCGGCGAGGGCGAGCGCGACGAGGCGCCTATGCTCTACATTGGCGAGGAAGTCGGCAGCGGCAAGGGGCCGGGAGTCGATATCGCGCTCGATCCGCTGGAAGGCACGACGATCTGCGCCAAAAACCTGCCGAACGCGCTGGCCGTTGTCGCCATCGCCGAAAAGGGCAGTCTGCTCTATGCGCCGGATGTCTATATGGACAAGATCGCAATCGGGCCGGGTTATCCAAAAGGCATCATCGATATTGACGCCGAGCCCGTCGAAAACATCGCCAATCTGGCCAAAGCCAAGGGCGTTCGGGTCGAAGAAATCACGGCCTGTATCCTCGACCGGCCACGCCACGCCAAACTGATCGAAGCGGTGCGGGCAACGGGTGCTGCCATCCGCCTGATCGGCGATGGCGACGTCGCCGGCGTTATCCATACTACCGATCCGGACGAGACGGGAATCGATATTTATCTCGGAACCGGCGGTGCCCCTGAAGGTGTTTTGGCCGCCGCCGCTCTGCGTTGCACCGGCGGCCAGATGCAGGGCCGCCTCATTCTCGATACGCCGCAAAAGGTCGAGCGCGCGGCGACAATGGGCGTTGCCGATCCAGTCAAGGTGTACACCGCCGACGAGATGGCCAAGGGCGACGTGCTGTTTGCAGCCACCGGCGTGACTGACGGCAACATGCTGGCCGGCGTGAAGTTCGGCCGCAACTTCATCACCACTCATACCATCGTGCTGCGGTCGTCCTCACGCACGGTGCGCGAGATCAAGGCGCGGCATCAGGATCTTGAAAAGTTTTGATTTTAGCCGGTTGGCCTTATCTGATCACCGGATGAATACGGTTTTCAGCCTATGTCTGTCATGAGCGGCGACAGGCGATTCTTTCTCGATGTCAGGCGTTCGGCAGCCGGCGTGGCGTGGACCCACCGGCTCTCCGAGAGACAGGACATGGCGGCGCTGGCCATTGCGCAGGGCCACGGCGTCACCGACATTGTCGCGCGCGTGCTTGCCGGGCGCGGCGTGCTGGCGACGGATGCGGCTTTATTCCTTGCCCCTACCATCCGCGAACTTCTGCCCGATCCGGCCTCTCTGACCGATATGGACAAGGCTGCTTCGCGCATCGCGGATGCCATCGTGGCAAAAGAGAAAGTGGCGATCTTCGGCGATTATGACGTCGATGGCGCTGCTTCGTCTGCTCTGCTCAAGCGGTTTCTCACGCATTTCGACGTGCCGTGTGAAATCTATATTCCTGATCGCATTTTCGAGGGTTACGGGCCGAATCCGGACGCAATGCGTGAACTCGTCTCACGCAACGCCAGGCTTGTCGTCACCGTCGATTGCGGCACCAATAGTGCCGCTTCCATCGATGCCGCAAGAGAAGCGGGCGCCGACGTCGTGGTTCTCGACCATCATCAGGTGGGCGGCCCGCTTCCGGAGGCCAATGCGGTCGTCAATCCCAACCGCGAGGACGATCTGTCGGGGCAGGGGCATCTGTGCGCCGCCGGTATCGTCTTTCTGGCTTTGGTTCAAACCGCTCGCATTCTCCGCAGCCGTCTGCCGCAGACCGCCCAGCCCGATCTGCTGCTGCTGCTCGATCTGGTTGCGTTGGCCACGGTCTGCGACGTCGTGCCGCTCACCGGCGTCAATCGCGCCTTCGTCGTCAAGGGTTTGCAGGTCATGCGCCAGCAGACGAATGTCGGACTGGTCGAACTTGCCCGTGCCGCGCGCATAGGCGAGCCGGTAAGCAGCTTTCATCTGGCGTTCCTGATCGGTCCGCGCATCAATGCCGGCGGCCGGATAGGCGACGCGGCTTTAGGCAGCCGTCTGCTGGCTGCGGACGATCCGGTGGAGGCACGCACGATTGCCGAAACGCTCGATCGGCTGAATCAGGAACGGCAGGCCATGGAGCAGGAGATGCTGGCCGAGGCGCGAGCCGAGGCCGATGCCGAACTGGCAAGCGGTAATGGTCCGGCGGTAATCGTCACCGCTTCCGAGACCTGGCATCCGGGCATTGTCGGGCTGATCGCTTCGCGACTGAAGGATCATGGGCGCCGCCCGGCTTTCGCCATTGCCTTCAACGCCAGCGGGGTCGGCACGGGCTCCGGCCGTTCCGTGCCAGGCTTCAATCTCGGTCGACTGGTGCGCGAAGCGGCGGATGCCGGGCTGCTGGTCAAGGGCGGCGGACATGCCATGGCAGCGGGCCTCACCGTCGAGCGGGAGAAATTGGGAGCCCTGCGCGCCTTTTTCGAGGAACGGGCGGCGGCGGACGTCTTTCGCCTGCAAAACGAGGAAAGCCTGCTGATCGACGCCGCCCTTTCAGCAGAAGGCGCTACGCTGGACCTGCTGGATGCGCTGGAGCAAGCCGGCCCCTATGGCGCTGGTCATGTCGCGCCGCTATTTGCCTTGCCGCGCCACCGGCTGAACGAGGTTCGTCTGGTCGGCGCCAATCATGTCCGAGCCGATCTCCAGTCGGAGAGTGGCGGCCGTCTCCAGGCAATCGCCTTTCGCGCCGCCGACACCGCGCTTGGCGATTTCCTGTTCCAGAACAGGGGCCGCCCCATACATCTGGCGGGCTCTCTGTCGGGCAATTACTGGAACGGCAATCGCAGGATCCAGTTTCGCATTGTCGATGCGGCGCCGGGCTGACCTGATTATGCCAGTGTGGCCCGTAATTGCTCAAGCTCGGCAACCCTTCCCATCGTCGCCTCGTACCCCAGGGCGATCAATTCGTCGGCACGATGGAATTCGGTCAGGCCGATATGACCGAGCTTGGGCTGCAGCGAGATATCGGGCGGGTCGCCGGCGAGCCGGGCGCGTGAAATGCGGTCCTGTATGATGTTGAAAGCTTCCACCATGACGCCGGTGATGCCGAGCTTGGCCTCGCGCGTCTGGTGCCCGCCGAGAAATCCCGCCTGATTTGCGTCTTTGGCCACCGTCAATTCTCCGGCATTATGGCGGATCACGGCAGCCCGTCCGTAGATTTCGTGACTGAGATTGACCGCCACGACCAAAGGCTCCTCATAGGCGCGGCAGACGGAGACCGGCACCGGGTTGACCAGTGCGCCATCCACCAGCACACGCCCATTGCAGTTGACCGGTTCGAACACGCCGGGCAGGGCGTAGGAGGCGCGCATGGCATTGATGAGGGAACCGCTCGACAGCCAGATCTCATGGCCGGTGCGGATTTCGGCGGCTACGCACACGAAGGGCTTTGGCAAATCCTCGAAACGGAGTCCGTCGATATGCTCGCGCAGACGGGCGTCCAGTTTCATGCCGCCGAACAGGCCGTTGCCGCCGAAATTCAGGTCGAGCAGGCCAAAGATGCGCCGCCGCGTCAGCCCGCGCGCGAAGGCTTCCAGTTCATCGAGCTTTCCGGCCAGATAACAGCCGCCGACCAGCGCGCCGATCGACGTGCCGGCGATCATCGAAATCTCGATACCGGCTTCGTCCAGCGCCCGCAACACGCCGATATGCGACCAGCCACGGGCGCAGCCGCCGCCGAGCGCCAATGCTATTCCGGTCTTTTGGAGATTGGAGGCCGTAGCGCCGGATAGGGCAAGGCTATCTGCCCCTTGAATTTCCGGCCTGCTTCGCAATGACGCCCATTCGAGCATCATGGTCTCCCTTGTCTCGCTCCAAGCTTACAGAGTGTACGTATCGAAATGATGAATTGGAATGAGGGAAGTAGATGAGGTCGTCACGTTTGCTTCCGATACGTTTCATGCGCATCGGACGGAGCTTCATCGGCATAATCAGAAAGAGTGGCCTTGCCGTCGATCAATTGCACAGTCCGATAAAAACATGAACGCCGGCCAGTGTGACAAGTTGCATTGTGGCCGGCAACTTTTACACGCAACCATATCGCGTCCTGGTCGCAATCCGTGAGCACGGCTACGACATGCTGGAGATTGCCGGAGGTTTCGCCCTTCTTCCAAAGTGTCTTGCGCGAGCGCGACCAGTAATGGGCGACACCGGTCTGCAAGGTGAGCGCCAACGCCTTGGCATTCATATGCGCCACCATCAGAAGCGTGCCGTCCCGGTCGTCGGTGACGACGGCCGTCACCAACCCGCTGGCATCGAAACGCGGCGTGAAGGACAAGCCTTCTTCCAGCAAAACCTTGTCCCGAGGCGGGGATGGAAACACCGGATTCCCCACCGCCTGCGCAGCGGCGGCAGAAGAGGTTTTACCGGCCTCGTTATTTCCCACCATTGCGAACCATGGCCATGAAACGCGCCTGCTCCTCGGGCGAATCCTCGAAGGCGCCGGTGAAGCTGGAGGTCAGTGTCGTCGAGCCCTGCTTGCGGATGCCGCGCATGGCGATGCACATATGCTCGGCCTCGATCAAAACAGCGACGCCGCGCGGCTTGAGCACATTTTGAATGGTGCTGGCGATCTGCGCCGTCATGGTTTCCTGCGTCTGCAGGCGGCGGGCGAATATCTCCACCACGCGGATGATCTTCGACAGGCCGACGACCTTGCCATCCGGCAGATAGCCGACATGCGCCTTGCCGATAATCGGCACCATGTGGTGCTCGCAATGCGAATGAAAATCGATGTCCTTGACGATGACGATGCCGTCGTAACCCGCCGTCTCCTCGAAGGTCCGGCCAAGATCCTCGACGGGATCCATGTCGTAGCCGCCGAACATTTCACGATAGGCCTTTGCCACGCGCTTCGGCGTGTCGAGCAGGCCTTCCCGCTCCGGATTGTCTCCCGTCCAGCGGATCAGCGTGCGCACAGCCGCCTCGACCTCGGCCTGGCTAGGACGCTCAACGCCCGGCTGGTGCGGTACCTGAGGCACGAACTTCTTCACAACGGCATCCATGAAGATGTCTCCGTTTGTTCCCATGGGAACACAATTCCAAATCGCCCTTCGCGGTTCCTTCGGGAGGCACGTCGAAAGCCGTGTTGCGACTTAGCAGGGCTGGATGATCAGCGCACCTTGCCGTTGCCGAAGCGCAGTCATTATATAAGGATGGATGCGACGAATGAAAGTGTACTAACGGCGATTGCTGGTCACGTTCCGCCAGCGGAATGAAAAATCATGATCGATGATGTCTATAACGCGAAAATCCTCGGCTTTGCAGGCAATATAGCCCGCATCGGCCGTCTGGAGCATCCCGACGCCACCGCACGCGCCCATTCCAAGCTATGCGGCTCGACGGTGACGGTCGATCTCAGGATGGAGGGCGACGCCGTCACCGATTTTGCCCATGACGTGAAGGCCTGTGCGCTCGGCCAGGCCTCGTCTTCGATCATGGCCGCCAATGTCATTGGCGCCACAGCGGACGAGTTGCGGGCCGTGCGTGAAACCATGCTGAAGATGTTGAAGGAAAACGGGCCGCCACCGGAAGGCCGTTTTGCCGACCTGAAATATCTGGAACCGGTGCGCGACTACAAGGCGCGCCATGCCTCGACCATGCTGACCTTCGATGCCGTTGTCGATTGTATCGACCAGATCGAAAAGAAACGGGTAGAGGAGGCGGCCTGAACCGCCTCCCGGTAGGTAGCAATCTCCGACCTGGAGCGAGACAGGTCGAATTGAACCGCCTTCTCGCTCCAGATATTTGTTTTGCCGCATGATCTTATCCGAAAAGCCTCCAACTTTTCGGGTCCTGACCCTAAGCCGCCTCGTCCTTTTCGGCCAGCATATCCCTTACCATCGGGATCACCTTGGTGCCGTAGAGTTCGATGCTTTTCATCATCTTCTCGTGCGACGTGGTGCCTGATGAGTATTTCAGGTCGAAGCGGTCGTTTCCAAGTGTTCTGATGGTCGCTGCGATCTTGCGGGCCACGGTTTCAGGCGAGCCTGCATAAGTGGAGCCGCTTTCGATCTCGCGGATGAAACTTTCCTTTGTGGTCGGCGGCCAGCCACGCTCGCGGCCGATGCGGTCATGCATCGCCTTATAGCCCGGCCAAAGCTCCTCGCGCGCCGCCTCGTCGGTCGCCGCAACATAGCCCGGCGAATGCACGCCGAGCGGCATCGGCTTGGCGCCTGCTTGCTCCTGCGCCTGCCTGTAGAGGCTCACGAACGGCAGGAAGCGTTTCGGATCGCCGCCAATGATCGCAAGCGTCATCGGGATACGGTAATGCACCGAACGCATGACGGATTCCGGGCTGCCGCCGACACCGATCCATGCGCTGAGTTTGCCGTCCTCGACCTGCGGATAGACCGTCACGTTTTTGAGCGGCGGCCGCAACTCGCCTTCCCAGTTTACCGGCCCGTTTTCAAGCAGGGCGGCGAACAGGTCGAGCTTTTCGTTGAACAGCGTTTCATAGTCGTTGAGCTTGTAGCCGAACAACGGAAAGGATTCGGTGAAGGAGCCACGGCCGAGGATCACTTCCGCGCGCCCGTTCGACAGGGCGTTCACCGTCGAAAATCGCTCGAACACCCGGATTGGGTCGTCGGAAGACAGCACGGTGACAGCCGAACCCAGCTTGATACGCTCGGTGCGAGTGGCGATGCCGGCCAGCACGACCTCTGGCGCGGAGACGGCAAAGTCGGCACGGTGATGTTCGCCTACGCCGATGAAATCTATGCCGACTTCATCGGCGAGGATGGCTTCGTCAACCACATTGCGGATGACTTGGGCTTGAGGCAATAACTTGCCATCCACGCCGACGGTGACATCCCCAAAAGTGTCCATTCCAAATTCGACAGGCTTGCTCATGGTCGGTCTCGATCCGCGGGAAATCCGGCCACGGCCGGTCGCGAAAGGGGCGCCGCCGAAAAGTTCGGGTTGGCGCCATGTTGTTTGCAGCCAAGATAGGGATAGCGTTGGCAGTGTTCAAACTGAACAATCTGCACTCACTGTTCAGCATTAATTGACAAAACACAGCGCTCCCGGGATCGCGATCGGTGATCGCGTCGCAATAGCGGCGCGAGTCGCTTATCTTATGCGCAAATGAATCCGCTGCACGATCATACGCACGGCAGAACCGGCAAAGGTCGCTCCCGCAACTGGAGCGGCCCTTGGCCGCGCACGCCGACGCGCGTGGCCGGCATCGGGCTGGTTCGTCTCTATCAACTTACGCTCTCCGGCTTTATCGGCAACACCTGCCGGCATCTGCCGACCTGTTCGGAATACGCCTATGAGGCGATTGCACGACACGGATTGTGGGCCGGCTTCTGGCTGAGCCTGTTTCGGGTCGCGCGCTGCGGACCAGGCGGCACATGCGGCATCGACAATGTGCCGGAGGTGCTCGGCCGACACTTCGCCTGGTGGGCGCCCTGGCGTTACCGGCTGGCGGGAAAAAAGCGCAATTCAGCCGGAGCTTGATCGTTCCACGCCTTTACGGAGCTGGAATCTCTGCCTAAAAAGCGCTCGCTGCCGTTTTGACCCGGCCATCACCACCCGCGCTCGTTTGCGGGACTGGATAGGAGATTCCAATGCCTGACGTTTCCCTCACATTCCCCGATGGTTCCGTGCGCGACTATGACGCCGCGACGACCGGCGCGGGGCTTGCCGAATCCATTTCCAAATCGCTGGCCAAAAAGGCGGTCGCCTACACGTTCGACGGCGCATTGCGCGACCTTTCCGATCCGCTGGGCTCTTCCGGCAAGGTCGAGATCGTCACCCGCGACGACCCGCGCGCGCTGGAATTGATTCGCCATGACGCCGCTCATGTGCTGGCTGAAGCGGTGCAGGAATTGTGGCCGGGAACGCAGGTGACCATCGGGCCGGTGATCGAGAACGGCTTCTATTATGATTTTGCCCGCAACGAGCCGTTCACGCCCGAGGATTTCCCGGCAATTGAAAAGAAGATGCGCGAGATCATCCAGCGCAACAAGCCGTTCACCAAGCAGGTCTGGTCGCGCGACAGGACCAGGCAGGTGTTTGCCGACAAGGGCGAGGCCTACAAGGTGGAACTGGTCGATGCCATTCCGGGCGATCAGGACATCAAGATCTATGCCCAAGGCGACTGGTTCGATCTTTGCCGCGGCCCGCATATGGCCTCCACCGGCCAGATCGGTTCCGCCTTCAAGCTGATGAAGGTAGCCGGAGCCTATTGGCGCGGCGACAGCAACAATCCCATGCTGACGCGCATCTACGGCACGGCATGGGCCGATCAGAAGCAACTTGACGCCTATCTTCACATGCTGGAGGAGGCCGAGAAGCGCGATCATCGCAAGCTGGGCCGGGAGATGGATCTGTTCCATTTTCAGGAGGAAGGGCCGGGTGTCGTCTTCTGGCACGCCAAGGGCTGGAAGCTGTTCCAGAACCTGATTGCCTATATGCGCCGTCGCCTCGGCGACGATTATCAGGAGGTGAACGCCCCGCAGATTCTGGACAAGGCGCTATGGGAAACGTCTGGCCATTGGGGCTGGTATCAGGAGAATATGTTTGCGGTGAAGTCGGCTCATGCCTTCACCCATCCCGACGATCCCGATGCCGACCAGCGCGTTTTCGCGCTCAAGCCGATGAATTGTCCCGGCCATGTCCAGATCTTCAAGCATGGCTTGAAGTCATACCGCGATCTTCCCATCAGGCTTGCGGAATTCGGTGCGGTCCATCGTTACGAGCCGTCCGGCGCGCTGCATGGGCTCATGCGTGTGCGCGGCTTCACGCAGGACGACGCGCACATCTTCTGCACCGAGGAGCAGCTTGAGGCTGAAATTCTCAAGATCAATGATCTGATGATGTCGGTCTACAAGGATTTCGGCTTCGAGGAGGTGGTGGTGAAACTCGCGACCCGTCCGGAAAAGCGCGTCGGCACCGATGCGATGTGGGATCACGCCGAGGATATTTTGCGGCGTGCGCTCGCTCGCATGGCGCGCGAGGACAACCGCATCAAGACCGGCATCAACGAGGGTGAAGGCACCTTTTACGGTCCCAAGTTCGAATATACGCTGAAGGATGCCATCGGTCGCGAATGGCAATGCGGCACCACGCAGGTCGATTTCAACCTGCCGGAGCGCTTCGGCGCCTTCTATATCGGCGCGGATTCGGAAAAGAAGCAGCCGGTCATGGTGCATCGCGCCATTGTCGGTTCGCTGGAACGCTTCCTCGGAATCCTCATCGAAAGCCATGCGGGTCATTTCCCGCTATGGTTCGCCCCGCTACAAGTGGTGGTGGCGACGATTACATCCGATGCCGACGGCTATGCCGGCAAGGTCGTCGCTGCTCTGAAAGCCGCCGGTCTGTCCGCCGAAGCGGATCTGCGCAACGAGAAGATCAACTACAAGGTGCGCGAACACTCGCTTGCCAAGGTGCCGGTGATCCTGGTGTGCGGCAAGCGCGAGGCGGAAGAAGAGACGGTCAATATCCGACGGCTGGGGTCGCGCGATCAGCATTCGCTCGGTCTGGCTGAAGCTGTTACGGCGTTGGCCGAAGAAGCCACACCGCCGGATTTGCGACGTAAGCAAACGGCCTGACAGGTTCAAGGCGGCGGAAGAATCCGCCGCCTCTTTCATCTCAAAACCTTGATTAGTCGGCCCCTTCTTCGGGGTCGATGGCATTCTCTTCGGAAGCGATGACTTCGACTTCCGTATTGCGGCCGGCAACCACGGTGAAGTCCTTCTGGTAGATTCGGTCGCGGTTCTTGGCGATGGCCGTATAGTCGCCCTCTGCCAGCACCATGGGCGCGAAGGCGCCGACGCTTTCCTTGATCGGGTCCCCGGCCTGGTTGAGCACCGACCATGAGGTGTCGGCTATGGCCTCTCCGCCCGAATCCCGTACCAGTTTGAGAGTGATTTCGGCCGCCCGGTGCTCGACGGTCGCCGCGGTCAGCTTGCCTGCCTCGACCCGGATATCGGAACGAATCACCGCGTTGACCGCGCCATAGGTTGAGACGACGTGATAGGTGCCGGCATTGAGGCGCACCACCGTGTCGGGTTGCACATTGGGGATGATCAATGCGTGCTCGCCATGTGAGTCGGTTTCGCTGTCATAGATGGAGAAGCGCAGTTTCTTCGGCGGTATGCGCACCCCGCCGGAAAGCACCGCGTTCAGCTTCAAACCGCCGGCATCCAGTACCATGCTTTCGTGTTTGGCATGATCGGTGACGGTGATGCGCTTGGTAGCGCCGGCGCGGCCATAGGCGGCATGAACCAGATAGCTTCCCGGATCGAGGTGGAAGACACTGGTGCCGCCATGCGCGGAAGCAACCATCGGCAATTTGCCGTCAGGGCCTGGTTTCGGCTTGAAGACGCGCCACACCAGTCCACGCGTGATATCCGGCCCCTTGTCGATCAACTGGGCGCTCAGCGTGATCTCGCCGTCCTTTTCAGAATGCGGCGCGGCCCTGTCATGCGGTCCGCGATAATCGGTCATGCCCGGCAGTTTGAAATCTTGCAGCGCACCGCCATCGCGGGCATGCGCGGGTGCGGCGGCAAGAGTGACCGCGAGTGCAAAAAGGAAAAGCGGACGAGAGCCGAGGAACATGCTTGCCATGAAGCCCAAGGCGGTGGCAATTTCAAGACAGAAGACTCACCGGCTTATCCGGCAAGACGACAAAATCGCCGCTTTCGAGCCAGCCCGCCGCCTGACGGCCTATGGCGTGCTTCAGGCAAAACCAACCAGACAGACCGGAATTTGCGCTATGACCTCGCCGATCATTGATTTCCTGCTGGCCCGCACCTCCGTACCGATTCAGGACCTCAAGGAGCCGGCACCGAACGATACCGAGATCGCCACCATGATTACGGCGGCAGTGCGCGTGCCGGACCATGGCCGCTTGGCGCCCTGGCGCTTCATTCTCTATCGCGGCGAGGCGCGGGTGGAGATCGGCCAAAAACTGGCCGCTCTTGCCGAAGAGCGCAATGGGCCAATGCCGGAAGGGCGGCGTAACCAGGAATTGACGCGCTTTTCGCGCGCGCCGCTGGTGATCGGCGTGGTGTCGAGCGCCAAGGATCACCCGAAAATCCCGCAATGGGAGATGCTTCTTTCCGGCGGGATGGCGGCCATGAATCTCATTCTCGCCGCCAACGCGCTCGGCTACGGCACCAATATGATCACCAACTGGTATTCGGATATGCCGGAGGGCAGGGCGATCCTCGGCCTTGCGCCGGATGAGCGGGTGATCGGCTTCATCCATGTCGGCTCCTATGACGGGCAGGTTCAAGACCGGCCGCGGCCCGATCCAGCGACGCTTTACGGCGACTATACCGGGCCATGGCAGGGATGAGGGTGAGGACTTAAATGGCGCCGGCTGCCTTCGCCCGCGTCAGTAACCGCTGGGCCAGGCGCAGATGCGGCCGGTCGATCATCTTGCCGTCAAGACCGACGACGCCGGGATTGCCGGCCGCCTCGAAGGCGGCAATAACGGCCTGCGCGTGCCGGATGGCCTCCGCCGAGGGGGTGAAGGCGGCATTGATGACGGGAACCTGCGCCGGATGGATGGCCATCTTGCCGGTGAACCCATCCCGTTCAGCTTCGATGCATTCCGCCTCGAAAGCCGCCATGTCGCGGAAATTCGGAAAGACAGTGTCGATGGCCGCGACGTCCGCCGCCGCCGCCGCCAGAATGGTCATTGAACGCACCAGGCGAAAAACATCGGTATAGCCACCGTCATCGTTGCGGGCGGGGCGCGCGCCGAGCACCGCCGAAAGGTCTTCGGCACCCCATGTGAGGCCGGCAAGGCGTTTGCTCGCACTGGCATAGCTGGCGGCTGCCAGCACGCCCGCCGCGGTTTCCGTGATGATCGGCAATATTCTGATCCGGCCGTCAGGCAGGCCGTTTTGCGCCTCCTGGACGCGCAGTTTGACGGCCAGTTGTTGCACATCATGGCCGCCGTTCGATTTCGGCAGCATGATGGCGTCCGGCCGCATGGGGACCAGAGCCGCGAGATCGTCGTCGGCAAGGCCGCTCGAAAGGTCGTTGATGCGAATGAAAAGCGTGGCGCGAATATCATCGCGGTGGGCGCAGAGCCAGTTGGCAGCGATGGCGCGAGCGGCTGCCTTGTTGGCCGGCGCGACCGAATCCTCCAGATCGACGATCAGCGCGTCGGCTTCGCAAGCCGCTGCCTTTTCGAGCTTTTTTTCCGAATCGCCTGGAACGAACAGCAGCGAGCGCATCAGGCCGGCTTCTTTCGCATCATCGCCTGACGGGTACATCTGGCGACCAGAGCATCGTGTTGGTTATAGGCGCGGTGCTCGAATTCGACGATGCCTCGATCCGGCCTGGATTTCGATTCACGCACCGAAATCACTGTCGTTTCGACGCGGATCGTATCGCCGTGGAAAACCGGATGCGGGAACACCGTTTCGGTCATGCCCAGATTGGCGATGATGGTGCCGACGGTGATGTCGTTCACCGAAATGCCGATCATCAGGCCGAGGGTGAACAGCGAGTTGACCAGCGGCTTTCCCCATTCGGTCTTGGCAGCGAAGTCGAAATCGATATGCAAAGGCTGCGGGTTCAAGGTCATCACCGAAAACAGCATATTGTCGCTTTCGGTCACCGTCTTGTGCAACGGGTGAGAGAAAACCTGATCGGCGGCAAGGTCTTCCAGATAAAGTCCAGCCATCGCAACTCCTCCTTCGCTGGTGATAGGCGCGGGCGGAACGGCCCGCAAGCTGCGGTCGCGTCGTTTCCTAACAAACATGGTGAACCGTTTGTAAATGATTTTTCCTTACGTCTACCGCCGGGTTTGGAAATATTGCGGGCGGGGTTGGCGAGTGGTTGTTTCGCATTTCCTGAAATGGGCCGCGGTTGCGCGCGTTGGCGAACGCGCCGCTGCCGCCAGCGCATTGGCAAGAGCTTACATCTCGCCGAATCTGAGCTTCGAGGATCATTGCGCCGCAGAAGCCGCGCTGACCCTGCTGCTTGACGATCCTTCGGCCAAGGTGCGGCAGGCGATGGCCGATGCCCTTTCGATGAGCAGCCATGCGCCGGTTCAGATCATTGCGGCGCTTGCAGCCGACCAGCCGGAAATTGCCGCCATGGTGATCGGGCGTTCGCCGCTGCTGACGGATGTCGACCTGATCGACCGGCTTGCCGCCGGGCGCAAGGAGACTCAGGCATTGATCGCGGGGCGTTCGCAGGTCTCCATGAGCCTTGCCGCAGCGATTGCCGAGATCGGCGAGCCGGAAGCATGTCTGGCGCTGCTCGCCAACAGCGGCGCCGATATAGCCTCGCTCAGTTTCCATCGGATGGCCGAGCGGCATGGCCATCTGGCCGGCGTGCGCGAGGCGCTGATCGCCGATGCGCGGCTGCCGGCTGATTGCCGACACATGCTTCTTCTCAAGGTCTCCGAAGCCCTTCAGGGGTCGCCGCTGCTTGTGGCGCTGATGGGCAGGACCGGAGCGGAGCGGGTGTTGCGCAATGCTTGCGTGAAGGCATCGATAACGCTTCTGGACAATACGCCAGCCGAGGAGCACGAGGCGCTGGTCGGGCATCTGAGGTTGCGTGGCGAACTCACGACAGGTTTCATCGTGCGCGCGGTCGCGCATGGCAAGGTGGATTTCTTCGGCTCGGCCCTGGTCATGTTGACCGGGCAGAGCGAGAGGCGGGTGAGGGCGCTTCTTTCGAGCGGGCATGACGGTGCCGTGCGAGCGCTGTTGCGTCGGGCCGGTTTGCCGGATGCAGCTCATGGGCCGCTGCTGCGTGCGATCCGGATATGGCGCGATGTCGCCAATGGCCGTCGCATCGCCGGCGTGCAGGAGGTTAGCTGGGCGATGCTGGAGGGCCTTGGCGATCAACCGGCGGAAAAGGAACTTGCTGGCATGATCCGGGCCATCCATGTCGATGCGTTGCGTGACAATGCGCGTCGGCATGCCCTGGCGCTGGCTGCCGCATAATATCGACGGTCATTTTGGATGACCGTTGGAGCGCGCGACCGCGCGCCGGCGACCTCTGGTATAAGTGGTTCAGGCGTGTTTACGGAAGAAGCTCGGATAAGCTTCGATTGCCGCGGCAATCACCCGCAATGAAGCGGCAAATTGCAGAAATTGCGCGCTGTCGCGAGTTGCACCCATACTTGCCGACTCCTCTCGCATGCGGGTTATGGCGGCAGACCAGCTATCGGCGGAAGCGCGCATTAAAAACGCGCGAGCCAGCCGCTTCAGGTAATCCGCGATCGGCAGGGCGATATCCGGGTTGCCGGCAGCGGTTTGCTGAAGCTTGCGCAGTCTGAGAATTTCCAGTCCGACCGTCACCGATGCGACGGCGCCACCGAACAATTTGTCGCCGCGTGATCCAAGCCTTTGCACCTGCGGCATCAACTGGTTGATCCTGTCGTAAGCCAGGCTCTCGAAGGCGGAACGACGCGGAATGCGCTCGCGCAGGCAAAGCCGCACAAGGTCTTCGCGCATGGCCTGTGCGATGCGGCGTGCCGTATCCAGCGGATTGGCCGGCAGCACCACGAGATAGACGCCGATGGCGAGCAAAATGCCGATCAGGATGGAGGCCGCGCCTGCCATGAATTCGAATGGATGATAGCCCATGGCCTGATAGGGATTGAGGAAGACCAGAAAGTTTATGGCAAAAGCGGTGGCGACGCCGACGATGCGTGGATTTGTCATCGCCAATGCTGCCGGCAGCAGCACCGGCACCACCAACAGGATAAACCAGCCGATCCCCGGCAGTACCGGCGTGGCGACCTGGCCAACGACAAAGGCGAAAGGCAGGGCAAGCACGGTTCCCTTGAAGAAGCCCCAGGCGACCTGCACGGGAGAGGGGCGCGGCGCGAACAGGCTGGCCACTACCGCAACGATGATGACCACATCCGCTGCCGGCGTCCATTGCGTCTCAAGCCAGAAGACCGCCACCAATAGCGTGGCGATTGCGGCGCGCACGGCATTGCGCCACGCCGCAAAGTAATCGCGATAAATGACGAGCGCCGGTTGCCGCCGGTCGCGTGGTCGATGACCGGCAGGACGGTTCAAGGCATCCAGCCCGCGCAAGACTTCTTTCATTGTATCGGCAAATTCACCGGCGATCGAAAGCCGTGTCAGCGTGCCGACCTTGTCGGATCCTTCCGTGCCGATATCGGCCGAAACATCATGCGCCTTTGCCGAAATCGCCTCGAAGCGCGCGATCCAGGGCCGCACGTCGTTCAGCGCGCCTGATGTCTCCGCCAGTTCCTTGACCAGTTGCCGCAATTCCCGGCGTACCGGCAATAGTGCCTTGTTGTCCGGGGCTTTGTGGGCGTGCAGGATCCGCGCCGTGGAAAGCGCCGAAAGCAGGTAGCCGATCGTGCGCCGTACCGGATGAGCGCGTCCCGTCAGGCTCGGAGCCTCCAGCCTTGCGTAAGTGCGCATCTCGTTGAGCGCCTGGGCATCGACGAGCAGCTTGCGGTGAAGCGAATCGAGCTTGTCGGTGTCTTCATCGCCGAATGCGCTGGCAGCATAGGATGCAAGATCGATGATACAGCGCTTGAGGCGCGCGCTCATGGCGTCGCGGGCGAGTTGCGGCAGGAACAGGCGGCTGGTTATGCCCGCGCACACGATGCCGACGGCGATTTCGGCACAGCGCGCCGTCGCCAGATCGAAGATGAGGTGCGGGTGGCCGAAAGCCGGCAGGCCGACGATCGTCGCCGTATAGCCGGCAAGCGCCGCGCCATAGGCTTCCGGGTTGCGCAGCAGCGAGGAGATGAAGGTACAAAGCCCGATCCACAGCGACAGCACCACGATGAATACCCAAGGGTAGGCGCCAAGCGTGGTGGCGAGAGCGACCGCCATGATTGCGCCGGCCAGCGTACCTATCAACCGGTAGAAGCCTTTCGCCAGGACCATGCCGGCTACCGGCTGGGCAACGATGAACACTGTCATCATCGCCCATTGCGGGTGTTCCAGCTTGAACAGATAGGCGGCGAGCAGGGCGATCAGCCCGGCGCAGGTCGTACGCAGGGCAAAGACCCAGTCCGAGCGCGTCGGGCTGATGAGTGCGCGCGGTGATCTGCCCAACCGGTCGAGAATGCGCTCCCACATCAGCACGGCCCCGTCTTGCGGCGTGTGCGGAAGGCCCTTTTCATGGGGTGCGAGGGCGCGGGCATCGCCAGGCCGCGCTCAGATGTCCAGAGAATCCGTTTCGGCGAATTCGGCCCGCTCCTGGATGAAGTGGAAGCGCGCCTCGGGCTTGGTGCCCATCAATGCATCGACCGCGTTCTTGGTGGCGGCCTCCTCGTCCAGCACATCGACCCGAAGCAAAGTGCGCTTCTTCGGGTCCATTGTGGTTTCCTTGAGCTGGCTGGCCATCATCTCGCCGAGGCCCTTGAAACGGCCGATCTCGACCTTGCCACGGCCGGAGAAGTCGGTGCGCAGCAACTCGTCCTTGTGGGCGTCGTCGCGCGCGTAAGCGACCTTGCCGCCCTGCCGGATGGAATAGAGCGGCGGCACGGCCATATAGAGATGACCGCCACGGATCAATTGCGGCATCTCCTGGTAGAAGAAGGTGATGAGAAGCGAAGCGATATGCGCGCCATCGACATCGGCATCCGTCATGATGATGACGCGGTCGTAGCGCAAATCCTCATTGCGATATTTCGAGCGCGTGCCGCAGCCGAGCGCCTGGGTGAGATCGGAAATCGTCTGGTTGGCGGCGAGCTTTTCATTGCCGGCGCTGGCGACATTGAGGATCTTGCCGCGCAGCGGCAGCACCGCCTGGCTGGCGCGGTCGCGCGCCTGCTTGGCCGAGCCGCCAGCCGAATCGCCCTCGACGATGAAGATTTCGGCGCCGGCGGCGGCGTTTTGCGTGCAGTCGGCCAGCTTGCCGGGCAGGCGCAGCTTGCGCACCGCGCTCTTGCGCGACACTTCCTTTTCCTGGCGCCGGCGCACACGCTCGTCGGCGCGGGCGATCACCCAGTCGAGCAGCTTGGATGCTTCCTGCGGGTTGGCCGCGAGCCACAGGTCGAACGGGTCGCGGATGGCGTTTTCCACGATGCGCACGGCTTCCACCGTCGCCAACCGATCCTTGGTCTGGCCGACGAATTCGGGTTCGCGAATGAACACCGACAGCATGCCGGCTGCCGAGATCATCACGTCTTCGGAGGTGACGATGGAGGCGCGCTTGTTGCCGACGAGATCGGCATAGGCGCGCAGGCCGCGCGTCAGCACGTTGCGGAAACCGGCCTCATGCGTGCCGCCTTCGCCGGTCGGGATGGTGTTGCAATAGGAACTGAGGAAACCGTCGCCGCCATACCATGTCACGGCCCATTCCACCGAACCGTGGCCGCCTTGCTTGTCGCTCTTGCCGGAAAAGATTTCGCGCGTGACCTGGAAATCGCCATTGAGCGAGGCGGCGAGATAGTCCTTCAGCCCATCGGGGAAATGGAATGTGGCGCGCGCCGGCGTGTCGTCCTTGTCCTTGATCAGCGAAGGGTCGCAAATCCAGCGGATTTCGACGCCACCGAACAGATAGGCCTTGGAGCGCGTCATGCGCAGCAGGCGCGCCGGCTCGAAGGTCGCGCCCTTGCCGAAAATCTGTTCGTCGGGGTGGAAGCGGATTTTCGTGCCGCGCCGGTTGTGAATTTCGCCAAGCTGCTCCAGCCCGGCGACCGGATGGCCGCGTGAAAAACGCTGGCGATAGAGTTGGCGGCCACGCGCGACCTCGACCTCGAGATGATCGGACAGCGCGTTGACCACCGAGACGCCGACGCCGTGCAGGCCGCCGGAAGTTTCGTAGACCTTGGAATCGAACTTGCCGCCCGAATGCAGGGTCGTCATGATGACTTCGAGCGCCGGCTTCCTGAATTTCGGGTGCGGATCGACGGGGATGCCACGGCCGTTGTCGGTCACGGTCACGAAACCGTCGGCCGAAAGCTCGACCTCGATGAAGGTGGCATGGCCGGCGACTGCCTCGTCCATGGAATTGTCGATCACTTCGGCAAACAGATGATGCAGCGCCTTGGCGTCGGTGCCGCCGATATACATGCCCGGCCGCCGCCGAACCGGCTCCAGACCCTCCAGCACCTCGATGTCGGCGGCGCTGTAGCTTTCCGCTCCGTCGCGCGCGGCGGGAGTGCTGGCCGAGTTGCCGGCTTGCCGCGCCGCCTGCACCAGCGGATCGACCGGGCGCGAGGTGGAACGCGGCCGCTTGTCCGCGGTGCCGAAAAGGTCGTTCATGTCGTCCATAAGAACCGGTTCTTCAAAAGCGAATCACACCACGATAGTGGCATGATTTGCGTTTCGGATCATTGAGGTTCGTGTTCCGTTCAGGGAGCAGCCCGCTCTTATCGTTTCCCGGCAAGCGAGGCAAGCGTCCGCACACTATGAAAGGGGCCGGACCTTCGCCCGGCTCCTTTGGCTTTTGGCGCGATTATTCGGCCGCCGCGTCGAGATAGGCCTCCACCGGCGGGCAGGAACAGACAAGATTGCGGTCGCCCGCGACATTGTCGATGCGCGAGACCGGCGGCCAGTATTTGGCGGCCGTATCGGCGTCGCCCGCCGGGAAGGCGGCTTCAAGGCGCGAATAGGGGTGTTTCCATTCGCCTGCCAGAGCTTCGGCAGCGGTATGCGGAGCGTTGACCAGCGGGTTGTCATCCTTCGGCCACTCACCCTTCGCCACCCTTTCCGCTTCACCGGCAATGGCGATCATCGCCGCGATGAAGCGATCCAGTTCGCGTTTCGGCTCGGACTCGGTCGGTTCGACCATCAGCGTGCCCGCCACCGGAAACGACATGGTCGGGGCATGGAAGCCATAGTCGATCAGCCGCTTGGCGATGTCGTCCACACTGGTACCCGAACCTTCCTTGAGCACGCGGGTGTCGAGGATGCACTCATGCGCGACACGCCCGCTGCGGCCGCGATAGAGCACCGGAAAATGCTTTTCCAGCCGCGCCACCAGATAGTTGGCCGAAAGGATTGCCGTTTCCGTCGCCTGTTTCAGCCCGGTCGCGCCCATCATGCGGATATACATCCAGGTGATCGGCAGGATGGAGGCACTGCCGAAGGGCGCGGCGGCCACCGCATGCGCCGACCCCTCCGCGACATGGCCCGGCAGATAGGGCTTCAGGTGCGCCTTGACGCCGATCGGTCCGATGCCGGGGCCGCCGCCGCCATGCGGAATGCAGAACGTCTTGTGCAGGTTCATGTGGCAGACATCGGCCCCGATATCGCCCGGACGCGCCAGACCGACCAGCGCGTTGAGGTTGGCGCCGTCGAAATAGACCTGTCCGCCATGCTCATGCACGATCGAGCAGATGTCCTTCGCGCCTTCCTCGAACACGCCGTGTGTCGACGGGTAAGTGAACATCAGCGCCGCAAGCCTGTCGCCATGTTCCGCCGCCTTCGTCTTCAGGTCGTCGATGTCGATATTGCCGTCTTCGGTACAGCGCACGACCACCACGTCCATGCCTGCCATGGCCGCACTTGCCGGATTGGTGCCGTGGGCGGAGGAGGGGATCAGGCAGATGGTCCGATGATCCTCGCCGCGCGAATGATGATAGCGGCGGATCGCCAGCAGCCCGGAATATTCGCCCTGACTGCCGGCATTGGGCTGCAGCGAAACCGCATCGAAACCGGTGATCTCGGAGAGCCAATCGTCCAACTGGCCGATCATCTCGCGATAGCCGGCAGAGTGTGCCTTTGGCGCAAAAGGATGCAGATTGGCGATCGTGGGCCAGCTTACCGGGATCATCTCCGCCGCCGCGTTGAGCTTCATCGTGCAGGAGCCGAGCGGGATCATGGCGCGGTCGAGGGCAAGGTCCTTGTCGGCCAAGCGGCGCAGGAAACGCATCATCTCGGTTTCGGAGCGGATTTCATGGAACACGGGTTGCGACATGAAATTCTTGCCGCGCCGCTCCTCCGGCAGCATCGATGCCGCTTCCACTGGCGCCGTCGCGCCGAACAGTGCGGACAGCGCCTGAAGATCCTCCTCGGTGGAGGTTTCATCGAAACTGATGCCGATCCGGTTTTCGTCTATCAGCCGGACCAGTCGGCCGGACTGTTCGGCTTCGGCAGCAATTGCCTTGGCGCGGCCTTCAACCGTCACCGTAACGGTGTCGAATATCTCCACGCCGGCAACCGTCAGGCCTGCGCTCGCGAGCCCTGCCGAGAATCGGGCGGCCAGGTTGTGAATGTGCTGCGCCATGGCTTGCAGGCCCTGCGGCCCGTGCCAGATGGCATAGGCAGCCGCCATATTGGCGAGCAGCGCCTGCGCGGTGCAGATGTTGGAGGTCGCCTTGTCGCGGCGAATGTGCTGCTCGCGTGTCTGAAGCGCCAGACGATAACCGGGCCTGCCTTTGGTATCGACCGACTGGCCGACCAGCCGGCCGGGGATCAGGCGGGTCAGCCTGTCGGAAACCGCCATATAGGCCGCATGCGGTCCACCATAGCCCATGGGAACGCCAAAGCGCTGCAAGGAACCGACGGCAATGTCGGCGCCTTGCTTTCCGGGCGCTTCGACCAGCGTGAGCGCCAGCGGATCGGCCACGGCAATAATCAGGGCGCCGGTGGCCTTCGCTTCATCGACAATCGCTGAATAATCGCCGAAGACGCCGAACGTGTCGGGCCAGGGCACGATCACCGCTGCTGTCTGATCGTCGGCCTTGTCGGCTTCGATTCTGATGCCGAGCGGCTCGGCGCGCGTTTTCACCACGTCCAGGATTTGCGGATGCAGCGCGCCCGCGATGACCACTTTGGGCCGCTTGCCGTAATGGAAACGCCAGGCGATGCCAACGGCTTCGGCCACGGCGGTTGCCTCGTCGAGCAGCGAGGCGGAGGCGAGGGGCAGGCCGGTCAGTTCGGTCACCAGCGTCTGGAAGTGGAACAGAAGCTCCAGCCGTCCCTGGCTGATCTCGGCCTGATAGGGCGTGTAGGCGGTGTACCAGGCCGGATTTTCAAACAGGTTGCGCTGGATCACCGGCGGCACATGCACGCCATGATAGCCGGTGCCGATGAAACTTTTCAGAACGGTGTTTTTGGCCATGATGGCCGAGAGTTCACCAAGTGCCTCGGCCTCGCTCGCCGGAGCGGGCAGGGCCAGCGGCCGGTCGATGCGGATCGACTTCGGTACGGCCTGGGAAATCAGCGTTTCCACCGATGGCACGCCGATTGCGGCGAGCATGGCGCATGAATCGTCTACACCCGGCCCGATATGGCGGGTCGAGAAGGAAAATGGTGCCGTGGTCATGATTTTTCGTCCTGCTGTCAGCCGATATGAGCCTTGTAGGCGGCCTCGTCCATCAAACCGTCGAGTTGGCTTTCATCGGCAAGCTTCATCTTCCATAGCCAGCCGTCCCCGGTCGCCGCCGTATTGACCAGCGCCGGATCGGAGGAAAGCGCGCCGTTGGCTTCGGTGATTTCGCCATCGACCGGCGCATAAACGTCGGAAGCGGCCTTCACCGATTCGACCACCACCGCCGTATCGCCCTTGGCGAGTTTCTTGCCGGCATCCGGCAGTTCGACAAAGACGAGGTCGCCAAGCTGTTCCTGCGCATAATCGGTGATACCGACGGTGGCGACGCCTCCTTCGACAGAGAGCCATTCGTGATCTTCGGTAAAATAGGTCTTCGCCATAAAAATCATCCTTTGCGGTAGTGGTGAGGGGTGAAGGGTAGGGAAACGATCACGACGGGAATCTTGCTGCCGCGCACATCGGCAAACAGTTGTGTTCCCGGTTTTGCCAACGGCGCTGCGGCATAGCCCATGGCGACCGGATGGCCGACGGAAGGGCCGAAGCCGCCTGAGGTAACGCGGCCGGCGGGTTTACCGTCTGCGTCGGTGAGGGCGGTGCCTGCGCGTACGGGCTGCCTGCCTTCCGGCTTGAGGCCGACACGTTTTTCGTCAGCACCGCGCGCAAGAATGGCGCGCAGTGCCTCGGCTCCAATGAAAGTGCCCGATGTGCGCAAGTCCTTGGAGATCGCCCACGTCAGGCCGGCGCTCGCCGGGTCGGTCTCTGCTGTCAGATCCTGGCCATGCAGGCAAAGCCCGGCCTCCAGCCGCAGGCTGTCGCGCGCGGCCAACCCGACCCAGGCGACGCGTTCGTCTTCAAGCAGGCTGCCGAGAAGGGCACGCGCATCCTTTTCCGGCAGGCCGATCTCGAAACCGTCCTCGCCGGTATAGCCGGAGCGGCTCATGAACCAGTCCTGTCTTGGTTCGATGCCGTGCATGAATTGAAGCGTGGCGGCGTCGACACCGGCGCTGGAAAGTGCCGCTTCGGCGTCCGGTCCCTGTATGGCCAGAAAAACGCGGTCGAGCGGCTTGATTTCCGTGTCGAAACCCTTCGCTACCGCGCGCAGATGCGCTTCGTCCGCAGCGGCATTTCCGGCATTCGCTACCAGTACATAGCGCTGGTCGCCCAGCCTGGTGACGATGAGGTCATCGAGGATGCCGGCGGCTTCGTTGAGAAAGAAAGTGTATCTGGATTGCGAAAGCTCCAGCGCCGCCGCATCGAGCGGGCAGGCGCGGGCCAGCAGCGCGGCAGCGCCGGGGCCTGAAATCTCGAACAGCTTCATGTGCGAGATGTCGAACAGGCCGACATGGTCGCGGGTGTGAAGGTGCTCCTTCATCACGCCGGCCGGATAGGTCAGCGGCATCGACCAGCCGGCAAAAGCGCCGAACTTGGCGCCGGCAGCGAGATGCAGGTCCTCGAGGGGAAGATGTTTGGTTTCGTCGCCCGCCATGGTTTCTCCAGAACAACACGCGGCAGCCGCACCATGCGGCCACTCCGTGCCCCTCTGTCTGAAGCCTGAGAGACTCGCGCCCCGGAACTCTGTCGGCAGCGCTTACACCTTCGGCGCGGGGTAAACCCCGACTTTCCAGAGCGTCTTGGCCTGCTACGGTTCTTTTGCCTGAGAGATTTCGGGCGATTTCCCCTTCGGCGGCAGCTTTCGCTACTCTCTCCCGTGAGCAGGCAGGGTCGTTAGACCCTCGACGCGCATTGCATAGCCTAGCGGCAACGCCTTGTCACCTGCCGGCGACAAGGCGCGCAAACAATGCTGCGTGATTTCTTTTGACCCTAGCGGGCGCCGGTTGTAGCGAGCCGATCCAGATCGCCCTGAATACGACCGATGAGCTGTCCGGTTTCCAGATGGAGCAGTTTCAGCCGGGCCAATTGTTCGCCTACCGCGCCGGCGGTTTCTTCCTCGCTCGCCTCGGAAGGACCGATGCCGACGCCGTGCAACAGCCAGGACAGGCTGACACCAAGCATTCCGGCGAGTTTTGTAAGTCTATGAGAGCCTGGTTGAGAGCGGTCGGTCTCCCAGGCGAGGACCGTGGATTTCTTGACGCCGAGGCGTCCAGCCAAGTCTTTTGTGTTCAGTTCGCTGGCGTCGATGGCTCGTGAGAGACGCCCGCCAAACGTATCGAAATCCGGTGATTCTTCAAAGATATTCGTGGTGTCGGACACCCGATACACCTCCTGATTGATCGTCGTTGGGTTCTGCCGGCGGTCACCGACTGTGCCAGATAAACATGGCCGATACGGCCACGAATCACAAGATTAATATCCGGATTAAATTTCAAGCCATTGAAATTGAATATAAATAATTTCAGTCGTGTCAAATTCCGGCATACCAGTCATAGCCATTATCCTCCCAATAGCCGCCACGCCCGCCGCCCATTCCGGTGAAATCGTCGGTGACTTCGATTCGTGAAAGGTATTTCGGCATTTTGTAGCCGAGTTGCCGCTCGACGCGTGCGCGCAGCGGCGCGCCGTTCTCCACCGGCAAGGGTTTGTCGTTCAGTCCATAGGCGAGAATTGTCTGCGGATGGCGTGCGTCGATCAGGTCGATCGAACCATAATATTTGATGTTTCCGGAAAGGCTGCGGTCGATCGTATCGAGGCAATGAAACACGACATAGCGCGCCTGAGGTTTGACCACGGCGCGGTCGAGCACAAGCGAAAGCGGCACACCAGTCCATTTGGCGATGACGCTCCAGCCCTCGACACAGTCGTGCCGGGTGATCTGGGTGCGGCTCGGCATGGTTTGGAGGTCGTTCAGCGACAGCAACAGGGGTTTTTCGACCATTCCCGTCACCTTCAGGCGCCAATCGGAAAAATCATTGGCAAGCAGTTCATGATAATGTGCGTCATCCGGGGCGGTGACGCCGTTCGGTCGCATCGGCTGGCGGATATCGGCCTGGGTATATTCGCGCGCCAGCGAATCGCGGCCTGCCAGCAGGCGTTGCGCCCGCCATGTCAGGTCATTGGCGTTTTCCAGGAAGGAACGCAGCCCGTCCCCCACACCCAGCCCGCTGTCAAAAGCGTCGCAGCCGGAAAGCACCGCACCGGAAAGCCCAAGACTGGCGCCTGTCAGGAATTTGCGCCGGCTGATCTGGAATTTTTTTGCCATTTCAGGCGCTTCCTTTGGAGGAGTTGCTGCTCTCGGGCGAATCAGTTCGATACCAACCTGTAATGATCGAGCGCAGTTCGTTGACCGGCCCGGCGGCCAGCACCATCAGCATGTGAACGGCGAAGAACAGCACCAGCAGAACCATGATGCCGAAATGGATGGTGCGGGCCGTCTGCCGCCCAGCAAAAATCTCGGTCAGGAAGGGCAGCACCGTATCCATCGACGGTGACATGGCCAGCCCCGTCAGGATCATCAGCGGCAGAAGCACGAACAGCACGACGCCATAGCTCAGTTTCTGCAAGGTGTTGTAGTTTCGCCCATGATGGAATTTCAGGCGGGCGTGATCGGCAATGTCGCGCGGCAATCGGCGAAGGTCGCCTAGACGCGGAGCAAGATCGCGGCGGATATGGCCGTCGAACAGGCTGGCCAGCAGCCACGCCAGCAGAGTGGCGCTCAACACCCAGGCGAAGAAGAAGTGAACCACGCGGGCCGTACCGAGATCGTAATAGGAGGGGATCGTCGCCCAAGACGGAAAGGCGCGGGGACGCTCGTAACCTTTCGGGCCAGACCAACCGAGCACGCCGGTCGTATCGAAGCGGTGGCCGAAAATGTCGGTGTAGCCGCGCGGGCCGTTCGGCGTATTGATCGCGCCGATCTGAAGGATCGTATTGTCGTAGCCAAAACCGGATTCCTGGCCGATATAGAGTTGCGGGCGCGCATTGAAGATGTTGAGGCCGGACAGCAGCAGGAAGAACAGCGCCGCTGCCCATAGCCAATGGGTCAGCCGGGTCCATGCCGACTGGCGATAGACCAGTGGCCTCTCGATCGCGATGTTGTCCTGCTCGGACGTCCGGGCGCTGACGGCGGTGTCCATTCCTGCCTCTCCAGCCGCGCATGGCGGCGCTTGCATTCATCCTAGCTCACTACGGCGGGCGGGCTTTCAATGTTTCAGACCGATCACGGATTTGTGCACGTTGAGGCGCGGGGACGCCGCCGGTTTAGCCGCCAAGGCTGACCGCAAGATTGACCGCGGCGGCAACGATCACCGTGTTGAAAAAGAACGACGCTACCGAATGGATCAGCACGATCCTTCGCATCTGGGTGGTTGTCACGCCGGTATCCGACGTTTGCGAGGTCATGCCTATAACGGTGGAAAAATAAAGGAAATCCAGACCGTCGGGCTTCTTCTTGCCAGGGAATTGCAACCCGCCGATGGGCACGCTCCGTTTCGATTGGCTGTCCGTCTCGTCGTCGTTCATCCAGAAGACATGGGCGTAATGGAGCGCGAACATGGCGTGGATGGTGAACCAGCCGAGGGGGACCGAGGCCATTGCGAAAATCAGTTCGACCGGGTGCGGGTCCCCCTTGGCGTTGATAAGCTGGAATAGCGACGCGATGGCGACGCACACGACAAGGAAGGTAACGATGAAGATCACCGTGACCGGCTGATCGGCGGCCCGCGCATTTTCGCTCAGATAGCCGCTGGTGAGCCGCGGCATCTGTATCAGCACAAGCCCGATATAGCCGGCGAAGAAGACATTGGCGCCAATGGAATAGGCCAGAGGCGCATGAACGAGCAGGGCCGCAAAAAGCGCGATGACGCCGATGCAGGCGGAAACCGAAAATTGCACATGGCGGTGCAACGGTTTTTTGGCAGACATGACGACCGGCCCGCTGGGCTGTTTCGTTCAGTCAGATGTGGCGGATTTGACCGCGCGTCGCAAGATGCGATCCAGTTCGCCAAGGAAACGCGAACGATCTTGCGGCGTAAAGCCGGCATTGTAGCCCTTGCTTTCGCCGGTTTCGCGCAAATGCTGCTTCAGGTCGCGCATCGCCACCGCCATGCCGATCGTCTCGGCGGTGAAGGGGCGGCCGGTTGGACCCAAAACATGCGCGCCCAGCGCCACAGCGCGGGCGGCAAGCGGAATGTCCGCCGTGACCACCACGTCATTGGCCCGCGCATTCTCAACAATCCAGTCGTCGGCCGCATCGGCCCCTTTCGGGACGACAACCGCACGAATCATTGGGTTGCGCGACGGGCGCAGCCCGCCATTTGCAACAAAGCTGACAACAATGCCGAAGCGCTCAGCCACCTTCACCACCTCGGCCTTTACCGGGCAGGCATCGGCATCGACATAGATGGCGGGTGGCGCGCTCATTTCTTCATTCAATTCAATAGATTACCACGCTGCGGATGCTCTCCCCGGCGTGCATCAGATCGAAGCCCTTGTTGATGTCTTCGAGCTTCAGCGTATGCGTGATCATCGGATCGATCTGGATCTTGCCATCCATGTACCAATCGACGATTTTCGGCACGTCGGTGCGGCCGCGCGCACCACCGAAGGCTGTGCCCATCCAGGTGCGGCCGGTGACCAGTTGGAACGGCCGCGTGGAGATTTCCTGGCCGGCGCCGGCGACACCGATGACGACCGACTTGCCCCAACCTCTATGAGACGATTCAAGGGCTTGGCGCATGACCTTGACGTTACCTGTGCAGTCGAACGTGTAATCGGCGCCGCCGATCTGGTCGGCCCCGCGTTTGGTCATGTCGACGAGGTGGGCAACGATGTCGCCGTCGATTTCCTTCGGATTGACGAAATGCGTCATGCCGAAGCGCTCGCCCCATGCCTTCTTGTCATTATTCAAATCCACGCCGATGATCATGTCCGCGCCGGCGAGCTTCAGGCCCTGAATGACATTGAGGCCAATGCCGCCGAGCCCGAACACCACCGCCGTCGCGCCAATCTCCACCTTGGCGGTGTTGATCACCGCACCGATACCGGTGGTCACGCCGCAACCGATGTAGCAGATCTTGTCGAAAGGCGCGTCGGGATTGACCTTGGCCAGCGCGATTTCAGGCAGCACGGTGAAGTTGGAGAAGGTCGAGCAACCCATATAGTGAAAGATCTTGTCCTTGCCGATGGAAAAGCGGCTGGTGCCGTCCGGCATCAGGCCTTGTCCCTGCGTCGAGCGGATCGCGGTGCACAGATTGGTCTTGCGCGACAGGCAGGACGGGCAGGAACGGCATTCCGGCGTGTAGAGCGGAATAACATGGTCGCCCTTTTTCAGTGAAGTCACGCCCTTGCCGACGTCAACGACGATGCCTGCGCCCTCATGCCCGAGAATTGCCGGAAAAATGCCTTCCGGATCGGCACCTGACAGCGTGAATTCGTCGGTATGGCAGATGCCTGTCGCCTTGATCTCGACCAGAACCTCGCCCTCGCGCGGCCCTTCGAGGTCCACCTCCATGATTTCGAGCGGTTTTCCGGCGGCAACAGCAACAGCGGCACGGGTTTTCATCCAGACCCTCCAGGCAATCCCATTTCGATTCTCGGGAGGCTTACCAGTCAAGGCGAGAGCCGGAAAGCCGGATCAGCGCATTGGCGGCGTATCTTTACGCCGGCGCGACCATTCGTCCTTCGTCGGCTTGAGCACCGCTGTTGAAATCCATAAAAGAAAATTTGCCGATTTAAGGCCAGAGCGAAGGAATGACGCGCCGATGTTCAAGAAGATCCTGATCGCCAATCGCGGTGAGATCGCCTGCCGCGTCATAAAGAGCGCCCGCAAGATGGGTATTGCCACCGCCGCCGTCTATTCCGATGCCGACCGCGATGCTGTGCATGTCGAGATGGCCGATGAGGCCGTTCATATCGGCCCTTCGCCGGCGGCGGAAAGCTACTTGGTTGCTGAAAAAATCATTGCCGCCTGCAAGCAGACCGGGGCCGAGGCCGTGCATCCGGGCTACGGCTTCCTGTCGGAGCGCGCATCTTTCTGCGAGGCGCTGGAAGAAGAAGGCATCGTCTTTATCGGCCCGAAACCCATGGCGATCCGCGCCATGGGCGACAAGATCGAATCCAAGAAATTCGCCAATGATGCCAAGGTCTCGACCGTGCCGGGCTTTCTCGGCGTTATCGAGGACGCGGATCAAGCCGAGAAAATCGCCGGTCAGATCGGCTATCCGGTGATGATCAAGGCATCCGCCGGCGGCGGCGGCAAGGGCATGCGCATCGCCTGGGACAAAACGGAAGTGCGCGACGGTTTTGAGCGTGCGCGCTCGGAGGCCAAGAGTTCCTTTGGCGACGATCGCGTCTTCATCGAGAAATTCGTGGTCGACCCACGCCATATCGAGATTCAGGTGCTGGCCGACGCGCATGGCAACGCCATCTATCTCGGTGAGCGCGAATGCTCGATTCAACGCCGCAATCAGAAGGTCGTGGAAGAGGCGCCTTCGCCTTTCCTCAATGAAGAAACGCGTGCCGCCATGGGCGAGCAGGCCGTGGCGCTCGCCAAAGCTGTGGATTATCAGAGCGCCGGTACGGTCGAATTCATCGTCGACAAGAACAGGAACTTCTATTTCCTTGAAATGAATACACGATTGCAGGTTGAGCACCCGGTGACAGAGCTTGTTACCGGCATCGATCTGGTCGAGCAGATGATCCGCGTTGCTGCGGGTGAGAAACTCGCGATCAAACAGGAAGATGTGAAGCTGAACGGCTGGGCGGTCGAGAGCCGTCTCTATGCCGAGGACCCGTACCGCAATTTCCTGCCGTCCATTGGCCGGCTCACCCGCTATCGACCGCCGGCGGAAGGCAAGAGTGGCGACGTCATCGTGCGCAACGACACTGGCGTTACCGAGGGGTCGGAAATTTCGATGTTCTACGATCCCATGGTCGCCAAACTGTGCACTTGGGCACCGACACGCATCCGGGCCATCGACGCCATGGCGGAGGCGCTGGACGAATTCGTTGTCGACGGCATCGAACACAACATCCCCTTCCTGTCGGCCTTGATGCAGCATCCACGTTGGCGCGCGGGCCGGCTTTCGACAGGCTTCATCGCCGAGGAGTATCCTGACGGCTTTTCGCCGATCGTACCGGACACTGAGGACAGCGCCGTGCTGGCCGCCATCGCCGTTTCGGTCGAATTGCTGCGCAAGGATCGCCTCGACCGGCTCGGCGGGCGTTTAGCGCCTCATTCGGGCCAACTGAAGAAGGATTGGGTCGTCAGGATTGGTGACGACTACCTGCCGGTCTCGGTCGAGGAAGGCATGGTCTCGATCCCGATGGAAATCGATCTCTCCATTGAGGGCCAGAAGTCGTTCACCGTTGCATCCGACTGGCGGCCGGGCGAGGCGGTCTGGCACGGAGCGATCGGCAAGCGGAAAATCGCTGCGCAATTGCGTCCGGTGGTGAATGGTCTCGGCATTGCCTGGAAGGGCATGTCGGTTGTTGCCCATCCGATGCTGCCGCGCACCGCCGAACTGGAAAAATTGATGCCGGTGAAGCTGCCGCCGGATACCTCGAAAATGCTGCTGTGCCCGATGCCGGGACTGGTGGTGTCGATTGCCGTCTCCGAGGGGCAGGAGGTCAAGGCCGGCGAGACGCTGGCCGTGGTCGAAGCGATGAAGATGGAGAATGTGCTGCGCGCCGAGCGCAATTTGACAGTTCAAAAGCTCAACGCCAAGTCTGGCGATAGCCTCGCAGTCGATGCGGTCATCATGGAATTTGCGTGAGGCCCGATGCGTCAGGTTATCGGGGAAGCCGGCACTTCGACATTGTCGATGAGGCGTGTGTTGCCGAGCCATGCCGCGACCAGCAGGCGTGCCGGACGATCCACTCGCTCAAGCGGCGTCAGATCGGCGGATGAACGCAATTCCAGATATTCGACCTCACGATAACCTGCTTTGACGATTGCCGCCCTGGCTTCAGCAAGGGTGGCCTCGGTTGCGGCGCCTGTGACGAGGCGATCGGTGGTTGCAAACAGGATTTCTGCCAGTCTTGGTGCAATTGCGCGTTCTGCCGATGACAGGCGTTGATTGCGGGAGGATAACGCCAGCCCGTCAGCTTCGCGCACGGTCGGGCACCCGACGACCTCGATTGGGATATCGAGGTCGCGCGCCATGCGCCGCACGACATGAAGTTGCTGGAAATCCTTTTCGCCGAAATAGGCGCTGTCGGCGCCGGTTTGAAGGAACAGCTTGGCGACCACTGTCGCCACGCCGTCGAAATGGCCGGGGCGGAACGCGTCGCACAGGCCTTCGCTGACACCGCTGACTGAAACTTTCGTGGAAAAGCCTGCCGGATAAATCTGCTCCGCGCCGGGCGCATAGAGCATATCGACGCCGAACGGAGCGAGTTTGGCGGCGTCGGCTTCTTCTGTGCGGGGGTAGGCGGCAAGGTCGGTTGCGCTATTGAACTGTTTTGGGTTGACGAACAGGGTCACAATCACGCGGTCGGCATTGCCGAGAGCTGTCCGAACAAGACTGAGATGCCCTTCATGCAGCGCACCCATGGTCGGCACGACGGCAATCTTTTCGCCTGCGCCCCGCCATCCGGCAACTGCCAAGCGAAGATCGGCCAAGGTGCGTACAATCGGCACGCTCACCCGATTTCTCTCTTTGGTTTGCCGGCAGGTGTGTCACCAAAAACATGCTCCGGCCCCGGAAACTGCCGCGCTCGCACGTCCTTCGCATAGGCTGCGATCGCCGCCTCCGCCTGCGCACCGAGATCGGCATAACGCCTGACGAACTTCGGCAGGAAGTCGCCGAACTGGCCGAGCAGGTCGTCGGTCACGAGAATCTGGCCGTCGCATGCCGCTGAAGCTCCGATGCCGATGGTGGGAATGGCAATGTCGGCGGTGATGCGGCGGGCGAGCGGATCGGGAATCTTTTCCAGCACCACAGAGAATGCGCCGGCCTCCGTGACGGCAATTGCATCGCCCCGGATGCGCTCACTGTCCGCGCCACGCCCTTGCACGCCGTAACCGCCGAAGGCGTTGACTGCCTGCGGGGTCAGTCCGACATGCGCCATCACTGGGATGCCACGCCGGGTCAAAAAGCGGATTGTCTCCGCCATGGCCTCACCGCCTTCGAGTTTGACCGCTTCGCATCCCGTCTCGGTGATCAGGCGGGCGGCATTGCGAAATGCCTGCTGCGGACTTTCTTCATAGGAACCGAAGGGCATGTCCACCACCATGAGCGCATGTTCCAGCCCGCGCCGTACCGCCTTGCCGTGCATGGACATCATGTCTAGGGAGACGCCGAGCGTGTCGGGCAATCCGTGCAGCACCATTCCGACGCTGTCGCCGACCAGCACCATCTCGCAATGGCGATCGACAAGTTTCGCTGTTGGCGTCGTATAGGCAGTGAGGCAGACGAGCGGCGTGCGGCCTTTGGCAGCAAGCACTTGTGGCGGCGTGATAACGCTTGTTTGCACGGACGCGCTCATTCTGCTCCTTCCCTGACCTCAGGCGGAATGCTGTCGCATATTCTTGTGCGATTGCGAAGGAATAGTTGTGCGTTTGCGAAATAATGCGACCGAGGCACACAACAGCTCGCTGTTGACGTATCTTCCTGTGAGCGCCAAGCCTTCAGACTCGACCTGGCGCACTTCATTCGTGACAATGACGGAACCGACTCTCGGAATATACGATATCCATGACCACTGATACCAGGCTAGCCAGCACCCATCACACGTTCATCCATTTGCGCGCCCATTCGGCCTATTCGCTGCTGGAAGGCGCGCTGCCGTTCGGCAAGATCATTGGCCATGCACTCAAGGATGGCGCACCTGCCATTGCCGTCACCGACACCAACAATCTGTTTGGCGCTCTCGAATTTGCCCAAAAAGCCACCAAGGACGGCATTCAACCGATTGTCGGTTGCCAGTTGGACATTGCTTTTTCCGATGAAGCCGATACCCAACGCGATCATCGTCGCCGCAACGGACCGGCATTGCATCCGCTGGTGCTGATCGCCGCCACCGAAATCGGTTACGCCAATCTCGTGCGGCTGGTGAGCCGGACCTATCTCGACACGCCGTCGGGCGAGCCTGTCCACATCACGGCCGAAATGCTGGCACCTCTTGGCGAGGGGTTGATCTGCCTCAGCGGCGGGCCGCGTGGGCCGCTCGGCACCGCCTTGAAGGAGGGGCATCGCGACCTTGCCGAAGCGCGGCTCCTGACGTTGAAAGCCCTGTTTGGTGACCGGCTCTATATCGAATTGGAGCGCATGAGCGGTTACGATCGGGCAATCGAGCAGGCGACGATTGATCTTGCTTATCGTCACGAACTGCCACTGGTTGCTACCAACGAGGCCTTCTTTTTGTCCCGTGAGGACTACGAGGCGCATGACGCGCTGATCGCCATTGCCGAAGGCTCTGTTATCGCGGTCGATGAGCGCCGCCGTCTTTCGCCGGACAATCACCTCAAGACGCAAGCCGAAATGGCTGAACTCTTTGCAGATTTGCCGGAAGCGCTCAACAATACATTAGAGATCGCGCGGCGCTGTTCCCATTACCCAAAAAGCCGCAAGCCGATCCTACCCCGCTTTGCCAGCGCCGATGCCGCCGATGCGGAAGCGGCGGAAAAAGCGGAGGCCGACGAGTTGAAGCGTCAGGCGCGTGACGGGTTGATACATCGGCTTGAGGCACACGGGCCGACTGCTGGCCATACGATTCAGGACTATGAAAAGCGTCTGGACTACGAACTCGGCATTATCGAGCGCATGAAGTTTCCAGGCTATTTCCTGATCGTCTCGGACTTCATCAAATGGGCGAAGGTGCATGGCATCCCGGTGGGGCCGGGACGCGGTTCGGGCGCAGGTTCACTGGTCGCCTATGCATTGACCATTACCGATATTGATCCGCTGCGCTTCTCCCTGCTGTTCGAGCGATTCCTTAATCCCGAACGCGTCTCGATGCCCGACTTCGACATCGATTTCTGCCAGGATCGTCGCGAGGAAGTGATCCGCTACGTGCAGGGTAAATACGGCCGCGACCAGGTCGGCCAGATCATCACCTTCGGAACGTTGCAGGCACGTGCGGTGTTGCGCGATGTCGGGCGCGTCCTTCAGATGCCTTACGGGCAGGTCGACCGTCTGACCAAGATGGTGCCGCAGAACCCGGCCAATCCGGTCAAGCTCGCAGACGCCATCGCCAATGAGCCGCGCTTTGCCGAGGAGGCTGAGAAGGAGCCCATCGTCCAGACCTTGCTTGATATGGCTTTGAAGCTGGAAGGGTTATATCGCCACGCTTCGACACATGCCGCCGGCATTGTCATTGGCGACCGGCCATTGTCGGAACTGGTGCCGATGTATCGTGATCCACGCTCGGACATGCCGGTCACCCAATTCAACATGAAATATGTCGAGCAGGCGGGCCTGGTTAAGTTCGATTTCCTCGGCCTCAAGACGCTGACGGTGCTCGACACCGCCGTAAAACTGATCCGCCGCCGCGGCGTCGATATCGACCTGGCGCATATACCTTACGACGACGAAAAGACCTATTCCATGCTTTCTCGTGGTGAGGTTGTCGGCGTGTTCCAGGTGGAAAGCGCCGGCATGCGCAAGGCGCTGATCGGCATGAAGCCGGACTGCATTGAGGACATCATCGCCCTGGTTGCGCTCTATCGGCCGGGGCCGATGGAGAACATTCCGACCTACAACGCCCGCAAGCATGGCGAGGAGGAAACCGCTTCGATCCATCCGAAGATTGACCATCTGGTGAAGGAGACGCAGGGCGTCATCGTTTATCAGGAACAGGTCATGCAGATCGCTCAGGAACTGTCCGGCTATTCACTCGGCGAGGCCGACCTGTTGCGCCGCGCCATGGGTAAGAAAATCCGTGCCGAGATGGACAAGCAGCGCGTGCGCTTCGTCTCCGGCGCGGTGGAGCGCGGTGTCGAGAAGCCGCAAGCCGATTTCATCTTCGACCTTCTGGCCAAGTTCGCTGACTACGGCTTCAACAAGTCGCACGCAGCCGCCTATGCGGTCGTTTCCTATCAGACGGCGTATCTGAAGGCGCACTATCCAGTGGAATTCCTGGCAGCCTCGATGACGCTCGACATGGGTAACACCGATAAGCTGGCCGACTTCAGACAGGACGCGCTGCGTCTGGGAATCGATGTTGTCGCGCCATCGGTGCTGACTTCGTTCCGTGATTTCGAAGTCGGTGAAAACCGGATCTTCTATTCGCTGGCGGCGTTGAAGGGCGTCGGCGATGCCGCCGTTCAACACATCGTTGAAAGGCGCAAGGAGGGGCCTTTCAAAAGCCTTTCCGATTTCTGTGGGCGTATTGATCCGAAGATCGTCGGCAAGCGGGTATTCGAAAGTCTGATTATGGCGGGTGCGCTCGATTGTTTCGGCCATGACCGCGCCGCGATGTTGGCGGGCGTGGAGCGCATGATGAGCTTGGCTGCCTTGGCGCAGCAGAATGCCGAGTCCGGCCAAGCGGACATTTTCGGTATTTCGCTTGGCAGTCAATCGCAGGCGCTCAACCTGCCTGCGGCCGAACCGTGGCTCGCCGCCGATCGGTTGCATCGCGAATTCCAGATCGTCGGCTTCTATCTTTCGGCTCATCCACTTGATGAATACAAATCGGCACTCGAAAAGATGCGCGCACAGACCTGGGCCGAGTTTTCCGCCGCCGCAAAACGCGGCGCCACGGCTGGCCGGCTGGCCGGCACCGTCACCTCCAGACAGGAGCGTAAGACGCGCACCGGCAACAAGATGGGTGTGGTCAATTTTTCCGATACCAGCGGCCAGTATGAGGCCGTGCTGTTTTCCGAAACGTTGGCGCAATATCGCGACCTGCTGGAACCCGGAAAGTCACTGGTCATCACCGTCTCGGCGGAGGATCGCCCGGAGGGTGTCAATCTGCGCATCCAGACCGTGCAGTCGCTGGAAGACGAGGCAAGCCGCATCCAGAAGGCGTTGCGCGTCTTCATTCGCGACACCGCGCCACTCGGCATGCTGTCGGGGCAGCTTGGCGCGAAAGGCGAGGGGCAGGTGAGTTTCGTTGTCATCAAGCAGGACGGGCAAGGCGAGGTCGAGATCGAACTCCCTAGCCGTTACCGTATTTCCCCGCAGGTGGCTTCGGCCATGCGCGCCGTAACGGGGGTCGTGGAAGTGGAATTGGTGTGAAGGCGGGCACGCAAGAAACGGAAGACCAGACCAAGCTGGATCGCCTGCGCAATACGCTGCGCATTCTCTATCATGGCACAACGCCGGCGGCATTCCGTTTCCAACTCGCAGCTATCGTCATCGATCTTGCGATCATCGGGTTCTTCATCGCCACGCCCGTCTTGCAGGAAAGTCCATCCTTTCTGTGGCTGGACTATGTGGTGGCGGCTATCGTCGCGCTCGATATTGCCGGTCGGCTGCTGGCCTCCAACGATGTCGTTCGGCTGATGAGACAGCCGACATCGTGGGTAGACGGCTTCATCCTGCTTACTCTGCTTTTTCCGACGGCCCTTGCCAACTTGGCCTTCCTGCGCATTTTGAGACTGTGGTCACTGTCGCGCAGTGGCGCGTTGTGGCGGCATCTGCCGATGCGGCACTGGGACGAATGGCGGGAAGCCAGCCATGCGGTCGTCAATCTGTTGACCTTCCTTTTTGTCATCAGCGGCTTCGTCTACACCGTTTTTTACCGCGACGGGTCGGGCATGGCTGGCTATATCGACGCCATGTATGTGACTGTCGCCACCGTCACGACGACGGGCTTCGGCGACATTGTGCTGCCCGGAACGGCGGGCAAATTAACGGCCATTGTCACCATGATCATCGGCATTTCGCTGTTCGTCCGGTTGGCGCAGTCGATATTCCGCCCGACAAAGGTATTCTTCCCTTGTCCGGAATGCGGCTTGCAGCGTCACGAGCCGGATGCGGTGCATTGCAAGGCCTGTGGCCATATTTTGAAGATTCCAGACGATGGTGAGTGAGCTTTTGGGTTTGGTCCATGGCATCGCCAATGGAACCAGCCATCGGCCCATAGGTTGAGTATGATATCGGTTGGGAAAGGCAAAGATGAGAAGTCCCGTTGCAGGAATCGCCCTTGCGTTCTGTTTTCTTGGTGCCGCACCGGCCCACGCTGGAGAGGGGTCCTTTTTGCATTCTTTGGAAGGGAATTGGGCAGGGAAGGGTAAGGTCAAAATACGTATTACCACGCCAACGATCGGAGTTTCCTGCAAATTCAAATCGGCGACAACGACGGAAACACTTTCTTTGACGGGTACTTGCCGCGGATTATTGGTGTTTACCCGGAAGATTGGCGCGGAGTTGAAAGTGAGCGATGGCGCTTATAGCGGTACCTATATTGGCGCCGGGACCGGCCCGGCCGCTTTGCAGGGAGGCCGCTCCGGTGACGCGATCAATTTGGACATCCGCTGGGCGAAAAAAGTCAACGGTGATCGCAATGCCAGGATGACGGTTGAGAAAATCGGTGACAACGGCATGCGCCTCACGACGACCGACACGGACTTGAAAACCGGTAAGTCGGTGGTGACCAGCCGGATCGAACTCAAACGGCAGTAGACAATCAAATCCGCTCCCAAGGGTGTTGCAGTTCCGGCCCTTCATCTTCCTCCGGACGGGTGGGGCGTCCGCGATGTCCCTTGCCGAACGTATAGCCTGTCTCCACCGCCTTGCCGCCGAACCTGTCACGCAGGGCATCGATGGCGCCTTCGGCCAAGGCGCGCTTGCGCGCCCGGACATCGACGAGATCCGGCGGGTCGGCATTGGCGGCGTCGGACAGGTCGCTGACGCCGATGCCGAGCAGCCTGTAGCGTGTGCCGTCTATTTCCCGCTTCAGGATATCCAGACCGACGGAGAAGATGCGGTCGGCAAGCTGTGTCGGATCGCCGAGTTGACGGTTGCGGGTGCGGATCTTGAAATCGCGCGATTTCAGCTTCAGCACTACGGTACGCCCGGCAATGTCAGTCTTTTTGAGCCGTGTCGAAACCTTTTCCGACAGAGCGCGCAGTACAGGCGCGAGGTCGTCGAGGCTTGCAATGTCAATGTCGAATGTGGTTTCGGCCGAGACGCTCTTGGTGTCGCGCCGCGGATCGACTTGTCGATCGTCTTCTGCACGAGCCAACCGATACAGGCGGTCGCCTATGACGCCGTAGCGGTGCATCAGGTCGGCACGCTCCATCTTCTGCAATTGCGAGATCATGCGGATACCGTCACGCTCCAGCGATGCTGCGAAAGCCTTGCCGACGCCCCAGATCATCGTCACCGGCTGTTCGGCCAGAAAGCTGATCGCTTCGGCTTCGCCTATGACGGAGAAGCCGCGTGGCTTGCGCAAGTCCGATGCGACCTTGGCCAGAAATTTGCAATAGGAGAGACCGACCGAGGCGGAAATGCCGAGTTCCTTCTCGATGGTTTGAACAAATCGTGCCAGGACCAGTGCTGATGGCAGGCCATGTAGCCTTTCCGTACCTGCTAGATCAAGGAAGGCTTCATCAATCGAAAGCGGCTCTACCAAGGGGGTAAGAGCCTGCATCATGGCGCGCATTTCGCGCCCGACACGGACATATTTTTCCATATCCGGCTTGATGACGACGGCCTCGGGGCAGACTTCCAGTGCCTTGAACATGGGCATGGCCGAGCGAACGCCATGGATGCGCGCAATGTAGCAAGCGGTGGAAACCACGCCGCGTTTGCCGCCGCCGATGATGACAGGCCTGTCCTTGAGAGCAGGATTGTCACGCTTTTCAATTGAGGCGTAGAAGGCGTCGCAATCGATATGCGCCAGATGCAGACGATAAAGCTCCTCATGCTGCACCAGACGAGGGCTACCACAACGCTCGCAACGTCGGCTTACGGTACGCTGCAAGGTCAGGCAGTCGCGGCAGAAGCCGTGGTTGGGATCGTTGACAGCAAGGCCCATAGATGTGAACATAAACAGAACGCGGGCAATGCTATGCTATCGTGGTTGCCTCGGCAAGGCGGTAGCTTACAAAGGTCTGGAGACAAGGGATGACAATCAGCATTGCACCGGCAACAGCGGAGCTTTGGCCTGATTTCGAGGATTTGTTCGGCAGGCAGGGCGCCTGCTACGGCTGCTGGTGCACGCATCATCGCCTGCCGCCGCGCGTGCGCCGCGAAAACAACCGTGAGCGCAACAAGGACCACATCAAGGCGCGTATTGAGGCTGGCCCGCCGCCGGGCCTGCTTGCCTTTGCAGCGGGCGCGGCGGTTGGCTGGATGCAGGTGGGGCCGCGTGCCGACGTGCCGGAGTGGAACAATCAGGGCAAGGCTTCCGCACCGCTCGACCCGGATGATGCCGCCGATCCGGGAATATGGGCCATCTCCTGTTTTTTTATCCGCAGCAAGGCACGCGGCCAGGGCCTGACGCATCGTCTGGTCGCTGGCGGCATCGACTTTGCCCGCAGCAACGGGGCACGTTTGCTAGAGGCGAGCCCGATGGACCAGTCTCGCGATTCTCGCTCGGTAGGGCTCTATGTCGGGTCCTCGCGCGTGTTCGAAAAGGCTGGTTTCGAGCGCATTGCGGAGCGCAAGGCTGGACGGCCGCTGATGCGACTGGCGTTATAGGGCCAGTGCCTCGGCGATCTTCGGCGTCGCCTCGTGCCAGTCCCAAACGACATGGATATCGTCGGGCAAGGGCGGCAGGAATTCGCGCAGCGAGTTGTCGGCCATCAGATGAAACAGGTGGGCATCCCACAAGGCCTCGCGCACCGAGATATGGTTTGACGGCTGATCGTCGACAAAGGCGACCGGGCGCGCAGTGCGGCCGCGCAGTTTCGCCACTGCCGGCCCCTTGGCCATTTCGGTCGTCAATAGTGGGTAATGCAGGCCCAGAGCCTGCAAATGCCGGCGCCGCACGGCTCGGTGCCGGTGCGGCATGGCTGTCAACATGACGATCTCGGCGTGTTTGCCCAGCATTGCGAGCGCCTCGGCCGCGCCATCTGTTATGCTTTGCCAATCTGACTGCTCGCCGAAAAATTCATCAAGCAATGCAGTCACTTCCGGCTGTTCGATGATACGTCCGTTTGCCGCTTCAGCGATATTGCCGGTTAGCTTGAAGGAGGCAATCACCAGGCTGTAGCCACGCTTTTGCAGGAAAAGCGGAAAAGGGCGGATAAATTCAAGGACGACGTCATCGACGTCGAGCACCAGCAGCGGCCTCTCGTCAGCGGACAGTTCGGCGATCTGGCGCGCGGTTTCGGGATCTTCGCTCATGTCGAAATGTCGTAATTGTCGCTGCCGAGCGGCAGCGCCTTCAGCGCCTTGCCAACAGCTTCGGGCGGCGTGCCTGTCTCGTCGGAAAAGCGAATCAGCGTCGGCTCGTGGGCCAGGATGAATTGCAGCACGCCAGCAAGGAAGCCGGGTTCCGCGGCGGCACGCCTTATGGACGAGACTTCAATGCCGGTTATGGCAAGGAATCGCGGCAGCAGTTCGGGGTCAGCCGCCACGAAGCCGAGCGCACGCACCGCAATCGCTTCCGCTTGCTCGCACATTGACGCATTATCTGTCATCACTACCTTCAGGCCGGGGTGAGATTCTCGAAGTCTTGCCCCGCAAGTAATGGCAAGTGCTGCCGGCGGCAAGCCGCTGGTGGCCTGCAAGGCGCGCCAGGCGACGTCTCGCGGGTTTTCGGCGACAGGTTTCCGTTTCGTCAATCATCTCGCGATAGTGTGCCCGCATGGGCTTGGTGCGTTCCCCAAGGGATCGCAGGACGGCGCTTCCTGGCACGAGCGCGCCGAGGACGGGATGTTGATGCCGAAGAAGGTTATGATCGTCGAGGACAATGAGCTCAACATGAAGCTCTTTCGCGACCTTATCGAAGCCAGCGGATACGATACGGTGCGGACCAGGAATGGGCTCGAGGCGCTCGATCTTGCTCGCCAGCATCGACCGGATCTCATCCTGATGGACATTCAGTTGCCGGAGGTTTCGGGTCTGGAAGTGACGAAATGGCTAAAGGAGGACGATGACCTGCATGTCATTCCCGTCATTGCTGTCACCGCTTTCGCCATGAAGGGCGACGAGGAGCGAATTCGCCAGGGAGGCTGCGAGGCCTATATTTCGAAGCCGATTTCCGTTCCCCGCTTCATCGAAACCATCAAATCCTATCTGGGGGACGCATAATGCCTATCCCGATATCGTCCCGGAACCGTTGATATGACCGCGCGCATCCTCGTCGTCGATGATATTCCAGCCAATGTAAAGCTGCTCGAAGTGCGGTTGCTTGCGGAATATTTCGAGGTGCTGACTGCGAGCAACGGCCCGGACGCCATCGAGACTTGCGAGAACGGCAAGGTCGATGTGGTGCTGCTCGACGTGATGATGCCCGATATGGACGGATTCGAGGTGTGCCGAAGGTTGAAGAGCGACCCGACTACCTCGCACATCCCGGTGGTCATGGTCACTGCGCTGGATCAGGTGACGGACCGTGTGCGTGGCCTGGAGGCCGGTGCGGATGACTTTCTCACCAAGCCGGTCAACGATCTGCAATTGATGACGCGCGTCAAAAGCCTGGTGCGCCTCAAGATGCTGACCGATGAATTGCGCCTGCGCGCCTCCACAACGCGCAATATCGGTATCGAGGAATTGCTCAGCCGCAATTTCCAGTCCAGCGATACTGCACCCAAAGTGCTGCTGATCGACGAGCGCCCGTCATCGGTCGAGCGGGTGCAAAGAATGCTGCGCAACGTTGCCGATGTCGATATTGCGAGCGATCCACATGCAGGTTTCTTCCAAGCGGCCGAAAGCGCGTATGAATGCATCCTGATCTCGACCGGGTTTGCCGATTTTGATCCGTTGCGGCTGTGTTCGCAGTTGCGCTCGCTCGATCGCACACGCTTCGTACCGATTATCTTGCTTGCAGAAGTTGGAGAGGACCGTCGCATCGTTCGCGGGTTGGAACTCGGCATCAATGATTTTCTTATTCGGCCCATCGACCAGCAGGAATTGATCGCCCGGTTGCGCACCCAGGTTCGCCGCAAGCGTTACAATGACGAACTTCGTGCCAGTGTCACCCAGACCATCGAAATGGCTGTGACCGACCCGCTGACCGGCCTGCATAACCGCCGTTATCTCGATAGCCATCTGCAGACGCTGTTCGAACGGGCCGTGACTCGCCGGCGACCACTATCGATGCTCATAACCGATCTCGATCGCTTCAAATTGATCAACGACACCTATGGCCATGATGGTGGCGACGCCGTTCTGCGCGAATTCGCCCAGCGTCTGCGCAAGAGCGTACGCGGCATCGATCTCGCCTGCCGCTTCGGCGGCGAAGAATTCGTGGTGGTCATGCCGGACACGGAAGGGCCGATTGCCGAGAAAGTCGCCGAGCGTATTCGTGCCGGCATCGCGCAGGAACCTTTTACGCTTGGGAGCGAGGCCAAGACGGTGCCGGTGACGATCAGTGTCGGTGTGTCTTCGGTCCTGAAAGGGGTGGATTCGGTCGGGGCCCTGATGAAGCGCGCGGACCTCGCACTTTACGAGGCCAAGAGCGGCGGTCGCAACCGCGTCGTTGCCAAGGCGGCCTGATCTGACGCTTCGCCAGCGGCTGACGCGGAAAGGTTACGCGTTTACCTTAACCGAGGCGAGTAGCGAGCTGTGGTTAAGAAACGGTTGATCTTTATAAGCAATTGCGCAAATGTCGGCACAAAGGCGAGGATAGCCGCATAGTTTGGCTTATTGAGCGCCGTGAAGACACCCCATGATGCTCAGGTCCGCCGCATCTCCTGGGTCCGTGGGGTCGGCCGGTCGGCTTGGCGCATAGTGGCCTCCTCGTACCGCTGCCAATGCCGGCCGGCCCCCTTAATACCCCGTAATGCTAACAAAAACGCCGCCCAAAGGCGGCGTCTTGAGATGTATCGGGAATGTGACGAAGATTACTTGATCTTCGTTTCCTTGAACTCGACATGCTTCCTTGCAACCGGGTCATACTTGCGGAATGACAGCTTGTCGGTCTTGGTGCGGCTGTTCTTGCTCGTCACGTAGAAGAAGCCGGTGTCTGCGGTCGAGAGGAGCTTGATCTTGATGTTTGCGGCTTTAGCCATGGTCTTCGTCCGTTAATGTTGTGGGGTTCTAGCCGCTGATGCACGGGAGACACCCGGACGCGGGGAAACTTGGCGCGACACATAAAGAACGCGCTCGGAAAGTCAAGCCTGCCGGCGATTTTCACCCGTCGGGACAGCTTTCCTATTGCTTCAACTCGTATGCGTATGCAGGCGCTCGCCCATTTCGGGGAAGAAGTCGCTCGCAGACCGGTGCTTGCCGAACATCATATCGTATTGCAGCAGGCGGAAATTACGAATGCCCGGATCGATCTCTTTCTGCCGCGCCCAGTCCGCGACGGTTTCGCCGTCCTGTTCCATCAGCATGTTGCGGTCGACAACGCGATAACGCTGGCTGAGTTCACCCAAAAAGCCCGTATAATAGGGGTGGGTGATCCCTGCGGACTTGAGAATGTGGTAGGGCAGGAATGCCGGGCTGGTTGCTCCCATATCTTCAACCGGGCCTTCACGGTTCGACCACACGACCAGTGGCGTCTCGTGATGCAGCAGCATCTTATCGGCGGCCTCCTTGCGCGGCGCAACGTTGCTTTTCAAGAAACCTGTCTCGACGTAGACCGGCCCCAGAGGAGGCAGATGGTCACCGAAAAACGCGATGACTGTCGGGCGCTCGCGCTGCTTTGCCCACTCGATCAGGCGCTGCAGGCTCTTGTCGGCATCGGAAGCACCCTCGGCATAGCTGCGCAGCGAATCGCGGGCCCACTGGCTGATTGGAGCTTGCACATTATGCGTCGGATTCGCGTAGCGGTCCGGTTCGTAGGGGCCGTGGTTTTGCAGGCTGACGGCAAAGAAGAAGAATGGCTTTTCGGTTGCATCGGCCTCTCGAATGATCTCCTCGGTCATCGAGGCATCCGAAGCCAGCGGCCCGCGCTTTTTCAGGGCAGGCAGGTTCTCCTCCGACTTGAATTCATCGAAGCCGAAATCCTTGTAGACCAGCGAGCGATTCCAGAACCAACTGGTGCCGGGGTGGATTGCGCGTGCCTCATAGCCTTCGCCTCGCAGGAAGGTGGCGAGCGACGGGATCGGCGCGCGTACATATTGCTGGTAGGGAATGCTGCCAGCCGGCAGAAAGGCGTTGGAAAATCCTGTCAACGCCTCGAATTCGACATTGGCGGTCATGCCGCCGAATTCAGGCGAGACTACGTGACCGGAATGCAAAGCGCGCACGGTCGGGATCGGATCGGGCTGGATGGAAACGCCGGGTAAGCGGGTCGGATCCCAGAAGGATTCGCTCATGACTATGATAATGTCCGGCTTTTGATCCGGCATGCCAATTGTAGTCGCCGACCGGGGAATGGCATCGATCGCCTTGGCGGAATAGCCGTCCGGAGCCGATACGTGCGCCATAGGCACGTTCATCGCGAAGGCAAGCGCGAAGCCGTTGGAGGCATAATTTTCCTTCTGGTCCCACATCATCGGTATGATCTGCAACCGGTCTCGCGTCCACGAAAAGGTACCGTAATCCATAATCGAGACGAAGAAAGCGAGGAGCGGAACCACAAAGGCCAAGCGCGCCAGGCGACCCTTATAACCGAGAGCGGGCATGCGCCGGCGCCATTGGCACCAGATAACAACCAGCAGCGTCAAAGAGACGACTATGCCGACCACCATGGCCACAGCAGTCCATGGCCGCTCGCGGACCAGAAGCGGCATGAGATCGAGGATCTGGCGCGCAAAGAGGAAGTCGGTCGGATAGAGCGGGTCGCCGAGATAAAGCGACTTTTGATGTCCGATGAACGCCAGGGTCAATGTCAGCGGTGCGACGACCAGCAACGCTTGATAGGAACGTCCAAGCAGCGCATCAAGGCCAACCAGGGCAAGAGCAAACAGCATGACCGTAGTCCAGCCAGGTTTGAACGGCTGCAGAAAGAAATTTGCGGTGCTACTTAAGCTGCCACGAAAAATCAGTTCGATGGCAAAGACAAGCAAGGCCGACAGAACCAGTGTCATGGCCGAGTAGCGCAGGCATCTGATGGCCAGGCCAGCCTTGTGAGCCGGTTGGTCGCTTGCGTAGAGGTTCTTTTCTTCGGTCGCGTCTGTCATTTTCTTGCCGATTGCAAAGCCTGGCGCGGATTACGCGTCATATGAGTGTCATGCAACTGTCACGAAAGGCTAGGGCGTGTGTCGGAATTGAGAAGAGCAGGCGAACAAATCGTGTGGTGTTTTAATGATGAGTGATCGTTTCGGCGTCTCAGGCAGAGGATATCAGCCGCCGCAATTTGCAAGCGGCAGACTTGACTTGGACTTCCGCCTTGCGCAACAGGCTGGCTGAATCAAGAAGCGGGGCGACAAATGGCCATTGCATTCACCTTTCCGGGACAGGGCAGCCAGGCTGTCGGCATGGGCAAGGACCTTGCCGAAGCTTTTCCCGAGGCACGACGCGTTTTCGAAGAGGTGGATGATGCGCTTGGCGAAAAGCTGTCCAGGGTGATCTGGGAAGGCCCGGATGAGACCTTGACGCTGACGGCCAATGCTCAACCGGCGTTAATGGCGGTTTCACTTGCCGCGTTCCGTGCGCTGGAAGCAGGCGGCCTCTCGCTCAGGAACAAGGTCGGCTACGTGGCCGGTCATTCGCTTGGCGAATATTCGGCATTAGCGGCGGCCGGTTTCTTTTCCGTGGCCGATGCCGCGCGGCTCTTGCGCATCCGCGGCAATGCCATGCAATCGGCGGTGCCGGTGGGTGAGGGCGCAATGGCGGCGATTATCGGTCTGGAGCAGGGCGATGTCGAGGCGGCTTGCGCCGAGGCGGCCAAAGGCTCGGTGTGCCAAGTCGCCAACGACAATGGCGGCGGACAACTGGTGATTTCCGGCGCTAAAGCCGCTGTCGAGCTTGCCGCGAGGCTATGCACGGAAAAAGGTGCCAAACGCGCACTGATGCTTCAAGTCTCGGCGCCCTTCCATTCCGCATTGATGGCACCGGCCGCCGACGCGATGCGAGAGGCGTTGGCAGATGTGAAGAAGAACGCACCTGTCGTGCCGGTTGTCTCGAACGTGTCCGTTGAGCCTTCCCGCGATCCGGATCTGATCTCCGCGCGACTGGTCGAGCAGGTTACCGGGCGTGTGCGCTGGCGCGAAACGGTCGAGTGGTTTGGCGCGAATGGCGTGACGACACTTTATGAAGTCGGCGCCGGAAAGGTGCTTTCCGGGCTGGCCCGGCGTATCAACCGCGATATGGCTACAGCGCCGATTGGCACACCGGCGGACGTGGATGCGGCGCTCACCGCATTGGGTTAAGAGATTAGAGATTGTCCTCTGCTTTGGCAGAACGGACGCAATGGAGAGCGGAACATGTTTGATCTGACCGGCCGTAACGCGCTCGTTACCGGCGCGACCGGTGGTATTGGCGAGACGATCGCCAGAACCCTGCACAGCCAGGGCGCAACCGTCGGCCTGCACGGTACGCGCAAGGAGAAACTTGAGGCGTTGGCTTCCGAACTCGGCGAGCGGGTCAAGCTGTTTCCCGCCGACCTCGGCGACCGTGATGCCGTCAAGGCGCTGGGCCAGCAGGCGGAAGCCGATCTCGGGGGTGTCGATATATTGGTCAACAATGCCGGCATCACCCGTGATGGGCTGTTTGTGCGCATGTCCGACGACGATTGGGACAAGGTGTTGGAGGTGAACCTCACCGCCGTATTCAGGCTGACGCGTGAATTGACCCATCCGATGATGCGTCGCCGTCATGGCCGCATTATCAATATCAGTTCGGTTGTCGGCGTCACGGGCAATCCCGGCCAGGCGAACTATTGTGCAGCCAAGGCCGGCTTGATCGGCTTCTCCAAATCGTTGGCGCAGGAGATCGCAACCCGTAACATCACGGTGAACTGCGTGGCACCGGGCTTCATCGAATCGGCCATGACCGACAAGCTGAATGACAAGCAGAAGGATGCAATCATGGCCGCCATTCCGGCCCGGCGCATGGGCACCGGCCAGGAAGTTGCCTCTGCCGTTGCGTGGCTTGCTTCCAATGAAGCAGCCTATGTCACCGGCCAGACGATTCACGTCAATGGCGGCATGGCGATGATCTGACGGCGGTTGATAAGGCCCATTTCACCTTGGATATGCATTACTTTTCGTGTAATGCGGCCCGCAACCCGGCGGTTCGGGCAAAAACCGACCTGCTTCGTTGTGTATCGGCAGGACTATCTTTCAGCTTGATTAGCGGCAATGCGCCCGCTAACGAAGACAGACAACTTTAAGCGAGGATGCCCACATGAGTGACACCGCAGAGCGCGTCAAGAAGATCGTTATCGAGCATCTCGGCGTCGATGCCGACAAGGTAACGGAACAGGCGAGCTTCATCGACGATCTGGGTGCCGACAGCCTCGACACGGTCGAACTCGTCATGGCGTTCGAAGAGGAATTCGGCGTCGAGATCCCAGACGACGCGGCCGAAACCATTCTCACGGTCGGCGACGCTGTGAAGTATATCGACAAGGCTTCGGCCTGACACTTTCGCCGGTGCCAGCAGAGAGAACGCGCGATGAGACGTGTTGTCGTCACGGGCCTTGGCCTGCTTTCGCCGTTCGGCATGGGCTTCGAGCACGGCTGGAAAGAGCTTCTGGCCGGTAAAAGCGCGGCAAGGCGCGTCACATCTTTCGAGGTGGACGACTTGCCGTGCAAGATCGCACACGTCATCCCGCGCGGTGACGGCGCCGACAACAGCTTCAACCCCGAGGCCGTGCTTGAGCCGAAGGAATTGCGCAAGATCGGCGACTTCATCCTCTACGGGATCGCCGCAGCAGACGAAGCGCTGAAGGATTCCGGCTGGGAACCCAGGACCCACGATGATCAGTGCGCTACCGGCGTGCTGATCGGTTCCGGTATCGGCGGCATCGAGGGTATCGCGGAAAACGCGATCATCCTGCAGGAGCGCGGCCCGCGCCGCATCAGCCCGTTCTTTATCCCAGGCCAGATCATCAATCTGGTTTCGGGCCAGGTTTCAATTCGTCATGGTCTCAAGGGGCCGAATCACGCCGTCGTCACCGCCTGCTCGACGGGCGCGCACGCCATCGGCGATGCGGCGCGTCTGATCACGTGGGGCGACGCAGACGTAATGCTGGCCGGAGGCGCAGAATCGCCTGTCACCCGCCTTTCTCTCGCCGGTTTTGCCGCCTGCCGCGCTCTTTCCACCGAACGTAACGACGAACCGCAAAAGGCATCGCGCCCCTATGACCGCGACCGTGACGGTTTCGTCATGGGTGAGGGCGCGGGCGTTGTCGTGCTGGAGGAACTGGAGCATGCAAAGGCGCGCGGCGCGAAGATCTATGCCGAAGTTACCGGCTATGGTTTGACTGGCGATGCCTATCACATCACGGCGCCTGCCGAGGACGGTGACGGTGCTTTTCGCTGCATGAGCGCGGCGCTGAAACGCGCCAATCTCAAGCCGGCCGACATTGACTACATCAATGCGCATGGAACTTCGACCATGGCGGATACCATCGAACTAGGCGCTGTCGAGCGTTTGGTCGGCGATGGCGCCTCGAAGGTCTCGATGTCCTCGACCAAGTCCTCGATCGGCCATCTTCTGGGCGCCGCCGGTGCCGCCGAAGCAATCTTCTCGATCCTTGCTATCCGCGACAATATCGCGCCGCCGACCATCAATCTCGACAATCCAGAACGCGAGACGGCGATCGACCTTGTGCCGCACAAGCCGCGTGCCCGTACTATCGACGTCGCGCTTTCCAATTCCTTTGGTTTCGGTGGCACAAACGCTTCGCTCGTCTTCCAGCGTTACAATGGTTGATCGACCTTTTGAGGCGATCATTCGCATGGTGCGGGCGTTGTCAATTTCGCCATATTCCCCCCTAATCTGCCGCGAAGGAATCGGTGCCAGATCAAGCAGGTGCGTACCATGAACACCAATCCGGGTAGCGACGAGCAATTGAGCGACGCGAAACCCGTGGCAGGGCCTATCGTGCCGAAGACCGCAAGCGAGGCACTGCGGCCCGAAGCCGGTACGCCGCCGCCGAAAAAACGTTCGCGCGCCTCGCGCAGCCAGATCGTGGTGTTCCTGAACTTCGTCGTCTCGCTGGTTGTGCTGTTGGTGTTGGCAGTCGGCGTGGCGGTCTTTTTTGGGCGGCAGGCCTTCAATGAACCCGGTCCCTCCGCCAGCGGCGACACATTCATCGTCAAGGAAAATACCGGCGTCGGCGTGATTGCCAATCAACTGGAGCAACGCGGTTTTGTCACCGATGCTCGCATTTTCCGGCTCGGTGTGCGCGCCTATGGCAATGATCAGGCACTTAAGGCTGGCGAATATGCCATCAGGCCGCATGCCTCGATGCATGACATCATGGACCTGCTGAAGAGCGGCAAGTCGGTGACTTATTCGTTGACCATTCCCGAAGGCCTGACGGTAGAACAGGCTTTCGAGCGCATCGCTGCACAGGAGGAACTGGTTGGCGACATGCCGGCAACGCTTCCGCCGGAGGGCAGCCTTGCTACCGACACGCTGCGCTTTACCCGTGGCATGACCCGTCAGCAAATGATCAACCGGCTTGTCGCCGATCAGAAAAGACTGGTGGATCAGATATGGACGCATCGTGCCCCGGATCTGCCGCTTGCCAATATCAATGAATTTGTGACACTGGCATCGATTGTAGAGAAAGAAACCGGTAAGCCGGACGAGCGTTCGCGGATTGCGGCCGTGTTCCTCAATCGTCTTGAGAAGGGCATGCGTCTGCAGTCGGATCCGACGATCATTTACGGATTGTTCGGCGGCAAGGGCAAACCTACTGGCCGGCCGATCTATCAATCCGACATCGACAAGCCGACGCCTTACAATACCTATCTCATCAAGGGCTTGCCTCCAGGCCCTATAGCCAACCCCGGCCGCGCCTCGCTGGAGGCCGTGGCCAATCCCTCCAAGGTCGAGGACCTCTATTTCGTCGCCGATGGAACCGGAGGCCATGTGTTCGCGGCGACGTTGGCCGAGCACAATGACAATGTCGCCCGCTATCGCGCCTACCAGAAGAAACAGGCTGAAGAAGCCGCCAAGGCTGCCGCCCAGAAACCCGATGACGAACAAGGGGACGGCGCGGGCGTCGATACCGCGCAATAGTGGCGGGCAGGGACGGGCAGCCATGAATTTGCAGAGCATGACCGGTTTTGCGCGTTCCGCTGCTGCTTGCGACGGCACGGCGGTGGCGTGGGAAATCAAATCGGTCAACGGAAAGAGCGCCGAGGTCCGGTTGCGGTTACCGCCGGGCTATGAGCGGCTGGAAGCCGGTGTTCGCCAGGCGATCCAGAAGCGGTTCGTACGCGGTAATTTTCAGGCGAATCTGACGATCAGTCGGCTTGCCGGTACGCAGGCACAGCCTGTGGTCAATGAGGCGTTTCTGAAAGACCTGGCTGGATTGGCCAAACGCCTTCAGGACCAGTTCGGAGTTGGCCCGGCGACATCAGACGGCTTGCTTGCGCTACGCGGCGTTCTCGAAACACCGGAGACAGTCGAGACAGAGGACGCGCGGGCGGCGCTTGACACGGTCGTTCTGGCGGCCTTGGAGGAGGCACTGTCCAGCCTTGAACAGGCAAGGCGGGCAGAGGGCGAAGCGCTTAGCAAATTGTTGTCCGGGCATTTGGATGTCGTCGAGGTGCTGACGTCGCGAGTGGAAGCCGATCCTTCGCGTGAACCGGCGGCGATCCGTACACGCCTCGCGGATCAGGTGCGCCTTTTGCTGGATGCCGGTATTGGCGTCGATGAGGGGCGGCTCGCCATGGAGGCGGCGCTTCTTGCGACGAAGGCCGATATTCGCGAGGAGATCGACCGCCTGAAAACTCACGTCGCGTCCGGTCGCGCGTTGTTGGCCGGCGGTGGTGCCATCGGGCGCAAGCTCGATTTTCTTGCGCAGGAATTCAACCGCGAATCGAATACCCTGTGCTCCAAGTCGAATGCCGCTGCCGTCACCTCGATTGGGTTGGAACTGAAGGCGGTCGTCGATCAGTTTCGCGAACAGGTTCAGAATCTGGAGTAGCCCATGGTGCCGAAGGATGCCGGTTCCCGCATACGTCGCCGGGGCTTGATGCTTGTCCTGTCCTCGCCTTCGGGGGCGGGAAAATCGACGATCGCCCGCAACCTGATCGAGAGCGATCAGGGCTTTGAGCTTTCCGTGAGCGTAACGACGAGACCGCGCCGCGGCAGCGAGATCGACGGCATGCATTATCATTTTCGTACACGGCGGGAGTTCGAGATCCTGCGCGACAATGACGAATTGCTGGAATGGGCCGAGGTGCACGGCAATTTCTACGCGACGCCGCGCGAGCCGGCGGAGCGAGCAATGGCCGAAGGTCGCGACATGCTGTTCGACATAGACTGGCAAGGCGCCAAGCAACTCAAGGAGAAGGTGCGCGGCGACATCGTTTCCGTCTTCATCCTGCCGCCTTCGATGAAAGAACTCAAGGCGCGCCTGAAACGGCGCGCCGAGGATCAGGAAGCGGTGATCGCAACACGACTCGATAATGCCCGTGACGAGATCGAACATTGGACGGAATATGATTTTGTCATCGTCAATGACGATTTGGACAGAGCTTTCACCGAAGTTCGCTCCGTGGTCACGGCCGAGCGGTTGAGACGTGACAGGCGGCCCGGCTTGTTCGATTTCGTGTCCGGCCTGCTCAGCGAAAAAATTGACTGAATCTAAGGTTTGCCTGTCGTCAGTTCGCGGCTACAGATCCTACGGCGACGGCATCGATGCGCTTGAGATTCATACCGATCACCGGAACCAGTTGGTCGCCGACCCGTACCGACACCGTCACGATCATTGAATTATCAGTGGGCACACGCGCCTGCATAACGCCGCGCAACTCATTGCGGTTGATAGCGAAGACCACCTTGCGCGCGTTGACGACATTCCCACCGACAACATCGAGACCGGCGCCTTTCGCGCCGCCCATAAAGGTGCCACGATAGCCTTGCCGACTCTTATGTTCGATTACTGCCGACATCTTTTGCGTGAAGACACCAACCCGACAGCCGCCATCAAGCGTCATACCGATCTCTTCGGCGGGGGTCGAGCCGACGAAATTGCAGTTGAATTTGGTGCCCTTGTACTTTCCGGCGACAATTTCACCCGGTCCGGACCATTGACCTTCAATGGAGTGAAAAAAGCGTTTGTCCTGCTCGGACGCCTTTGCCTTGGTCGTCAGGCCCACCTGCAAAGCCAGCGCGGCAGTGAGCGACAAGACTGCGGGCAGGATCACGCTTTTCATCGACGGCACCAAAGCAACAATTACATCATGATGGAACTCAGACGAAACATGGAGAAGAATGGTTAACGGTTCGTCACCTGCGTTATTCTGCCAGAGCTGACACAGCCCGTCAGTGCCCGTCAGCTGGCTTTTCTTTGCCTTTGCGACTGGCGAAGGAGGTCAGGGTTGAAAGAAAATCGCTCATGCGGGGGCGCTTCAGCGCCGTGAAGGGAAGGGGCCTCGCCGTTTCCATGGCCGCGATGCCGATTCGTGCCGTCATCATACCGTTGACGACGCCTTCACCGAGCTTGGCGGACAGTCGCGCCGCCAGCCCGTGCCCGACAAGTTGTTGCACTACACTGTCACCCATCGCGATGGAACCCGTTACAGCAAGATGCGCCAGCACGCTGCGGGCCAGGCGGAAAAAGCCCAATGTTCCCGGCTTGCCGCCATAAAGCTCCGATAGCCGGCGAATCAGACGTCCTGCCTCGAAAACGACATAGGCGACGTCGACCAGCGCACGGGGGCTAACCGCCGTGACCAACGATACACGCTTCGCGGCATCGAGGATTATCTGTCTTGCGCGGGTGTCGAGCGGGGCGAGGATTTCCGTTTCGGCGAGTCGGATAAGGTCGCCACCATCGATGATTTCCTCACCCAGGTCCGCAAGGGCGCGGCGACCGGCCGCCGTTTCCGGTTTGGAGGCGACGAAAGAAGACAATTCCTGGACAACCGCGCGGGCCGCCTTGCCATCGTCTCTTGCGACGGCGTCGAGGGCGCGGCGTTGCAGCTTTTCCACTTCCGCCAGTCGGGCGATTGCTATGAATTCACGTGCCAGGATGACAACCAACGCAAGGAGTGCGATTCCGGCCATGGCAAGCGCCAGCCAACCCAGCCAGGGCTCACGCGCGAACAGGTCGCGGATGAGGCTGTCTGTCCATAATCCGATGGCCAGCGAGACAAGAACGCCGACCGCACCAAAAAAAATCGTGCCAATCAGTGAACGCCGGCGTGCCACCGTTGCCGGCGGCGGCTCGGTCAATGCCGTGTCAAGCTCGTCGAACACATCGACGGCATCGGGAATGGCAGTCACCCTCTGGGGGGAAACCGCGACAGGCTTGCGTCGCGGTTGCGAAGGGGAGCTGCTTTTAGCACCGGCAAGGGTTGCCGGTTCTTCCGTTTTTGGGGCCAGCGGGAATGCGGCCGGTTCGCGGCTTACGCTCATGCCAAGCGATCTCCGATCAGGAATTGCAGCGCACGGTCGAGCCGGATATGCGGAAGCGAAAGAGTTACTCCCTCTGCGGTTCGCTCCAATTTGGGCGGCCTGAAGCGAACGAAGCGGAGGGCGGAATCTGTAGCCCCATTTTCTGGATCGGCATTTTCCGCAAATACCGTTCGTACATCTTCCGGCAGGTCTCCAGGAAAGATGGCGGTTTCCGTGTTGCCGTCAAATGTCTGCGTTCCGATACGTTCGCCGGCCAAGGGCATGCCGATAATCACCGGGAGTGTTTCTCCATCCTGTTTTACCGTGCCTTCGCGCGTGGCGCGTACGGCAGCCATGGCCGCGACGTCCACCGTGGCGCCGGTGAAATTTGCCCTCGCGATGGCACGGTCGGCGATACGTCGCACGATCGCCTGCAAGCGATCGTGGCTTTCATGATGCAAATGATCGGCTTTGGTGGCGGCGATCAGGATACGATCTATGCGCCGAGACACCAGATCTGTGAGGAAATTACCGCGACCGGGCCGGAAACAGGCCAGGATTTCTGTAACAGCGCGCTCGAGATCGGCCAGTGCGGCAGGCCCGGCATTCAACGCCTGCATGGCGTCGATCAACACGATCTGGCGGTCGAGTCGAGCGATGTGCTCGCGAAAGAAGGGTTTCACCACATGCGTCTTGTAGGCATCGTAGCGCCGCTCCATCATGGCATGGAGGGAACCGGGGCGAGCACGGCGGCCGTCGAGATCGGACAGGGGGGCGAAGGTGAGCGCCGGCGAACCTTCCAGATCGCCCGGCATCAGAAAGCGGCCGGGCGGCAAGGTGGAAAGCGCGCGATCGTCGTGCTTGCATGCGAGCAGATAGGCCGCGAAACTTTCCGCCAAACGCCGCGCGGTCATTTCGTCGGCGTCGTCATCAGGTGCGACGGTTGCATTAAGTTCGCGCCATGCCTGTGAAAGATCGGCGCGCACGGGCAGACGTGCGAGATCGAAGGCCTCGCGAGAGAAATCGGTAAAGGACTTGCCTAGCAAGGGCAGATCGAGCAGCCATTCGCCGGGGTAGTCCACGATGTCGACCGCAAGGCGCCCAGCCGCAAACATGCGGTTCCAGCCGGACGCCGATTCATATTCGATGGTCAACCGCAACTCCGAAACGGCACGCGTGGATTGTGGCCAAAGGCGCTGGCCGACAAGCGTCGCCACATGGTCTTCATATTGAAAGCGAGGTACCGCATCGTCCGGTTGTTCTTCGAGAAAGGCACGGGCAATGCGACCGGATTTTTGTGCCTCGAACAGGGGCAGGCGTCCGCCGTGAATGAGGTTATGGACGAATGCGGTGATGAATACCGTCTTGCCGGCGCGCGAAAGGCCGGTAACGCCCAGCCGGATCGAGGGAAAGAAAAGGCCAGCCGTGCGGCCCGACAGCGTGTCGAAGGCGATCCTGGCTTCGTCGGTGAAGGTGGTCAACGAAGATGCCAAGCGTCTGTCCTCGTTTTGCGGTCTTCCGATATAGGCATTCCTTGCGGGTTTTGAAGGACGTTCATTGGTGCATGGGCAAAAGGAAGGCTTCGAGGTAGCCGCTGTCAGGTGCTGCCCGCCCTAGGCTTTTCTCGAAGCGTATGACCGCGAGCCCGGATGTGGGAAAGCCATGCTGTAACAAGGTCAGAGCGCTTTCTTCGCCGCCGCGCGAAACGGCCATTGCCAGATCTTCCATCATCGGGTTGTGACCGATCACCAGTAGCGATCCGGCGCTGCCGTTTTGCAGGATCAGGTCAAGGTAGGTGCCGGCGTCTTCAGAGTAGAGGGCATCTAGAAAGATGACCCGTCCCGTATCGGTCGATGCAGCAATCTCCTCCAACGTCTCCCGCGTGCGGAGGGCTGTCGAGCACAGGGTAAGATCCGGAACATAATGACAAGCGCGCATGACTTCGCCCGTGGCCTTGGCGTCAGCAATTCCGGTTTCATCGAGCGGCCGGTCGAAATCCTTCATTCCGGGTTTTGCCCAGCCGGCCCTAGCATGCCTGAGAAGATAGAGCCTGCTCAACCATTCCCCTTTCAACGCACTGGCGAAAATATCATCAAACCTAGCCGCCACCGGCGCGTAGCGCAACGCATGGTGAATCCACGGAAATCGCGTTCACAGCCACGACTTAACAAATGCGTGAAAACGTCGCTGTTTACGCTTGTGCCCGGTAGGCACCGCGAATATATAGGCGCCAAATCTTGGGTTGTCGGGTGAGTCGTATGAACGAAATCTTTACCGCCGATTACATACCCACCGAAGACGAGCCATTTATGAACGAACGGCAGAAGTCATACTTCCGCCACAAGCTGGTCTCCTGGAAAAATGACATTCTGCGCGAAGCGCGCGAGACGCTGGAGATACTCCAGCAGGAAAACGCCAATCTTCCTGACCTTGCCGATCGTGCGTCTTCTGAAACGGATCGGGCGATCGAACTTCGTGCCCGTGACCGGCAGCGCAAGCTGATTTCCAAGATCGACTCCGCGCTGCAGCGCATAGAGGAAGGCACATACGGGTATTGCGAGGAAACGGGTGAGCCCATCGCGTTGAAGCGCCTTGATGCCCGTCCCATCGCGACCTTGTCCATCGAGGCGCAGGAGCGGCATGAACGTCGCGAAAAAGTCTATCGCGACGATTAAGTCCGGGAATTCTTCAGGATCAACTGTTTTGCTGGCCGGTTTACGGCCATTTTTTTATACCTGTTTCTTGTGCGAAGACAGTTCGCCAAGCAGCCGTGCCATTTCGTCATCCAGGGACGGCTGAGCCTTCACGGGAGTTACCGGCTCCGGCACGGATAGCGCATCCAGAGATACTTCCAACTCACTCATCAGCGTATCATCGATGGGGTCGGATTGAAGCGGCTTATATGGTTCGGATTTTCCTTGCACGGCAATGTTGTTGTGTTGGATCGGCGACATATTCGTTGGATGTGCGACGATAGGTGGCTTTGTAACAGGTGGCTCGTGACGAGAGGTGGGCTGAGGCTGTGATGAAGATGCTTGAGGTCGGCGCGGGGCGGGTGGCGGACGTTGCCCTTGAGCGAGATCTCCGGACGGACCCGGACGGCGCGCTTGGATCAGCCTGATATCACGCTCAACCACGACATCGGTCGGCCCGCCGATCAGAATGAGGTGTTCGATATCGTCGCGCCGAATCAGAACCAGCCGGCGGTGGCTATCGATAGCGGTGGCGTCCATGACTGCAAGCCGCGTCTTGCGGTTGCGCCCTCCGACGACAAAGGTACCAAACGTCATGCTGCGGATCAGACGGACGATAACCAGCACGATAACCAGAAAAATGAGTGCAGCGAAGGTCCACAACAGGGCCGACGCGTAGCTTGGGCCTGCAATTCGGTTTAATGATTCTAGCATAGGCCCCCCAATTCGCCTGTTTTAGACTGCCCGATGTCGCCGGGCGGGAGACTAAGCAACGGATTGGCAGCCTGCAAGTCGCTATTCTCGACATCGCCATGTATGAAGCACTGACGCTTCCGGCACCATGCAATGCCCAAATCGGCCGTTTTTCATGGACAGTTGCTATCGAGGCCTTCCCCGCAAGGGGAGAATATGATTCAACCGGGCGGGAGCGGGGCACCAAGAATCGCAGGCAGGGGGCACATGGTCAAGGAAGCGCGCGGAGATTTCTATCCGGTGCCGATCATGGGCCAGACCACAAGGCCAGGTGCTGTCACCCGGCTTGTCATTTTTATTCTGGTGCTGATCGCTGCCGCGATCTTCTTTGTGCTTTTCCGCGAGCGTCTTGGTGATCCGTTTCTGCTCGGCTTGCTGGGCGTGTTGGCGATGATTGGCGTTGGCTTTCTGTTCGCCACGGCTATCGGCTTCATACAAATGGTGCCGCGTTCGAGCGGAGATGAGCTTTCCAAGGCTTTCGTCGATTCAATGGGGCAAGGCCTGCTTGTCATCGATCACAAGAGCCGTATCGTCTACGCCAATCATGCCTATGCGGACATGACCGGTGCAGCCTCCAGCGCGGACCTGAAAACCGTGGAGGCCCTTTTTTCGGACATCCCGGAGGCCGCGGCGACTATTTATCGCCTGGCAGCTGGCCTGCGTGACGGGCAAATCGGCGATGGTGAGTTCCGGCTGTCCCAGCCGATCCGCTCAGGTGCCGATGCCGGCGCGCATTGGTATAAAGTCCGCGCAAGGCTTTTCAATATTCCCGGACAGCGTCAGCCGCTGCAAGCTTGGCAACTAGCCGATATTTCCCAGGAGAGAGCGGAACAGGAACGCTTCTTCCTCGATCTCCAGAAAGCCATCGATCATCTTGACCATGCGCCTGCCGGTTTTTTCTCGGCCGATCAAGACGGCCGTGTCACCTATATCAACGCCACGCTGGCTGAATGGCTGGGCATCGATCTTGCCAGTTTCACACCAGGTGCTGTTACCTTGCAGCAGATCGTTGCCGGTGACGGCATGGCGCTGGTGCGCTCTGTGCGTGCCGACCCCGGCACGACGCGCAACGCCGTTATCGATCTTGATATGACGACGATCGCAGGCGAGGTTCTGCCGGTGCGTTTCATGCATCATGTTTCGGCCAGTCGTGATGGTTCGACCGGGCCGACGCGAACCATCGTACTCAATCGTACGCAGGGTGAGGACGCCTCAGCGGAACTTCGCGCTTCAGAGATCCGATTCACGCGGTTCTTCAACTCGACGCCGATGGCGATTGCCGGCGTGGATCAAGACGGCCGCATATTGCGCACCAATGCGCCGTTCCTTTCGCTATTTTCCAGTGTCGTGGACCGCGATGCTCTTGACCGGCGTGTCCGTCTCGACACCGTCATACACGAGCGGGATCGGAACGCTTTCGCAACCGCACTCGACAAGGCCAGGCAGCGTCAGGCCGATATCACGCCGATCGATACTGTCCTGCCCGACAATGAGGAGCGGCATGTCCGCTTCTACGTCAATGCTGTCGCGGACGGCACGGATGGCGACGCCGCGGAGGAGGCGGCAATCGTCTATGCTGTCGAGACGACCGAGCAGAAGGCACTTGAGGCTCAAATGGCCCAAAGCCAGAAGATGCAGGCGGTGGGTCAGCTTGCCGGTGGCATTGCCCATGATTTCAACAATGTGCTCACCGCCATTATCATGGCGTCGGACCTGCTTCTGACCAATCATCGGCCGTCTGATCCGTCCTTCCCGGACATCATGAACATCAAGCAGAACGCCAACCGGGCCGCCTCGCTTGTGCGGCAACTTCTGGCATTCTCGCGCAAACAGACGCTTCGCGCCGAGGTGCTTAACCTCACGGATGTTCTGGCCGACCTCAGGATGCTGTTGGCCCGGCTCGTCGGTAACGATATCAAGCTCAAGATCGATCATGGGCGCGACCTTTGGCCGGTCAAGGTCGATATCGGACAGTTCGAGCAGGTTGTGGTCAATCTCGCCGTCAATGCGCGTGACGCCATGCCGGGCGGTGGCGATCTCACTGTTCACACGCGCAACGTGTCATCGGAGGAAAGCAGAACCCTGGGCTACCGCGAACTGGTGCCGGCCGATTACGTCATGGTCGAAGTCGAGGATAGCGGAACCGGCATTCCCGCCGATGCTCTAAAGCAGATCTTCGAGCCGTTCTTCACCACAAAGGAAGTCGGCAAGGGCACTGGTCTCGGCCTTTCCATGGTCTATGGCATTATCAAGCAGACCGGCGGCTTCATTTTTTGTGAATCGGAAGTCGGCAAGGGAACGATCTTCCGCATCCTGTTGCCACGCTATATTGCCGAGGCGGTTAAGGACGTACCCAGTTCCATAGACGAGCGGAGCGAATCTCCTGTTACACCAGCCAAGCAGGCGGAGGCGGCCAAGGATCTTTCAGGTTCGGCCACCGTGCTTTTGGTGGAAGATGAGGATGCCGTGCGCATGGGTGGGGTGCGGGCGCTGACCTCGCGTGGTTATACGGTCCATGAAGCCTCATCCGGTGTAGAGGCGCTTGAGGTGTTTGAACAGCTCGAAGGCAAGGTCGATATTGTCGTTTCCGACGTCGTGATGCCGGAAATGGATGGCCCGACCTTGCTTGGCGAATTGCGCAAGCGCCAGGCCAACATCAAGTTCGTCTTCGTTTCCGGGTATGCGGAGGATGCGTTTGCAAAGAATCTTCCCGCCGACGCGCAATTCGGCTTCCTGCCAAAGCCATTCTCTCTCAAACAGTTGGCGACGGTGGTTAAAGAAATTCTGGAGACCTGACAGAACAGACTATGGCCGCTTCGTGCAGGTGGAGGCGGTGAAGGCGCCGTCAGCCTGCCGCATGATGATATCAAATGACGGGGTCGCGCCTTCTTCCAATGTGGCTTGCGTGAGCGATATGCGGTTGCCGCCGGAGCTATAGCCGCCAAGCGGGCCGAGCCAGGTGATCTCTCCCATTGTATCCATCTGGTAATTATATCCCTGCCCCGGCGGCCCGAAGAGGCGAGGTTCGCTGTAAACACGCCCCTTGATCGAAATGTCGCCGAGATCGAGAAAACGGCCGAGCAGGTAAGCCTCGCAGTGATAGATGCCGTCCGGTAATTTACCGTCGGCATAGCCGGCAATCGCCGGATCGATGCTGCCTGTCAGAATGAGCGAACTGACGACGATCGGTATGATGTTGCGCTTCATCGCCGGCAATGCGCTCCGCGTTTTCGTCTCGCCTTCTTCGGTCGTTGATCACAGCGGGAAAGTCTTTGCGCCGCAACCAAAAAACTCGATCTTTTCAAGACTGAAACAAGCTGTGTTAGCTTTGCAACGGCCATGTGAGTCGGCCACGTTTCCGTGTCAGTCCGGGTTTGGGGCAGATCGAAGGGAGGCGCTGGTCTTGTTGGCAAGTTCCACGCAAGCGAGCGGTTCTAGCATACCTCCGATCTGTGCGTTTCGACGCGTTGAGGCAATCGGGCAGGGAGGGGCTTGCCGATGGAACGTTATCTCGAGGATTATCAGAAGCGACGCCTGACGGAACGTTTCGACATATTGACGGCCGTCAACATCCTGAAATCACAAGGTTATGACGACGACGAACTGATCGCCGAGATCATTCGGGTGTTCTATGTCGATCTCGATACCTTTAACGAGGTTGTCAGCGCCGCGGCTTGAACGCGCCTAGCCGCCGGTTCCCGTCTTCACAGCGGGATGTTGTCGTGCTTTTTCCAGGGGTTCTGGAGATCCTTGTTGCGCAGCATCCGGAGCGCGCGTGCGACGCGGCGGCGAGTCGAATGCGGCATGATCACCTCGTCTATATAGCCGCGCTCGGCGGCAACGAACGGCGACAGGAAGCGGTCCTCGTAAGCCTTGGTATGTGCCGCTATCTTGTCGGCGTCGCCGATGTCCTTGCGGTAGATGATCTCCACCGCGCCCTTGGCGCCCATGACCGCGATCTGTGCCGACGGCCAGGCGTAATTCATGTCGCCGCGCAGGTGTTTTGAGGCCATCACGTCATAGGCGCCGCCGAAGGCTTTTCGCGTAATGACGGTGACTTTCGGCACCGTCGCTTCGGCATAGGCGAACAGCAGCTTGGCTCCGTGCTTGATGAGGCCGCCATATTCCTGTGCCGTGCCGGGCAGGAAACCAGGAACGTCCACGAAAGTGACGATCGGAATATTGAAACAATCGCAGAAGCGCACGAAGCGTGCCGCCTTGCGGCTGGCGTCGGAATCCAGAACGCCCGCCAGCACCATCGGCTGGTTGGCGACGAAGCCAACTGTACGGCCTTCCATGCGACCGAACCCGGTGACGATGTTTCTGGCGAAGGAGGACTGGATCTCGAAGAAATCACCCTCATCAACGGTTTTCAGGATCAGTTCCTTGATGTCGTACGGTTTGTTGGCGTTGTCCGGCACCAGTCGGTCGAGCGAAAGGTCGTGATCGGTCACCGGCTGGAAACATTCGATCTCGGGAACTTCGGCGGTATTGGAGGCCGGCAGGAAATTGACGAAACGGCGCATCTGCAAAAGCGCCTCGACATCGTTATTATAGGCGCCGTCGGCAATCGATGACTTTGTGGTGTGGACCGAGGCTCCGCCAAGATCCTCGGCTGTCACCGTCTCATTGGTCACGGTCTTGACCACATCGGGGCCGGTCACGAACATATAGGAGGTGTCGCGTACCATGAAGATGAAGTCGGTCATGGCCGGCGAATACACGTCGCCGCCCGCGCACGGCCCCATGATGACGGAGATTTGCGGAATCACGCCGGAAGCAAGCACATTGCGCTGGAAGATCTCGGCATAGCCGCCAAGCGCCGCCACGCCCTCCTGGATTCGTGCGCCGCCCGCATCGTAAAGGCCGATGATGGGCGCACGGTTGCGCAGCGCCATATCCTGGACTTTCTGCACCTTCTCGGCATGCGCTTCAGACAATGAGCCGCCGAACACGGTGAAATCCTTGGCGAAGAGATAGACCGGGCGACCGTTGACGGTGCCCCAACCCGTTACCACGCCGTCGCCGGCGATCCGAGTGTCCTCCATGCCGAAATCGGTCGATCTGTGCTCGACGAACATGTCGAATTCCTCGAACGAGCCTTCGTCAAGGAAGACCTCGATGCGTTCGCGCGCTGTCAATTTTCCTTTTTTATGCTGGGCCGCGATGCGTGCCTGTCCGCCGCCCATGCGGGCAATCTCACGGCGGCGTTCGAGTTCTTTCAGCACGTCTTTCATCGCACGTCCCTCTTGGAAGCCCATCATGGGCACCCTGATGAGCGCCCATGATGGGTAGTTTGTTTTGGTAGCCACGCGACTGCCTGAGCGCAAGCACGGCTTTGGTCGTGCGTTATTTCCTCATGGCGTAGGAGACCGGGCATAGCCGCTCTTCACCGTTGCCACGCTGCCTTACGGCCCTGTTTGTCGTCTGCCCCGCCCTTAAGCTCGCTCGCTGCGCTCGTCGCTGGCGGGGACGCTCCTTGCCCCGCCCTTAAGCTCGCTCGCTGTCGCTCGTCGCTGGCGGAGACCCCGGTATGGCCAGAGGCTGGGCTGAGGCTACACTTCACCGTTGCCACGCTGCCTTTCGGCCCTGGCCATTTCAAAGAACGGACCTTTCAAACTTGAAAGGTCGGGAAGCGGGCGCGGGGCCGTACCTCCTAAGTTCAATTATATGGCACGGTTGTCCGCGCCCGCCGGCGTTTCTACCCTTGCCTTTCCCGGCCCATCGCCCATTTGCGGGCGCGAGCAACGNCAGGTCCGGTTCGGGCCGGGCGGTTCCGTTCACTGTTACGGATAACACACCCGGCGCCACACTTGCCTGGATGCTCGAGTGTGCACACCCGTTCCCGCTGGCAAGCTGCTGAGACGGATTATGCGGGAAGGATGGCGGGTGTGGACAAAGCGGGGAGAAGGAAACCGCCGTTAACGGGGCAAGCGCCTGATTGGCAACGGATTTATTCTTATCGGCTGCGGCAGGCGATAAATTTCCATCCACGAGAACTGGAGCCGCCCTCGTCCTTCGAGGCTCCGCTTCGCTTCGCACCTCAGGATGAGGGCGGGGGCAATGCCTGTTTTTCGCTATCTTGAGAGGGCGGCATTAGACGCCTGTCCCGTTGCTTTGAGGCGACGTTACACAAACCTCCCTCATCGTGAGGAGGCAGCGTGCTGCCGTCTCGAACGACGCACTACTCAAACTGGAGTCGCACCTACCTTCCTCATGCTGAGGAGCCGGCGACGCCGGCGTCTCGAAGCACGCACTTACCGAAATGCTGCATTGCAACATCACGCTCTTGCTTTCTGCCCCGAACTGCTCCATATGCGCGGTCATAGGCGCTTGGGCCGGTGCGAAGAACCGGCTTTCTCCTGAGATTGGGACTGGTTGCGTCTGTTTCACCTTTCCGGCAACGGAAAGCTGTGAACAAGCCCCGTTCGGCAGACCGGCGGGCACGACAGCGCAGCCGCGCGGACGCATCCCGTCCGCCGCCTTGTCGTTTCATGTGAATTTTCCGGTAGCGGGTTGCGCCCCGCCGCCCAATCGTTTTGCAGCCATGGCTGCATGAAAGAAGAAAAATTTTGACCAACGAAAACAATACGGAACTGACCGGTTTCGAGAGACTTGGAATAACCGGGCAGCTTCTGAAAGCCACTCACGCCGCAGGTTTCACGACACCGAAGCCCATTCAGGAGCAGGCGATTCCTGCCCAGATGGAAGGCCGGGACATATTGGGCATCGCCCAGACCGGTTCGGGCAAGACCGCGGCTTTCGCGCTGCCCATCCTGTCCAAGATCATCGCGCTCGGCACGAAGCGCCGGCCCAGGACCGCACGCGCGCTTATTCTCGCGCCGACGCGCGAACTCGCGGTTCAGATCGAAGATACGGTGAAGCTGCTCGCCAAGGGCACGCATATCTCGACCGCGCTGGTGCTTGGCGGCGTTTCGCGCGGCAGCCAGGTGAAACGCATCGCGCCCGGCGTCGATTTTCTGATCGCTACGCCCGGCCGGTTGACCGATCTGGTGCGTGAGAAGGATGTGATCCTTTCCGAGACGACCTGGCTGGTCCTCGATGAGGCCGATCGCATGCTCGATATGGGCTTCATCAACGATGTCCGCCGCATTGCCAAGGCGACGCATCCGGCACGGCAGACGGCGCTGTTTTCGGCTACGATGCCGGACGAGATCGCGGAACTCGCCCAAGGCCTGCTGCGTGCGCCCAAGCGTGTCGAGGTTTCCCCGCAGAGCACCACCGTTGCCGAAATCTCCCAAAGTGTCGTGCTTGCCCGCACCAAGCAGAAGCGGCAGATTTTATCCACTATGCTGGCCGACGATGCGATGCGCTCGGTCATCGTCTTCGCACGCACCAAGCATGGCGCCGACCGTGTCACTCGCGACCTCGAGCGCGACGGTTTCGTGGCGGCGGTCATCCATGGCAACAAGAGCCAGAACGCCCGCCAGAAGGCTTTGAACGGCTTTCGCGATGGCTCGGTGCGCATTCTCGTTGCCACCGATATTGCGGCCCGCGGCATCGATGTGCCCGGTATCAGCCATGTCGTGAATTTCGATCTGCCGGACGAGGCGGAAAGCTATGTCCACCGCATCGGCCGCACCGGCCGCAATGGGCTGGACGGGGTGGCCATCACTCTGGTCGATCCGTCCGAGAACAGCAAACTGCGCCAGGTCGAGCGTATCATCCGCATGAAACTGCCCGTGGCTGCCGATCATCTGGCCAGTCCCGATCCGCAGCGGCCCGCTGTCGGAGAGCGGAAATTGCAACCGGCCAATGACAGTCGCAATGAAGCCGACAAACGACCTTTCGGCAAGCGCAAGGATGGTTTTGGAAAGAAGCGTTTCGGCGGCAAGTCTTTCGCGAATCGTGCCGCGGCGTCAAAGCCGGATGGCGAACGCAAGCCGCAAGGCGCGAAACCCCAGGGCACAAAGCCCTTCAAGGGCAACAACAAGCGTCGGTTTGGTGGCAAGCGCCCGGCAACTCGCGCTGCTTGATGCCAACGTCATTTTGAATGACCGTTGGAGCGCGCGACTGCGCGCCGCGCCCGTTGGCGCGAAAGCCAAGTGGCCCGGATGGGCCGCGCTTACGATTGAGGCGTTCTGGATGTGTCGACATCCAGGAGCTCTGGCTTGAGCGGTGTCGATCAAACCACCCGCGTGTTGCAAACCGGCGTGCGGGTGATCATAGATCTTCCCGGCATTTCCGAGGGTCGCGGCCAAAGCTCAAGGGCCGCTTCCGCCAGCCGGTAAGCCTTTCGATGGTCCAGTGGCAGACGGGCCTCGGCAACAGGTTGAGCAGTTTCAGGCCGAGCGTCAGCCGCCGTGGGAAGGTGGTCTCGAACCCTCCGCGCTGAATTGCCCTGGCGGCGCGCCGCGCCGCATCGGCAGGCTTCATCAGCGCCGGCATGCGCACACCGTTTCCTCGCGTCAGCGGCGTGTCGATAAAACCAGGATTGATGACCTGAATGCGGATATTGATCTTGTCGAAATCGAATTTCAGCGATTGCGCCATGAGATTGATGGCCGCCTTGGTCGCGCCATAGGCGGCCGTCGTCGGCCAGCCGAAATAGGCGCTGATGGAGCCGACCAGAACGATTTGACCCTGCCCACGCTGTTGCATCTGCCGAACCATGGGCACGAGGCCATGCACGATGCCAAGCACGTTGACATTATATAAATTGCGGAACTTGCGCACTGACAGGTTCTCGCCAGCGATCGGCACATAGGCACCCGCATTGAAGATGGCGAGTGCGATCGGGCCAAGCTGGTTTTCGATCATCGCAACGGTTTCGGCCATGCGCTTTTCGTCGGTTACGTCGCAGGGGCAGGGCACGATGCGGCCGGGCAGGGACCCGGCTTCGGCCACCAGAATGTCGATGGGGTCTTCCTCGCGTGCCGTTACGGCAACGACGTAGCCATCGCTCGCGAGTTGCTTCGCAAGCGCCCGGCCAAGGCCGGAACTGCCACCGGTTATCCATGCGACGCCATCCTTCGGATCGGCGCGATAAAGTGTCATTCCATAGTTCCGCTGGCTGTCCCTTGCGCTAGTCACCTATGCGGACAGGATTTGAAAGAAAAGGGCAACTTTGATCGAATACCCTTCCGATTGTCAGGCGTTTGTCCCTCGATTCGGACATTGCCGCATAGCGGGGACCAAAATGCGACTGGTCCAGGAAATTTCTTTCCTTGAAACGATCGACGTGCGTTTCTAGACCATACAACTCGGCAGGCACGGTGGTTGGAAGGAACGCTCCATGTACGGTTCGGTAATCGACACGATCGGCAACACGCCCTTGATCCGTCTCAACAAGGCATCGGACGCCACCGGCTGCGAGATTCTGGGCAAGGCCGAATTCATGAATCCCGGCCAGTCGGTCAAGGATCGGGCCGGTCTGTTCATTATCCGCGATGCCGAAAAGCGTGGGTTACTTAGGCCAGGCGGCGTCATTGTCGAAGGCACAGCCGGCAATACCGGTATCGGGCTCACCCTTGTCGCCAAGGCGCTGGGTTACCGCACCGTCATCGTCATCCCCGAAACGCAGAGCCAGGAGAAGAAGGATACGATCCGTCTGCTCGGCGCTGAACTGATCGAGGTTCCGGCCGTTCCCTACAAGAATCCCAACAATTATGTGAAACTGTCGGGGCGGCTTGCTGAGCAGATGGCGAAAAGCGAGCCGAATGGCGCGATCTGGGCCAACCAGTTCGACAATGTCGCCAACCGGGACGGCCATATCCACACGACGGCTGAGGAAATCTGGCAGCAGACCGGCGGCAAGGTCGATGGTTTCGTGTCCGCCGTCGGTTCAGGCGGCACGTTGGCCGGCATCGCCGCCGGCCTGCGCGGACACAGCAAGGCCGTCAAGATCGGATTGGCTGACCCGCTGGGCGCTGCGCTCTTCAGCTTCTACACGCAAGGCGAACTGAAATCGGAAGGCGGTTCCATCACCGAGGGTATCGGGCAGGGCCGCATTACCGCCAATCTGGAAGGCTTCGCGCCCGATTTTTCCTATCAGATTCCCGATGACGAGGCCTTGCCGATCATATTCGATCTTGTGCAGGAGGAAGCCCTGTGCGTTGGAGGTTCCACCGGCATCAATATCGCCGGCGCCATCAGGCTGGCTCGAGAGTTGGGGCCGGGCCACACCATCGTGACGATCCTCGCCGATTATGGCACGCGCTATCAGTCGAAGCTTTTCAATCCGCAATTCCTGCGCACGAAGAACCTTCCCGTTCCGGCGTGGATGGAGACGAAAAGCGAAATCGATGTGCCGTATGAGAAGGTCGCCTGATGAGTTTCAAGACAGACGCGCTGTTCCGCGACGATTCCTATCTGCGGGAGGCCGAGGCCGTGGTCGTCGGCGTCAATGATCGGGGCGGCATTATTCTCGATCGCAGCGTTTTCTATGCGACGTCGGGCGGCCAACCGGGCGATACCGGCACATTCGAGCGCGCTGATGGCAACCGGATCGCCATTGCCGCGACAGTGACCGGCGAGACGAAGAACGAGATCATCCATGTCCCCGCACCCGATCAGCCGGTGCCGGAGGTTGGTGAAAAGCTGAAACTCGCCATCGACTGGGAGCGGCGCCATCTTCTGATGCGCATGCACACCGCCTGCCATCTTCTCAGCGTGGTATGCCCGTTTCCGATTACCGGCGCTGCCGTGGCGGTTGACGACTCGCGCGTCGATTTTGACATGCCCGATGCCTCCATCGGCAAGGAGGATGTAACCGAAAAGCTGATGGAACTGGTGCGCGCCGATCATCCGGTCTTTACCCGCTGGATCACCGACGAGGAGTTTGCCGCCAACCCCGGCCTGGTGAAGTCGAAGAATGTGCGGCCACCGAGCGGCACCGGTAGAATCAGGCTGGTCGGCATTGGCGAGGATGGCAGTGTGGACAGTCAGCCCTGCGGCGGCACGCATGTGGCGCGCACAATCGAGGTCGGCGAGATCCATATCGGCAAGATCGAGAAGAAAGGACGTGAAAATCGCCGCTTCCGGCTTCGTTTCGGGCCTATGCCAGCGGCTTGATCCGGCTCTATAGTGGCTGCTGCAATGCAGCAGGGAGAACATGATGGCCGAGGACAGCCCCTTCACAGTCGATGCCGATTGGCTTCAGCAGCGGCTGGGCCAGCCCGGTTTCAGCATCGTTGACGGGTCATGGTATCTTCCCGCGCAAAAGCGCAACGCGCGCGCCGAATATGAGGCGTCCCACATTCCCGGCGCCGTGTTCTTCGACATCGATGCCGCCTCGGATCAGAACAGTCCGTTGCCGCATATGCTGCCCGATCCGCCGGAGTTTGCGCAATATGCCGGCACGATGGGTATTTCCGCCGACGACACCATCGTCGTCTATGATGGGCCGGGTTTCTTCTCGGCGCCGCGCGTCTGGTGGATGTTCCGGGTCATGGGCGTCTTTCAGGTTTTCATTCTGGAAGGTGGTTTCGATCGCTGGAAGGCGGCGGGCCGACCGGTGACGGCGGAACCGACCAAGGTCGCTCCCTGCATTTTTCACGCCGATTTCGATGCCCGGCGCGTCGCCAGCCTGGCGGATATGCGCGGCATCGTTTCGGCTGGTGACAGCCAGATTGCGGATGCGCGCGGGCCGGGCCGCTTTGCCGGAACCGAGCCGGAGCCGCGCGCCGGCGTGCGCTCCGGTCATATGCCCGGCGCGCGCAACGTGCCGGCCTCGGCGCTGGCCGAGAACGGTACGCTTTTGCCGAAGTCGGCGTTGCGAAAAGTCATCGAGGACGCCGGGATCGACCTTTCGAGTCCGGTCGTTACCTCCTGCGGTTCAGGCGTGACGGCAGCGGCGATCACGCTTGCGCTGGAGACGCTTGGCCATACCGACAATCGCCTTTATGACGGCTCATGGACTGAATGGGGTGGGCGAACCGATACGCTGGTCGAAACCGGTCCGGCCTCTGGTAAGACGGTCTGATATGCGGGACGATGTTTCGCAGGATATCCCGGTAACAGTCACGTTCCTGGAAATGGCGGCGCCGCCGGTCCACTACGCACCGGCGCCGATGAACCGACAGATTGCACTGCTGCGCGCGCGCGATATTCCATTGCATTTCTATCGCTATCTGACCGATCGCGTCGGGCGCAAATGGCAGTGGGTGAATGTGCTGCGGTTGAACGACGAAGAGCTTTCGGCAACCATCCATCGTGAAGATCGCGATATCCGCATCCTTTACCTCGATGGCACGCCCGCTGGCTTTTTCGATGTCAAGCCGCATCTGCCCGCCGAGGCGGAACTCGCCTATTTCGGCATGATGGATCATGCGATGGGGCAGGGGCTTGGCCGCTGGTTTCTGGGGGCTGCGGTTGCGGCTTGCTGGTCGCATGGACCGAAGCGCGTGACGGTGCAGACCTGCACGCTCGATCATCCGGCCGCGCTGCCGCTCTACCAGAAAATCGGGTTTCAACCGGTGGCGCAAAAGCAGGAGATTGTCCGCACCATGCCGTTCGATGAGCGCATGGCAAGCGTGATGCGATAGGAACCGACCACTGGAGCGACGGACACGATGACGATCAAGGTGATAATGGCCGGTGCGACCGGTTGGGTCGGCAAGGCGCTGATACCTGCAATCGCGGCGCAGACGGATATGGCGCTTGTTGGTGCGGTGTCGCGCAATGCGGCGGGGCAGGATTCGGGCGTAACCGCCGGGGGACAAAAAAACGGCGTTGTCGTTTCCGGCACGTTGGCCGACGCCCTTTCCAGCGCCTCGGATGTAGTGGTCGATTATACCAAGCCGAATATCGTCAAGGCGCATGCTCTGGAGGCGGTCTCGAAAGGCCGGCATATGGTCATCGGCACGTCGGGACTTGGTGCTGCGGACTACGCCGAAATCGACAAGGCGGCGCGCGCCAACGGTGTCGGCGTGCTTGCCGCCGCCAATTTCTCCATTACAGCCACCCTGATGAAGCGCTTTGCGCTGATGGCGGCCAAATATGTGCCGGACGTCGAAGTGATCGACTATGCCAGCGCCGGCAAGGCTGACGCGCCGTCAGGCACGGCTCGGGAGTTGGCGGAGATGCTGGCCGAGATTCGCCAGCCTGCAACGGCGCGTCCTGTGTCAGACGTGTCTGGCGTGCCGGAGACGCGCGGTGCCGCAGTCGGGACGGGCACGGGCGTTCAGGTTCATGCCGTCCGGCTGCCCTCTTACATTCTATCTTGCGAGGCCCTGTTCGGATTGCCGGACGAGCGCCTGACGATCCGCCATGACGCGGGCTCTTCCGCTGCGCCCTATGTGGCAGGCACGCTGCTCGCCATACGGCGCGTGAGCGAGTTCAAGGGCCTGGTTCGTGGGCTCGACGCCTTGATGGATTAGGGATTTGTTAACCAAGATCTGGCGATATTGAATTTGATCTGTCGCACCGCCGTTACATTTCTACGGTAGATTGACAGCCGTCGGATGATGATTGACCGCGGATGTACCGGCAATCGAACCGGCGGACGAGGAAGCGGGGCTTTTGGCTCCGCTTTTTTGTTGGCTTGCGCACAGGACAGCTTCGACAATAAATGCCCCCAGCCGAAGCCGGGGGCGTTTCAAACGCCGCTGCTTGAGACGGTGCGTCGCTTGGAACAGATATGAGCCTGCCGTAACGATCAGGCAGCGGCCAGCGCCGCTTGCGGCTCGGCCAGATCGTAGCCGAGCGATTCAGCGACTGCGCGATTGGTGATTCTGCCCCTGTGGACGTTGAGGCCATTGCGCAGGTGGGGATCGTCCATGATGGCCGTCAATCCCTTGTCGGCAAGCTGCAAGCCATAATGCAGCGTTGCATTGTTGAGCGCATGCGCCGAGGTGATCGGCACGGCACCCGGCATGTTGGCGACGCAATAATGGATGACGCCGTCAATCACGTAGGTCGGGTCGGCATGGGTGGTGGCGTGCGAGGTCTCGAAGCAGCCACCCTGGTCAATTGCCACATCCACCAGAACAGAACCCTTCTTCATGCCCGATAGCATCTCGCGGGTGACGAGCTTCGGTGCCGCCGCGCCGGGAATCAGCACCGCGCCAATCACCAGGTCGGCGGAAAAGCATTCTTCTTCCAGCGCCTCGACCGTCGAGTAGCGGGTATGCACCCGCCCGCCGAACAGGTCGTCAAGCTGGCGAAGCCGCGGGATCGAGCGGTCGACGATGCTGACATCGGCACCCAACCCAACTGCCATGCGCGCCGCGTGCAGGCCAACGACACCACCACCGATAACCAGCACCTTGCCTGGCAGCACGCCCGGCACACCGCCAAGCAGGATACCGCGTCCGCCATTGGCTTTCTGCAGCGCCGTGGCGCCGGCCTGGATGGAGAGCCGCCCGGCGACCTCCGACATCGGCGCCAGAAGCGGCAACCCGCCGCGATCGTCCGTTACCGTCTCATAGGCGACGGCGGTAACGCCGGATTCAAGAAGCCCCTTTGTCTGTTCCGGGTCGGGTGCGAGGTGCAGATAGGTGTAGAGGATTTGCCCCTCGCGCAACTGAGTCCATTCGCCGGGTTGAGGCTCCTTGACCTTGACGATCATGTCGGATTTGGCAAAGACCTCTTCGGCTGTCTTCGCAATCCTGGCGCCGGCCGCATGATAGGCATTATCGTCCGCGCCGATGCCGGTGCCAAGTCCAGTCTCGACCAGCACCTCATGGCCGTGGGCGGCATATTCGCGGACCGCACCGGGGGTAAGCCCGACACGATATTCGTTGTTCTTGATTTCCTTGGGGCAACCGACACGCATTCTCGTTCTCCTCCGATCGATGCGGCGTGAAATCCACGGGGCAGAAATTCAAGCACGGAACGGGCGGAATGTGTTTGCGAAGATGCTTGTTGAAATGGGGAGAGATCGATATTAATTGCGCAGAAATTACTTTTATTCGAAGGAATTGTGAAAATTGGCGCTTGATAGGATCGATATCGCTATTTTAGAGGCGTTGCAGAAAGATGGCCGCATGCCCAATGCGGCCTTGGCCGAAAAAGTCGGTCTATCGCAATCGGCCTGTTCGCGCCGCCTGGATAATCTGGAGAAGTCCGGCGCCATCAGGGGCTATCATGCGCGCTTGTCGAATGCCGCGCTCGGCCATCAGATGACGGCAATCGTCCATATATCGCTGACGGGGCAGTTCGAAAAGACGCTTTCGGATTTCGAAACGGCGATCAAGCGTTGCCCCAACGTGCTTTCGTGCCATCTGATGTCGGGGGAGTACGATTACATTCTGCGCATCGCGGCCAAGGATCTGGCTGATTACGAGCGCATTCACAAGGAATGGCTGTCGGCAATGCCGCATGTGACGAAGATCAATTCCTCCTTTGCACTGCGCGAGATCATCGATCGCACGGCAATGGGTCTAAAGCCCGAAATGGCGTGACGCTTACGAAGCTTCCGTCACCAGATGATCCATCGGAATGTCATGAGCCTGCGGATAGATGGTGGGGATTCGTTGCAGTTCATAGCCGACGGCGATGACCATCGGCTTGAACGGCATCGCCGCCAGCGTGCGATCGTAGAAGCCGCCGCCATAGCCGAGGCGGTAGCGGTTTGGATCAATGCCCACCACGGGCGAGATCACGATATCGGGAAACACCGGATCGCCGGTTTCCGGAATGGGGATGTTCCACACGCCTTTGACCAGCTTGTCGCCATGCTTGTAGGCCCGGAAGACCAGCGGCTGGCCTTTTTCGATCACCAGGGGCAGGGCGGTGCGGCCGCCGCGCGCATTGATCTCGTCCATGCACGGCCGCAAATCCGGTTCGCCGCGGAACGGCCAGTAGAGACTGACCATACGGCCGTCAATGTCGCCGATGACGGCGTCGAGCCCCTTGGCGATCCGCGCCGACATGGCTGCTCTTTCATCGGCTGATACGGCAAGACGGGCGGCGATCAGCCTTTCGCGTTCTGCCTTGCGCCAGCGCCGTACGTCGGCCCAATCGGCGATCGGTGCTTGGAAAGCAGGGTCCAGTTCGTGCATGAAACAGGGCGGGGAAGCGTATTGCGCCGTGCCTTCTTCGTCGTCTTTACCAGTCATCTTCCGCTCCCGTTCTGCACGATCAATCAACCCAACCTAAGCCTCACAGGATAGGGCGTCCATTCATTTGGCGACATGCAAAGGCGTATCGAACGCAATTATCCGGCAGATCCGCTGCCAAAAGGTCGAAGCCAATGCTATGATCGCCATGGCCGAAACGCGAATCCTGCCATGCGATACGTTATCGTCGTCTGCATCATCGCCTTGTTCGTTATCTGGGACGGTCTCTACAATCAGGGGCGCTATCTCGATCGGGCGGTGCGGGAGGCAAACGGGGTCGTGCGCCTCGTCACCGGCTAGGCGGAGACCAGCGCCGCGACATCGCTGCGGGTTGACGGATTTTCCTCACTGCCTGAAAAGGCGCTCCATATCGCTTCCTCGAACCGGGCGGCGAAGGAGAATGCAGTGATTCGACATATCGTTTTCTTCAGTGCCAAACATGAGGTCGAGGCACAGGTCGTCCGCGAAGGCCTGTTAGCCCTGGGTGAAATCCCGCATTCGGAACTGTTCGAAGTCGCGCTGAACAGCAAGGTCGATCCGCTCTGCGACCGGATCGATGTTGTCGTCTATGCGGAGTTCAAGGATGAGGCGGCGCTGGCCGCCTTCAAGGCCCACCCGACCTATGCCGCGACGACCGCCAAGGTGCGGCCATTGCGCGAGCTCCGGTTTTCGGCCGATATCGCTTCCGGCGCCTGAAAAATATCAGAAAGCTGCGGCGGCAAGTGCGGCGGCAAGGTCGGCTTTCAGGTCTTCGACATCTTCCATGCCGATCTGAAGGCGAATGACCGGCCCTTCGGTCGGTCCCTTGGCAACCACCCGGTCGCCCAGGAAGACGTGAACGGCCAGGCTTTCATAGCCGCCCCAGGAATAGCCCAGCCCGAACAGTTTCAGCGTATCCAGGAAGGCGTGCGCCTCCTTCTGGCCGCCGCCGGCCAGCACGATTGAAAAAATGCCGCTGGAACCGGAGAAATCCCGCTTCCACAAGGCATGGTCGGGGTGGCTCGGCAGGGCCGGATGCAGCACGCGGGCCACGCCATTCTGCGTTTCCAGCCATGCCGCTATCTCCAGCGTGCTTTTGCGGTGATGTTCGAGCCGTACGCCCATGGTGCGCAGTCCACGCAAGACCTGATAGACATCATCCGGCCCTGCGCAGCATCCGAGCGTCACGAACGCTTCGTGAAGTTTCGGCCAGCAGGCTTCATTGGCTGAGACGGTGCCGAGCAGTATGTCGGAATGGCCGCCGGGGTATTTCGTCGCCGCGTGGATCGAGATGTCGACGCCATGGTCGAGTGGACGGAAATAGAGCGGCGTAGCCCAGGTATTGTCCATCATCACGATGGCGCCGGCTGCATGGGCGGCCTTGGCGATGGCCGGAATGTCCTGCACCTCGAAGGTGTTGGAAGCCGGCGATTCGGTGAAGACCACGCGCGTGTTTGGCTTGATGAGGTCTGCAATACTCGCGCCGACATGCGGGTCGTAATATTCGACCTCGACGCCCATTCGCTTGAGCATGGTGTCGGCGAAATGCCGCGTTGGATGATAAACCGAATCGACAATCAGCATGTGATCGCCGGCTGCCGCGAAGGCGAGCAGCGGCACCGTGACGGCGGCAAGACCGGACGGAACGGCAATCGTGCCGGCAGATCCTTCGAGCGCGTCGATCGCGTCCGTCAGCGCGTCGGTGGTCGGCGTTCCTCGCGTGCCGTAGGAGTATTTCTGGCCTCGCGAGGCCATGGTCGCGGCGTCGGGAAAGAGCACCGTGGAGGCATGCACCACAGGCGGATTGACGAATCCGTAATAGTCACGCGGATCGTAACCTGAATGGATGAGGCGGGTGTTGACGCCCAATTGCTTGTTCTGTTCTGCCATGGGATCACTCTCTTTCCGAGCGCTAGGCATAAAAGGCGGCTGCGGATCGTGCAACCGCTGGACACCTGCCAGAAATCGCCTTCGCATGGGCCAATTTCAGATGATTGCGTAATGGAACGTAACCGCGGGATCTCAACCCTGCCGCGACTCCTGTGCAATAGTCCTTCGTCGTAAACGCGTTGAGTTTGGTCATTCTTTCTTGACCTCACGGAAATAATCGCCTTCGATGCAAACTTGTGAAGGGGAGATGGTTCGCGCGTCGGTTCGATGCGGCGCTGCCGGAAATGGGCCGGAATTGGACAACTTCACCCGTACAGGAAAAACAGGTTCAAGCCTGACAACACAAAAAGGGTCTGTGGGTATGAAACATATTGCAATCGGTGTTCTGGGAGCGGCGGCGCTTGGCTTGATGGCCTCGGTGGCTTCGGCGAACACTTTGGACGACGTCAAGGCCAAGGGGTTCATCCAATGCGGTGTCAACACGGGCCTGGCTGGTTTCGCCGCACCCGATGACAAGGGTGAATGGAAGGGCCTCGACGTTGATTTCTGCCGTGCGGTCGCCGCCGCGGTGTTTGGAGACGGCAGCAAGGTCAAGTTCACGCCGTTGACGGCCAAGGAGCGATTTACCGCCTTGCAGTCGGGTGAAATCGACCTGCTTTCCCGCAATACGACCTGGACGATCAACCGCGATACGGCGCTTGGCCTGAACTTCGCCGGCGTGACCTATTACGACGGCCAGGGTTTCATGATCAACGCCAAGAAGCTGCCTGGCGTGAATTCGGCGCTCCAGCTTTCCGGCGCCGCCGTTTGCGTCCAGGCGGGCACGACCACCGAACTCAACCTCGCCGATTATTTCAAGGCGAACAAGATGGAATACAATCCGGTCGTGTTCGAGAAACTGGCCGAGGTGAACGCAGCCTATGATTCGGGCCGTTGCGACGTCTACACGACCGACCAGTCGGGCCTCTACGGCATTCGCCTGACGCTGAAGTCACCTGACGACCACGTCGTGCTTCCCGAGATCATCTCCAAGGAGCCGCTCGGCCCGGCGGTGCGACAGGGCGACGACCAGTGGTTCCACATCGTGCGCTGGACCTATTACGCCCTGCTCGATGCCGAGGAACTCGGTGTCACTCAGGCCAATGTCGACGAGATGAAGAACTCGCCGAATCCGAAGATCAAGCGCATGCTGGGCGGCGAGACTGACACCAAGATCGGCACCGATCTCGGTCTGACCAATGACTGGGCCGTCAATATCATCAAGGCTGTTGGCAACTATGGCGAAATCTTCGACCGCAATGTCGGTGCCGGTAGCCCGTTGAAGATTTCGCGTGGCCTCAATGCGCTGTGGACCAAGGGAGGTCTGCAATACGGCATGCCGATCCGCTGATTGAAAGAATGATCCGGGAGGCAGATCCGCTGCTTCCCGGCTTTTCTGTCAGGGGACGATCACATGGCATCGCAGGATATTCTTCGCGAGGACAATAGTCGCAGCTCCTTTATCAACGACCCGAAGATACGTGGAATGTTCTTCCAGGTTCTCGTTGCCGTTCTGCTGATCGGCGGCATCTGGTGGATCGTCAACAACGTTATCGATAATCTTCATCGCTCGCACATCGCGTCGGGCTTCGGTTTCCTCGACAGCCGCGCTGGCTTCGACATCAGCCAGACTCCGATCGCATACAATTCGGACATGACGTATGGCCGCGCCCTGGTGGTCGGCTTTCTCAACACGTTGATCGTAGCCGCCACCGGTATCGTCACCGCAACCGTTATCGGGTTCCTCGTCGGCATCGGGCGATTGTCCAGGAACTGGCTGATCCGCAAACTTTGCACGATTTATATCGAGGTGTTTCGCAACATCCCGCCGCTGCTGGTTATCTTTTTCTGGTATTTCGGCGTCTTGTCCGTGCTGCCCATGCCGCGCGACAGTATTGAGCTGCCGTTCAGCACCTATCTCAACAATCGCGGCTTTTATTTCCCTCATGCCATCTGGGGCGAGGGATCGTGGCTGATCCTGGTGGCTTTCGTTGTCGGCGTCGCCATGGCGTGGTTCGTGGCCCGGCGTGCGCGCCAACGCCAAATGGCCACAGGACAAACCTTTCCGGTGTTCTGGACTTCGCTCGCCCTCATCGTCGGCCTGCCACTGCTGGCATTCGCGGCCAGCGGTTTTCCGGTCAGCTTCGATTTGCCGAAGAAGTCCATCTTCAATCTTTCCGGCGGCTTGCAGGTGAAGCCGGAATTCATGTCGCTTTATCTGGCGCTATCCTTCTATACGGCGGCCTTCATTGCCGAGATCATTCGCGCCGGCATATTGGGGGTCAGCAAGGGCCAAACAGAAGCATCGGCGGCGCTTGGCCTGCGACCCGCCCAGATATTGCGGCTTGTGGTCGTGCCGCAGGCCATGCGGATCGTCATTCCGCCACTGACCAGCCAATATCTGAACCTGACGAAGAATTCGTCGCTTGCCATTGCCATCGGCTATCCCGACCTCGTGGCTACGGGCGGAACGGTGTTGAACCAGACCGGGCAGGCAATTGAAATCGTAGTGATCTGGATGATCGTTTATCTCGGCATCAGCCTTTTGACCTCAGCCTTCATGAATTGGTTCAATGCCAAGATGGCCTTGGTGGAAAGGTAAGTTGATCATGCAGGAACACGATCTTACCTTTGTGCGCGCAGAAATGGTAATAGCTCAGGCGCCGCCACGCGGTGAACGAGGCCTCGGCTCCTGGCTGCGCAGGAATTTGTTTGCCTCCGTCGGCGATACTGTGCTCACCATAATAGGATTGCTGATCGTCGCCTATCTCCTGCCGCCGTTCATCGAATGGGCGCTGGTCAACGCACAATGGACCGGGCCGGACCGCAGCGTCTGCGCGACGGTGGCACAAGGCGGTGTCCAGCCCGATGGCTGGTCCGGCGCATGCTGGGCATTCGTCCAGGCGAAGTTCGGCCAATTCATGTTCGGCCGTTACCCTATCGATCAGCGCTGGCGGCCGATTCTCGTTGCAATCCTGTTCGTGGCTTTGATCGTGCCGATGGCGATGCCACGGGTGCCGCGCAAGGGCCTCAACGCAATTCTATTGTTCCTGATATTTCCGGTGGTCGCCTTTTTCCTTTTGGTCGGCGGTGTATTCGGCTTGCCGCATGTCGAGACGCCCCGTTGGGGTGGGTTGTTGGTCACGCTGGCGCTGTCTTATGTCGGTATTGTGGTATCTCTGCCGCTCGGCATCATATTTGCGCTGGGGCGGCGTTCCAAAATGCCGGTGATCAAGACGGCCTGCGTCGTCTTCATCGAGACGGTGCGTGGCGTGCCGCTGGTCACGGTTCTGTTCATGGCCAGCGTCATGCTGCCCCTGTTTTTGCCGGAGGGCGTAACCTTCGACAAATTCCTGCGCGCGCTCATCGGCGTGTCGCTGTTTGCGGCTGCCTATATGGCCGAAGTCGTGCGTGGAGGCCTGCAGGCGATCCCGAAAGGACAGTATGAAGGAGCCGATTCGCTGGGCCTGGGCTACTGGCAGAAAATGATCCTGATTATCCTGCCGCAGGCGTTGAAACTGGTCATACCCGGCATCGTCAATACCTTCATCGGTATGTTCAAGGATACCAGCCTAGTCTACATTATTTCGATGTTCGACCTGCTTGGCGTCGTGCGGCAGAACTTCTCGGATGCGACCTGGGCTTCGCCGCAAACGCCGATTTCCGGACTCGTATTCGCGGCATTGATCTTCTGGATTTTCTGCTTCGGCATGTCGCGCTATTCAATGTTCATGGAACGCCGGCTCGACACCGGTCGTAGATAAACAGACAAGGGGAATCGGTTCATGGCTACCGAAAACGCGGTCCGCGCGGACGAGTTGGACATCGATACCAAGCGCATGCACGTCTCGGATACGGATGTGGCCATCGATATCATCGGCATGCACAAATGGTATGGCGAGTTCCATGTGCTGAAGGATATCAACCTGAAGGTGATGCGCGGCGAACGCATTGTCATCTGCGGCCCGTCAGGGTCCGGCAAGTCGACCATGATCCGCTGTATCAACCGGCTGGAAGAGCACCAGAAGGGCAAGATCATCGTTGACGGCAAGGAACTGACCAACGATCTGAAAAAGATCGACGAGGTACGCCGCGAGGTCGGCATGGTGTTCCAGCACTTCAACCTGTTTCCGCACCTGACCATCCTGGAAAACTGCACGCTGGCGCCGATCTGGGTGCGCAAGGTTCCGAAAAAGCAGGCCGAGGAAGCGGCCATGCATTTTCTGGAGCGCGTCAAGATCCCGGAGCAGGCCAACAAATATCCCGGCCAGCTTTCCGGCGGTCAGCAGCAGCGTGTGGCGATTGCCCGTTCACTGTGCATGAACCCGCGCATCATGCTGTTCGACGAGCCGACGTCCGCGCTCGACCCGGAGATGATCAAGGAAGTTCTGGAAACCATGGTCGGGCTTGCCGAGGAGGGCATGACCATGTTGTGCGTGACGCACGAGATGGGCTTTGCCCGCAAGGTGGCGAACCGTGTGATCTTCATGGATGCCGGCCAGATCGTCGAGCAGAACACGCCGAGCGAGTTTTTTGACAATCCCCGCCATGAGCGCACCAAGCTGTTCCTCAGCCAGATCCTGCACTGACCGGAAACGCCCGGCTTTGTTTGGCATTTATTCCTCAAAGCGGCTTATGGCGTTGCGATCATGCTCATATCGCCTCTTGAGGGGAAACGGCGGCAACCAGGATTCGCGACGGGTAGTCCAGAGTTCGTAAGTTGGGGTCAGTTGGTTCGGGGCATCCAGCGATCCCAGATTCACCTCGATTTCGTCGCTTGTGCGCCCAAAAACGGGAGAACCGCAATTCGGGCAGAAAAATCGCCCGGCGTATTCGCGCGTTTCGCCGTTGATCTTCACTGCGCCAGTGGGGAATATCGCGGAGGCGTGGAAGAGCGCCCCATGATGCTTGCGACAGTCGAGGCAGTGGCAAATGCCGACCCGGTATGGCCGGCCCGTCGCGACGAGTCGAACGTTGCCGCATAGGCATCCTCCAGTGAATTTATCCATACCTTGTCTCCTCGGAAATCTCGAAGTTACAATGCGTTACGGAAAGAAACAGAGAGAAACCATGAACATAACTCAGTTTTCCGACGCACCCCAACCATAGAGCCAGTCGAGATCGGCGACGAGATTTTCGGCGGAGCGGCTTTTCAGAAACAGATTGCGGGCAAGCGCCACCGGGCCGGCCGCATGCCATGCCAACCGGTTCAGTGCACCGCGCCGGATCACGCGCAACACGCGTTGTCGGCGTACCGATTCCCATTCCTGAAGCGCGGCGGGAAGATCGCCCGGCCGGCTTGAGACGAAGTTGGCGATTGTTTCCGCGTCCTCGATTGCCATGGCGGCCCCCTGCGCGGCAAACGGTGTCATTGCATGTGCCGCATCGCCGATGAGCGCAATATTGGATGCCGTCCAGGCTGCTTTTGCATCGACGGTGTGGAGCGGCCATGTGGACCACGGGCCAGCCGTCTTTATCAAATCAACGAGCGAGGGCGCTGCGCGCCGCAAGGCGCGCTCCAGAATGGAAGGTTCCGCCTTGCCGGACGGTCCATCGGCGATGCGCTCTCCGGGCGTGAACGCGACCAGACTGATCTCTGCGCCCGCCGAGATCGGATAGGCGACAAGATGGAAGCCGCCATTCAGGAAAGCGGTCACGCAATGCATCGCACCGATCTGGAAGAAAGCGGCACCAGCGGCGCTGTCTGCGCGAATCGTGGCTCGCCATGCCAGTTCGTCGGTGAACCGACTGTCCGCATGGTTGCGGCAAAGGCCGCGGACGGTGGACCATACGCCGTCTGCGCCAATCAAGAGTGATCCGGAAACCGGCTTGCCTGCTTTATCTCCCGCAAGCACCGCGACGCTTTCAGGCCCGGCAATGATATCGCGGACAGGTGTGCCGGTAGTCAGTTCAATATTCGGGGCGTCGAGCGCGGCTGCCATCAAAGCCTGTTGCAGATCGGCGCGATGAATAACCAGATAGGGCGCGTGCCAGCGCATTTCGGCGGCTTCTCCCAGCGGAACCTTTGCCAGTTCGCGGAGCGTCGTAGCGTCCTTGAGCACGACGGCCTGCGGTTGAATTGCCTTGGCGCGAAGGGGCGAGAGAACACCGAGGCGGTCGAGGATGCGGGTCGCATTCGGTGAAAGTTGAATGCCTGCACCTGACGACTCGATGTGTGAGGCCTGTTCGAACAAATGAACCGAAAAGCCGCGCCGGGAAAACGCCAGGGCGGCGGTCAGTCCGGCTATACCCGCCCCGGCGATTATGACGGATCGGGTTTCATTGGCCGGCATTGGAGAATGCGCGCTCAGGCGGCGCGTTCAACGAACAGGCAACCGGCCGGAACGGTTTCAGTCGCCTTCAGCTTGGGCGAATAGCGATAGAGCGTCGAGCAATAGGGGCAGACCGTCTCGTCGTCCTCGCCCATGTCGATATAGACGTGTGGATGATCCTGCGGCCAACTGGCGCCCACGCACATGAATTCTTTCACGCCGATCTCGATCGACGCATGCCCTGCATCGTTCTGGAAATGGGGAATGGAACCGCCGGCCATCATTGTCTCCTGTCGCAATCCGATCCGTTATGCAGCGTTTGGATCATAAGTGACGTCTTGGCAAGAACGTTGAAATCAAACTGTCGTAAAACCATGCAACAGGCTAAATTGAGCCGGATAACCGGCGGTTTGTGCTGGAGACAGGATCACGATGAGCGAGTTGAAGCCGGTAAAGACGGAATTCATCGATGCCGAGGCCGCGCTGGCCCAGGGCAACCCCGACCGCTTTGTGAATCGCGAATTTTCCTGGTTGCAGTTCAACCGGCGGGTTCTGGAAGAAGCGCGCAACGACCGTCATCCGCTTCTGGAGCGCGTACGTTTCCTGTCGATCTCGGCCGCCAATCTGGACGAGTTCTTCATGGTCCGCGTGGCTGGCCTGGCCGGTCAGGTCCGCCAGGGCATCACGCTCAGGAGCCCCGACGGGCGCACCCCGGAGCAGCAGCTCGACCAGATTCTGCATGAGGTCGAGCGCCTGCAGGAAGATCAGCAGAGGATCCTTTCCGAATTGATGCTGTTGCTCAACAAGCAAGGTATCGAAACGATCGACGGCGCGCATTTGACCAAGGAGGAAAGGATCTGGCTGGAAGATCATTTCCAGGAGCAGGTCTTTCCGGTGTTGACGCCGCTGTCCATCGATCCAGCGCATCCGTTTCCGTTCATTCCCAATCTCGGCTTCTCGATGGCGCTGCAATTGCGCCATCGCAAGGATGGTGAAGCGATGAGCGCGCTATTACGCCTGCCGCCGGCATTGCGGCGCTTCATCCGCCTGCCTGACCGCAAGAACCATGTGCGCTTTATTCCGCTGGAGGAGGCGGTCGGGCTCTATATCGGCAAATTGTTTCCGGGTTACGAGGTCAAGGGTTCCGGCACGTTCCAGATCATCCGCGACAGCGACATCGAGGTCGAGGAGGAATCGGAAGACCTCGTACGCCTGTTCGAGACGGCGTTGAAGCGAAGGCGGCGCGGCTCCGTCATTCGCATCGAATTCGACCATCGCATGCCGGAAGAATTGCGCGAGTTCGTCGCTGGCGAACTTGGTGTGCCGGCCAACCGTATCAGTATCCTCAGCGGCCCGTTGGCGCTCAGCCAGATCTCCGAAATCGTCGCGGTGCCGCGCGACGATCTCAAGTTCATCCCCTATAATCCTCGCTTTCCCGAGCGCATCCGCGAGCATGGCGGGGATTGCTTCGCGGCCATCCGTGAGAAGGACATCGTCGTCCACCATCCATATGAATCCTTCGACGTCGTGGTGCAGTTCCTTCGTCAGGCCGCCGCCGACCCGGAAGTGGTGGCGATCAAGCAGACACTCTACCGCACCTCGAACGACAGCCCGATCGTGCGCGCGCTGATTGATGCCGCAGAGGCCGGCAAATCCGTGACGGCGCTGGTCGAACTCAAGGCCCGCTTTGATGAAGAGGCAAACATCCGCTGGGCGCGCGATCTCGAACGCGCCGGCGTGCAGGTGGTGTTCGGTTTCCTCGAATTGAAGACACACGCCAAGATGTCACTGGTGGTACGGCGCGAGGATGGCCGGTTGCGCAATTACGTGCACCTGGGCACAGGCAATTACCATCCGATCACGGCGCGTATCTATACGGATTTGTCCTTCTTCACGACCGACGCTCGCATCGCCCGCGACGTGGCGCAAATCTTCAATTTCATCACCGGCTATGCCGAGCCGACCGAAGAGATGTGCATAGCACTGTCACCCTATACGCTGCGTAGCCGCATCCTTGGCCACATCACGGAGGAAATCGAGCACGCTCGTGCCAGTCGGCCGGCGCGAATCTGGATGAAGATGAACGCTCTGGTCGATCCCATCATCATCGACGCACTTTATGAAGCTAGCCGCGCTGGCGTCGAAATCGACCTCGTAGTCCGCGGCATCTGCTGTCTGCGGCCGCAGGTTCCGGGTCTATCGGAGAACATCCGCGTGAAATCGATTGTCGGCCGCTTCCTAGAGCACAGCCGCATATATTGCTTCGGCAACGGTCATGGCCTGCCTTCGGATGACGCCATCGTCTATATCAGCTCGGCTGACCTGATGCCGCGTAACCTCGACCGGCGTGTCGAAGCGATGGTGCCGATCACCAATCCGACGGTGCATGAACAGATCCTCGGACAGATCATGCTCGGCAACATCATGGACAACCAGCAGAGTTTCGAAGTATTGGCGGATGGCACTTCCCGGCGCGTGGCGCTGGAGGAGGGCGAGGAGCCGTTCAACGCACAGGAATACTTCATGACCAATCCGAGCCTGTCTGGACGGGGCGATGCGCTGAAATCACATGCGCCGAAACGCATCGCGCAGTTCAAGCGCCGCAAGAAAATCGAAGCAGCGAAGGGCTGATGCTCGCTGGCTCGCAGGGGCGGTTGCAAGATCGCCGGCCCATCTCCATCGTCGATATCGGCTCCAATTCCATCCGCCTCGTTGTCTATGAGGGGTTGGCACGCTCGCCGACGCTTTTGTTCAACGAAAAGATGCTGGCCGGCCTTGGCCGCGGCATTGCTTCTACCGGGAAGCTTGACCCCGAGGCTGTCGCGCGCTCCATGGACGAGTTCCGACGGTTCCGCAGCCTGTCGGAGCAGTCCGGCGCTGATACCATGCATGTCCTGGCCACCTCCGCCGCGCGCGAGGCGGTAAACGGGCCGGATTTCATCCGTCGCGCCGAACAGGTGCTTGGAACACCAATCCGGGTCTTGTCGGGGCGCGAAGAGGCTCGTTATTCGGCGCTTGGGATCATTTCCGGTTTTCATCACGCAGCCGGCATTGCCGGAGATCTCGGCGGCGGCAGCCTGGAACTCGTCGGTGTCGATCGCGAAACGGTTGGCGATGGCATCACCTTGCCGCTTGGCGGGTTGCGCCTTCAGGACATGGCTAAAAATTCGCTTTCCAAGGCAAGACGCATTGCACGCGAGGAACTTGCGCGTGCCCGGATTCTGAATGAAGGGCAGGGCGGCACCTTCTACGCCGTTGGTGGAACCTGGCGAAATCTTGCCCGGTTGCACATGGAAAGCACGGCCTATCCACTCGGCGTCATGCATCATTATGAGATCGCGGTGGAAAGTATCGGGGGCTTTCTGAAGCAGGTTGCCAAGGGCGACATCGACAAGGTGCGAGGGATAGAAGGTGTCTCGAAGGCACGACGCTCGCTCCTGCCCTATGGTGCCATTGTCATGGAAGAGATTGTCGCCCGCCTGAATCCGAAACACATCCTCGTTTCGGCGCTCGGCGTGCGCGAGGGCTTCCTTTACTCACTGCTCGACGAGGACGAGCGCAAGGCCGATCCGTTGATTTCGGCCTGCGAGGAACTCGCATTGCTACGTGCGCGCTCCACCGCCCACGCCCACGAACTGGCAGACTGGACCGGAAGCACATTTTCCGCATTCAATCTCGATGAGACGGAGGACGAAGCGCGCTATCGCCGCGCCGCCTGTCTGCTGGCCGACATCGGCTGGCGCGCTCATCCCGAATATCGCGGCAAGCAGTCGCTTAACATCATCGCTCATGCGGCTTTCATCGGCGTCGATCATCCGGGCAGGGCATTCCTGGCGCTCACCAATCTTTTTCGACATGAAGGCGTGTTCAACGAATCGGCAGCGGAGTTGATGACGCTTGCAACGCCCCGCTATCTGGAGCGCGCGCGCCTGCTCGCCGCCGCCATGCGTGTCGTCTATGTGCTTTCCGCTGCAATGCCAGGTGTTATCCCGCGCTTGAAATGGGAGGAGCGGGACAATGGAACTCTGGCGCTCGTGCTACCGGCGGAACTTGCCGGCCTCTATGGCGAACGACCGGCGGGCAGGTTGGCGCAATTGGCGAAAGTCGCGGCACGCAAATTGATTCTAGCCGTGGAAGACGGTCCGAGTATCGCCGTCAAATAGCGATAATCCGCCGAAAACAAAAAGGGCGCGGTGTGAACCACGCCCTCCTTCAAAGTTGAAATTCGTGATTTCAGCCGCGACGGGCATCGATGGAAAATCGCCCGGCACCCAGCACAGCCAGAAACAGAAATGCGCCGATCAGGCCGAGATTTTTCTGTAGCATCAGCGCGTTGCCAGGCTGAGAGAAATCAAGGTGAGCAACGGCAGTCGCGCCAAGTACGAAGATTGCCAGCACAACGGCTGCTATGCGAGTCTTGAAGCCGACGAGGATGGCAAGGCCGCCGAGGAATTCGACAAGGCCGACCACAATTGCGGTCACAGTCGGCATCGGCAGGCCGATACTGCCAAAGAACGTGGCAGTTCCGGCAATCGACGTCAGTTTGCCGAAGCCGGCCAGGATGAACAGGATGGAAAGCAGCACGCGCCCGGCCAGAACGACAACCGGAGCACTGGCGGCGGTACCGGAACCGGCAACCGAATCGGAGGTGGACATGGGATCTCTCTTTGAATGTTGAATTGAGTTCCCAATACACCAAAAGTGTCGTTCACTAAATACGCCATGTCGACGACACATCGTTCACTGAAATGAAGGATCTAGGGCTATCCGGGGTGTGTCATCTCGGCGGGGCGAACCAGCCGGTCATAGTCCGCTTCGCTGACCAATCCGGTCGCCAAGGCTTCTTCGCGCAATGTCGTTCCATTCTTGTGCGCCGTCTTGGCGATCTTGGCGGCGGCGTCATAGCCGATCGTCGGCGCCAGCGCCGTGACCAGCATCAGAGAGCGTTCAAGCGCGGCCTTGATGTTATCTTCCCGCGCCTCGATACCGGCCACGCAATTGTCTGTGAAGGAAACGGCGGCATCGCCGAGCAATTGCACGGATTGCAGGAAGTTATAGGCCATCAGCGGATTATAGACGTTGAGTTCGAAATGGCCCTGGCTGCCCGCGAAGGTCAGCGCTGCGTGATTGCCGAACACCTGCACGCAAACCTGTGTCAGCGCCTCGCACTGGGTCGGGTTGACTTTGCCCGGCATGATCGAGGAACCGGGCTCGTTTTCCGGCAACGCCAACTCGCCGAGGCCGGAGCGCGGGCCGGAGCCGAGGAAGCGGATATCGTTGGCGATCTTGAACAGGGCTGCTGCGGCGGCGTTGATGGCGCCATGCGAGAACACCATGGAATCATGCGCTGCCAGCGCCTCGAACTTGTTTGGCGCGGTGACGAAATCGATACCGGTGGTCGTTGCGATCTGCTTCGCCACCTTCTCGGCAAAACCGAGAGGCGCGTTGAGGCCGGTGCCGACGGCGGTGCCGCCCTGCGCCAGTTCGCACAGGCCCGGCAATGTGAGTTCAACGCGCTTGATCGAGGACGCGACCTGCGCGGCATAACCGGAAAATTCCTGGCCGAGGGTCAGCGGCGTTGCATCCTGCGTGTGCGTGCGGCCGATCTTGACGATATGGTCGAACGCCTTGGCCTTGGCATCGAGAGCGGCATGCAGATGTTTCAGCGCCGGCAGCAGATGATGGATGATCTGTTCGGCACAGGCAATGTGCATGGCTGTTGGATAGGTATCGTTGGACGATTGGCTCATATTGACGTGGTCGTTGGGATGAACCGGCTTCTTGGAGCCCATCACACCGCCGAGCAGTTCGATCGCGCGGTTGGAGACGACCTCATTGGCATTCATGTTTGATTGCGTGCCTGAACCGGTCTGCCACACAGCCAGTGGAAAATGATCGTTGAGTTTTCCGTCGATCACTTCCTGCGCCGCCTCGACAATGGCCTTGCCAAGTTCTGGATCCAGCCTGCCAAGTTCCATATTCACTTCGGCCGCCGCGCGCTTGACGATGCCGAGCGCCCGCACGATTGCCGCCGGCTGCTTTTCCCATCCGATCTTGAAATTGCCCAGCGAGCGTTGTGCCTGCGCACCCCAGTAGCGATCTGATGCGACCTCGATCGGGCCGAATGTATCGGTTTCGGTTCTGGTTTGCGTGGTGCTCACGGCTGCGCTCCGCATTCGCTTAATATGGGGACGGCCTAACGTGTTGCACAGTCGGCTTCAAGGAAAGAATGACGTTGGCGTCGATGCAAATCGGTTCAGAATGGCCGCCACCGCATTCCGCATAAGAAGCAACAACATGCAGGCCAGTTCAGGCGATTTGTAGGGACAGGTCGCCTCGGGCGATGGACAATGGCGGCGGATATGAGCAATATGCCGCCGTTCGGCCTCCAGTCGGACACGTTCTCAGGGCGGGGTGGAAGTCCCCACCGGCGGTAAGAGCAAAAGCTTAAGCCCGCGAGCGCCTTTTCGGTTTTCCGGAAAGGGTCAGCAGATCCGGTGTGATTCCGGAGCCGACGGTCATAGTCCGGATGGAAGAGAACGGAACGGCAGCAATGGGCTGATTGCAAGCCTTTGCGGTCGTTTCGGCGCCCTGATTCTGGTTGCTTGCAGAACAGGAGATGGCCATGAATCAGATAGATAGAAAGATTACACCCGCCAGAATCGCCTTCATTCAGGCGCGCTGGCACGCCGATATTGTTGACGAGGCACGCAAAGGCTTTCTCGACGCCATGGATGAGCGCTCAGATGCGGGCGCGCCGATTGATGTGTTCGACGTGCCCGGTGCTTTCGAGATTCCGCTTCTTGCCAGGAAACTGGCACTCAGCGGTAATTATGCAGCAATCGTTGGCGCGGCCTTTGTAGTCGATGGCGGAATTTACAGGCATGAGTTCGTCGCCCAGACAGTTGTCTCAGCCTTGATGCAGGTGCAGTTGGAAACCGGCATCCCGGTGCTTTCGGTGGTACTGACGCCGCACAATTTTCAGGAGACGCCCGCGCATCGCGCATTTTTCCTACAGCATTTCGACACGAAGGGTCGGGAGGCTGCGTCCGCTTGTGTCAGTGTTCTCGACCTTTATGCAGGCCTGCCTGTTGCGGTTTGAGATTGCGCTGCTGACAGGGGAGATCATAGCCGAACCGGAATGAAGAAAGGGCGGCCCGAGAGCCGCCCTTTCATATTGGGTTGCGGGTGGATTTCCTTAGAAATCCATGCCGCCCATGCCGCCCATGCCGCCGGGCATGCCACCAGGCATACCGCCGGCACCGCCGCTGTCCTTCTTCGGAGCGTCGGCGATCATGGCTTCGGTGGTGACGAGCAGGCCGGCGACCGAAGCCGCGTCCTGAAGTGCCGTGCGAACCACCTTGACCGGGTCGACGATGCCGAGTGCGATCAGGTCGCCATACTCATCCTTGGCCGCGTTGTAGCCGAAGGAAACGCCCTTGTTGTCGAGGATCTTGCCGACGACGATCGAGGCTTCCTCACCGGCGTTCGTGGCGATCTGACGGGCCGGAGCCTGCAGGGCCTTGCGAACGATGGCGATGCCGGCCGTCTGGTCGGCATTGGCGCCGGTGGCCTTGATAGCGCTGGAAGCGCGCAGGAGCGCGACGCCACCGCCAGCCACAATGCCTTCTTCGACGGCAGCGCGGGTCGCGTTGAGCGCGTCGTCAACGCGGTCCTTCTTTTCCTTCACTTCCACTTCGGTCGAGCCACCGACGCGGATGACCGCAACGCCGCCCGCCAGCTTGGCGAGACGTTCCTGCAGCTTCTCCTTGTCATAGTCCGAGGTGGTTTCCTCGATCTGCTGCTTGATCTGGGCAACACGGCCCTGGATCTCGCCCTTCTTGCCGGCACCGTCGACGATGGTGGTGTTCTCCTTGGAGATCGACACCTTCTTGGCGCGGCCGAGCATGTTGAGGCTGACATTCTCGAGCTTGATGCCGAGGTCTTCGGAAATGACCTGGCCGCCCGTGAGGATGGCAATGTCTTCCAGCATGGCCTTGCGGCGATCACCGAAGCCCGGCGCCTTGACGGCAGCGATCTTCAGGCCACCACGCAGCTTGTTGACGACCAGCGTGGCAAGTGCCTCGCCTTCGACGTCTTCCGAGATGATGACGAGCGGCTTGGAGGTCTGCACGACGGCTTCCAGAACCGGCAGCATTGCCTGCAGGTTGGAGAGCTTCTTTTCGTGCAGGAGGATGTAGGCGTCCTCCAGATCAGCGATCATCTTGTCGGGATTGGTGACGAAGTAAGGCGACAGGTAGCCACGGTCGAACTGCATGCCTTCGACGACCTCGAGCTCGGTCTCGGCGGTCTTGGCTTCCTCGACGGTGATGACACCCTCGTTGCCCACCTTCTGCATCGCCTTGGCGATCATCTCGCCGATTTCGGTCTCGCCGTTGGCCGAGATCGTGCCGACCTGGGCGACTTCTTCCGAGGTCTTGATCTTCTTGGCCGACTTGACCAGCTGGGCGACGACGTCGCTGACAGCCATGTCAATGCCGCGCTTCAGGTCCATCGGATTGATGCCGGCGGCAACGTATTTGTGGCCTTCCTGAATGATCGCATGGGCGAGAACGGTTGCGGTCGTGGTGCCGTCGCCGGCCTTGTCGTTGGTCTTGGAAGCGACTTCGCGGACCATCTGTGCGCCCATGTTCTCGAACTTGTCTTCAAGCTCGATTTCCTTGGCAACGGTGACGCCGTCCTTAGTGATGCGCGGGGCGCCGAACGACTTGTCGATGACGACGTTGCGGCCCTTCGGGCCGAGTGTGACCTTCACCGCGTCGGCGAGGATATTGACGCCGCGCAGCATGCGCTCGCGGGCATCACGGGAAAACTTTACGTCTTTAGCAGCCATTATTGTGCTCCTGGGCCTTCAGCCCGAAATTCAGTTGATGGTGCGGGTGGAAACGGCGATTGATCGAGCGTGATCTTGTCCGAAAGGTCTGCAACTCTTCGCTGCACCCGGTTCGGGATCGTGCTTTAGCCGATGATGCCCATGATGTCGGATTCCTTCATGATCAGAAGGTCTTCGCCATTGAGCTTGACTTCGGTGCCCGACCACTTGCCGAACAGGACGCGGTCGCCGGCCTTGACGTCCAAGGGAACCAGCTTGCCAGCCTCGTCGCGGGCGCCAGAACCAACGGCGATGATTTCGCCTTCCTGCGGCTTCTCCTTGGCCGTATCGGGGATGATGATCCCGCCGGCGGTCTTTTCCTCGGATTCGACCCGGCGAACGACCACACGGTCATGAAGCGGGCGGAACTTCGACTTTGCCATTTGTTTTCCTCAGATGAAATGATGAGAAAGGATTTCCTCTATCCGGCTCCCCCGGATCGGCATTAGCACTCGATATAGATGAGTGCCAACGCCGCCGTGATCTAGTGGCCGCCATGTTTGAAGTCAAGGATTGGCGGCCAGCAGGCTACGAATTTTTCTACACAGCCATGTCAGGAGACCGTTAACGATAGAACGAAATCACATGGCTGCCATGCAAAATCACCATATTATAGAATCTGACTGCGGATTGAATCATGAGCATGCTTATTATATATGCCGCTCATGAATTCTGATCGTCAGCAAACATTGGGATTTCTGGTCCACGCGGCAGGCCGCTTGGTGCGCAAGAGCTTCGAGCGGCGCGCCGATGGCCTTGGACTTGGCATGTCGAGTTCGCAGTGGCGCCTGTTGTTCTGGGTCGCGAAGGAAGAAGGGGTCACACAGGCACGATTGGCCGAACTGCTTGAGATCGAGCCGATCAGCGTCTCCCGCCTGATTGATCGCATGGTTCAAAACGGTTGGATCGAGCGCCGCTCCGACGCCACTGATCGTCGCGTTCGTGTGATCTTCACGACGAAAAAGGGCCGCGATGCCTATGCGGAATTGAAGGCCGTGGCTCGCCAGGTAAGCGACGAAGCTCTTGATGGATTGCCTGAAGAGACACGGCAGGCTTTGGTGAAGGGACTGGAAGCGCTCATTGAAAATCTTTCATTGTGCGATGGCACCAATGCATCGGGGGAACTTCCCTGTGGGTCAGGGCGTGCCACCGATGCCAAAAACGATACGCTGGAAAGTGCATAATTATGAACGCAGTATCCAAAGTGAGCGAGGAACGGGCTGAGAAGCTGGAGATGGAGAACGCCAATCCTCCGGTTGCTGTGGTGCCTTCCGTCGAAACTGAATCGCCTCAGCCCAAGAAGAAGAGAAAGCGGGGCCTCCGCTTTATTCTTATGGTGGCTTTGCCGTTGGCGCTTGTGGTTGGCGGCGGTTATTTCTGGATCACCGGCGGTCGTTACCAGGAAACCGAAAACGCCAATCTCCAGCAGGCCAGGGTTTCGATCGCCGCCGACGAGGCCGGGCGGATCGTTGCCGTCAATGTTGCCGACAACATGCCAGTCAAGAAGGGTGATGTTCTCTTCACCATCGATCCCCAGCCTTACCAAATCGCTTTGGAGCAGGCCGATGCCGCCGTGGCTCAGGCGCGGTTGAAGGTCGAGCAATTGCGTGCGGCCTATACGACGGCCCTTGCCCAGCAGCGGCTTTCAGCCAGCAATCTGGCCTACCAGCAAAGCGAGTTCGACCGCACCAAGGATCTGACGGCGAAAGGCATCAGCACTCAATCATCGCTTGATGAGGCGCGCAATAACCTCGACAAGGCGCACCAGGAAGTCGCCGTGGCCGGGCAGGGGGTGGTTAGCGCCAAGGCCGCTCTCGACGGCAATCCCGATATTCAGACGGACAAGCATCCCGAAGTGCTGGCTGCTCTGGCCGCGCGCGACAGGGCTGCCTACAATCTGGCGCAGACCAAGGTTTTCGCGCCGGCCGATGGCGTCATCTACCAGGCTGCCTCCTTCAAGGTCGGTCAATATGTCAGCGTCGGCACGCCGCTGTTCTCTCTGGTGGAAACCGACGACATATGGGTCGACGCCAATTTCAAGGAAACCCAGCTTACCAATATGAAGCCCGGCCAGAAGGCCGAAGTGGTGCTCGATACATATCCGGGCAAGACATTCGAAGCCACCGTCCAGGCGGTAGGCGCCGGTACGGGCGCTGAGTTTTCATTGTTGCCGGCCCAGAACGCAACCGGGAACTGGGTCAAGGTCACGCAACGTATTCCGGTCCGGGTGAAAATCACCGACAAGGATGCGGCACTCGCACTCCGCGCAGGTATGAGCGCGACGGTGACGGTCGATACCGGCGTGACACGCGGCTTGGGCGGCCTGTTCGGCCATGCCTTCGCGGCCGACGCCAAGGCCGAATAAAACAAGGTATCTCGCCGCAGGTGAAGCGAGATGACGACGCAACGCGATATTGAGCCCGAAAGAGGTCAGGCTTCCGGTGAAAGAGGTAGAGCATCTTCATGCGTTCACCTGAACGCGCTGAGCTCTAACGACTGAAACATCGGCTAACCTTTATGGCATTGATATTGCGGACTGATTTTCAGTTTCCGGATGGCGGGCCTGCCGCTCGGCGGAAATGCCAGGTCGATGTGACCCCCGCTTCGACTTTCGCGTCCCACCGCGTAGGGCATTCCGCTAACGGTCAGGTTCCGCTGTCCGGGAAGCCGTTCCGGAAAGGTGCGGTTTCGTCTTCTCATAGTGAAGTTTTGTCATGAGCACGCCCGAAACGCATCGAGAGGTTCCGCATCGCGGCCTGATCACGATTTCGATCATGCTGGCAACGGTCATGCAGGTGCTCGACACCACGATTGCCAATGTTGCATTGCCGTCGATGACCGGCGACCTCGGTGCATCGCGCGACACGATCAACTGGGTCTTGACGTCCTACATCGTCTCGGCGGCGATCATGACGCCGGTGACAGGTTGGCTCTCCGATCGCGTCGGGCGCAAGGAATTATTCCTCGTATCCGTTGTCGGATTCGTTGTCTTTTCCATGCTCTGCGGTGTTGCCTGGAGCCTGGAGTCGATGGTGGCATTCCGTCTCATGCAGGGTGTGTTCGGCGCCGCCATCGTCCCGCTGTCGCAGACGTTCCTGCTCGACATCAATCCAAGGGAGCGCCACGGTCAGGCTATGGCGATCTGGGGAGCTGGTATCATGGTCGGGCCGATTATCGGTCCGACACTGGGCGGCTGGCTGACCGAAAGCTTCAACTGGCGCTGGGTGTTCTTCATCAACCTGCCGGTTGGTATTGTCGCCTTCATAGGCATGTTGATCTATCTGCCAAGCATTGCCAAGCGGGCGCGCAGCTTTGATTTCTTTGGCTTCGCCATGCTGTCGCTGGGAGTCGGGGCACTTCAACTTATGCTGGATCGCGGCGCCGACGCGGACTGGTTCTCGTCCGTAGAGATATGGATCGAACTCGGACTGTCGCTTACCGGATTCTGGATATTCATCGTTCATACCATCATGGGCGATCATCCTTTCATCGATCCCAAGATTTTTCTGGATCGCAATTTTGCAACCGGCCTTGTCTTCATCTTTGTGATCGGGGTGATATTGCTGGCAAGCCTCGCACTTCTACCGCCCATGCTATCGGCCATCTTCGCCTACCCGACGATCACGACGGGCCTCGTCATGGCACCGCGCGGCGTCGGCACGATGATCTCGATGCTGGTGGTCGGGCGCATCGTTCACCGGATGGATCCGCGCATTCTTGTGGTGATAGGACTGCTTTTGACCGCACAGTCGCTGTACGACATGTCCGGTTTTTCGCCGCAAATGGATTCCTGGCCGATCATCGTTTCCGGCATCGTTCAGGGCTTGGGGCTTGGCCTCGTCTTTGTTCCATTGACCACAGTCGCCTTTGCCACCCTTGACGCGCGCTTCCGTACCGATGCGACCGCGCTGTTCAGCCTGGTGCGCAACATCGGCTCGTCGATCGGCATTTCGATCGTTTCGGCCCTGTTGACGCGCAACGTTCAGGTCAACCATGCGGAGCTTTCAGCACACATCAATCCTTTCAACCCGAATCTCTGGATGGCGATGCCGGATGCCGCGCGCAGCGACCCAACGGCGTTGGCGCGGGTCGACGGGATGGTCAATACCCAGGCTTTGATGATTTCCTATGTCGACGACTTCAAGCTGATGATGCTGGTCACGCTGGCAGCGCTGCCGCTGATCTTCCTGTTGCGCCGCCCGCAATATGGAAATGCGGGTGGAGGCAGTGCGCCAGCAGCGCACATGGATTGAGAACCATCTGCTCACGTGCCCAGCAACAGTGCCCAATAGCGCCAATCGGGATTTCTCGCATCGCGGACGTAAGCCAGGCCAAAACGGGTGAATCGTCCATCGAGCATATTGCGCCGATGAGGTGGTGAATCCATCCACATGGCGAATAGCCGTTCGATATCCATGCGGCCCTCGGCGATGTTTTCGGCCGCCACGCCCTCAATGCCGTTGTCCTTGACGCGGGACACGAAATCGCGGCCCCAGCCGGTGTTATGCGTCATCGAACGCGCAGCCGCCATGTAGCGCGCCTGTTGCAAGGCCGCGCGCTCCAACCGCCGATCGGCGGCCAGCACGCGCAGGCCCGCCGCCGTGCGAATACGCGCAAGCGTCGATACGGCTGAAGTCGATACGCCATCGCCTGTTTCCATGTTGAGCGCGCCGCAACCGGCAAGACCCAATATGATGCCAAGGCTGGCAGCCTTGAGAAATCTGCGGCGCTTTATGTTTGGCGGGCATTCGAGAGAAAGGCTGCCGGATGCGGTCACTGTCATGCTGCCTCATAACCTGCGGATCGTGGCTTTTGCCGGGCAGGGTGAATTTCATCACAATTGCGGGGGACGCAACACAAGCGGCATCAAATCTGCTAGAGTGCCCACATTCAATGGCAGCCATGGGCGGCCATCATGGCGATGACTGCCCGTTGCACGGGAGAAAGGTTATGGCCAATTTTCATGTCATGGCAGATGCGCAGGGCATGCTCGCGCAACCGGTCGTGCGGCATATCACGATGAGGGATATTGGCGACGCTCTGCGGCTCGGCGCCGAGGATTTTTGGGAAAAGCCGTCTCACTATGTTTTTCTCTGCCTGATTTATCCAATCGTCGGCATTATCCTGACCCGGTGGACGACCGGCGCCAACGCACTTCATCTCGTATATCCGCTGATGTCGGGGTTTGCGCTGATCGGGCCGTTCGCAGGTATAGGGCTTTATGAGATCAGCCGCCGGCGTGAACGCGGCCTCGATACCTCGTGGCGCCACGCATGGGATGTGCGTCATTCGCCTGCACGTTATTCCATCGCCGTGATCGGCATCATGCTATTTGCATTTTTCCTGCTGTGGCTGTTTACGGCCCAGTCAATCTACACCGGTCTTTTCGGCGACATGCCGCCGGCTTCGCTGGAAAGCTTTCTCGGTGAAGTTTTCACCACAGCCAGGGGCTGGCAACTGATCCTTGTCGGAAACGCGGTCGGCTTCGTCTTTGCCGTGGTGGTGCTGGCAACGACGGTAATTGCTTTCCCGCTTCTGCTTGATCGCGATGTCGGTGTGGTGGCGGCCATTGAAACGTCCGTTCGTGCCGTGGTGATGAACCCGTTGCAGATGGCACTTTGGGGGCTGATCGTTGCGGCACTTCTGGTGATCGGCTCAATTCCGCTCTTCGCCGGTCTGGCGGTCGTCATCCCGGTTCTCGGCCATGCGACCTGGCATCTTTATCGCAGGCTGGTCGAACCGGAGCGCAGGATTCCCGAACGTCGCCCGATGTGAACGACAAAACAGCGCTGCTGGCAGGCCGACTGTCCAGCAGCGCAAAAATTATCGGATCAGCCGAACGGTTCGATCTCCGACAGCTTCGACGGTGGGGCAGCTCATGATGATACGAATATCGTTATAGTCCTGGTCGCTGGAACCTCGGCCCGGCGGCCGGTCTTCCCAGCCATAGTACATGAATTTTCCGGGCGAACATGCTGCCGTATCGAATGTAGGATTTTGTCCCGTTCCTTCCGGCAGGATGCCTCCTTTACTCTTGCCCTTGCATTCATTCAAATTGGCGCAAAGCACGGTTTGAAGGATTTTCCAGCCGCCTAGATCGTACATCTCGGCACCCTCATTGTTGAGGACTGTATCGGTGTAATAGTCGTATGGCGTAGCAGTTTTGCTATCCCATAGGTCTTTGTTTTTCCTCGCGTTTCGGACGTTCTTCAGGCGGTAGCTGAGTACCTGTCCTGGATCGCATGAGGGCATAGTGTATGAATATTTTGTGCCGGCATTATCGGCTATAGCAACTTCTTCGGATCGCCCTTTATCTGGTTCGCTCTTCTTCGTCTTGTCGAAACAATAGACGTAGATGCGGTTGTAGTCGTCAGCGTCAGGGTCTAATTCGCTAAGCGTTGGCGGCGGATAAATGTATTTGGGTTCAGCAACACGCACCGTCGCGCTCGCTGAAACGGGAACGCCGCCAGGCATGCCCGGAACGGCCGAGAGGATCGTCACCGGGACAGTACCACTGGCATCGACCTGAAAATCGGTGGCGGAAATCCAATGTCCCTGCACATCTAGCCCTTCGATCCATGCGCCATTGCCGAAACGCTGGTTGATGGTGGTGCTGGCAAGTTGAATCAGCGGGTCGTAATTGCCGGTTTGCCCCAGCCGGGCGCTGCCAAGGGCGGTGGTATCCACCTCATCCTGCATGAAGGTCTGCACCTTATAGGCGCGAACATAGTCGACGCTCACGCCGACCGCCGCCAGTATGGGGATCAGTGCCAGGCCAAACATGACAGCAAAATTGCCCTTTTTGCATGCCGGATAAGCTTTGGCGTGTGCGGCGAATTTGGCGGCGATCCGGTCAACGCCATCTACCTGCCTGCCAGAAATTTTCCAGTCCATCGGCCAAACCCCGCAAAGCCAATTCAATGGCGCGTAATCTCATAAAAACTTGAATCTGCGGTTCGTTCGACACGTCCAAATCATCCAAACGCAATAGGCCCTCGTTAACCGTTGCTGGGTTGTCCGTTTGCCGGCGAGTCGGCGCAAAGATGATGACAGGGCAGTGTGCTTCGGCTAATTGCAGGCCGCTCCATCAATTTCGCGGACCATCACTCTTTTAACGAAAGCAACGAACGGCATGGCGGACCAGCCCGATGTGATCGCTTCTCTGGACGGCATTTCCGGCCGCTATTCGGCGCTGTTTTGCGATGTGTGGGGCGTGTTGCACAATGGCGAGCGCCATTTCCCCGCAGCGGCGGCAGCGTTGACTCGGGCACGCGACACTGGCCTTGCCGTCATCATGATCACCAACTCACCACGTCTTAGCGACGATGTGATCGTCCAGATGCATGGCCTTGGCGTTCCCGAAGGCGTGTTCGACCGCGTGGTGAGTTCTGGAGATGTTACCCGCGCTCTGATCGCACAGGGGCCGCGCCGGGTGTTTCATCTCGGCCCGGAGCGGGAATTGAAGATTTATGATGGGCTCGATGTTGAGCTTGTCGAAGATGTCGAGGCCGACGCGGTGGTCTGCACCGGCCTGTTCGATGATGAAGCCGAGACGCCGGAGGATTACCGCGAATTGCTGATGCGGCTGCGCTCACGCAATCTGCCGTTCATCTGCGCCAATCCCGACATTATGGTGGAACGCGGCGAGCGCCTGATCTGGTGCGCCGGGGCTTTGGCGCGCATCTATACGCAACTTGGCGGCCGTACGCAGATTGCCGGCAAGCCGTATGCGCCTATCTATCGGGCGGCCTTGCAAGCCGCCGAGGACGTATTGGGCGGCGCGGTCGACCAAAGAGCCGTGCTGGCGATCGGAGACGGCATGGCCACCGATATCAAGGGCGCGGTCGACAATGATTTCGATGTTCTCTACGTGTCGGGCGGCATCCATGCACGCGAATATGGCGACCCGGAAAATCCCGACCCGGCGCGGCTGGCGGCATTTCTGGAAAATCACGGTTACCGGCCTGTCGCCGTCATGCCGAAGCTTGTGTAGGTCCAGCCATGGAAACCTGCGACCGCATCCTGGACTCGGCCTTCCTGCCTGAGCGCCTCAAAGGCGGTGTGGTGGCAATCGGCAATTTCGATGGCGTTCACCGCGGCCATCAGGCCGTTCTGGAATGCGCGCTCACTGAGGCCAGACGCCGTAACGTGCCCGCGCTTGTCCTGACCTTCGAGCCGCATCCGCGTAAAATCTTTCGCCCGGACGAAGCCCATTTCGTGCTGACTCCGCCGCCGATGAAGGCAAGGTTGCTTTATGCTCTGGGCTTCGCGGCGGTCGTCGAACAGCCATTTACCCGTGAGTTCGCCGGCCATTCGGCCGAAACTTTCGTGACCGATATTCTGGAGCATAATCTCGGCATCACTCATGTCGTGACCGGCTTCGACTTTCATTTCGGCAAGGATCGTCAGGGCGGTCCGGCCTATCTGATGGCGGCCGGTGAGCGGCATGGTTTCGGCGTCACACTGGTCGACGCGTTCCGCGACGAGGACGCCGAGGTGATTTCTTCAAGCCGCGTCCGCGCGTTGTTGTCCACCGGGGAGCCCGCCGAGGCGGCGGGCCTGCTCGGCTACCGCTATACGGTTCAGAACACGGTGATCGGCGGCCAGAAACTTGGCCGGACGCTCGGCTTCCCGACCGCCAACATGCAGCTTTCGCCCGAGACCACGTTGAAGGAAGGCATTTATGCCGTGCGCTTCCGACGAGCCAGCGGCGCGCTTCACGATGGGGTGGCGAGTTTCGGCCGCCGCCCGACCGTGGACGAGGATGGCTCGCCGCTTCTTGAGACCTTCCTTTTCGATTTTTCTGGCGATCTTTACGGCGAGACCTGCGCGGTGTCCTTCTTCGGCTATCTGCGTGGCGAGAAAAAATTCGATGGTCTTGATGCGCTCGTCGGACAGATGAAGCGCGACGAGGAAGAGGCAAGGGCGCTGCTTGCCGGCGTGAGGCCGCTTTCCGGCCTCGACGCCAAGATCGCCTTTTAAGCTCTGGCTTTTGCCTTCAGGGCGAGACCGAAGGCGATAAAGGTCCAGCCTTGGAAAACCAGGTCGATGGCCAGGAACAGCCCCAGAATCCACAGGCTGTTGGCGGGCCATCGGAAGGCGATCAACAGGCCGACGAGGAGCGTGACGATGCCGGCCGCGATGATCCAGCCGGAGCCTTTTTCGGCCCGGTGCTGATAGCCGACCCAAATCCTGAGCAGCCCAGCGGCGATCAGCGTCACCGCAAGCAGGAAAGTCAGTACGGCCGAGGCCAGCAGCGGATTGTAGAAGGCAAAGAAGCCGGCAATGGCGTAAAGCACGCCCGATAGCAGCCAGTAGAAGAAGCGGCCCCAGCTTTTCACACCAAAAGCATGGATGATCTCGATAACGCCGCCGAGCAGGATCAGCCAACCAATGAAATAGACCGAAACGACGGTGGCGACGAATAGATTGCCGAATGCGATGCCGCCGAAAATCAGCAACAGCACGCCGAGAGCGACGAACCATCCCCACTTGGCCCGCGTTTCACCAATCGCATTTCTGATGTCATCTTCGCTGGACGTCACGACCGCCTCCCTGGAATATCTGTACGCAAGGCAAGACTAGGGCCGGGCGTCGTATTCGTCCAGCTATGGAAATCCGGGGTAAACCGGCTCCTGTTGCTCGGATTCTGGAGTTAAGACCAGCTATCGCTTCGACTTCACTTGTGATGCAATCAAAGGCCACTTTATTACTGTCGCTCCATCGGTTAAAAGCGCGCCATGTTCCGCTTTTCGCGCATGATCGCCATTGCGATACGAATTAGCAGCCCGGTGTTTCAGGTCGGCTGAGCTTGCTCTGCCGCCGGAAGCACCGGGAATTTATGGCCGCGCCCTCGCGCTTTTTCCAGAACATGATAGTTGAACGCCGGAGCCTGACCGAGCCGGCAACCGATATGGCAGACAGATGACCGACACCGCCGAGACGATTGACTATTCAAAGACGCTGAATTTGCCGCAGACGGATTTTCCGATGCGCGCCGGCTTGCCCGAAAAGGAGCCGCTGCTGGTCAAGCGCTGGCAGGATATGGACCTTTACAGGCGCCTGCGTGAAGATGCGGCCGACCGCCCGAAATACGTGCTGCATGATGGCCCGCCTTATGCCAACGGCAATATCCATATCGGTCATGCGCTGAACAAGATCCTCAAGGACGTCATCACCCGCTCGTTCCAGATGCGGGGCTTCGACTCCAACTACGTTCCGGGCTGGGACTGCCACGGTCTGCCGATCGAGTGGAAGATCGAGGAAAAATACCGCGCCGCCGGCAAGAACAAGGACGAAGTGCCGATCAACGAATTCCGCAAGGAGTGTCGCGAGTTCGCAGCGCACTGGATTGGTGTCCAGACCGAAGAATTCCTGCGTCTTGGCGTCGTAGGAGATTTCAAAAATCCCTATACGACTATGGCTTTCCACGCCGAGGCTCGTATCGCGGGCGAGCTTTTGAAATTCGCCACAAGCGGCCAGCTTTATCGCGGCTCCAAACCGGTAATGTGGTCCGTAGTCGAACGCACGGCGCTGGCCGAAGCCGAGGTCGAATATCACGACCATGAGAGCGATACGATCTGGGTGAAGTTCCCGGTCAAGGATGGTTCGACCTTGGCGGGTGCTTTTGTCGTCATCTGGACAACCACGCCCTGGACCATTCCCGGCAATCGCGCGGTCGCCTATTCACCACGCATTGGCTACGGCCTCTATGAGGTTACGGCAGCCGAGAATGATTTTGGCCCGCAGGCCGGTGAAAAGCTGATCTTCGCCGATGCCCTGGCCGAAGAATCTGCCACCAGGGCGAAACTGACGATGAATCGTCTGCGCGACGTTTCAAAGGACGAACTCGGCGCACTTGTCCTTTCTCACCCGCTCAAAGGCTTCGGCGGCGGTTATGAATTCTCCGTTCCCATGCTTGCCGGCGATCACGTCACCGACGACGCCGGCACCGGTTTCGTGCATACCGCGCCCGGCCATGGCCGCGAAGACTTCGAGGCATGGATGGACCATGCGCGCGAATTGGAGGCCCGAGGCATTGATCCGGCAATTCCCTTCACCGTGGACGACGCCGGCTATTTCACCAGGGACGCACCGGGTTTCGGGCCGGATCGCGAGGGCGGGCCGGCGCGCGTCATCGATGACAACGGCAAAAAGGGCGATGCCAACAAGGCCGTTATCGAGGCCCTGATTGCACGCAAGCTGCTGTTTGCGCGTGGGCGGCTGAAGCACAGCTACCCGCATTCTTGGCGCTCCAAGAAGCCGATCATCTTCCGCAACACGCCGCAGTGGTTCGTCCATATGGATAAAGACCTGAGCGACGGCACAACGCTGCGTAGCCGTGCGCTAAAAGCGATTGACGCAACCCGCTTCGTGCCCGCCGCCGGGCAAACAAGGCTGCGCGCCATGATCGAGGAGCGGCCGGATTGGGTGCTGTCGCGCCAGCGCGCCTGGGGCGTGCCGATTGCGGTGTTCACCGATGACAATGGCAATGTGCTCGATGATCCCGCCGTAAATGCCCGCATCGTCCAGGCTTTCGAGGCGGAAGGCGCGGATGCCTGGTTCGCCGAGGGCGCGCGTGAGCGTTTTCTGGGCGCGCGCGTCAACGAAGATTGGGTGATGGTCAAGGACATTCTCGATGTCTGGTTCGACTCTGGTTCATCCCACACCTTTACGCTGGAAGATCGGCCCGATCTGAAATGGCCGGCAGACGTTTATCTCGAAGGCTCGGATCAGCATCGCGGCTGGTTCCATTCCTCGTTGCTCGAAAGCTGCGGCACGCGAGGCAGGGCACCTTACAATGCCGTCGTCACCCATGGTTTCACCATGGACGAACAAGGCCGCAAGATGTCGAAATCCCTCGGCAATACGGTTGTGCCGCAGGATGTGATGAAGCAGTCGGGCGCCGACATTTTGCGCTTGTGGGTGATGACGACCGATTATTGGGAAGATCAGCGCCTCGGCAAGACGATCCTGAAAACCAACATCGATGCTTATCGTAAGCTCAGGAACACGCTTCGCTGGATGCTCGGTACGCTCGCTCATGACAAGGGCGAGGAGGTGCCGCTTGCCGAAATGCCCGAACTTGAACAACTGATGCTGCACCGGTTGTCCGAGTTGGACGAAATCGTACGAGCCGGATATGACGCCTTTGAGTTCAAGCGCATCACCCGCGCGCTGCTCGATTTCATGAATATCGAGCTTTCCGCCTTCTATTTCGATATCCGCAAGGATGCACTCTACTGTGAATCGCCGTCGAGCGTGAAGCGCAAAGCTGCGATCCAGGTGGTCCGGCATCTGTTCGATTGCCTGGTGAAATGGCTGGCGCCAATGCTGCCATTTACGACTGAGGAGGCATGGCTCGACCGGAATCCGGACGCGCAATCGCTGCATCTTGAACAGTTTCCGAACGTGCCGGCGGTGTGGCGTAACGATCTGCTGGCCGAAAAATGGAAAAAAATCCGTAAGGTGCGCAGCGTGGTTACAGGTGCGCTCGAACTTCAGCGGGCCAGCAAGGCCATTGGCTCCTCGCTGGAAGCGGTGCCGGTGACCTATATCGCTGACCATACACTGGCGTCGGCGCTCGACGGCGTCGACATGGCCGAGATCAGCATCACCAGCGAACTGGTCGTGTCGCGTGAGGCAGCGCCCGCCGGAGCGTTTGCGTTGCGTGAGGTTCCTGGCGTTGCAGTGGTGATCGAAAAGGCCGAGGATCACGGTTTGCGCAAATGCGCGCGCTCGTGGCGCTACACCGCCGATGTCGGCATCGATGCCACATTCCCCGACGTCTCCGCGCGAGATGCGGGAGTTTTGCATGAGTTAAAGGCGCTGGGATGCATGTAAGGTGCGTAAATGTCATATGTCGGTTGGCTGTGCATTGCTCTTGACGAAGGCTTAAGCTAGAAGCGCGAAACTCACGACGACAAATTGTCGCCGGATTTCCGTTTGAAGAGCGTGCGATGACGGACGCCGGATATCGACCGGTAGCGACGAAGAGGCAATCAAAAGTGAGATTTTTTGGCATGATCGCCCGACATCATGCGCGTGCGCTGGTGCTGGCTCCGTTTGCGGTTTCGGCGCTTGCCGCCTCCGGTTGTGTTAGTTCGCCCACCTATGGCACCGACAAAACTTCTGCCGAACAACTTGTCGGCGACCTTTCTGGTGCCTTTTCGCTGAAGCCGAAAGAAAATCCGCATATCGACTATCGGCCGCGCCCTGCTTTGGTGAAGCCGGCTTCCGGGGGGCAGGAGGCGCTGCCTGCTCCACAGGAAGACATTACGCAGGTTGCCAGCAATCAATGGCCCGAATCGCCTGAACAGCGTCGCGCCCGCCTGCGCAAATATGCAACCGAACACGCTGACGATCCCAATTATCAGCCACAGATCATCAATGATATTTCGAGTGGTTCGACCAAACCCGCGAAAAGGCAAACATCGTACCGCGAGCGCGATCTGGGACCGGATACGAGCAGCGCTATTGGCAGCGAAGCGCGCCGTGCCGAGATCAATCGTCGCCTTGCGGAAGGCAAGCAGGGTAGCGCGACCGAGCGCAAATATCTGAGTGAGCCGCCTCTAACCTATCGCGTACCGGCATCCACCGCGCCGCAGGGCGATATCGGTGAGGATGAATACAAGAAGCAGCGGCGCCTGAAGCGCGAAGCTGAAGGCAAAGGAAGCGGCTGGTTCGACTGGTGGTGACGGGCAAGGCCCTGTCGCTGACTTGACCGGTCAACTCAATCGCGTCGCGCTTGAAAGAAGCTCTTGAGCATGGACGCAGCCTCGATTTCGGCAATGCCGGAATAGATGTCCGGCATATGATGGCACGTCGGCGAGGCGAAGAAGCGCACGCCATTGGCGACCGCGCCGCCTTTTTCATCTGGTGCGCCATAATAAAGGCGCCGCAACCGGGCAAAAGAAACGGCAGCGGCACACATGGTGCAAGGTTCGAGCGTGACGTAGAGGTCGAGGTTCGCGAGACGTTCTTGCGAAAGGGTCAGACAGGCCTCACGGATCACCAGTATTTCGGCATGGGCGGTTGGATCGGCCAGTTCGCGCGCGCGGTTTCCTGCCTTTGCGACGACGCTTTCGCCTGCCGCGATCACGGCGCCGACAGGAATCTCGCCACGCTTGCCGGCTGCCTCAGCCTCCTGCAGGGCGATTGCCATGAAATCCGTGCGTTTCAAGGATTTTGCATCCTTATTATCTCCTCGCCACTGATCGGCGATCCTGTTATCTAGCCGCGCAAACGGGTAAATGCCACATGGACGACAACGACAATCATTCCAAGCGCGGTCATCGCCCAAAATCAATAGGCGCACGCCGCCACGCTCCCGGCTCCGATCAAAGTCGGAGGGCTCCCGGCAAGCCATCATTCGGCGCTGGCAAGAAGCCATTTTCCGGTCGCTCGTCCGGCAAGTCGTTTGCCGAGCGTCATGGCGATAAAAAAGCTTTCGCTCCGAGAACCGGTAAGGCAGCAACCGATGAAGAGCGGCCAAAACGCGGGTTTGAGGAAGGCGAGCGACCATTTCGAAAGGGGCCGAGGCCGGAAGGGAAACCATATAGTTCGGAGAAGCCGGTAAGCCGACGCTTCGACAAGAATGAAGAGCCGCGCAAGACATTCCCTCCGCGATTCGAAAGGGGCGAAGGAGAGCGTCGTCCTGATCGACCTCAGCGCCGCTTTGATGGCAGTTCCAATGTGAAGGGGTCCAGCTTCAAGCCGCGTCCGCGCCCGGCGGATATTTCCGGGGAGGTTGGCGAACGCATCGCCAAGCGGCTGGCGCGTGCCGGTATCGCTTCACGGCGGGACGCCGAAGAACTGATCGCCGCCGGTCGCGTCAGGGTCAACGGGACGGTTCTTTCATCGCCCGCTTTCAACGTGATGCCCGCGGATATCATCCAACTCGACGGTACGGAAATTCCGCCGATCGAGCGTACGCGGCTGTTTCTCTTTCACAAGCCTGCCGGCGTAGTGACGACCAATCGCGATCCGCAGGGCCGCAGGACCGTATTCGATGTGCTGCCCGCCGATCTGCCGCGATTGATGACTGTCGGGCGTCTCGACATCAACACCGAAGGGTTGCTGCTGCTGACCAATGATGGCGGGCTGTCGCGCGTGCTTGAACTGCCGGCGACCGGTTGGCTGCGCCGCTACCGGGTACGTGTCCATGGAAAGGTCGAAGAGCGCGCATTGGCAGGTTTGCGTGAGGGAATTGCCGTCGATGGTGTGTTTTATGGCGCCGTAGAGGCAACGCTCGATCGAGAGCAAGGTACGAATGCCTGGCTGACGCTCGGTCTGCGGGAAGGCAAGAACCGCGAGGTGAAAAACATACTGGGTGCTCTTGGATTGAACGTGACGCGCCTGATTCGGATTTCTTATGGGCCGTTCCAGTTGGATGAATTGCCAGAAGGCCATGTTCTGGAGGTCAAGGGGCGCACATTGCGGGATCAACTTGGCGAACGCCTGATCGAGGAATCGGGTGCGAATTTCGAAGCCGACATCGCACAACCATTTTCCAACAAGCCGGTGCGGCGCTACGAACCTCGATCCGAAATCCCCGCAGGGGCACCGAAACAAATTCGGCAGCCGATCGGCGAAGGCGGACTGATCAAGGCTCGCAGGCGCCGGGAAGATAGCCGCGAGGAAGCGCTCGGCAAATTGACGACGAAGCGTGAGCGCAACAATTTCGGTAAAAAGCCTGATTCTCGTGAGCGTCCCGAAAGCCGGCCACAAGGTCAACGCCATGCCAATGTCTGGATGGCGCCGGATGCTCGCCCCAGGGGCAAGGATCAACTGGCAACGGAAAAGCCGGAGGGTGGCCCAGACCGCGGTCGTTCACCTGACAAAAATGCTGGATCGAAGCCGTTCCGTAAGGCTCGCGACGATCGGCCTGCACATTCAGGAAAGGGTGGCCCCGGTCGCCCCGGCTCCAGGCCATATAAGGGGCCGAAGGGCCGCTGATGCGTATTGTCGGTGGTGAATTCCGTGGCAGGCCGCTCGCCACGCCACGCTCAGACGCTATTCGACCGACGAGCGACCGCACGCGCGAAGCCGTCTTTAACGTTTTGGCGCATCGCTTCGGAAGTCACCTTGAGGGAGCGCGCATACTCGATCTCTTCGCCGGAACCGGTGCCTTGGGACTCGAAGCGTTGTCGCGCGGCGCGGCGAATGCCGTATTCATCGAGCAATCCGTCGAAGGGCGCGGCCTCATTCGCACAAATGTTGAGTCATTCGCCCTTACTGGACGCACAAAAATATTTCGCCGCGATGCGACAGCATTGGGCGAGGCCGGCCCACTGGGCGCTTTTGGTTTGATCTTTGCCGACCCGCCTTATGGCAAAGGGCTCGGCGAACAGGCGCTGCGATCCGCGCGGGCGGGCGGTTGGCTGGCTCCCGACGCGCTTTGCGTCGTGGAGGAAGATATAAGCGCGCCCTTCGAACCGGGGCCAGGTTTTGCGACGGTTGAGCAACGCAGCTATGGCGACACCGTGATTCGCTTCATCGAGATGACCTGACTTTGGCCGTCATTGTCGGGCAGATGACACATAATTCATTTCACGCCTCGTTCCACGCTGCCTATCGTCCCGGCATGAATCATCTCGGAGCCTTGCATGACAGTTTGGGCTGATCGCTTGCGCCTTTCGGGTTATGTCATGTTGCTCGGTGCTGTATTAACCGGGCCTGCTTCCGCCGAGGCGCCGTCTTCTCCCGCTGCCGACTGGGCGGTCTCCGACTTCACGCTCGAGAATGGCATGCAGGTGGTCGTCATTCCGAGCCATCGCGCACCGATTGTCACGCAGATGGTTTGGTACAAGGTTGGCAGCGCCGACGAGCCACCAGGCAAGTCTGGCATCGCTCACTTCTTCGAACATCTGATGTTCAAGGCAACGACCAATCATCCCGAAGGGGCATTCGATCGCGCCGTGGCGGCAATCGGAGGGCACGATAATGCCTTCACCTCCTATGATTACACCTGCTTTCACGAAACCATACCGCCCGGTTCGCTTGGCGAGATGATGGCTTTCGAAGCCGACCGCATGCGCAACCTCGTGCTCTCCGATCAGCTGGTCGAAACCGAGCGCGACGTGGTGATGGAAGAGCGTCGCGCCCGTGTCGACAACAATCCGTCGGCGATCCTCGACGAGGAAGTCAACGCGACCCTTTACCAGAATGAGCCCTACCGCATCCCGGTTATCGGTTGGATGCAGGAGATCCAACAACTCAACCGCCAAGAGGCGAGGGCATTCTACGATCGCTATTATGTGCCCAACAATGCGGTGCTGGTGGTAGCCGGCGACGTCGACCCGGAAAAAGTCAAGGCGCTTGCAAAGCAAACCTTCGGCAAACTCGCACGTGGTCCCGAATTGCCACCGCGCGCTCGTCCGGTTGAACCGGAACAGAATACGCGGCGAACGGTAACACTCAGGGATGCTCGCGTCAGCCTGCCGAGCTTCTCCACACGCTGGGTCGTGCCCTCCTATCATACCGCCAAGCCAGGCGAAGCCGAGGCGCTCGATCTGTTGGCTGAAATTCTTGGTGGAGGCACGCGAAGCCGGCTCTACCAGGAACTGGTCGTCAAGCAGGGAATCGCGAGCAATGTCGGCGCCAGCTTTATGGGCCGGATGTTCGACGGCACGAGTTTCAGCGTTTATGCCGCGCCGCGTGGCAACGCCAAACTCGCGGACGTCGAGGCGGCGGTTGAGGCGCAAGTCGCCCGGATCGTCAAAGACGGGGTCACCGATACCGAATTGGAGAAGGCGAAAGACCGCTTCGTCCGCTCGATGATCTTCGCGCGCGACAGGCAGTCAGGTATGGCCAACATCTATGGGATGACGCTGACGACCGGCGGCACGGTGGCGGACGTCGCGACGTGGCCCGACAGAATTCGCAAGGTGACAGCGGAGGACATAAAGGTCGTTGCGGCTCGATATCTGGATATGGATCGTGCGACGACCGGCTATCTTCTGCCCAAGACGGAAGCGGGGGATTGAAGCGATGAATTCCGTTAGAGCCGCGCGAACCAGATTTACCACGTCTGCCGCGGTGTTCGTGCTTTCGCTCCTGTTTCTCATTCTGCCGGCAATCACCGCTCATGCGGCCGTCGACATTCAGTCAGTCAAATCCGACAAGGGCATCACCGCATGGCTGGTTGAAGATCATTCATTGCCGATCGTCACGATCCGCTTTGTTTTCGATGGCGGCAGTTCGCAAGATCCGGCGGGCAAGGAAGGGCTCGCCAATCTAATGACCGGGCTGTTCGATGAAGGCGCCGGCGATCTCGACAGTGAGGCCTTTCAGATCAAGCTCGATGATGTCGGGGCGGAAATGGGTTTCAGCGAAACCCGCGATGGCATTTACGGTTCTATGCGCATGCTTTCCAACCGCAAGGACGAGGCATTCTCGCTGCTCAAGCTGGCAGTCGAAAAACCTCGTTTCGATCAACAGCCGATCGATCGTATTCGCGCGCAGATCCTATCCGGCATCGTTGCCGGCGAGCGGGACCCCGACACCATCGCCCAGAAAAAATGGTTACGAGCGCTTTATGGCGATCATCCATATGGGCGGGTGGAAGAAGGCACGAAAGATAGCATCGCGACCGTTACCGCCGACGACCTCCATGCCTTCCATGAGGCGATCTTTGCCAAGGATGGCCTGCATGTGGCGGTGGTCGGAGATATTGACGCCGCCACATTGAAGGGCAAACTGGATTCAGTGTTCGGTGATTTGCCACAGGAACAGGTGCTGAAGCCAGTCGCGGATGTCGCGCCGAGACTCGGACAACAATTGCAGGTGACCTATGACCTACCCCAGACATCGCTGCAACTGGCCTATCCAGGCGTAAAACGTTCAGCGCCGGATTTTTATGCGGCTGCGCTCATGAACCAAATTCTCGGCGGCAGCGACTTCACTTCGCATCTTTTCAAACAAGTGCGTGAAAAGCGCGGCCTAGCCTATAGCGTTAGTTCCGGACTGATAGACCGGGATCATTCTTCCATGCTTTTCATTGCCACGGCTACACGCTCGGACAGGGCGAGCGAAACGCTGAATGTGGTTCGCGACACGGTGCGACAGATGATCGAGACAGGACCGACCGAAGCCGAGTTGGCTGCGATGAAGACTTACATGATTGGTGCCTACGCGATCAACAATCTGGATTCTTCGGGGTCTATCGCTGCCACGCTGCTGGAGTTGCAACTCGACAGGCTGGGTATCGATTACATCCAGCGGCGCGAGGCGCTGATCAATGGCGTGACACTGAATGAGGTCAAGGCCGTTGCAAAGAAGCTGCTGTCGGTTGCGCCCGCGGTGTTGATTGTCGGGCCACCTCTTTCTGGAGACAAATCAGCGGGGCAGGACAAAAAGGAATGAGCCCGACCTTCGGCATTGCCTTTGGGGGAGGGGGCGCGCGCGGTCTCGCGCACATTCATGTCGTGGAGGCTCTGGACGAGCTTGGGATTGCGCCCGTTGCGATCGCAGGATCGTCGATCGGTGCGGTTGTCGGCGCCTGCATGGCTGCCGGAATGAACGGCAAGGATATTCACGCCCATACCCGCTCGATCCTGTCTCACCGTGCGACAGTAGCCAGCCGCATGTGGCAAGCAAGGCCGGGTACTCTGGCCGAAATGATGGAAACCGGGTTTCGGGTCAGCCAGTTCAACGTGGAACGTATCCTCAAGGCGTTTCTGCCCGAGGACGTACCCACCTATTTTGCCGGACTTGGCATCCCGTTGAAGGTCACGGCAACCGACTATTTCGGCCACAAACTCGCTGTGTTGGACAATGGCGATCTTTACTCGGCCCTTGCCGCCTCATGCGCTATCCCCGCAGTCTTTCGCCCCGTGCTGCGTGACGGCACGATGTTCATTGATGGCGGGATCTACAATCCGGTTCCCTTTGATCTGATAACGCATGACGCCGACATCATCATCGCCGTCGATGTTGTTGGCGCGCCTTCCGACGCTGAACGCAAGCACCCAACCTCGGTCGACCTGATGTTCGGCGCGACGCAATTGATGATGCAATCTATCATCGCCAACAAACTTGCACAGTGCCAGCCGGATATTCTGATCCGCCCGCCGGTTTCGCGCTTCCGCGTGCTCGATTTTCTCAAGATGGATGCAGTGATGGCCGAAACGGTCCAGGTGAAGGACGAATTGAAGCGGGCTATCGAAGCGGCGGTGACCTCCAGCATTGCACAAGGCGGGGCGGATCAATAGATCAACCCATGAGAGTCGGCATCGAAGCCGCGGCAAATACAGGAAACAGATTATGACTGAAGCGCTGGACGCCGCCAAACTGTCTGATCGTGTTGCGGCGCTTGTCGAAGCGGCAAAACGAGCAGGCGCCGATGCCGCCGATGCGGTCGCCGTGCTTGGCCGCTCCACAGGCGTTTCCGTCCGTTTAGGCAAGGTCGAAGGAACCGAATCTTCCGAGAGTGATGACGTCTCATTGCGCGTATTCGTCGGCAAGCGGTTGGCCAGTGTGTCGGCGACGGCCGGCACTGATCCCGCAGCGCTCGCCGAGAGGGCGGTGGCCATGGCAAAGGTCTCTCCGGAGGATCCGTTCCAGGGGCTTGCCGATCGAGCGCTGTTGGTGAAGTCTCCGCGCAATCTTGACCTGTTTGATGAAACCGACATTTCCGCGGAGCGTCTCAAGGATGATGCGCTCGCAATGGAGGAAGCCGCCTTGGCGGTGAAAGGTGTGACGAACTCTTCCGGCGCCGGCGCCAGTGCCGGGCTTGGCGGACTGGTTCTTGCCACATCGGATGGATTTATCGGGCAATATGTTGCCAGCCGTTTCTCGCGTTCAGCCAGCGTCATCGCGGGCGAGGGCACTGCGATGGAGCGCGACTACGATTTTTCTTCGCGCCAACATTTTGCCGATCTCGATACGCCACAGGAAGTTGGCCGCAGGGCTGGCGAGCGAGCGGTACGGCGTCTAGGGGCGCGCAAGGCCGCGACCGGGTCGGTTGACGTGGTGGTCGACCCACGCGTCGCCCGCGGCATTGCCGGTCACCTCGCTGGCGCGATCAACGGGGCCGCGATTGCCCGCAAAACCAGTTTCCTGCGCGACATGATGGGCAAGCAGGTCGCTTCGGCATCGGTCACGGTCAGCGACGATCCGCTGCGGTTGCGTGGGCAGGCATCACGCCCTTTCGATGGCGAAGGCGTCGAAGGCGAAGCGATGCTTATGGTTGAGAAAGGCGTATTGAACCACTGGTTCCTTTCAACATCGGCGGCAAGGGAACTTGGGCTCATCACCAATGGACGCGGTGCGCGTGGCGGGTCTTCCGTATCACCTTCGTCAACCAATTTGGCTATAGAGCCGGGTGAAAGGCCGCCGCATGAGCTTATCGGCGCGCTAAAATCAGGGTTTTACGTTACCGAAGTGTTCGGCCACGGCGTCAATATGGTGACAGGTGAATATAGTCGTGGCGCTTCCGGGTTCTGGATAGAAAATGGTGAACTGACTTATCCGGTGTCGGAAGTGACCATCGCCTCCAATCTCAAGGCTATGTTTATGACCATGATCCCGGCCAGCGATCTGGACCGCAATTTCGGTACCGCCGCGCCAACTCTGCTGATCGAAGGAATGACTCTTGCCGGAAATTGATGGCGACGCGAAGCCCATATCTGGCGAAGATCTCGATCTGTTGCTCGACACCGCCCGCAGAGCCGGCGTGATCGCAATGGAGTTCTTCGGCCAGGATCCGCAGGTCTGGATGAAGGGCGGCACTTCGCCAGTGAGCGAAGCGGATTACGCAGTCGATCGCTTTATGCGCGAGACTCTTCTCGAAGCTCGTCCCGATTATGGCTGGCTTTCCGAGGAGACCGCCGATGACCTGTCCCGGCTTCAGAAGCGACGTACCTTCGTTGTTGATCCGATAGATGGTACGCGAGCTTTTCTGGCAGGGAAAAGCACATGGTGTGTCGCTGTGGCGATAGTTGAAACGGGCAGGCCCGTCGCAGGTGTTCTGGAATGCCCTGCGGAACAGGAAACCTATTGGGCTGCCGCCGGGGCCGGCGCGTTCTGCAACGATAAGCACATCCATGTCCGGCAGGAGGCACCACACAATATTGCTGGCCCCAAGACATTGGTCGAACGTCTGCCGCAGACCTGGCTCGACCAGTTGGAATTGTACGGATACGTTCCCTCTCTTGCCTATCGCCTCGCTCTGATTGCTGCTGGGCGGCTCGATGCCAGTTTCGTCAAGCCGAACTCACATGATTGGGATATTGCGGCGGCCGATCTCATTTTGCGCGAAGCTGGCGGCAGCCTGCTGGATGACCGAGGCCAATTCCCTGGCTACAGCGAGGAAAAGGTCCGTCACGGCGCGTTGTGCGCCGGTAGCGGCGAACTGCTTGGTGCTATGGCGGACGTACTGAAAGGCCGGCCTGACTGAGCCCTTTGAAAGGGCACAAAATGAGTTTAGACACATCAACAAATCCATGAAATGCGAAGTACGGGAATGAACGCGAAAGAAGAAAAACCGCAGCTCCTGCATCTGGTATTCGGCGGCGAATTGAAGAAGCTTGGCGGCACCGAATTCAGTGATCTCGATGCGCTGGATATCGTCGGTATCTATCCCGACTACCAAACTGCTCATACCGCCTGGAAGGCCAAGGCGCAGGCCAGCGTTGACAATGCACATATGCGCTATTTCGTCGTGCATCTGCATCGCCTGCTGGATCCTGAAAACAAGGCCGGCGCTTGAAATGGAGCAGAGGACGGCGGCACAGCGGCGCAAGGTAGCCGAGCTTGACAGAAAGCGCGGCGGTAGCGCTACCAAGACATTGTGGAAACGGATTCGCAAGCCACTGGCCGAATCTCGTTTCGTAAAGCGCGCGATCGCCAGCCTGTTTGTTCAATTCATGCGCTTCAACCGCCTGACCAACCCGGCGGTCTCGGGTTCGATGCGCTTCCAAAACAGCGAATATGCAAATCTGGAGCCTGGAATTATAGCCCTGTGGCACGGCCAGCACCTTATGATGCCTGCCGTTTATCCAAGTGATCGGGCGTTGGTCGCCATGGTATCGCGCAGCGCAGATGCGGAACTGAACGCCTTGATGATTGAGAAATTCGGCATTGAATCCGTACGTGGTTCGGGAGGGCGTGACAATGCCCGCCATCTTGATAAGGGCGGCGCCAAGGCTTTGATCAGCTTGAAGAAAGCTCTGGCTGCCGGCAAGAATGTCTGCATGATCGCCGATATTCCGCATGGAACGCCGCGCGAGGCCGGCATGGGGGTCGTGCTGCTGGCGAGACTTTCGGGTCGACCTGTTTTTCCCGCGGCGCTCGCTACCAGCCGCCGCAAGGTGCTTGAAAAGAGTTGGGACAGGACCACGATCAATCTTCCTTTCGGCAGGCGCGCCATCGTAGCCGGCGAACCGATTTTCGTGGCGGCCGACGCGGATGAGCTTGAGATGGAGAGAAAGCGCCAGGAAATAACGGCGTCGCTCAATGCGGCTACCGAAGAGGCATACTTTTTGGTGGACAACCCGCAATGAGCGCAAGATGGGCGCGCGCCGCATTATCCGCTTACCGCCTTGGGGGAGCGGCCGCCTATCCCCTAGCCGGTCCCTATGTGCGCTGGCGAGCCTCCAAGGGCAAGGAAGATCGTGAGCGGAGCCGCGAACGTTATGGTGTGGCGAGCCGGCCTCGCCCTGAAGGCCCTTTGATCTGGGTACACGCAGCAAGTGTTGGCGAAACCATCGCCATTGTGCCGTTAGTGGAGAACATTCTTGCGTTTGGCGTTAATATCGTGCTGACAACCGGCACGGTGACCTCGGCAAAAGTTGTTCAGGAACGGCTGGGCGAAGGTGTCATTCATCAGTATGTCCCGCTCGATCTGAAGCCTGCGATCAGCCGTTTTCTCAATCATTGGCAACCCGATCTGGCAATCATTGCCGAATCGGAGATTTGGCCGATGACCATACTTGAACTGGGCGCGCGGCATGTGCCGCAGGTTCTGGTCAACGGCCGCCTGTCCGACCGATCGTTTTCCGCTTGGAAAATGCGCCCCAATATCGCCGAAGCATTGTTCGAAAATCTGGCCCATGTCGTCGCCCAATCCGAGGCTGACGGTGAGCGATTTCGTGCGCTGGGCGCACGGCCGGTCTCCGTATCGGGAAATCTGAAGGTGGACACGCCACCACCACCGGTGGACGAGCGCGCGCTTCAGTCCTTGAAACGTCAAATTGGCGAGCGCCCCACCTGGGGCGCGGTTTCCACCCATGAGGGGGAGGAGATTATGGCCGCTGAGATCCATGCAACGCTGCGTAAACGGCATTCTGGCCTGCTGACTATCATCGTGCCACGTCATCCCGATCGTGGGGAGGCATTGGCTGAACAGATGTCGAGCATGGGTCTCAATGTCGTATGTCGTAGCAAAGGCGAGAGAATAACCGCGGATACCGATATTTTTCTCGGCGACACGATCGGCGAAATGGGACTTTTTTTGCGGCTGACTGAGATCGCTTTCGTGGGGCGCTCGCTGACCTTGCAAGGCGGCCAAAATCCTCTCGAACCGGCTATGCTCGAAACCGCGGTTCTTGCCGGCCGCAATGTGCAGAACTTTCGTGAAGCTTATCAGCGGCTAATAGAGGCAGGTGGGGCGAAACTGGTACGTGATCGCAACATGTTGGCCGGCGCTGTCAACTTCCTTCTGAGCAATGAGGCGGCCCGCTATGACATGATGGCCGCCGGTACAACAACGGTTGAACAGATGCGTGGGGCGCTTGCCCACACATTGAAATCGCTTGAACCGTATATCCAGCCACTAATCGTCAAGTCGCGCTTGAAGGGCGCCGGCGACCGTTGACCTCGGAAGCTCCGCCCTTCTGGTGGGAAAGATCGGATTGGCGCGCCTGGACACTTTCGCCCCTCTCTTTTCTCTATGGCTTTGAAGCGGGGCGTCGCCTGAAGTCCGCCAAGCGCGAAAAGATCGATGCACCAGTGCTTTGCGTTGGCAATTTCACCGTGGGGGGCGCTGGGAAAACGCCTGTCTCTATCGCGCTGGCGAAGCATGCGAAGCAAATGGGCTTGAAACCCGGCTTCCTGTCGCGCGGTCATGGCGGCAATTTCCGAAAACCGCATGTAGTGGATCGGCTGAATGATGGTGCGCGCCATGTCGGCGATGAACCATTGCTGCTTTCAGAACATGCGCCCGTGGCCATCTCTCCCAACCGTGCGGCGGCAGCACGGCTCCTGCTCGAAAAGCACTCCTGCGACCTGCTTATCATGGACGACGGTTTTCAGAGTGCTCGCATCCATATCGACTATGCGCTCGTGGTGATCGATGCACGCCACGGGCTCGGTAACGGACATGTCATTCCCGGTGGGCCACTTAGGGCGAGGCTTGCGGATCAGTTGCTCTACGCCGATGCGCTTTTAAAGATGGGCGAAGGAACCGGCGCAGATGCAGTCGTGCGGACGGTTGCGCGAGCCGGCAAGCCGATCTTTGAAGCCCGAAACCATCCGAGCGGCTATCTTGTTGGTCGACGCCTTCTCGCCTTCGCCGGAATCGGTCATCCTCAAAAATTTTTCGACAGTGTCGTGGAGGCTGGAGGGACGGTCGCTCTGACACGTTCCTTCCCCGATCACCATTTCTACGCCGAGGATGAGCTTGCTGAACTGATCCAGATGGCGCGTGCCGATGGGCTGACCCTGCTCACTACTGCAAAGGATGCTGCGAGGCTGCGTCATGATCCCATTGCCACCGAGATACTCTCGGAGCTGGAGGTGCTGGAAATAGAAACAATGTTCGAGCCTGAACACGCGCCGGAGCGCATCATCAGTGAGACACTCGCGGTTTGGCGTGCAAGGCGATTGATGGATTAAAACAGATCGTCCGACTGAAAAGCGGCATCCGGATTTTCGGATTATTCCAATGCCGCCTACGTGTTAGTTGCCGTGGCGGCGCCACTCAGGGTTCATTTCCAGTTCACGCTGGAATGAGATTGTAGCGCTGGCATAGGCTTCCTGGCGGGCGACACTCCAGTATTTTAGCTCGTCGATCAGAATATGCTCTCCCGTGACGGCGCAACCAACGTAGGAGCCGGGGCTGATAATCTGGAAATCACCGTCGAGATAACGGATACGAGCTTCCCGGCCGCCGGGGCCTTCAAAACGGTTCATCATCATTCGCTCATACGCTTCATTGGTCGTTTCCGCCACAAATTGCTGGCCGGGTCAAGATTTGGCCTCATCCACAGCACGATCAACGCCGGCCGAACAGCCTTTCGATATCGGCCAGCTTGAGCTCGATATAGGTCGGGCGGCCGTGATTGCAGGTGCCTGAACCCGGTGTCGCCTCCATCTGCCGCAGCAATGCGTTCATTTCTTCAGGTCTCAATCGCCGACCCGACCGCACGGAACCGTGGCAGGCCATGGTCGCCGCGATCTGATGCAAACGCGCCTTCAGCGTATCGGCGGTATCGTTGTCGGCAATCTCGTCGGCAAGGTCGCGGACGAGTTGCCCCACATCGACCGCTCCGAGCATGGCCGGTGTTTCACGCACCGCCACCGCGCCTGGCCCGAAACGCTCCAGGCCAAGCCCGAAATGGCGCAGCGTTTCGGAATGCAGCGCGAGACGTTCCGCGTCTTCCGATGGCAAATCGATGATTTCCGGCAAAAGCAGCATTTGCGCGGCTACGGGGCGGGAATGCAGCGCGTTCTTAAGCGCTTCATAAACCAGCCGCTCATGTGCCGCGTGCTGATCGACGATCACCAGAGAATCAACAGTTTGCGCGACGATATAGTTTTCATGAACCTGCGCGCGGGCGGCGCCCAGATCCGTGTGCAGCAGGCGCTCGTGCGCAACGTTTTGAGCCGCGCGTGCATCGGCACTTGGTTCAGCCATGAACGCCGCTTGTTCGCTTTCACCGAAACCCGGCGACAAGGGGCGCTGCGGCGAGCGATTGATGTCGTACGCGGCTGAGACGTGATTGGCCAATCCGGCATGGCCGTAGGTCGATACGCCTGACCGGAATGCAGCTATCATGCCTTCCGCGCCGGTTGTGGCCGGGCGGATACCCGCTTGAGCCAGCGCCTGCCTGATCGCGCCGACGATCAGGCCCCTGACGAGGCCGGGATCGCGAAACCGGACATCGGTCTTGGCCGGATGAACGTTGACGTCCACCAGAGCGGGATCGAGTTTGAGGAACAACGCTGTCACCGCATGCCGGTCGCGCGGCAATACGTCGGCATATGCACCACGGATCGCGCCGGCAATCAGTTTGTCGCGCACCGGACGGCCATTGACATAGGCATATTGCTGGAGCGCGTTGGCGCGAGTGAAGGACGGAATCGAGGCATAGCCTGAAAGGCGCACGCCTTCGCGCTCGGCGTTGATCGGCAAGGCGTTGTCCGGAAAATTGCGACCCATGACCTGCGCGATACGGTCCAGCCGTCCCTCTGCGTTGTCCGCGGTCGCCGGCAGTTCGAGCGTGCTGCGATCAGTGCCGGCAAGCGTGAAACGCACGGCGGGGAAGGCAATGGCCATGCGCTTGACGACATCGGAAGTCGCCGTGCTTTCTGCGCGTTCGCCTTTCATGAATTTCAGCCGCGCGGGCGTGGCGAAGAAGAGATCCCGCACCTCGACCGTTGTGCCACGGTTGGCTGCGGCAGGGCGCACCGGCGAGGCACGGCCGCCCTCTATGCCGATTTCAGCCGCATTGGGCGCCTGCGCCGTTCGTGATCGTATCGTCAGCCGTGCCACCGAGCCGATGGACGGCAGCGCCTCACCGCGAAATCCGAGCGAGCGGATATCGTGGATGTCCTGAACAAGCTTCGAGGTGCAATGGCGCGATAGAGCAAGCGCCAGTTCGTCCTCGGCAATGCCTCCGCCATCGTCGGTGACGCGCACAAGGTTCAGGCCGCCACCGCCGGTGACGATTTCGATCCGCGTCGCGCCGGCGTCGAGGGCGTTCTCGACCAGTTCCTTGACCACGCTCGCCGGCCGTTCGATCACCTCGCCGGCGGCGATCTGATTGATCATGGTTTCGGAAAGCTGGCGGATGGGCATCGGGCGACTATATCGGGATTCGGAGAGGCAAGACAGAACGATTGGTTCTAGAACAGCCTGGCAATGGCCATGCAGACGACCGTGACCACCAGCAGACCGGCGGCGATGCGCTCCCCCTTGCTCATGCGCGCCCTCAGCGCGGTTTCCTGCACGGCGCTGGCGCCTTGCAATTGCCGCCGGGCGGAACCGACCATGGCGCCCAGTACGCCTGCCGCCGCGATTGCGCAGACGATGCCGATGGAAAGAACCATCTCTATGTCGCCGAACGCGCCGTTGTGAAAGAAATACCAGAGCAACAGACCGGTGATGAAAACGACGCTGGCCGAACCCATTTGCGGCTGGAAGAACCGCTCGGCCCGGATCTCGGGGTCGCGTGCAAGCGTGATGGTCATGCCGGCCCAGAACACGCCTGTCAGCACATGAAGTCCAAGGATAACGATGAAAATGAGTTGCATGGCCGACTCCTTTTTGCGGGAATGGTTTGACATAAGATTAGATATCGAACTATTTGATGTCAACATATCGTTTGGTTTTGTGTGGTAGGGCTATCCGATGAAACCACCGTTCCCCGACCGACCACCCATAGGGTTCGACCTGCACAGGACGGCGAGGCTGTTGGCACAGGCTTTCGACACGGCGCTTGCCGATGAGGGAGGCACGCTGCCTGTCTGGCTTACTTTACTTGCGATAAAGGCCCAGCAATCCGCCAATCAGCGCGAACTGGCGTCGTCCATCGGCATCCGGGGTGCGACGTTGACGCATCATCTCAACGGCATGGAGGCGCAGGGTCTGCTGACGCGCCAGCGCGATCCCGACAACCGTCGCATGCACCGGGTGTCATTGACACCGGCAGGTGAATCGCTGTTTCGCAAGCTGCGCGGTGCCGCGATCACCTTCGATAAGAGGCTGCGTGGCGGACTGCCCGACGAAAAACTCGCTGAGCTTGCGCAGATGCTGGCCGTCTTGCGCGCGAACATCGACAGTTGACGATACATTTGCCACGGCTTTTGTGATGGATTTTTCGCGCGCGCGGCGCGACAGTCGTTCCCGAACAACGCAGGATAAAGCATGACCGCTGCATTCCTTTCCCATATTGATTCCGAACTCGAAACGCTGAAGGCGGGCGGGCTCTACAAATCCGAGCGCGTCATCACCTCCATGCAGTCGGCCGAGATCGAAGTTGCCGGCGGCGACAAGGTGTTAAATTTCTGCGCCAACAACTATCTCGGCCTCGCCGACAGCCCCGATTTGCGCGCGGCAGCGCAAAAGGCGCTCGACCGCTACGGTTACGGCATGGCCTCGGTACGCTTCATCTGCGGCACGCAGGAGGAACACAAGCAGTTGGAGGCGCGGATTTCCGCCTTTCTCGGCATGGAGGACACCATCCTTTATGCCTCCTGCTTCGATGCCAATGGCGGCCTGTTCGAAACGCTGCTTTCCGAGGAAGACGCTGTCATCTCCGATGCGCTCAACCATGCCTCGATCATCGATGGCGTACGGTTGTCGAAAGCAAAACGCTTCCGCTATGCCAACAACGACATGGTGGCGCTCGAGGAAGAGTTGAAGAGGGCCGAAAACTGCCGCTTCAAGCTGATCGCCACTGATGGCGTGTTTTCCATGGACGGCATTATCGCCAATCTGCATGGCGTCTGCGATCTGGCGGAGAAATATGGCGCGATGGTCATGGTGGATGACAGCCATGCCGTCGGCTTCGTTGGCAAGCATGGCCGCGGCGCGGCCGAGCATTGCGGCGTCGAGGGCAGGGTGGACATCATCACCGGCACGCTCGGCAAGGCGTTGGGCGGCGCATCCGGCGGCTACACGGCAGGCAGGCGGCAGGTGGTGGACTGGCTGCGCCAGCGCTCGCGGCCCTATCTGTTTTCCAATACGCTGATGCCGGCCATCGCGGCCGCATCGCTGAAAGTGTTCGACCTGGTCGAGAATGGCGACGGTCTGCGACAACGCCTCTATTCCAATGCCGGGCGCTTCCGCTCGTCCATGACGAAACTCGGTTTCACGCTTGCCGGCGCCGATCATCCCATCATCCCGGTCATGCTGGGCGACGCCACCCTTGCCGGGGAAATGGCGGCGCGGATGCTCAAGCGCGGCATCTATGTGATCGGCTTTTCCTTCCCTGTGGTGCCGAAAGGCCAGGCGCGCATTCGCACCCAGATGTCGGCCGCCCATTCCAGCACCGATATCGACCGGGCAGTGGAGGCGTTCGGGGAAGTCGGCCGCGAACTCGGTGTGATCTCGTAAGGAGCAGGAGCAGCCATGTCGAACATGATGCGCGCGCTGGTGAAGGCCAGGGCCGAGCCGGGTATATGGATGGAGCGCGTGCCGGTGCCTGAGATCGGCCCCAACGACGTGCTCATCAAGGTCAGGAAAACCGCGATCTGCGGGACTGACGTTCATATTTACAATTGGGACAAATGGGCGGAAAAAACCGTGCCGGTGCCGATGGTGACCGGCCATGAGTTTGTCGGCACGATTGCCGAAACCGGCTCGGCCGTTACCGAATACAAGGTCGGCCAGCGCGTCTCCGGCGAGGGCCATATCGTGTGTGGCCATTGCCGCAATTGCCGCGCGGGCAGGGGGCATTTGTGCCGCAACACGCTTGGCGTCGGCGTCAACCGGCCGGGCGCCTTCGGCGAGTATGTCGCTATCCCGCAGCACAATGTCGTGCGCATTCCCGACGATGTTCCGGACGAGGTCGCCGCCATTTTCGATCCGCTCGGCAATGCCGTGCACACCGCGCTCTCCTTCGATCTTGTCGGCGAGGATGTGCTCGTCACCGGAGCCGGCCCCATCGGCATCATGGGCGCACTGGTGGCGCAATGCGTCGGCGCGCGCAAGGTGGTCATCACCGACATCAACCCGATCCGGCTGGCGCTGGCGAAGAAACTCGGCATCCATCACGTCGTCGATGCTTCAAAGGAAAAGCTGCGCGATGTCATGCGCGAGGAGGGCATGACCGAAGGTTTCGACGTCGGGCTGGAAATGTCCGGCTCTGCCGCCGCCTTCCGCGACATGATCGACACGATGAACAATGGCGGCAAGATCGCCATCCTCGGCATTGCGCCGACCGGTTTCGAGATCGACTGGAACAAGGTCATCTTCAAGATGCTGACCTTGAAAGGCATCTATGGCCGCGAAATGTTCGAGACCTGGTACAAGATGATCGCGCTCGTTCAGGGACCGCTGGACGTGAGCGGCCTCATTACCCACCGCATCGGCATCGACGATTATATTTCCGGCTTCGAGGCGATGAAGAGCGGCAATTCCGGCAAGGTGGTGATGGACTGGTAAGGTCGCGCTTCGCCGTTGCCACGCCCGGCTTTCGCCGTCTGGCCATTTCAAAGAGCTGACCTTTCTGGCTGAAAGGTCGGGAGACGGCGCATGGCATTGCGCCTGGTTATTTAAGTAGTGACGCTCTGCCATGCGCCGCCGGCGTTTCTACCCTTACCTTTCCCGGCCCATCGCCCATTTGCGGGCGCGAGCAACGCAGGTCCGGTTCGGGCCGGGCGGTTCCGTTCACTGCAACGGATAACGCACCCGGCGCCACACTTGCCTGGATGCTCGAGTGTGCACACCCGTTCCCGCTGGCAAGCTGCTGAGACGGATTATGGGGGAAGGATGCCGGGTGTGGATAAAGCGGCGAGAAAGAAATCGCTATGGATCGGGCAAGCGGCTGATCGGCAACGGAATTATTTTTCTCGGCTGCGCCGGCTCACGATTTTTCATGCAATAATGATGTGAGACGGCGTAGCCACGCCATTGAGGAGCGGAACCACATGAAGCTTGCCACGCTGAAGAACGGGACACGCGACGGGAAACTGGCAGTTGTCTCGCGCGACTTGACGCGCTTTACCGATGCCTCGTTCCTCGCCCCGACCTTGCAGGCCGCGCTCGATGACTGGCATCGCATCGCGCCGCATCTGGCGGCCCTTGCCGAGTCACTGGAGCACGATGCCGTGCCGTTTGCACGTTTCCACGAGCATGAGGCCCATTCGCCGCTGCCGCGCGCCTATCAATGGGCGGACGGATCGGCCTATCTCAACTATGTCGAACTGGTGCGCAAGGCGCGCGGGGTCGATATGCCGGAAAGCTTTGCGAGTAATCCGCTGATCTATCAGGGCGGGTCGGACAGCTTTGTCCCGCCGCGCGAACCGATCCGTGCAGCCGATGAGACCTGGGGCATCGATTTCGAGGCGGAAGTCGCCGTCGTCGTGGACGATGTGGCGATGGGAGCCGACTGCGACGAGGCCCGCGCGGCGATCCGGCTGGTGATGCTCGCCAACGACGTCTCGCTGCGCGGCCTGATCCCTGCCGAACTTGCCAAGGGGTTCGGCTTCTTCCACGGCAAGCCGTCTTCTTCCTTCTCCCCGGTTGCCGTCACACCGGATGAACTCGGCGAGGCTTGGGACGGCGGCAAGCTGCATCTGCCTCTGATCGTCGATCTTAATGGCAAGCCGTTTGGCCGCGCCAATGCCGGCATCGATATGGATTTCGACTTTCCGGCGCTGATCGCGCATGCGGCAAGAACGCGGCCGCTTGCCGCCGGAACGATCATCGGATCGGGAACGGTCTCCAACCGGCTGGATGGCGGACCGGGCAAGCCGGTGGGCCAAGGCGGGGCAGGCTATTCCTGCATTGCCGAGCAGCGCGTTATCGAGACGCTGGAGACCGGCAAGGCGAAAACGCCGTTCCTGCATTTCGGCGACAAGGTGCGCATCGAAATGAAGGATACGGACGGCCGTTCCATCTTCGGCGCCATCGAGCAGGCGGTGGAGAAATACGAAAAGTAAAGGCGCGCGGCAGCACGCCTCAAATGCCGATTGAACCGATATGGGTTCCGTTTCGCAAGCACTGTTTTGAGGGCGCGACCGGTGTCCGCACTCCTCATTTCGATCAGTCACCTGGCGGTTTGCAGAACCAGACGATAGCTATGATCGTGCCGGCAGGGGCGAACCAGGACACGATCTGAAGCCAGCCACTCCGGTTAGTGTCGTGCAGGCGGCGCGCCGAGACGGACAGAAACGGTATTATCGTGATGAGAGACCATATCGAGAACACGATGTCCGGAGCATCAATAAAACCGATCAGGAAACTTACCGCCGCATAAAAGAGCATGGCGTACCAGAACTCGGAACGGCTCGCCCGACCTGTGAAATTGAAATAGTTTGAGAAAAATCGCTTTATCGCATCTATGAAATTTACATTTCGAGCGGCTTCTCCGAAACGATTCGGACCTTCCGGCGGCTTATATAAAAGGAAAAGGAAAGGAGTAATCAGGAGGGCGATAGATATTATCGCTATCGTCATATGCATTATTCAATATTTCCAGTTGCAGCGAAACCTGCCCCAAACCGCTTAAAGTATTACAGCTACTTCGAAATCTGACGCAAGCAGGGTCGACCTCTCCGCCACGCACGGGCCACCGCCGCGACTGGAAGTCGCCAGCCGCCGCGCGGGGTCGTGTCAGCCCTTCATCTGCTGGATGGCAGCGTAAAGATTGGTGCAGCGGGTGCCGGAGCGGCAATAGGCAAGCACCGGGCCTTCGATCTCGCCAAGCACCTTTGCCTGGTCCTCGACATTGTCCATGGTCATCTGGCCGCTGATAACAGGGATATAGCGAAAGGTCAGTCCCGCCGCTTCCACCGCCGCCTTGACGGCATCGTGCGAGGGTTGGCCCGGCTGCTCATCGTCCGGGCGGTTGCAAATGACGCTCTTGAAACCGGCAGCCTTGATCGCGCTAACGTCGCCGGGCTCGATCTGTGGTGAAACCGAATAGCTGTCGGTGATCTGACGGTAGTCCATGCCGTTGTCCCTGCTATCAAAGAGCTGCTGTCGCTCGGTGCGCGCCGTTGTGCCACCGCTTGCGCTCGGGGGCAACAGGTCTGTGCGTGTATCGGCGCGGCTCCGGTCAACTTCCCAGGATCGCGCCTTTGATCTGACGGATATTGTTGTGCATCATGTCGATATAGGTGGCGGCAGGACCATCGGGCGGCGACAGCGCATCGGAGTAAAGCGTGCCGCCGACCTTGATTCCGGTTTCTCTTGCAATTTGCTGGATTAATGCCGGATTTGTGATGTTTTCCATGAAGATGGCAGACGCCTTGTCCTGCCTGATCTGCTTAACAAGTTTCGCGACATCGGCGGCGGACGGCTCGGATGAGGTCGCCAGCCCCTGTGGGGCGAGGAAGGCCAGGCCGTATTCATGCTCGAAATAGCCGAAGGCGTCGTGCGAAGTGATGACGGTGCGCTTGTTTTGCGGAATCAAGGCGATGGCTTCGCGCATTTCGGCGTCCAGCGCGTCGAGTTTCTCGATATAGGCGGCGGCATTGGTCTGGTAGTCGACGCAGCCATCTGTGTCCGCCGCGCAAAAGGCTTCCGCGATGTTCTTCACGTAGATACGGGCATTGGGGATCGACTGAAAGGCATGCGGGTCGATGGCCCCGTGATCATGGTCTTCATGCTCGTGCCCCTCATCGTGCTTGTGGCCCTCATCACCGGCATAGCCAGATTCTTTCGCCTCCGCGAATTCGGTTTTGAAAGCGATGGGCTCAACGCCCTTTGTCAATTCGACGATGGTTCCCTTAGGCGCGCTGGTTTCGATCAGCCGCCGCAAAAAACCTTCGAAATGCAGGCCGTTGACCAATATCAGGTCGGCCTTGGCCACAGCGGCCGCATCCGCCGGCTTCGGCTCATAAACATGCGCGTCGCCGTCTGGCCCGACAATGGTGGTGATTTCGACGCGCTCGCCGCCGACATTTTTGGCGAAATCGCCGATGACCGAGAAGCTGGCCACCACTTTTAATGAGGCGGACATGGCAGGTGTCACGGCAAAACCGGTTAATGTTATAACGCTCAGGGCGAGGGCGAGACGGATCGATTTCAGCACTGGAAGTCTCCTTGAGATGATCAGGCGATGCGATGGCGATGTCGGATGGCGCGGGCGCGCAAGGCACCGCGCGTGCCGAACATGATCGAGACGAAATAGACCACGCCGGCAGACAGGATGATAGCCGGGCCGGAGGGCAGGGCCGCGTGATAGGAAAGCAGCAGGCCCGACAGGCAGGATGCGAAGCCGATCAGCACCGCCAGCACGCACATCGGCTCGACGCGGCTGGTCCAGAAACGGGCGCTCGCCGCCGGCAGCATCATCAGGCCGACCGATAGCAGCGTTCCAAGCGCCTGGAATCCGCCGACGAGATTGAGCACGACAAGGCCGAGAAAGATGAAATGCGCCGGCGTCCCCAACCGGCTCACGGAGCGCAGGAACAGCGGATCGAGACATTCGGCGACCAGCGCACGCCAGAAGACGAAAAGCACGACCAGCGTGACAGCGACGATGCCGCCGATCAGTGCCAAGGCTTCATTGTCCAGCGCCAGAACCGTGCCGAACAGGACATGCATGAGATCGACGCTGGAACCGCGCATCGACACCAGCAGCACGCCGAGGGCGAGCGAGATGAGGTAGAATGCCGCCATCGAGGCGTCTTCACGCTGCACCGTGAAACGCGAGACCGCACCGGCACCCAGCGCGACGATCGCGCCGGCGATCAGTCCGCCAATGGTCATCGGGAGAATTTCAAGCCCGAAGAACAGGAAACCGGCGGCTGCACCGGGCAGGATGCCATGCGCCATCGCATCGCCGGAAAGGCTCATGCGGCGCAGCATCAGGAACACGCCGACGGGGCATGCGCCTAGGGACAGCAACAGCGAACCGAACAGGGCGCGCTGCATGAAGGCGAAATCGGCGAAGGGCGCGATCAGAACCACGTAAAGGAGGTCGATCATGCCGCTCTCGCACCCCCATGTGCCTCATGGGAATGATCGTGGTCGTGGTCGCTGGTCTCGCACCATGGTGCGTCATCTTCCCAGGCTTCGTGGAAACGGCGGGCGCGCAGCATGTGTTCCGGGGTCAGGGCTTCGCCAGTCTTTCCCCAGGCCACCTCGCGACGGGCCAGAAGCAGGGTTTCGGGAAAATTCCGGCGCACGAGTTCGAGATCGTGCACCACCACCATCACCGTGCGGCCCTCGCCATTCCAATGCCTGATAAGTGCGATCAGTTCATCGACGGTCCGCGCATCGATGGCGTTGAACGGTTCGTCCAGCAGGATCAGGTCGGCGTCCTGCAGCAGAACGCGGGCGAACAAAGCGCGCTGGAACTGCCCGCCCGACAGCGTGTCGATCGACCGCTTCTCGAAACCGGCGAGGCCGACCGCTTGCAGCGCCTTGCCGACATCGGCGCGGTCCTGTGCGGTGTGCCGGCCGAGCAGGCCACGCCGGGGCCATAGGCCGAGCGAAACCAGATCGACCACCCGCGCCGGGAAAGTCCGATCTATCTCGGAGCGCTGCGGCAGATATGCGATGCGTATGCCCGGCGCCTTGACCACGCCACCTTCCATCGGCGTTAACAGTCCGGCGATACCCTTCATCAGCGTGGACTTGCCCGAACCGTTGGCGCCAACCACGGCGGTGAGCGAGCCTTTCGCCACGCGGCCGTCGAGATGATGCACGGCCGGATGGCTGTCATAGCCCAGCGTCAGATCGCGGAAGGTCAGGCAGGGGTCTGTCATGGATTTCGCAGGGTGGCGTTTTGTTGCCGCCTGCCTATGTGATGTTATTACATATGTCAATTGGAGCGGCGCAGGTTTTTTCAACCTGGCCGCTCTCGTCTGGCCGAAGGGATTCTGCCTCTGTCCGGCTTGCCGCCGTGCCGTGGCCTCTCTAAACAGGCGCGACTGCCCTTTCATCCAAATCATCAAGGAGAGAAGCACATGAGCATTCGTCGTATCGAAATCGGTCCGCGCATGAGCCATATCGTCATCCATGGCGAGACGGTCTACCTGGCCGGTCAGGTCGGCAAGCCGGGTGGCAGCGTCGCCGAACAGACCCGCGACATTCTGGCTACGATTGACGGACTCCTGGCCAAGGCAGGCACCGACAAGACCAAGATCTTGCAGACGATTATCTGGCTGGCCGACATGTCGACCTTCGAGGAGATGAACAAGGAATGGGACGCCTGGGTGCCGCAGGGTCATGCGCCGGCGCGCGCCACGGGCGAAGCCAAGCTGGCAGCCCCGGAATATCTCGTCGAAATCATTGTCACCGCTGCGCTGTAAGCGCCGGCGCAGTCGTCCTCTTGAGGGTATGGAGCGGGCGGCGGACATCTGTTTCGCCGCCCGCTTTGCTAAAGAGAACAGCGGCCTGAATTTGCCGGGCATTTCGGGGTAGATCACAGATGCGCATCCTACGGGCCGACGATTATCGTTCCATGCCCTGGAAGAACGGCGGCGGCGTCACGACCGAAATTGCCGTCTCGCCGGCCGATGCCAGTCTGGACTCTTTTGATTGGCGCGTATCGATGGCCAATGTTGCCTCTGACGGTCCGTTCTCGCTGTTTGCCGGCATCGACCGCACGCTATCCGTACTGGAAGGCGAGGGGATCAGGCTCGCGATCGACGGCCAGGAACCGTTGACGCTCGATCGTAGATCGCCCCCACTGTCTTTTCCGGCCGATCGCGCCATCAGCGGAATGCTGGTTGCGGGGCCGATTATCGACCTCAACGTCATGACGCGTCGCACGCGAATGCGGCACCAGGTCGAACGAGCCAGTGTTAATGCTGCGTTCGATTTCTCGGCGGAAGGTGGGATCGGGATGATCCTGTGCCATGAAGGCGGAATCGAAATCGATGGTTCGTCCATTGGGCCGGGTGAGACGCTCTGGCTGGTCGCCAACGATGGCCCGCTGTGCGTGATCCCGCGGCCGTCTGCGACCGTTTTCCTGATCCGGATTCACGACGAAGACGCGACCAATTAAAAAGCCGACTTCAGACGTTCCTGTAACTTGCTGAAATATCTGAGGAACTTACTTTTCAAACACGAAAAAGCCTCAATTCTTCCATCTCCATCCAGTCGGCATGTTCAAAACGATGTGCCCGGAGGTTGTCCGGGGGGCGACGCCTGCTATTGTCGTCGGGATGTTGGTGCGATCTCACTCGGCTTGTAATGCGACGCAACCAAACGTGCTTGAATCGGTTTGGGTGAACGCAACCGGAGGCATTGCGCCGCCGGTTGTCCCGCCTCATGGATAGTTAATGAATATTCAGACCAGTCCCGAAAAGATCGAAAACGTAACCACCAGGCTTCCAGCGGAGCCGGAGCAGCCGATCCGTTCCACTTTTCTGCATGAAGACACATTGCGGGAACTGGGCGTGAGCCTGGCCAAGGGTGACGTATCCGACCTTGCCGGGCTGATGCCTTTCGATTTTCAGTCGCGCATTCGTGAGAGCGCCAAGAAGATCCTTGAAGTTTATCGCTCGACAAATGCGGCGCAGGCTGCGGGCGAGACGATAACGCCGGCCGCCCAATGGCTGCTCGATAATAATTATGTTGTCGAGGAGACGATTTACCAGATCAAGCGAGATCTGCCGCGCCGGTTCTACCGGCAATTGCCGACACTGGAACTTGCCGATGGTTCAAGCGTGCCGCGTGCGCTGGCTTTGGCCTGGACCTATGTCGCGCATTGCGACAGCTCGATCTCCGCGTCAATGTTCAAGGCCATTGTAGAGGGATTCCAGAGCGTCGAACCGATGAAGATCGGCGAGATCTGGTCGCTGCCGTCGCTGCTGCGTTTCGTGCTGGTGGAGAATTTGCGGCGTCTGGCCGTCCGCGTCAGCCGGGCGCGCGACATGCGCCTGGCCGCCAACTCTGTGGCCGACCAGGTTCTGGCGTCGACGGACGATGCGAGGGATCTGAAAATCCTCTCCAGATACAAGGCTCACGCGCGGGACACGACCTTCGCGACCCAGCTTCTTTACCGGTTGCGCGACGGCTCGCAAAACGCCGGAAAGGCGTTGGAATGGCTGGAAGGCGAGCTGGAAAAATCCGGCTCAGATGCCGAGGAGATCATCCTCGACGAACACCGGACCCTGTCGAGCGGCAATGTCACGACCGGCAATATCATCCGCGGCCTGAGGCTGATCAATGACGTTGACTGGACCGTCTGGTTTGAGGAAGTCAGCCGCCTCGACGCCCTGTTACGCGAGCGCACCGATTTTGCCGCGCTCGATTTTTCATCCCGTGATCAGTATCGCGCGGCCATCGAGAAACTGGCCCTGCGCTCGGATCGCTCGGAATATGACGTCGCCGAAAAGGCGACAGAGCTTGCCGGCTGCGCAACGCAGGTCGAAGGTGAAGTTGCGGATCCCGGCAAGCGGGCCGATGTCGGTTTTTTCCTTGTCGGGCCGCGCCGTCCTGAACTGGAAGCGGCAATCGGCTACCGCCCGACCCTCAGCCAGCATTTCATGTGGGCATTCCGCAAAACCGGATGGCTGGGTATTGTGCTGCCGGTCTTCGTTCTGACGCTGCTTCTACTTTACGTGACGGGCAATGCGCTCGCCGCGCTCGGCCTTTCGGTGCCGGTTATTGCCCTGATGCTGATCCTGTTTGCTGTGCCGGCGAGCGAGGGCATGCTGGGCTTTTTCAACACGATTGTCCTGCTGTTTCTGAAACCGAGCCGGCTGGTCGGTTACGACTACAAGGACGAAATTCCGTCTGATGCCCGCACGCTTGTCGTCGTGCCGTCACTGATCGGTTCGCGTGATGACGTTGAAGAAAGCATTCGCAACATCGAGGTGCATCACCTCGCCAACGCCTCGGACGAACTCTATTTCGCGTTGCTCTCGGATTGGCCGGACAGCAAGAACGAGATTGGCGTTACCGACACGGAAATCCTCGAATTCGCCCGCAGCCAGCTTGCCCGGCTCAATGCCCGCTACCCCACCAAGGGCACGCCACGATTCCATCTCCTGCACCGCAAGCGCCTCTACAATCCGGTGCAGGGTTGCTGGATGGGATGGGAACGCAAGCGCGGCAAACTGCATGAACTGAACCTTCTGCTGCGTGGCGACAGCGATACCACATTCCTGCCGCTGGACGCGCCGCTGCCTGAAAACGTCGTCTATGTGATGACGCTCGACGCCGACACGCGCACAACGCGCGATGCCGTCGCCAAGCTGGTCGGCAAACTGGCGCATCCGCTGAACCGGCCACGTTACGACGCGGCGCGGCAGGTGGTGACAGCGGGCTATACAATTCTCCAACCGCGCATCACGCCGTCGCTGACGACCGGCGACGACGCTTCTTTCTTCCAACGCGTTTTTTCCGCCAATCGCGGACTGGACCCTTACGTTTTCGCGGTATCGGACCTTTATCAGGACGTGTTCGGCGCCGGTTCCTTTACCGGCAAAGGCCTCTATCATGTCGATGCCTTCGAGGCGGCGCTGAAGGATCGCTTCGACGAAAACACGGTTCTCAGCCACGACCTTCTGGAAGGGGCGATCGCCCGCTCGGCTTTGGTCACCGACGTCGAACTGGTCGAGGATTATCCGACGCGCTATTCGGTGGACGCGTCGCGCCAGCATCGCTGGGCGCGCGGCGACTGGCAATTGCTCAGCTTCATGCTCGATCCACGTTCCGGCGTTCCGGCTTTGTCGCGTTGGAAGATGGTGGACAATCTGCGCCGCTCGCTCACCCCGATCTTCTGGGTTATGGCGGCGATCGCCGGCTGGACACTGCTGCCCTTCACGCAAGCGGCGCAATGGCAGGCCCTGCTGATTCTTGCCCTGTTTATGGCGCCCACTTTCGACGTGGTGAACGCGATCCTGCCGAAGAACCGCGATGCCACGCCGCGCGGTCATTTCTCGGCGCTCGCCCACGATGTTCTTTTCGGCACCGCCATGGTGGCGCTGAAGATCGTTCTGATGGCGCATTCAGCCTGGATGATGGGAGACGCGATCGTCCGCACGCTCTATCGCCTGTTCGTCAGTCGTAAGAACCTGCTCGAATGGCGCACCGCCTCACAGGCCGGCAAGAGCAGCAGCAACGATCTCGGCTCCTATTATGGCATGATGTATGGCGCGGTGATTATCGGGCTGGTCGGGCTGATCATTCCCGTGCTGGCCGATTCCACCGGTGCCTTCGTCGCCTTTTTCTTCGCGCTGTTCTGGGTTGGATCGCCTGCCTTTGCCTGGGTGATCAGCCGCTCGGCTGAAACCGAGGACAGGTTGCATCTGTCGGCGCACGACATTCATGCGCTACGCATCGCCGCGCGCCGCACCTGGCATTATTTCGAAACCTTCGTCACCGAGGAACACCGTCATCTGCCGCCGGATAATTTTCAGGAAAATCCGACGCCCGTGGTGGCCGGTCGTACCTCTCCCACCAATATCGGCGTCTATCTGCTGTCGGTCGTCTCGGCGCGGGATTTCGGCTGGATCAGCCTGTCCGATGCGGCAGCCCGTATCGAAGCCACGCTTTCAACCATCGAAGGCATGACCCGCGACCGCGGGCATTTGTTCAACTGGTATGAAACCCGCACCCTGAACCCGCTCTATCCGCTTTATATTTCAGCGGTGGACAGCGGCAATCTGGCTGGGCATCTGGTTGCGGTGGCGGCTGCCTGCGCCGAATGGGCGGAAGCGCCATCGGTGCATTTGCAGGGCGATTTCGAAGGCGTTCTCGATGCCGTCGCCATTCTCAACGAAAGCCTGGACGCGCTTCCCGACGACCGGCGCCAACTCAGGCCGCTGCGTCAACGGCTGGCAGACCGGCTGGACGGTATGCGGCGCGCCGTCCGCACCATCAAGGCACAGCCCGAAATGGCTTCCATCCGCACCATCAACCTTGCTGTGCTGGCTGGCGAAATTCGCAAGCTGGCAGCGGCGATCCACACCGAGGTCGGCTCTTCGCAGAGCGATGTGATCGTCGACTGGGCGGCCCGGCTGGAAGCGACCTGCGAGGCGCATGTGCATGATTCGCACAGCGACGACACCGCCGTCGAGACGCTGCGCGGCAAGTTGCTGGAATTGCGCAGGCGCGCGCGGACCTTTGCCTTCGAGATGGATTTTTCCTTCCTGATGCGTCCGGAGCGCAAGCTGCTTTCCATCGGCTATCGGGTGGAAGAGCATCAGCTTGACGAATCCTGCTACGATCTGCTCGCGTCCGAAGCGCGCCTGACCAGCCTGTTTGCCGTCGCCAAGGGCGATCTGCCGACGGAACACTGGTTCAAGCTCGGTCGGCCGATCGTGGAGATCGGCTATCGCGGGGCGTTGATCTCGTGGTCGGGATCGATGTTCGAATATCTGATGCCCCCTCTGGTGATGAAGGAACCGCAGGGCAGCATTCTGAACCAGACCAGCAAGCTCATCATCAAGCGCCAGATCCAGTATGGCCGCTCGAAGAACGTGCCGTGGGGGATCTCCGAGGCCGCGTATAATGCGCGCGACCGCGACATGAACTACCAATACACCAATTTCGGCGTGCCGGGTCTCGGTCTCAAGCGTGGTCTTGGCCAGAACACGGTGATTGCGCCCTATGCGACCATTCTGGCAGCGCAATTCATGCCACGGGAGGCGGTCGAGAACCTGGCCCGGCTGAGAAGCCTCGGCGCGCTCGGCCGGCATGGTTATTATGACGCCGTCGATTTCACGCCGCAGCGTGTACCGGACGGCACGGATCATGCGGTCGTGCACAACTACATGGCGCATCATTCCGGCATGTCGATCGCCGCCGTCGCGGATGCCGTATTCGAGGGCCGCTTGCGTGATCGCTTTCACAGCGACCCGGTCATCGAATCCGCCGAACTTTTGTTGCAGGAAAAGGCGCCGCGCGAAATTCCCGCCGACACGGTTCGCACCGAAGCGGAAGAGCGGCCGGGCAAGGACGAATCCGAACCGCAGAGCCTGGATACGCGCATTGTCCTCGACCCTGCATGGGCGCTGCCGGCGACCAGCCTGATGTCCAATGGCCGCTATTCGGTCATGATCTCGGCCACCGGTTCCGGTTACAGCCGATGGGGCGAACTCGCCGTCACGCGCTGGCAGCCGGACCCGACGGAAGACCGGTTGGGCTCCTATCTATTCCTGCGCGATGCCGATACCGGCGAATGGTGGTCGGCAACGGCGGAGCCGCGCCGGGCCAATGGCGAGACCGCGCATGCGATCTTCTCGGATGACAAGGCGAGCTTTGTGAAGACCGTGCGCTCGCTGCGCTCGGAGGTCGAGTGTATCGTCGTTTCAGAAGGAAATGGCGAGGGCAGGCGCATCACCCTGCACAATGACGGCGCGACCGACCGTCATATCGAAGTCACCTCGTTTGCCGAACTGGTGCTTGGCTCTGAAGCCTCCGACAACGCTCATCCGGCGTTCTCCAAGATGTTCGTGGAGACGGAGATTGCCCGGAACAACGGCGCGATTTTCGCAACCCGGCGTAAACGCGATGCGGGTGAGCCCGATATCGCCATGGCGCATTTCGTCACCGATCCGTCGAGCCTTGCACGCGACACCGAGGCTGAGACCGACCGCCGCGCTTTCATCGGGCGCGGGCGCACGATCGCCAATGCGGCGGCCTTCGACAGTGGCGCCCGCCTGGGCGGCCATTCAGGCTTCACGCTCGATCCGATCGCGGCGTTGCGCCGGCGCGTGCGCGTGCCGGCCAACAAGAAGATTTCCTTGACCTTCTGGACAGTCGTGGGGCCAAACCGCGCCGAACTCGACGAGGCGATGACACGCCTCGATCATCCCGAAAGTTTCGCCCGGCAGGCTATGCTGGCGTGGACGCGCTCGCAGGTGCAGACCCGGCATATGGAGTTGAGCCTCGCCGATGCGGCCAGCGTGCAGAAACTGGCGCGCTACCTCATCTACCCGAATTCCTATATGCGTCTGCAGCCTGACGCCATCGCGTCCGGCCTCGGCAAGCAGTCGAGCCTCTGGCCGACCAGTGTTTCCGGCGATTACCCGATTTTTGCGGTTCGCATCGATGATGTCGCAGACATCGATATTGTCGCGCAAGCGTTGCGATTCCAGGAATATATGCGCGCGCGCGGCTTGTTGACCGATCTCGTCGTGGTCAATGAACAGGCATCGTCCTATGTGCAGGATCTCCAGCAGGCGATCGAATCGCTGTGCGAGAACAGCCGCCTGCGCGGCAAGGAACTCGGTCCGCGCCAGCACATTTTTGCTGTCCGCCGCGACCTGATGGATGAAAGCACCTACAAGACCTTGCTGGCCGTGGCGCACATCTGCCTGCATACCCGCAACGGCAAGATCCTCGATCAGATCGAACGCGCGGAAGCCGCGGCCGTGCAGGCTCGAGACGAGGCGCAGCCCGGCGGCGCGTCGGCTTCGCGTAAATCTCCGGAGCCGGCGGAAGCTATGGCTGCCGTCATGGAAGATGGCGAAAATGATCGCGCCGACGGTAATGGCTTGAGTTTGTGGAACGGCTTTGGCGGCTTCGACAATCACGGCCGGCACTATGTCATACGCCTCGATGGACGCCGCAGCACGCCGCAACCCTGGATCAATGTCATCGCCAATGAAGGGTTCGGCTTCCATGTGTCGGCCGAAGGCGCGGCCTTTACCTGGAGCCGCAACAGCCGCGACTACCAGATCACGCCCTGGACGAACGATCCGGTGACAAACAGGCCGGGCGAGGGGCTCTATATCCACGACAAGGACAGCGGCAAGGCGTTTTCGCCGATGGCCGCCGTCGTGCGTGATCCGGCGATGATGTACGAGACCTGGCACGGTCAGGGCTTTTCGACATTCCGCACCAGGCGCGGCCCGCTCTCGATGGATTATACCCATATCGTCGATCCAAAGGATCCGGTGCGGATTTCGCGCCTGCGTATCCAGAATGCCGGCGACAAGCCGGCGCGCCTGCGCATCTATGCCTATGCCGAATGGGTGCTGGGCGGGCATCGCTCCAAGACCTCGGCGACCATCGTGCCGGCTCAGGACAAGGAGACAGGTGCACTCCTTGCGCGAAACCCTTACGGGCTCGACTACAGCGATCGTGTAGCCTTCCTCGCCAGTGACCAGGCGCCGCAATCCGTGACCGCCGATCGTCAGGAATTCCTGGGGCGCGGCGGCGGCAGCGACGCGCCGCGCGCCGTCCTGGCTGGTGCCAGCCTGTCCGGCCGTGTCGAAGTCGGGGACGATCCATGCGCCGCGCTCGCCCGTGACATCGACGTTCCGGCAGGCGGCGATGTCACCTTGCTCTGGGTGCTTGGCGATGCCGAGACGGCCGAAGAAGCCACGACGCTGATCAAGCGTCATCTGAGCAAGGATTTCGACCGTCGCCTTGGTGAGAACGAGCGCAACTGGCGGGCTTTCCTCGATACCATTCAGGTCGAGACGCCCGATGAGGCGCTCAACGCCATGGTCAACCATTGGCTGCCGTATCAGAGCCTTGCCTGCCGCATTCGTGCGCGCTCGGCCTTCTATCAGGCGAGCGGCGCCTTCGGCTTCCGCGATCAGTTGCAGGATACGCTGGCCTTCTTGATGCATGATCCGAATCTTGCGCGTGACCAGATCGTCAACGCGGTCAAGCGCCAGTTCCCCGAGGGCGATGTGCAGCATTGGTGGCTGCCCCGCACCGGCGCCGGCGTGCGCACCATCATTTCCGACGATATCGTGTGGATGGCTCATGCCGTTGCGCGCTACATCGCCGTCACCGGCGACAAGGCTATTTTGAAGGAAAAAATTCCTTTCATTGAAGGCGAGAAACTCAGCGAAGGCGAGCACGACGCATTTTTCACGCCGGAGCAATCCAGGACATCCGTCTCGCTCTACGAGCATTGCGCCCTGGCGCTGGAACTTGCCATCAAGCGCAGCAGCGAGGCCGGCCTGCCACTGATTCTCGGCGGTGACTGGAACGACGGCATGAACAGGGTCGGCGAGAAGGGCAAGGGCGAAAGTGTCTGGCTCGGCTGGTTCCTGTTGAACACGCTGGGTGATTTCGCCCAGATCGCCAAGGCTGAGGGCGACGCCAAGCGGGCGCAGGCGTGGGAAAAGCATGCCAAGCTGCTGAAAAAGGCGCTGGAAAAAACCGCCTGGGACGGCCAGTGGTACCGTCGTGGCAGTTACGACGACGGTACGCCGCTCGGTTCGCATACATCCGACGAATGCCAGATCGATTCCATCGCCCAGTCGTGGAGCGTGCTTTCAGGCGAGGGCGATCCGGTCCGGTCGCAGACGGCAGTGAACCAGGTCATGGACAGGCTGGTCGATGAGGGACTGCAAATCGTCAAGCTGTTCACGCCGCCCTTCAGCAAAACCAAACAGGAGCCGGGCTATATCAAGAGCTATCCGCCCGGCGTGCGCGAGAATGGCGGGCAATACACCCATGCAGCCACCTGGTTCGTCATGGCATTGGCTGAAATGGGCCGCACCGACGACGCCTATCGATGCTTTTCCATGCTGAACCCGATCAACCATGCGCAGGATGAAGAGGCTGCGGAGCGCTACCGAGTCGAGCCCTTTGTGGTGGCTGCCGACATTTATGCGGGTGACAAGGGCGGCCGTGGCGGCTGGACGTGGTATACCGGTTCGGCGGGATGGCTCTATCGCGCGGCGGTGGAAGGCATCCTTGGCATAGAACGGCAGGGCGATCACATTGTCTTTACACCGCGGCTTCCCAGCGAATGGGATGGCTATACGGCCAATCTCAAGACGAACGGGGCAAGTTACAAGGTCCGTGTCGTGCGCACCAAAGGTGCAAAAGGCGTGTCGCTTGAAGTAGATGGCCGCAAGATCAAGGGTTCCGCCTTGGAAATCAAGGCCAAGGGGCAAAGCGAGGTCCTCGTTCGCATTCCGCCGGTAACCGGAACCTCCGCATCGAAATAAAGGCAGCAGTGCGCCGTTGCCTTTATTTTGCCGCAAGGTGGGCTTTTCACCTTTTATCTCAAGCTGTTAGAAGATCACGGCAGATTTCGGTCCGTTGCCATCTTTTGTTGGTCAAACCGGAACGGAAAGTGCATAGGGGCATTGTTTTGCGACGTGCCAGTGGCTTCTGTGTTGGTACGCCCATTCATGGTTTCGCGGAGTAGTCGCGTGTCCCTTCTGCAAATTTACTGGAGAGCGCTAGGTTATCTGGCCGTCAACAGGAAGCGCGTCGCATTCATTTGCGGCGCCAATACTGCGTTGGCACTTGTAACCATTCTGGAACCCATCCTGTTCGGTCGGGTGATCGACGCCATATCCGGCGGCGGCGAACTCGTGCCGACATTGGCATTGTGGGCTGGCCTGGGCGCTTTCAACATCATCGCCTTCGTCTTCGTTGCACGCGATGCCGACCGTTTCGCCCACGAGAGACGGGGTACCGTGCTGTTCGAATCCTTCGAGCGCATCATTACCATGCCGCTTGCCTGGCATCATGAGCGCGGCACGTCGAATTCGCTGCACACATTGCTGCGGGCTGTCGAAACGCTGTTCAGCCTGTGGCTGGAATTCATGCGTCAGCACCTTTCGACCGCCGTGGCTCTGGTCCTCCTGATCCCGACGGCTGTTTCTCTTGATTTGCGTATGTCGCTGGTGCTGATCGGGCTTGGCGCACTCTATTTCGTCATTGGTCGCGTCGTTATGCGCCGGACCAAAGAGGGGCAGGCCAGCGTCGAGCGCCACTATCACACCGTTTTCGCCCATGTGTCGGATTCGGTCAGCAATGTTGCGGTGCTGCAGAGCTACAACCGCATCGGCCACGAAACCGAAACGCTCAAGCGCTACGTCAAATCGCTGCTCGATGCCCAATATCCGGTTCTCGACTGGTGGGCATTGGCCAACGCCCTGCACCGCCTGTCAGCGACAATCTCGATGATGGTCGTTCTGCTGATCGGCGCCTATCTGGTCACGCATGGCGAATTGCGCATCGGTGAAGTCATTGCCTTCACCGGCTTTGCCACTTTGCTGATCTCGCGTCTCGAGCAGGTATCGGCCTTCGTCAACCAGATTTCCGAGGCCCGTGCCAAGCTTGAGGATTTTTACCGGATGGAGGATTCGTCCAAGGCCGTCGTGGAGCCGGAGGGCCTGCGCGAGCTCGGACCCGTTACCGGTCATATCCGCTTCGACAATGTCGGTTTCGAATTTCCGAATTCGGGGCAGGGATTGGACGACATTTCCTTCGAGGTTCCGGCTGGCCAGACCGTCGCCATCGTCGGACCGACCGGTGCGGGCAAGACGACACTGATCAATCTGTTGCAGGGTGTCTTTACGCCCGCTCGCGGGCGAATCCTGATCGACGGCGTGGATACGCGCTCCGTAACCAGCCGCTCGCTCAGGCATGCCATTGCCACGGTGTTCCAGGACGCCGGCCTGCTCAATCGATCGATCGAGGACAACATCCGCATCGGCTGTGACAGCGCCGCCTACGAAGAGATCCATGCCGCGGCAAGGGCCGCCGTCGCCGAGGACTTCATTCTGTCCAAGGGTGAGGGCTATGACACGATTGTCGGTGAGCGCGGCGGCCAGCTTTCCGGCGGCGAGCGTCAACGTATCGCCATTGCCCGCGCCGTTCTCAAGAACGCGCCGATCCTGGTGCTCGACGAGGCCACCAGTGCGCTCGATGTGGAAACCGAGGAACGGGTGAAGGGGGCGATCGACGATCTGCGGCGTAACCGCACCACCTTCATCATCGCCCACCGCCTGACCACGGTTCGCGACGCCAATCTGGTCGTATTCATGGATAAGGGCAAGGTGGTCGAAATGGGTTCGTTTGCCGAACTCTCACAGGCCAACGGCCGTTTCGCCTCGCTTCTGCGCGCTGGCGGTCTGGTCAATGACGAGGAGCGTCGTCGCCCTCGGCTCGCGCCGGTTGACGAAGCTGCCTGAACCTCTTTCCGCCTGCGACAATGCTTGTGCATTGCCGCAGGCGGATGGGCAGGCTATGTAGCGGGCGATGAGCGACACAAGCGCCCGCAGCACCCGCTGGATCGACCTGGCCAATCCGACGCGCTTCCTGGCGCTCGCGGACAGGCTGGTTCCGTGGCTGCTTGGCATCGCAGTGCTGATCCTGGCCGGCGGCCTGTATATGAGCTTTACCGCGCCGGGAGATTACCAGCAGGGCATTACCGTTCGCATCATGTATATCCATGTGCCGTTCGCGTGGCTGGCCATGATGTGCTACACGATTATGGCGGTTTCAGCGCTTGGTACGCTGGTCTGGCGTCATCCGCTTGCCGATGTGGCGCTCAAGGCCGCAGCCCCGATCGGTGCGGTCTTCACCGCGCTGGCGCTGGTCACCGGTTCCATCTGGGGCAAGCCGATGTGGGGGACGTGGTGGGTGTGGGACGCCCGGCTGACCTCCGTCTTCGTTCTTTTCCTGATGTATCTCGGCATTATAGCCCTGACCCGCGCGCTGGACGATGTAGCCCGCGCCGCTTGGGCCGCAGCCATTGTCACGCTGGTTGGTTTCATCAACATTCCCATCATCAAATTCTCGGTCGATTGGTGGAACACGCTGCATCAACCGGCGTCGGTTTTCCGTCTCGACGGCCCGACGATCGATCCCAGCCTGCTTGAGCCATTGCTGGTTATGGCAATCGGGTTCACGGTGCTGTTTTTCGCGCTGCATATGATGGCCATGCGCACCGAGATCATGCGCCGGCGTGTCACCGCCATGCGCCGCATGGCGGCACGGCGGGCGGATCGTCAGTAAACTGGTCTCTTCAACATCCGCTTGCCGGAACTGGAATCGACACGCAAACGCTGTTGGGCTATCGCTTCGGCAAAATCCTGTCGCGGCGAGGAGATACCGGCGATGAAACGTTCCGAAATCAACAGAATCATCCGCGAGGCCGACGCCTTCATCCGCTCCTTCGGCTATGTCATGCCGCCCTTCGCCTATTGGACGCCGCAGCAGATGAAGGAAAGCCGCCAGAATTCGGCAGGTATCTTCGACGCACGGCTCGGCTGGGATATTACCGACTACGGTCAGGGCAAATTCGACGAGCTCGGCCTATTTCTCTTCACCGTCCGCAATGGCCGCTTCGATGACATGAAGAAGGGCGCCGGCATGCTTTATGCCGAAAAGATCATGATCTCGCGTAAGGACCAGCTCTCGCCCATGCACCGCCATGTCATCAAGGCGGAAGATATCATCAATCGTGGTGGCGGCAAGCTGGTGCTGGAACTGTTCATGCCGGACGCCGATGGCGGCATCGACCCGAAGGCCGAGGTTTCGGTGCCGGTCGATGGCACGGTCCGCAAGCTGGAGGCCGGCGGCTTGCTGAAGCTCGATCCGGGCGAAAGTGTAACGTTGTTGCCGGGCGTCTGGCACGCTTTTTGGGCTGAAGGCAAGGATGTGCTGATCGGTGAGGTTTCGACCGTCAACGACGATCTCACCGATAACATTTTCCGCGATCCGATCGGTCGCTTTTCAGATATCGAGGAAGATACCGTGCCGCTGCATCTCCTCGTTTCTGATTACGAACGCTGGGTTGGATAGGTCGAGTCCGTCGCTTCGTCGCCCGTGCTTCCAGTATCAAGGGACGGCACCCCGCTCATCCCTTCGGCACGGTCGCGATAGAGTGTCGCCCGCGCCAGAAGCATGAGGGTGACGGGCGTCGTGACGAAAACCATCACCGAGATCAGGATTTCGTGCAGCACCGGCCGCGATTGCACCATCGAAAAGAAGATCATCGAGGCAATGAGAATGCCGCCTGCGCCCCAGGTCGTGCCGAGCGTCGGAGCATGGACGCGCTGATAGAACGTCTTGAAGCGCAACAGGCCGATGCAGCCGAGCAGAGTCAAGCTCGCGCCAAGCAGAAGGAAAAATGCGATAAGCAGCGCCGCCCATGGCGGCAGTTCGGCGAGTTCGGTCATTCGATCACCTCGCCACGCATCAGGAATTTTGCCAGCGCCGCTGTCGAGACGAAGCCAAGCAAGGCGATAACCAGCGCCATTTCAAAGAATACCGTGCTGTCGCTGCGGATACCAAGCGTCAGCAGCAGAAGCATGGCGCAGACATAAAGTGCGTCGAGCCCAAGAACGCGGTCCTGCGCGCGCGGCCCTCGAATGAGTCGATAAAGGCAGCAACCCATCGCCGCCAGCAGCATCAACTGCGCCACCGCCAGAGCCAGGACGAGGATGATCGCGCTCATTCGAAAATCTCCATCAGGGGCGCTTCATAGCGTTGCTTGATCTGGGCGACACAGCGTTCTTCATCGTCAATGTCGAGCACATGCATCAGAAGCTTGCCGCTGGCCGCATTGTATTCGATCCAGGCCGTTCCCGGTGTGCCGGTGATGATACAGGCGAGGATCGCAAGGCCGGTCCGGTCGCGTAGTTCAAGAGGAACGACAACAAAGCCGGAACGGGCCTTGCCAGAACCGCCGCGAAGAACGAGGCCCGCGACGGCGATATTGGATTTCAGGATATCGCCAAAAACGGTCCAGGTCAGCGACGGGATTTTGATCCAGCGCCGCAACCGCGGTTTTGCCGGTTGCAGCGCGCCCATGACACGCGAGGCCGCCAGCGCGATAACGAGGCCGAGCAAGATCTGGCCGACGGAGAACCGGGTTAAAAGTAGCCACATCAACAGCAGGGACGCAGTCAGCAAGGGGTAGGGAAGAAGCCGTCGCATCAATGGCCTCCCGCCTTGTCGCGCGGCACCGGTCGAGTGCCGAGGACGGTGTGGACATAATCGCTCGGCGCGTGAAGTGCATGGGCAGTCGCATCCATGTAGCGCATCACCGGCCCGCCCCCGACCGTCATGGCCACGCATAGCAACAGCAGGAACCCTACCGGCACGATTTCGATGAGCATGACGCGTGGCACGACCCCCTCCACCGGCGCCCAGAAAGTGCGGATGCCGGCGCGCATCATGGCGATCATTGCCGACAATCCTGAAAAGATCAGCAGTGCGGCAAACAGCCAGGTCGTCGCAGGGATAGAGTTCATCTGTTCGCCGATGCCGAACAAGGCATTCAGCAAGGCGAATTTTCCGATAAAGCCGGATAGCGGCGGCATGCCGGCAAGCAACAGGCTGCAGCCGGTGAAGCACAGGCCGAGAATGGCGAGCGTGGCCGGGATAGCCACGCCGACTTCGTCTTCCTCTTCCTCCTCGTCCTCGTCGCCATAGGCTTCCCTGGTGACGGCCAGCACGTCGGCGGCAGGATCCTGCGCCCGCTCGACCAGTTCGACGAGAAGGAAGAATACGCTGATGGTGAGTGTCGAACTCACCATATAAAACAACGCGCCGGAAATGACGCCGACGTCCGCTGTGCCGATTGCCGCGAGCAGCGTGCCCGACGAAACGAGAATATAAAAGCCGTTAAGTCGTCCCATCGCTTGCGAGGCCAGGACGCCGAAAGCGCCAAAGGCCATGGTTGCCAGGCCGCCATAGAGCAACCAGCTTTCTCCGAAACCGTTCGACGCGCCGGCGTCGGCCCCGAAAAGAAGCAGGGAAAGCCGTAAAATTACATAGATGCCGACTTTGCTGAGAATGGCGAAGATTGCCGCCACCGGCGCCGCCGCCGCAGTATAGGTCGCAGGAAGCCAAAGACCGAGCGGCCACATGCCGGCCTTGATCAGAAAGGCGATGCCGAGGATTGCTGCGCCGCCTTCCAGCAAAGCGCGATCTCCATCGGCAAGGGTGGCGATACGGGCCGCGAGATCGGCCATGTTGAGCGTCCCGGTGGCACCGTAGATCAGGCTGACGCCAATGAGGAACAGTGCGGCGCCGGCAAGATTGATCGCAATGTAATGCATGCCGGCCCTGACGCGCGCGATTCCCGAGCCATGCAGAACAAGGCCGTAGGAAGCGGCAAGCAGCACTTCGAAGAATACGAAAAGATTGAACAGGTCGCCGGTCAGGAAGGCGCCGTTCAACCCCATCAGCAGGAGTTGGAAAAGCGAATGGAAATGCGGTCCGCTCCTGTGCCAGCGCGCCAGCGCAAACACCAGGGACGCCAGCGCCAGCATCGCGGTCAGCGTAAGCATCATCGCTGAAAGCCGGTCAAGCACCAGAACGATACCGAACGGCGCTGCCCAATTGCCAAGCAGATAAACGCTCGGCACGGCATTAGCGACATCAGCGAATGCAAGCAAGCGCATGGCGATGACCGCTAATGCAAATGTCGCCGCAAGATTGATTAGCGATTTCAGCACATGTCGGCGCTCATCCAGCAGCAGAAGCAGAGCGCCCGTGACGAGGGGCAGGAGGATCGGCGCGATCAGGAGATGGTGCGACCACATCATGTCAACGTGGCTCCCGGCCATCGACGTGATCGCTTCCGGTCAACCCGCGCGAGACCAGAAGCACGACCAGGAACAGCGCGGTCGTGGCGAAGCCGATAACGATTGCGGTCAATACCAGAGCTTGCGGGATCGGGTCGGTGTAGGCGGCAGGATCGACGGGGCCACCCGAACCAAGCAAGGGAGGCGCTCCGACGCGCGGCCGCCCCATCGAAAAAATGAACAGATTGACACCATAAGAGATCAGCGACAGACCGATGATGACCTGATAGGTGCGGGGCCTGAGCAGCAGCCATACACCCGAACCGATCAGCACGCCGATGGCGAGAGAAAGCACCAGCGCCATCACGTGGCCTCCTTTTCGGCCTCGGCGACGCGCGAGGCGCGCAGCCGGCGGATAGACTGGTGGGCAATGGCGATCAGCATCAGCACCGTCGCGCCAACGACGAGCAGAAACACGCCGAGATCGAACAGCATGGCGCTGGCCACGGGTATCGAACCGACGAGCGGCAATTCAACGTAACGGGCATGCGAGGTGAGGAAGGGATAGCCGAACAGCCATGCGCCAGCGCCCGTTGCAGCGGCAAAGAGCAAACCCGCACCCATCCATTTCACCGGCAGGATTCTGAGCCTGTCCTCGACCCAGACCGTACCCGCCGCGAGATATTGCAGAATGAAGGCGGCAGCCATGGCGATACCCGCGGCAAAGCCGCCGCCCGGCAGATCGTGACCACGTATGAACAGATAGGCGGCCAAAACGATGATGACCGGAAACAGCCACTGCATGATGACGGAAGGGACCAATAGATAATCGCTTACCGTGTCGCCGGGATTCCGGTCGGGCAGGGCTTCGTCATTTGTGTTTTGTATGCGCTGCTGCTCCGGCATCTCGATGCTGTCAGGGGCCGGACGGAACCGCCGCAGCAAAGCAAAGACCGTCAGCGCGACAATACCCAGCACCGTGATTTCGCCGAGCGTATCGAAGCCGCGAAAATCGACCAGGATGACATTGACCACATTCTTGCCGCCGCCCAGCATGTAGGCGTTTTCCAGGAAGAAGTCGGCGATGCCCTTGGGCGGTGTACGCGCCATGACGGCATAGGCAACGACGCTCATGCCGCCGCCTGCGGCCAGCGCGATGAAAAGATCCCGGTAGCGCCGCAGGCGAATACCGGCGGCGGCAGCGATCCGTCTTGATTCGGCAGCGCGTTTCGGCAGCCAACGCAATCCAAGCAGGATCAGGACAGTCGTGACAACTTCGACAAGCAATTGCGTCAGCGCCAGGTCAGGGGCCGACAACCATGCAAAGGTGATGCAGGTGGCAAGCCCGGCGCCGCTCAAAAGAATAAGCGCCGCGAGACGATGGAACTTTGCTTGCCAGGCAGCAGCAAGCGCACATAACGCACCAATGATCCATAGACCGGCAAATGCCGGTTCGGTTCCAGCCATAGAGGGAACGCCGAATTCGAGGCCGCGCCGGTAGAGGGAGAAGAACCCTGCGATGAAGGCAATTCCGACCAGGAGTTTCAATTGCGGCTGGAGCCTGCGCGTTCCCAGATGTGTCTCGATATAGCGAGCCCACCGCCACGAAATCGTGACCATGGCACGTTCGAAAATACGTTGCCCCTTGAGCAACCGAAAGATCGGTGGACCTTCCTCGCTGTGGGCCAGATAGGATTTGAGCAGCAGATAGAGAATGCCGCCGCCGATCAGCGCGGCGACGCTCATCAGCAGGGGCAGGTTGATGCCGTGCCAGACGGCAAGGCTGTAGGTTGGTGTGGCAGGGCCGAGCACGGATACCACGGCAGCGTGAAGGAACGGGCCGATCGTCAGGCCGGGAATGATGCCGACCACCAGACAGAGCAGAACAAGCACCGCCATCGGCAGACGCATCAGGAAGGGCGCTTCATGCGGTTCGTGCGGCAGATCGACCGGCGGCGGCCCAAAGAACACGCCCTGAATGAAGCGGATCGAATAAGCGACGGCAAAGGCGCTGCCCAGAACGGCGGCATAGGGTGCTGCCGTATCGAGGATGGAAATCGCATGTGTCTCGATGGCTTCCGCGAAAAACATCTCTTTCGATAGAAACCCATTGAGCAAGGGAACACCGGCCATTGCGGCACTGGCGACCATGGCGAGCGTGGCGGTGATCGGCATGAACCGGAAAAGGCCGCTCAAACGCCTGATGTCGCGTGTGCCGGCCTCATGGTCGATGATGCCGGCTGTCATGAACAGCGAAGCCTTGAATGTACCATGGTTGACCATGTGAAAGATCGCAGCCACGGCCGCGAGCGGGCTGCCGAGGCTGAGCAACATCGTTATCAACCCGAGATGGCTGATCGTGGAATAGGCGAGCAGCCCTTTGATGTCCTGCTGGAAGATCGCGAAATAGGCGCCAAGCACGAAGGCCATCATGCCGCAGAAGCCGACGATCCAGAACCATTCGTCGGTGCCGGCCATCACAGGCCACAACCGGGCCATCAGGAACACACCGGCTTTCACCATGGTTGCCGAATGCAGGAAGGCGGAAACCGGGGTCGGCGCCGACATGGCGTTGGGCAGCCAGAAATGGAAGGGAAATTGCGCGCTCTTGGTCAGCGCCCCCAGCAGGACAAGCACCAGTGTCGGCACATAGAGCGGGCTTTGACGGATGACGTTGCCCGACGCAAGCACCGCATCGAGATCATAACTGCCGACGATATGGCCGATCAGCACCACCCCGGCCAGCAGGCAAAGCCCGCCGATGCCGGTTATGGTCAGCGCCATGCGCGCTCCGTCGCGGGCGGCGGCGTTGTGGTGCCAGTAGCCGATCAGCAGGAAGGAGAAGATGCTGGTCAACTCCCAGAAAATGACCAGCAGGATCAGATTGCCCGAAAGCACGATGCCGAGCATCGCGCCCATGAACGCAAGGAACAGCGAAAAGAAGCGCGGGATAGGATCCTCCGGCGCCATATAGTAGCGGGCATAAAGCACGACGAGAAAGCCGATGCCGCTGACCAGCATGGAAAACAGCCAGGCAAAGCCGTCCATGCGCAGCTTGAATGAAAGGCCCAGCGACGGAACCCATTCCACGGTACTATGCAGCACTCGTGCGTCTGTCACGGATGGATAGCAGGCCGCCGCAATCAAAAGTACGGCGAGAGTCACGAGACCGGCGAGCCAAACCGGAGCATTACGATACGAGGGCAGAAACAGCGCAAGGACGCTGCCGAAAAACGGCAGCACAATCATCAAAAGCAGCGATGTTTCGTTCGCCATCCCGCACCGTAATGACATGGAATGTCGGCAAGCTTGCCAACTCTCGCCCATTATGGTTGAGTTTGGGGTCATTGCGCAAGGCACTGAACCCATGAATCTGCTTCCGGAGCAATGTCGAGCAGCACGGGGTTTGCTCAACTGGACGCAAGAGCATCTGGCGCTTTGCGCCGGTGTCTCGCGCAGCACGATCAAGGATTTCGAATGTCATCGCCACGCGCTTCATCGCGCGACGGAAAAGCTGCTCATCGAAGCCCTTGAAAAGGGCGGCGTGCTGCTTCTGAGCGATGGTGCCGCGGGCACGGGGCCAGGGGTGTGTCTATGCGCTCCGAACTGGCCGGCCGGCACCTGACACGCCCACTGCTCGCAGGATAAGCTGCGGAAAACGCTCCATTTTGTCGCGGGCGGCCGGATGCCGCAGCGGGCAGATGCCGCAGCGCTTTCCTACCGTGATTGCGTTAGCGCAAAGATCAAATGCCTGCGCTATTATAGGCAGCAAAAAAAACGAGTGTCGAGGGACAGGGTCTCTCTTCTTTTCATGGGCGACAACGACATGATCTCGCAACTCACATCAACCGAACGGCAATACGCACTGGTGATCCTCGTGCTGATGTCATTGTGCGGCCTGGTCATGGCCGCTGGGGGTCGAGGCGATCCGCTCGGCGTTCACGGCTTCGTCGTGCTGGCCTTCAGCGTCGGTCTGGCATTCGTCCTCATTTCGGGTTTCTACGCACCGCAGCCGGACCCTGAACAGCAGACGCAATATTATGACGACCCGACCAAGGTCGGCATCGCCCTGACGATGGCATGGGCCGTTTTCGGCATGTTCTTCGGCGTATGGGTTGCGTCGCTGCTTGCCTGGCCGGATCTGACTTTTGACCAGGCATGGTCGAGTTTCGGCCGCATGCGCCCGGTTCACACCACGGGCGTGATCTTCGGGTTCGGCGGCAACGCGCTGATCGCGACTTCTTTCCATGTCTTGCAGCGTACGAGTCGCGCCCGCCTGTCCGACCAGTTGAGCCCGTGGTTCGTGCTGTTCGGCTTCAACCTGTTCTGCGTGCTGGCCGTGTCGGGCTATTTCATGGGCATTACCCAGTCGAAGGAATATGCCGAGCCCGAATGGTATGCCGACATCTGGCTGGTGATTGTCTGGATCGTCTATTTCGCGATCTATCTGCGCACGCTGGCGCGGCGCAAGGAACCGCATATCTACGTCGCCAACTGGTACTACATGGCCTTCATTCTGGTGGTGGCGGTGCTGCACATCGTCAACAATCTCGCGGTGCCGATCTCCTTTGGCTCGGCCAAGAGTTACTCGCTGTTTTCGGGCGTGCAGGATGCCATGACGCAATGGTGGTACGGCCATAACGCCGTCGCCTTCTTCCTGACAGCCGGCTTCCTCGGCATGATGTATTACTACCTGCCCAAGCATGCCGGCCGTCCGATCTATTCCTATCGGCTTTCCATCATCTCGTTCTGGGGCATCACCTTCTTCTATATGTGGGCCGGCTCGCATCACCTGCATTACACGGCGCTGCCGCAATGGGTGCAGACGCTCGGCATGTCGTTTTCGGCCATGCTTCTGGTGCCGTCATGGGCTTCGGCGGGCAACGCGCTCGCCACCTTGAACGGGGCCTGGCACAAGGTGCGCGACGACGCAACGCTGCGCTTCATGATGGTGGCGGCGGTGTTTTACGGCATCGCCACTTTCGAAGGATCGTTCATGGCGATGCGGCCGGTCAACGCGCTCTCCCACTACACGGACTGGACCGTCGGCCATGTCCATGCCGGCACGCTCGGCTGGAATTCCATGATCGTGTTCGGGGCGTTCTATGCGCTTGTGCCATGGCTGTGGAAGCGTGAGAGCATGTATTCGCCGAAGCTTGTCGAGGTACACTTCTGGCTCGCACTGGCAGGAGCGGTTGTCTACGTCTTCGCGATGTGGAACTCGGGCATCATTCAGGGTCTGATGTGGCGCACCTATACCGAAAACGGCGTGCTCGCCTATTCTTTCCTGGATTCGGTGGAGGCGATGCATCCCTATTACATCGCTCGTGCATTCGGCGGCCTGCTGTTCCTGACCGGCACGATCATATGTTCCTACAATATCTGGATGACGGTGCGGGCCGGCAAGGCGCTCGCCACCGACAATGACGCCGAGGGAGACATCCCCGTCTTCGCCCGCAACGCCGTCCAGGCCGGAGAATAGAACTCATGCGTGAATTCTTCCATCGCAAGCTGGAGCGCAAGACGATCAGTCTTGTCGTCGCCATCGTGGCGGTTGCTTCAATCGGCGGCTTTGTCGAGATCGCACCGCTGTTCACCATCCACAAGACGGTGGAGGAGGTGCCGGACATGCGCACCTATACGCCACTGGAGCTTGCCGGGCGCGATATCTACATCCGCGAGGGTTGCTATGCCTGTCATAGCCAGATGATCCGCACGCTGCGCGACGAGGTCGAGCGCTACGGGCCTTATTCGCTGGCGGTCGAATCCAAATACGACCATCCGATGTTGTGGGGGTCGAAGCGCACGGGGCCGGATCTTGCCCGGCTGGGCGATAAATATTCCGATGCCTGGCACGTCGCCCATCTGATCAATCCGCGCGACGTGGTGCCGCAATCGGTCATGCCGAAATATGGCTGGCTGCAACGCAACGAACTGGATTTCTCCAAACTCGGCCTGAACCTCGCCGCGCAGCGGTCGGTCGGCGTGCCTTATACGCAGGAGATGATCGATAACGCCTCAAAGGATGCCTATGGCCAGGCAACACCTGACACCGACGCCGCCTCCGGCGTGTCGGAACGTTATGGTGAGGCCACCAATGTGCGTGTGTTCGACGGTGATCCGGCGCGCGTAACCGAAATGGATGCGTTGGTCGCCTACCTTCAGATTCTCGGCCGCCTGACCGATGCAGCCTACAAGCAATCCGCCTCGGCGGACGCGCCAACTCCGGTGGGGGAATAGGCCATGGGCATCGAGCACGACACTCTCGTGGCAATCTCCAAGAGCTGGGGATTGTTCTACCTCATAGCTCTCGCCATCGCGGCGACGGCCTATGCGCTGTGGCCTTCCAACGCCAAGCGCTTCGAACATGCCAAGAACAGCATCTTGGACGATGACGACAAGCCTTTGAAATAGGCGCTGGAGAACGATCGTGGAGCCAAGAAAGCGCGACAAAGTCACCGGCCGGACGACCACAGGCCACATATGGAACGGCATCGAGGAGTTGGAGACACCTATCCCGAAGGTGGTTTTTGCCTTCCTTGCCGGCACGTTCCTTTTTGCGGTGCTGTGCTGGGTGCTCTATCCGGCGTGGCCGTTCGGCGTGTCCTACACAAAGGGCCTGCTCGGCTTCGACCAGCGCAATGTCGTCACCGAGCAGGTGGCCAAGGCCGAGGCCGCGCGCATCGAAGACTGGGGCGGCAAGGTCGAGGCTTTGGATTATGCGCAGATCGAGGCTGACCCGGCGCTGATGCAGCCCGTTAGGGAAGAGGGACGCCGGTTGTTCGAGGACAATTGCGCCGCCTGCCACGGCGTCAAGGCGACCGGCGGTCCGGGTTTCCCCGATCTCACGGCCAAGGCCTGGCTATGGGGCGGTTCGTCCGAGACAATCGCTGAGACGATCCGCGTCGGCATCAACGGCACCGCCGAGGACACTCGCTCCTCGCAGATGCTTTCATTCGGCAAGGACCAGATGCTCGATCGCGAGCAGATCCTGAACGTCGTCGCCTATGTGCGCTCGCTGTCCGATCTGGAGCCGGCTGCGGGCGATGCCGCGCGTATCGAGCCCGGCAAGGAGATATTCGCGCAGAACTGTGCATCGTGCCATGACGAGGACGCCAAGGGCAATCAGGAACTCGGTGCACCGAACCTGACCGATGAGACATGGATCTACGGTAGCGACCAGCAGGCGGTTTACACGACCGTTTACAATGGCCGGCAGGGCCATATGCCGAGTTGGGGCGAGCGGTTGACACCATTGCAGATCAAGATCCTAGCGCTTTATGTTCACACGCTGAAGGCGCCGCAATGAAGGGAGCCGCCGAAACGATGATCGCGCCGGCAAAACCGCGCAAGCCGCGCAAATGGCTGGTGTGGGCTTGCATTGCTATCGGCGTGGTCCTGTTTCTCGGCGCTAATGCGCATCTCGTCTATGTTTCGTTTACCTCGCAGCCCGACTGCGTGCCGCATGCCAGAACGGCGGGAAGTGACGGCGCGCCGATGCAGGCGGCGAAATCCGCCTGTTGAAAGGAGAGCGGTATGGCTCATCTCGATCATTCCGAAACGATCGTTCCGCTGGCCGAACTGCGCCGGCGCTATTTGCCGGCAAGCGCCGCCTTCGGCTGGCTTGTCGCCGGCTGGCGCGACCTGTGGAATCGTCCCGGCCCGAGCGTCGTCTACGGGCTGGCCGTTTTCGCGATTTCCGTTCTTATCGTGTGGGGACTGTTCATACTGGAGCTCGATTACATCCTGTTCCCGGCCCTGGCCGGCTTCATGGTGGTCGGGCCGCTGGTGGCGATCGGGCTTTATGAAAAGAGCCGGGCGCTTGAAAACCATCAGCCGGTCAGTCTCGGCCGCATGATGTTCGTCAAGACGACATCCGGCGCGCAGGTGCTTTATACCGGCGCCATCCTGTGCCTGCTGATGCTGGTCTGGATGCGTGCGGCTGTCATCATCTACGCGCTCTTCTTCGGCCTTGTGCCATTCCCCGGCCTCGATCATGTCGCCGAGATGCTGTTCACGACGCCGGAAGGGTGGGGCATGCTTCTGGTCGGATCGGTGGTCGGCGGACTTTTCGCCGCTTTCTCCTTCGCCATCAGCGTCTTTGCCGTGCCGATGCTGCTCGACCAGAAGCTCGATGCTTTCACCGCCATGGGCACCAGCATCTCCATGGTCTGGCGTAATTTGCCTGTCATGCTGATGTGGGGTGCGATCGTTCTGACGCTGTTTCTTGTCAGTGTAGCCACCGCGCTTGTCGGGCTGATCGTCATCTTTCCGTTGCTGGGCCACGCGACATGGCACGCCTATAAGGCGATCAGATAGGACGCTCGAGTGAGAACGGGGCAGGTTAGATGAGCTGCTGCGCGCCGGGTACAGAAGCCGCCGCCGAGATCGGGTGGGACCCTTCCGCCGACGAGATCAGGTTGGCAAGCCGCGATCTCGGTGAGGGTCTGCGGCAGACCGATCTGTCAGTACCCGCCATTCATTGCGCGGCCTGCATTCAGGCCGTCGAACGCGGGCTTGGCAAACTCGCCGGTGTGGAATCGGCGCGAGTCAACCTCTCTACCCGCCGCGTTGCCGTGAAATGGCGCGGCGATGGTCCGCCGCCGCTGTTCACGACGCTGGAAGGCCTGGGCTATCCCGCCCATTTGTTTGAACCGGAAACGGGCGAGGAGGATCCCGAGCAGACGCGCCTGGTGCGCGCTTTGGCGGTTGCCGGCTTCTGCGCCATGAACATCATGCTATTGTCGGTTTCGGTGTGGTCGGGCGCCGATGCCGAAACCCGGCAGATATTCCACTGGATATCGGCCGCGCTTGCGCTGCCGGCGCTTCTTTATTCGGGCCGCATCTTCTTTGCCTCGGCCTGGAGCGCCTTGCGGGTCGGCCGCACCAATATGGATGTGCCGATCTCCATCGGCATCACGCTCGCTTTCACCCTTAGCCTCTACGATACGCTCCATCATGGCCAACACGCCTATTTCGATGCCTCGACGTCGCTGATCTTTTTCCTGCTGATCGGCCGCACACTCGATCACATCATGCGCGAAAAGGCACGCACGGCGGTGCGCGGTCTGGCTCGTCTCTCGCCACGCGGCGCAACCGTTTTGCGCGGCGATGGCAGCCGCGACTACCTGCCGGTCGCCGAAATCGAACCCGGCATGCGCCTGCTTCTCGCCGCCGGCGAACGTGTGCCTGTGGATGCCATCGTGGAGGAGGGGGTATCCGATGTCGACTGCGCGCTCGTCAGCGGCGAAAGCGCGTTGCAGCCAGTGAAGGCCGGGGCATCGGTGCGGGCCGGCACGCTCAATCTGACGGGACCGCTCACCCTGCGCGCGACCGCCCGCGCGCAGGACTCATTCCTTGCGGAGATGGTGGGGCTAATGGAGGTGGCCGAGAGCGGCCGCACCCGTTACCGGCGGCTTGCCGACCGCGCAGCGCGGCTTTATTCGCCGGTCGTCCACGCCACTGCCTTGCTGACTTTTCTCGGCTGGATGATTGCCACCGGAGACTGGCACCGCGCCATCGGCGTCGCCATTGCGGTGCTGATCATTACCTGTCCCTGCGCGCTTGGCCTTGCCGTACCGATCGTGCAGGTGGTGGCGGCACGCCGCCTTTTCGAAAACGGCATCATGGTCAAGGACGGTTCGGGCCTCGAGCGGCTGACAACAGTCGATGCGGTTGCCTTCGACAAAACCGGGACACTGACGGTTGGCCGGCCGACATTGACGCAAACGCATATCGTGGCTCCCGATGCGATGGGCATTGCGGTGGCGCTTGCAGCGCGTTCGCGCCATCCATCGTCACAGGCGCTTGCCCGAATCGAGGGCGTCTCGCTGGCCGCTGACCTGTCCGACATCACCGAACTCCCAGGGCTGGGCATCGAGGGGCGGAGCGGCTCCAGCCTTTATCGATTGGGCCGGGCGTCATGGGCGCTGGACGAAGGCCATGAACAACATGGCACAGTGTTGTCCAAAGACGGCGTTCTGCTTGCCGGTTTCACCTTCGAGGACACGCCACGTCCCGGTGCCACCGAGACCGTCGCCGCGCTGCGCGACGCCGGGTTCGGCGTGTCGATCCTGTCGGGAGACCAGGTTCCGGCGGTTGCCGCTCTGGCCGAAAACCTCGGCATTGCCGATCATCAAGGCGGCCTGTTGCCCGGCGACAAGCTCGGAGCGCTGGAGCGGCTGAAAACCAGGGGACACCATGTGTTGATGGTTGGCGATGGTTTGAACGATGCGCCGGCCCTTGCCGCCGCCCATGTCTCGATGGCGCCAGCCAATGCCGCCGATATCGGAAGAAGTGCGGCGGATTTCGTTTTCCTGCATGAGAGTTTGAGCGCCGTAACCACGGCCATTACAGTGGCGCGTGAAGCAGGGCGTTTGATCCGGCAAAACTTCGCCCTTGCCATCGTCTATAATGCCATTGCCCTGCCCATCGCCATTGCCGGCCTGGTGACGCCGTTAATTGCCGCGCTCGCAATGTCGCTGTCGTCTGTTATTGTCGTTGCCAATGCCCTGCGCCTGCGTGCAGGTCGTATCCACAAGCAGAATGCCGGAGTGAATGCGGCCACCAGGCAGGCGCACCGTGCATCCCAAACCGACCTTGCGCCAGTGCGATGAACAGCCTGATCTTTCTCATTCCGTTGGCGCTGGCTCTCGGCGCTGTGGCGCTAGGCGCGTTCATGTGGTCGCTGAGGAGCGGCCAGTATGAAGATCTCGACGGCGCAGCCGAACGCATCCTGTTCGATGACGATGAGAGTGGCGACGAAGTGCCGAATCTGCATCGCTGAAAACTGTTTGCGTTTTGGCAAATACAGGCACGCCTCTTATATCGTTTAAGAGAGCGGTCGAGATGACCAACCAGAATTTGCCGAAGAGACGCTTTATCCATGAACCAGATCAGCCGTGACGGACGAACCATCATTGTCGACGGCAAGCCCTTGCCCGACCTGCTCGATGAAACGATGATCCATGCGGTGGTCCATGGCTTCTATGACGAGATCAGGGCCGATCCGCTGCTTGGGCCGATCTTTACCAGCCGGATCGCGCCGGACGCGTGGCCGCATCATCTGGCAAAGATGTGCGATTTCTGGTCTGCGACGCTGCTGCGTACATCGCGCTATGAGGGGCGACCGCTCGTCCCGCACCTCGCCATACCCGGCCTTGAAGAAAAGCACTTCCGTCGTTGGCTCACACTGTTTCGCAATACGGTGCAGCGCCTGTGCCCGCCGGAGGTCAGCGTTTTGTTCATGGATCGCGCATTGCGCATCTCCCATAGTTTTCGACTTGCCGTTGCCTTTAACCAAGGCAAAGACAGCACCGGCATCGTTCCCATTCTCGAGGAAAGCCTGAGATAAGATCGACAATTCTGCTGCCCGCGCGTCGTTCTGTTTCAAGACGAGGCGGAAGTTTCAGAAGGTTGCGGCCGGACAAAGACCATCTGCATGAATGGCGTCAATATACGCCTTTGACGGTGCGGCGGCTGGATGAAACCGGGCTTCGATACGGACATGACGATGGACGAGATCATGCGCGAATGGCCGCAAGCCATTCCGTTTATTTTACGTCATCATATGCTGTGCGTCGGTTGTCCGATCGCATCGTTCCACACCCTTGCCGATGCGGCACGCGAGCACGGAATGGATGAAGCCACACTCGGGAGGGAATTGCGGGCGGTCATGGCCCGCACGGATTAGTCGCGTTTGCCACGACCTTCGGCCACGACCAGCAGGCGGTGAGGCTGTACCACCGTCACTTTCTGGCGCCCGCTCTTCACCAGCCCTTTTTCTTCCCACGCCACCAGCAACCGGCTCACCGTGTGCAAAGTGGTGCCTGTCATTTCGGCGATGTCCTGGCGCGAAATCGGAAAGTCGATCAGCAGACCTTCATCCGTGCGCTTTCCCGTTTGCCGGACCAGCTTAAGCAGTGCATTGGCGACGCGCTGTTCCACCTGCTCGGTCGCCATTTCGACGACGCGAGCATGCGCATCCTGTAGCCTGTTTCCCACCGTCCTGAATGTATTGCTGCCAAACGCCGGGTATTTGGCGGCGAATTCCGCCCATAAACTGCCTGCCCACGCCAGGACCACGCAATCGACGGCGGCAATGGCGGTGGCCGGATAGGCTGTCAGCCCGAGTGCATGGGCAATGCCGATCAACTCGCCGGCACTGATGTAGCGCACGATGACGTCCTGGCCACCGGGCGTGGATTTGACCACGCGGACATGCCCGTCGAGCAGCAGGAAGAAGGAATGTGCCTGCACCTCCTGCTCGAATATCGGCTGATCCTTGGGTACGCGCAGGGATCTGGCCAGACCGAGAATGCGGTCCATGTCGTCAGGCGCCAGGCCCTGGAAAGGCGGCAGCCCGGCTATGAGTGATCGATCAAGGCGGCTCAAATGGTTCCCCGGCTATCTGAACGCCATTTATTATTACGACGGCGCGACGGTGGCGACAATGTCATGGCAAGCCAGAAAACGGCAAGCGGCAGGGTCGCGGCTTTTTGATACGGCCTTCGGAACAGGTTCCCTTTTGAGGCCAAGCAACGCCTCGTTTGCGCTGCAACAAAGTATGTTCGTCAGCCCTGGCTTAAAGCCAGTTGGATCATTGATGGAAACCGGTGATATGGCGATTCCACGCACCCGGCCAGGCAAATACCCGGCTATCCTCTCCTATGGGTTTAGACCGTTCTTCCTCGCCGGCTCGCTCTATGCCGGCCTGGCGATCCTGCTCTGGCTGCCTCTGTTTTATGGCCGCATCGAAACTGCGAGCCTGTTTGCGCCCGTGGATTGGCATGTCCATGAAATGCTGTTCGGCTATCTCGCCGCGATCATGACGGGTTTCCTGTTGACGGCCATTCCAAACTGGACCGGCCGACTCCCGGTCCAAGGCTTGCCTCTCCTGGTGCTCGTTGCCGCGTGGTTGGCGGGGCGCATCGCTGTATTCTTTTCGGCCGACGTCGGTTGGTTCGCCGCGATGGCGGTCGATTGCCTGTTTTTACTGATGGTCATTCTCGCTGCGGGCGGCGAGATCGTCGCCGGGCGCAACTGGCGCAACCTCAAGGTTCTTCTACCCGTTTGCGTGCTTTTGGGGGCAAACGCAGCCTACCATCTGGAAGTGCATTACGACGGCACATCCGATTTCAGCCGCCGTCTCGGGCTCGGTGCCGCGATCATCCTCATCATGGTCATTGGCGGCCGGATCATACCGAGTTTTACCCGCAATTGGTTGGTTAGGGAGAATCCGGGCGGATTGCCGAAACCATTCGATCGGTTCGACGGGGCCGCGATCCTGTTCTCGGCTCTGGCGCTGCTGGCATGGACATTCCTTCCCGAAAAGATTCCGACCGGTGGCCTGTTGATTCTGGCTGCGGCCTTGAATGGTCTTCGTCTCCTAAGGTGGAGAGGCATAAGAGCCTGGCGAGATCCGCTGGTTCTGATCCTCCATATCGCCTTCGGCTTTGTGCCGCTCGGCCTGTTCTTGACTGGCCTGACAGCCATCTGGCCAGCCGTGCCTTCGGCCACGGGCATTCACGCGTTGGGTGTCGGCGCTATCGGTTCCATGACGCTGGCTGTCATGACCCGCGCAACCCTTGGCCATACAGGACGGCAATTGCGTGCTAACCCGGCCACCTGTGCGATTTACGGGCTCGTTTTTCTGGCCGCTATCTTGCGCGTGACCGCGGCCTGTGCGCCGGAATACACGGCGTTGCTGGACGCTTCGGCCGCCTGTTGGGCCGGTGCCTTTCTAGGCTATGCAGCGTATTATGGCGTGATGCTGGTAACCCCGCGCGTAAAGGCGCGCGCAGCGCGGTAGATCAACCAAGCGTGCGGAACGGGCCGAATCGCAAACCGCCAAAGGCGTTGCGCGCGTATTGAACTCGAACCTTCCTGGCTGCACATCGGGGCGGCACAGATTGACGATCCCCGACCTGTATGTTTGTTGCGCCAGCGCAAAGACCCACGACTGCACGAACCATATTCGAAGGTTGGAGCGATTTCATGAAGGGAATGCAGGATGGCTGAAGAAGGCCAGAAGTCGAAAAGCGTCATATCCAGCGCCGAGGCCGCGAGCGGGGCCGAGAGCGGCAATACCCTTCTGCCCATGCTGATTGCCGGGTTGATCCTGATCGTGATCGGCGCGATTGCCGTCATGGTGTTTGTATGATTGCTGCTCGGCATGAGGAGTTGTTGCCGGATAGGCCGGAGCATCGGACCGAAGAGCGGAATCCGGCTTTCGGGTTACTCCGACTAAGCAGCAGGTGCAGCCAACCCCTGTTAACACCGGAGTCCAAGCAACTGAATTTCTTGCAAGAATTGAAATGGCTGGGGAACCTGGATTCGAACCAGGACTAACGGAGTCAGAGTCCGTGGGTCTACCGTTAACCTATTCCCCAAAATGCCTTCCTGAACAAGGCACTGGTGTGAAGCCGGAAGCTTCATCGGCGCTGGAACTAAAATCACGTCGCCGTTTCCGCGCCGCTTTTATCGCCCACCTCGAAATAGTCAAGCCCGTCGTCAGATTCAATTGTCCGTTCGGCCGAATTGAGATCGTTCGAACACAAGGACGATCACCAGTGCGATAAGGAGCGGGACGATCAGGTAAAAAAGCCGGAAGACCAACAGCGCCGCCACGACTCCAGCAGGATCCATATTCGACAGGCCGGTCAGGAAAACGACCTCGAACACCCCTATGCCGCCGGGTGCGTGCGAGATTTGCGCCGCCGAGAACGACGCCAGGAAAACGCCCAGCACGACAAGGTAGCCAGGATTGCCTGACGCCGGAAGGGCGAAGAAGATGATGGCAGCGGCGGCCAGCAGTTCGATTGGTCCGACGAGAAGCTGACGCGCGACGATTGGCAGGCGCGGATATTGAATCTCGAACGCGCCGATTTTCAACGGCTGCAACTGCAGCCAACTCCCAAAGACATAAGCCACAACGACAAGCAGCATTAGCGCGCCGGCGCCAGCCGACACGCTTGTATAGCCGATATCCGAGAACCGATCGAACAGGTCCGGCTCGATCAGAAGCACGATGCCGGAAACCAGCAATGTAGCGAGGATGAAGGTGATCCAGCAGATTCCGACCAATATGCCGACGTCATGGCCGCTCAGCCCCTTGGTGCCATAGGCGCGGTAGCGAATTACCGCACCCGAAAACACCGAGCCGCCGATATTGTGCGACAGCGCGTAGGTGGTGAACGAGCATAGCGTCACGAACAGCCAGGAAACCCGACGATTTAGATGCAGCAGGGCTAAGTGGTCATAGGCGGCAAGCGCGGCATACGCTGCCACCGCGCAGAATGCAGAGAGGAACCACCGCCAGGTCGAGATGGCGGTCAACCCGTCCCACACATCGTCGAGCGAAATGCCTTGCAGTTCGCCGATCAGCAGCCAGATGGAGAAGGCGACGGCGGCAAGGCCGATAAGCGGCCAGAAATAGCGCGTCCAGTTCATGCAGCGACCGTCATCGGTATCCCCAAGCCTCACTTCCGATGCGGGCCTGGCAGCAAAAGCGGCCGCCGACCATCAGTGAGCAATGCCCGATCGAAGTCGGCTATTCAACCGCCCGGCTTGAAACAGAATGGCGGATAATGCGGAATGCTCGGCTTTGCTCTTGGTGATTGGACGCGTCGCTGCTAGATTTGTGGCAACGTAGAGACATGAGCGCATGCAGCGTCTGGCCAATCCGGTTCGCGCGGCGCCGGAAGGAAAATGACAGTGGAAGACCACGACACCGGCGCTGGAGCGTCGGAAGTGGGCATTTCCGCGGGAGATTCGTCGTCGCCCGGTGCGAGGCGCTCTCGGGGGCGGCGTGCGAAAAAGCGTGCGCCGGATTCGCTCACAGCCGTTCACTTTGGAGAAGAGCCCGGCGCCAAAGGCAAAAAGCGTCGCAAGCGCAAGCGCGGCCGAAAAGTCTTTGCACGAGATCAGCAGATTGCGGCTGTGACGGAGCAGCGCGCGGAGACACCAGGTAAAAAGCCATCTTGTGGAGACCACGCCGTCCCACGGCTTGTTTCGCCGCAATCCGGCGAACCCTCTGCATCGCCCCGGCGAACATTCTGGCGTGAGCAGCCGGTGTTTGCGGCGCTCGATCTTGGCACCAACAATTGCCGTCTGCTGGTGGCGATTCCGACGCGCTACGGCCAGTTCCGCGTCATAGATGCGTTTTCGCGCATTGTCCGGTTGGGTGAAGGGCTTTCGACCAGCGGTCGGCTCTCCGAGGCGGCCATGGATCGCGCTATCGGGGCGCTCAAGATCTGCGCCGACAAATTGCGTAACCGCAAGATCAGGCGCGCCCGTCTGATCGCCACCGAAGCCTGCCGCAGCGCCGCCAACGGTGCCGAGTTCATTGCGCGCGTTGAGCGTGAGGCAGGTCTGAAACTGGAGATCATCGATCGCCGCACCGAAGCGCGGCTGGCGGTATCCGGCTGCGGGCCGCTGGTCGAGCGGGATACCAAGGGCGTCGTCCTGTTCGACATTGGAGGCGGCTCCTCGGAGATCGCGCTCGTTGATCTCAGCCGACACCGCTCACCTCGTCTTGCGAACCATATCGTGTCCTGGACATCGCTGCCGGTCGGGGTCGTGACGCTGGCGGAACGGTTCGGCGGACGGACGGTGACGCGCGACGTCTTTCGCGCCATGGTGGACGACGTTGCGGTCCGCCTGCATGCGTTCGATGGCCGACATCGCTTGAGCCATGTTACGGCCAGCCCGCAGTTTCACCTTCTTGGTACCTCCGGCACCGTCACCACGCTTGCCGGCGTGCATCTCAATCTGGCGCGTTACGACAGGCGGCGCGTGGATGGGCTGTGGATGGATCGCGACAGCGTGGACCAGATGGTCGAAAAATTGCTCGGCTGGGATTTTCAGGAGCGTGTTGCCAATCCGTGTATCGGCGCGGATCGGGCCGACCTCGTGCTGGCAGGCTGCGCCATCCTCGAAGCCATTCGCGCCGTTTGGCCTTCGGAGCGCTTGCGCGTCGCCGATCGCGGATTGCGTGAAGGCATCTTGAGCGAATTGATGGCCGATGACGGCGCGTGGCGCAGCAATGGGCGAGGGCGCAGGTGAACAAAAAGCCGCAAAAGCCGGGATCCGGCGCCTCGCGCGTGCTGAAGACACGGGTGAAAAAGAAAAGCGGTTTGAAGGAATCGTCGCGGCGCTGGCTGCAACGGCACATGAACGATCCGTATGTGCAACGCTCGAAGGCTGAGGGCTATCGGTCGCGCGCTGCCTACAAACTGATCGAAATCGACGATCGCTACAAGCTTCTGAAGCCAGGCATGAAGGTGATCGACCTTGGCGCAGCCCCCGGCGGCTGGTGCCAGGTTGCGGCGACGCGCACCAAATCCGCGCCGGAGAGCCCGCATGTGGTGGGGATCGACTATCTCGGTATGGATGCCGTGCCCGGCGCGCTCGTACTGGAGATGGACTTTCTCGACGACGCCGCACCCGCGCGGTTGATCGAGGAACTCGGCGGGGAACCCGACATCGTGCTGTCCGATATGGCGGCACCGACCACCGGTCACCGCAGAACCGACCATATCCGCACCGAACATTTGTGCGAGGTTGCGGCGGATTTCGCGATTTCAGTGTTGAAGCCGGGCGGCCATTTCCTGTCGAAAACCTTCCAGGGCGGCACCGAGCATGCGGTGCTCGATCTGTTGAAGCGCAACTTCCGTTCCGTTCACCACGTCAAGCCGCCAGCCTCGCGCGACGAATCGGTGGAGCTTTATCTGCTGGCCAAGGACTTTAAGGGCAGGGTGGACGACGCCAGCGACTAGTTATTCGCGAAATGGTCCTTATGGTCTGCCCGCGCTGCGGCGATGGCCGGATACCGCGCCGCCCGCGTCCGCGGGCAGTTGCATGAAGAAGAGCGTGGAAATCGCGGATATGGCGGCCACGACGTAAAACGCGATGTGGAAATCGCCGAGTTGTAAAGGCTCGCGATGAATGAGGGTCAGGACTTCCAGCAGGCTCCCGGCGACCGCGACGCCAATCGCGACGGACAATTGCTGGACGACCGATGCAATCGGCGTTGCCTTGCTGGTATCGGTATTGGAAATCTCGGCATACGTCAGCGCATTGATGCCGGTGAAGAACATCGAGCGCAGGAAACCGCCGGCAAGCAGCATGGCGATAATGAGCACGTAGGGCGTCTGTGGTGTGAAGAATCCATTGATAGCTACCGTTGCGGCCGACACGAGCGAGCCGAAAACGAGAACTGACCGGAAGCCGGCCTTGCGGAAGATCCAGCTTGTGGCGAACTTCACGCCGATGGCGCCGATGGCCGATACGAAGGTGATGAGGCCGGACTCAAAAGGTGTCAACCCGAAGCCGATTTGCAGCATGAGTGGCAGAAGAAAGGGCACCGCGCCCGTGCCGATCCGGAACAGGCCGCCGCCCAATATCGAAATCCGGAACGTCCTGTCCTGGAAGAGAGACAGTTTCAGCAGCGGATTGGGCGCGCGCCGTGCATGAAGGAAATAAAGCGTGCCCGATAGCAGTCCGAGCAGCATTGTAACGATGCCGATGGCCGGCGGCAACGCCGGCAGGCTGACAACCGAAAGACCGAAGACCAGCCCGGACGCGGCCAGACCGCTGAGCACGAATCCTATTCCGTCCAGGCGTGCGGGCGGCGGCGATTCAATATCCGGCAGGTAGCGGGTCGCGAGCCAGATACCGATCATCCCGATCGGAATATTGATGAGAAAAATCCAGTGCCACGAGAAATAGGTGGTGATGAACCCGCCGACCGGCGGCCCCATCAGCGGCCCGACCAGTGCCGGAATGCTGAGCCATGCCATGGCTGAAACCAGTTGGTTTTTCGGCGTGGCCCTGACCAGTACGAGCCGCCCGACCGGCGTCATCATCGCGCCGCCCATGCCTTGCAGGAAGCGCGCGCCTACGAAAGCCGTCAGCGAGTTGGAAACCGCACAGGCGATCGAACCGACCATGAAGACGCCGATGGCGATGCGAAAGACGAGCTTGGCGCCAAACCGGTCGGCCATCCAGCCGCTGATTGGAATGAAGATCGCCAGCGACACGAGATAGGCGGTCAATGCCAGCTTGAGCGCGATCGGGCTTGTGTGAATGTCGGCGGCGATCGCCGGCAGCGATGTCGCGATCACCGTCGAGTCCATGTTCTCCATGAAGAGGGCGACCGCCAGAACCAGCGGGGTAATACGGTTCACGAAAACATCCGAAATTTGCATCCGCCGGCAACGACCGGCGGGGAGGCCGGGTATCATGCCACGGCGGCGCTGTCGCCTCCATTGCTCTCACAACATCGCGAGGCATGCCTACTTTGTACGATTGTCTATCCACGTCCCGCTTTCCATCGGCTGGGAGACGTGTTACCAGCCAGCGCCAATCCTGAAAGGGAAAGAGTCGAGTCGGCGCGAAGATCTTTGGTCTCAGCGCCTTTTACGCATTCCGAGGATGGCCATGGGAAAAATCATCGAAACCGCAACCGGCGCACTGGCGCTGACTTTCGACGACGTGCTGTTGCAGCCCGGCCATTCGGAGGTCATGCCTAACCAGACCGATGTCAGGACGCGTATCGCCGGCGATATCGAACTGAACGTGCCGATCCTTTCGGCGGCCATGGATACGGTGACTGAAGCGCGCCTCGCAATTGCTATGGCGCAAGCCGGCGGCATCGGTGTCATCCATCGCAATTTCACGCCGGCCGAGCAGGCCGAGCAGGTTCGGCAGGTCAAGAAATTCGAATCCGGTATGGTGGTGAACCCCGTCACCATCGGCCCCGATGCCACGCTGGCGGACGCGCTGGCGCTGATGAAAACCCATGGCATCTCCGGCATCCCGGTAGTCGAGGGCGGCGGAAAGGGCACCCAGAAGGCCGGCAGGCTGGTTGGCATCCTCACCAACCGCGATGTGCGCTTCGCGTCCGACCCCAACCAGCACGTCTATGAATTGATGACGCGCGAGAACCTGATCACCGTCAAGGAGACCGTCGATCAGGACGAAGCCAAGCGCCTGCTGCACAAACACCGCATCGAGAAGTTGCTTGTCGTTGACGGTAAGGGCAATTGTGTCGGCCTGATCACCGTCAAGGACATCGAGAAGTCGCAGCTCAATCCGCATGCCAGCAAGGATGCGCAAGGGCGCCTGCGCGCCGCCGCCGCCACCAGCGTTGGCGACGACGGATTCGAACGGGCCGAGCGGCTGATCGACGCCGGCATTGACCTGCTCGTCATCGACACCGCCCACGGCCATTCGCAGCGCGTTCTGGACGCCGTCACGCGGGCGAAAAAACTGTCCAATTCCGTGCGGATCCTGGCCGGCAATGTCGCGACAGCCGATGGCACGAAGGCCCTGATCGATGCCGGCGCCGATGCCGTCAAGGTCGGGATCGGGCCTGGGTCGATCTGCACCACGCGCATTGTCGCGGGCGTCGGCGTGCCGCAACTTTCAGCGATCATGGGCGCGGTCGAGACGGCCGACAAGGCCGGCATCTCGGTGATTGCCGACGGCGGCATCAAATTCTCCGGCGATCTCGCCAAGGCGCTTGCCGCCGGCGCCAGTGCGGCCATGATCGGTTCGCTGCTGGCGGGCACGGATGAAAGCCCCGGCGAAGTCTATCTGCATCAGGGCCGGTCTTTCAAAGCCTATCGCGGCATGGGGTCGGTCGGCGCCATGGCGCGCGGCTCGGCCGATCGGTATTTCCAGGCGGAAGTCCGCGATACATTGAAGCTGGTTCCCGAAGGCATCGAAGGGCAGGTGCCTTATAAGGGACCGGTTTCTGGCGTATTGCACCAGCTCGCCGGCGGTCTTAAAGCAGCGATGGGATATGTCGGCGCGCGTGACCTTGCAGACTTTCGTCAGCGCGCTACCTTCGTTCGGATTTCGAACGCAGGACTTCGTGAAAGCCACGCCCATGATGTCACGATTACCCGCGAAAGCCCGAACTACCCCGGCGCGATCTGACAGGGCAGGGTTCTTCGCGGACCTGGTCGACGCCGCCGCTCAGTTGCATCGCCATGCCGCCGCACTCGTAACCGTGTCGGCGGGGATGCTGATCGTCATCATATTGCTGGAATTCTTCTATTTCCGGCGATTGAGCGGCGGACTCGCGTCGCTCGACATGCGGGTTTTCGGCTTCACGCCGGATGAAGGCATGGCCTGGCTGACGGCTCTGGGGCGCCGCGGCAGCGAGATCGTGATTGTCTGGCACTATCTGACATTCGCCCTCGTTTTTCCGGCACTGTTTTCGCTGACCCTGATCGCTCTGTTTCTTTCTGCCGGGCAGCGCCTGCCGCGTTTTGCGGCATTGTCAAATTCGGTGCGAGTCGGTTTCGCGTTGGCCCTCGTGCTGCCCTTTACGCTGGCGGACTACGTGCAGAATTTCGCCGTTGTCCGGCTTCTGTCTGATTTTCTTTCCGCCAATCCCGATTCGCTCGGCCTGGCCTCGGCGTTGATCGTCACCAAATTCGCACTTGGTTTGATCCCGCTTGCGGTTATCGTGGCCTTCTATCTGGCCGGCGAAAGGCACAAACGTGCCGGCTTGCCCGGTAATGAAGACGAGCAGGGACGCAGCCAGTGAGTCAAACAATGATCTTCTGGCCGATTCTGGCGCACATGCTTCTGGTGTACGTTCTCTATATGGTTCTTGGCTGGTGCCGCTGGCGCGCTGTGGCAAGCGGCGAAGCGACTTCGAACCAATACAAGACCCGTACACAGGAACCAGCGCGCAGCGTCGCCGTCTCCAATAACCTGATGAACCAATACGAACTGCCGGTACTGTTCTATGTGCTTTGCCTCGGCCTGTTCGTTACCAACGGCGTTTCCTACGTCGCTCTCATATTGGCATGGCTGTTCGTTGCTTCACGCTGCCTGCACAGCTACGTGCACGTCGCCTGGAACGATATCCGCTATCGTGGCCGCTCTTTCGGAATCGGCTTCCTATTGGTAATCGCGATGGCAGTTCTGCTGGCGCTGCATTTGCTCGGCGCCGGCTGATCGAAAGAGGCATCAAAGCTCAAAAACAGCGATCCTGCGCTTGTCGAACTTGATGCCGATCTCGCCACGCACCAGCCGGAGTGCCTTATCGCCAAACACCGCACGCCGCCAGCCCTGCATCGCCGGAACGTCGGCCTTTTCGCCCTCGGCAGCGATGTGCTCGATGTCGTCGGACGATGCCAATACCTTCGTTGCCACACCTTCCTTCTCGGCGACGATCCGCAGCAACACTTTCAGGATCTCGGCGGCCGCTCCGGTGCCCTCCGGTGGTTGGAATGACTTTGGCAGTTTGGGTAGTTCGTCCTTTGGTACGGCGAGCGCCGTATTGACCACGTCAAGCAGCGACTCCGCGCCTGACGACCGCTCCCAACCTTTCGGTATCGTCCGCAACCGGGCAAGCGCGGCAGCGTCGCGCGGCGCCTGCTGGGCAATCTCGTAGATGGCGTCGTCCTTGATTATACGGCCGCGCGGCACGTCGCGGACCCGTGCCTCCCGCTCCCGCCATGCCGCGACAGCCTGTAGGATGGCCAGTTCCAGCGGCTTGCGCACACGCATCTTGAGCCGCTTCCAGGCATCTTCCAGCGGTGGATCATAGGTCGTCCGGGAGGTCAGAACTTCCATCTCTTCATTCAGCCAATGCGCGCGGTTCTCCCGCTCGAGTTCGGCTGTCAGATGCTGATAGACCTCGATGAGGTGAGTAACGTCGGCCAGCGCATATTGAAGCTGCTTTTCCGACAGTGGCCGTTGACGCCAGTCGGTGAAACGCGAGGATTTGTCCAGCCGTGTGCCGGTGATCTTCTGCACGATCTGATCGTAGGAAACGCTGTCGCCGAAGCCGCAGACCATCGCCGCGACCTGGGTGTCGAAAACCGGGTGCGGCACCAGATCGCCGAGATGAACGATGATCTCGATGTCCTGCCTGGCGGCATGAAAGACCTTGACCACCTTCTCGTTCGCCATAAGGCGGAAGAACGGCTTGAGGTCGAGCCCTGGCGCCAAAGGGTCGATCAACGCCGTGGTTCCGGGCGCCGCCATCTGGATCAGGCACAGGATCGGCCAGAACGTGGTCTCGCGGATGAATTCGGTATCGACGGTGACGAAGTCGGACGCCTCGAAGGCCGCTATGGCGGTTTCAAGTTCATCCTGTGTGGTAATGACGTGCATCAATTGCATTTGATCCTGAAATGGTCCCTTTTCTTTTCAGCCGGCAGCATGTTCGTCAAGCCACGGTGCCGCACCAACCGGTTCAACGGCCGGTTTACCTTGACAAATCGGGGCTCTCATGCGCTTTTCCGGCCAATTTTACGAGCCGGTTCCCATTCCGGCTTTTGACAAACCCTGACCGGATTTTTCGATATGCATCGCTATCGCAGCCATTCCTGCGCTCAATTGAGAAAGGCCGATGTCGGCCAGACAGTTCGCCTTTCGGGCTGGGTGAATCGCGTCCGCGATCATGGCGGCCTGCTGTTCATCGACCTGCGCGATCATTATGGCCTGACCCAGATCGTGGCCGACCCGGATTCGCCTGCTTTCAAAGTGGCTGAGACGGTGCGCGGCGAGTGGGTGATTCGCGTCGATGGCGAGGTCAAGGCGCGTACAGCCGAAACGATCAACGCAAATCTACCGACCGGCGAGGTAGAGGTTTTCGCAAACGGGATCGAAGTGCTTTCGGCGGCCAATGAGTTGCCTTTGCCGGTGTTCGGCGAGCCGGATTATCCCGAAGACATCCGCCTGAAATACCGCTTTCTCGATCTGCGCCGTGAAACGCTGCACAGAAACATCGTCCAGCGCACCCGCATCATCGCCGAGATGCGCAAGCGCATGGAAGGCTCCGGATTCACTGAATTCTCGACGCCGATCCTCACCGCGTCGTCGCCGGAAGGTGCGCGTGATTTCCTGGTGCCGTCGCGTATTCATCCAGGCACCTTCTACGCGCTGCCACAGGCGCCGCAGCAGTACAAGCAGCTTATCATGGTGTCGGGCTTCGATCGCTATTTCCAGATCGCGCCCTGTTTCCGTGACGAAGACCCGCGCGCCGACCGTCTGCCGGGCGAATTCTACCAACTCGACCTCGAAATGAGCTTCGTCGAGCAGGATGACGTGCTTGCCACCATGGAACCGGTGATGCGCGGCGTGTTCGAGACCTTTGCCGAAGGCAAGCCGGTAACGCAGAATTTCCGCCGTATCCCCTACGACGAGGCGATGCGCAAATATGGCTCGGACAAGCCGGACCTGCGCAACCCCATCGAGATGCAGGCCGTTTCGGATCATTTTCGCGACTCAGGGTTCAAGGTGTTCGCCAATATTCTGGCCAACGACGCGCAAGCGGAGGTGTGGGCAATCCCGGCGAAAACCGGTGGTTCGCGCGCTTTTTGCGACCGCATGAATTCATGGGCGCAGGGCGAGGGACAGCCCGGCCTCGGCTATATCTTCTGGCGCAAGGAAGGCGAGAAGATCGAAGGTGCCGGCCCGCTGGCAAAAAACATCGGCGAGGAGCGCACCGAAGCGATCCGCCAGCAGCTTGGCCTTGCCGAAGGGGATGCCGCCTTCTTCGTCGCGGGCGACCCGAAAAAGTTCGCCACCTTTGCCGGCGCGGCGCGGACGCGCGCCGGCGAGGAGTTGAACCTTGTCGATCGCGCCCGGTTCGAACTGTGCTGGATTGTCGATTTTCCGTTCTACGAGTGGAACGAAGACGAAAAGAAGATCGATTTCGGCCACAATCCGTTTTCCATGCCGCAGGGCGGAATAGAGGCGCTGAACGGGCAGGATCCGCTGACCATCAAGGCCTTCCAGTACGACATGGTCTGTAATGGCTTCGAGATCGCATCCGGCGGTATCCGCAATCATCTGCCGGAAACCATGGTCAAGGCTTTCGAGATCGTCGGACTGGATCGCGCGACGGTGGAGGAGCGCTTTGGCGGCCTCTATCGCGCCTTCCAGTATGGCGCGCCGCCGCATGGTGGCATGGCGGCCGGCGTCGACCGGGTCGTGATGCTGCTTCTCGGGGCGAAGAACCTGCGCGAGATCACCATGTTCCCGATGAATCAGCAGGCGTATGATTTGCTGATGAATGCTCCGTCAGAAGCGACGCCGCAACAGCTTCGCGAACTTTCCTTGCGCGTCGTCGCGCCGAAAAAGGAAGGCTGACGACGAGACTGGCGATCAGCCTTCAGTGCCGAAGCTGGTGCTTCGGCGTGTAGCTGCCGTCAGGCATCTTTTCGAACATGTCGCGGATATGTGGGTGGCGGACTGGCTCGGCTGAATCGTCCTCCAGAAGATTTTGCTCCGAGACATAGGCGATATATTCCGTATCCGAATTTTCAGCGAGCAGATGGTAGAAGGGCTGGTCCTTGCTCGGTCGGACCTCGGCGGGGATCGACTCGTACCATTCCTCGGTGTTGGCGAATTGCGGGTCGACATCGAAGATGACGCCGCGGAATTGAAACAGCCTGTGGCGAACCACCTGTCCGATCGAAAATTTGGCTGTCTTCATCATACTCACCACTTCAAACTCTTGAGTCTATTTGGCGCAGAGCGCGCAGCAATTCAATCCCGTGTGCTGACGGGCCAGCATTGGGGGTGATGGAAATGGTCGTTGGGCCGCGTGCCAAACCCACACTTGCCCGTTGGCGTTGCGTGCCGCCGCAGCGCCGGCATAACGGCGCGGCCTATCTCCGGAGACCCCCGGCAATTGCAGAGAAACCGCTCCCTGGCCGCAGGCCTTCGCGCATGAAGAACGCACGCAGCGGCGCGAAGCCGCCGAGCAGGTTGAGCCCGGCGCTGCGGGCCAGCTGCGCCGGCAGCAGGTTTGAAAGCAGGGCCATATTCAAGAGGTTGACGGCGCTGCTGCGAGCCAGGATATCCGGCCGCCGTTTCATATCATAGGCAGCAAGGGCTTTCGCGCCACCCGGATCAGAGCGGTTAATGCACGCAATTCCAATGAGATCGTCCGCATCCCTGATGCCGAGGTTGAGGCCTTGCGCGCCGATCGGCGGAAATACATGCGCGGCTTCGCCCACCAACGCGACTCGATTGTTGGCGAAGCGCCAGGGGGTGGCCGCCGAAAGCGGATAGACCTGTCTGCCAGACTCGACATCGACCCGCCCCAGCATCGACTGCATGCGGGTCTCGACACGTCGCGACAGGTTTTCATCATCAAGTACGGCAAGTTCCTCGGCGGTTTCGGGATGAACCACCCAAACCAGACTGGAGCGGTAGCCGCCGGGCAGCGGGACCTGCGTGCAGGGGCCTGTTTCCGTATGGAACTCCGTTGAGGTAAAGGCATGATCGAGACGATGGCCGAAATTCAGCACCAGTGCCGCCTGCGGGTAGGCGCGGCTGAAGATACGAATGCCCGCAGCCTCGCGCGCCGGAGAACCCCGGCCGTCGGCGGCCACGGCAAGCGATGCCTCCGCCTTGCTGCCGTCCTCCAGATGCGCGACGGCCCGGTCCGCGTCCAGTGTCCAACGCGCAACCAGTGATTTGCGCCACTCGATGCCGGGGCACGCTGCAACCGTCTGTACCAGCACGCGTATCAGCACGCTGTTGGGCATATTGAGGCCGAACTGTTCCTCATCGATCTCGGCGGCGCGGAATGTCACGGCTGGGCTGCGGATAAGCCTTTTCGAGCCGTCCACGATCCGCATTGCCTTGATGGGCGCCGTTTGGGATGCAAGGGCGTCCAGCAGGCCAAGTTTCTCCAGCACGCTCAATGCAGGATTCATCAAAGCCGTGGTGCGCCTATCGCCGCCATCGGGCTCCAGGCCGACGAGTGTGACCTGAAAACCGGCGGCGGCAAAGCCGAGCGCCGAAACAAGCCCGGCCGGACCAGTTCCCGCAACAAGGATGGAAGCGCCTGTTCTATCGTCCACAATCGGCTCCGGTTGAAAGCGATCTATGCCTTGGCATATAGGGCAGGGTGCGCCATAGGATCAACCGAGGGCGGAGGGTGAGGCTGCGGCATAGTGCTTGTATTGGTGCTGATGCTGCGCTTACTGTCGTCGGAAAGGGGACGCTTCATGACCGCTCGATGGTCGGCCGCAATCGGCCGGACACTGCAAGCGTGGCCAGTGCCCGCGCCTGCCTTGCCGAAGCGCCCTGCATGGAAAGGTTGGCTCCTACGATGAAGAAGGCGGCGACGGCCAAGAAGAAGATCGCGGATCGTATTCCACGCCCGAAGAAGAAGGTGACCTGGCCGCAAGCGAGAGCCTTTTCGGTTCATTTGCTCACGGCCTCCGGCTCTTTCCTCGCTTTCCTGTCGCTGGTCGCGGCCAGCGAGGAACGTTGGACGGCGATGTTCTGGTGGCTGGGACTGGCGCTGTTCGTCGATGGCATAGACGGGCCGATCGCCCGCAAGCTCGACGTCAAGGAAGTCCTGCCGACATGGTCGGGCGAAATGCTCGACAACATCATCGACTATGTGACCTATGTGCTGATCCCGGCCTTCGCGCTTTACCAGCGCGGTTTCATGGGTGAAGGGCTGTCATTTCTGTCGGCGGCAATCATCGTGGTGTCGAGCGCGATCTATTATGCCGATACCGGCATGAAGACGAAGGAGAACTTCTTCAAGGGATTCCCGGTCGTGTGGAACATGATCGTCTTCACCCTGTTTGTCATCGAGCCCGGCCAATGGCTTTCATTCGGTGTCGTGGTCGTGGCAGGTATCCTGACCTTCCTGCCGATCAATTTTCTCCATCCTGTCAGGGTGGCGCGGCTGCGCCCGATCAATCTGACGGTGACGCTGCTCTGGTGCGCCTTCGGGGCTTTGGCGCTGGCGCAGTCGGCGCTGGCGCAGTTCTATGACCAGATCGGCGTGATAGGCGACCAGGTCGGCGTATTCGCCAAGATCGGCATTATCGCCACCGGTATCTATCTGTTCTGCATCGGCGGTGTGATGCAGTTCTTCCCCAATCTCGGCTTGAAGAGAGGCTGACAATGTCTAAAGCGATCCGTGTTCACGCCCATGGCGGCCCGGAAGTCCTGACTTATGAAGATGCAGATCCCGGTCGTCCCGGTCCGGGGCAGGTGTTGGTCAGGCACACGGCAATCGGGCTCAATTTCATCGACGTGTATTTCCGTACCGGGCTTTATCCCGCCCCCAATGGCTTTCCGTTGGTTCCGGGTGGCGAGGCCGCTGGTGTCGTGATGGAACTTGGCGAGGGTGTTGCCGATCTGAAGCCCGGCGACCGTGTCGCTTACGCCGTTGGCACGGGCGCCTATGCCGAGCAGCGGGTGATCGCGGCCGACCGGCTGGTCAAGGTGCCGGAAGGGGTGAGCGACGAGCAGGCGGCTGCCATGATGCTGAAGGGCATGACCGCCGAATATCTGCTGCGCCGCACCTTTCAGGTGACGGCGGGCGATACGATCCTCTTTCATGCCGCCGCCGGCGGCGTCGGTTTGATCGCCGGCCAATGGGCAAAGCATCTGGGCGCGACCGTCATCGGTACGGCCGGCTCCGCCGACAAGGTCGCGCTCGCCAAGGCGCACGGTTACGACCATGTCATCAACTATCGCGAAAAAGATTTCGTCGCCGAGGTGGCCACGATCACCGGCGGCAGAAAGTGCGCGGTGGTGTACGATTCGGTTGGCAAGGATACCTTTGAAGGCTCGCTTGATTGCCTGAAGCCGCGCGGTCTGCTGGCGCTTTTCGGACAGTCGTCCGGCCCGGTCCCGCTGTTCAATCTCGGCGTCCTTGCGCAAAAGGGCTCGCTTTACGTCACCCGGCCCTCCCTGTTCGTTTACGTCGCCAGCCGCGACGATCTGGAGGCTTCGGCCAATGCTCTGTTCGACGTGGTGAAGAAGGGCATCGTGGATATCAAGATCAACCAGCGTTACGCGTTGAAGGACGCAGCAAAGGCACATGCCGATCTCGAAGGGCGCAGGACCAGTGGCACCACGATCCTCGTGCCTTGATTGACGGCAGTTGGATAAAAAATGTCGAACTTTCTCACAACACCTTGAATTCGCTGGAATTCCTTGGCGGTTCCGTGCTTTAGTCTGGTATGGGGTTTCCACTGGAATTCTTGAAGCAGTTTCAACGAGGCGGCAGCTTTGCCTGAAAGGCGGGCAACGCCTACGATGCCTTCGGGAACATAGAATATGTCCGGCAACGGATGGGAGGTAACGTGGCGGCGCAACATGATGCCGTGCCCCTTCTTGGCGTCAGGGGGCTCACCAAGATATTCGGCTCGCTGACGGCCTGCGACCATATCGACCTGACCATCGCCAAGGGTGAGGTCCATGCGTTGCTGGGCGAGAATGGCGCGGGCAAGTCCACTCTGGTCAAGATGCTGTTCGGTTCGCTCGAACCACATTCGGGCGACATTTTATGGAACGGCGAGCCGGTCCGCATCACCAGCCCCGGCGTCGCCAAGACGCTCGGCATCGGCATGGTCTTCCAGCATTTTTCGCTGTTCGAGGCCCTGACGGCTGCCGAGAACATCGCTTTGTCGTTGGATGACGGCTCGCCGATCAGCACCATTGCCGCCAAGGCGAGGGCGCTTTCCTACAGTTACGGCCTGCCGCTCGATCCTGACTCCCTGGTCGGCGACCTTTCGGTCGGCGAGCGCCAGCGCATCGAGATCATCCGCTGCCTTTTGCAGACCCCACAACTCATCATTCTCGACGAACCGACTTCCGTGCTCACGCCACAGGAGGCGAACCGGTTGTTCGAGACGCTGGAGCGCCTGCGCAGCGAAGGCAAGTCGATCCTTTATATCTCGCACCGATTGGAAGAGGTAAAGCGGCTGTGCGATCGCGCTACGGTGCTCAGGCACGGCAAGGTGGTCGGCCATTGCAACCCGCGCGAGGAGACTGCCTCATCGCTGGCGCGCATGATGGTTGGCAACGAGGTCAAGGCAGTGGTGCGCGAACCCGCCGAGGGCGTTGAGACGGCGGCGGTCCTGCTCGAAATCCGCAAACTCAGCCGCAAGCCAGCGACGCCGTTTTCCGTACCGCTCAAGGACATCGATCTGGACGTGCGCGCCGGCGAAGTGATCGGCATCGCCGGTGTGGCAGGCAACGGCCAGGGCGAATTTTTTGAAGCGATTTCAGGCGAGGTGCAGCAACCCGATGCCGCTTCCGTGCGCATTCGTGGCAAGGACGCCGGAAAGCTGTCCATCACCGGGCGTCGCTTGCTGGGCGCCGCCTTCGTGCCGGAGGAACGGCTCGGCCATGGCGCCGCACCCGGCATGAAACTTTCCGAAAACCTGCTTCTGTCGCGCCATGCGACCGATGCCAGGAGCTTTCTTGGCTCGGGCGGCACGATCAAGTCGGCCGTCATTTCCGGTGCTGCCCAGCGCATCATTCAGGCTATGGATGTGCGCAAGAGCGCGCCGGACCCCGAAGCAGCCTCGCTTTCAGGCGGCAATCTGCAAAAATTCATCGTCGGGCGCGAACTCGATCGCAAACCGACGGTGATGGTGGTCAACCAGCCCACATGGGGTGTCGACGCCGGTGCCGCCGCCCATATCCGGCAGGCGTTGATCGAACTGGCCCGCAGTGGCTCGGCCGTTCTGGTCATCAGCCAGGATCTCGACGAATTGTTTGAAATTTCCGATGCCATCGCCGTCATGCATCACGGTCAACTGTCGAAGCCCCTGCCGATCGCAGAGGCCGATTTCGAGACGATCGGCCTCTTGATGGGTGGTGCGGAGCCGGGTCGCACGGAACACCCGCTGGAGCCAGCCTGATGCGCCTTGAACTCATCAAGCGGCCACAGCGTTCGGCGCTCTTCTCGATCCTGTCGCCATTTATCGCATTCGTGCTGACGTTGGTCGCGGGGTCGATCATGTTCGCCCTGCTCGGTGTCAACCCCGTGAGTGCGCTGCACGCCTATTTCGTCGAGCCACTCAGTCAGGTGTGGCAATTGCACGAACTCGCAATCAAGGCTGCACCCTTGATCCTCATCGCCGTCGGCCTTTCGGTTTGCTACCGCGCCAACATCTGGAACATCGGCGCCGAAGGGCAATTCATCATGGGCGGGATCGTCGGTTCCATCCTGCCGGTGACGTATCCTGAATTCCAGAACGCATTCGTGCTGCCGCTGATGCTGCTGATGGGCATGGTTGGTGGCGCTGCCTATGCGGCGATCCCGGCCTTTCTGAAAGCCCGCTTCAACACCAACGAAATCCTGACCAGCCTGATGCTGGTCTATGTCGCGCAGCTTCTCCTGGACTGGATCGTACGCGGCCCATGGCGCGACCCGAAGGGTTTCAACTTCCCGCAAACCGTTCAGTTTTCCGATGCCGCCACATTGCCGGAACTCTGGCCCCAATCCGGCCGCGCCAATTGGGGCTTCGTGTTCGCGCTGGTCGCGGCCGTACTGGTGTGGCTGATGATGAGCCGTATGCTAAAGGGTTTTGAGGTCCGGGTTCTTGGCTCCAGTCCGCGGGCAGGGCGTTTTGCCGGCTTCAGCGTCGGCCGCATGGTGTTCTTCGCCTTCATGCTGTCCGGCGCACTGGCGGGCCTTGCCGGCATCTCGGAAGTGTCGGGCGCCATCAACCAGTTGCTGCCTTCGATCTCGCCCGGCTATGGCTTTACCGCCATTATCGTCGCCTTCCTCGGCCGTTTGAACCCGCTCGGCATTGTCGCCGCGGGCCTTGTCCTCGGCCTGACCTATCTGGGTGGCGAATCCGCGCAGGCGGCGCTCGGCCTTTCCGACAAGGTGGCGCGCGTGTTCCAGGGCATGCTGCTGTTCTTCGTGCTCGGCTGCGACACGCTGATCCATTACCGTATCCGGCTGGTCGGCATGACCACGCCCAAGCTGGAACCGGCATCCAAGCTCGAGGAGGTGCATTGATGGATATCACCATCGCCATTCTTCTCACGATTGCCACCGCCGCCACGCCGCTTCTGATTGCCGCCATCGGCGAATTGGTGGTGGAACGTTCCGGCGTGCTGAATCTCGGCGTCGAAGGCATGATGATCATGGGCGCGGTGGGCGGCTTCGGTGCCGGCTATCTGACAGGCTCGGCGTGGCTCGGCCTACTTGCCGCTATTGCCATAGGGGCATTGTTTTCGCTGTTGTTCGCCGTGATGACGCTCTCATTGGCGACCAATCAAGTCGCCACCGGCCTGTCGCTGACGCTGCTTGGCCTCGGATTTTCGGGCATGATGGGAACAGGATTCGTCGGCCTGCCTGGCCAACGGCTCCCCGATCTTTACATTCCGGGTCTGACCACCCTGCCGGTGGTCGGCGAATTCCTGTTCGGACAGGATCCCATCTTCTACATTTCCATCGCGCTCACCGCAGGCGTGGCGTGGTTCCTGTTCAAAACGCGCGCGGGCCTCACCCTGCGCTCCATTGGCGACAGCCATGGCTCGGCCCATGCGCTCGGCATCAACGTCATTCGCTATCGCTATATGGCGGTGATCTTCGGCGGTGCCTGCGCTGGCCTTGCCGGAGGGCAATTGTCGCTGGTCTATACGCCACAATGGGTCGAGAACATGAGCGCCGGTCGCGGTTGGATCGCTCTGGCGCTGGTCGTGTTCGCCTCGTGGCGGCCGTGGCGTGTGCTGGTGGGCGCTTATATTTTCGGCGCGGTCTGGATCGGCCAACTCCATGCACAGGCTTTCGGCATTCCCGTGCCGCCGCAGATTCTTTCTTCGCTGCCCTATCTGGCAACCATCGTGGTTCTTGTTCTAATCTCGCGTAACAAGCGCCTGACCATGATGAACACACCCGCTTCGCTGGGACAGCCATTCGTGCCAGATCGCTGATAACGACGGAACACTCAGGTCAACACGGAGAAGTACCATCATGAAAAGACTGCTCATCGCCCTGATGGCCACAGCCGCATCGCTTTCGATGGTGGTCGGCGCTCAGGCTGCGGACAAGTTGAAGGCCTGCTGGGTCTATGTCGGGCCAATCGGCGACTTCGGCTATTCCTATCAGCACAATCAGGGCCGTCTGGAAGCTGAAAAGGCGCTCGGCGACAAGATCGAGACCAGCTACCTGGAAAACGTGGCGGAAGGTCCCGATGCCGACCGCGCCTTCGAGCGCCTGGCGCGCGAGGGCTGCGGCATCATCTTCGGCACCTCTTTCGGCTTCATGGATTCCATGGTGAAGGTGGCCAAGAAGTTCCCGGACATCAAGTTCGAGCACGCGACGGGCTACAAGACGGCTGACAATCTCGGCGTCTATAATGCGCGCTTCTATGAAGGCCGCTATGTCATGGGTCAGATCGCCGCCAAGGTGTCGAAGAAGGGTGTCGCTGGCTATATCGGTTCCTTCCCGATTCCCGAAGTGGTGATGGGCATCAATGCCTTCATGCTCGGTGCGCAGTCGGTCAATCCGGACTTCAAGCTCAAGATCGTCTGGGTCAGTTCATGGTTCGATCCGGGTAAGGAAGCGGATGCGGCCAAGACCTTATTCGACCAAGGTGTAGACATTATCTCACAACACACTGATTCCACTGCACCTTTGCAGGTGGCTGAAGAGCGTGGCCTGCACGGTTTCGGTCAGTCCTCTGACATGATCAAGTTCGCGCCGCATGCACAACTGACGTCCAATACGGACGAATGGGGGCCGTACTATATCGAGCGCATCAAGGCGGCTCTCGACGGCACATGGAAGCCCGACAATGTATGGCTCGGCATCAAGGATGGCGCTGTCGTGCTGTCGCCTTTCACGAACATGCCTGACGACGTGAAGGCCATGGCCGAGGCATCGGAGAAGAAAATCACCGACGGATGGAACCCCTTCACTGGTCCGGTTTACAAACAGGACGGCAGCGAATGGCTCAAGGATGGCCAGGTCGCCAAGGACGAGGTGCTTCTCGGCATGAATTTCTATGTCAAGGGCATCGACGACAAGCTGCCGCAATAGACTGACGTTCAGGACAATCTCGGGAAGGGCGCCCTCGAGGCGCCCTTTTTCATGTCATGAAGCAATATCGCGGCGTGCAAAAGGCAGTGCGCCCACCAAACAGCGTCAGCCTTAGCTGATCACGCCATTGACGTGCGGCCACACTTCAAGCGTGCCGCGATAGATCATGTCCAGCGCGACATACAGGATGATCAGCAGGCCGACATAGGCGATCCAGCGGTGGCGGTGCAGCAGGCGCGCGATGAAACTCGCGGCCAGGCCCATCAAGGCAATCGACAGGATCAGGCCGACGATCAAAACCGAAAAATGATCGCGCGCGGCGCCGGCGACGGCCAGCACATTGTCGAGCGACATCGAGACGTCGGCGATGACGATCTGCGTCGCGGCCTGCATAAGCGTCTTGCGCGGCGCCTTGCCCGACCCCGGTGCATTGGCGAGTGCCTCGGTTGCCTCCTCCTCGTCCTCCTGCGAAGTGCGCAATTCGCGCCACATCTTCCAGCAAACCCACAAAAGCAGGATGCCGCCGACAAGCAGAAGGCCCAATATGGCCAGCAATTGCACGGTGATGGCGGCAAAGACGATGCGCAACACAGTGGCGGCAAGAACGCCGATCAGAATGGCCTTCTTGCGCTGGTCCGCGGGCAGGCCAGCCGCCGCGAGGCCGATGACAATAGCGTTGTCGCCCGCCAGAACGAGATCGATGGCGATGACTTGAAGAAGCGCCGAGAAACCGGCGGCCGTGAAGATTTCCATCAGCGGATTGTTTTCCCGAATGTCGGTTTCGGTTGCCCGATGGCTATACCGCCATGCGCCGGCACGTCAAGCGGGCTTGCTCGGCGGAGGTGTGGCCAGAAGATCCTGACCGCTCAAGGGTAGAGATTATATTTGGACCATTCGTCCTTGGGGATTTCAGAACCGATCTTGTAGTGAAATTTGACCACTTTCATATGGTCCGGGGCGGTCTGGCATTTGTAATCCAGGTGATACCATTGACCTTTGCTGCGAAACGCCGCGCCTCGTGTCTTGATCGCATTTTTCTTCATGACCGGCTTGGCGAACGTGTAAGCGACCACGCGATCCGCTTGATAGCCGTGATTGTCACGCGAGATGCGATCGAGCACCTCCGCGTCGCAGCGCTGCTCCAGCCGTGTCTGCGGGTCAAGCTTGAGCAGGCCGGCACGCAATCGGCTGTCCAGCGCGTACGCCGAATTCACCAACGTCAGCAAGCCGATGACAGAAAAGAATATTACCCTCATGTCGCTTCAAGCCATCACAATTCGTCCAAAATATCAACCGGGGCCGCCCTTAGACCAAACACGGCTCAGCGCAACATCAGCAACCGGCATGCCGCTCCGACTTCGCTCGCCTCGGCAAAGGGTTCGCGCACGATCAGTGCGTTGGCGTCGGCAAGCTTCCTCAGCATCGACGAATCCTGCACGCCAAAGGGTGTCGCCACCAGCTTGTTGTCCGATTGGACAGCCGCGGCACGCACATAATCCTGGCGGTGCTCGTTGGCGGGCATGGCCGCGCCCAGAATAGCGTCGCGCATGTCGTGCCGGTAGTCGCGGCCGCCAAGACGGGCGAGCAAGGGTTTGAGGAAAAGCTCCGAACACACCAGGCTCGCAACCGGATTGCCCGGCAGCCCAAGGCAGCGGATGGCGCCCAGACGGCCAAACATGAACGGCTTGCCGGGGCGCATGGCGATCTTCCAGAAGTCCAGCGTCATGCCTTCGCCAGTCAGGGCCTCATGCACGAGATCGAGGTCGCCGACAGAGGCGCCGCCCAACGTCACGATGGCATTGGCGCCGGCAGCAACCGCCTTGCGCACCAGTGCGGCGACAGATTCCTTGCGATCCGCGGCGATGCCGAGGTCGAGCACTTCGGCTCCCACCGTGCGCGCAGAGGCCGCGACGCCGTAGGCATTGGACGAGATGATCTGGCCTGGGCCGAGCGTACTGCCGGCGGGCAAAAGCTCATCGCCGGTGGCGACGATAGCGACCAGTGGCCGGCCCACCACGCGTACACTGGGATAATTGGCGGATGCGACGAGCGAAAGCGCCGCCGCATCGAGACGGCGGCCTGCTTCGAGCAGCCGGTCTCCTTCGGTAAAATCGAGCCCGGCGAGGCGAATGTTGCGGCCTTGCCTGGTCGGCTCCACCACCTCGATATGGCCTTCTGCGAGGACGCGAACATTTTCCTGGATGACGATCGTGTCCACGCTTTGCGGCACCGGCGCTCCGGTGAATATGCGCACCGCCTGACCGTTGCCGACAGACCCGTCAAAGCCACGCCCGGCAGCCGCAGTGCCGATCACGGTCAGGCGCGCGGGGAGCGTCGCGATATCGGCGAAACGGACCGCGTAGCCGTCCATCGCGGAGGCGTCGAAGGGCGGCTGCGTGCGCAGCGCAAACAGCGGCTCGGCCAGCACCCGATCGAAGGCTTCGTGCAGCGCGACATTTTCGGCGGGCAAGGCCTGGGCATCGGCCAGAAGACGCTCGAGTGCCTCAGGAACCGGAACCAGCGCCATCAGGTTTCCACCCTGTAGGTACCGGATTTTCCGCCGGTCTTTTCCACAAGCCGCACAGCAGAAATCGTCATGGCGCGATCCACGGCCTTTGCCATATCGTAGATAGTCAGGCATGCCACGGTTGCAGCCGTCAGCGCCTCCATTTCCACGCCGGTCTTGCCGCTGACGCGCGCCAGTGCGGTGATCTTGAGGCCGGGCAGCGCCTGGTCCGGCTCGATATCCACCGAAACCTTTGTGAGCAGCAGCGGGTGGCAGAGCGGGATCAGTTCATGCGTCTTCTTGGCCGCCATGATGCCGGCGATGCGCGCCGTGCCGAGCACATCGCCCTTCTTGGCGTTGCCTTCGAGGATCATCGCCAGCGTCTCAGGCAACATCGCCACCGAACCCTCGGCGATCGCGGTGCGCTGCGTTTCGGCCTTCTCGCCGACATCGACCATATGCGCTTCACCTTGCGCGCCGAGATGGGTGAGGGAAGGGCGGTCGGACACGATTACATAGCCTCAGCCGCCGCATTAAGCCCGAGAAGCGCACGAGTTGCCGCGCTGACGTCCTGCTGCCGCATCAGGCTTTCGCCGACGAGGAAGGTTCCAATGCGGCTCTTTTCCAGCCGCTGGCAATCGGCGTGGGTGAAAATGCCACTTTCACCGACCAGCAACCGGTCGGCCGGTATCATCGGCGCCAGCCGCTCGCAGGTTTCAAGCGACGTCTCGAAGGTCCGCAGATTGCGGTTGTTGATGCCGATCAGCCGCGAACGCAGTTTCAGCGCGCGCTCCGTCTCCACCTCGTCATGCACTTCGATCAGCGCATCCATGCCCAGCGAAAAGGCAGTTTCTTCCAGTTCTGCCGCAAGCGCATCCTCGATGCTCGCCATGATGATCAGGATGGCGTCGGCGCCCCAGGCGCGCGCCTCATGAACCTGATAGGGATCGAACAGGAAGTCCTTGCGCAGCACCGGCAGCGCCACGGCCTTGCGTGCGGCCACGAGGAATTCCGGCGCACCCTGGAATGAAGGCGTATCCGTCAGCACAGAGAGGCAGGCAGCGCCACCTTCCGAATAGGCTTTGGCCAGCGCCGGCGGGTCGAAATCGGCGCGGATAAGACCTTTCGAGGGGCTTGCCTTCTTGATCTCGGCGATCAGCGCAAATCTGCCCCTGGCGCGCTTTGCTTCAAGCGCGGCCAGAAAGCCGCGTGGCGCGGCCTGATCGGCAGCACGCGCCTTGATCTTGGCCAGCGGCACGCGTGCCTTGGCGGCCGCGATCTCTTCGCGCTTGTAAGCCTCGATCTTTTTCAGAATGTCGGTCATCGTCTATTCGTTGGAAACCGCCACCAGCCTGTCAAGCACGCCCAGCGCCCGGCCGCTGTCGATGGCCTGAGCCGCTGCCTGCATGCCGTCAGCCAGCGTCGTTGACTTACCGGATACCACCAGCCCGGCGCCGGCATTCATCAGCACCGTATCACGATAGGCCCCTGTGTCACCGGAAAGCATGGCGCGCAAGGCTTTGGCGTTAAAGTCTGAATCCGCGCCACGCAGTGCCTCGCGGGTAGCGCGCGGCAGTCCGACCGCTTCCGGTGTCAGCGTGAAAGTGCGTATTTCGCCTCCGACCAGTTCGGCCACGGTGGTTTCGCCGGTGGTGGTGATCTCGTCATAGCCATCGCCATGCACCACCCAGGCATGTTCGGTGCCGAGTGCCTTCAGCGTTTCGGCCACCGGCTCCACCCATTGCGGCGCGAAGACGCCGACAAGTTGGCGACCGACGCCCGCGGGATTGGTCAGTGGGCCAATCAGATTGAAAATGGTGCGTGTGCCAAGTTCGATCCGCACCGGGCCGACATGCTTCATCGCCGGATGATGCGAGGGCGCGAACATGAAGCCGATACCGGCCTGCTCGACGCAATGCCCGATCGCCTCGGGAGAAAGTTCGAGATTGACGCCGAGCTTCATCAGCACATCGGCCGTGCCGGTTTGCGACGACAACCCGCGATTGCCATGCTTGGCCACCGGCACACCGCATGCGGCAATGACGAAAGCCGACCCGGTCGAGATGTTGACGCTATGCGAACCGTCGCCGCCAGTGCCGACGATATCGATTGCTCCGGCTGGCGCCGAGACGCGCAGCATCTTGTCGCGCATGGTTGCGACGGCGCCGGACAACTCGTCCACCGTTTCTCCGCGCACGCGCAGCGCCATCAGGAAACCGCCGATCTGGCCCGGCGTTGCGTCGCCCGACATGATGATGTCGAACGCCTCGCGCGCTTCTTCGAAGGAGAGCGGGCTGCCGCCTGCCGCCTTGGCGATATGAGCCTTGAGCGCGCTCATTGCATCATCGCCTGTGAAATCGCGGCCTGATCTATGCTGACCTGATATTTGGTCTGGAGATCGGCCACCAGTTCTTCAAGCAAATCGTCGGAGTAACCCGTGCCGAACGATTTCTGCTGCTCCGGCGTTAGCGAACTGGCATCCGCGCCCGCCGGCTCGAACACCTCGGCAATCTTGAAGACAATCTCGCCGTCGCCGCCCGGTGTCGGCACGATGCCGGTGCCGCCTTCGCCAACGCCGAACATCACGGCAGCACCTTGCTTGCCGAAATCTGCGTCGTCGGCGCCACGCTTGAGGCCGCGCTTGGTCTGCTTTTCCAGGGCAAGTTCGCTGGCCACTGCATCCATGCCGGTGCCGCCCTTGATACGCTTCTCGATTTCCGTGGCCTTGGCCTTCAGGTGCTTGTCGGTTTCTGCCTCCGTCCAGTCGGCCACGACCTTCTTGCGGACATCTTCGAGCTTGCGGTCATGCGCGGCGGTGATCGAATCCACCTGATAGAAGACATAGCCATTGTCGTCCGTCGTCAGCCCGTCATTCTCGGTATTCGGTTCGGCATCGAAAACGGCATTGATGAGATCAGCGGAGATCGGCAGATCCTTGACGACGCTGCCGTCAGGCCGTTCGCCGGTTCTGTTGATCGCATCGATGGTGACGACCTTGAGCTTCAGCTTGTCTGCAGCTTCCTTCATCGTCGCGCCGCCGGCGCGGGCGTCTTCATAGGAATCATGCACGTCGAGCAATATCCTGTTGGCCTCAGCGAGCGCGAGGTCGTTGCGGATATCGTTGGCCACTTCGGAAAGAGGCTTGGTCTCAGCCGGCTTGATTGCGGTGACGCGCAGCAGCACCGGCCCGAACGCGCCTTGCACCACGGGGCTGACCTCGTTGACGCCGAGGGCGAAAGCCGCATCGGCCACTGCCTTTTCAGCAATCTTGTCCTTGGACAGCGTGCCCAGCGAGACATCGGCTTCGCTCTTGCCTTCGGCTGCAACGATCTTGTCGAAGGTCGCGCCGCTTTTTAGCGAATCCAGCGCCGCTTTGGCCGCATCGTCTGATTTGAAGACGAGTTGCTGGATCGTGCGCTCCTCGGGCGACGTGTAGCGGCTCTTGTTCTTTTCGTAATCTTCCTGAACCTGCTGATCGGTGATCGCGGTCGGGTCGGCGATATCCTGCGGCTCCAGCCGCACATAGGAGAATTTGCGGTATTCCGGCGCCGCATAGGTTTTCTTGTTCTGTTCGAAATAGCTGTCGATTTCGCTATCCGTCGGTGCGGGAGCAGGCTCGACCAGCGATTTGGGCAACACGAGATAATCAACGGTGCGATCCTCGCCGCGATAAAGCACGACGGCCTTGAGGAAGGTATCCGGCGCTTTGAGCCCCCCGGTCAGGGCGTCGACGATCTGCTGGCGCTTGGCCACTTCACCACGGCTGGCGATATAGTCTTCCGGCCGCATGCCGGCCTGGCTGAGCAGATACTCGAAAGTGCGGCGGTCGAACGATCCGGTCGGCCCCTTGAAAGCAGGATCGCCGGTGACCAGTTCGGCAAGCCTGTCCTTGGAAAGCCCGAGGCCGAGCTTGCGCGCCTGTTCATCGAGCAGGGCGCCCGAGACCAGTTGCGAAAGCACCTGATTCTGTACGCCGAACGCCTTTGCCTGCTCTGTAGTCAGGCGCTGGCCGAATTGCTGCGCCATCATGTTCATCTGGCGATCATAGGCGAGCCGGTAGTCGTTGACCGACACGGACGTGCCGCCGACGGTCACCACCTCGGTGTGGCCGGCGATGGTGCCCATGACGCGGCCGGAAATGCCCCAGACGGCAAAACTCAGCACAAGCAAGGAAAGCAGCGCTTTCGAAATCCACGTTCCCGCAAGGTCTCTGATAAGGCTGAGCATGATCCGTTCCGGTTTTGCCTGAAAGAAGCGCAATAGCGTCCTTCGGCGGCAGTGTCGATTGCTTTGTGACCGGTTTTTGGTAGTGAAAGCGTTGATCCGTCACGCATTCGAGGAGTGCATCGCCATGACGCCAGGAATTCGCCCGCTCGTCGCCGGTAACTGGAAAATGAACGGCACACGCGACTCGCTCGCCGAACTGCGCGCGATCGGCGAAGGCTTTCGCGGCGATCTCGATGCGAAAGCCGAGGCATTGGTCTGCGTGCCCGCCACTCTTGTCAGCCGCGCTGCCGAGGCAGTGGCCGGCTCGCCGGTATCGGTCGGCGGCGAGGATTGCCACGCCAGGGAAAACGGCGCCCATACAGGCGATATTTCGGCGGAAATGCTGAAAGACGCCGGGGCCAGCCATGTCATTGTCGGCCATTCGGAGCGCCGCACCGACCATGGCGAAGACGACGCACTGGTCAATGCCAAGGCACTGGCCGCCTGGCGCGGTGGACTTGTCGCTGTCATCTGCATCGGCGAAACCAGGACCGAGCGCGAAGCGGGCAGGGCATTGGACGTGCTTTCTTCGCAACTGGCCGGCTCGGTGCCCGACGGGGCCGGCGCCGTCAATACCGTCATTGCCTATGAGCCGGTATGGGCCATCGGCACCGGGCTGACCCCGACCATCGCCGATGTCGCGCAAGCCCATGCCCACATTCGCAAGCAGTTGGCCGCGAAGCTCGGGCCGGCTTCCTCCGCCATGCGTATTCTCTATGGCGGTTCGGTCAAACCGGGCAACGCCGCGGAGTTGCTCGGCATCGCCAATGTCGATGGCGCGCTCGTCGGCGGGGCCAGCCTGAAAGCAACCGATTTTCTCGGCATTGCGCAAGCCTATCGGACACTTTGAGCAAGGTCGCGGCGATTGCAATGGAGCCGCCGGCCCCCATATTCCGGGTGCGGGCTTGGAAATGCCATCAAAGCATTGTAAGGAGCCGCCTCCAAGCCACGGCTGCTCGAAGCCTTATCATGCCCCTGCCAAGGTAGATTATGGAAACCATACTGATCGTCGTCCATCTCCTGATCGTGCTCGCCCTGGTCTGCGTGATACTTTTGCAGCGTTCCGAAGGTGGTGGTCTCGAGGCCGGCGGTGGATCGGGTTTCATGACCGCGCGCGGCGCGGCTAATGCGTTGACACGAACGACGGCGATCCTGGCGGCGGCCTTTTTTGCCACTTCGCTGGCGCTGTCGCTTCTTGCCCGCTACGGCGACAAGCCTTTGGACATTCTTGACCGCGCTCCGGCCACGCAGCAGGATGGCACGGGCGGTCAGGGCATTCTGGACCAGCTTCCGGGTGGCACCGCACCGGCACAGCCGAGCGGCGATGATGCTTCCAGTTCGCAAACGCCGCCGACCGGTGAGGGTGCCGCACAGCCGGCAGCGCCTGCGCAGCCGGAACCGGAGGCAGACAAGCCCGCGACGAACGGCGCGGCACAACCGGCACAGCCGCAGGTTCCGAACAACTGACGGCTTCCTTGGCTTCAAGACAGGATGATTCGCAGGCCTGCGACCTCTATACCGCGTATACCGCGCCGCGGCATGTCGAATTCGCTCCATGCGCCTTAATTCGTTGATTTTACGCATGTCTTCGTCCTGAAACTCGTGCCGGTTCCAGAAGGCGTGCCTTAGGCAATCTGTTGTTGTTTGAACACAGTTGCGGCAAATGCGCCGCAGGCTCGGCGTGTACCCCATCGTGGCACTTGAGAGGGTCGATCCTGATCGACTATAGCTTGCCGGCGGCAAACGCGGCGCCCTCCGAGAGCGTCGGGCTGTGCCATGGGCAACATGCTTCATTGATCGGGTTTTATCATGCAGCTTCGCAGCTTCGTCCTCGCCGGCTTTTGCGCGGCGCTCTGTCTTGCCGCGCCGGCTTATGCGGCCATGCCGGCAATGTCGGTCGCCACCAACGTGGCGCGCGCCGATGTGATTACCGTCGCTGCTCGCAGCGATGCCTCTGAACTCAGGGCCTTGAAAAGGAAGAAAAAGCCGACCGAAGCCGATTTGAAGCGCATCGGCAAACTGGAGGCCAAGATCAAGAAGGACCGTGCCGAGGCCAGGGCCAAGGCCATCCACGACAGGAAGATGGCGTTGCGCGAAGCGGCCAAGGCCAGGGCGGATGCCAGGCACGACGCATTCCTTGCCAAGATCGGCAAGGATGATGCCGATTCGGCCCGCGAGAAGAAAATCGCCAGCCAGCCTTCGAAGCGTGAGGAGCCGGTTCGCCAGGCCCAGCCGACCCAGGAAGCTGAAAGCGATGCCGCGCCGGCCGCGACCAATGTCGTGCTGACCGGGAACCAAGGTGAACTGCGCTCGAACGTTTCCACGCAGCATCGCAGCGGGGGGTTGTTCGCCGGGCTTTTCGGAGGTGCGACGCAATCCGTATCGCTTCTGCCTGAAACCCGCGCCCTGGATGCGGTCCTGGAGAAGCGTCAGGCGAGCAAGCCTTTCAAGGTGAAGCCGGAGTTCCAGCCGCAAGAGGTGGAGTTCACCGGCTATGAGGCCGGCACGATTGTCATCGATACCGCGGAACGGCGGCTTTATCTGGTCGAATCACCGTTCAAGGCGCGCCGCTACGCTATTGCCGTCGGGCGTGATGGCCTGCAATTCAAGGGTACGACGACCGTAGGTGACAAGCAGGAATGGCCGCGCTGGATTCCCACGCTGGACATGCAGAAGCGCGAGCCGAAGCACTACGGCCAATACAAGGATGGCATGGCCGGCGGCCCCAACAATCCGCTTGGCGCACGCGCCATCTATCTCTATCAGGGCAAGAAGGACACGCATCTGCGCATTCATGGTACCAACCAGCCGCAGACCATCGGCACCAGCGCCTCCAACGGCTGCTTCCGCATGATCAACAACCAGGTGATGGACCTTTATCGGCGCGTCAAAATGGGTGCCAAGGTCGTCATTCTCTGATGGCCTGACAAAGCTTTCGGCAGGGCCGGCCTTCAAGCCGGCCCTTTTGTTTTGGCCTGAAACGGGCAACGCCACTAGGAGAAAAGCCAGCGCGGCGGTTTTTTCTCTGGCGGAATCAATCCAGCCGCGCTAAGCGATGGTTCCCATGGCGCGATATGTTTTCATCACCGGCGGCGTGGTTTCTTCCCTTGGCAAAGGCATAGCTTCGGCGGCTCTCGGCGCGCTTCTGCAGGCGCGCGGCTACCGTGTGCGATTGAAGAAGCTCGATCCGTATCTCAACGTCGACCCCGGCACCATGTCGCCCTACCAGCATGGCGAGGTGTTCGTCACCGACGATGGCGCCGAAACCGATCTCGATCTTGGCCATTACGAGCGCTTTACCGGGCGCTCGGCCAACAGCCACGACAACATCACCACCGGTCGCATCTACAAGAACATCATCGAGAAGGAACGGCGCGGCGATTATCTCGGCGCGACGGTACAGGTCATCCCGCACGTCACCGACGAGATCAAGAATTTCGTCCGTGACGGCAACGACGATTACGACTTCGTGCTTTGCGAAATCGGCGGCACCGCCGGCGATATCGAGGCGATGCCGTTCATGGAGGCGATCCGCCAACTCGGCAACGACCTGCCACGCAACAACGCCGTCTACGTGCATCTGACATTGATGCCCTACATTCCCACGGCCGGCGAACTGAAGACCAAGCCGACCCAGCATTCGGTGCGGGAATTGCGGGCAATCGGCATTGCGCCCGATATTCTTCTGGTGCGCGCCGACCGGCCGATTCCCAATGAAGAACGCCGCAAGCTCTCATTGTTCTGCAATGTACGCGCCAGCGCCGTCATCCAGGCTCTCGACGTCGGCCACATCTACGACGTGCCCATGGCCTACCACAAGGAAGGGCTGGATTCCGAGGTGCTTGCCGCCTTCGGCATCGACCCGGCGCCGAAGCCGAGGCTGGCGCCGTGGGAGAGCGTTTCGCAGCATATCCATAACCCGGAAGGCGAGGTCACCATCGCCGTCGTCGGTAAGTATACCGGCCTCAAGGACGCCTATAAATCGCTGATCGAAGCGCTGTCGCATGGCGGCATCGCCAACCGCGTCAAGGTCAAGCTCGCATGGATCGAAAGCGAGATTTTCGAGAAGGAAGACCCGGCGCCATGGCTTGAAAAAGTCCATGGCATATTGGTGCCAGGCGGGTTTGGCGAGCGCGGTTCGGAAGGCAAGATACTGGCCGCCAAATTCGCTCGCGAGCGCAAGGTGCCTTATTTCGGCATCTGTTTCGGCATGCAGATGGCCTGCATCGAGGCGGCGCGTTCGCTGGCCGGCATTGAAGACGCATCCTCCACCGAATTCGGGCCGACCGAGGAGCCGGTCGTCGGCCTGATGACCGAATGGTTGAAAGGCAACATGCTCGAAAAACGCCAGGCTGCCGGCGAGCTTGGCGGCACGATGCGGCTCGGTGCCTATGAGGCACGGCTCGCCACCGGCTCCAAGATCGCCGAAATCTACGGTGATACCGATATTTCCGAGCGTCACCGCCACCGCTATGAGGTCAATATCGACTACAAGCAGCGGCTGGAAGCTTGCGGACTGATGTTCGCAGGCATGTCCCCGGACGGCGTGTTGCCGGAGACTGTCGAATATGCGGACCATCCGTGGTTCATCGGTGTCCAATACCATCCCGAACTGAAGAGCCGGCCACTCGATCCGCACCCGCTGTTCGCCTCTTTCATCGCGGCGGCGGTGGAGCAGAGCCGGTTGGTGTAGCTGTTCGCGAGGCCGCGATGCGCACTTATGTGGCATTGCTCTACAGTGTCGTCATTACCCCGCAACGCCGCGTCGTCATGGCCGATCTCAGGGCCATAGCCGAAGCAATCGGCCTGACCAATCCGCGCACCCTTGTCGCTTCCGGCAATCTGGTCTTCGAATCCGAGGAAGCACCTGTCGCCACGTTGGAAAAGCGGCTGGAAACGACTTTCGAGAACAATTTTGGCCGTCATGTCGACGTCATCGTGCGCTCGGCACAGGCGTGGACGCGCCTTGCTGCCGGCAACCCGTTTCCGCAGGAATCGGCGGTCGCCGCCAGTCAGGTCGCGGTCAGGGTTATGCGCCAGCCCGTTCCTTTTGAAGCAGAGGGTTATCTGGCCGATGCAGCGGCGGGCGATGAAAAATTCCGTATCGTTTGCGGTGATCCCTGGATCGTCTTTTCGCGCGCTATGCCCAACTCCCGGTTGCTCGCAGCCATGAATCACAAGCGGCTCGGCGTCGGCACCTCGCGCAACTGGAATACGGTGCGCGAACTCGCTCAGATGATCGGTTGAAAAGGAGAGGAAGGAGAGGGCGGCCGGCACCGCCCTCGTCGTCGCTCAGGCTTTCGCCGCCTTGACTCCCGCGCCCAATGCCGCCTGCCGCAGCGCGTAATAGACCGCGCCGGCGATCGCCACGCCGAAGAACCAGCCATAGACGCCCCACCAGGCCGGCAGCCAGTCGGTGAAGTTCGGCAGGATGGTCGAGAAGATCGCGCCGATACCGGCGGCGATGAAGGCATTGACGTGCCAGCCGTTCTGGAAGCGGAATTCACCGTCCTCGTGATAGAGCGCCTCGACATCGACTTCGCCTTTGCGGATCAGATAGTAGTCCACCATCATCACGCCGAAGATCGGTCCCATCGTCGCCCCGATGATGTTGACGAAGTTCGCGGCACCCCCGTCCCATGGCGAGAACGGATAGAGCGCCAGTGCGATCAGCGCCGCGATATAGCCGCCTTTCTTGAAATTGACCTGACGCGGGAAGACATTGGAAAAATCGAATGCCGGCGACACGAAATTCGCCACGACATTGATGCCCAGTGTTGCCACGGCGAAGGTCAGCGCCGCCAGAGCCGCCAGGAACCAGCTATCGAACTTGGCCGAAATCTGGTCGGGGTGGATCAGCACTTCATGATAGACGTCCCATGCCGCAATGGTGGTCACGCCGGCCACAAGCGAAAACAGGATGAGATTGACCGGTAGGCCCCAGATGTTGCCTTTGCGCACGGCTGCCTTATCCGGAGCATAGCGCGCGAAGTCGCAGAAATTGAGATAAAGAGCAGCAAAATAAGTGACCCAGATCGCCGCGACCGCGAACAGCGACGTCCATGAACCGGGCGTGCCGGGCACGCCTGCATCCTTGGTCTTTTCCAGAAGCACGTCCATCGGGATATCGCTGGTGATGGCGAAGGTACCGGCCTTCACGCACAGATAAACGGCCAGGATCAGCATCATGATCCACACGGCTGGTCCGGCCCAATCCTGAAAGCGGCGCACCGTTTCCATGCCCCTCTGGATGATGAGCAGCTGCAACACCCACATGATGAAGAAGCAGATCACATCGAGGCCGGAATGACCGAGGAAATGCGTATTCTGGTGGAAATCCGCGAACCATTGGGTGCGCGTCAGCAGCGCGACGATCGCGCCGGACGCCGCTGCCGTCTGCGCGCCATACCAGAAGCAGGCGACAATGGCACGCACCAGGGCAGGAATGTTGGCGCCCCATATGCCGAAGGAGGCGCGCGCCAGAACGGGATAGGGAACGCCGGTTTTAACTCCGGCATAACCGACCAGATTCATCAGTGCGAAGATGATCAGCGAGCCTATGCCGATCGCTATAATGAAATTGACGAAGCCGCCACAGAACAGGAAAAGGCTGGCGGCAAGGTAATAGCCCCAAAGGCTGTGAACGTCCGATGTCCAGACATTGAAGATCGAAAAAGGTCCCCAATTGCGGACCTTTGCCGGTGCCAGATCCTCGTTATAGAGACCGGGCGATGCGCCTTGTATGGTCATTGATGAATTTCCCCTCCTGTCGAATTGCGCCCTCCAGCGCGTAATCGAGCAGGATAAGCCTTCCACAAAAGTAGCGAAAGCGAGCGATTAACCGGTTCTTGCCTTAAAGATATTCAATGCGGATCGCGGTTATAGGCGATGCCGTTCGATGTCTTTCAGCATGAGGACGGCTCCGGCCGGAGCAGTGCGTCGTTCGAGACGGCAATTCACGCTGCCTCCTCACGATGAGGGAGGTCTGTGTGACGTCGCCGCTTCAAGGCAAAGAAATATGCGCTGCCCCCGACCTCATGGTGAGGTGCGCAGTGGAGCGTAGCGCGACGAAGCCTCGAACCACGAGGGCGGTTCCAGTTAGCGCTGCGCGTGCTTCGACCCTTCGAGGTCGCCCTTCGGGCTCTCACCTCAGAGTGAGGGAAGGCTGGCGCTAGACACCCCCCTCGGGCCGGCAGGCCAGAGGGGGGTGCCGTCCCGCGAACAGTCGCGATTGGCGTGGATGAAAAATCACGACAATCAATCATTGGCAAAGATATTTCCCCTGCCGATCAGGTGCTTGCCCGCTTCATGGTCATTCCTTCGCCTCCACTTTATCCACACCCACCATCCCTCCCCCATAATCCGTCTCAGCAGCTTGCTATCGGGAACGGGTGTGCACACTCGAGCATCCAGGCAAGTGTGGCGCCGGGTGCGTTATCCGTTGCAGTGAACGGAACCCCCCGGCCCGAACCGGACCTGCGTTGCTCGCGCCCGCAAATGGGCGATGGGCCGGGAAAGGTAAGGGTAGAAACGCCGGCGGCGCATGGCAGAGCGTCACTACTTAAATAACCAGGCGCAATGCCATGCGCCGTCTCCCGACCTTTCAACCCGAAAGGTCAGCTCTTTGAAATGGCCAGACGGCGAAAGCCGGGCGTGGCAACGGTAAAGTGCGGCCTCAAGCCGGCGTCTGGCCATACCGGGGTCCCCGCCAGCGACGAGCGTAGCGAGCGAGCTTAAGGGCGGGGCAGATGACAGACAGGGCCGAAAGGCAGCGTGGCAATGATGAGGTTTGGGCAGAGGGCAGAAAGGCGACGGACCAAGAGCCGGTCTTGAACCGAACAGAGGAATGAGGCACACCGCGAGAACCATGAACGCCACCCACCCGCTCGATCATCTCGTCCTGCCGACAGGAAGCCTCGTTACGGCGCGTAATCGCTTGACCCATCTCGGCTTCACCGTTGCACCCAACGGCGTGCATCCCTTCGGTACCGAGAATTGCTGCATCTATCTCGCGGACGGAACTTTCATGGAGCCGCTCGCCATAGCAAATCCGGCAGAAGTCGCGAAGGCTGCCGCCTCCGGGAACGTTTTCGTTGCGCGCGATCGCCAGTATCGCCAGCACCGGAGCGAGGAGGGTTTCTCCGCCGTCGTTTTCGGCACTGAAGACGCCAGTGCCGATCATGACCGCTACGCGGACGCCGGTATTTCGGCCGGCAATATGCTGGAGTTTTCACGCCCCTTCGTCGATGCTTCCGGCAAGAGTGACACGGCCTCGTTTCGGTTGGCATTTGCGGCAAAGGCAGACGCTCAAAATGCGTTCATTTTCGCCTGTCAGCGGCTGAATGCACCGAAAGTGGATCGTTCGACCCTGCAGGCTCATAAAAACGGTGCACAGGCAATCAAACAGATTATTTCCGTTGCGGACGACCCCGCTGCCGCGCTGCGCTTCCTGGCGGATGCCGCTGGTACCGATGCATCCATGAAAGACGGCGCCGTGTCGCTGCCCAATGCAAAACTCACGGTTCTCGATCCGGCCGCCTATGCTGCCCGTTACCACATTGCCACAGACAATGCGGTAACGGCTTTGAGCTTCACAGCCATCGTGTTTTCGGTCGCCGGTCTTGAAAAGACAGGGGCGGTTCTTGCCGAAAACGACATCGCGTCCGACATGAAGGCCGGCAGCGTCGTCGTCGCACCGGCAAAAGGCCAGGGCGCTGCTTTCATTTTCGAGGAATCCGCATGAACAAGCCCAATTCCAATGTCACGGTCGGCAATGTCCGTTTCGACAATTCGGCACCGTTGGCGCTGATCGCCGGGCCGTGCCAGCTTGAATCGCGCCAGCACGCCTTCGACATGGCCGGTGCATTGAAGGAATTGGCTGGCAGGCTCGGCATCGGGCTCGTCTACAAGACCAGCTTCGACAAGGCGAACCGCACCTCGCTTGGCGGCACGCGCGGCGCTGGCCTGGAAAAGGCGCTGCCGGTCTTCGACGATCTGCGCAAGGAATTCTCGCTTCCGGTGCTGACGGACATTCACAATGAGGAGCAATGCGGGATCGTTGCACCCCATGTCGACGTACTGCAAATCCCGGCGTTCCTGTCGCGCCAGACCGATCTTCTGATCGCTGCTGCCCGCACCGGCAGGATCGTCAATGTCAAGAAGGGCCAGTTTCTGGCGCCGTGGGACATGAAGAACGTCGTCGCGAAGCTGACGGAGTCGGGCAATGCCAATGTGCTGGTAACCGAGCGTGGCGCCTCGTTTGGCTACAATACGCTGGTCTCCGATATGCGCGCTCTGCCGATCATGGCTGAGATTGGCGCGCCGGTGATCTTCGATGCCACCCATTCCGTGCAGCAACCTGGCGGGCAGGGGAACTCGTCGGGCGGCGAGCGTCGCTTTGTCGAGACGCTGGCGCGCGCGGCTGTGGCGGTCGGTGTGGCCGGCGTTTTCATCGAAACCCACCAGGACCCTGACAATGCCCCTTCCGACGGCCCCAATATGGTGCCGCTCGACAAGCTGCCGGCACTGCTTGAACGGCTGATCGCGCTCGACCGGGTGGCAAAGGCTTGACCCCGCCTTGTGAGCGGCGCGCGGTGATTGTACGCTTGTACGGGGGCCAGGTTCATTCGCAAGGAGGAATGCCATGTCCGTCGCTCGCGTTACCGAAATTACCGCTTCGTCCAAGGTGAGCTTTCAGGATGCCTTGGAGAAGGGTCTTGAGCGCGCCAACAAGACGCTGAAGAACGTCAAGGGCGCTTGGGTTCAGGAGCAGACGGTCGAAGTCGAGGACGGCCGCATCAGTGCCTACCGCGTCAACATGAAGGTCACGTTCGTTCTGACGGATTGAATCGGTACGGCTCGGAACTTTCGCCCGCGCCCCCTCATTGTGTCTACAGGCTAACAACAATGAGGAGAGTCATGATGACCACACAGACAGGACATACGGAAGCCATCGCCGCCTCGCGCGTAATCGGCACATCTGTTTACAACACGAGGGACGAGAAGATCGGCAGCATCGAGGATGTAATGCTGGACAAGTTGTCGAACGGCATCATGTTTGCCGTCGTCGGATTCGGCGGCTTTCTCGGCATGGGCGAGAAATATCACGCCGTCCCGTGGTCTGCACTGGACTATGTGCCGGAACGCGGCGGTTATGTGGTGCCTTTCACCGAGGAGCAACTCAAGGCCGCGCCCGCCTATTCCATCAGTGAATTGAGCGGCGATGACGGGGAGGCGGCGCGTGACGCCTCGCATAATTACTACGGCGTGACGCCTTACTGGCATTGAGAATGCCTGTAGATCTTGAATCGAAAGGCTCCCTGAAAGGAGCCTTTCTTTTTTACCACTTCTGACAGTTCATAATGACGACAAACGCCCGATCAGGAACTTGAACCTACCCGATCTCCTCATTTCGGGCGATTGTGTTTTGCCACGCTTGAGCTAAGACGAACGCGTTCAAATCACCGAAACGGGGAAACAAAACCATGACCGCCATTGTCGATATCGTTGGCCGCGAAATCCTGGACAGCCGCGGCAACCCGACCGTGGAGGTCGATGTCGTTCTGGAAGACGGCTCGATGGGGCGTGCGGCGATCCCGTCAGGCGCTTCCACCGGTGCGCATGAAGCCGTCGAATTGAGGGATGGCGGTGCGCGTTATCTCGGCAAGGGTGTCGAACGTGCCGTCGAGGCCGTTAACGGCGAATTGTTCGAGGCGATTGGCGGCATGGAGGCCGAAGACCAGATCCATATCGACCGCACCATGATCGAACTGGACGGCACTGCCAACAAGGGCAGGCTCGGCGCAAACGCCATTCTCGGCGTGTCACTGGCCGTGGCGAAAGCGGCTGCCGAGTCTGCCGGTCTGCCGCTCTATCGCTATGTCGGCGGTGTCGGTGCGCAGGTGCTGCCGGTGCCGATGATGAACATCATCAATGGCGGCGCCCATGCCGACAACCCCATCGACTTCCAGGAGTTCATGATCATGCCGGTCGGCGCGCCGACCTTGCGGGAAGCCGTGCGCTGGGGTTCGGAAGTCTTTCATACGCTGAAGAAGCGGCTCAAGGATGCCGGACATAACACCAATGTCGGCGACGAGGGCGGCTTTGCGCCGAACCTTAAGAGCGCCCCGCAGGCGCTCGACTTCATCATGCAGTCCATTGAAAAGGCCGGCTACAAGCCGGGCGAGGACATCGCGCTGGCACTCGATTGCGCCGCTACTGAGTTCTTCAAGGACGGCGCCTATGTCTATGAGGGCGAGAAGAAGTCGCGCGACCCCAAGGCGCAGGCCAAGTATCTGGCCAAACTTGCGGCTGACTACCCGATCATCTCGATCGAGGACGCGATGGCCGAGGATGACTGGGAAGGCTGGAAAATCCTGACCGACCTAATCGGCAAAAAGGTGCAACTCGTCGGTGACGATCTTTTCGTTACCAATTCGGCGCGCCTGCGCGACGGCATCCGCATGGGCGTGGCCAATTCTATTCTGGTCAAGGTCAACCAGATCGGCTCTCTCACCGAAACCCTGGATGCCGTTGAGACGGCGCACAAGGCTGGCTATACGGCGGTGATGTCGCATCGCTCGGGCGAGACCGAGGATTCCACCATTGCCGATCTCGCTGTCGCCACCAATTGCGGGCAGATCAAGACCGGTTCCCTGTCGCGCTCCGACCGCATCGCCAAGTACAATCAGTTGATCCGTATCGAGGAAGAACTGGGCAAGCAGGCCGTCTATGCCGGCCGTTCGGCAGTCAAGGGCTGATGGCATCTGGGAGGCGAGGCGATCGCCTCCCATTTTTTGATAGCAATCCATCCACCGTAACCGTCCATTAAGTACAATGGGTGAAAAGGGGGGGAGAGGATTGCGCCATGTGGACACGCCAGCACAAGCAGAGAAATACCGGGCGGCTCATCATCCCGACCCTGTGTGCGGCATTCCTGGCCTATTTCGGCTTCCACGCCTATCACGGCGAATATGGTATTTACTCCAAGTACCGGCTACAGGCCCGGACAGCCAATCTTGAAGAGCAACTCGCCGCCGTCAAGGCGCGCCGCGCCGATCTTGAGCACCGCGTGGCTCTGCTGCATGACGGAACCTTGGAGAAGGACATGCTCGACGAGCAAGCGCGCAAGGCGCTGAATCTATCCAAGCCGAATGAAATCATCGTCATGACGCCTCGAAAAGCGGATTAACATAATTTACGTTAATCGCCATATTTTATAAAGATTATAGTCGCTTACCGCATGTCTGCCATGCATTTTTTCTGCATGGCAGAATGACGAGCCGCATGCTAGCTTCTAGCGGGTGAGGTGATGCGAACACGCTCCCTCAATGTCCATAAAGAGACGCCAGCAGGGAGTTACGCATGGCAACCGCCGCCAGGAAAGCGCCTGTCAAATCCAAATCGCCGGCCAACCCTTCGGCTCCCAAGCCAGCCGATTTCAACAAGGAACAGGAGCTCGATGCCTATCGGCGCATGCTTCTGATCCGCCGTTTCGAGGAAAAGGCGGGCCAACTCTACGGCATGGGTTTCATCGGCGGTTTCTGCCACCTCTATATCGGGCAGGAAGCTGTCGTCACCGGCATGAAGATGTCGCTGAAGGATGGTGACCAGATGATCACCGCCTATCGCGACCATGGTCATATGCTGGCCATGGATATGTCGCCGCGCGGCGTGATGGCCGAGCTGACCGGGCGGCAGGGAGGGTACTCCAAGGGCAAGGGCGGCTCGATGCACATGTTCTCCAAGGAGAAAAATTTCTACGGCGGCCACGGCATTGTCGGCGCCCAGGTGCCGCTCGGAACTGGCCTTGCATTTGCTAACCGCTATCGCGGCAATGACAATGTCTCGCTCACCTATTTCGGCGACGGCGCTGCCAATCAAGGACAGGTATATGAGAGCTTCAACATGGCTTCTCTGTGGAAGCTGCCAGTAATCTACATCATAGAAAACAACCGCTATGCTATGGGCACGGCGGTCACCCGCTCGTCGGCTGAGACGAATTTCTCCAATCGAGGCGCGTCCTTCAAGATTCCCGGCGTCAAGATCGATGGCATGGACGTGCGCGCGGTTAAGGCGGCCGGCGAAATGGCGACCGAATGGTGTCGCTCCGGCAATGGCCCGATCATTCTGGAAATGCAGACCTATCGCTATAGGGGCCACTCAATGTCCGACCCTGCCAAATATCGCTCGAAGGAGGAAGTGCAGAAAATGCGCTCCGAGCATGACCCGATCGAACAGGTCAAGGCGCGACTGATCGGCAAGAAGTGGGCAAGTGAAGACGATCTCAAGACAATCGACAAGGGTGTCCGCGACGTGGTTGCCGATGCCGCCGAATTCGCCCAGGCCGATGCCGAGCCGGATGTGTCCGAGCTCTGGACAGATGTGACGCACTAGGAAGAGGGACGGGACATGCCGATCGAAATTTTGATGCCCGCCCTTTCGCCGACCATGGAAGAGGGCAATCTCGCCAAATGGCTGAAGAAGGAAGGTGACAAGGTTGCCTCGGGCGACGTGATTGCCGAAATCGAAACCGACAAGGCGACCATGGAGGTCGAGGCCGTCGACGAAGGCACGCTGGGCAAGATCCTGGTTGACGAAGGCACCGAGGGTGTGAAGGTCAATACCCCGATCGCCGTCCTTCTGGCGGACGGCGAAAGCGCCGACGACATCGGCAAGGCAGAATCAGCAAAAGGCGAAGCGCCGGCAAAGGCCGTTGCAGGCGTGCAGGACACCGCAAAGGCCGAGCCGGTTCCGGCCGCGCCCACGGCACAGCTTGCCGCCGATCCGGATATTCCCGCCGGAACGGAAATGGTTTCCACGACCGTGCGCGACGCGCTGCGCGATGCCATGGCCGAAGAGATGCGCCGCGACGCAGACGTCTTTGTCATGGGCGAGGAGGTCGCCGAATATCAAGGCGCCTACAAGGTCACGCAAGGTTTGCTGCAGGAATTCGGGGAGCGCCGTGTCGTGGATACGCCGATCACCGAGCACGGTTTTGCCGGTATTGGTGTCGGTGCGGCGATGGCCGGCCTGAAGCCGATCGTCGAGTTCATGACCTTCAACTTCGCCATGCAGGCCATAGACCAGATCGTCAATTCAGCAGCCAAGACGCTCTACATGTCGGGTGGCCAGATGGGCGCGCCGATTGTGTTCCGCGGCCCTAATGGCGCGGCGGCTCGTGTCGCGGCACAGCACTCCCAGTGTTATGCCGCCTGGTACAGCCATATCCCCGGCCTCAAGGTGGTCATGCCTTATACGGCGGCAGACGCCAAGGGCTTGCTCAAGGCGGCGATCCGTGACCCGAATCCTGTTATTTTCCTCGAGAACGAGATTCTCTACGGTCATTCTTTCGATGTGCCGAAGCTGGACGATTTCGTTCTGCCCATCGGCAAGGCTCGTATTCACAAGCAGGGCGGGGACGTCACCCTCGTCTCGTTCGGCATGGGCATGAATTATGCGGTCAAAGCCGAGGCCGAACTCGCCAAACTGGGCATCAATGTAGAGATCATCGACCTGCGTACGATCCGGCCGCTCGATTTCGATACGATCATTGCCTCGGTCAAAAAGACCAATCGACTGGTGGTGGTGGAAGAGGGCTTCCCGCAGAATTCTGTCGGCGACCACGTTGCCAATCAGGTTTCGCAACGCGCCTTCGACTATCTCGATGCGCCGGTCATCACCATTGCCGGCAAGGACGTGCCGATGCCGTATGCCGCCAATCTCGAAAAACTGGCATTGCCCAGCGTCGAGGAGGTTATCGAGGCGGTCAAGGCCGTCACATATCGCTGAGCGGACGGGAGGGAAAAATGTCGATCAACATCACCATGCCGGCCCTCTCGCCTACGATGGAAGAGGGCAACCTCGCCAAATGGCTTGTGAAGGAGGGCGACAAGGTTTCGCCCGGCGATGTGATCGCCGAGATCGAGACTGACAAGGCGACGATGGAAGTCGAGGCGGTTGATGAGGGGACAATCGCGAAACTGGTCGTGCCTGCCGGCACGGAAGGCGTTAAGGTCAACGCACTGATTGCGGTTCTTGCCGAAGAAGGTGAGGATGCATCCGCCGCAGCCAAGGCTGCTGGCAACGACACGGCGCCGAAGACGAATGCTCCCAAGGCTGAGACTGCAAATGCAGAGGGCGCAACGCCCGAGCCGGTTTCTGCGCCAGCATCGCAGTCGCGAGCCACAACAAAAGGTTCGGAGGCATCGACACCTCAAGGCGAGCGCACGTTTGCCTCGCCGCTTGCACGCCGTATAGCCAAGGATGCCGGCGTTGACGTAGCAACCATCGCCGGCACCGGTCCGCATGGCCGTGTGGTGAAGGCGGATGTCGAGGCGACCATCGCGGGCGGCGGCACGAAGGCTGCACCGGCGGCTGCGGCCGCTTCTGCGGCGCCGAAAGCAATGTCTGACGATGCGGTGTTGAAGCTGTTCGAGGATGGCTCCTACGAACTTGTGCCGCATGACAATATGCGCAAGACGATTGCGCGGCGGCTGGTCGAGGCGAAATCCACCATCCCGCATTTCTATCTGACGCTCGATTGCGAACTGGATGCGCTGCTGGCCTTGCGAAAACAACTCAATGGCGCGGCCCCGATGAAGAAGACCGAGCATGGCGAGGTTCCCGCCTACAAGCTTTCGGTCAACGACCTGATCATCAAGGCGATGGCCATGGCTTTGATGGCGGTGCCGGATGCCAATGCGTCCTGGACCGAAAGCGCCATGGTCAAGCACAGGCATGCCGATGTCGGCGTTGCGGTTTCCATTCCCGGTGGGCTGATCACGCCGATCGTGCGCAAAGCCGACGAGAAAAGCCTGTCGGCGATCTCCAACGAGATGAAGGACATGGCCAAACGCGCGCGCGAGCGCAAGCTGAAGCCGGAAGAATATCAGGGCGGCACGACAGCCGTCTCCAATCTCGGCATGTTCGGCATCAAGGACTTTGCCGCCGTGATCAACCCGCCGCATGCGACGATCCTGGCGGTGGGTGCGGGCGAGGAGCGGCCTGTGGTCAAAAATGGCGAGATTGCCATCGCCACCGTGATGTCGGTGACGCTTTCGACCGACCATCGCGCCGTCGACGGGGCGCTGGGCGCCGAACTGCTCGGGGCCTTCAAGCGCCTC
>NZ_MDET01000013.1 GCF_002075885.1 Manganibacter manganicus
GATCGTGTAGCCGCCGGTGAACCCGCATTCGTCACGAAGCCGGTCGAACACACGCTTGGCCGTGTGCCGCTGCTTGCGCGGAACCTTCACGTCCTCATCCAGCCATCGATCGATGGTCGCAACGAACGCGTCCAGCTTCGGCCTCCGGATCGGTGATCGGCGCCGATAGCCCGGCGGCGTCGAATACGACAGCATCTTGGCCACGCTGTCGCGCGATATGTTGAAATGCTTCGCAGCCTGACGCCGGCTCATTCCTTCCGAGCAAGCCAGACGAACCTTCAGATACAATTCCACGGTGTAGATCCCCTAACCCTCCTGCGCTCGTTGCAGAAGGAAAATAGGTGGCCGGGTTTTACGCCGCCCGCAGCGGGATTATCCCGCCGCTACCGTGGACGAATTTTGCACCGCCGCTCTCACACGTGACGGCAGAAACCAGGAAGGCGGCGCCAGCGACTTTGGTGAGGCGCTTCAAGAAGGAGCGGGCACGCAGGCCCCGGCGATGTGCCAGGAACAGGCCGACGCCAACCAGGAAGAGGAAGGCTGAGGCGATCGAACGCGCGAACAGCGTCCAGCGCGGCTCGCGTGTCATCCCGACCGGTGCGTAGCCGAAATACTCCAGATCCCAGGCGAAATGGAAAGCGGCCATCGCGCCCATCGCGACACCGCGGGCTAGATCGATCGCCTCGATCCGGGGCATTGGAGCCGGCGGGCGTGCCCATCAGACCTGGACGCTGACCCGCGTACCGATCGGCACACGTTCGTAGAGGTCCTCTACATGCTCGTTCACCATCCGCACGCAGCCGTTCGATACGGCCATGCCGATCGTCCAGGGCTCGGTCGTCCCGTGAATGCGGTAGAGCGTGTCGCGGCCGTCCCGGTAAAGATAGAGCGCGCGCGAACCCAACGGATTGCCCGGTCCGCCTGGGACCCCGCCGGCAAACCGCTTGTACCTCGCGGGGTCCCGCCGGATCATATTGTCCGTCGGACGCCAATTCGGCCACTTTGACTTTCGACCTATCTCCGCCGTGCCGGATAGCGCAAGGCCAGCCTGCCCGACACCAATCCCATATCGGCGGGCGCGCCCCACATCCTCGATCAGAAAAAGAAACCGGTTCGCTGTATCGATTACGATCGTGCCGATCGGGTGCCCGGCAGGCAACGCAACCGACTGCGGCAGGAAGCGGGGATCGAGCGTGAAAGACGTGTGGGCGATAGCGGGGGAGACAAGCCCGACCGTTGCCACGGCGCCTGTCATCAGAAGCGAGCGTCGGTTGAACATGTCGGCCACCTGGGAGGAGATGATGATGTTGAGGGAGAGCAGGATCCATCTGTCGGAAGCGCGCCTGTGCCCAAAATTGGCCGATGGGCAAGGAGCAGGACGAACGAAAGTCGCCCGTCGTTGTAATCCGAAAGAAGTGGTGGCCATGCGACGCGACGGACCACGCCAACGGCAGCAGTCGTGGTAGCCCACATCGGCTTCTCGATCGTCCGACTATAGGGGCGGGCAAGACTGCGACTACACATTAGCACCAGTACCGCTGCGGACGATGATGGGCGACGGTGTGGGAACACGATCGTAGAGATCAATAATGTCTTGGTTCATGAGACGGACGCAGCCGCTGGAAACAGCCTTTCCGATTGTCCAGAACTCAGGTGTGCCGTGAAGTCTGTAGAGCGTGTCCCTGCCGTTCTGGAAGATATAGAGCGCACGCGCGCCGAGAGGGTTGTCGAGCCCGGGCGCCATTCCGCCGTTTTCTGCGCTGTACTTTTCCAGCTCGGGCTCGCGAGCGATCATTTCCGCAGGCGGGGTCCATGTCGGCCATCGCCTCTTCCACTGAATTACGCCAGTTCCCGACCATGAGAACCCTTCGCGGCCCAAACCGACCCCGTAGCGCAGTGCGCGGCCGCCAGGCCGGACAAGATAGAGGTAGAAGTGGTCAATATCGATTACGATCGTGCCGGGCATCTCGCCAGTCGGATCGGCGACTTCTTGCCTAAAGAACTGCGGAGGTACTCGACTCAGGTCGACTGCCGGTATCGGGAAGTCCTCCTGCGGCATGGCACGGTACATCGTAACGTACTGTAGTTCCGCGCTTTGGGTGGACTGTTGCGGAGCCTCCAGCTCGCTCTCGGTAGTTGTGCATCCAGCAAGCGTCAGCGCACCGATAGCGCCGGATGCAAGCAGGAAGTGACGCCTTGATGGATCGGTCTGCGGTTCGAAAATCTCTTTCACGATTCTACTCCTTGACGTTGTAAGGCTCCCGCTGCTCCTTCCGGTAAGCAGCACGAAGAAATCTAGACGATGCCGAGAGAGACTCGGACGCCACATGGCGGACGACTCGACGCCTTGCAGCGCGTGCGGGTGAGCTGATGCTAACCGGAATGCACGAACAGAGTTGGCGTCGGTTCTATGAGCTCATTGGGGGGGCGGAACCGCGACCGCAAGCAAGGTCGGGAGCATTTGCCGGACGAGTTCGATTTCAGAACCCGATTCGGGGGGCAGGAAGCTTTGAAACGAGATACTGGCGAACCAGTTGCAGTGATCCTGGCAGGGTGCGGTGTGATGGTGCGGGTCAATCTGATTGCCCGCAACGCCGCCTGCTTCGGCGATATCGAACGCCTCGAGATTGCCAATATCCGGGAAATCGGTCGAGACGGCGTGTGTCTCGTCGGCTGTACACGCGCGCGAAGGGGTTGCCGCATGCATGGCAAGCATCACTGTCAGGATGAATGCAACGAACCCTCTAACCATCACATTTGATCCGACACAAATTTGGTGAATGATCGATGAACTTGTTTCGGCAAAGTCCAACCCGTAGCAGAGGGATCGAGAATTGCGGCTGGAATGTGGACTGGGGGTGCGCTCCCCGTTGGGATGATCCCTTTCTTGCTCTTAATCAGCGATCGTGCGCCCTTGTCTGGTCGAGTTCGCGCCCCAATGGCTGGAGAGCATTCTTTACCAAATCCACTCCGATCATCATATCGTTCATCCGCCGTCCCCTCTGTTCTGTGGCCTACACCACATCACCCTTGGCACATCGCGATGCCGTAAGGGGACGACGGCGGCGATCACCCCATCTGCTAAGTGACACTAGTCAGCCCGCGCAGCAGGACAATTTGGCGACATCCTTGTTGAATGCCAGCGCCGCGAGCTTCAAGCCCTCTACGGTGGTGAGATACGGAAAGATCGTCTCCGTGAGGTCATCGACGGTGAGGCCGTGCCGGATCGCGAGCGCTGCGGTCTGGATGCTGTCGGCTCCCTCCGGCGCGAGGATATGCGCGCCGAGCAACCGGCCACTCACGGCATCAGCGACGAGCTTGATGAGGCCGCGGGTGTCGCGCGCGGCTAGCGCACGCGGCACCTGGTCGAGATCAATCTTTGAGACGCGAACCGCATGGCCAGCGGATTGCGCAGCGATCTCCGTCAGCCCAACACTCGCCACCTGGGGATCTGTGAACACGATGGTGGGCATGGCGCTGTTGTCGTAGCGTAGGCTGTCGTCGGTAAAGGCGTTTCTGGCGGCGAGCTTGGCACCATAAGCAGCCATGTAGACGAATTGATCGCGGCCGGTAACGTCGCCGGCCGCATACACGTCGGATCGGGTCGTGCGCATGCGGTCGTCGACGATGATGCCGCCCTTCGGCGAGACGGCGATGTCGTGCTCGGCGAGCCCAAGGCCTTCGATGTTGGGCGTGCGCCCGGTGGTGATCAGCACCTGATCGGTGTCAATCACAACATCCCGACCGTCACGCATGACGGTCAGCGAAACACCGTCCTCGGTCTTGCGGATCGCGCGGTAGGCGATACCGGACACCAGAGTAATCCCTTCCTCCTCGAAATATCCCGTGAGCGCCGCGCCGATATCGGGATCGGCCTCGGGCAGCAGGCGGGACCGGCAGGCGAGCGTCACGTGCACGCCGGCGCGAGCAAACATCTGGGCTAGCTCCGCGCCGATATAGCCGCCGCCAATGACGAGCAGCGAACGAGGCAACTCCTCGAGGTCGAGTGCCGTCGTGCTGGTGAGATACGGCACGGTCTCGATGCCGGGGATGACAGGGATCGCCGGTCGTGCGCCAGTGGCGATGATGATCTTGTCGGCGGGAATGCGCGTGCCATTCACTTCGACACCGCCATTCGCGAGCCGGGCCGGACCTTCGCGATAGTCTATGCCGCTATAGGCCGGTAGCAGGCCTCTATATTTTGCCTGACGCAGCTCGGAAACGAGCGCGTCCTTTTGGCGGACGGTTCCGCGCCAGTCGATCAGTTCGGCCTCCGCCGTGACACCGGCAAAACGGGCTGCCACGCGAGCGTTGTGAAGCGTTTCGACAGCACGGATCAACGTCTTCGACGGCACACAACCGATATTGACGCAGGTCCCGCCAATCGTGCCGCTACCGATAAGAGCGACCTGAGCGCCCTGTTCTGCCGCAGTGATCGCGGCTGAAAAACCAGCCGAGCCAGCACCGATGACGACAAGGTCATAGGTCTTGCCGTTCCCGCCATTGATGGCGGAGTGCCGGGCGGTGTCGGCACTGTCCTGGGACACAGAAGTTGCGCGGTAACCGTTCATGGCTTCTAACTTTCCTTGTGAATCACAACTCACATCTCGTGGTTTTTTTCCTGGCGATGGATGATGTTCCACGCGGCGAGACGAACCCTCCAGCAGCAAGGGCAAGCGCCACCAAACTCGCCTGTGAGCCACGCATCAAGGCCCACCAACCGCAGGCTTACGGCGAGGAGCGGCGCTGCAGCAGATCCCAGCAAGTATTGCTCCGGCAAGGGTTAAGCGGATTGGAACACGGTCGGCCATTCTAGCTACCAGGTGCCTTGCCCGAGCCGGATTACCAGCGTTCATGCTGACGGCCCCGACTGCGTCCGGGTTCGTCGTGGCCGGCGTCGAAGGCCAAGGTCGCGGCCTTCTCCTCGAAAGAGACGGTCACGTTTGCGAGGCCGGGAACCGCTGTGTTCCTGGCTTCGCCTCGGACCGGCGCCGTTAGTTCCGCTGTCGGCGTATCTCTACGGTTTCCGTGTCGCGATGCAGCCATCTCTAGCGTCGCATTCCTTGTTCAAATCCTCATTGAGCTATACGGTAGGGTCTGTAGCAACTACAGGGTCAAGAGGAAATTTCGATGCGCGATCACGCTGGCGTGAAAGGACTGCAGCGGGCCGAGTTCGCGCGGCGGACGGGCTCCAATCTGGAGACAGTGCGCTATTACGAAAAGGTCGGCCTTCTACCCGAGCCCCCGCGCACGGCGAACGGCTATCGTAGCTACGGCAAAACACATGAGCGGCGGCTTCGCTTTGTTCTGCGGGCACGCGAGCTCGGCTTCTCCATTTATGAAATCCGCGAGCTCTTGCGTCTCGTTGACGAGCGCAACCGGCCCTGTGCCGAAGCACGTGACGTCACCGCCACCCACCTTGCCGACGTCAGGGCCAAGATCGCCGATCTACGTCGCATGGAGCGTGTTCTCAAAGACGTCGTCACCCGGTGCGGCGACGGTACATTTCCGGGATGTCCGCTGATCGAGACGTTGTTCCACGGGCCGACAGTCGGCTGATCTTACCTCAGACTTCAGGAAACCATGACATAGGGGCATCGGCTCAGCAGAACGCATCCATCCACGACGGCCAGCCGTAAAGAGTGGGCAGATCACTATGGCGCCGTCTTCAGGGCACAGCCTCGAACACGGCGCCATAGTGATAGGGAGGTAGGTTAACAATCCGGACCATCCGGTACCCTGACGGCTCGATAATAGCCCTGACCGAGTCTGACGACATGCGCATTTCTGTCTGCGGCCCGCGGGGCTGGCCAAGCACGGTTGTTTCTTCTCGTGGCAGCGGAAGCCAGTTCACCACACCGAAAAGGCCCTGCCGGCGAAGCGCCATTCGAACCGCACGCGACAATCCGAATTGGTCTGGCACGCCGTGGAAGGTGTTAGCCATTAATACATAATCAACTGGTTCGGGAAGAAGCTCCGAAATCTCCCGTGCGTCGGCGCAAATCCATTGGCGTACCGCCGTGCCTTGCCGGGCGACTTCCATCTTCGCCTGCTCGAGCATCTCAGGGTCGAGATCGAGCGCGAAGACCTTGCCGTCAACGTGTTTCGCCAACGGTGCGGTGAAGTAGCCATCACCGCAGCATAAGTCGAGGACAATCATGTCGGAATGAATACCGAGCTGCCTCAGAACGATTTCGGGATCGGGCCATAGCACTGCCCACCAGTCGCGGTCGGGCATGGTAGTTGCTGGAAAGCGCGTGCTCATGGGATCGCTCCGCTGCCCGCTACTGGGATATTCAAGTCGAACAGCGTTGGCGCGCCGCAGCGGCGGATTATCGATATCCGCATCAAAATCCCTTTCCCACCATTCTCGTCAGAGCGATTCCTGCCGAACACAATCGCGGAACCGACATCATCGATGATGTAACGTTGACGGTGGCCATATCAATTCCACCTTCAGATCAGACTGAGCGCGGTAGCCGCGGCGGCCAAAAGCGCGACAACGATCCATGGTGGGGTCTTCCACACGGTAAGCAACAGGAATCCAGTAAGCGCGAGCGCGAAGTCGCGCGGTCCGAGAACGGCACTGGTCCATACCGGGCTGTAGAGGGCCGCTCCGAGAATGCCGACGACAGCCGCGTTGGCACCCCGCATGGCCGCCTGCGCGACAGGTCGGGCGCGGAACGCGTCCCAGAACGGCAAGGCACCAATCAGAAGGAGAAAGCCGGGGAGGAAAATCGCGACGAGAGCGATCGCTGCGCCAGCAATGCCGTTCGGTTGCGGCTCCATCACGGCCCCGAGATACGCTGCGAACGTGAAAAGTGGCCCCGGCACCGCTTGCGCCGCGCCATACCCCGCCAAGAATACGCTCTCGTTGACCCAGCCGGAAGGTACGACTTCCGCCTGCAACAGCGGCAGCACGACATGGCCGCCGCCGAAAACGAGAGAGCCGGCGCGAAAAAATGAATCGAACAGTGCGATTCCGTGCGATGTCGCGGCGAGTATCGGCAACAGCACAATGAGCAGGGTAAAAAGTGCAAGCGCAGCAACCCCCGCAAACTTGGACACTCTGAAATACAAATGCCCGCCCGTAGGGTCGGCTCCACCTTTACACAGCAATAGGCCGGCGGCCCCGCCGACAACGATAGCTGCAATCTGCCCGATCGAGCCTGCCGCGAAGATGACGATCAACACCGCCACCAGAGCAATGCTGGCGCGTTTACGGTCGGGGGTAAGCGTCCTTGCCATACCCCACACCGCCTGAGCGACGACGGCAACAGCAACGACCTTTAGGCCATGAAGTAGCCCCGCTCCCACCGGGCCTGCAAAAGCTGTAGCTCCAAAGGCGAACAGGATGAGGAGGGCGGCAGATGGCAGAGTGAAAGCCAACCATGCGGCGAGCGCCCCGAGCGGTCCGCCGCGCAGCAGCCCCAGCGCAAAGCCGACCTGACTGCTTGCGGGGCCAGGAAGGAACTGACAGAGCGCAACGAGATCTGCATAGCCTTCTTCGTCGATCCATTTGCGGCGGATGACGAATTCATCGCGGAAATAACCGAGATGGGCGATTGGTCCGCCAAAGGATGTCAAGCCGAGTTTGAGAAAAGCGCAAAAAACTTCACCCACAGCTCCCCGACGCACATTCTCAGGTAGCGTTATCTCCGGATGCGACCTCACGAAACAACTCCCGGATTTTGTCTTGCGCAAACGCCAAGGCCTCGACGCCAAATGCTGTCGCTCGATAAACGCGACGATGCGATCGGCCGGCACGCTCGGTGCGCGATTGGAGATAGCCTTTGCGCTCCATGGCATGGAGCATGGGATAAAGTGTACCCGGGCTGACGCGGTAACCGTGTCGCGCTAGTTCCTCGATCATCCATTGCCCGTAGAGATCGCCTTCGGTGGCATGATGCAGGACGTGCAGTCGTATGAAACCCGACAACAGCTCCTGATGTTCCATAGTCTGACCGTCCCACAACTACCTCAAAATCGAATCCCGATATCGGAAACCGATTCTACTGTTTGCTAGCTTGATTCACAACGTCAAACGCCTGGAGCATTCTCATGATTGAAACGGATCACGACCCCGGCGAGACATCGCCGAGATCGACTGCATCGTGCGCCGAACCCGCCACTCAGATGCGAGATGGCTAATTAGCCTGTTGGCGCGGACAATGGTGCGTCATGTCCCTCGAGGCAGTAGGGCCCAGCGGCAGGAGCTACCGTGGGCGACGTTTCGAGGACGGCATGCCGGAGTGGAAGTCCACAGGATTACCGGAAGCGGGCGGCTCGAACTCACTCATGGGTAGCTCGCATACACTTCCGTCGTCCCGTCACGGAACACAAGAAGAACGTCATAGGGGTCCGCGTCCGGCCCGACCTCGCCCATGCCCGGCGAACCGTAAGGCATATTAGGAACAGTCAGGCCGATCGCGTCCGGGCGCTCCGCCAGCAGGCGTTGAACCTCCCGTGCAGGAACATGGCCTTCGATCACATAGCCCTCGATCCGCCCAGTATGACAGGAGGTCTGGCCGGGCTTCAGCCCCGCTTTTATCTTCACCTGCATCAGGTCTGCCATCGGCAGGTTCCTGAGTTCCGTCGAAAAGCCGTTCTTCGCCATATGGCGTGTCCAGCCGATGCAGCAGCCACATCCGGAAGTGCTCAGCACCTCGATCGTCTGCGCGGCCGAAGCTATGCCCGAGAGCAGCGTTAGAGCGGCAGTAGTGGTAACCGCCCGCAGAATTGCACCAAGTCGGTTCATATTCCTGTCTCCAATGTCGTGTTCGTAATCAGGCGACGCAGCTTCGCGATCTGGGTTTCCTTCGGCTCGTGCAGATCCAGGGTGCCCTTGAACCTGCCGGCAGCATCCATGAGAATAATGCCCGCCGTGTGATCCATCGTGTAGTCTCCTCCTTCGATAGGGACCTTACGATAGTACGCCTTGAAGGCCTTCATGGCCGCGTCGGTTTCTTCGAGCGTGCCCCGGAGCGCCGTGATTCTCGGGTCAAAGGCGGACATGTAGGCTGCGAGCTGTTCTGCCGTGTCGCGTTCCGGATCGACGGTCATGAACAGGACTTCCAGCCCGTCACCATCCGGGCCGAGCTCCGCCAGAAGCCCTGTCAGTTCGTAGAGCGTGGTCGGGCATACGTCCGGGCAATGCGTGAAGCCGAAGAATACCACATAGGGCCTGCCGAGGAGATCCTTGTCGGACAATGTCCCCCCGCGGTGAGTCGCAAGCCGGAAAGGTCCTCCGACGAGGGCGGTGCCCATCTCCTGCGAGGCCTGCGTCTTGGATTCGGACCAGACCAGTCCAGCGTAGACGGCCATGACTGCAGACAGAATGCCTATTCCTGACCAGGCCGCCACCCTGATGATTCTCAGCCAGCTCATTGCGCGGACGCTCCATGGCTGCCGTGGTCAGGCTCTTGGGCTGCCGCGCCCATTGCCTGGACTGCGAACTCGACGTCCACAGCTCCGGCCTTCTCGAAATGGAGGGTGGCGGGGAATTGCTGGCCTTCGCCAGGGAGGTTCGACGGCTTGATGAACATGATGTGCGTCCCGCCTGGTTTCAGCTCCACCGTCTCGCCCGGAGCGATCTCGATGCCGTCGTCGGCCGGCCGCATGCGGGCAACGCCGTCGTCCACCGAGGACACGTGAATATCAACCCGTTCCGCGACTGGGGAACTGCCGCCAACAAGGCGATCAGGCTCAGAACCATTGTTCGTGATGCTGACGTATCCGCCGGCGACCGGGGCCGCGGGCGGCGCCTTGCGCGACCAGGGATGCGCGATGGCAAGCGAACCCGCCGTATAGTCGTGGGCGAGCGCCGGCTGTGTCCACGACAGGGACGCGGCCGCAGCCGCAAGAACAAACAAGTTTCCGGTCATCGGTTTCCCTTCAGCGCCCCTTCCAGCCAAGGAGACGCATTGCATTGGCAGTCACCAGCACCGTCGCGCCCGTGTCCGCCAAGATGGCGGGCCAGAGGCCTGTCAGGCCAATTACCGTCGTCACCAGGAAGACCGCCTTGAGGCCCAGCGCGACCGCGATGTTCTGCTTGATGTTCGCCATCACGGCGCGCCACAGCTGGACCATATACGAAACGTCTTCGACGCGCCCGTGAAGGATTGCCGCATCCGCAGTCTCGAGTGCGACGTCCGTGCCGCCGCCCATGGCGATGCCGATGTCGGCCGCCGCGAACGCCGGCGCGTCGTTGATGCCGTCGCCGACCTTGGCGACCTTGAGGCCGTCCTTCTGCATCTCGCCGACGATCCGCTGCTTGTCCTGCGACAGCAACTCGGCCCGCGCCTCGACGCCGAGGCCCGCGGCGATGGCTTCGGCCGTCTTCCGGTTGTCCCCTGTCAGCATGACGGTCCGGATGCCCAGGTCCTTCAGCGCCGCCAGCCCGGCCTTCGCGTCTTCGCGAGGCTCGTCGCGCATCGCGATCAGGCCCGCGACGGAATCGCCAGCCAGCAGGACGGAGACGGTCTTTCCCTGCCCGTTATGCTCCTCGACCTTGGAAGCCTGTTCCGGGGAAAGGGACGCGCGCTCGGCCGCCGCCTTGGCGGAGGCCAGGAACAGCGCCACGCCGCCGACATTGCCTTCCACGCCCTTGCCAGAGACAGCCTTCGCGCCAAACGCCGGAGGGATGGGCACCTTTTCCGCCTTGGCCTTGTCGAGGATGGCGATAGCCAAGGGATGGCTTGATCCCTGTTCGAGGGCGGCCGCCATCGACAGAACCTCGCGCTCGGTCCGCCCGTAGGCGACCACGTCCGTGACGACGGGCTTGCCTTCGGTCAGGGTGCCCGTCTTGTCGAAGGCGACGGCCGTGATCTTGCCGAAACCCTCGAGCACGGCACCGCCCTTCATCAGCATGCCGCGACGAGCGCCAGCAGACAGGCCCGCAGCTATCGCGGCCGGAGTGGAGATGACCAGCGCGCACGGGCAGCCGATGAGCAGGATCGCGAGACCCTTGTAAATCCACTCGCCCCATGGCTCGCCGAACAGCAGCGGCGGCAGAGTGGCGACAAGCGCGCCGACGACGAGACCCCCCGGCGTGTAGTAGCGGGAGAAGCGGTCGATGAACCTCTCGGTCGGTGCCTTGCTCTCCTGCCCTCCTCCACCAGCCTGACGACGCGGGCGATGGTGTTGTCCTGGGCCGTGGCGGTCACCCGCACCTTCAGCACGACGTCCGTGCTGATCGTGCCCGCGAAGACCCGTCCTTCTCGGACTTCCGCTTCGGCGTGCTTTCGCCCGTGACGGGGGACTCGTCGACGTCGCTGGTTCCCTCGACGATCTCCCCCTCTGCGGGTATTCGGTCGCCGGGCTGTTGATTTCCACCGAGTTGCGACCCGGAGCATATAATTTTTCCACGGACCACTCGGTGAAAATCCTGGGTCACTTCTCAGCAGAGGTCAACATGCGGCAGCATCGTGTCCGTGCCGTCCACCGGTTCCATTGCCAGACTGAACACCGGGACGGACAGGACCACGCTTACCCGAAAGCGGCCGGAGAAGTCGATCAGCTTGGGGTTCGAACCTTCATCGCCCGTCGGCACGCCCATCGGTTCCAGAGCCATGCCGCAGAGAGGGTGTCATCCGGGCTTGTTGCGGATGATCTCCCGATGCATCGGGCAGGTGTATTGCGTGTCTAGGGCCATCGGTGCGGCCATTCGCTCGACGCCCGCGCCGAGATAGCTCTCCGGCTTCGTTTCGAACATGCCCTGGCAGCCCGACGAGCAGAAATAGAAACCCTCGCCCTCGTGGCGAGTAAAGTGTCTTGCCGACGAGCGGTCGACCTATATGCCGCAGACCGGATCCCGGATGACACCGTCCGCCGTCCCCGACTCCGAGTGGCCGCTGTTCATCGAAGCGAATGGCCGCGCCCGTGATCATGTTCCATGGAGGTCTCTCCTGATGAACCTTCTTGTAAGCCTTCCACCTGCCGGAAGGTCAACATCGAGCAGGTGGAACCCGCATGGTTATCACGGCATTTGACGCGCCATCCAGCCACGGGTGTGCACGGAACCGCAATCGTACGCGGCCGTTGGAAAAGATTGTCAGCGGCCGGGCGGCCTGTAAAGTCCATTTTGGGCCTTCTGGAACGCGCCATGCTGCGAACGACAGCCGCGCGATGATAGATGAATGGATCGTTAGCCTCAGCGTGTCCGCATCATGGGAATGACACGGATGTAGACCAGTTCTGCCACCAGCTCGACCAGTGTTTGGGTTACGATAACGGCTGGAAGAACTGGGATCGCGCCCGGCACCGCAAGGGCCAAAGGCAAAACGACGAGAGAATTTCGGGTTGCAGACGAAAAGGAGACAGCTCGGGCAGCTTCGGTTCGCAACCCAAAAGCCCACGCAACACTCCACCCTATAAGAGGTGCGATAATTGCAAAGGCGATGTAGAGGGGCAGCGCAGAAAGAGCGTGATCGATCGCTGTGCCCAGAACCGGAACTGTCGCCGCCACCACGAGGAACAGGACCAAGCCGGTGGCCGGAACGGGTAAAAGACCCAGATATTTGCCCACCACTTGTCCGGTCTTGGTACGGAATGCCCACATCTGGACTGCTCCGGCGAGGACGAGGGGCACGACAATCAGCCACGCGAACGCATGGAAAAAGGGACCCATGCTCACCAGTTCGGCGGCATCGCTCCCAAGAAAAACGGCGAGATAGATCGGCAACAAGGCCATTTGAACAAGCAAGAGGATCGGGGTTGATGTCAGAAGAAGCCGCGCATCAGCGCGGCCTAAGTGGGCGAAGGTAACCACATAGTCGATGCAGGGCGTCAGCAGGACCATAAGGATTCCGAGACGCAACAACGCATCATCCATCGCCAGCTGGGACAACAGGAAGACCAGCACGGGAATGGCAATAAAGTTGCTGATCAGCAGCGCCGCCAGAAAGCGGGTCTCACCGAAGCCGCTGCGGATCTCGGCAAGCGGAACTTGCAGGAATGTCACGAACAGCATGAACGCGAGCGCCGGATTTATTGTCCCTTCAAGATGCTCTGTCCCTGTCACGGCGAATGCGATCACCGCGCCCAGGGCAACGCATCCAAAGTAAATCCAGACTTGTTGCCGCTCCAAAATGTCCCGCATGTCCACTCCAGTTCAATATTTGCCAACAGATAGACGAAACCTGATAAATAGCAGCGTGTAAGTATCCAAAGACTGGCAGCTCTAGGCACGAGCGCGCCGTTCATCGCCAGGCCCGCCCGGTCGCGCGGCGGCTGCTAGGGACAGCAGGGGACGCAAGTGGCAACGGCCAGCCCGCGCGTCAGATCGGCGGTCGCGCCAGGCGGCATTTGCAGATAGGCGCCGGCAGCGGCCTCAAGGGCAAACTGCTTGACACGGTGGTGGGCGGCGCTGTGCGGCGGGCAAAGAAGCGTCAAGGCGGCGGGAGCTGGGATGATCGACGGCGAGGATGGCCGGTGGGCAGCAGCACGGGGGTCCCCTCAAGGGCCTGCTGGATCCCCGCCCCCCGAGGCGGTCGTTGGCGGCGGGCGGATCGCCGAGTGGAACGATTTCTATTCCGACAGTCGAAACTGCTCATGGCAGCTCGAGCATGATTGACCGACATCCTTGAATGGGACCCTCATTTCATCAAGGTTGTCGGTTTCCGAAGCCGCAACCAGCGCCTTGATCGCAGCATCGAACCCCTCCAGCTCGGCCTTAAAATCGTCCGGCTTTTCCCAGACTGCCGCCGAGGCGCGACTGGCATGATCCTTGGTCTCTGAGGAAAACTGCTTGCGAGCCTGATGGCGGTTCTCGTGAAGGGCAGCAACGCCGGCGCAGACTGCGATCGCGTCAAATTCCCTGCGCCCGTTCAACATCTCGCCGACCGTCTTCATGCTTTCGGCCATGTGCTTCATCACTGCCATGCGCTCGGCCACGACGCCCGTTGCGCCTTCATGAGCGATAGCGGCGACACCGGAAGCGAGAACTGCAATGACAACGGCCGACAATCGATATTTGTGCAGGGCAGGAATATCGCCTTAGAACGAGGATGCCATCAAATCTTAACGAGCATCGCGGTCGCGTACATGAAGCCTACGCCGACGGCGAGACCAGCAAGGACCGGCGGCGAAAGCATCATCGACGAACCCCGCCCGTCCGAGCGCTTGAGATACAGGCTGACCTCGATAACCACCTGCAAGATCGCACCTGCTCCAATGGCGAGCGCCAGCGCCGACCATTGTGGGGCATAGGCGAGGCTGCCTATCCACATGCCGATCACTGCCGGGCCGCCGGCAAGCAGCGCCAGCCCTGCGAATGTCCACAGCGGTGGCCTCACCTTGAGGATCGGCGCGGCAATGCCAATTCCTTCAGTGATATTGTGTAGCGTGAATCCCATCACCAGGAAGGTCCCGAGCCCTGCCGCCCCGGCGGCAAAGGCTGCACCGATCGCAAGCCCTTCGCCGAGATTGTGAAGACCAATCCCGATGGCGATATAGGTCGCGAGCGCCAACCCGCTTGGGCGCCCCCCCCGTCGGGACACACCCATGAGCAGAAGAAAGCTTGCCGCGGCGGCAAGAACAACCATTGCAGGCCCTTGGAAAATCGCAGCGGATTCGCCCGCGAACTCCAGCGCGTCCTCAATCGTGTCTACCAACAGGAACCCAAGCAACCCGATGGTCATTGCGAGCAGGAAGTTCATAGTCGATTGCCCGGCACCACGGAGTGCTGGGTAGAACATCAGACCGATGGCGACGGGAAGAATGCCGACAAAGGCACCGAGCAATGCCTGTGCGACAAGGTTTGCGGATGTGACGGCGGGGGTCGGCACGGCAACGGGAATTTCATGATCGAACGCCGCGCCGGTGTTCGTGACAAACGTCACCTTGTGCGCCTCGCCAAGCATCCAGGGGAAAGGCAAGCTGATCCACGCGGTGTCGCCACGGGCGATCGGCCCCGCCGGCGTTTGCGTGAACTCCCAATAGGCGGCATCGACCTGCACCTGCGCAATCTTCATCGGTTCGGAACCACCAGCGCGAACGAGCAAGCGAAAACCGCTTTGATCGAGGATCGTGCGTTCGACGGTCAGGTTTTCTACTGGCGGCGCTCCATTATTGAAGCTGGAAAGCGGATTCGCCGAATAGAGCCAGGCGATCGCCAACCCAAGCACCACCAACGGCATGAGAAGCCATAGAAGAGTGACCCGCTTTCGCGTCGAGGCGGGAGTTACTCCAGGCTCCAGGCTCTCGGTCGTGACCCGCTCGTTCATGATACAGCCTCTACAACATCGAACATGCCCATCCAGCCCAATTCAGTGAATTCGGATTGGTGCGCGTGAAACATATACAGACCCGGCTCGTGATCCTTGAAGGTGAACTCCAGAATACCGCGTTGCGCTTGGCACTGTGTGATTAGGTCGACCGTCTGAAGCGTCGGCGTCAGCGTCGTACCTTGATCAAAATAGTTGAAGAAGTTCGCGTGCAGGTGGAACGAGTTGATCGGGTCGAACTCGGTGACATTGACCAGGTAGATGCGAACCGGCCGATTGCGTACGATCTTGATCGGCTCTTTGGCGTAGCAATGGGCAACTGTGTTACAGGCGTAAAACTCGTTCTCACCGTCGAACGTCGTGTCGAAGGCGTTCATCACCATCGCCATTTCCTGCCACTCGACGTTTTCGGGTGTACCGAAGAGACGGGAGCGCGCAACGTCCTCCATACCCGGATGGCGAGCGGGGTCAGGATCGACGACGAAGAGCCCATACATTCCCTTGTGCATATGCCGCGCCAGCGGAAAGGCGTGGCAATGATACAGGTGGCAACCGAACGGCTTGGCGTCGAACTCATAAATGAATTCCTCGCCCGGATTGATGAGACCGGCGCCGGGGACGCCGTCCATTCTTGCGGCGTGAATGCCGTGAAAATGCATGGAATGAGGATGCGAACCGTTGTTCTGGAACACGATCCTGAGCCGCTCGCCCTCGACGGCGCGGAGCGCGGGACCGGGCACGCGCCCATTGAAGGTCCAGGCCGGAAACATGACGCCCGGCGCGATCTCGATTTCCTTGTCCTCGGCGGTAACCACAAAGGTGCGTAGCGTGCGCCCATCGGACTGTGTCGACACCGTTCCCCGGTCCCAGTCAGTGAGCATGGCCATCGGATCAAAGCCGTTGCGCTCGCTGCTCACATCACCGACTGTGATCATCGCACCATGGGCGGCGCGGTGAGCAGGCATGGCACCGACATCTGGCGAAGCTGTCGCCTGATGTCCGGGTCCGTGCCCGGATGGATCGGCCTGCCCCGAAGCGTTTTTTGCGCTGAGCGCAGCACCACCGGCCGCAAGAAGTCCCGCGCCCAGAAAGCCGCGGCGGTTTAGATTAAAAGGCAGCCAGTTGCGCATCGGATCCCGCTCTTAATAGCACGTTCGTTAAAGATAAGCACGGGGCCTTAATTATAGCAACGGCTAATTTCTAGGATCAACTGGTAAGCACTTTGGAATTTTGTCTAGTTAGGAAAGATTCCCCGTGTCGTGTTATGACTAATAGCAATAGCTATGATTCCGTGTTATGGTGCATTATGATGAGGAGTAGAACTCGAATGAAAGAAAATGCGGACGTCAGCAACAATCCGACCGCATTGGTGGACGCAGACGCCCAGGTCGAAAGCTTTCGCCAGACGCGTAACAATCGCCGAGCCGAGCTCGTCGAAGATTACGTCGAGCTGATTGCTGATCTCATCGACCATGGGGGTGAAGCACGCCAGGTGGATATTGCCCAACGCCTCGGAGTAGCTCAGCCGACCGTCGCCAAGATGCTGAAGAGGCTTGCAGCGGACGGTCTCATCCAGCAACGCCGTTATCGTGGCGTATTCCTCACCGACGAGGGAAAAAGCCTCGCTGAAAAAAGCCGTGAGCGGCACCAGATTGTCGAAGCCTTTCTCTGCGCGCTCGGTATCAGCCTCGAAACTGCACGCATCGACTCTGAGGGCATCGAGCATCACGTCAGCGGCGAGACGCTGGAGGCTTTTAGAGCGTTTGTAATTGAAAGAAACGGTTTGGCAGACACGGACGTTTGAAACGCAGTAAAGGCGGTGGCGCTTGCCTCCTCCCAGATACCGTAACGTCGAGTTACCTGCCCTGTCCGTGCTATGTAAAAGTACGCACTATTGACGTTCAGGCTGCTGCGTTCCGAAGATCCGGATTGAACGACAATCGTGATCCACCCGACCACGTCCTGTTGATCAAAGCCCGTTTCATGGCGTCGTGTAGGAGATAATCGCGATCACGAAAATGCCATCGAGCATAAGTTCAACGGAAGCTCCGCTAGGAGTTGGCTTGACAATATCCTCACCAGGGGGATAGCAAGAGCCATGACTGATCACATTCACGCTTCGCACCCGGACATCGTCAAGCGCCTGAAGCGTGCCGAAGGTCATCTCCGGAGCGTCATCGATATGTTCGCTGCGGGACGACCCTGCCTCGACATCGCCCAGCAACTCCACGCGGTTGAGAAGGCAGTCAGCCAGGCAAAGCGGACACTGATCCAGGATCATCTCGACCACTGCCTTGAGGAAACAGTCGGCGCGCGACCGAAAGAACGTCGCCAGTCGATTGACGAATTCAAGGACCTCATCAAATACCTGTGACCACTCGCTAGGGCACGCAAACCTCCTGACCTCCAAGCGTCAACGTATCCAGCCTCCGCGATGTAACGGGACATCGTTGCCAGCGCCATCGCGCAGAAGCCGCAGCTAGATCGCGGCGCGCACGCAAACTTCGCCAGGAGCCTGAAGACTGCAGAGAAGCTATACAGCTTGATCCGACCGCGCCTCCGCGATGCCGGCATCAAGCCACCAGGAAAATGTGGACCACACATCTTCCGTCATGCACGTGCGGTCGAGATGCTGCGCGCGTCAGTTCCGCAAAAGGTCATCGGCGACCCGTTGGGGCATCGCAATCGCGCCGACGGTCCCCTACCTCAAGCTTGCCACCGCGGATCTCAGGGCCATCGCGCTTGATGTGCCGGGTGCGGAGGTGCCGGCATGACCGCTCATTGGCCCGATCCCGATCACACGACCATTGGTCGGTTTGACCTGCTGCGAGAAGCAGTTGGGCTCATCCGCCGGGCTAGTCGATTCAGCCGAGGCGAGCGAGGAGATGGTGATGCCAAGCCAGGTGGCGACAAGGTTGGCATCTAGATCGCCGACTGCCCGCTTAAGGGTGGGAGCATTCATCCCGGCCGCAAAGAGTTTGGCAACGCAGCTACGGCGCACCAAGGGCAGCGCACTGCCGCAATTGGAAGCTTGCGTTGGCACGACGGACAAACACGGGGGGACACAGGCGGCTTCATGGACTTAAGACCTACAGTTAGAGATTTAGCAATTACCTTGCTGGCGCATTTTTGAACGCACGCGACTTCTTCCAGCCCTGCTAGCAAGGGCTACGCTCGGCGAAGGCGAGGTAAATCTCGCGCTGAATGGCGACGATATCCTGGAACAGCCACATCATGACATCAGCCCCGCAGTCGCCGCAGCGAGGACGACGTACCGTCCCGTCTTGGCGATCCCCACGAGCAGGAGAAAGCTCCAGAGCGGCTCTCGCATGACCCCCGCCGCGACGGTGAGCGCGTCGCCGCCGAGAGGTGCCCATGACAGCAGCAGGCTCCAGCGGCCCCACCTCCGGTACCAGGCCGATGCCCGGTACAGAGAAGAGGCGGAGACAGGGAACCAGCGCCGATGCCGGAAGCGTTCGACTCCACGTCCGAGCGCCCAGTTCACGACGGCCCCGAGCGTATTTCCTATGCTGGCGACTACCACAAGGAGAACGATGGGATAGCCAGCCAATTGCAGGCCGATCAGAGCTGCTTCCGACTGTGCCGGGAGAATGGTGGCGGCCACGAAAGCAATAGCGAACAAGCCTGATAGCGCGAGAAAGACGTCCACTCGCGCATCAGTCCTTCATCGGCCATGCGGTGTGCAGGTCGTCGATGACAAAGGCATGCACATGACGGTGCCGCTCGGCCTCGACAAGGTGCGGATGGTCGGACGGGAGGTTTTCATGACTGTGTACGACTTCCTCAGGATCATTGGCAGGCCACACCGCGAACGCGATGACGATTGCCCCGCCTGCCAGCAGGGCCAAAATGACAGCGGTAACGGGAAGCCCAATCGTGGCACCCGCCCAACCCGCGACCGGATAGGCGACCAGCCAGCAGGCATGCGACAACGCAAACTGCGCGGCGAAGACCGCCGGACGGTCCTCCGGATGCGCCGAACGCCGTAGCAGGCGACCGGAAGGGGTCTGCGCCATGGAGTACCCCAGCCCCAGCACGAACCACAGCGCGAGCAACCACTGATACGAGGGCAATGCGGCGGCGGCCAGCGTTCCGACTGCCAGCAAGGCTGCTCCGCCGAACATCGCAGTGCGATCTGGGATTCTTTCCAATAGTTGTGGCAGGGCCAGTGCCGCTATCATCGAACCCCCGCCGAAGGCTCCGAGGGCGACAGCCATCGCTTGCTGGTCCAGCCCGAACGCCGCCTGCACGTAGACGACAGTGTTGACGATCACCAGTGCCCCAGCAGAAGCGACAGCGAGATTGACCGCCAACAGACCACGCAGGCGTGGCGTTGCGAGATAGATGCGGATTCCGCGCGTCGTGCGGTCATATATGCCGCGCGGCTTGGACGGCTTAGGGCTCGGCAGAACGACGGAGACGACCAGTGCGGCCGAGCCGAGGAAGCCGAAGACCGTGCCCGCGAACAGGCTGTGGAAGGAGATAACGGTCAGGAGGACCGCTGCTAGCATGGGACTGATGACGCTCTCAAGGTCATAGGCAAGTCGGGAGAGAGAAAGGGCGCGCGTGTATTCCTTCTCGTCCGGAAGGATGTCGGGAATCGTGGCCTGAAAAGTCGGCGTAAAGGCGGCGGACGCGGACTGGAGTGCAAAGATCAGCACGTAAATTTGCCAGACTTCGGTGACGAAGGGCAGGAAGAGCGCCACACCGGCGCGCACCAGGTCGAGCAGGACCAGCATTGCGCGGCGGGGGAGGCGTTCGGCGAAGGCGGATGCGACAGGTGCGACACCGACATAAGCGACCATCTTGATGGCAAGCGCGGTGCCGAGCACAGATCCCGCGTCGGCCCCGGCGAGGTCGAAGGCGAGCAACCCGAGGGCGACCGTCAGTAGTCCCGTTCCGACAAGGGCGATCACCTGAGCGAGGAACAGGTGGCGGTAAATGCGGTGCGAGAGGATGGCCAGCATCAGAGGTACCTCGCGATCTCCTTGAAATCATCGATCGAACCACGCTTCGCCCGTGGCAACGGCCCGACGGATTCTTCAAGGCAATGGTCGAGATGGTCGTGGATCAGGTTACGCTTCGCCTGAGCGACTGCCCTTTCCACCGCGTGCAGTTGCTGGGTGATGTCTAGGCATGACCTTCCGCCCTCGATCATAGCAACGACGCTGCGCATGTGTCCCTTGGCGTGCCTAAGCCGGTTCACGATGTCGGAGTGGGAGAAATGTCGATAATCAGTCATGATGCTTTTCTCCTATCCTCCCCCATGGGATAGTGTCAACATCTCTGGTTGTAGTAGCGGAGCAAATCTGTCGGACCCCCAAGCGTGAGCCACGGCCATGCTCGGGAACGGATTTGCTGGCGTCTCGCCGCGACGTCCGAAAGCCGTGGGTCTCTGGGAGAGCCTTTGGTTCGTCCAAAATGGTGAGGAACAAGTATTTCGGCCTATCGGCGGGCGCGACAACCATGAACGCTGTCAGCACTTTGTCGCTGGAGTAGCGACCGTTCACGATCTTCTCGGACGTTCCGGTCTTTCCGCCAATGAAATATCCAGGAATATCTGCGCGCCTTGCCGAACCGACTTCGGCGTTCAACTTCATGAGGAAGCGAAGCGCCTCGCCTGTCTGAGGGCTGACTGCCGAACCCGCAGATTACCGCGCGACAGCCGGAGAATACGCGAAATGTCCTCGATGCGCCTGTGAAGGATTACCGCATCCGCAGTCTCGAGCGCGACATCCGTGTCGCTCATGGCGATAGCGATGCGGATGCCGGCGGCCGCGAGCGCCGGCGCATCGTTGATGCCGTCGCGGACCTTAGCGGCGTTGAGACCCTCCTTCTGCATCTCGTCGACGATACCCGGTGCTTGATGTCGAGAACAGCCTCTCGGTAGCACGACACAGCTTCGTGCCCTTCAGTGGTCGCCTGGCAGCCGCCGAACACGGTCGAGTAGGACTGGCAGTACTGAGCCATCGCGCCGCGCGTCGGAACGCCAAGCAGACCGTACAAATAGCCTCTTGCCTCTCTAGCTGCTAGAGGAATTAGCATGCTTCATTGATTTGGGCGAAAGGCACCATTTATGAGCACGTCTATGTTGCAAAGCCGTTTCCGGGTTGAGGGGATGGATTGCGCCAGTTGCGCCAAAAAAATTGACACGGCTGCCAGGCGCATCAACGGCGTCGAGGACGTTTCCGTGTCCGTGACCGCAGGAACGATGACCGTGACGCATCGACCCGTTGCCGACTTAGCAAGCATGTCGAAGCGCATCGAAAGCCTAGGCTACAAAGTGAGCCCTGCCGCTGCAAAGCCCTCAACGGCAAGGTCAATGGGGGAGGTCAAGGCTGTTGCTCATGACCATTCCGATCATGATCATAGCCAAGGCGGACACCATCACGAACATGATCACTCTGATCACGACCACGGCGATGACGCACACGACCCACTGCTTTTGCAAAGCCGATATCGTGTCGAAGGCATGGATTGCGCGAGTTGCGCGCAGAAGATTGACACGGCGGTAAGGCGGATCGAGGGGATAGAAGAGGTGACGGTTTCCGTGACTGCGGGAACGATGACCGTCAGCCACAGAACGGAGGCCGACCAATCCCAGATCAAGAAGCGTGTCGAAAGCCTCGGCTACAAGGTTTCCCCCGCTGCGACGGCGAAATACGACGATGCAGGCGCCAGGAATTCGCGCGCGGTAGCCGACTCCCACGAGGGCGACAAGGGCGTTGCCGGGCTCCACGGTCACGACCACGGCAATGAGGAAGGACCGTGGTGGAAGACGACAAAGGCAAGGCTAACGATTTTTTGCGGCCTTGCGCTCCTTGCAGCATTCGTTGTCGGCAAGCTTGTGCCGGCTTACGAGACATGGGCCTTCATCGCAGCTATGGCCGTCGGCCTTGTTCCGATCGCTCGGCGCGCGGTGATGGCCGCACTCAACGGCTCCCCATTTACCATAGAAACGCTGATGACAATCGCAGCGGTCGGCGCCGTCATTATCGACGCCAGCGAGGAGGCGGCTGCCGTTGTTTTCCTGTTCCTGGTCGGCGAGTTGTTGGAGGGCGTCGCAGCCGGTCGCGCGCGTGCCAGCATCAAGGCTCTGGCCACACTTGTTCCGAAAACAGCGCTGGTCGAGGACAACGGCAAGACGACGGAGGTCCAGGCCGAAAGCGTCGCCGTTGGGTCGACAATACTGGTACGGCCCGGCGACCGCGTTCCGGCGGATGGCGTCATCCTCTCAGGGAGCACGTCCATCGATGAATCGCCAGTAACGGGCGAGTCCGTTCCCAAGACGAAGGGCCCCGAGGATCAGGTCTTTGCGGGCACCATCAACCAGGACGCCGCCATTCGCGTCAAGGTTACGGCAGCAGCGGCTGACAATACCATCTCACGAATTATTGAACTGGTGGAACAGGCGCAGGAATCAAAAGCGCCGACCGAGCGCTTCATCGACCGGTTCTCGACCTACTATACCCCTGGCGTCATGGCCGTGGCCGCCCTTGTAGCAATTGTTCCGCCGTTGGCTTTTGGGGGTGACTGGTCGGGGTGGATCTACAAGGGATTGGCGATCCTGCTTATCGGATGCCCATGTGCACTCGTCATCTCCACGCCCGCAGCGATCGCTGCCAGCCTTTCGGCAGGCGCGCGAAGAGGCCTGCTTATGAAGGGCGGCGCGGTTCTGGAATCCTTCCGAAAAGTGACGAAGGTGGCTTTCGACAAGACGGGCACTCTCACCGAAGGAAAACCAAAGGTCACGGACGTCGTTGGCGCGTCCCGCTCGGAAAAAGAAACATTGGAATTGGCCGCCAATCTCGAAATCGGCTCGAGCCACCCACTCGCCGTCGCCATCCTGGCGAAAGCACGGGAGAACGGATACGAGCCGACGTCAGCGAGTGACGCAAAGGCAATTGGCGGCGAAGGAGTCGTCGGTACGGTAAACGGCACATCCCTCTTTCTTGGCTCGCCACAGGCCGCCGAGAAGCGGGCTCAGCTCTCCCAAGAGCTCCGCGAGCGGATCACCAGCCTCAACGATCAGGGAAAGACCGTCTCGGTACTCCTCGCCAATAAACAGGTCGCCGGCTTGCTCGCCATGCGAGACGAACCCCGTGCTGATGCGGCAACGGGCATTGCCGCGCTTAAGGAACTCGGCATTTCTGCTGTCATGCTCACTGGCGACAACAAGAGGACAGCCGCAGTCATCGCAGCGTCCCTCGGAATAGTGCCGCGCGCGGAGTTGATGCCTCAAGACAAGCAGCGGATCGTCAGCGAGATGCAGAAGGCCGGCGAGATCGTCGCAAAAGTCGGTGATGGCATCAACGATGCGCCGGCCCTTGCAGCCGCAGACGTCGGCATCGCCATGGGAGGCGGCACGGACGTTGCACTCGAGACTGCCGACGCGGCTGTTCTACACGGGCGGGTGATGGATGTTGCCAACATGGTGGCACTGTCGCGCGCCACAATGAGCAACATCTTCCAGAACATAACCATCTCGCTTGGTCTAAAGGCTGTATTCTTGGTGACCACGGTTGCCGGCATCACCGGACTCTGGCCAGCGATCCTTGCGGATACCGGGGCCACCGTGCTCGTAACAGCGAATGCGATGCGCCTGCTCGGTTGGCGCGGCATCAAATAAGTCTGTGCCGCTGAAGGCGATCTGCCATCAGAGCGGTGGCGGAAAGAGTAATGCTGATTGACGTGTCGGCGGTTGGATTGGCGACCGCTGTTATAGCAGGCGCTATTTCGTTCGTATCGCCTTGTGTGCTTCCCTTGGTGCCTGGATACTTTCCTTCGTCTCTAGCGGCATTGACCCGGCTTCGACACGCATGATCGACCGTATGCGCGTTGCGGCGGCAGGTAGGTCCAAGCGAGCCGAGCGATATCCTACTCAGACAGACGAAACTTCTGATGGCACCTTGAGCAGGACTGCCAATATCCTTGAAGGGCACTCTCATTCCGTCAAGATTCCCGGCTTCCGATGCCGCAATCAGAGCCTTGACCGCGGCACCGAACCGCTCCATCTCAGCCTTGAATTCATCCGATTGTCCCAGATCGCCGAAGAGGCGCGACTGGCATGATCCTTGGTCGCTGAGGAAAACTGTTCGCGGGCTTGATGACAGATCTCGTGAAGTGCAGCTACACCGGCGCGGGCAACTATGAATCCGAGGGCGAGACCTCCTAGTCTAGTGCTCGCTTACGCACATATCGTGGTTCGCGAGAGACTGCAGAACGTAGCAATCCCTTATACTATCGCCGTGGCAGCAGGCCGCTATGCGCTCGAGCTCCTTTTCCAGGGGCCGGAGCTTTGCGATTTTGTTACGGACGATCTGGAGCTGTCGGATGGCGATCGTATCCGCGTCCGCGCATGGACGTTCCGGATGGGCGCTTAGCTCCAGCAACTCCCGAATGGCCTCAATTGTGAAACCCAGATCGCGCGCGTGCTTGATAAAGGAAAGACGATCCCGGTCTTGAGGTTCGTACCGTCGCTGGTTCCCTCCGGACCGCTCGGCCGCAGCCATCAATCCCATCTGCTCATAATAGCGAATCGTCGGGATTTTAACACCTGTTGCACGTGAGAGCTCTCCGATCGTCAGCATCTTTTTCTCCAGCTACTATAGCTATTATGATTGACAATCTTCCCCAGCCAACGCGTTCAATCGCCGCACCATCCTGGAAGCAGGATCGTAAGTTTGCCAGATTATACTGGAACACGCGATCAACGCTTACCTAGGAGACAAGACCGCGTGAAAAGTGCACTTCTGCCGGCCTCGGCTCTCGCCGCCTTGTTTGCAGCCACACCGCTGGAAGCGTCAAACAACCAGATCGATCATGCGAACCCGCCGCAACTTGTGATTGTTGAACACGCAGAGATCCTAGTACCAGGCCGTGATGGCGCCACCGCAGAAGGCTATCTGACGATCTGGAACGGGACGAATCAGCAGGTGAGCCTTGAGGCGATCCGAAGCGACGCATTCGGCAGAATCTCCATCATGCGATCCAACCTCGGTTCAGATCCAACCAACTCACTGCCAGTGGAAGGAATTATTCCCGTGCCTGGGCATGCCGAATTGACGATGCGTGCTGATGGCACTCGCCTCCTGCTCGAAGAACCGTTACCCCGACCTGACAAACTGGGTAGCATCCGTTTTACGCTCGCCTTCGAAGGCGGCCAGGAACTGGAGGTTATGGCCAACATCGTACAATCCCGTGACCAGCTGACGATACATCATCATGGCCAGGGAGATATCGCTATCGACTGATAGTTGGCGTACCGATCGCATTGGTGAACGGAGTCTTGCAGGAGTCCCAACAATTCGTCGATAGTTCGAACTTAATTTAACCTACTGATTTTGCGTCATTTTGAGGCTTATCTCGTATCTGTTTCCCAAACGTATGGGAGACAGTCAAATGATACGCTTTATTGTCAGCGCTCTGGTGCTTGGGATTTCCTGCGTTATGGCTTCGGCCAACGCCTTTCAATTCAATCCCACCCAGCCGACCAGCGCCCGCAACATGCACACCTTCGGTGCGACAACCATGCCGGTGGGCTACTACGAGTATTGCCGGCGCTATCGAGAAGAATGTGCTCGCGGGCCTGGAAGCACGATGATCAAGCTCACCGAGCCACGCTGGCGTGAGATCGTCTCTGTCAATGCCGAGGTGAATTCAGCGGTCGCGCCGCTGACCGATATCGAGATCTTCGGGGTCGAAGAGCGGTGGGAATACCCGACGACGGTGGGCGACTGCGAAGACTACGCTCTCCTGAAGCGCAAGCGGCTGAACGAGATGGGCTATCCTCTGGGGGCCCTTCTGATGACGGTCGCCCGTGATGCCAAAGGCGGGGGACACGCTGTCCTGACCGTCGTCACCGATCTTGGTGACTTCATTCTTGACAACCTGGAGCAGAAGGTCGTCCTGTGGAAGGATACGGAGATTTACTATCTCAAGCGTCAGTCGAAGGAAGACCTGAACCGTTGGGTCAGCCTTGTCAATGAAGAAGAGCTTCTGATCTCTTCTGGCAAAAGCCAAGCGCCTTCCACAGCCGCGGCGAGCGTAAAGAGGTAAACGGCGGTCCCTCCGTACATCATCTCCAGTGTGTTGTGCCCAAGCACAACACAGACCAGCCAGAACGTTGTGGCGAGGAACACATAGGCTGCCGCACCGACAGCAAAAAACGCAACTATGCGCAAGACCATTGAACCGGGACCGAAGCCGAATACCTGTGGCCGACTCTCCCATCTAGGGCTGCGGAACGCCACTCAAGTGTAGGTGATCACTCAGTTACTTCCGTTCCGGGAGAGGGCTGGGGCGCGCCTGCCTCATTCCGGACGTGGTTGAAGCTGAACAGGTAGACGGCGACGACAAAAGCCGCCAGAAACCCAAACACAATCGAATTCGTCCACTTTCTTCCACGCGCAAGCGTCCGGGTGTCTTCAGCGCTGATGCGTTCCAATGCGTCGGACATTTCGCAGCTTCCTCACTCTTCAGTGCCGTGTCTTCTAGCCGATTTGGAGCGGAGATAGGCATTTTGTTGCTGCGGTTCTTTGACGCTCGCGCATTTGTCAGCGGAAACGTCATTTTAACTATGATAGGCGAACAATACGCAGGGTCGGCGGCATGGTTGGGCCGACGGAATGGCTGGTTGTGGTGCTGACGATTATAAGAATGTGCGGATTCGTGGCGCTGGCGCTCCTTCTGAGCGCATGCGTGTCCACTGTTCTTGACGTCGACGGCAAGGCAACACAACCAATTCCCGCCACCCTCCTGGGGGACATGTCACGCAAGTCGATGACGCCCTCAGAGCCGATTCTGGTCAGGATCTTCAAGCAGGAAAGTGAACTGGAGATCTGGAAACGCGACCGCAGCGGCAAATTCGCCCTGCTCAAGACCTACCCGATGTGTCGGTGGTCCGGAAAGCTTGGACCTAAGAAAGAAAACGGGGATCGGCAGGCGCCTGAGGGCTTCTATCATGTCTCCGCGGGGATGCTGAATCCCAATTCCCAATACTACCTGTCCTTCAACCTCGGCTATCCAAACAAGCTCGAAGCGGCTCTCGGCTATACCGGCGAGGCGTTGATGGTGCATGGGGCCTGCTCGTCGTCCGGTTGCTACGCGCTGACCGACGAAGGTGTCGGTGAGATCTATGCGGTGGCGCGTGAGGCCCTGAAAGGCGGCCAGGGTTCGTTCCAGGTGCAGGCATTTCCGTTCCGCATGACGCCCAAAAACATGGCGAAGAACCGGAATGATCCCAACTTCGCCTTCTGGTCGGACCTCAAGCAGGGGTATGACATCTTCGAGGTCACGCGACGCCAGCCGAAAGTCTCCTATTGCGAGGGGCGCTATGTCTTCGACAAGGAGTTCGAGGGGGCCGGGCCTCGTGACGTGCTTGCCGCGTGCCCGCCGGTCTTGAACGCCGCCGATCCCCTGGTTGCTGCCCGTACACAATCCGATCGCCTTGTGGCGGAAGGCCTCCTTTCCGCGGGCAGCACGCTTTCGGCTCACGCCTACGCCGATGGCGGCATGCATCCGAGCTTCCGCAAACTGCTCGAGCGCAGCGGCCGGTCCGCGCTGGCGAAACGAACCTCACTCACATCGGTGCCGATAAGCCGTCCCGATGCTGCGATGGCCGACCCTCACTCGCCGAACGAATGACGCGATGGCCAGAACACTGCTCGTACTTCTTCTTCTTTTTTTCGTTAACCTCCACGCCGCGCTGCCATCGGCCGCAGCCGGTGAGGAGGCAGTCAATTTCGTCTCTCTTGGGTATGATGTGACCGAGAATGATGGTGACGATGCCGCGCCCGTTTCCCCCGACGCCGCCGCGAAGTGTCACGACAGTTGCAGCTGGCTCGCCGAATGGCATGTGCCCGCCATCCGTGTAGCGCATCCTTCGGCCTCACAAAGGGCTGTTCGCGCCATCCTTCCCGGGCCTATTTCTATAGTCGTTCCACCGCCCAGATAGCGTCACGAGGCGACAACGACGGCGTCGCACAGCTCGGCAGCATGTCCGACATTATGCGCTCGATAGGTCGTTGCATCCCCAACCATAGCGCTTGCCATGCAAACGCTGGATTCCGATGACCTACTGCGAGCGTAACAGTGCCCCTAAGAAACGTAAGAATACAATTCTCCCGGCGACGGTTCCTGAGCCTGAGCGCGGCGACCGCCAGCGGACTGGCTTTGTCCGCCTGCTCGACTAGCGGGAACCAGGATGAGGGGTCGGCGCCGATCAAGCCCGCGATGGACTCATCCTATGTGTCGATGTACCGGGCAATGCCGGAAGAGGATTTTCCAATTCCGGCCGTCGATCTGTCCAAGGTCGACAAGCGCTTCTACAGGCAGCTCGTCGACGATCCGACCGGCGAACGTCCCGGCACAATCGTCGTCGATACGCGATCCTTTTACCTCTATCTCGTCCGCGCTGGCGGCAAGGCGATGCGATATGGCGTCGGCCTGGGCCGACAGGGCTTCGAGTGGTCTGGCGCAGGCGTGATCCAATGGAAGCAGAGATGGCCCAAGTGGACGCCTCCTGCCGAGATGATTGCGCGCCAGCCCGAGCTTGAAAAGTGGAGCGCTGAAAACGGTGGCCGACCGCCCGGGCTCAACAATCCGCTTGGTGCGAGAGCGCTCTACATCTTCCAGAACGGCGAAGACACGCTCTATCGACTGCACGGCACACCGGAATACTGGACTATCGGCAAGGCGGTTTCCAGCGGCTGCGTCCGGTTGATGAACCAGGACATCATAGACCTCTATGACCGCGTTGTTACGCCCACTCCGATTGTCGTCCGTGGTGGCACCCGAGTCTTTGCTTAACAGAAGTCTCTTGCCTCTCAAGTTGCTAGAGCTTGCACAACCTTGTCCTCACGAAAGGACCTCGACATGAAACGTCGCAATCTAATTTTAGGCATCGCTGCCACGGGCGTGGTCGCAAGCTATCCTGCACTGCTATCTGCGCAGCCGACGCCCGAGGCATTGTTGGAGCCGGGACCACTTCCCGAGAAGAGCTTCGGGCCTGACGATGCCCCCGTCACAATCATCGAATATGCTTCTCTGACTTGTCCGCATTGTCGCACTTTTCATGTGAACGTGTGGCCGGAGCTTAAGAAGAAGTATGTCGATGCCGGCCAGGTTCGATTCATAATGCGGGAGTTCTCCTTCGATCCGCGATCGTCGGCTGGCTTCATGCTGGCGCGGTGCGTGGGCGACGACAAATGGTATCCCACCATCGATCTGCTCTATCGAACCCAGGACAATTGGGCGCGGGTAGCTGACGGGACGGGTGCGCTCAAGTCGGTCATGGGCATGACCGGAATGAGCACCGCCGACTTCGAGAAGTGCCTTCAAGACCAGGCACTGCTCGAGCAAGTCACTGCCGTTACGGATGCGGGCAAATCCTTCGGCGTTGATTCCACGCCCACATTTTTCATCAATGGCGAGATGCAGAAGGGTACCCTCAGCATCGAGCGCTTCAGCGAGATTATCGATCCGCTGATCGCTGCCGCCAAGCAGTAGGGAGGGTTCTATGGCCAGCAGGATCAAATGTAGGGGATGGAAGAGCCGCCTTCTTATCGGCGCGACAATCCTCTCGATATCATTGTCTTTCGGGCCGATCGCCCGAGCACAGGACGCCGACGTTGTCGGCCGCGTCAACGGCCTGGACATAACTGCGGACGACCTTTCCATTGCCGAGCAGATGTATTCGCAGCAGCTCGGTCAGATGCCCGAGGATGCGAAACGCTCCGTGCTCGTCGATGCCCTGATCGAGCTCAAGATCGTGGCCGACGCAGCGCGTGCGGCAAACGTGGCCGAACAAGATGCCTACAAACGGCAATTGGCGTTCTTCGAGGCTCAAACGCTGCGCTCACTGTTCCTGGAGCAACGCGTGGCTGCGGCCGTAACGGATGCAACCGTCAGGGCAGCATATGACGAAGAGGCGGCGAAGATCCCGCCGGTTCTGGAGCGTCGGCTTCGACACATACTGCTTCGCAGCGAAAGCGATGCTCTCGAAGTCATCGGAGCGTTGAAGGGTGGGCTGACTTTTACAGAGCTCGCGCAGGAGCGTTCGGCGGACGAGGTCTCCAAAGTCAATGGCGGAGACCTCGGCTTCGTCGCCGAAGGACAAGTCGTGCCCGAAATTGGCGCGGCGGCGGCCCAGCTCCAACCCGGAGAGTTCACGCAGACACCGGTTGCCAGCGCCTTCGGCTTCCACGTCGTTTTGCTCGAGGAGGCACGCAATCGCCCTGCCCCGGCTTTCGATGCAATAGCACCACAGATCCGGCAAGCGCTCGAAGCCTCGGAGGAAAGACGGATCATTTCGGAACTGCGGGGGGTCGCAAAGGTGGAGAAGCTTGTCCCGGACGTAACCCCTCCCGAGGCGGAGGATGGCCATGAACACTGATTGCAAGAACGCCGCCTGCGCAACGTCGTCCGTCGGGATTGGCAGACGGGTGTTTTTTCTTGGCATGATCGCCTTTCTGGCTGCACCAGGGCAGGCTTTGGCGAAGGGGACCAAGCGCAAGTTCGTGCTGGAGGAACGCTTCCTTCCGCAGGTGGTGAGGACGCCTTATGACTACCCGGCAGGAACAATCGTCGTTGTTCCACGCGAGAAATATCTGTATCTGGTCGAAGAGGCTGGCTTCGCTCGTCGCTACGGGATCGGCGTCGGCAAGGCCGGCCTGGCTTTTTCGGGTTCGGCGATCATCGGCCGCAAGGCGAAATGGCCACCTTGGCGTCCGACCGACAATATGATCCGCCGCGATCCCAAGAAATATGCCCGCTATGCGAGTGGCGTGCCCGGAGGGCCGAATAATCCGTTGGGGTCGCGCGCCCTGTACCTCTATCGCAACGGCCGGGACACGCTTTACCGCATCCACGGCACGACGGAACCCTGGACCATCGGCAAGGCCGTCTCGAATGGTTGCATCCGGATGGTCAACGAGCATGTGGAGGACTTTTACGAACGTGTGCCGTCCGGAGCACAAGTCGTCGTTGTATCTTGATGCGTAATCTTGTCCTTGTCATCGGGGCCGGACAGGCTGGCCTTGCCACAGGATTCCACCTGAAGAAAGCCGGGGTGCCATTCGAGATCGTCGACGGCCATCGACGTGTCGGTGACAGTTGGCGGGCACGTTATGATTCGCTCTCGCTTTTCACACCGCGCCAGTTCAGCGCATTGCCAGGACTGGACCTGCCCGGCAACCGGGAACTTTATGCGAGCCGCGACGAGTTCGCCGACTATCTCGAAACATACGCTGCGCGGTTTCAACTGCCAGTCCTACTTGGCCGGCGCGTGACTCGCCTTGTGAACGCCAGCGACGGCGGTTTCGGCGCTGCGCTGGACGACGGCTCAAGGATCATCGCCAGCGAGGTGATCGTGGCAGCTGGAGCGCTTCAGTTGGCGCTTGTTCCCAAGCTTGCAGTCTGGTTCGGGCACGAGGTCCTCCAGCTAACCACCGAAACCTACCGCAGTCCCAGACAATTGCCCTACGGGCCGGTTCTGGTCGTCGGGGATGGGGCAAGCGGACGGGATATCGCCGTGGAAGTGAGCCGACTCCAGCCCGTCATGCTGGCGACGGGCAAGCCGCGCAAGCTCTTTCCCGAACGTCTGCTGGGCAAATCCATCTGGTGGTGGCTAAATCTGCTTGGCGTTCTGAAGGCCCCTGGAGATTCGCGGATTGGCAGGAAGCTTCGACAATCAGACGCCATTCCGGACAGGGACAGAAGCATCGACAGTCTGACGCGACGGGGTATACGGGTCGTGTCACGCCTTGCCGAAGCATCCGGCACAGAGGCCCGGTTTGCAGATGGAACGTCGGCAATCATCCGAACGGTCATCTGGGCTGCTGGCTATCGGGACGATAGTTTCTGGCTTGACATCAAGGGAGCGAAAAGCTCCGACGGAACTTTTCTGCACGAAGCCGGGGTTTCACCCGCAAAAGGCATCTACTTTGTAGGCAGGCCGTGGCAACGCAACCGCGCATCGGCATTAATCATGGGTGCCGGAGACGATGCCGAGATCATTATTCAGCGATTGTTGTCTGATCGGGCGAAGCCGTAACCTGCAAGATGCTCACTTTTGACGGGCGGTTTCGATCGCGTCCGCAAGAGGCTTCTTTCCGACAGCCCCTTGGATTATCTGGTCTCCTGCAATGAACGAGGGCGTGCCTGTAAGGCCAAGTCGCTGCGCCAGTGCGAGGTTTGTCGAGATGATCGCCTCGATCGCCGGGGTAGCCATCTCTTCTGAAATTCGCTTCCGGTCGAGCCCCATGTCCTCGGCCAGGTCCAGGGCGCGGCCAGCGTTTATTTGCCCTTGCATTTCCATCAATCTGACATGGAAATCGCGGGCTTTCGCATTACCTTCCAAGCGCTTTACGGCAAGAGCTACTTTCGCTGCCTCGACCGAACCCGGTCCAAGAATGGGGAAATCCTTCAAGACGATCCGCAACTTGGAATCTTCCGCCACAAGTGCCTTCACGTCAGGCGCCGCGCGTTTGCAGTAGCCGCAATTGAAGTCGAAGAATTCGACCAGCGTGACATCCCCATCTGGATTTCCCAGAATCACATCGTCGCCGGAGCGGAGCAGCGCATCTGCCTCAGCCAATATCGCTTGGGACCTGGCCTGAGCCTGAGTTGCCTGAGCTCGTGTTTCAAGTTCCGTTAGCGCATCCTCGATGATCTCGGGATTCTGCAAGATGTATTCGCGGACGATCTTCTCGACTTCAGCGCGATCGACCGACTGAGCGAACGCTGGCGAGGAAGCGACCAACATGGCGAAGGTGTAGAACCGTCCGATGCGCGCAGCCTTCATCATCCCGCTCCTTCGGTGCTAGTCGAACAACCGACTGAGAAACGACCCATGCCGTCGACCGTGGTGCCGCCATGGCGATCATGATCGCCGTAGTTCCGACGATGGTCGTCGCGGCAATTGCCGGATGTGTCGCGGGGGGAGGCTTGCGCGCGTCCGCGACTTGGCTGCAGCTGACCGTGCTGATTGTCCTCGGCCATATTACGCTCGATGATTTTGTCCAGTTCGCCCCGATCAAGCCACACGCCTCGGCATTTCGGGCAATAGTCAATCTCGATGCCTTGGCGCTCGCTCATAACGAGATCGGTCCTGCAAAGCGGGCAAAGGAGCCCGTGACCTCTCTCGCCTGGTCCTTGCGACGTTTCTAGCATTTATGGTCTCCTAGCAATCAACTTGTATGGGTACGCAAACTGCGTCTGAGTGACCAAAGTAGGACCTCCAGCAGGGTGATGTTCAAGTGTGCAAATGTCGCAATATGCGGTCTGAAAGCGACGGCGCTGCAACGTTGTAACACTTTGCAGGCACCTATCCTGATGCAGGCCCTTCATATTACGACATGTGTTCGATCAGGATCATTGTGCCTAAGCCGCAAAAAACCAGACCTGCTACCAGTTCGGCCACTTTCCCGAGCCGGTTGCCAATCAGCCTTCCGACAAGCATCCCGCCGGAGGACATCGCGAAGGTCGCGAGCCCGATCGCTATCGCGATGACGATAATGTTGACCTGAAGAAATGCGAGGGAAGCACCAACCGCCATCGCGTCGATGCTGGTTCCAACTGCCGTCGCGATGAGGGCGGCGACCGATCTTCCCTTTGGCGCGGTGTCGGCGGAACCCTGGAACGCCACGTAGAGCATATGGATTCCCACGCCAGAAAGGAGGATGAAGGCGATCCAATGATCGATCGTTTGCACGTAGCGGCTGACGGTCACGCCGGCGGTCCAGCCGATGGCAGGCGTGAGCGCCTCAACGATGCCGAAGATCAAGCCCGTTCGCAACGCTTCGCTGACAGGCGGCTTGCCGATGGCCGCTGACCGCGCCATGCGCAAGTGCGCAAGCTTGTTGACGCAGTCCCGCGCGAACGCGGCGACCACTCCCCGATTGGTTGGGAGATAGAATGGGCCTTCGAAAAGTCAAATTAATTCAGATGGATAAGAACTTAATACTCATTTGCATCTGGCGCTCCCTCCCTCCCATCGGAGACGGCGGCAACAACGACAACGTGTGGTCGCGTTGTCTATAACGGGAGTTGCCAGCCGGAAATAACAGCCGCTTGGCGTAGCTCTTCAATCACCTCAATCCCGACGATGGCGACGAGAAACCAGGAAACATCCGTCAGTGACCGGACAAATGCACGCGAATGAACAACGACCGTGTCTTCGCTCTCGGGCGAAACAAGGAGAGGGAAGAAGCGAGGAACTTTGGCCATGTACAAAAGATAATCATCTCCAAAGAGACCCATAAGCCTCTTTTATGATAACCGGCCGATAGTATAAAAGAAATACGCCTGCGCTTACAACCATTAGAAAAATATTCTGCGCAGCGAGACATACTCCAACCAGACCAAGAAAGGAAGAAAAGTAGAGTGGATTTCGGCTAAGGGAATATGGTCCGCTTCGGCAGATATCCAAGTCCTTCCGGCCACCAATATATAAGGTGCACCACAGCCTTCCAAGAACAGCAGCGAAAACCAGAAAGAACCCGAGAAACTCGACAAATCTATAGGCTAGCGTTTCAAACCCTTCGGGTTGCGTTGCTATGAGTATGGTGAGCCACGCCGGAGCCAGCAGCCAGGTTACAAATGTTCTTTTTCGCTCGATTGGTGATTTGGCATGCATCGACTGTAACACTCGTTTAACTCCACCCACCGCCAAAAGTGCGGTAGAAAATATGCGAGCCAATTTGAGTCATGCGCTCCATGGAACGAGCCCAACTCGGATTGACATAAGTCGCATTGTAGTGGGTTGATGATGCCACCTCGGGCAAGAAGATCTTCCCGCCAGTCACCGCCATGGCCACATCCTTGGCGAGGCGATAGGCCCGCCTGTCGGCGATGACATCCGGAATGCCGTCGCAGGCAAAAGAAAACTGGCATTTGTTGATCCAGCTGTCATTCTGGTAGACGACGTCGCAGACACTTGCCGGATATGCAGGGTTGCGGACCCGATTGAGGATCACTTGCGTGACCGCGGCCTGGCCCCTCACCTCTTCGCCCCGCGCCTCGAAATAGATGGCTGTGGCAAGACATTTTTGTTCGGCGGATGAAAAGACCGACGGCGGTAGAGGTTGCTTCATCCATTCGTGGTCACCCTCCGCGATGGGCGGAACGAAGCGACCCGCTTCCCCATCAGTGCCGAGCAGTGCGTCGAAGGCATTCGTGGATGCGTGGAATTCGTCTGTTGGGGCATAGGCAGTGGCGAGGATATCGGCGCCGTCGTTGTTGACCAGATTGGCAAGAATCGGTGGTACACCGACAAGACGGTCGTCCGTGGGGTTATGAAAAGCAGATCGACCCGTCAGCATTTCTGGATCAGGTTGTGTTTCAAATCCTCTGAGCAGATAGGAAACATCGGTTTCCGATGAGAACAATCGAGAGGCTAACCCCAGTTGATCTATCGGCGTGTCCAAGCTTTTCCGGGAAGCCACGCTGATGAGTCTTGGCCTTTTAGCCTCTTCAACTACACGCTGAACCGTCGGAAATACCTCACGTTCGTTGCGCAGACTGACGTGTTTATCCCCACGTGCAAGATCGAAGTTGCCTACTTGGTCCAAAAAGGCGGGAGCAGGCAGCCGGAGTTCCTGCAGATGGGAGCAGTCGTCAGCTCGCTCGACATTCGTCGCCCAGCGCTCCAGTGTGGTGCCGATCGCTATTGCGGATTTCGTACCTTGGATCCCGGTAGGTGAGGCAAAGCCGAACACGAACCAGCTTGCGCAGAGAACCGCCAGTGCTCGTCGAGGGCCGCTCGATGATCGTCGCCCCGAAGCGACCTTCGACTTGGTCTGCAATACATCATTCTCCGGATGCCCCACGCACAAGGAGAATCGATTGTTAACCTTGATGAAATGTTAACGCCACCGTGAAGTGCGCGTCGCAATGTCACGGTGGGTCTGGTTTCGCTCCCATTGAACCTCATGTCCCTTGAGCATTTAGTTCGGTGGCCAACAGCTTGGGCATTCGGATCGCAATCAGGAAATGGAAGGACGACAAGCGTGGTGATCGATGTTTCAGCCGTCGGGCTCCTAACGGCGATCGTGGCCGGAGCCCTCTCTATTGTCTCCCGGTGTGTCGGCGGCATCCTTCTGCGATACGTCGACGCAAATTTCTTCGGCGGGGCGTTGCTTATTTGCTTTGGCCTCGTGATGGCAGGTCCGATCGCGGTACCGGTGCTTCTCAGGGATTTCAGGCTATTTGGCCGCGGACCATGTCAGGGCCGGCTCGCCCTTATACCCTTGGACTTCCGTTCGCTTTTGGCTGGACGCCCCCATGGGCCCGGCCCTTGGTTCAATCCTTAAGATGCTGTCGGGGCTCCCATCAGGAATGGTCTCTGAAGGAAAGAGCGTTGTCGTGTCGAAATTGAAGCGTTCGCGCCTGATCATTGTTGATGTGGTTCGCGGACTGGCAATCGCCGGAGTCGTCATTTTCCATCTGGTCTGGGATCTCGATTTCACCGGGCTTCTTCCTACCGGGCTATCAAGGCATTCGTTGTGGCTGCTCTTCGGCCGCACCCTGGCGGGAACGTTCATGGCGCTGGTTGGCGTCAGCCTCGTGCTCGCCCATCGAAATCAGGTCCGCTGGGGGCCCTTTGCGAAGCGACTTGCCGTCATAGCGGCGGCCGCTCTGGCGATCTCGATCGTCACAAAATTCGTTTTCCCGCAAAGCTTCATCTATTTCGGCATCCTCCACGCGATCGGCGTGGCCAGCCTGATCGGCGTCTTCTTCCTTCCGCTTCCGATGAAGTTGACACTCGTCGTCGGCATCGCAATGGTTGGTTTCTCCTACTCTTACAGCAACCCGATGTTCGACACGCGCTGGCTCGCCTGGATGGGATTTGCCCAGCAGCCGCCGGTCAGTAACGATTTCGTGCCGATCTTCCCTTGGGTCGGGCTCACCCTCATAGGTGTCTCGCTAACCAAGCTAGCGATCGGACTGTCAGCCGATGAGTGGCTCAGAACTCGAGAACCGTCTGGAAAGGGCACTCGGTCACTCGCTTGGCTAGGCCGTCACAGTCTTGCGATCTACTTAATTCACCAGCCTGCTCTGCTCGCCATCATTCTGCCGCTGGCGGCGTTGCTAAGGTAGGCGGCCGAACCACATTCTTGATCAGCATACTTATCGAGACTGACCCCGACGCCTTGCACCTCGAGCTACTGGAGACTGCAAATTGTGGGCCGCTTATTCCCGTTGACCCAGAAGGTCCATAAAATGGCAAGATATCAGTTCCAACCAGCAAACTTTGGGCTGGCTTTCCTCATCATCTTGTCCGTTGTCTCTTTCGATCTCCTCTCGAAAATGATCATCGTCGATCTTGTAATGCAGCCGCCGCGTTTGATTTCTTTAACCAGCTTCCTCAATCTCACCCTTGGCTTTGATTCGGGAGTCTCGTTCGGGATGTTCTCGAACTTCTTTACCGAATACCCGGCGCTGCTGATGGGCGTCAGCATGGGGATTGCCTTTCTGCTCCTAGCATGGGCGTCCGGGACAAAAAGTTTGATGAAGGCCGCTGCATTGGGTCTCGTTTCCGGCGGTGCGATCGCAAATATCTGGGACAGAATACAAAGGGGCGCTGTCACGGATTTCATCGACTTTCATGTCGGAGATTGGCACTGGCCGGCCTTCAATCTTGCCGATATCGCGATCGCGCTCGGCGCTGCGGGATTGGTGATCGCCTCTCTTCGCAAGCAAACAAAACACGCCCACAACGGATAAGAGACCGCTGTAAGGGACACTGATCATGCAAAATGTTTGTGCGGAAATGTCCGATCAGGAGCGCTCCGGTTTCGACAGACACAGAATAATTGATCCTCCTGGTGCTGGTCCTCTCTCGCTGCTCGTCGGCGTACGTTTGGCACCAGCCGCATCCATATAGCAAAGAAACCGAAACCGCCGCTTCCGTGGAGCTGCACCTCTCATCACTGAGGCGCTCTATGGGACGGCAGCAACATATATTTTGCCCCTTGTCGCTGCGGGAAAGGTTGTGCTGACTTCCGGAGTGCACTGGTGACAGGGAAGTGTGTCGTGATCGGCGATCCGCATCCGAGACAGTCCGTGATAGGGGCGCACGCAGCCTTCCGACCACGATAATCCACAGTCCGCAGCTCGTCACGTCCGAGAAGGCTCGGTCTGCTTTACAGGTAGGAAGCTTTCCAACAGGAGAAGCCCGGCGCCGCAAACGATTCCGACGTCCGCCATATTGAACGACGGCCAATGCCACTGGCCAATATAGAAGTCCAGGAAGTCCGTCACGCCGCCGTGACGCAGCCGATCGACAACGTTGCCGATAGCTCCGCCCGCGATGAGGCCGAGGGCGCTTGCGGTCAAGCGATTTTCGGCGCGGCCCATCCAGACTACAAGGGCGAGAACCATGCCTATCGCGATCGCCACCAGAACCCCGGGCCGCGCTTCACCGAACAGGCCGAAGCTCACGCCCGTGTTGCGCCCAAGGACGAGATTGAAGAACCCGGTTACTGGAATCACGCGTGGCGGGTTCATGACATAGTTCAGGATCCACCACTTCGTCGCCTGATCGACGGCGAACCAAAGGAGTGCGATGGGAAGTCCAAGCCTTAGCACGCTAAAAAGGGTCTCCCTATAATATTCTCGGATCATTGATCGGCACCGGGAAATGCATCCCGATGATCATCCACCCCGTGGCATTGCCCTAGAAAATTGCCCTTCAGCATTCAGTAGAACTTCCTGGATCAATGGCCGCCTTCGGGCTCGATTTCGACCTGCACAGTCAAAGTTCCTGCTCGTCCGAATTCGAGGGTCAGCTCAAATGAATCGCCTTCCTTCAACTTCCGTTTCAGGCCTGTGAGCCACAGATGCTGGCGCCATGGAGCCAAGGCGACTGGTTTGCCGGGCTCCAGCTCAACTGTATCCATCCAGCGCTCGGTTTCCTCCGTCGCCACGCGGATACGCACTTCTTCGGCAACCGGCGTTGTAGCACCTGTCAATTCGGATACCGTATCCCCCTGGTTCAAGATCGGTCCATAAACGGCAATGCTCTCGCCGCTCCCAGGCGGAGCTGCCCAGATATGGCCAACGGCAATATCGCCGAGCTTGTAACTGTGTGCTGTCGCCACGCCCGGAGCAACAATCAAGGCGAGTGCTGCCAAAGCTAATAAACGACGCCTCAAGCTCAACTGGTCTTGCGTTTTCATGGAAGGATACGCCTTCATCGCCGAGGCGCATCATTGTCGAACCCGGCTGGGCCGTCGTTCTCCAGCGAAGCGTCGAGGGATTGCGATCCGGCTTTGAGATTACGGGCCGAGTCGACCTCCTCGGACGAAAGATCCTCCTGCTTGTAGAACGTGTAGGAGAGCGTGACTGCCCGAAAGCCCGACGTGTCCTTGTCCTTGAGCATCTGCTCATCGATGTAAAGGACGAGCGGCATGCGCGCGCTCTCACCTGGTTCCAGTTTCTGGTTCGTGAAGCAGAAGCACTCGATTTTGAAAAAATAGGGAGCTGTCTGATACGGCGTTACGTTGAAAACGGCCCTGCCGACTACGGTCTCGGACGACAGGTTCTTTGCATAATAATAGGCCTGCACGGGCTCACCGAAGCGGGTCTTCACCTCGCGCTGTTCAGGTCGGAACTCCCAGGCAAGTCCGGAACCTACATTGGCGTCGAAGCGGACCGTCACGGTCTCGTTTGATGTGGATATTGGACCTGCGGCGGCATCGGTTCGCTGCACCGTCCCGCCGTAGCCTGTCAAGTCACAGAATAGCCGATAGAGCGTTGGAGAGTAGGCGACGAGTCCCGTCATGAACGCCAATACCACGCTCAGGGCGGCCACGACGCGGATGTTTTTCGAAAGTCTTAGGTTCATCGCTCAGTCTCGCTCGCTGCTTCGGACTACCGACCACGCCAGCAGGCTAGCTCCGGTTATTTGGCCGACTGTGCTACCTCTACCACCTATAGGTTCAAGCATCTGGCGTGCTGCAGGTTGCCGCACGTGGCGGTGAGTCGCGGCCACGTGCGCCGGAGCGGCATCATCCGATGCGCGATAGGACAGGAAAACTCTCGAGCAGCCAGAATGCAAACGCTGAAAGGTACCCGGTAATCATGGCGACACCCATCAGGATCATGACTGCGCCGGCGAGAATCTGTAAAATCCTGCCGATCCGTCCGAAGGTCTTGATGCGCGCGGTAAGCACGTTGGTGAACACAGCTGCAAGCAGGAAGGGAACTCCCAATCCGAGTGAATAGACGGCCAGCAGCAACACGCCGTCAGCTACGGTGGCCGAGGTCGCCCCGACCGTCAGAATGGCTCCCAGAATCGGACCAATGCAGGGCGTCCAGCCGAAGGCGAAAGCAAGGCCAAGAACATAGGCCGACGTCACGCCGCCACCCGGCAAGCTCGCGTAGAAGCGCGCTTCCCTCATCATCCAGGGCGGCTGGATAAGCCCCGTTACAAAAAGGCCGAACACGATGACGATCGCGCCGCCGGCCAGATTCAGTTCGTAGCGGTAGCTTATGAGTAGTTGACCCAAGACGGTTGCGCTCGCGCCGAGCACGATGAAAACGGTGGAGAATCCCAATACAAAGAAAACGCCCAGGCCAAGCGCGGGAAGGCGAGAGACCACCGCGCCGGCGGGCGTCACGCCCGGGGGAGATTGACCGGCGACATAGGAGACGTATCCCGGCACCAGGGGCAGGACGCAGGGGGAGAGGAAGGAAACGATGCCTGCAGCGAAGGCGGTCAGCAGACCAACGTTGGAGATTTCCAGCATCAATTAGCGGCTCCAGTTGAACGCGAGGCCTTCAGCCACAACCGCAACCCCTGCCAAAACAAGGCCGCGTTGGCCTTCGAGATCATACTTCGTGGCATTCATGACATCACGGCCAGGCGGCCTTTCACTAGTTCGACCCGACGTTGCTGTCATTTCATTTCCTTTGCCCGGTCTCGGGTGATTTTGCTGCGGATGAATTCGGCCATCTCCGGCGAGTCCCATTCGGCAGGGCCGACGAGTCGGCCGAGTTCTCGGCCCTCCCCGTCGATCAGAATCGTCGTCGGCAGTCCGACCACGCCGAGGGCGAACATGGATTTGGCCGAGGGATCGATATACAAGGCAAGATTTTCGATTCCGATTTCAGAAAAGAACCGTCTCACCGCATCCGGCCCCGCCCGGTCCATCGAAAGCGCCAGTACCTCGAAGTCAGGGCCGCCCAGCTTTGCCTGAAGCCTGTCGAGCGTGGGCATCTCCTCGCGGCATGGCAGACACCACGTCGCCCACACATTGAGCAGGACCGCTTTCCCTCGGAAATCGGCGAGTGTCTTATCATTCCCCTCGCCATCCTCGAAACGGATGTCGGACACCGGCTTTGGAGATTCATGGACGGCGAAGTTCGACGGCGCCCCGGTTGCCGCCACTGACCACGCGGAGTAGAAAATAGCGCTCAGCAGGGCGATCACAAGTTTCTTCATGGCCGCTGCTCCCTTGCTTCTGACTGAAGGCGCTCCACAAGCGGTAGAATGGTCTTGTCCAGGGTTTCACGCGTCACCGGACCGATATGCTTGTAGGCTATTCGGCCGTCAGACCCGATGACGAATGTCTCTGGTACTCCGTAGACGCCCCAATCGATTGCTACCCGACCGTCCAGATCCGCTCCGGTGCGCGTATAGGGATCGCCCAAGGTGTTCAGCCACTTCTCCACGTCTCGGGCCTGATCCTTATAGTTGAGACCATAAAGCGGAACTATTCCTTCCTGTGCGATCTGCATGAAAAGCGGATGTTCCTCGCGGCAAGGCACGCACCAGGACGCGAAGACATTCAAGAGGGAGACCTGACCCCTAAGGTCGGCGCTCGAAAGGCCCAGTGTTCGGCCCTTGACCGGGGATAGGTTGAATTCGGGTAGCGGCTTGCCAATCAAAGCGGAAGGAATGTCATCGGCGTTCCGCGTCAGTCCCCAGCCGAGCACAACGGCGAGCGCAACGAACACGGCCAAGGGAAGCGCAACCATGAGCCCGCGCCGCTTTTCCGATCTGAGCCGCGGCTGTGCCTCCGAGGAAGTAGTTTTGTTACCTGCCACACCGTCTTCCATTTTTGGGGTTCTCGCCTATCCGTCTCCAGTTCCTATGATGACTAGAGGAATGGAGGCTACCTTGAAACTCGTCAATCGATCGCAGAGGCTTGGGAGGATTTGCCGCAGTGAAAACTGGCGGGTTGCCGTATCGAGAGCAGCCGCAGGCTGGCTTCGAATTTCTCTCCGGCAGGCGCGCCGTTTGGCCGATTGGCTTGAACGCTCATTGCTTGCATTTCTTCATTGACGTGAATGCGGCCGGTGATGCCGGGCGCCTCGTTGAGATCGTGGTCGTATGGACGGGATATTCAGCCATTGAGAAGCCGCTTATGCGGACATATGTGCGGGAAGCACCGCGAGTTTGGCGTCAGCGTATGCACAACTGGAAGCGGGCAGACCTCAAACTGTTAACCCGGCAGCTCCCATCAATACGCGAAACAGCAGCGCCACGATGGCGAGCACCGCAATGCTCGCCGCCCAGATCAGGATCAGCCACCCGATGCGGCTGAGCCAGTTTTTTCGCGGGGACATATCGCCCCCCATCAGTGATAGCCCTCGCCCACCTTCACCTTGCCGCGGAAGACATAGTAGGACCAGCCCGTATAGACGAGGATGAAGGGAATGATGAACAGCGCGCCGACCAGCGTGAAGCCCATGCTTTGCACTGGGGCAGCCGCTTCCCAAATCGAAATTTCCGGTGGAATGATGTTGGGCCAGAGGCTGATACCGAGGCCGGTATAGCCCAGGAAAAGCAGCAGCAGGGCCAACAGGAAAGGTGCGGTATGGCTATCGCGGCGCAGCGTCTTCAAAAGACCCCACGTCGCTAGAACCACAAGCGCCGGCACTGGGGCGAACACAATCAGGTTGGGCAGGACGAACCAGCGCGCCGCGACCTCTGGGTGGGCCAGGGGTGTCCAAAGACTGACCACGACGATTGCCACAAGAAGCGCGATCGTGATCGGCCGGCCAATCTCGCGCATGCGGGCCTGAAGCTTCCCTTCTGTCTTCATCACCAGCCAGGTCACGCCGAGGAGCGCATATCCGACCACTAGGCCGACTCCGGTGAACAGGCTGAACGGCGACAGCCAGTCGAGCAGTCCTCCGGCATAAGCGCCGTCCTTGACCTCGAAGCCATCGATGAACGCCCCAAGCGCCACGCCCTGCGAAAAGGTAGCGATGTAAGACCCCCACATGAAGGCTTTGTCCCAGAACGGCTTGTGCCCCTCGTCGGCCTTGAAGCGGAACTCGAACGCAACGCCACGCCATATCAGACCCGCAAGCATCAGCATGAGCGGCAAATAGAGCGCACTCAGGATGACGGCATAGGCGAGCGGGAAGACGGCCAGCATTGCAGCACCGCCAAACACCAGCCAGGTTTCGTTGCCGTCCCAGACCGGCGCGACAGTATTCACCATCGCGTCCCGATCTTCGCGGTTGCGCACAAACGGAAAGACAATACCTATCCCAAGATCGAATCCGTCCATGATGACATACATCATCAATCCAAATCCGATGATGATGGCCCACAAGAGAGGAAGGTCGATACCCATGGTCGTGCCTCCTAGCGGCTCACTGGATCGATATTGTCCGGCGCGGCCGACAACGGCCGAGCCGGACGCTGCACCTGGCCTTGGCCATCGGCATCGCCTTCACTCTCATCGGGCCCCTTGCCCACAAGCTTGAGCATGTAGCTGATGCCAGTTCCAAACACGATGGCGTACATGACGATGAACACAATCAGCGTCGTCGACAGCGCCAGCGCCGAGTGGTTGGAAACGGCATCCTTCGTGCGCATGACACCGTAGACGATCCAGGGTTGGCGGCCGATCTCCGTCGTGTACCAGCCGGCAAGAATAGCGATCAGGCCGGACGGCCCCATCCACATCGAAAACCGCAGGAAGAGCTTCGACTGGAATAGTCCACCGCGCCAGCGCAACCATAGGCTCCAGACACCGAGCACCAGCATCAGCACGCCGAGCCCGACCATGATGCGGAAGCTCCAGAACACCACAGGCGAATTCGGGCGGTCCTCGGGAGCGAATTCCTTGAGCCCCGGAAATTGGCCGTTCCATTCGTGCGTCAGGATCAGGCTGCCGAGATTGGGTATCTTCACGGCGTAGCGCGTGGTCTCGGCCTCCATGTCCGGCAATCCGAACAGGATCAGCGGCACACCCTCGCCTGGCGTGTTTTCCCAGTGTCCCTCAATCGCCGCGATCTTGGCCGGCTGGTGCTTCAGCGTATTCAGGCCGTGCAGATCCCCGATAAATATCTGGATCGGCGCGACGACGAGAAGCATCCACATCGCCATGGACAGCATGGTGCGCACACGCTGCGTGTCGTTGCCGCGCAAGAGATGCCAGGCCCCGGATGCACTCACGAAGAGTGCGGTGGCAAGGAAGGCGGCAACCGTCATATGTGCCAGACGATAGGGGAACGAGGGATTGAAGATCACCTCGAACCAGTTCACCGGCACCACGACGCCGTTGATGATCTCGAAGCCCTGCGGCGTTTGCATCCAGCTGTTGGAGGCAAGAATCCAGGTGGCAGATATCAACGTGCCGAGCGCCACCATAAGGGTGGAGAAGAAGTGCAGCCCCGGCCCGACCCTGTTCCAGCCGAACAGCATGACGCCCAGGAAGCCTGCTTCCAGAAAGAAGGCGGTCAACACCTCGTAGGCAAGCAGCGGGCCGGTGATGCTGCCGGCGAAGGACGAGAAATAACTCCAGTTGGTGCCAAACTGATAGGCCATGACCAGCCCGGAAACGACGCCCATCGCGAAATTGACGGCGAATATCTTTGACCAGAAATGGTAGAGGTCCCGATAGACCACGTCCTTCTTCCACAGCCAGAGACCCTCAAGCACCGCCAGATAGCTGGCGAGCCCGATCGTGATCGCCGGGAAGATGATGTGAAACGAGATCGTGAACCCGAACTGGATGCGGGCGAGTTCAAGGGCGGTCAATCCAAACATGCCTTGTCCTTCCGCGGTTTCGACTTCGGATCGGGTTCCTCGCCCTGGACGGGGAAACAGTCCTTCGGATCATCACCGCGCGTAAAATACTAGCAGGTCGAGATCACGAAGCATCGTCCTTCCAGGGCAATCATGCGCATCGTAGGAAGCCTGGCGTCGCGGTCATCCACCGTGGGCGCGCAATAAAGCTCGATGCCTTGCGCTTACCCGCGCGTAGAAGCAGCATATAGTTTTCCCAGCAGATGACGCTGCCAATCCGAACAACGGGCGTGTCGACCACCCCGATGGTCGAGCGACCACCAAAGCCCCAGACCAGCCTCTCCAAACCCGTTGGCATCAGCTTGCGCTGCTTGGAAAGCAGCCAGCCTGAGTGACCATAGGTCAGCGCCGTGCAATAGAGGATTCCGCCGTGCGCTCGATAACGTCGGACCACGAGATGGAGCCGTTGTCGCCGGCGATCTCACCGAGACGCGACGCTTCAGGTCCAAGCAGATCGATGGCGCTCTCGGAATAATGGCGAAAGTCCTCCCGGCCTTCGGTACCGCGCAGCCCAAGCCTCGCGCCGTAGTCGAGGCCCCTGAGATACCCACCAACGAATGCCTCGGAAAACACGACGAGATCGGCTCCCGTCGCAGTTGCACCAAAGCTTCGAAAATCCAACAACGTCATCGCACCGAAGCTTCCGACGACCGACGCCTGCTCCGGCAGCATCGACGTCATGAACCTGAAAACCTGCCTGGCGAAATCCAGATCGATTATGGAGTGGCGTTACGCACAACCTCCCGCGGTATCCTCCTGAGTTCCGAGCCGCTCGTCCCATCGCCGGTCTGCTCTCCAGAGCTATCTCGTTCAGTACTGTTCATCGCCATCCTCGGCGCTTGTCGGTCAGCGGCTTTACAGTCGCTGACCACTTGGAAGCATGGGCAAGGGCCCCGTCTCTCGGAACCAGTAGCGTTATCCATCTAGTCAGCGGGCGCTGTGGAACCGCCACCCGCTCTCTCGGCTCATTCAGCGCCGCCGACCTGACCAATCAATTCGGCCATGCGGGTCTTGGCTTTGCCGGGCAGTTTCACGGTTTCGGCCGCATCGAGATTTGCGGGGCTTTCACCGACCTGGACCAGGCCCACCATACCCATGCCGAAATGGGGCGCGCATTTGTAGCCGTAAATCCCTTCAGCATCGAAGGTCACGGTGATTTCCTCGTTGATCTTGCCCTTCCAGGTTTCTGCGCCCTCGGGAACCATTGCAGGGATCGCCTCTGAGTTGTGGCCCTTGTCGGTTGCCACAAATTTCACCGAGTCGCCGGGCGCTATCTTGAGATATGCTGGTTCGAACTGCATAGGCCGTCCTTCCGACCCCTTGTTGAGCATCTGCACTTCATGCGTCTGGGCGGCGGCGCCTGAGGCCTGACCGGTACTAGTGTCCTGTGCGAACGCCCGGCTGCCGCCAATCGCCGTCGCCAGCGTTAGACCCGCAGTCCCGGCAAGCAGGCTGCGACGCGAGATGCCTCGAGACGCCACTCCCGAACCGCTAAACGTTTTTTTCGACATACTTGATCCTTTCATACATAAGTCAGCGTAACTGATACGCACGGTCCTCAACATTTCTCTCACGGGGAAAGTCCTCGCCATTTTTGGTCCCCTGGCAGCCCACTTGTGCGTGTAGGCCAACTGCACCCGCTCGGAACAACGTAAGATCTCTAGGAGACTGAGGTTCAAGTGTGTAAATGTCGCATGCCAATCGACATGTCTGAGCTTTTCCAAGAAGCTAGGCTAATAAGGCGTCGCTTCTTAGATACTCGCTGAAAAGTCGGAGAACCATCGCGATTGCCGCGTTTGCCGACGAGCACAAGATCGAAGTTCCCAGCGTCACCTGGAATTACGGGACTATACAGTCGGAGTTCTGCAGATAAGATCGGTCGTCGGCTCGCTCCACGTACGCCGCCCACCGTTCGGTTATGACGCTGATCGCGTGTTTGAATCTGACGCCTAGGATTCCGGTAAGCGAGTCGAAGCCGAGTGCGAACCGGCTTGTAGCAGAGAAACGCCAGTACCCATCGACCACCACTCGATAACCGCCCCCCGAAGCGACCTCGAATTGGACCGCGATATCTCATTTACGGAAGCCCCACCCAGAACGAGAACCGATTATTAACCTGGATGAAATGTTAACAAAGGCGGACGACAAATGTCGCTCTCATTTGGCGGCAAACTCCTCGTCAAAATTGAAGTTTTCTTATTCGGCAGGAAGATGATCCGGCAGATTCGCAGGCAGGCCCCCATCGACCGTGACAGGTACAGGCTGATCACGGTCATCGCGCTTTTTTGCGCCATCTTTTGAATCATTGCTGCAAGGCTTGTCTTCCTGGGCTTCGTGCCCGACGCGGCGCCTTCAGGCGAATGGAGCGAAGCGACCGTTGCATCGCGGCCCGATTTGGTCGATCGAAACGGCGAGTTGTTGGCGACCGACATCAATACCGGGCCCTACTCATTCCGGGCCAGTTGGCGTCGATGCGACGATCTTGTGCAGAGCCCCTGTCTTGCTAGGCCGGCAAGTTTCGCTTATTGCAAATGCGTTGCAACTGCGATTGAATGTAAAAGTGGATCAACATGTTGACAAATTGGGCTGGAACCAGGCCCGTGGCGAAGCGTCTCTGTCCGACGTCCATCGCACCATCGCAGTCCGGCAGTCGGGTTCCGCCTGGCGTCGCGGCGCTGCCTTCGTCGGTCCCGGCTACTTGGTCGCTGTCGGCTACATGGATCCCGGTAACTGGGCAACCTCGCTCGCCGGCGGCTCCAAGTTCGGCTACACACTGCTAGTCGTCGCGCTAGTCTCCAATATGATGGCGATCGTTCTGCAATCGCTCTGCGCCCGCCTCGCAGTCGCGTCGGGACGCGATCTCGCCCAGGCCTGCCGCGACGCGTTCCCAAAGCCGGTCGCCTACGCGCTGTGGGTGCTGGCCGAGATTGCCATCATCGCCACCGATATCGCCGAGATCGTCGGCACGGCGATCGGCCTCAATTTGATCTTCGGCATCCCGCTCGAACTTGGCGTCACTATCACCGCGCTCGACGTCTTCCTGATCCTCTACCTGCAAAAACTTGGTTTCCGCTGGGTGGAAGCGCTGATTATCACACTGCTCGGCGTCATTGCTGTGTGTTTTGCCGTGCAGATCGCGCTTGCCGATCCGAACTGGAGCGAGGTGATTCGCGGCTTTGCGCCGACCACCGAGATCCTCACTAATCCCGAGATGCTATATTTGGCGCTAGGCATACTCGGAGCCACCGTGATGCCGCACAATCTCTATCTGCACTCGGGCATCGTTCAGACCCGCTCCTATGGCGAGAGTCTTCAGGAAAAGCGCGAGGCGCTAAAGTTCGCCACCATCGATTCCACTGTGGCGCTGATGTTCGCGCTCCTCATCAACGCCTCGATCCTGATCCTCGCCGCCGCCACCTTCAACGTCACAGGCCAGACGGAGGTGGCCGAGCTCGGCGAGGCGCATTCGCTGCTTGCGCCGCTGCTTGGTCTGGCCATCGCACCAACTTTGTTCGGCATCGCCCTTGTGTGCTGCGGCATCAATTCGACGGTGACGGCGACGCTCGCCGGCCAGATCGTCATGGAAGGCTTTCTAAACATTAAGCTGGCGCCTTGGATGCGTCGCCTGATCACGCGCGCCGTCGCCATCGTGCCGGCAGCGATCGTTACCATCTGGTATGGCGAGAGTGGCACTGGGCAGCTCCTGATCCTCACCCAGGTGGTGCTGTCGTTGCAGCTCTCCTTCGCCGTGTTCCCGCTGGTGATGTTCACTGCCGACAAGGCCAAGATGGGCGCGCTGGTGGCGCCGCGCTGGCTAATCGTACTCGCTGCCTCCGTCGCGGTCGTCATTGCCGCGCTAAATGCTAAGCTACTCATCGATTTCCTGGCGGGCTAGCAGGAAGCGGACAGCCGAAAGCGTTCCACAGCGCGTTACCGACTTGCATTGACCGCTGCAGCGGCTATGCGCGGGGTTAGGCTGGCGAGCTGTGCCATGGTTGATTGACCTTTCGTTTGATGCTTCAAGCATCCTTGCGTAAAATGGCGTCCAGCCTGTGCTTTTCTTCGGCGGTCAGCGCCCCGACCTCGCTCCCGCGTTTTTTACGCGCGGCGCCGATCATGAATGCGCCGCCACAAAGCAGCAGTATTACCGGCGCGCCCCACAACAAGGCATTGCGCAAATTCAGGCGGGGTTTCAGCAAGACGAATTCGCCATAGCGAGAAACGATGTAGTCCAGCACCTGACTATCGCTGTCTCCTGCCACCAGCCGCTCGCGTACGAGCACGCGTAAATCGCGTGCCAATTCGGCATCCGACTCGTCGATCGACTGGTTTTGACAAACCATGCAGCGCAATTCTTCCGACAGCAGTCGCGCGCGGTGCTCAAGCGCCGGATCGCGCAGCACTTCATCCGGTTGCACGGCATAAGCGCCATGACCAAGCATCAGCGCGCATAGAAGCGAAGCCAGTGCAGTGACGAACCGCCTGTTCATATGGTGGCCGGCCGTGTCTTGTCCGCACCCTGCCGGGCTCGACGAGACGGCGCACCGACCCGCAGGCGCCGGTCGGTCAGCGACACGGTTCCGCCCACCATCATGACCAGCGCGCCGAGCCAGATCAGCGTCACCATCGGTTTCCACCACAGCCGCACGACAACGCCATCGGGTGTTTCATCGCCCAGCGATATATACAGTTGGCTGAAACCCATCGTCTTGATGCCGGCCTCTGTGGTCGGCATCTGCCTTGCGGGATAAAATCGTTTAGAAGATATGATTTGCGCAGAAACGCTTCCATCCTCGTCAAGGAGTTCGAAGCGGCCGCGATCTTCGGTGAAGTTCGGCCCCTGGAAAGGATGAAGCCCGTCGAAACGAAGCGTATATCCGGAAATCTCCACGGTCTCGCCAGGCTGCATCGCCAGTATTTTTTCTGTCTCGAACGATACGACCCCGACAACACCAAGGACAGTGAGCCCGACTCCGAGATGGGCAAGGGCCGTTCCGAACATCGAGCGCGGCAAGCCCCGGAAGCGACGAAAGGCCACCCCGGCGGCAACATTTCCGACGCCCGACTTCAACGCCAGGTCCACCAGGGCGCCGACGATCAGCCAGAAGCCCAGCCCGATCCCGAGTGAGGCAAAGACGCTTGCCCCATCGATGAATACCATTGTCACCAGCACAGCAAGCAGCGCGGCAGCGAACGCCGTCATCAGCCTTTGCGCCGCACCGTAAATATCGCCCCGCTTCCACGCCAGAAGTGGTCCGAACGGAACGACGACCAGCAGCGGCACCATCAACGCCCCGAAGGTCAGATTGAAGAATGGCGCTCCCACCGAAATCTTATCGCCGGAAATGGCCTCCAGAACCAACGGATAGAGGGTCCCGATCAACACGGTGGCGGTGGCGGTTGTCAGGAAGAGATTGTTCAAGACCAGTGCGCCTTCGCGCGAAATCGGCTGGAACATGCCGCCGCTGGCCAGGCTTCCCGCACGCAATGCAAACAGCGCCAGAGAACCACCGATGAACAGGATCAGGATGCATAATATGAAAATGCCCCGGCTGGGATCGGTTGCAAAAGCATGTACCGATGTCAGCACTCCGGAACGAACGAGAAATGTGCCCAGCAGCGAAAGCGAAAATGTCAGGATCGCCAGAAGCAGCGTCCAGATTTTCAGCGCGGACCGCTTTTCCATGACAATGGCCGAGTGAAGCAAAGCTGTGCCGGCCAGCCACGGCATGAAGGAGGCATTCTCAACCGGATCCCAGAACCAGAACCCGCCCCAGCCGAGCTCGTAATAAGCCCAGTAGGAACCCATGGCTATGCCGCCAGTCAGAAAGACCCAGGCCGCCAGCGTCCACGGTCGCACCCAGCGGGCCCAGGCCGCGTCGATCTTGCCTTCAATGAGCGCCGCCACCGCAAACGAAAAGCATACGGAAAAGCCCACATAGCCAAGATAGAGAAGCGGTGGATGAATGGCGAGCCCGACATCCTGGAGGATCGGGTTCAGGTCCCGCCCTTCGATGGGCGCTGGAACGAGCCGCGCGAACGGATTCGACGTCGCGAGCACGAACAGGAAAAACGCGGCGCCAATCCAGCCCTGCACCGCAAGCACGTTGGCCCGCAGCGTGGCCGGAAGATTGCCGCCGAACATTGCCACGAGACATCCGAAAAATGTCAGGATCAGGATCCATAAAAGCATCGAGCCTTCATGATTGCCCCATGTTCCGGTGATCTTGAAAAGCATGGGCTTCAGCGAATGCGAATTTTCCCACACATTGGCGACGGAGAAATCCGACTGCACATAAGCCAGCGTCAGCACGAGAAACGAAAGCGCGGTCAAAGCAAAACCGGCTATCGCTACTGGTCCGCCCACGGCCATCAGGAGTTCATTGCCCGTCCGGGCGCCAGCTAGGGGCACGATCGACTGAACCAGCGCCAAGGCGAAAGCAAGAACCAGCGCGAAGTGACCTATTTCAACCATGGCGATACAATCTGCCCAATTCAGTTTTCCTACCAGACACCTTTTGCCTTCAGACCGTCGGCGACCTCCTTGGGCATATAAGTTTTGTCATACTTGGCCAGCACGCTGTCAGCAACGAACTCGCCGCTCGGATCGAAACTGCTTTCCGTGATCCCGCCCTGATCCTTCTGGCCGAGCGCGTAGAATGTCAACGCTGTCGCCACGACAAGGAACCCTGCACCGGCTGCGATGATCGACAATCTCTTCGGCTTGCGGGTCATGCAGTTCACTCCGTCGCCGAAAGACCAAGGGTCGCCGCGAATTCAGCAAATTTCCGGCCGTCATCACTCGTCGCGCCCAATGCTGCAAGACCCCGGTCGAGTGCGGCACGCGCTTCGCCAGCCCGGCCAAGCACCACATAAGAACGCATGAGACGCATCCAGCCCTCTGGGTCGCTCGGATTTTGGCGCAGTTTTTCATCGAGCCCGGCCACCATCGTCTCGATCATTGAGTTTCTGTCCGCTGGCGCCATCGCGGCTGCGGCATCAATATTATCCGTCGTCGGGCTGGGTGTGCCTGTATCGGTGCTTGACGCAGTCACGCGGCTCGTATTCTCAGCCAATGCTTGGGAAACTGGTTCTCGCCATGGTGAATTGTCGGGCAAATCCGTTAGCATGGCCTCCCACGCCTTGATCGCTTCAGCCGATTTGCCATCCTGGACAAGAGCCGTCGCCAGGTAGAATTTTGCCTTGGGCTGATCCTTGTCCAGAACCAGCGCTTGCTCGAAGGCGAGTTGGGCGTCGGCGGAAACAACACCGCTCCCGGCATTGGTCAGCGCTTCGCCAAGCCCCGCCGCGCGGATGGCGGTTGAGCCTTGCAGCCTTGTCGCATTGCGGTACGCCGTGGCCGCCTCATCAAATCGGCCCAGCCTTAAATAGATCGGTGCCAGAACATCCCAGCCCCGGCCATCCTCCGGGTTTTCGGCGAGATGACCTTCAGCCCGCGCAATCAGATCATCGACCGAGCTGTCGCTCGGATTTTGAGCAAGCCGCTCCTGCAAAGACTGGGATGGCAAGTCCGGCGAACCAATTACCGCATAAAGGCCCCAGCTGATCAGCGGAACGGCTAAGACCGCGACGGCGCCAAGACCTCGTCCGGCGAGCGCCCAGCTTTGGGTGCTCGCCAAAGGCTCTTCTCCGCCCGCCCTGATAATGCGCCGCGCAATCTCCGTCTTCGCCTGTTCGGCATCCTCCGGCCGGATCAGACCGCGTAACGCATCGCGATCAAGTTCAGCCAATTGGTCGCGATAGACCTCTATGTCATGCGAGCTGCCGGCGGCCAGACTCTTTGGCCGGTTGGCCAACGGCAACAACACCGCCAAGCTGGCACCGAGTGTAAGCAGAGCGGCAAAGAACCAGAAAACCATGCCTGTCTAAATAGACCCGGGAAAGCTACATGCCAACATCAGGGGCCTGCGGCTGATTGACGGGGCAGTCTCAGGTAAGAGGCGTCCAGCTTCCATCCGCATTGCGGCAAGCCGTGCCTCTTGCGCTACGCGATTGACCACTCTGGAATATCATGTAGTGCATTGTCGGCAGTCCTGCGACCCGACCCGATAGGGCTGTCCGGCCACCACTTGGCCGGCACGACCGCTCGCGCCGCCGGTATCAGTAAATAGCTCCTCTATCTCCAAAATCGTGTCGTGGTCGAACAGGCTGTCGAGCACATAGACGACCTCGCTCTCGGTCGGGCTGATCGGCAGGATGCTGTAATAGCCGTATTGGTCGGAAAGACCGCTGTAGAATTTCGATCCCGGCTCGCTGCCATAATGCAGGTTGATATCGCTGAGCCTGGCGGCCCGTTAGGTTTCGGAGCGGGCATGGAAGGCGACGGCACGGCGCATCGATGAGAAAGCCGGGACAGGGGAATGACGCAGCTACCAGCACGATCTCCCGAACCCGAAATCCTGCTGTCCAGCAAGGGACGGGGCTGGAACGGATTGATGGCCGATTTCGTGCTCTTCCCGCAGGAGGGAGTTCAGGATCGCCCCGGAACCGAGATACACGGCATAGCGCGGTTCTCCAGCCCGGCCTAACTTCTCGGTCGGTAGAGGTAGAGCGATGGAGATCAGAGCTTTCACCGATTTGGCTGCGACACTATGTGGTTGCTGCCTGCCACACTATCGAGAAATTTGTGTCCCAGTTGAAAGGCTCATTATTACCAAGGCTGGAGAGTCATCCTATGAAGCCACGCGCAGCTCCGCATGTTTGCGCCTCATGCCAAAGAGAACTCCCTCGGGCGGCTGTTCGTTGCCCTTGGTGTCTCGAAAAATCAACGGAACTCGATGAGCGTCGGAAATAGCCGACTCCAACTGGAGCCTTGTCCGAATGGTTGAATGGTTCAACTAACCCTATGCTTTAGCGATCGTTTTGCAATTGCGATGCAACTGGCCTAGATTTGCAACATTGGGAGCTAGCGATGTGAGCGACAATGACTATCGATCCAAGCGACATCAAACGGATTTGTAGGGACAATGGTCTCCGCCTCACCGCCCCCCGCAAGATTATTGTCGAAACTCTCTTGGAAGCAACGGATCATCCTGACGCCGTGGAATTGCATCGACGTGTGACGACTATCTCTCCCCGCATTGCGCTCTCGACGGTCTACAGGACCTTGGTGGCGCTGAGCGAAAAAGGAGTTCTGGAGAAGCACAACTTCGGCAACGGCCCTGCTCGCTTCGAAACGGTCGATCGCGAGCACCATGACCATCTCATCGATGTCGTGTCCGGCAATGTCATAGAGTTTCGTTCAGGCGAAATCGAGCGGCTACAAGAGGAAATCGCTCGACAGCACGGATACGAGATTGTCAGCCACAAGCTCGAAATCTACGTGCGGCCTGCGAAGCGTCGTAGGAGCAAGATTTCGGCAGCTCGACATCGTCGTCAGTCTGCGAAGTAAGCGCTCTCCATTCTCCCGCTTTTTCCCTTGCGCGACAATTCGCATCTTCAAGCATAGTCGCTTGACCCTCTAGCCACTCCAGCCTTTAGGGAAGAAGATGGCCGTCAGCATCACACCATCGGTATTGCCGACCTGTCCAAAGGAGCCGGAATGCGTTTTGCCCAAGTCAGCCGCCCAACTGTCGCCGTCGTATTTGCCGCGATAGCCGGTGCTATTGTCGGCGGACTGCTCCTGGCAAGCCCGCTCGCTCAATGGCAGGGAACTTCAAACGAATCGGCACCGGCGTCCTCCGAACTGGCCGTATTCCCCTTTGAGACAGCGGACGGGCGCAAGCTCACTCTGAAAGCCTTCTCCGACAAGGCTGTCCTGCTGAACCTTTGGGCAACCTGGTGCCCACCGTGTCGGAAGGAAATGCCGTCACTTGATCGGCTTCAATCTCTCAAGGGAGGCACTGATTTCGAGGTCGTGGCCCTGTCCATCGACAAGGGCGGCACGGAACAGGTCCAGCCGTTCTTCGAGGAGATCGGTATCAAACGCCTGGAGATGTATTTGGACCAGCCAGGTGTCTCCATGCAGGCCTTGAAGATTGTTGGACTTCCGACAACGCTCCTGGTGGGTAAAGACGGACGTGAACTTGCGCGCTGGGTAGGTCCCAAGGAGTGGGATGACCCCGAAACGGTCAAGGAGATCGAAGCACTGCTTGCCCGCTCCGAGGGGGATTGAAGTACCAACATGGCATTCGAAATCGCCGATATTGGAATAATGGCTGCACTGCTGGCTGGGATGATCTCGTTCCTGTCGCCTTGCGTATTGCCGCTCGTCCCAGGCTATATGTCGTATATTGCGGGAAGTACCGATCAGGGCGTGGTGCGCAAAAGGATCGACACGGTATTCCTGAGCGGATGCTTCGTTCTCGGCTTCTCGACGGTCTTCATCCTGCTTGGCGCGAGCGCAACAGCGATCAGCGGCCTACTCCTGTCCTACCGCTATGAAGCCAACATCATTGGCGGGCTGGCCATCATCCTGTTCGGCATATTCACGACCGGCATCATCAAGATGCCTTGGCTCGAGCGAGATCTGCGCTATCACGGCGCCATCGAAGGCGGCCAGCCGCTCGGCGCCTACGTCCTTGGCCTCGCCTTCGGCTTTGGCTGGACGCCATGCATAGGACCCATTCTCGGGGCTATCCTGACGGTCAGCGCCACCGTCGATGGTGCGCTGAGCGGGGTTGCGCTGCTTTCCATCTATTCGCTAGGGCTCGGTGTGCCCTTTCTGCTCACGGCGCTGTTTGCCGATGCGCTGACCTCAAGGCTCAGAAGCGTTCGCAGGCTCGGCAAGCTGCTGCACATTGGGGCCGGCGTCATCATGATTGTGATGGGTATCGCAATGATCACGGGCCAGATGTCGGTTTTCGCATTCTGGCTTCTGGAGAAGTTTCCTGTGTTTGGGAGAATTGGATGAACGTGACCGATCATGCCCGCGCGGAGAAGGCTTCTGACGTTGCCAAGCCCGCGAGCGAAGCAGATTTTTTGTGGTCAAAGCTGTTCCTGGCTTGGCTCGTGGCGCTCGCCGCCTCGCTCGGTGCCCTTTTCATCGGGGAAGTTATGGGGCAGTCGCCCTGCGTGCTGTGCTGGTATCAGCGCGCCTTCATGTTCCCCCTCGCGATTGTGCTCGCTGTGGGTGCCTTCCGCTCCGATAGCGGCACATGGCGCTATGGGCTACCGCTCGCCGTCATCGGCGGCGGAATCGCTCTCTATCATTCGCTCCTCTATGCCGGCGTGGTCGCCGAAGCGCTGGAGCCCTGTAGCCAGGGGCCGTCCTGTACCGATGCGGCGATGACTATCTTTGGCAGTCTGCCCCTGCCTTTTCTATCATTCGCAGCCTTTGCGGCCATCACCCTCCTCCTGTTTCTAACGACACGGATCACAAAGCCATGAACAAACGAGCCATCATCATCGCCACTGGAGTCGGCGCCGCCGCCATCTTCGCCGGCGGGGCGTATCTTTACTCGCAGTCATCAACGGAAACCGCCGCCGCCCCGGTAGCGGCTGAAAGCAGTCAGTTCATTCGCCCGCATTCGCCAATCATGGGGCCAGCAACGGCGCCGGTGACGATCGTGGAATTTTTCGACCCGTCCTGCGAGGCGTGCCGCGCCTTCTACCCAACGGTGAAACAGATCATGGCCACCTACCCGGAGGACGTGCGCGTTGTCATCCGTTACACGCCGTTTCACCCGACGTCGGAAGAAGCGATACGAATCCTGGAGGCGGCGCGGAAGCAGGACAAGTTCCAGCGCGTCAAGGAATGGCTTTTGCAGAATCAGGAGCAGTGGGGCGCGGACGGCAATCCGCAGGCGGCCCGCGCATGGGAACTTGCGGCGGAAGTCGGTCTCGACCTCGACAGAGCCAGGCAGGACGCGGTCACCGAGGAGGTGGATGCAATCATCGCGCAGGATGTAGAGGACGTTCAGGCCGTTGGCATTACGGGCACGCCAACCTTTTTCGTTAACGGAAAGCAGCTTCAGTCGTTCGGACGCCAGCAGTTGAAGGATCTGGTCAAGAGCGAAGTGGAAGCGGCGAGATAGGAACCGCATTACTCGGGAGCGTTTCGAGATGAAAAGCACGCTACGCTTGGACATTCCGGTCCTGTTGCCAGAGGTCGACGACATCGCGGACGCTTGCGTCGCGCGGTTGACCTCCGACCTCGAGGCGCGCCAAGGCGTTGAGACTGTCCACATCGTGGCTACCGAAGGCGAGAAACCTGCCAAGCTGTGCGTTCATTTCGACCCGGATGTCCTGCCGCTAACCAGGATTCGCGAGATCGCGCAGGCCGCCGGCGCGCAGATCACCGCCCGCTTCGGGCATCTGACGTGGAACGTCTCCGGCATAGGCCACGAACGGCGGGCCAGGACGGTCGAAGGACAACTGAGGGCGTTGGCCGGGATCATCGAAGCCGAGGCGAGTGCCGCCGGCGCCGTCCATATCGAGTTCGACCGCCAGGCCGTGTCGGAAGAGGCGATTGCCGCCTCATTGCGCGAACTTGGCGTGACCCGGAAAACCGGGGCGTCGCATGAAGCAAAGAAGACCCACGACGAGCATGCCGGACACAATCATGCCGCAGGCGAACAGCATTCGAAAGATGACGGCCATGACCATTCGCATGGCCAATTCCTCGGGCCAAACACGGAACTGATCTTTGCGCTCGCAAGCGGCGCATTGCTCGGCATCGGCTACGCTGTCGAGAAGCTTGTGCCCGGCGCGCCGGAATGGCTGCCGACCGCCTCCTATATCGCAGCCTACTTCTTCGGCGGCTTCTTCACCTTGCGCGAAGCGATCGACAATCTTCGGCTCAAGCGGTTCGAGATCGATACGCTGATGCTGGTCGCGGCGGCCGGCGCGGCGGCCCTTGGTGCCTTTGCGGAAGGCGCGCTGCTGCTCTTCCTGTTCAGCCTTGGCCACGCGCTCGAACACTACGCCATGGGGCGCGCCAAGCGCGCGATCGAGGCTCTGGCCGAGCTCGCGCCATCGGTTGCGACCGTCAGGCGGGACGGCGAAACGAAAGAGATCCCGGTCGAGGAGCTTGCAGTCGGCGACATCGTCATTGTGCGTCCCAACGAACGGCTGCCGGCTGACGGGTTCCTGATCAAAGGCAACTCCAGCATAAACCAGGCGCCTGTCACCGGAGAGAGTATCCCGGTCGACAAGCGTCCTGTCGACGATGCAGCGGCCGCGAGGGCACGGCCGGATTCCGTGGACGGCGCGTCGCGTGCGTTCGCGGGAACGATCAACGGCTCTGGCGCGATCGAGATCGAGGTGACACGCCGCTCAACCGAGACCGCGCTTGCCAAGGTGGTCAAGATGGTCAGCGAGGCGGAAGCGCAGAAGTCGCCGACGCAGCGCTTTACCGAGCGTTTCGAGAAGATTTTCGTGCCGGCGGTGCTGGCGCTCGCTGTCATCCTTCTGTTCGCCTGGGTGGTCATCGACGAACCCTTCCGCGACAGCTTCTACCGGGCCATGGCAGTTCTGGTGGCCGCGAGCCCCTGTGCGCTGGCGATCGCGACGCCGAGTGCCGTGCTATCGGGCGTTGCCCGGGCCGCGCGCGGCGGCGTGCTCGTCAAGGGCGGCGGCCCGCTTGAGAACCTCGGTTCGTTGACGGCTATCGCCTTCGACAAGACCGGAACGCTGACCGAAGGCAAGCCGCGCATCACCGATCTGGTCACAGCCAATGGTGTTGCCGAACAGGACCTGCTTGCGGTGGCGATTGCCGTGGAGAGCCTGAGCGATCATCCACTCGCAGAAGCGATTGTGCGCGACGGCAAGGACAAGCTCAAGAGCAAGGCCGGCGCCGCAGCGTCCGATCTCAAGAGCTTGACCGGCAAAGGTGTCACCGCAACGCTTGACGGGCAGACGGTGTGGATCGGCAAGGCCGAGATGTTCGGAGCGGAGGGCATTCCGTCGCTCGGCAAGGAGATGACCGACGCCGTGGCGCGGCTGCGGGACGGTGGCCGCACGACCATGGTCGTGCGGCGGACTGATCGCGATCTCGGCGTGATCGGTCTGATGGATACGCCGCGTGCTGCCGCACGCGCCTCGTTAAAGGTGCTGCACGACATCGGCATCACGCGCATGATCATGTTGTCCGGCGACAACCAGAAGGTCGCCGACGCGATCGCGAAGGATGTCGGACTGGACGAGGCCTGGGGCGACCTCATGCCCGAGGACAAGGTGGAGGCTGTCAAGAAGCTGCGGTCCGAGGGCAAGGTCGCGATGGTCGGCGACGGCGTCAACGACGCGCCCGCCATGGCGAGTGCAACGGTTGGCATCGCCATGGGCGCGGCCGGTTCCGACGTTGCGCTGGAAACCGCCGACGTCGCCCTGATGGCCGACGATCTCGCCCACCTGCCCTTCGCCGTCGGCCTGAGTCGACAGACCCGGTCGATCATCCGCCAGAACGTGTTCGTCAGTCTTGGGATCGTCGCCATACTGATCCCGTCGACAATTTTCGGACTTGGCATAGGCCCGGCGGTGGCCATTCACGAAGGCTCGACACTCCTCGTCGTCTTCAATGCGTTGCGGCTCCTGGCCTACCGCGACCCAACCCCGAAGGGGAGCGCCAAGACGGCATGAAGATCATCGCCAAGAATAGTATCGATGCCGAGGCATCTTTCGATGGTTTGCTAGACTGCGTGATCGTTGGTGGCGGGCCCGCAGGTATGACGGCGGCGATCTATCTCGCGCGCTTTCACCGCAAAGTCGCCGTGATCGATGACGGCAACAGCCGCGCCCTTTGGATACCCCGTTCCCACAATTGCGCTGGTTTTCCCGAAGGAATCGGCGGCAGCGAGCTCTTGTCCCGCATGAGAGAACAGGCCGGCTGCTTCGGCGCCATGTTGATCGACGGGCGTATCGAGCAGCTCGATGGCGACGGCGGCTCTTTCGTTGCGCGTGGTGCAGGCCTGACATTGGAGTGTCGCGCGGTGATCCTTGCGACAGGTACCGTAAACCGGCGGCCGAATATCGATCCGGACACGCATCGTTCTGCGCTCGAGCGAGGGCAACTGCGCTATTGTCCGATTTGCGATGGCTTCGAAGCGACGGATCAGGCCATAGCGGTGCTGGGCGCTGACCAGCGCGGAGTGGCCGAGGCGCTGTTTCTCCGCGGTTATTCGAAAGACATCACGCTCATCGCCATGGACGAAGCCGAGATCGGCGCGGACGATCGCCTCAGGCTCGACCATGCCGGCATCAGGCTCGAACCCCGTTTCCTCGATCGCCTGGACTTCAGGGAAAGCAAGGTAGCCGTGCGTTTGCGCGGCGGTGGCGAACTCCTTTTCGACACAGTCTATCCAGCGCTCGGTTCCGATACGAACGACGTGCTGGCAAATGCGCTAACCCTGGAGATGGGCGACGGCTGTTGCATCGCCGTGGACAAGAAGCAGCGCACAAGCCGCAAAGGCGTCTATGCCGCTGGCGACATCGTCCACGCGCTTGACCAGATCAGCGTCGCGATGGGCCATGCGGCAATCGCCGCGACCACGCTTCACAATGACCTGCGCGCAAGGGACCAATAATGATGAGGCCTGATTGTCGTCACGTCGGCGGACCAAGCCCATGCGACCGGCAGACCTGTCAAAGCGCGATCACCACCGACGAGCGCACGCGTGACGAGGCGCGCCTGGATCAGCGTGGGACTTCGGCTCGCCATTCTGGCGATCATTGTTGCGGGTCTCTGGTCGGGCCGGATCGTCTTGCGAGACGCTCCGGAGCCATCGACGGCTTCACGATCCGATGTGAGGTAGCGTGACGACCGAACGCTTTGTGCGACATAGGCCGCGATGACTCGCTATTGAGCCTCTGCGCGGTCAGTTCACCTCCAGCGGCAAGGGCGACAGGGTTTCGATGATCCGGCATTCGGCAACTGTCCCGCATCGACATTGAGAGAGCAACCGATCCAGCTCCCTCTGCAGCGCTTTGAGATCGGCGATCTTTCGTTCGACCTCCGCCAGGTGCTCCTTGGCGATCTCATCAACTGCTTCGCACGATCTCGACCGGTCGTCGGCGAGGTCGAGAAGCACACGGATCTGGTCAAGCGAAAATCCGAGGTCGCGGGCACGGCGGATGAAGCTGAGGCGATTGAGATCCGCCGGCGCGTATGAGCGGTAGTTGCCTTCGGTTCGTGCGGGTTTTGCGAGCAATCCGCTTTTTTCGTAAAAGCGGATGGTCTCAACCTTGGTGGCGGTCATTCGCGACAGCGTGCCGATGGTCAGGTGTTTGTTCGTCATCCGAAGGTCCCTATAGTGACTACAGGGTTAGATAGTTGAAACTGCGCCGTCTTGCTAGGCGTGAATGCAACGTTTCCAGATCGTCAAAAAGCCTATTGACCCTGTAGCGGCTACAGGCACCACATTGCACGTCATCGTTCAGAAACAGGAGTTCACCGATGACTACTTCGGCACGAGAGACCATCGAATTCAAGATCGAGGGGATGGACTGCGCACACTGCGTCAGCACCATCGAGAAGGCGGTAGGCGCATTATCGGGGGTGGAAGCTGTCAAGGTTTCGCTCACAGACAACAGCGCCATCGTCAGGCTGGACCCAAGCCAGATATCGCAGGACGCCGTCTTCGAAGCCGTCGAGGATGCAGGATACGACGTTCCGCGATGAGCACCCTTGAGCTTCCGATCGGCGGCATGGACTGCGCCGCCTGCGCAAAGAAAGTCCAGCGAGCCTTGAAGAAGCTCCCAGGCGTCGAGAATGTCGAAGTGCTTCTCAGCGCCGAAAAAGCCGTAATCGACCTCGATCCAAAGCTCGTGACGCGCGATACGCTGCGAGCGACTGTCGAGAAGGTTGGCTTTACCGTTCCTCAGCCCCAGACGCCTGACTACGTCAAGCATGGCAGCGATCTGCAGAAGAAGCTGTTCACCCTTCTCGGCATCCTCTTCGGCGTCATTTTGTTGCTGGTCGTGATCGGCGAAGGGCTTGGTCTTTTCGATGCGATCACCGATCGGGTCCCGTTGTGGCTGGGAACGCTTGTCGTCGTCGCCTTCGGCGCCACCATCTTCATCGATGTCATCAAATCCGCGCTGCGAATGGAGGTCACCAGTCATACGCTGATGTCGGTCGGCGCCGTTGCGGCGCTTGTCACCGGCCAGTGGGCTACGGCTGCAATCGTGATCTTTTTCATGCGAGTCGGTGTCTTCGCGGAACGCTTCACAAGCGAGAAGGCGCGTCAGCTCCTCAAGGAGCTGACAGCGCTTGCGCCGGTTCGTGCCCGGGTTGTGCGGGATGGCGAAGAGATCGAAGTGGATATCGCGCAGGTCGGCATCGGCGACATCGTGCTGGTCCGGCCGGGCGAGCGCGTTCCGGTGGACGGCGTGGTTGTTGAGGGCCAAGCCACCCTCGACCAGGCCGCCATCACGGGTGAGAGCATGCCGGTCGAAGCCGAGGTCGGCAGCAAGGTCTTTGCCGCGACATTGGCGAAGCTCGGCCATCTCAAATTGCGCGCCGAAAAGGTCGGGCGCGACACCACATTCGGTCGTACCGTCAAGTTGGTCGAGGAAGCCGAGGCCAATCGTGGCGACGTGCAGCGCCTCGCCGACAAGTTCAGCGGTTACTATCTACCGATCGTCGCGGGCATCGCGATCCTCACCTATGTGCTGAGTGGCAATGTGATGGCAGTCGTCGCCGTCCTGGTGGTCGCCTGTTCGTGCTCGTTCGCTTTGGCCACGCCGATCGCCATGATGGCGTCTATCGGGGCTGCGGCAAAGCGTGGCCTCCTGATCAAGGGGGGAAAGTATGTCGAGGCGATCAAGTCGGCCGACGTCGTTCTGGTCGACAAGACTGGCACGCTGACCACGGGCAAACCCAACGTCACCGATATTGTCTCGCTCGACGGTACCTCGGAAGAGACGCTGCTGCAGATCGCGGCGACGGCCGAGCGTCACTCGGAGCATCCGCTGGCGGAAGCTGTTCGCTTGCATGCACGTGACAGGAGTGTGCGGGCGAGAGAACCGGAGCGTTTTGAGACGCTTCCAGGCAAGGGGATCCGGGCCGTCGTTGACGGAAAGACAGTGGAGATCGGCAATCGAAGGCTGGTTTCGATTGGCGAAGATCATCCCGAGATCGCTCGTCTCGAAGGGGAAGGCAAGACGCTTTTGATCATGGCGATCGATGGACGCCTGTCCGGCATCCTCGCCGCAATGGATACGGTGCGGCCGGAGGTAGGCACAGCAATTGAGGAGATCCGCAAACTTGGCATCAAGCGGATAGAGCTCCTCACCGGCGACAATGAGCGCACCGCCGCAGCCATCGCCGGACCTCTCGGCATCGGCTTCCAGGCCAATCTCCTGCCGGAAGACAAGATCCGTGTTGTTCGCGAACTGCAGGCGAAGGGGCACCGAGTCGTCATGGTCGGCGACGGAGTCAACGACGCGCCAGCGCTCGCACAGGCTGACGTCGGCATCGCCATGGGCGGCGGCACGGATGTCGCGATGGAAGCAGCGCATATCGTGCTCATGCGCGAGGATTGGTCGCTCGTAGCTGACTGCTTCCGTATAGCGCGCAGGACCATGGGTGTCGTGAAGATGAACATCGCGTTCACCGCGCTCTATAATCTTGCGGGGCTTTCCCTTGCGGCGTTCGGCATCATTCCGCCGATCCTCGCGGCTTCCCTGCAGGCCATTCCCGACATCGGAATACTGGCGAATTCGTCTCGCCTGATCCGACAACGATAGCGTCAGTGGACTGGCGTGCTGCAACCGCTGTCACGCCGGTTCCGACATTGTGCTCAAAACGAAACGACGGGTAGACACGGGAGACTTCATTCGGAAGCGTCAACGATGTGTCACTTGCCGGACTTCAACACGAGATTCCTGATCTTTTGCAGGCGGGTGTCCCGCAGCTCGTGCATGTCGAGCACCCCCGCGCGTCCGCCTTCGGCATCCACAAGAAAGACGCCGGCCGTATGCTCCATAGTGTAGTTGTCCCCTCCTGTCGGCACTTTTTGCGCTCTCGCGCCAAACGCTTGCAGGACGGCTTCTGTTTGCTCTCGCGTACCCCTCAAGGCAAGGATACGACTGTCAAACGCCGTCATGTAAGTCGAAAGCATTTCCTGTGTATCTCGGTCCGGATCGACGCTGATGAGCAGTATATTAAATGCGTCCGCGACGGGTCCGAGCTCCACCATCAACTCGGTGAGTTCGAAAAGTGTGGTCGGACAGATGTCCGGACAGTTGGTGAAGCCGAAAAAGGCCAGATAAGGCTTACCACGCAGCGTCTCGTTCGAAACGATCTGACCCGGGTGGGAAATCAGCTGGAAAGCTCTGCTTGTCCTGGATGAAGAACCGCCAGTGTGGATTGATTCTTTGGCCACCGGCAATACGCCCACGACGTATGCAAAACCAGCGAACGCAAGCGATGCGATCAGAAGTGCAAGCAGAATTGACGTACGCGTTGTCATCATGTCCTGTTCATTGCGACGCTTCCGAACTTGAATCGGGCGCTGCCTACAACTTCTAGACCCCCTAGCGACTATAGGGTCAACATGTTGGTGAGCAATGCGGCACCCTGTTCGTATGCCTAGCTGTATCGTGCATTGCAAAGCTTCTTACCTTCACCGCACAAGCCCAAGCGACCTTTTGTCCGAAGCCGGCAATTGACCCTGAAGCCGCTACAGGGTCTATCAGGTGACAAAAATTCAGAGACGAGTGCTTCCATGAAGACCCGATCAATCGCATTTGTGACCGTCGTGGCATCGGTCGTTGCCACCTCAGCTCTGTCCCATGACTTCCAAGGTGGTTCGATCGGGATCATTCACCCCTGGTCACGAGCAACCCCACCTGGCGCTCCGGTCGCCGGCGGATATCTCAAGATTGAAAATGCCGGCGCCGAGCCCGATCGGCTTGTTTCGGTAACGTCCGAAATTGCGGCAAGCACGGAGCTGCATGAATCCGTGGTGAAAGATGGCGTCGCAAGCATGCGCCCTGCGGAGGGTCCACTGGAAGTGCCGGCAGGGCAGACGGTTGAGGTTGGCGCCGGCAATCACATCATGTTCTTGAAGCCGGTCAGAACCCTGAAGACAGGCGAGGAATTCAAGGCGACGCTTGTCTTCGAAAAAGCGGGGCCGATCGAGGTCGTGTTCGTCGTTTAGGGGATGGGCAGCCGCGCGCCCGAGGAAGGCTCGGAGCACGGCGCTGGTCACGCGGCAGGACAATGAACCTGTTGCGGGTCATCAGGGTTGTCACGTGGACGGCAATCGCTGCGATCGCCGCGGGCACAGCAGCCATCTATTTCTTGGGGCCGGGAAACGGGGGCTTGGCAACCTCAATTTCGGGTAAGGCGGCTATCGGCGGGCCCTTCTCGCTCGTGTCGCATAAGGGAGAACGCGTTTCCAACGAAACACTGCGAGGGAAGCCCTATCTGGCCTTTTCTGGCTTCACCAACTGTCCCCATATCTGTCCTACGACGCTTTTCGAGCTTTCAGACATGATCGATGAACTCGGAGCCGATTTTGACGAGTTCAACGTCCTGTTGATCAGCGTCGATCCTGAGCGCGATTCTCAGGAGTTGCTCGCGACGTACATGACCGCATTCGATCCGCGGATCCTGGCCCTCAGAGGGACCCGTAAGGAGACCGACGCGGTCGTCAAATCCTTCGCGGCGGCGGCGATCAAGGTGCCTCTGGACGGCGGCAACTATACCATGGAGCACACCGCGGGCGTTTATCTGATGGACGAGAATGGCGAGTATGCTGGACTGATGCGCATGGATGAGCCGCGAGAACAGCGGATGCAGGCGCTACGAGATCTCGCAGGTTAGGGCCAGCTCTATGATGCGTCTGGGCCTGTCGATCAGCTTTATGTGGTTCATCGTCGACCAGGCAACGAAATGGTGGATTGTAACCTATGTGATGGATCCGCCGCGGGTGATCCCGATCACCCGCTTCTTCAACATCGTCCTTGGTCGGAACACGGGCGTCAGCTTCGGGCTGTTTGGTGATGTGTCGCCGTGGCTGCTCGTCGTCGTTGCGGCAGCCATAGTTGCGACGCTGATGACCTGGATGTGGCGCGCGGAAACGCGCATGGCTGCGATCGCGTTCGGCCTCGTTTCTGGAGGGGCTGTCGGCAACGTTGTGGATCGGCTGCGCCATGGAGGCGTGACTGATTTTCTGGATTTCTATGTCGGCCAATGGCATTGGCCCGCTTTCAACATGGCCGATGTCGGCATCGTTTGCGGCGTAGCGCTATTGCTGGTGGCAGAGTCTCATTCTTCAAGGACATGTGAAGCGCGATGCCTGCAATGTTCCGCGCGGCTGACTGCCACAATCAACGAAGGGAGAGAAAATGACGCATCTGATGGATGGAGCCTTCTCGCGCGCTGGACCGCGCTCCAGGGCCGGGTCACCAACCCACCCGCTACGCAGCCTGACGCGCTTGGCCGGCTTCGTGCTCACCCTGCTCGCAGCGATGATAATCTCACACTCGCCGGCAGCCGCCGACCCTGTCGACAAGTCACAGATCGAAGAGATCGTGCGAGACTATATTATCGAGAACCCCGAGATCATCGAAGAGGCCTTGGGCGTGCTGCAAACCCGGTCGCAGGAGGCTGAAGCCAAAGCCAGAGCCTCAGCCGTTGTCGCCGAGCAAGATGCTCTTTTTCAGTCGGAAGACGATCTGGCGATGGGAAATCACCGCCGGTGACGTGACATTGGTGGAATTCTTCGACTTCAATTGCGCCTACTGCAAACGCGCGGCGCCGGATGTCCAGGCACTAGTCGCGAGCGATCCTAATCTCCGCGTCGTGCTAAAGGATTTTCCGATCCTGGGCGAGCAATCTGTCGAGGCTGCCAAAGTGGGACTTGCGGTGAAACGGCTGATGGGAGCGGTCGTCGCGGGAGAGTTTCATAAGAGGCTTATCGGCCTGCAGGGACGCGCAGACGGCCGGCGCGCCATGGAACTGGCCGAGGAACTGGGGATCGATCACCAGCGGCTGGAAACTGAGGCATCGGGCAAGGACATCGAGACAATCATCGCCACGAATCTAGCGCTGGCGCAGCGTCTCGGACTCACCGGCACGCCATCCTTTATCGTGGGAGATAGCATCATCGAGGGTGAAGTCGGAGTAGAACTCCTCAGAAAGGCAATCAAGGCTGCCCGACAGTAAACTCACTGGTCTGGTCTCCCAGTGATCTATCCCGGTCGGCTTAGCAATTGTTTTGCAGTTGCCCATCCCGCCCCGCGCCAAGATGAGCGCCGCCTCTTTCTCGCGGTGTCTCCCGCAAAAAAGCCGTGCTAACGTTGACAATAATGGGGATGGGGTTCCCCCGATAACCGCCGCGAAGGCTGATGACTCCTACCGGGCGCGCACGTCGCGGTAGAAGCTTCTTGCCTTGTCGCTGCTCTGCGCGCCTTCAACTGCAATGGCTGAAAGGAGCGCTTATGCAAGCCTATCTGATTGTCTTTCTCGGGGCCGGGATCGGCGAGGCGGCGCGCCGTGGCGTCAATGTCGCCGCCCTCCGTCTGCTCGGCTTCGGCTTCCCCTATGGCACACTGGCCGTCAACATCGCTGGTTCGCTCATCATGGGTCTGCTGGCAGGCTGGTTCGCCCATAAGGGCGATCCCGGCCAGACCTGGCGGCTCTTCCTGACCACAGGCATTCTCGGCGGCTTCACCACCTTCTCGACCTTCTCGCTCGATGCGGCTCTGCTCTACGAACGGGGAGAGGTAGGGATGGCAGCCTTCTACGTCGCCGCCTCGGTCGGACTGGCGCTTGCCGGACTGTCCATCGTCCGTTTTCTATCGTGAGGCACACATGAAAACCGCGCTCCTGTCATGGCAATTCTGGGCGCTGGCCTCGGCCGCCTTCGCCGCCCTCACAGCTATTTTCGCGAAGGTCGGGGTTGAGAACGTCAATTCCGATTTCGCCACCTTCATCCGCACGATCGTCATTCTGATCGTCCTCGGCGCGATCCTGACGGCGACCGGGCAATTCCAGTCCTTCGGCTCGATCTCAAGCCGGAGCTACATTTTTCTCGTGTTGTCGGGCATGGCGACAGGCGGTTCGTGGATCTGCTATTTCCGCGCCCTCAAGCTGGGCGATGCGGCGCGGGTCGCGCCGATCGACAAGCTAAGTGTCGTCCTTGTCGCGGTATTCGGGGTGATCTTCCTGGGTGAGCAACTTTCCCTGCCGAATTGGGCAGGTGTTGCCCTGATCGCGGCAGGCGCGGTGTTCCTGGCCTTCTAAGGTTGAACGGTCCGGAGAAGATGACGGACAGCGAGCGCGGCGATCGCCACCACGAGCCCAGCGGCGCAATCATCCGGAGCACGCCGATATCGGTCTTTCGGAAGAACTCCGCCTGCGCCGGCGGCCACGGTTTAATCCGGTCAACGAAAGCATAAATCGGCGCAATGGCCAGCGTCCAGCATCGGCTTTTCCATCCGCCAAGCCCGGCTACGAACATGCCCCCCACTTTGTCGATGACGATCCTGCCGTCATCGGCAACCCCGGTCAGCGCGAACCAGGAGCCGCCGGCGACCGCCGTAGCAACGGCGACCGGCGCGAACGCCGCGAGCGGCACGGTCCACTGTCCGCCCGCCGTGGTGATCCACAACAGCGGTACGATCGTCAGGGCGGCGAGAAAACCTTGGAACGGTTGGACAAGCCCGGTGCCGAACCATGTCGCCATAACGGCGAGCAAGTGGAGCCACGCGATCTCATCGGGCAATGTCTCGATGTAGATCGCAAGCGGCAATCAGTTGTTTCCTTTAATGACCGGTCAATCAGAGCAGCCCCAGTGCGATGCCGCCGGATGCCATCAGCACGACGACCAGCCACGGCGGGGCTTTCCAGACGGTGAGCAGGATGAAGCCGGTCAGGGCGAGCGCAAAGTCATAGGGGCTGAGAATGGCGCTCGTCCACACCGGATCGTAGAGCGCCGCGCCCAGAATGCCGACTACGGCCGCGTTCGCGCCGCGCATGGCGGCCTGCGCGAGCGGCCGAGCGCGAAAAGCATCCCAGAACGGAAGCGCGCCGATCAGCAGCAGGAATCCGGGCAGGAAGACCGCGATCAATGCGATTGCGGCTCCGGCGATACCGTTCGGTTCCGGTCCCATGACCGCGCCGAGATAGGCCGCAAAGGTAAAAAGCGGACCAGGAACCGCCTGCGCAGCGCCGTAACCGGCAAGGAAGGCGTCCCCGCTCACCCAGCCGGGCCGGACCACCTCTGCCTCAAGCAGCGGCAGAACCACATGCCGCCGCCAAACACAAGCGAGCCTGCGCGGTAGAAAGAGTCGAACAGCGCCAACCCCTGCGACGTGAGCGCCGCCGATATAGCGGGCAAGAAGAACAGCAGCAGGAAAAATAGGGCGAGCGATATGATCCCCACGCGCTTTGGAACGGCAAAGGTCAGGTGCCCTACCGTAGGAGCCGGACCGCCCCGGCACAGAAGCAGACCGGCAAGGCCGCCGACGACGATTGCCGCAATCTGCCCGATCGAACCGGCGGCAAAGACGACGATCAGCACGGCGACAAGCGCGATGCTTGCCCGCTCCCGGTCAGGCGCGAGCGTGCGCGCCATTCCCCAGACGGCTTGCGCGACCACGGCGACGGCGACCACTTTGAGGCCATGGATGAGACCTGTGCCAGCAGGCCCCTCGAACGACGCCGCGCCGAATGCGAACAGCAGGAGAAGCAGAGCGGATGGCAACGTAAATGCCGCCCATGCGGCGAACGCCCCGAGCGGACCGCCGCGCAGCAGGCCAAGGGCAAAGCCGACCTGGCTGCTCGCGGGGCCGGGCAGGAACTGGCACAGCGCGACGAGATCGGCATAACCGGCCTCATCGATCCATTTGCGGCGCGTGACCAGTTCGTCGCGGAAATAGCCGAGATGGGCGATCGGGCCGCCGAACGAAGTCAGTCCGAGCTTCAGGAACGCGCCGAAGACCTCGCCCGCCGAGCCGTGCCGGGGTGCATTGCCGGTTATATCGTCAAGCGCCGGCGTTGCCGGGTTCGACTTCACGAAACAGCTCCCGGACTTTTTCCTTCGCCATCTTCAGCGCGGCGACGCCATAAGGCGTCGCTCTGTAGATGCGGCGATGCGAACAGCCCGCTCGCTCGGTCCGGGATTCGAGATAGCCTTTGCGCTCCAGCGCATGAAGCATCGGATAGAGAGTGCCGGCGCTGATCTTGTAGCCGTGATGCGCCAGTTCCGCGATCATCCAGTGTCCGTACAGATCGCCCTCGGCTGCGTGATGCAGAACATGGAGCCGGATCAATCCGGAGAGAAGTTCCTGATGCTCCATTGGTGTTTCTCGAAAAGCCCCTTGGATCTCGCAAGCGGCCCCCATAATCGAATCCCGATATCGGGAACCGATCGTAACCGCCAATCGTTTGGGCGGCAATCCGTTTCAGCGGAGTCTGACCGTGTCAGACCGCAGGCGGGTTGAAAAGCCCGGAACAAAGGAGACTCACATGACCAGTGAAGCAGACCGCCATCCGCGTCATCATACCCAGCAAATGCAGACCCGTTTGCAGGAAACAATCGACCATCTGCGCGCAGATATCGACAAGGTGGACGAGCCGCAGCTCAAGGCGATGTTTGAAACCGCCGCCGAAGTGCTCGGAGGTCTCAAAAAGGCGTTCAGCGACTACGAGCAGAAGAACGAAAGTGCCTGGCGCGGCTGATAGCTAGGGGCGGGCCTTGACGCCTGCTTGGTCCTAGCATTCAGGCTTGAACGGCAAATTTGACTCATCGGCTTGATGCCGATCGGGGCGGGGCTACTTTGGCACCCTGCAGCCGGCGCTTAAGGAACAAAGCATGATGCACGATATGATGGGCGGCGGGATGATGTGGGGCATGAGCTTTCTTTGGCTCCTCGTGCTCGTTGTGCTGGTGCTCGCGGTCACTGCCCTCGTCAAATACCTTCGGAAGTAGTCGCCCCATCTGCCCAATCACACAACGTCTAACGCGCGCTCGTCCGGTGCAAAAATCTGGCGCAGAATCGCCCTTTCAAACTGGAATGCCACAGCAGCCTTGGACGATTTCCCGATCGTCGTTTAACCTGTCGAGGTCAGATTGCCGCTAGCCTGGCCGGCGCGGATCAGAACGCTTCCATAATGATAGGGTGGAAGGTCCACGACCTGTACAGTAACAAATCCTGCCGGCTCAACGACGGTGCTGACGGCTTGCGGTGACATGCGCAATTTGGTCTGCGGGCCGCGTGGCTGGCCAAGAACCGTCGTCTGCTCGCGCGGCAGGGGACGCCAGTTCACGATCACCAGGAGCCCACTGGGACGGAGAACTTTGTGAATCACCGCTGCCAGGCGCGTCTGGTCGGGCACGCCATGGAAGGTGTTGGCCATCAGGACGCAATCGAGCGTCGCTGAGAGGTGATGGGCGGCGTCGAGCGCATCAGCAACGATCCACTTCCTGACCGATGCGCCCTGCCGCGATACTTCGTCCTTCGCCCGCTCGATCATGACCGGATCGAGGTCGAGGGCATATACTTGGCCGCCGACCAGCCTGGCGAGCGCCGCGGTGAAGTAGCCATCGCCGCAGCACAAGTCGAGAACGCTCATGTCGGGAGCAATCCCAAGCTGGCGCAAAGTGCCTTCGGGGTCAGGCCACAGCGCCGACCACCAATCCCGGTCAGGCATCGATGTCGCGGGGAACAGACCACCGGTCGTCGTCATGGTCACTCGCCTTGCCCGGGCCCGGCGAAGTTCACCACCATGGGCTCGCGATCACAGGCGCGAATGAAAGCGAGCAGTTCATGCGGCGCGAGGCCGATGCTTTCGGTGCGCATGAGGGGATGGAAGTTGATCTGGCTCGTATCCATGAGAAATGCATCAACCACAACCGTCACCAAACCTTCCTCGTCGTTTATCAGTCCGAGCGGGGACAGTGCGCCCGGCTGCACGCCGAGCAATTCGACCATACGCTCGGCCGACGCGAAGCGAGGCGTCCGCTGGCGCCGACACGCTGATGAAGCGTCTTGAGGTCCAGAGCGCGATCCTCATGGATCGAGAACAGAAACAAGCGCCCCTTCTTGTCCTTGAGCAGCAGGTTCTTGGTGAAGGTGCCAGCCATTTGCCCGCGCAGGCGCTTGCCTTTCCTCGACGGTCTCATGCGCCGGATAGGGCACCGTCCCGATCGCGATGCCCAGCTCATCAAGTCGCCTGAAGAGCGTTGCACGGTTCGTTTCCATGTCGATCATGGCGGAAATCTCGATTTCCCTGCTCATCGGGCCGCAATCGCTTCCGAGTGTCTGCGCCTGTAGCCGAGCCAGACGAGCGACGCTGCGGCGAGGCCAAGCCAGGGCAGCAGGATGACGTTGAGCATCTGCCAGCTGAACGTCTGCAGCAGAGCCGCAGCGCCGAAGGAACAGGCGAGGCCGACCGCGAAGATGGTCATGTCGTTGGTCGCCTGCGCCCGACCGCGCTCCATCGCCGTATATGTGGTTGTTAGCAGCGCCGTGCCGCCGATGTAAAGGAAGTTCCAGCCAACCCCGAGCAGGACCAGCGCGCTGGCGAAGGAGCCGAAGCCGGTGCCGGTGAGCGTCAGCAGCACATGGCCCGCAAGGACCAGCACTCCCGTCAGCATGATCCTCAGCACGCCGAAGCGGGCAATCAGCGACCCGGTGAAGAAGGACGGCAGGAACATGCCGAGCACGTGAAGCTGGATGACGGTCGCGGCGGTCGCAAGGTCGTGATGGTGATGCACCATGGCGAGCGGCGTCGCGGTCATGGCGAGAATCATGATGCCATAGCCGGTCGCAGCGCCGAACAGCGCGACCAGATAGGCGGGCTGCAAGACGATCGCTGACCAGGAGCGGCCCGCAGCCGCACCATCCGCTTCCTCCTTCGGCGCAGGCACACGCAGGCCGAGCAGAACGCCCGCGCCGATGAGCGAAACCAGCGCCAGGAGCAGGAACGAGCCCGCATACTCGGCCGGAAACAGGTTGGCGCCGTAGCGGCCGACCATCGGCCCGGCGAGCGCGGCAACGACGCCGCCGGCCAGGACCAGAGAGATCGCACGCGGCCGGAAGGCATCGTCGGCGACTTCGCCTGCCGCGAAGCGATAGAACTGAGCGAACGCCTGATAGGCGCCGATGAGAAAGGTTCCGAGGGAAAGAAGCGGCAGCGAGCCTATCCAGATGCCGGCTGCGCCGGCTGTGCCGCCGGCCACGCCCAGCAATGCCCCCAGCACGAAGCCGGCCCGTCGGCCGACGCGTGTCATCCACATCGAGGCCGGGAACGTGGCGGCGGCCGTGCCCAGGAACATCGCCGCGATGGGCATGGTGGCGAGTTCCGGGCGCGAGGCGATCTGGCCGCCAGCCAATCCTCCGACCGTCATCACCATCACCGAGGCGGTCTGGAACAATGCCTGCGCGCTGGCGAGCAGAAAGACCTGCCTGTGCATGAGGGAACGTGTCATCGGAAGTTGTCTATTCCACGGTGGTGTGCTAAATGACATTCAATAATTATATTGAATGAATTATCGCGACGTGGGCCGACATGTCAATCCGCAATCCCAAACAGGCGCTCTACGAGCAATTCGCCGCCGTGGCGAAGGCGCTGGGCAACCCGCAGCGGCTGGAGTTGATCGAACATTTGGCGCAGGGACCGCGCAGCGTCGACGCGCTGGCCGGCAAGCTCGGCCTGCCGATCGCCAATGTCTCCCAGCATCTCCAGGCCATGCGCCGGGCCGGGCTCGTGACGTCCGAGCGCGACGGCAAGTTTATCAACTATAGTCTCGTGGACGAGAGTGTGCTTGCCGCCTTCGCTGCCGTGCGCACTGTCGCGGAACGCCATTCGGCCGAGGTAGAACGGGTCGTGCGGGTCTGGTTTCACCGCCGCGATGACATGGAGCCAGTCTCGCGCGAAGAACTGGCGTCACGCATGAACGACGGCCTGGTCACCGTCATCGACGTGCGGCCAGCCGATGAGTTTGCACTCGGTCATCTGCCCGGCGCGATCAATGTTCCGCTCTCGGAGCTGGAGAGTCGCTTGCCCTCCTTCGAATCCGGCCGCGAGATCGTCGCCTATTGCCGAGGCCCCTGGTGCGTCATGTCCTTCGAAGCCGTCGCCGAACTTCGCAAGCGCGGCTTTAGCGCCCGCCGCCTGGAAGACGGCCTGCCGGAATGGAAAGCATCGGGACTGGCCGTCAAATGCAATGCGTAACGTTCACGAAACCAACAATCATCCTGCGAGGCAGGGCAAATCGCTGCCTTGGGGCGCGTGAATCGTCGCGGAAATCGTAAAACACCAGTTACGTTGCGGGAGTTGGTGTAGACGCTAAAATCGCAGGTATCCCAATATTCGCGACAACCCCAGCGCTCCTGGAGACTAGAGGTAATTCCGTCGCAATCGACTTTTGCGAGCGAACCATAGCGATAGCCGTTCGCATTCTTGCGAGGGCGGCCACACGCGTGAATATTGGAAAACGGCACTATGCAGTCTTAAGGAAAATGGTCCTGCAAACTCCAAACACGCGGGCGGAAGTCGTTCTGCCGAGCCCGAAACCTGCGAAGCCTCGTAGCATCTACGACAGGACGACGCGCGGAATTCGCGTCTATCTTGCAACGCCGCGCCTGCGCGGACTTCTTGCGATCAACTTTGCCGTCGCTTCGGCCGGTCGCTCGTGATCGTGAACACCGTCGTCTACGTTAAGTCCAGCGCCGGTCTGACACAAAGCGACACGGCGCTTCAGTAGCAGCGTGGCTTTGGCCCACCGCACGAAGCGATCGAGCACGCGCATCAGGGGATGCCGGCTCACCAACCGCATTGGCGGGAAGGCCCTGCCAAGGGCCGCGACATCAATGCCCACGCTTTCGTGATCGACGATCTACACCCCGCCTGGCCGCAAGCCAGGTGAATCGACAGCCCACCGTCCCGTGCGCGCTCCGCCAAACCCAGCGGCGGCGGTCCGTTCCAGAATGCTAGAGGCGTTCGAGGATCGCCTTCATCACGGCGATCTCTTGCTGCTGGGCGGGGACGATCTGACCGCACAGCTCGACGATTTCCGGATCCACTAGACTGGCCTGTTCGCACATGAGCACGGCCCCGGAATGGTGCGGGATCATGGCCCTGAGGAACTCCTCGTCGTCGATCGCTGCCTGCGATCGCATGCCGTAGAGGCTGCCCGCGAACACCACGGCCGCCACAGCCGCGATCGCGAGGTTTGCATTGCGGGACGGGAACATCGAACGCATGGAAACCAGCATGACGATCGCCATCGGAGCCACCATCATCAGCGTCATGTAGACGTTGTTCAGGTTGGGATAGAAATCCTCGAGCGTGGCGATCATCGTGTACATGACGAGGTACATGATGACGAAGTCGACCGCGAGTTCGACCGCGAAGCGTGCGTACATTCCGCCGCCTGAATGCCTTTCGGCATGGCTGTGATCTTTTTCCATCCGTGCTTCCTCCGTTCAGGTGCTCTCGGCGCAGTTCGAGGCTCGAAACTATCTGTCCAACGGCAGGGACATGTCTGCGACGCGCTCCGACTTGCGTCGCGCGACCGGCGAGGCACTCAGGGCGTTCACACCCTCTCCCGGGTGCGCGGTTGGTGAGGGGTGTCAAGCCGCAGGCCGCGCAGCCTGAGCGAATTGGCGATCACGGATACCGACGACAGGCTCATCGCCGCCGCGGCGACCATCGGCGACAGCAGCACCCCGAGAACGGGATAGAGCACCCCGGCGGCGACCGGAACGCCGAGCGCGTTGTAGACGAAGGCGAAGAACAGGTTCTGCTTGATGTTGCGGATCGTCGCCTTGGCGAGCGTCCGCGCCCTGACGATACCGTTGAGGTCGCCCTTCACCAGCGTGATGCCCGCGCTTTCCACCGCCACATCCGCGCCGGTTCCCATGGCGATGCCGACATCGGCGGCGGCCAGCGCCGGCGCGTCGTTGACGCCGTCACCCGCCATGGCGACGCTGGCGCCCTTCGCGTGGAGTTCGTCGATCAGCGCCTTCTTGCTTTCGGGCAGCATGTCGGCCCGCATCTCGTCGATGCCCAATCTCGACGCGACGGCCATCGCGGTGCGCTCGTTGTCGCCGGTCGCCATGATGATCCTCAGCCCGCTCTCGTGGAGTGCCCGGATCGCTGCGGCGGTCGTCGCCTTGATGGGATCGGCGACTGCCACCATCCCCGCGAGCTTGCCGTCCACGGCGACGAACATGGCGGTCTTGCCGTCGGACCTCAGTTCGTCCGCGTGCGGTTTCATCGCTTCGGTGGCGACCCCGAGGTCGCCCATCATCGCAACGTTGCCCAGCGCGACGGAACGGCCGGACACCTTGCCCTGAACGCCCTTTCCGGTGACAGCTTCGAAATCCGTGGCATCGACGATGGAGGCTCCTCTCTTCTCGCCGCCTTCGACAATCGCCTCGGCCAGCGGATGTTCGGAGCCACGTTCGAGGCTGGCAGCAAGCCCCAGCAATTCGTCTTCGCGAAAGCCTTCAGCCACCACGACGTCGGTGAGTGTCGGCCTGCCCTCGGTCAGCGTCCCGGTCTTGTCGACGATCAGCGTGTCGACCTTCGCGAAACGCTCGAGCGCCTCGGCATCCTTGATGAGCACGCCTGCCTGCGCTCCTCGTCCTGTCGCGGTCATGATCGACATCGGGGTCGCGAGCCCGAGCGCGCAGGGGCAGGCGATGATCAGGACCGAGACCGCCGAGACGATTGCGAAAGTCATGCTCGGCTCGGGACCGAAGATCGCCCAGACGATGAAGGCAAGGATGGCAACGAGCACGACGGTCGGCACGAAATAGTAGGAGACACGATCCGCAAGCCCCTGGATCGGCGCTCGCGAGCGCTGCGCCTTGGCCACCATCTCGACGATCTGCGACAGCATCGTGTCCTTGCCGACCTTCTCGGCGCGCATGACCAGCGACCCGTTCTTGTTGAGCGTGCCGCCAGTCAGGGCGTCCCCTTCGGTCTTCTCGACCGGTAGGGGCTCGCCCGAAATCATAGATTCGTCGACCGAGGAGCGCCCTTCCAGCACGGTGCCATCCACCGGCACGCTGTCGCCGGGACGCACGCGCAGCCGGTCGCCCGACTGGACGTCTTCCAGCGGAAAATCGGCCTCGGAGCCGTCCTCGGCGATCCGCCGCGCCGTTTTCGGCGCAAGGTCGAGCAGCGCGCGGATGGCCGATCCGGTACGCTCGCGCGCCCTCAGTTCCAGCACCTGACCGAGGAAGACCAGCGTGACGATGACGGCGGCCGCCTCGAAATAGACGGGCACCGTGCCGCCGTGGCCACGAAACTGATGCGGGAAGATGCCGGGAAACAGCGTCGCCACGACGCTGTAGGCGTAGGCAGCCCCGACGCCGATCGCGATCAGCGTCCACATGTTTGGGCTTTTGTTGACGAAGGACTCGTAGCCGCGACGGAAGAACGGGAGCGCCGCCCAAAGCACTACGGGCGTCGCCAGCGCGAACTCGATCCAGACAGCGAGCCGTTCTCCGATCCACTCCCTGAACGGCAGACCGACCATAGGCCCCATCGCCAGGATGAACACCGGGACGGATAGGACCACGCTCACCCAGAAGCGGCGGGTGAAATCGATCAGTTCGGGGTTCGGACCTTCATCGCCCGTCGGCACGCCCATCGGTTCCAGAGCCATGCCGCAGATCGGACATGATCCGGGCTTGTCGCGGACGATTTCCGGATGCATCGGGCAGGTGTATTGCGTACCCACCACCATCGGCTCGGCAGCGGGGCGCGCGCCGAGATAGGTTTCCGGCTTCGCTTCGAACTTGTCCTGGCAGCCTGACGAACAGAAGTAATAGCCCTTGCCTTCGTGCCGCGTGAAGTGCTTCGCCGTCGAGCGGTCGACCTTCATTCCGCAGACCGGGTCGGTGGCCTCGAGATAGGCATCCGGCTCCTTCAAGAACCTGTTGTGGCAGGACTGGCTGCAGAAATGATAGACGTGCCCGCCGTGCTCCGCCCTAGGCTTGCCCGCCTGCGGATCGACGGTCATGCCGCAGACCGGATCCCGGACGACACCGTCCACCGCCCCCGATTCCGAGTGGCGCTGCTCGTCGGCCAAATGGCCGCGCCCGTGATCATGTTCCATGGATGTCTCTCCTGATGAACCTTCCCGTAAGCCTTCCACCTACTGGAAGGTCAAGATCGATATTCCAGTTTGACCTTCCAGCAGGTGAAACCTGCAGGGTTATCATGGCATTTGACGCGCCATCCAGCCACGGGTGTCCACGGAACCAAAACCGTACGCGGTCGTTCGTAAAGATTGACATAGGACAAAGGACCTCGAAATGAACAGGTATCGTCTGGCAGCAGCGGCGGGCACCGCAATGATCGCTGCAGCTTTCGCCATGCCGGCCACCGGACAGGAGGCCCATGGCTCGACGGATCATTCGGCGACTGAAAGCATGAACGGCGCCTCCAAGGACTACATGGAGGCGATGAAGAAGATGGACGAGGAGATGGGAGGGATGGAGATGTCGGGCAAGCCCGGGGTCGACTTCGCCATGATGATGATCCCCCATCACCAGAGCGCCATCGACATGGCGAAGGCCTATTTGGCGAGTGGCGAGAACGATCCGGAGCTTGCGAAGCTCTCGAACGAGATCATCGCCGCCCAGGAGGATGAGATCGCTTTCCTGAAGGGCTGGCTGGAGAAGAACGCCAACTGATCGGCTTTCAGGGCGAACCCAGCCGTGCGATGAAGGCGACGGCAGGAGAGCTAGGATCAGCGTTCCCGCCGCGGCTTCCTGCGATAAACTTCTTCATCTCGAGGACGCTTCGTCCAAGGCGACGAAGAGCGCCCCGGCGATCAGGAAGTGGTCGATGACTGGCTGCGCGAGACTGCGCATGATGCCTTGCAGCCTCATCAGTAAAGGTCGTGACGGCCCGACAGGCCGTCGATGATCGGGCAGTCGGGCCTCTGGTCGCCGTTGCAACTGTCGACCAGTTGGCGGAGCATTTCCTTGAGCCCAGTCAATTCCCTGATCTTGCGCTCGATGTCACCGAGCTTGGCGGTCGCGATCGCCTTCACGTCAGCGCTTGCCCGGTGTCTATCGCCGTAGAGGGACAGAAGCTGTCTGCATTCCTCGACCGGCAGGCAGCCCCGATTTTTCTGCTGCGTCGCCTATGTTCATTGAAAGCCTCCAACCAAAAACGTATCGAAGCTTAGACCTTCCAGTTAGTGGAAGCTCAAGGATTTTCTTGGTAGACTACGAGTTGGCGAAGCCTGCAGCTGAGCTGTCTAATGGTCAGAGCAAGGCGAATGCCGCCGCGCCGCATCGATAGCTCAGCGTGCCCGGGGATCTGCAATATCCCAGGGACGACGCTGGTTTCGCCTGTACGAAAATCCGTTTGAAGGATCACGATGGTGCCGAACGCTTCACTCTCAATCGAAGCCAGACTCGCCTGAACGATGGTCCCCGATGGTCACAAAACCTTCCACCTTGCCACCATCTAAGCCTGCCAATGCCAGTTCGGCGTGCTCCACGACCAACTCTGCTGCCGGATTGCTGTGATCGATTGGGCCGGTAGAAGTCGTTGCAGAAGCGCTCGCGACAAAGACCGGTGTAATCAAGGCAGACATCAATCTCGGAATTGTTCGCTTCATCGTGAATCTGCCCCCATTACACCGAACGGCTTCAGCCTCTACCAGAATTTCCCGTGCTGGCAGCCTCGCCGTGGGCGTAGGGTTCATGTACCTGACGGCTATGCTCGTAAAGATCTGATGTCGCCTCCGGCGAATTGGCGGCGACTGACAAGTCGGGCCTTTGCCCGATGATGACAGGCAAAGACGACGCCGGTGAGCTGGCGACACGGTCGCCGCTCGGCAGTCTCGCTTTTACACCTCGGATTCTTCGTCGGTGATCGGCAATAATAAGTCGTCCTGTCGGCAGCCTCATCGGTCGACGGCACATCACGCAGCAGCGCCGTCAGAACGGGGCTTCCCGTCGGGGCAGCAATGGACCCTCTTATTGTGATCGTTGGGTGATCGTCGGGAATCAACTCGAAGGCGGTTTCGTCGCCGACCGTCCGGCCCAGGCGCAACCTCAGTCCCTTGAGGGACGCGTGGCCAAGCCAGCCAAGCCAAGTAATCAGCGGCAATCATCGGAGCGACTAGCGCGCTGTTGATCGCCCTTCGCATCCTGGCTCCCGCACCATGTAGACCATCGCGATACCGCTGGTTGCTCAGCAGAACGTTCAGCGGCGCCACGTGAATCCGGCTGTAGCGATCGGAGCATGATCACCTATGCCACCTGCCACCATCCTATTCTGGACACGGCGCGGAGGCAGGACTACTGTCTGTCCAATGACCAAGCTCGTCCGCATCCTCGTAATGGTCTTCCTCGCGGCCTTCGCCGCGGGCACGGCGGCACATTCGGCGGTTTCCACCGACATGTCCCTGAAGATGTCCATGGCGACCATGGACGATGGTGGCATGGCCGATTGCCAGGACTGTCCCGACGATGACGCACGGGCATCAGCATGTGACCAGTTCTGCATGACCACGCTTACCGGGATCTGCCCGCCTGCCTTGGCCGAGCTTCCGCATGTCGCAAACCTCGCCTCTTCGCCACCCGCAGAACCGTCAGACGGCCGCAAGGGGCAACCTGACCCGTACCCTCCCCGAACCATCCTCTAAGTTGAAGGCTGCGGCGTCATCCGCTTGCGGCCGACCCGTCGACGCGCTGGCTACAACCGCGCGTCACATGAGGCAATTTCAGGATGGTTGATCCATGTCCGATTTCCAGGTGCCAACGCTGACGCGTCGAGCCCTCCTCGCATTCGCTGCCACCGTCTCGGCGGGCGCCATGCTTCCACCGCAATCAAAGGCCGCCGCGCGAACCCGCGAGTTCCGGCTCCGCCCCGGACCGGGCCGCGCGCAGATCACGCCGGAGCCCCACGGCGATACCGCCGTCTGGTGCTATGACGGCAGCCTGCCCGGTCCGGAAATCCGCGTCCGCCAAGGTGGACGCCTGCGGATCGTGGTCGAGAACGCGCTCGACGAAGAAACAACCGTGCACTGGCACGGGGTGCGCGTCCCGAACGCCATGGACGGGGTGCCATACCTGACGCAGGCGCCGATTGCGCCCGGCAAGTCCTTCACCTACGAGTTTGATGCCGTCGATGCGGGCACGTTCTGGTACCATCCGCACCAGCGCAGCTTCGAACAGGTCGGCCGCGGCCTCTACGGGCCACTGATTGTCGATGAGGCCGATCCGGTCCGGGTTGACCGCGACCTGATCTGGGTGCTGTCCGACTGGCGGCTAACCAAGACCGCCGAGATGCGGGAAGACTTCGGCAACCGCCACGACATGATGCACAACGGCCGGGTCGGCAACACGGTGACGATCAACGGCCGCGTGCCGGATGCCTTCCCGGTCAGGAAGGGCGAACGCATCCGGTTGCGGCTGATTAACGCCGCCAACGCCCGCATTTTCAGCCTCGACTTTGGAAGCCACGAACCCGTCGTCATCGCGATGGATGGGCAGCCCGTCGAACCGCATGCGCCGGAGGGCGGACTGGTCGTGCTGGGACCCGCCATGCGCGTCGATATCGTCCTCGACATGACGGGTGATACCCGAAGCCGTGTTTCGGTGATCGACCGCTTCTACAAGGGGTTGGAGTACCGCCTCGTCGATCTCTCCTATGAAGACGAGCCGCTCAGGGAGACGGCCCCTGACTGGCCTGTCGCCTTGCCGCCCAACCCGCTGCCGGAGCCGGACCTCGCGACGGCCAGCCGCCACGAGGTGACCTTCAACGGTGGCATGATGGGCGCGATGGTGATGCAGGAGATGGGTGGCAGCATGGGCGACATGGGCAAGGATTCTTCCAGCATGATGGGCAACATGGGCGGCATGATGCATTCTGGCGGCATCTGGTTCATCAACGGCATCGCGGCGGAAGGCCACGTCATGGACCCGATGCTGACGCTAGCGCGGGACAAGAGCCATGTCATCGCGATGACCAACGCGACGGCCTGGCATCATCCGATGCATCTGCACGGCCATTCGTTCCGTGTGATTTCCCGGAACGGCAAGCCGACCCGCCACCGCGAGTGGCAGGACACGGTGCTCATGTCGCCGCGCGAGCGGATCGAGATCGTCTTCGTCGCCGACAACCCCGGCGACTGGATGTTCCACTGCCACATCCTCGAACACCAGGCCGCCGGGATGATGGGCGTCTTCCGCGTCGTCTGACCAATTCCTCGAAAGGAGAACCGAAATGCGCATCATCCTGAACACCGTCGCACTCGCTACCTTCGTCTGGAGCACGGCCCCTGCCCTCGCGGGCGAGAACGACGTGATGCTCTACAAGAACCCGCAATGCGGCTGTTGCGAGGGTCATGCCGAACACCTGCGGGAGAACGGTTTCAACGTCACCGAACAGGCCACGCACGACCTAGGGCAGATGAGCAGCGAGGCCGGCATCCCCGAGGAGCTCCAGGGCTGCCACCTGGCCTTCGTCGACGGCTACGTCGTCAGCGGCCATGTCCCCGCCTCGACGGTCCGGAAGCTCCTGACCGAGCGCCCTGACATCAAGGGCGTGACACTGCCCGGAATGCCGACGGGATCGCCCGGCATGCCCGGCCCCAAGCAGGGTCCGCTCGAGATCCTCGAGATCACGAAGTCGGGAGCAGTGGGCGGCATCTATGCGCGGGAATAGAGGGGAACCCGGCAATCGGACACTGGAAGGAGCCGACAATGATGGAAGGTATGAGCGGCATGATGGCGGGCATGGGGCTGGTTTGGCTTCTGCTCCTGGCCGTGCTTGTCCTCGTGGCTGCGGCACTTGTGAAGTACTTGTTCTTCAGCGGCCGCAAATGAGCAGGAAGGTCGTTGCCTTCGGCATCGTGGCGATTCTCTCCGGAGCTGCGGCCCTCGCCGTGATCTGGCAGTTCGGAGCCAACCCCGGCGATGCCACCGCGATTGCGCAGGGGCGGCAGCTCTATACCGAGAACTGCGCCTCCTGCCACGGAGTCAACCTCGAAGGTCAGCCCGAGTGGAAGCGGCCGCTGGCTTCGGGACGCATGCCCGCCCCGCCGCACGACGCGTCCGGGCATACCTGGCACCACCCCGACGGCGTGTTGTTCCGGGTCACCAAGGAAGGTCCCGCCGCCGTGGTGGGCGGCAGCTACGAGAGCGACATGCAGGGATTCGGGGAGATGCTGAGCGACGAGGAGATCCGTGCCGTCCTCGCCTTCATCAAGAGCACATGGCCGGAGCGAGAACGCGCCTACCAGGCGGAGATGAGCAGCCGGGAGAAGGAGAAGACGCAGTGAAGGCGATCCTGTCGGCGCTGGTATGTGCCGTCCTCATGATCACTAGCGCGTGGGCCGAGGAGCCGGCGGCCATAATCCTCCACGACGAGCGACAGCCCTTGCCCGAACTCGCCTTCGCCGACGAAGCAGGAAAGTCGCGATCCCTCGAGGACTGGCGCGGCAAGGTCGTGCTGCTCAACGTCTGGGCGACGTGGTGCGCGCCCTGCCGGGCCGAAATGCCCACGCTCGCCCGCCTGCAGGAGCGGCTCGGCGGCGAAGGATTCGAGGTCGTCGTCCTTTCGGTGGACCGAGCGGGGGTCGGCGCGGTCCGGAAGTTCTTCGACGAGATCGGGGCCAAGCTTCCCGTCTTCATCGATCAGGACGGGGCCGCGCTCCGTACGCTGGGGCTGTTCGGCCTCCCCACGACGCTTCTGATCGGCCCCGACGGAAACGAGCTCGCGCGGCTCGCCGGACCCGCCGAATGGGACACTCCCGAGATGGTCTCCTTCCTCGAAGGGAACATCGAACGAGAACTCGACCAAACCGGAGAACGGAAATGAACAGAAGATCGCTTCTCGGCGCTATGGCCGCCGTCGCGGCGGCTGCATTGCCCGCGCATGCCCATCACCCGGGTGCCGATCTCGACAGGCTGATGGGCAGCGAAGAGAAGTATTTCCAGGCGATCGACGCTCCCGCAGCGCCCGGATTCGATCTGGCCGACGCCGAAGGCAATCCGGTTCGCCTGTCGGATTTCTCGGACAAGGTCGTCGTGCTCAACTTCGTCTTCGCAACCTGCACTGATGTCTGCCCGCTGCACTCCGACCTGATCGCCCGTGTCCAGGCCATGGTCAATGAAACGCCCATGAGGAGCCTGGTTCAGTTCCTGACAGTGACCACCGATCCGGCGGCGGACACACCCGAGGTCTTGAAGGGATACGCTGAGGCGCACGGGCTGAACCCGCACAACTGGACCTTCCTGACCACCCGCGAGGGACAGGCGGAGGACGCGTCGCGCAAACTGTCGGAGGAATACAACGTCCGTTTCGATCCGCTCGAAGGCGGCCAGCAGATGCACGGCGTGGTCACCCATGTGATCGACCGTGGCGGGCGCTTTGCGGCCAAGTTTCACGGCCTCCGGTTCGATCCGTTGAACCTGGTTATGTACATCAATGGCCTGACGAATAACGTGGAACGGCCGTGACCCCATACGGTTCCCGGCGAGGTCAGCCGAGCGATTGGATTGCGGCCGGGCCAATTCTGTCACGTCAACGCGAGCAGCTGAGCACAGCCGCCGTCCAGAAGCCTACGCACAGAACCGCAGCGCCAATGCCGATGGCGACCAGTACGGCATCGTAACCGCCTGCTGCAGACCATACCCAGGCCGCGTCAGCGGAGCGACCGCCAAGGTGACATTCATCGGTGCGACGAGTGCCCCGTACGCATCCCGGCTGAGCATTTCCGGCACCATGAAGCCGCGGACGATGGTGATGATCCCGTTGGCAGCGCCATAGGAAGCCGCAATACCAGAGAGGAACAGCACTTTTGGCGGCGCCAAGGCGAACCCTGCCACCGTGATCGGGAACACGATCACGATCACCGAGCCGATCTTGCGCACTGGCGCGTTCGCTCCGAAGACCATGACAAGGATTCGTCCTTACATGAGGGTTCGAGTTTATGGCGGCATGGCGTTCATCCTATCGATCTCCATCATTTATCGTTCTGCGAGCGAGTTTGGGGCGGCACTGTACGGCAGTCTTGGCTGCGTAACCTTACATGCGGTGGGATTCGACGTGGAACCCCATAACCATAATGCCTCATGCACGAGGCAAGGCCCCGATTGAGCACGACCAACCTGCCACGCGGCAGTCTGAGTCGACCATTGACGAAGACGGTCATGCTCCTCGCGTCGCCGCTGATGCTGAGCCAGCGGCGATTCCTATACTGCTCTGAGCGCGCCGCCGGCCGGATCTCTCCGGTTTCGGTGAAGCGCCAGAGCGCGATGAGCAACTTGCGCGCCATTGCCACAATCGCGTCCGGCCCTGCAGCTTACCAACGCGCTGGCGGAACCAGGCGGAGAGTTCGCTCCCGGGCTGATAACGCAGCCAGAGCCAAGCCAACTGGACAAGCGTCTTTCGCGCTCGCGCATTGCCCGCCCGGCCGATGCGCCGGTCTCGATCCATGTCGCCACTCTGATGAGGCATGGGTGCCAGACCGACATAGCTCGCGAGCTGCTTTCGATTTCCGAAAGAACGGTAGAAAACCTCACGCGCGAGAACGGCAGCAAAATTGTCGCCGATGCCGCAAATGCTCCGCAGTGCCGTAATCTTGGATACCACCGCATCGTCTGGAGCAGCTGCGAGGACCTCATACCGTTCGGCGTCCAGCTCACGGATCAAATCGAGGACAAGCCCAAGCCGCCGCCGCAAGCGGTTGATCTCGGCGGCCAGCCGGGGAGGAAGCTTGCGGCCATCGCCAGTCTCGAGCGCCGCGAGCTCTCGCTCCCAGTTTCGCAATGACGGTCGTGAACGAATTCCCTGGGTCGCGAGAAGCGCCAATATCCGGTTCTCTATCCGCGTCCGCTCCTGCACGAGATACTCGCGCTCGCGGTGGTGGTATATCCGCCTCTCTACAAGAGATAGTCGAAGCGCTCATTGCGAAGTTGGCTGACGCGAGAGCCTCCCTATCCCGAGGGCAGCGTCGGTCCGTGCCATGGATGCCTGCCCGTTTCTCTCCGTTCCAGCCAGGGCCCGGATTGCGTCGATCGTCTCGGGAATGACGATCGCCTGGTTGTCCACCATGTAGGCGTAGTAGAGTTCATTCCCGTCTACCTTCAGCATGTCCTCCCAGATCGCGACCTCGTACAGGTCTCCGTGCGGCCGGCCGATATCGAGCATCCATTCCTTGACGGTGTTCAACGCCGCCAGGCCTCGGTCGATGCGCACCATCGCGATGCGGGAAGATGCCCGGAACGCGTCCAGCACCTCCTCCTTGACGGCAGTCCTGGTCAGTTCGACGTTCCAGTAATGAAGGTGAGACAGCGTCTGTGGCACTTTTACCGCCATCGTCACGACGTCCAGTTCCGGGTCCACCGTCTGCGCGTCCGGTCCCTGGTGGCTCGGAATCTCGGCTTCAGGCACCAGCGTGTTCATGATGCCGCCAAGATGGCTCTCCCACGGGTCTGTTGCGCGCCTCAGCAACGTTCCTCGCGCCTTGTGCAGCAACCCCACCCTCTTCAAGGCGGAAAGCGTCCGGACGATGGAGGTCGTGTTGCACGAGACGACACGTGTCGCTTCCCGTCCGAGGGCGCTTTCATAGGAGCATTCGGCAACGAAGGAGTGTCCGGTCGCGTCGTGCTTCTCGCCTCCCTGGAGAATGAACTTCCTCCCCATCTTCCTGTAGGTTTCGATATTCGCCGCGGCCACCTTCTTCGGGGTGCAGTCCACCACGACATCGGCATTGGCCAGAAGCTCGTCCAGGTTCCCCGCGACCTCGACGCCACTCGCCGTCATTTCGGCCGAAGCATCAGGCCGCCCAGCGTATATCCGGAAGCCCTTCCCGCCCGCGACCTGCATGCGCCAGTCCGCGGTTATGTCGGCCACGCCCGCGAGTTCCATGTCGTCCTGCAGGATGATGGCTTCCGCGACCCGCTTGCCGATCACGCCGTAGCCATTCACTGCCACCCTCGTCTTTCCGGTAGTCATTTTCTTTCTCCATCGATCTGGCTGGTCGTCAGCAGGTTACGGTCACGGCACCCCTTCATCGCGTTTCGAGCAGTTGAAGGACCTCGCGCGCGACCGCCACTTCTTCATCGGTGGGGATCACAAGGACCCGTACTTTCGAAGTCGGCGTGCTGACCAAAGTTCCGTTCTGCAGGTTGAGGTCCGGGTCGATCTGCACCCCGAGCCACCTGGCCGCCTTACCGATCATGTCCCGGATGGCTGGCGAATTCTCTCCGATGCCTGCCGTGAAGACCAGCATGTCCAGTCCGCCCAAAGCTGCGGCGAGAGAGCCGATCTCGCGTCCAGTGCGGTAGACGAAAAGATCGATCGCCTCCCGCGCCTCGGGGCGGTCGGATTCCAGCAGCCGCTGCATGTCACCGGTCATCCCGGAGATGCCCAGGAGGCCCGACTGATCGTAGAGCAGCTTTGCGACTTCGTCCGGCCGCATGCTTCGTTCCTGCAGCAGGTACAGGACCACGCCGGGATCGAGCGAGCCGCAGCGTGTGCTCATCACCAGGCCGTCGAGGGGCGAGAAGCCCATGGTCGTGGCCACGCTCTTTCCGTCGAGCATAGCGCAGAGGCTGGCGCCGCTTCCGAGGTGGGCGACGATCACCTTGCCTCCCGCAGGAGGACCGTACGACTTCCGGAGTTCGGAAGAGATGTAACCAAAAGACACCCCGTGGAAGCCGTAGGACTGGATGCCCGTTTCCGACAGCTCGCGCGGAAGAGCGTAGGCTTTGGCGACAGCCGGCCGCCCAGTATGGAATGCGGTATCGAAGCACCCGACCTGCGCCGCGCCGGGGAACAGCTTCTTTGCCCGGTCTGCGATTTCCAGGTTTTGCAGCTGGTGGATCGGAGCCAGCGGGATCAGCCGACGCAGATCCTCGACAACGTCATCGTCCAGAAATGCAGGAGACGTGAACGTCCGCCCTCCGTGGACGATGCGATGGCCTACCGCTTCCAACCGTGAGACACCGACCATGGAGCGGATTTCGTCGGCGACGATCTCGACCGCCGCTCCGATATCCAACGGTCCGGCGCCAAGGTCGCGTTGCCGTGCAGGCTCCCCGGCCCCGGAAACCCGGAGGCGGGGATTTGAATTGAGGGACGCAACGCTGCCTTTCAGGACGAGGGGCAGGCTCGCTCGCCTTTCGTAGAGGGCGAACTTCAGGCTGGACGAGCCAGCGTTCAGGGCGAGAATCACTGGTACCAATCCTGAAACCTCCCGTGGGCCTCTAGTTGCTCGTCCATTGCCAGTCGCGGACCTCGGGCACGTCCTGGCACCGTCATCGGGCGCAGCGCCCGAGATTGAGGTCACGGACAATCCTTCCCATGGACGCAACCGGTTAGATCCGCCGCTGCAGTCGTGAACACGGGAGCGAAGCCGCCGCCTGGCGTTCGTGCGTTCGTTGTCTGCCCTTGGTACAAACGTGCGGTGACGAACTGCACCTGGCCCGCGTAGACGTAGTTGCGGACGTCGAACTTCAAGGCCCGCGGCGGGCCGGGTTCGCCGACCAGCCGCTCGCCGGGAGACACAAGTTCCTGCGCGACGTAGTCCCCGGCAAGGATCTCGCTCCAGACGCGCCTCGTCAGCTTGTCGCCGCGGTAGGCCGCCCTGCTTCCAAATCCGGAGGCGGGCTTGAAGAACAATTTTCGGCGCCGCGCCCAGAGAGACTCTGCATTATCCGCGTCGACGAGTTCGGTTTTCGGAACACCTGTCGCCAGCGTACCTGAAATCTCGTCGGACACCCCGAGTGCGAGCAGCCCGGGGCGATCGCTGAGCACCGCCAGATTTCGTTTGTTGGCATACAAGGCATGCGCGAAGGGGTGCGGCGTCAGCACCACCGCACGTTCAAGATAGGCTTCGCGAAGAACTTGATGAGCTGGCTCTTGCAGCGTGAAATCGGTGAGCCGATTGTACACAAGATCTATAGGACCCTGATCATGCCAGAGGCTGCCGTCGCGCAACTGCAGTGCCGAGGGATCCGCTATGACTGCATCGATCCCGTGATGCTCGAAGAGGCGCTTGAACAACAGAAACTCAGGGTAGAGATACTGCTCCTCCGGACGCTCGTCGACGATGGCAATGCGATGCAAAGGCTGTTGCCCACGTTCGAGACGCCATTCGGCGAGGAACATGTCGAAGAAGGCCTCTTCCAGGGCATCGAGCGTACCCGCCCCCGGCACCATGGACTTGACTGCCTCGCAGCATGCCCGTTGGGCGCGCGCCAGCGAAAGGTTGAGGAGGGCGCCGCCTGCATTGGTATTGATCTCGATGAGCTTGGGCTCGTCGGATGCCAGGTGGAAGTCGAAGCTCATGAACACGCCCCGCGCCGGGGGTTCGAACCGCGCTATGTCGGGCATCCCCTGGAGGACGAGATCACGATAGGCGGGCAACGCTATGACCGCCTCGGCAGCCCTGACGATTTCTGCCATCCTCTCGAGGCGCTGCCGCGACACGAAAACGGGAAGTGCAGCGAACATATGGGCATATCTGTCACCCATGGCCGGAAGAATAGCGGGTGATTCCGGATTCGCCCGAAAGGCCCGACTGAGTTCTGCACGGTCCAGGCTGATGCAGAAGCATCTGGTGTTCAGCAATTCGACGTCTAGCTGCAGGTCCGGCAAGCCTGAGCCGGGACTTGGCCGCGGAGTTTCACTTCGATAGACCATGGTTCTTTCCAGTCAGGTCAGGGGCGCGGTGGCATCAATCGTCTCCAGCCGTCTACTTCTGGGTACCCGCCTTGTAGAAGACCGACGGCGCCTCGGAGGTGTCACGCGGAACAGCATAGACCTCGTAGGCGGCGGAGGTCTCGTCGCCCATGCCGAGCGACCCTTGCGGCATTCCGGGAACCGCCAGGCCCGCGACCTGAGGCCGCTCGGAGAGCAGCTTCCCGACGGCTTCGAGCGGCACGTGGCCCTCGAGGAAGTAGCCGTTCACCGCCGCGACGTGGCAGCCTTCCATCTCTGCTGGCACCCCGGCCTGTTTCCGGATGGCCGAAAGGTCTTCGAGGTCGACCGTGGACACCTTGTATCCGGCCCTCTCGACCGCCTCCGCCCAGGCATGGCAGCAGCCGCACCAAGGTGTCTTGTAGACGGTCATCTCGACCGCGGCCATAGAGGCCGCAGGGGACGCAATGAGCACCGCCAGGGCGGCGAAGAGGGATCTGCTGTAGGTGTTCATTCGAGTCCGCTTCCTTGTTCGAGGTGACTGGAAAATCGCCCATCGTTGCGGTGACAGCTGGCGCGCGCCTTGCCGCGCGCCAGGGGCTTGCGTCACATCATTCCCATCGGCGCCAGCAGGGTGTCGGCCGCCGCCTTCTGCGCTTCGTCGAGCGACGCGTAGAAGGGCTCGACGGCTGCCCTCAGTCGCCGCAAGGATTCGAGATTGGCTGTCAGATGCCGCTCCCGCCTTTCGAGCGATGCCGGCATTCCTGCGGCAACCGCCTCCTGCATCATGCCCGTAGACGCGCGCGCGTTCTCGCGCAGAGCGGCGGCCACGGCCTCCCAGAGGGGCTGCTGCGCGTCCGTCACCTTCATCTCCGTCCGAAGGAAGGCGATCCGCCCTTCAACATGCTCAGGCGCCATCATCTTCCCCATCATGCCGTCCGGCATTCCGGCTCCGTCCGACATCATGCCCCGCATCATCCCGGCGTGCCGGCCCATCATCTCCTTCATCATCTTCATCATGTCGCCGCCCATCATGCCGCCGGGCATCGCGGCTCCGTCACCCGGAGCGGGAGCGGACGGCTGGGGAGCCGCCTCCGTCGGCACGGAGGTTTCGGCAGGAGCCCCGGCAGGAGCCGGGTGATGTGCGTCTTCGGCAAGCGCCGGGGCGGCAAACAGCAATGCGGCCGCGAAAGCAGTTCTGGAAAGCGTGTTCATGGATGTGCTCCTTGCAAAGGAAAGCCCGGGCGGCGGGATTGCCGCCCGGGACATGCGTCACTGAGCCTGGAAGGTGATCCCGTTGGGTCCCTCGCCCACCTCGTGGGTGCGGACCACGGACTGCGAAGCCACGGAGATCTCGGAGACGGTGCCGTCGACGATGTTGCTGACGAACACATGGGCGCCGTCGTCGCTGACGGTCACGCCGTGCGCTCCCTTGCCAGTGGTGATAGTCTCGACGACCGATCCGCCCGCAACGTCGATGACGGACACGGTGTCGTCCGGCTCGGTCTCGCTGCCCTGATTGGCCACGTACACGAACTTCCCGTCAGGGGTTGCGTGCATCTGGATTGGAGAGCGGCCGACGTCGATCCGGGCGGTCACCTGCAAGGTTGCCGTGTCGATGACGGCGACTTTGTTCTCGTCCCTGAGCGAGACGTAGACACGGCTCCCATCGGGTGTGAAGCCGACCTGGACCGGAGCCTTGCCGACCTCGATCCTGTCAGTCTCCTCCAACGAAACCGTGTCGATAACGGAAACGGTCCCGTCCTCGACGTTGGCGACGTAGATCGTGCTGCCGTCAGGGCTCATCCGCAGGCCGTGCGGGTAGTCCCCTGTCCCGATCTCCCGGACGGTCAAGCCCTTGGCGAGGTCGACGACCGTCACCGTGTCGTCTCCGGAGTTGGAGACGAAGGCGCTCTTGCCGGAATGGTCGGCGATCACATGGGCAGGATGGGATCCCACCTCGATGGTGGATGCAGGACCCGATGCGAGGCTGGCCGGATCAAGGACGATCAGCGCGCCGCTCGCCCCGGAGTCGCCGTGGCCGTCACCGCCGCCATGGCCACCGCCATTGCTGTTCTCGGCTTCGGCGTGTCCCTGGCTGGCATCCTCCTGCAAAGGACTGCCGACCGCCAGAACGCGGTCTATCCCGGGCACGAACTGGACGTTGTGCGGCGTGACCTTGACCGGAACGATCTCGACCCGGCCCGAGGCGAGGTCTATCCGGCTGACCGAATTCCCGTATTCGTCGGCCGTATAGACGAAGCCGGAGGAAGCTACCTCGGCCCCCGCATGTCCCGCGAAGGGCATGAGGAGCGCGAGCGCGGACGCCGTCGCAAGTGCGGCCAGCGTGGCTCGCCGCGAGATCGAGGCGTGTATTGGCGTAAACATGTTCATGGTGAAAGCTCTCATTGTTCGTGACTCCGTTCAGGGAGCGCACGGAACCCGCGGGCGCGTGCGCTCAGGCGGTCACGGAGAGCTTGGGAGGGCGCGACAGGGTCGACGGATCACGCGGGAGCGACGTCGAAGGAGGCACAAGGGCCGCCGGCGCAGCTTGCGTGGCCAACGTCAGTCCTGCCGAGGGAACGGGAACGCAGACCGCGCACGAGGTAGCCGACATGCAGCAGTTGTCCGCATCGCCCTGATCCGCGCCGCTGTCGTCGCATGGGACAGCGTGCGCGTGCCCCTGATGCCCGTGCGGGCCTGCAGCGGCGACGTCCGGGTTGCCGATGGCGACGTGTACCTCCCCGCCCGTTGCATGGGCGTGCCCGCCGCCGAAGGTGGAGAGCGAGAAGGCGACCAGAACGGCAAGCAGGAGAGCGACGAGGCGCGCGGCGGTGGCCGGCGCATTCGCTTTCCTTTTCGTGCTCGTCAGGTTCCGTCGCAACCTGCTCTCCTTCCAATGTTCTCGACTATCAAAGATAGACCGCGCCGCCGCAACGCTGTTTGTCCTGGATCAAAGAGGAAGCGCTTTCCGGTTTTGTCGTTCGTGTCATGTCGTCTTCCGATACAGCCTGAGCAACTGGGCGTTGAGGGCGACGATGATGGTGCTTGCGGACATGAACACCGCACCTATTGCCGGGGTCATCAGGAAGCCCGTCCCGAAAGTGATGCCAGCGGCCATCGGGATTGCGATGGCGTTGTATCCGGTCGCCCAAATCAGGTTCTGCACCATCTTCCTGTAGGTCGCGCGGGAAAGGCCAAGGATTGCCGCCACGTCCCGGGGGTCGCTTCTGACCAGCACCACGTCGGCGGATTCGACGGCCACGTCGGTTCCCGCGCCGATCGCGACGCCCAGGTCGGCCTGCACCAGCGCCGGGGCGTCGTTCACGCCGTCTCCGACCATGGCCACCTGGAGGCCGCGGGACTGTAGCTCCTTGATCTTGGCCGACTTCTCGTCGGGAAGCACCTCGGCGAAGTACTCTTCGATACCCAGTTCGCGGGAGACGGCCGCCGCCACGCCCTCGGCGTCTCCTGTCAGCATGATGGAACTGATGCCCAGCGTCTTCAGTTCTGCAATGGCTTCCCGGGACTCCGGCCTCACGATGTCAGCAAGCGCGAACAGGGCGCGGGGCACACCGTTCCGGACGAGGACGACGACGGTCTTGCCTTCTGCTTCCAGTTCGCCGAGTCGGCTACCCGGGACCGGGTTGCCCTGTCTGGCGAGATGGCCAGGACTGACGATCCGGATGTCCTGTCCCTCGACCTCTGCGACGATGCCCTCGCCCGTGAGGTTTCGGACATTGCCGGGAGCGGGAAAGTCGATGCCTCTCTCCTTTGCGGCTGCCACGATTCCTTGGGCGATCGGATGCTCGGAATGGCTCTCGACGGAAGCGGCGAACCGCAGTTCCTCCTCTTCGCTCCCACCCGCGAGAAGAACGGTGTCGCTTACGCCGAACAGCCCCTCCGTCAGCGTTCCGGTCTTGTCGAAGACGACCGCATCCAGGTTGCGCGCGCGCTCGAAGGCGGCGCGGTCGCGGATAAGCAGCCCGCTGCCGGCGCTCAGGGACGTGCTCACGGCCACGACCAGCGGCACTGCCAGGCCCAGCGCATGGGGACAGGCGATAACCATCACCGTGACCATGCGCTCGATGGCGAATTGCCAGCTCTCGCCTGCGAGGACCCAATAGGCGAGTGATCCGAAACCAACTGCAAGGGCGATGTAGGTGAGCCAGCCCGCTGCCCGGTTCGCCACGTCCTGGGTGCGGGACCGCGTCGCCTGCGCCTCCCTGACGAGGTTGATGACCTGTCCCAGGTACGTCTTGTCGCCCGTCGCCGTGACCTCGATCGTGACGACGTTCGCGCCGTTGATGGCGCCGCCGATCGCGCTGTCACCCGCTTCCTTCGACACCGGCCGCGATTCCCCTGTCAGCATCGCCTCGTTGAAAGAGGACCTGCCTTCCACGATAGCGCCGTCGACGGGTACCTTGGCGCCCGGGCGGATGAGGACTCGGTCTCCCGGAACGAGTTCGGAGATGGGGACCTCGGTGACAGCACCGGACGCGTCCAGCCGCGCCGCCGTGTCCGGCAGCAGGCGGACGAGCTCTTCGAGTGCGCGGGAAGCGCCCATAACCGAGCGCATCTCGAGCCAATGCCCGAGAAGCATGATGACGATTAGCGTCACCAGCTCCCAATAAAAGGACGTGCCCGGGAGACCGAAGGTGACGGCGGCAGAATAGAGATAGGCAACGGAGATCGCGAGCGCGATCAGCGTCATCATGCCGGGCTTGCCTGCGCGTAGCTCGGACGTGAAACCCGTCAGGAAAGGCCAGCCGCCATAGACGTACGCGACGGTCGAAAGGGCGAACAGCAGAAACTCGCTTCCGGGGAAATCCAGGCTCCCCTGGATGCCGAACCAGTGCTGGATCATCGGAGACAGCAGCAGGACGGGCGGGGTCAGGACAAGCGAGATCCAGAACCTTCGCCGATAGTCGGCCACCATCTCGCCGTGATCGTGCCCTGAATGGCTGGAGTTTCCGGCGTCGCCGCGAGAGGACTTGCCGTGGCCCGCTGGATGCTGCCGCCCCGCTGATTCAGCGATGTGCTCTTTGTGATGAACGTGTGTCATGCAACGCCTCGGTGCCATCGGTGTCGCATCCAATGAATTCTTTGCGACAGCAGGCAGGACCCGGCCAGATCTCGTCCGGCCCCGCTATTTCAATCCCTACCCCTTCCAGCGGGTGGAAGGTCAAGTCCTTTTAGGGTCAGAACAAGAGCTGCTCAAAATCGTACGCCGCCTTTATCAACCAAAGACAGCTACGGCTGATTTGATGATAATTCCGCCATCCGGGCTTCGGCGCATTTGACGTCCCGTTGCGGCGCGAAAGACGCTCGCTAACTGCAGTGCCGGCGGCACGCGTGACCAAAGTGTCCGGATGGTTTGGCGGCCACGCCGCGTTTTGCGGACCGCATTGCCGATGACGATGCGCTGCGACCAGCGGAAGCCGATCTCATGGAAATACAGGTCGGCATGCTGCGGGCTGATATGATGAAAGACGCCGACGATAGTACGGCGGACACGAGAATTGAACCCTTCAACCGAATTGACGTGGACAGCGTCACGGACGTATTCACCGTCGGAATGCTTCACGGTCTCATGCTTGGCAAAGCTCTGGCCAATAGCGAGGAATGCCTTCCACTCGTCGCTCATCAAATGAGATCCCAAGTCGATCTGCGCCTCAATGACGCGTTCGCTTGCTCGCACCGAGAGGCCGGTAACGACCGCAGCACGCGCGTCACCGGCAAGCGTGCCCGGCGTGATGTCACTCGATCGCTGCACCATTGCCATCACCGGTGTTTTCTGCGTGTTCGCCTGACCTTTCCGGCCTCTTCCCGAAGGCTGGTCATCGGGATGCTTTCTGGGTCTTCCGCCAAGATGAAAATGATCAATCTCCACCGTACCGTCGAGCATATGCTCCCGCGCCACCATGAGACGCAGCGCATGTCCCATCCGCCAGGCCGTTGGCTGACTCACTCCGAGAGCTTCGGCCAAGCGCACCGAGGACATGCCCTTGTCCGATTGCAGCATCAACCACATGGCCTTCAGCCAGACCCGTAGAGGAAGCTTCGTGGAGTGCAGAGGCGTGTGCGTTGTCACTGTGAATTGGAACCGGCAGTCGCCGCTCGAGCACTGATACAGCCCCGGTCGGGCGCGCCGCTTACCCACATCCCGGCCGGCGATCGCGATCGAGCGCTTGTAACCGCAGGCGGGACAAATCCTGCCATCCGGCCACACCATGCTTTCCAGCAGCCGACGACAATGATCTTCACTACGGAACGCCAAAATCATGTCTTCGACGGTCCGAATGTTAGATAGCGCCGCAAGCATCGTTTCAGGCATTTTCATCTCCTTCAGACCAGCCGGAAGAATCGCATGAAAAGTGCGGGATCACAACGATATTGCTGTCTTTGGTTGATAAAGGCG
>NZ_MDET01000014.1 GCF_002075885.1 Manganibacter manganicus
GATCGTGTAGCCGCCGGTGAACCCGCATTCGTCACGAAGCCGGTCGAACACACGCTTGGCCGTGTGCCGCTGCTTGCGCGGAACCTTCACGTCCTCATCCAGCCATCGATCGATGGTCGCAACGAACGCGTCCAGCTTCGGCCTCCGGATCGGTGATCGGCGCCGATAGCCCGGCGGCGTCGAATACGACAGCATCTTGGCCACGCTGTCGCGCGATATGTTGAAATGCTTCGCAGCCTGACGCCGGCTCATTCCTTCCGAGCAAGCCAGACGAACCTTCAGATACAATTCCACGGTGTAGATCCCCTAACCCTCCTGCGCTCGTTGCAGAAGGAAAATAGGTGGCCGGGTTTTACGCCGCCCGCAGCGGGATTATCCCGCCGCTACCGTGGACGAATTTTGCACCGCCGCTCTCATACGGGTTAGAGTGCGCTCTAAGTCAAGAGGTAATTTGTCGCTTTGTCGTGTCGCCAAATGCTGACTTTCCGGTCCAGAGCGCGCAAAGCTAAAATTGCTCGGCAAATCTCGTCGCAAATGTCACGCGCAAAAGTCTAGCGGTTCACGGGGACTTTCGCGACAACCTTGCCGCCAAGTCTCTTTTGAGCACTGTCCGCTCTGAGAGTTGACCAAAATCGCAGCTTTGGGCCGACCGGGCTAGGTCGGCGTTATCGGGCGTGCCGACGTCGAGCAGGCACGAGAAATGGGTGAAATAGCCAGCCATGATGGCCTCCTGAAACGAGAACGTCAGGCGCGATGGCCGGGCGGAGGGACGGGTTGGGAAGGAATGCGCGAGACGGCCGAAACCGTCCCGCGCCGGTGCGCTATTCGGCGGCGATGGCGCGCAGACCTTCGTCCTCTTCGTCGGACAGCTCGTCATCGTCGGCGAGGAAGGCCGGCAGCGCCTCGTCGCCTTCGCCGCTCGTCGCCGGCTCGTCGTGTTCCACCATGCGCAGCGGCTCAGGGAGCCAGCCGGTCTCGGCCAGCAGGCGTTCGGCTTCCTTCGCTATGTCGCCCTTCTTCAGATGGCTGATGAGCTGGGCGGCGCGCTCGCCCGCACCTTCGCGGACGGCTTCGAGAATGCGCGGCTTGGTCACGCGGCCGAGATAGTTGTCGACCGTGGGCCTCCAGCCGGCGTCGACCACCATGTCGAAGCCGGTGGCGCGGGCGATGCGATCGGCACCGGAGAGGCGACGATCTAGTCCGAACTGCGAGACGCCGGAACCGCTGTGGGGGTTCGGCCGCTCGTAGAGGGCGTTGACGCCATAGCTGACGCAATGAGCCAACAGCGCCATCCGGCTGGCGTCGTCGAGCGCGGCGATCCAGTCCCAGAGCGCACCTTCGTCGGAGGGCACATCGGCCTGCCAGGCGTCGAAGCGTTCGTCGATGGCCTTGGCCGAGGGCGTGTCGCCGAGATCGGCGCCCTGCACACCGAAACGCTGCTGGCGCACGGAGATCTCCATGCAGCCGGTCGGCGCGGAGTAGTGATAACGTTGCATCACCAGGCGGTGCAGGAGCGCCGTCATCGCGACATGCGGGTTGTTTGCAAGCGCCTCGTGGAGCGCGAGCGTGCGATGGGCGGTAAGTTCGATCACCAGTCGCTCGGGAAGTGGCTTGATGCTGTCATCCTCGTCCTCCTCCGCATCCACCGGCTCGCCGCCGATGGTGATGACGGCGCGCTGGACGCTGGCTTGGGCCGCGACCGCGCCGCCTTCGGCATCGGACTCGCCGTCGCCGGCATCCTCCTCGCCGTCGACGGTGACGGGCGCCTCGTCCTCGGGACGGGCGTAGCCGCGCGCAACGACAAGCTCGCCGGCGCGGTCGATACTGATGAAGACGCCCGCGCGGGCGATCTCGGCAGCGTCATAGATCGCCGGGCGGTTTTCGAAGGTGCTCAGCGCGGCCTCGATCTCGCCGAGGCGCGCGTCGATATCATCGGGCAACTCGTCGTAATCGGCGTGTTGCGCCTCGAGCCGCTCATATTCCTCGCGCAGCGCCTCGCGGGTGGCGCGCTCCTCCTCGCTCAGATCGGGGAACGTGCCGGTCAGGACGCGAAGGCCGCGATCATGGCCGTAGGGCAGATCGGTATCGACCTCGATCCACTTCCAGCCTTCGGCCGCGACTTCATCGGCGATGCCCTTCAGCTTGTCCGAGACCAGCCGGTCCAGCAGCGCGGGGTTTTCCAGCCAGCCCTCATCCTCGTCGGAGAAGAGATCGCGCAGCATCACGCCGCCGGCCTGCTCATAGGCTTCGACGCCGACGAACTGCGCACGCTTGTCGTCGGTCGGCACGGTCGTCTCGGTGAGAAGATCGCGAATATTCCAGGGCTGGCGATTGTGCGAACGCTGGATCGCCTCCCAAACCTGCTCCTGACGGGCATGATCCGTGTTGACGGTGAACGCCTCCAGCATCGCCAGTGTCATCTCGCTGCGCGCATAGGCGTCCAGCAGGGACTGCGCGACGCGGGCGAGCCGAAGCCGCTGGGCGATATAGCGCGGCGTGGTGCGATAGGCGTCGGCGACTTCCTCCTTGGACATGCCGCCGTCGACCATGCGCTTGAACGCCTTGAACTGGTCGAGCGGATGCAGCGCCAGCCGGATGACGTTCTCGGCGTAGGAATCGTCGACGGCCGAGGTCTTGGCATTGGCCTTCTTGACCAGGCAGGGCACCAAGCCGTCGGCGGCGAAGCGGCCTGCCGCGACCAGGCGGGCGATCGCGCGGTAACGCCTGCCGCCGGCCGGGGTCTCGAAATCGCCGGTCTCGGCGCCGGCCTCGTCGAGGACGGCATGGACATTGAGGCCCATCACGAGATCTTCGCGGCGGTCGATGTCCCGGGTCAGCTCATCGAGGCCCTGTTCGACGTCGATCTCGCGGACGTTGCTCTCCGACAGCCGAATGCGGTTGAAGGGAATATCGCGCGTGCGGGAAAACTCGATCATCGGGGCGACCGAGTTCTTCTTGCGGGCAGCGGCCTTGGCCATGGTCTTCACTCCATGACGGACTCCGTGAGGCTCTCTCTCGGATCTCAATCCGTCACGAAGCGAAGCGCCGCCCTCTCACTCTAGGAGGGCAGCGCCATGCACCATGCTCGCGGGATTGTCGCAGACGCACGCATTCGGCTTTCCGTATTTCCGGCTTTCAGCCGATCAGATTCCGCACATCCCCTCACATTCGTTCTGCCAGAGATCGAGCTGACCGTGGTCGGCCGCCGTCGCCAAGTCCGCTTCCTTCAGCGGCACGGCCGAGCGGTGAAGATAGACTTCGCCACGAATGCCGCGCAGGCCAGTGCGGATCGTGGCGTCGAGCGACACGGCGTCATCCCACGCCTCGGGATCTTGGTCGCGCAGGCGCCGCCATGCCGCGTCGGAATGAAAGGGACAGCCGATGCAGGCGCTCTTGGGCGGCCGGGGATAGTCATGACGCTCCAGCCAGCGCAGGCAGTCGTGCCGGGTCATGCCTCGCTCGATCAGCGGCCAGCGGTTGACCTGCCAGTCCTCGAACGACGGCTTCATGCGCAGCGCCTCGTCGAGTGAAATGCCGATCCATTGCTCGGCGACCGGCGATCCGGGCGAGCGCCGTCCGGCTATGCCGAGCAGATCGCGCACCTTCCGGCGGATCGGCACGATCTTGTAGGAAGAGGTGCATTGTCGGCGGATCATGCCGACACCGATGCGCTCGGTTCTGAGAATGCGGGAGCCGACGGGAACGAGGTCGCCGTTCTCGTCCTCATCATAGACGGGTAGCTCGGAGCCGGCCGGCGTGACCGTGCGGGTGAAAGCCGGGATCGAAGCCCATCGTTCACCGCGCGAGGCGGCAATGAGGTCTGCACGCAAATTCCCGGCTGACACGATATGGACGGGGAACGGCAGGACGTTGGGTGTTCTGAGCCAGGCGAGATGCTCATAGACCGCTTTGGATTCCCAGCCGGTGTCGGCGAAAATCGCACAATCCGGCATGGGGCCGATTTCACCATGAGCGGCCATCAGGGCGAGCGTGGTGGACTGGACGCCCGCACCGAGACTGAGTACGCGCAACTGTATGTCGGCGGCGAGGCTGGGATCGGGCGCGAAGCCGGGAAAAGCGAGCGCGTTCATCACGCGGCCCTCCGCATATCGTCGGTGTCGGGAAGACGCTCGGCGCCCGGCAGGAAGGACAGGAGCCAGTCCGCCGCCTTGCTCGCCTGCGAAGCGGCGCGGACGATGGCGCGATTGTCCTCGCGCAGAACTTCCAGCCAGGAGCCGATATAGTCGGCATGGCGCACGGTCGGGACGATGCCGAGCGAAGCGCAGCAGAATGCTGAGATCAATTCGGCCGTGATCTCCTCGACCGAATAGAGCTTCGAGCCGAAAGAGCCGGAGAGATTCCGGTTCAACCGGTGCGCTGCGCCGCTGGCGTGACCGAGTTCGTGCAGTACCGTCCGGTGCCAGTTGATCGGCTCGAAATAGGCGGCCGGCGGCGGCACCTGCACATAGTCGAGCGCCGGAACGTAGAAGGCCTTGTCGCCGCCGATGCGGAAGTCGATGCCGGTCGCGTTGATGAGTGCCTCGACCTGGAGCTCGATCATGCCGGGCGGTGGCGGAGGCGTGGCCGCCTCGATGTCGTCGGGCAGCTCGTCGCATTGCGCCGTGTTGAACACCGTGAAGCGTTTCAGGAACGGAATAGCCTGCGCTTTCTCGCCGGCCTCGAAGGCGCGGCGCTTCTCGTTCTCCGGCGTGAAGCGATCGGCATAGACGACGGTGGTGCCGCGCTCGCCCTTGCGGACATGGCCGCCGAGCGAGAGGGCCTGCCGAAAAGTGAGCCAGCCCTGACCGGGGAAGCCATGCTCGACGACGGCGCCCCAGAGGATCAGGACATTGATGCCGCTATAGCTTCGGCCGGTCGCGGCGTTCTTCGGCAGGCCGAGCGGCGCCTGGGCGGCCGAGGTTCCCCAGGGCTGCACCCACGGGACGCGGCTGGCTTCCAGCTCGGCGATGATCTTGTCGGTGATTTCGTCATAGAGGTTCGTCCGGTCAGCGCCGGTGCGAGGGGTGCGGTCATATCTGGACATCGCGGTTCTCCGCGACGGGCGCCGGAAGACTCTCCTCCGGCTATCTACCCGTCACGGCAAACCCGATCCGCACTCTCACTCTCAAGGGGCGTTGCGGGGTCTCCCCGCAGAAGGGGTCGGCCGAGACCATGGCTCGGCCGCAGGGGAAGGCTTTCCCCTCATCACGCTTTCAAGCCGCTCCGTTTCCGGCACCTTGGCTGTTGATCGTCTCCTGAAGGTTTCCGAGCGTGGTCAGGATCGCATCGAAGGCCGGCGGCCGCTCGTCGAACATCATCGGCGCCATCGCCCTGTAATCGGCCTGCAAGTCCTTGATGCGGGTCGGGTCCGGCGTCAGGCGCAGCGTTCCCGGTTTCGCGGTATCGTAGCTGGCCCAGCCCGACCGGAAGAATGTCGCCTTGTGCTTGGCGACCTGCGCCAGAAGCTCGAAGTCCGACGCCGCCGCCTGTCCTTCCGCCGTGTCGAGCAGCATCGCGAGATCGTAGTAATGGCGCGAGAAATATTGAGGTATCGCCGAATCTGCCGGGCGATGCGCCTCGGCATGGAGCGCCGTGGCCTTTTCCCAGAAGGTGCGACGCGCGGACAGGACGGTCACGACGACATCGGGCGCGCTGAAGAAGTCGGGAAAATCCTCCGCCGAATAGGGGTGGATGGTCTTTTCCTCGGTCGGCCAGGGATCGCCGCGCGCGCCAAGCTCCAGCTTCACCCGCGGCGTGATGTAGCCGATGCTCTCATATTCGGTCGGCGGCAGCGCCGTCGGATAGTGGAAGTTCACCGTCTGCGCGTCGTTCGGATCGATTTCGAGCGACCACGCGCTATCGGCGGGCTCGCCCAGATGCTCGACGATCGCGGCGTGCAGCGCTGGCATCAGCTTCTCGGCGATATGCTGCTCCACGTCGCTCACGAGATCTTCGATGATCTGGCCGGCCTTCTTCTTGCTGAGGCCGTCCTTCTCGGGATCGCGATCGCCGGTATAGCCGAGGTCGGCGCGGTCGAAGGACAGGTCAATGTCCTCGGAAAAGCGGCGGATGGCGTTGAAGGCTTTGGAGAGCGACGTGCCGCCCTTGAAGACGAGCGAGGCGGTGTCCTTGCCCTGCACGTCGAACAGCCGTTTCAGCGTCCAGCAGACCCAGAAGTCCTTTTCGACGATGGTGTTCGCCATGTCTCGGGTCGCGCCGGTTTCCCCGAAGAGGGCGGCGCGGTCCTGGGCTGGCAGGCGCGCGACGTTATCCATCGGCGCCTGCCATGCTGGCGATCGAGACGAGCGTGGGCCGCATCCAGGCCGGCGCCTGAACGGCCGAGGTCGCGAGGGCTTTCTTGTCGGACGCCGACAGATGATAGGCGGCGACCTGCGCGACATCGGTGGCGCGCAAGGGGCCGACATGCCGGAGCGCCTGAACGACGGTGCCCGCCGGACTGCCGGGGGCGATCAGATGCTTGGGCGATGCGTGCCGAAGGTCCACGACGCGCTTGCCGAGGACGACGCGCCGGGACGGCCCGTCGGTGAGGTAAGTGCTCTTTGCCGGCATCTGCGTCGAGAGGCCAAGGGCGTTTGCGGCCCGCGCGCCCGCGATCTGCACATGCGATCCGGTCTCACGCGCCAATGCCTGTGCGACATCATCGGGCGTGGGCGAGAGCGCGCCGAGCTTCGGATGAAGCTTGGGATAGTCGTAGAGGCCACGGGTCAGACGACGCAGCGTGCCGCTCTTGACCAGTCGTGAAAGCGCCTGGTCGACGGCCGCGCGTCCCGCCATGTCCAGAAAGTCGCTGGGCGTGAAGACGCCGCCACGCCCGGCGGAGCGGGCGCGCTTCATGATCCGATCGGGAACCGATGTGGACGTGGCTTTCATGCGTCAGAAAATAGTACATGTTTTTCTGACATTCAAGGGCGATGATTTCTGGAGCAGACTCAATGTGGAGCGTTCACAAAGGATGTTTGGGTCGTTTGGGCTCTGGCGACCCTCTATGCAGCGCCGCTCGGCCAGCATCTTGTATTCAAGGGTGGCACGCCTGCTTCAGCCAAAATCTGGATGCACTTTACGAGTCGTTGGCCTAGAAAGATTCCTCGGAGAGCGTGTTCAGACAGGAGCCAGACCATGATCAAGATGAGCGTCTACTATCCGGCCGATGGCGGCTCGAAGTTCGATCACGAGTACTACCGCACTCGCCATATGCCACTGATCCAGGAACGGCTCGGCGATGCGTGCCTGCGCTACGAGATCGATAAGGGCCTTGCGGGTCGCGAGCCTGAAAGCGCGCCGGAGTTCGTCGCGGCGTGCCACGTCTACTCGCCGACCCTGGAGACATTCCAAGAGGCGCTCAGTCCCCACCGCGCGGAGATCAGCGCGGACGTCGCCAACTATACAGACATCACACCCATCGTGCAGATCAGCGAAATCGTTGGAGACTAGAGGCTTCGAGCGCTTCCTTGGCTAGGCGATCTGGACCGGTTTGTTTGCAAGAAGACTCTGAATGGACTTGAGCGCTATCTCTATACAAAGAAAGCGCATAATCAGTTCACGCATCTGGCTCTTCCGAAACATGATGCCCGCCGGTTGTCGCGGCGTTTGCTGTGCAACCTCGCCCTTCGGGCGGTGCGCTTGTTTCATAGGCGCGTAGCAATGTTGCCACGTTTGTCCGGCTCCCGCGGCCTAGCATACCGCGACCCAAGCAGCACCGTGAGAAATTTCCGGGCTTTGGAGCTTGCAACAATATCTTTACCCGACGATCTGGTGCACCAACTGCACACGATCGTCGGAATCCGCACGCAGGATGATGCCATTGATTTTACTTCGACCTGCACGAAAGGAAGATCTTGACGACCTATGGGCGTTCCTTGCCGTGGCGGCATACGAGCCTGATGCGGCTACCGCGAGGGGCATTCCAGCCGTTGCAGTCCATCTTGCCGAGTGGAAGCGGGAATGCGATTTCGGCTATGTGGCAGAAATGAATGGCCGGCCGGCCGGAGCGGCATGGGCGCGCCAGTTTGCGTTGCACGAAGAGCCAGCCTTCTTTGTCGATGATCGAACTCCCGAGGTATCCATAGGCGTTGGCTTGACCATGCGCGGCAAAGGTATCGGCGAAGCGCTGTTGGGAGAGCTTATTCTTGAAGCCAAAAGCCGCGGGGTCGGCCTGTGCCTTAATGTCCGGGATTCGAACCCCGCTATTCGGCTCTATGAGCGCGTCGGCTTTTGGCGCGTACCCGGCACGGAGGTGAAGAACCGCACGGGGGGACTGTCTTTCGGAATGCAATTGCGAAAATCTTGACCAACAGGAAGAAGACCGCAGGGCAAATAATCGACTATCCCTGAAGCTTCGGCTTATCCCAGGTCAATATGCCGTGGCTCGCATGCCTCCCGATGCCGCACTTCCCGGATGGGCCTCCGGGCCAGGTTTGTCAGCCATGATCCGGGCGGATGGTGAACTTACGATCGTATGCGATCAGGAGCGCGTTCCAATGGAGGTGGAGGCTGAGCGAGATTGGGTATGCTTGCGCACCATCGGGCCGTTCGATTTTCAGACCACTGGAGTTGTGCAGTCGCTGATTTCTCCGCTTTCCAGTCATGGCATCGGGATTTTCGTTCTCTGCACATTTGACGGAGAGCTTTGCGGATACGTCACCCTTGGTCGAGCCGTTTCAGGACGGCCGCCACGATGGCCTCGGGCCTATCTTCCTGAACGAGGTGCCCGGAATCGGATACGGGGATGCACTCGGCGTCGGAGATCGACGCAGCTAGGGCCACGCCCTTCTCAAAGGGTATCCATTCGTCGTTCCGACCCCAAAGAACTGTCACGGGGCAGTCCATCCGCCCGTATCGCCCTTCGACTTCATCGGTGAATTTCTGATCCATCTGCGCGATTTGGCGATAGAACGCGGGCTGGCCGACCGGCCCGAGCCACGGCGCGCTGTAGATTTCCAGCGCCCGTTCGGACAGCGGATTATAGGCAGCCGTTTGCAAGTAGGCCCGCAACAGCGCCCGGTGCATGTAATCCGGCATCCCGGAAAAGGCCGCTTCATGGTTGCGGACATGCTGGACCAAAGCAGAACCCCAAGGAGCGAGGGCAACGGCGTCAAAGATCGTCAAGGAGCTATAACGTAAGCCATTCAGGTAGTAGGCGCGCAGTGCCGTGGCCCCGCCGAAGTCGTGCGCCAGCACGTCAGGACGTTCGAGGCCCCATTCCGCAAACAGGCTGGCGAGGGTCTTGTTCTGCACAGCCAGAGACACGTCTTGCCCCTCGCGCATCTCCGACAGCCCGTAGCCGACCAGATCGAAATAGTAGATCGTCCTACGGTCGGCGAGCTGCGGCACGATTCTGCGCCAGACTTGCGAGGAAAAGGGTGTCCCATGAAGCGCCACCAGTGGCGGCCCGTTCCCAATCTTACCCCAACGAACGGCATTTCCTTCGATGATCGTGGTGTTGGGCAGGTCCAGCATGATAACGACTCGCATTGTAATTTAGCTAAATGACTATATGATAGAAAACATGGACAGAGCAACCCAAATCAAGGCCATGGCGAGCGAGCAGCGCCTAACGGTCCTCCGACTGCTGGCGGAACCGCAAAAGCATTTCGGCCATCAATGGTCCGCCGATCCGGTCGAGTTCGGCGTCTGCATGACATTGATTGCCGAGGCCTTAGCCGTTGCACAGCCTACGGCGAGTCGGCATCTGGAAATCCTCAAACAAGCAGGCTTCATCACGGTGCGGAAGCACCTGAAATGGTCGTATTGCAAACGGGATGAGGCCGCCATTAGGGAATATCTAGATTGGCTGGGAACCGAGCTTTCTTCGACGGGGTAGGTCTGCCGTTAGCTGCTGTCGCATAATTCTTAAGTTTTGCGACAAAATCCCTGGCGCTGATTTTTCAGGGGAACGTGAGGCGGCGTTCAGGATATTTACGACTACGGACCTTCAGGGGTCGGAACAAGATTTGTTCCCGCAGACAAGCGGACGCTTCTCAAAATTCAAGATCGGCAGGCGCTTTTCGACATCCCGACTGACGAGGACAGTCTGATCCGTCATTATCACCTGTCGCCAGCCGACCGGCTCGAAATTGACGTTCGCAGACGCGAGCATAATCGGACTTGCGAGGAAAAATCTCGGATGATATTTGAACGATCGTTACACTCTGGAACGAAAGGTCAAATCATGCCATCTGCCGAATCCCGCCCGCCCTTGCCCCCGTTCACAGCCGAGTCTGCCACTCAAAAGGTTCGTCTCGCCGAAGACGGCTGGAACGGCCGTAACCCGGAAAAGGTTTCGCTGGCCTATACCGAAGGCACCAGATGGCGAAACCGCACCGAATTTGCGACCGGCCGGCCGGAGGTCGTGGCATTCTTGACCCGCAAATGGGCCAAGGAGCTGGATTACCGGCTCATCAAGGAGCTTTGGGCCTTCGGTGGTAATCGCATTGCCGTGCGGTATGCCTATGAATGGCACGACGATAGCGGCAACTGGTTCCGCTCCTATGGTAATGAGAATTGGGAGTTCGATGAAAACGGCCTCATGGCAAACCGTTTTGCCTGCATCAACGATCTGCCGATCAAGGAAACCGAACGCAAGTTCCATTGGCCGCTCGGGCGTCGCCCGGACGATCATCCGGGGCTGAGCGAGCTGGGGTTGTAGTTGCCGCGTGTCGTTGCTGAAAAGGCTGATGTGATCCCGTTGCTCGCCGAGGTATTCCGCGAGCATGGTTATGAAGGTGCGACGATCTCGCGCATCCATGACAAGACGGGTTTCGGTCGCGGAAGCCTCTATCATTTCTTTCCGGGAGGAAAGGAGGATATGGCGGCCGCCGTGCTTGCCGAGGTCGATGGGTGGTTTGAGCAGCACATCTTTGAACCGCTGCGCCAAGCCGACGACGCGGAGCTGGCGATCGGACAGATGTTCGATGCCGTCACGACCTATTTCCGGTCTGGCGGCCGCGTGTGCCTGGTCGGGGCCTTTGCCCTGACCGATGCCCGGAATCGCTTCGGTGCTGCGGTCGGTGGATATTTCGCGCGCTGGATCGAGGCGCTTGCACTGGCGCTACGCCATGCGGGCGCTTCGGACAGCATGGCCGTGGCGCTGGCCGAGGACGCCGTTCTCGGCATCCAGGGCGCTATTGTCATTGCCCGTTCGCTGGACGATCGCGCGGCATTCGAGCGCGCCATGCAGCGGATACAGGCGCGCACTCTCGTATGGAAGGAATAGGCAATACAGAAGATCCATCTTGCCGAGGGGGTCGGTCGTTTCAACGACTATTGGAGTCCGAAGATCGCCGGGGAGCTGAATGACTCCTATGTGAAACTGGCGAAATTTTCCGGCAAGTTCCATTGGTATCAACATGACGACGAGGACGAATTGTTTCTGGTCGTGAGCGGTCGTTTGCGCACCGGCGACTTAGACTTTGACCGACAGAGAGGTGAAGCCACGCCTGTTCCTAGGGGGCCGGAACCATAAAGGGAATTCCTCTGGGGCAGGATTTTGTGATCCAGGGTCTCCGGGAGGCATATATTATGAGTCGCGAATATTACCGCAGATGCGGTACACGCGCACGAAGGAAGGAAATCAGCGCGCTCAAAGGGGCAGGAACGTGGCGTCGGCTTGAGTAATACAGGAACGGCCCCGCAAAGGACGGGCACCACTCACCCAGCACCGGCACGAGGCGCCCAAGTGATATGGCATCTGCCACATAGCCTTCGAACATGAAGGCAATCCCGGCGCCATCGATAGCTGCCTGACGTTCGACCGCGGCGTCATCGACGGTGAGTGGTCCGGTCGGAGCGATTGTATAGGATTGACCTTCCCGTTCAAAAACCCACGAAAAGATGGATCCGTTCGGAAATCGATGGCGGATCAACCTGTGATTTGCCGTCAGGTCGGTCGGCTTGACGATTTCAGCTCGGCTTTCAAGGTATCGAGGGGATGCAACCGCGATCATACGCATGGGAAGATCCAGAGGAACCGCGATCATATCCTGGGACAGGCTCTCCTCGAATCGGATGCCGGCATCGAAACCTGCTTCGAAGACATCGATAAGCCCGTCGTTGACCGACAGGTCGAGCTCGATCCTTGGGTGGCGCTCGAGAAACTCCGCGATGAGCGGCGCAAACACGAGATAGGCCGCCGGCGGCGGAGCGTTTATTCGAAGTCTGCCGATGGGCTCGGCGGACTGCGCGGCGACGGTATCGACCGTTCGTGAAATGGCTTCCAGCGCTGGAACCAGGCCGTCGAGAAGTGCCACACCCGCTTGGGTGGGTGTAACGCTTCTGGTGGTACGATGAAGCAAACGGACGCCCATATCATCCTCCAGACGTTTGACGGTCTGACTTAACGATGACGGGGTCACACCCCGCTCATCTGCCGCCTGCCTGAAACTGCGGAGCTCAGCCACGCGAACGAAGACCGCGAGGTCGGTGAGTGACGGACGCACTGTGTAATCCAGCTAATTAATCCATTAATGATTGTTCGTATTATCACGCCTTTTGCGGGGGAGTAAACAGGATCTCGCAACGTCAAAGGAGCTCACAATGTCTGAACAACTTACCCTCGTGGCCATGCTCAAGGCCAAGCCTGGTCGTAGTGAAGAGCTCGGCTCAAGGCTCAAGGCCCTGATCGAACCGACACGGGCTGAAGCCGGCAATATCGACTATCTGCTCCATCGCGCGACCGATGGTGACGATACGTGGATGCTCTATGAGAACTGGCGTTCGAAGCAGGACCTCGACCTTCATTTCGAGACGTCGTACCTGAAAGATTTCCTGAAGGCTGCCCCTACATTGCTGGCAAACGAGATGGACCTCAGGTTTTTCCAGCAGACGACGTAACGCTTCCGGCTGGCGGCGGCCTGCTTCGCGAAGAGGGAAGGACATGAGGTTCGCCGTCATCGCGAAGCACCGGAGCATCTTGCCGGTGGTATATCTGCACAGACCAAGCCCGCCTCCATATGAGCATGGTCTCGATAACGCCGAATATACCAGCTCGCATGGTCCGACTGTAGCCTGAACTACTTTATCGCCATCGCGAACGCCCCGAGCGCTCCGGTGCATGCCAACGCCCGCACATGGTTCCAGAACACCCAGCGATCGAGAAATGCTGCCCAGAGTGCCGCACCGTCGGCGCCAGCCGGATTGGCCGCAGCCAACGCATCGTTCATTGGCACGTTGATGCTCACGGTAACGGCGATATTGCCGACGAGGTAGAGCACTGCACCGGTCAGGATCCAGGCAGGCCGGCTGATCCAACCAAGCAACGCGGCGACGATCAGCATGAACATGATCACTGCCGTCCCCATGAAGATCGACAGAAATAGCGGATTCTGGATGATCACGTTGACGTGGTTCATTGCTGTCATGCCTTGCGGGCCTGGCATCCTCGCCAGTGCCGGCATGACCGAGTTCGAATAAGCAAAAAACAGGCCTGCCATCATACCGCTGCCGAGCAGGGCGAGCAAAGTAATCGTGGAAATGAGCATTGAAAACATTACTGCCTCGCTTGACGTTGATGCTGCTGTTGTGACGGCCGCATTGGCGGAACGGTCGAGCCGGTGGGCCCCCCGTGTGTCAATGGGTGGGGTGTTCTAAACTTGCGTGCGATCTTGAGCGTTGATTGCAAATTGCGCCGCGAAAGCCCGGATATAGGCGGGTCGAGCTTCTCCACGAGCTACATAGGCAGCCAAGTTTTGATATTCGTCCAAAATGCCTGACATTCTTAGTCGCAGCAGCACTGACACCATCAACAAATCGCCCACGCTGAACGCACCGTCGAGCCAGTCGGAAACGCCTAAGTGAGCCGAGAGCTTGTCCAGTCGAGCGCGAATACGGTCCTTCACCAATGGCAAGCGCTCCTCGGTCCAAGGCTTGTCACCTTCGAGTATTTTCGCCGTCGTTAATTCGAGGATAGTCGGTTCGATGGTGTTGAGTGCAGCAAACATCCACGTGATCGCGCGCATGCGGGCGTTGCTATCCCTCGGCAGCAGGCCCGCATGCTGCTCGGCCAGATAGAGGACGATTGAGCCGGTCTCGAATAGCACGAGAGAGCCTTCCTCATAGGTGGGTATCTGGCCGAAGGGATGGATGGCCAAATGGTCAGGCCCCTTCATGTTTGCGAAGGAAATAAGACGAACCTCATAAGGCTGCCCCACTTCTTCGAGTGCCCAGCGAACGCGCATGTCGCGCGCCAGTCCCTTGCCGCCATCGGGTGATCGTTCAAATGCTGTGATGGTGATTGTCATTGCATTCCTCTCTTGGTGGCCTGGAGCGCGCTGCAAGGATCGCCGGTTCACAACCGGAACGTCAGATCCCCTTTACATAGCCGGCGGCTTCAATGATCTGCCCGTCGCGCACCCGCATGAGATTCACCCCGCGCACCGAACTGCCATGCTCCGAACCCCATCTGAGCCGCCACCGGATTTCGCCGCGATCACCGCGCGCGATAATGCGTTCCGCCTCAAACCAGATATCCGAATTGGTCGCGATACCCGTCCACAACTGGATGCAGGCGGCCTTGCCTTCATGGCGCGAGCCGTCTGGCGCGGGTTGGGTGTTCTCGATGACGCAATCATCGGCAACCAGATCCTGCAAAGGCGAGGGATCATGGCTCAGGAACGCTTGATTGAAGCGCGCCAGGATCTCCGCAGTCTTGACGCTCTCCGGATCGTTGAAGCTGTCGTTTTTCATCATTTCCTCCATCGTCCGCGTCACGCCGCGACGCGAGGCGCGAAGAATATCCCATCGGCGCGGGGAGCGAGCCCTTCGGCCTTGACCGCTTCGCGCACTGCAGGACGAGCGCCGACCTGACGCATGAATGCTTCGAGCCGTGGCCAACGCGACAGATCGATGCTCAGCCAGGGCGACCAGTTGAGGCAGACGAAGAGATAGATATCCGCAACGCTCAGTCTGTCCCCAATCAGAAAGTCTCCCGCAAACTGGGTCGATATCCATTCGAGTCGCCTTGTGACGTGCTCGCGGAGCACATCCTTCACCGCAGCGTAATCGGGGTAGAACATCTGGGCCATCGGCTTGTGGAGTTCCGTGGCCACGAAATTCAGCAATGACTGGATGCGCCGGCGCTCCTGAGCATCTCTGGGGGCCAGGCCGCCTGCCGGCTTCATCTCGGCCAGGTGTTGAACGATCGCCGGCCCTTCCAAAAGCGTTTCGCCGTCATCCAACACGAGTACCGGCACATAGCCGTTTGGATTGATGGCAAGAAAATCCTGCCCGTCGCTGGTCCTGTGCGTTGCGCGATCAACCTCGATGATGCGGACATCAAGATCAAGCTCCAGAGCGACGATATGAGGCGACAGAGAGCAAGCCGCCTGATGGACATAGAGTTTCATGATAATTCCTTCGATCCTTGGTCGCCGAACCGATGCAGCTCGACTTTTATGCGATGTCGCATATAACAAAAGCGGTGACAACAATTTTATGCGGGAGCGAATAAAATGGAGAATCCAAAACGCGGACGACCGGTCCAATATGACCGGGAACAGGCGCTTCAACGGGCGAGCGATGTCTTCTGGTCGGTCGGTTTCGCTGCCACTTCGCTCGATGCTCTCAGCGAGGCGACGCAGATGACGCGGCCGAGTCTCGCAGGAGCCTTCGGCGACAAGGAGGCGCTATATATCGAGGCGCTCAAGCGCTACCGCGACGCCGGAGTTGACGCGATGAAATCGACCCTGAGTGGCCAACGATCGTTCAGGAAGGAACTCGCGGACGTCCTTTGTAATGCGACAGATGTTTACATGGCTTCGGCTGATGCTGCACGTGGGTGCCTGCTCATCGGCACCGCCTCAGTCGAGGCCGTGCATCGGCCGTCCGTTCGCAACATGCTGAAGGAAAGCCTCGGCGCGTTCAACGCTGTCTTGGAGGAGCGCATTCGCCAAGCAATTGCCGATGCTGAACTCGACCCGGACGCCGACGCCGCCGGGCTTGCAGCAGTGACCTCGGCCATCATGCACTCGCTTGCTGTTCGGGCTCGAGCCGGCGAAACGCGACATGCGCTCGACGAGCTCAGCGGCGCGGCGATCGATCTGATCTGCAGGAAGAGGCCTCCCGAACATCAAGAATAGATTCACCCCGGTTCGCGGAGAGATCTCCATCAAAGGCCGCTCGACATAGCTGCTCCTTGTTGCTCGCCCGGATGCCGGTCCCCTTACCGGAGCAAAACCCTCTTGCATCACGGGCGGCAACCACAGGAGACTCTAAGGGCTTTTCTGAATACGCGAGGCGGTCGCTGCAACCTTAGACAAGGCTGCTTCCAGTTGTTGTAAACGCTCTGGAGCAAGTTTGTAGAACGCCCAGTTCTTGATCCGCTTTGAGTTTACGATTCCGACTTTCGCTAGGCATTGCAGATGATTGGTGACTGTCGGCTGGCTCAACCCGATCTTGTCGGTGATAAACCCAACACACACACCGTCATCCACGAGATCGCCATCCCTCTGTTCGGGGAAATGCGACCGAGGGTCTGCGAGCCATTCGAGGATAGTCAGTCGGTGTTCATTGCCCAAGGCTCGCAACAAGTCAGCCGTTGACAAAGCGTCATCATCCATATAGCCATTCTTCTATATAGTTATTTTGCTATTTAGGTAGGTATAGGACATGGCGGAAAAAAACAAAAGCTCGGACCGCTTGGTCTCGATAGCCGACGTTTTCAAAGCCGCGGAAAATATCAGAGGGATGATACGGCATACACCGTTGGCTCGCTCGGCAGAATTGGCGGCATTGGTTGGTGCAGACGTTCGGCTCAAACTCGAAAATCAGCAACTGACCGGAAGCTTCAAGCTGCGCGGTGCAGGAAATGTGGTTGCGCACCTGAATCAGAATGAGCGCAGTGTCGGTGTTATCGCACCGACAGCCGGTAATCATGGACTGGCCCTGGCTTACGCGGGCCAGGCTGCCGGAGTGCCTGTGACAATCTGCCTGCCACATACCGCCGACCCGGCAAAAATCTCCGCCATGAAGAGATGCGGCGCCCGGATCGAATTCTACGACGAGATCGAAGCGGCAAGGCAGGCTGCGCTTGCGAATGCTGAACAAGCCGGTGCCACTTTCGTGTCGGCCTATGCCAACCTGCAAATGATCGCCGGGGGCGGAACCGTCGGACTGGAAGTCTTAAACGAGTGGATCGATACGGAGGTTATCCTTGTCGGCATCGGAGGCGGAGGTCTCGCCTCAGGTATCGCCACAGTGGCCAAGGCCATTAATCCTGCCATTGAAATCTGGGCTGTCCAAAGTGAAGCCAGCCCAACTTTCATCCGCTGGAAAGAAGCCGGCGAGCCTGTGAATGTTCATCTCGCGGAATCTATCGCGGAAGGTATAAGTGGCTTCATCGAGCCGAGCACGGAAACGTGGCCAATTGTGCGTGATCATATAGACCGCATACTGCCGGTATCGGAGTCCGAGATCAGAAAAGCCATATTCTGGATGCTCGACCATCATCAGCAGGTGGTTGAACCTTCCGGGGTTGCCGCAGTTGCCGGGGGCATCCGATATGCCGGCGAACTCGCAGGACGTAGAACTGCCGTGGTCGTAACTGGCGGGAATATCTCAGGCGACCGATACCGCTCACTGACGTTGCCCCCCAACCTTTATCCAACGTGATGTAGGCTCGGGCGGTTGGTTTGGCCGATCCCGTCGCGGGTTGATGGGAACAGGGTCTCGTTGAGCGGTTCGTCCCGCAATCGGCCGTTGAAGCTCTCGATGAACGCATTCCGGATTGGCTTGCCAGGGGCAATGTAGTGCCAGTCGATCCCCATCCGTCCTACCTCTAGCGTCTTCCAGTTATGAAAGGTCAGCAATGCTTTACGCCATCCTCTGCTATGCTTCCGAAGACGTCGTTTGCGCCTGGAGCAAGGAGCAGGACGACGCCGTGAGAGCCGATATCGCCGCGGTTCAGGAAAAATACGCCCGCGCCGGCAAGCTCGGGCCGGTGGCACGGCTGCTGCCGACGACCACGGCCACGACGCTGCGCAAGGTGCGTGGCGAAGCGGTGGTCACCGACGGACCTTTCGCGGAGACGAAGGAGCAGTTCCTCAACTACTACACTGTCGATTGCTCCGACCTGGACGAGGCGGTCGCCTTCGCCAGGGAACTTTCCGAGGTCAACCCGAGCGGCGGCTCCTACGAGATCCGGCCGGTGAGCATCATCAACACGCGTGCTTTATAAGGAAAATGCCATGATACTGCCTGATGGTTCCCTCTATCCGAAAATCCATCCAACTGCCCGGATTGCCCCCAACGCCGTTATCAGCGGCGATGTCGAGATCGGGCCGGATACCTCGGTTGGCTTCGGCACCGTGATCGTCGCCGAGTCGGGTCCTGTAAGGATCGCAGGTAAGACGGTGATCATGGAGAATGCCGTGCTGCGCGGTATACGCGGTTGCCCGCTGCATGTCGGCAGAAATGTGCTGATCGGCCCGCGCGCCGTTCTCAACGGTTGCGTAATCGGGGAAGAGGCATTCATCGCGACCGGAGCCACGATCTTCAACGGGGCGATTATCGGGGCTCGTGCCGAGGTCAGGATCAATGCAATTGTACACCTCAGGACGCGTCTGGCTGCGGGCGCCATGGTGCCGCTTGGCTGGATTGCCGTCGGCGACCCTGCCCATATCCTTCCTCCGGATCGGCATGAGGAAATCTGGACGATTCAGAAGGAACTGGATTTTCCGTCCTTCGTATTTGGTGTCGCGCGTCCTCCCGAGGGCGAGACCATCATGCGCGATGTCATCCCCCGGTATGCAGCGATGCTGGCGAGACGACACGCCGGGGATGCAGACGCCGGCATTTGAGTTTCCGTGGTCCTAAAGAAACAATCGTCGGCGGGGAATACTTGAACCGCGCCACATCTCCCCCCTTCTGCTGCTATTGCGGCACCGCCACGGTAATCGTGCATTTCTTATCTTTCTTCATCCTGGCTTCCCAAGCGGGTAAACGCCTTCGCCTCACTACGCAGGTGCCTGTTCGATTGGCCTATCTGACCTCAGGTCGTTCCCGAAGGCGGAGCTTTGAGAGCGGCAATCAGTTTGCCGATGCGCCGTTCCCGAATTTCCGCGCTCCTGGCTTCCTCAATCGTTCTGACGTGCTTTTGCTGAAGCCCGAACGGCAGACGGTTGAAAGACGCTCTGGCTTGCGGACAATCATTGAGCGCGTCCGCGAGGTCGGCGGGCTCGGCAACTTCCCGCGGCGCCTCGTCCAGTTCGACATCTATTTCGATGACATCGCCTTCGCTGATCCTCGCGGCGGCGCGGTTGGCAGCACTGATCCCTATAAGCCGCTGCCCACGCATTGCCGCCACCCTGCTGCGCCAGGTGTGGCCGTTGATCGTGATCGTCACCGGAGGGCGGCCCGCAGGCCCGAGCGCCTGCATAACGTCGTCAGGCACCTCGACGCCTGTCGCATTGCCGGAAGGAATGACTTGTGCCCGGAATTTCATCTGACGATCACCTGCAACGTTAATCCAATCGTGACAGTACTCCGTCGAGCAAGGCAAGGAAATGCGGCCAGCCAGCCTTTGACCCTGATAGAACTGCTCCTGACCGGCCCAAAAACAAGACTGTACCACGCGCAAGCTTGCGCATGCGGCCGATGGAGCGAATGTCCGGGCCACTACGCTTTCAAGGCCGTTGGTGGTCCAGCTATGGGCCAAGGTTCGGCTCGGCTCGATTTCCAGAATCTTGGCCTCCATTGCGCCTTGGGGAGTTGCCGCTCAAGGTCCAATATGTCCGCGTAGAGCCTCTTTGGCCGTATCGATGAAAGCCCGGAGCTTGGGCGCCAATTCGGCGCGGCGCGGGAAATAGAGGAAGAGCCCTGCCTCGTCGATAGCATGGCTGGCCAATACCTGAACCAACCTGCCGGCTGCAATGTCCGCCCGGACCAGCGGCTCGAACACATAGGTCAGGCCGACCCCGGCCAGTGCCAGTTCGACCGCGGAGTGGGATTCAGTCACAATGGCCGAACCACGCACGGCCACCGCAATCTCGCGGCCCTCTTCCACAAATTCCCATTGATAAAGCCCGCCTGAACGAATGAGGCGGTAACCAATGCAATTGTGGTCTGAAAGCTGCGCCAGCTTCATTGGGCGTCCGTTGCGACTGATATAGTCGGGCGCGCCCACCACGATTGACTGAAAGGGTGGTGTCAGCCGCACCGCCACCATGTCCTGTGCGATCATCTCTCCAACGCGTATTCCCGCATCGAAGCCTTCCGAGACAATATCTGTCAGCCGTTCATCGGAGAATATCTCGATCTCGACCTCGGGATAACGTTCCGCCATAGCTGAGACAATTCGCGTTACGGCAAGCGGCAGGCAGATGCGGGCGGCGTTGAGTCTCAAAAGCCCGCTGGCCTGCCCCTTGACCGCGCGAATGAATTCGATCCGTTCATGGATGTCCTGCAAGGCCGGCGTCAATGTGCTGACAAGGCTTCTTCCGGCCTGTGTAAGTGCAACACTGCGTGTCGTGCGTGCGAACAATGGCTGGCCCAGGCGCTCCTCCACAAGCCGCACTGCATGGCTCACGGCAGATGTACTCATGCCGAGCTCGCGCGCGGCGGCAGCGAACCCGCTGCGCCTTGCTACGGCGACAACCACGGGCAGATGAACAAGCAGATCGCGATTCATTATTAAACCATATCGCACAGTGCATGCAGATTAAACCTCCTTATCGGAAGGTGTTCTATCCGCCAGCTTATGCGCACCAACATTGAGCAACTGCGGCTGGTCGCCTGCCGGGCCGTCAACGCGACGTGGAGAACATCATGGGTATGACCTACTACACACTCGGCAAGAGCGGCCTCAAAGTGCCGCGGCTTGCGCTCGGGACAATGACTTTCGGCACGAATTGGGGTTGGGGGGCGGACAGGGAAACCGCTCGCGCCATGTTCGATATTTACGTCGAAGCGGGCGGCAATTTTTTCGACACGGCGGATGCGTATACAGGCGGCACGGCGGAAGCCTGGCTCGGAGAGTTCATCATGGAGCGCGGGCTGCGTGACGAGGCAGTGATCGCGACCAAGTTCAGCATGAATCTCGAAGCCGGCAATCCGAACGCAGCCGGGAACGGACGCAAGAACATTCTGCGAGCGGTCGAAGGTTCGTTGAAACGGTTGAACACGGATTATATCGATCTCTTCCTGTTGCACTGCTGGGACCGCCTTACCCCTCCCGAGGAGGTCATGCGCACCTTCGATGATCTCGTCCGTTCAGGAAAAGTGCGTCATGTCGGTCTGTCCGACGTGCCGGCATGGTATGCAAGCCGGGCGCAGGCCGTGGCCGAGCATCGCGGCTACGAGCCCATCTCCGCCCTTCAACTCGAATATTCTCTTGCTGAACGCCACATAGAGGATGAGTTCGTTCCCTTTGGAACCCGCTACGGCGCCGGCATCATGGTGTGGAGTCCCTTGGCCAGTGGCTTGCTGAGCGGAAAGTATCACGCCAGTGCGAACAAGACTATTGAAGGTCGGCTTGAAACGGTGCGCGGAACACGCAATCCCGGCTTCCAGAAGTTCACCGAGCGCAACCGGGAGATTGTCGCGGAACTGGAAAAGGTTTCGACCGAACTCGGCCGCAGCATGGCGCAGGTGGCAGTGAACTGGGTCATGACCCGGCCAGGTGTGGCATCTGTCATTCCTTGGCGCGACGAAGCCCGAACAACTTGAGGATAATCTCGGGGCGCTGCACTTCGAGATCCCGCCTGAGCTGCGTGATCGGCTGGATAGGGCAAGTGCTCTGCCATCGACATTTCCCTATTCCTTTTTCGGTCCCGAAATCCAAGGCAGCCTGACCGGCGGGAGAACCGTGGCGGACAAGCCGGCAGGGTATTTTCCGAACCTGGAAATGTCAGGCAGCTTCGCGGGTGTGAGTTGAAGTGATAGTCAACAAACGCATCATCCACTCTTCATTGAGGCGAGTAGCTGTTCGGCAGGCATGGTCATGCCTCGCTGGTCATCTCGCCTTCGCCATGACGGCAACGATGCGCCATCATGGCAATGCGAGTCTTTCGCTCCCTTGAAAAGCGTGGTGAATCCTACGCACCTGCAGCTCGAAGATGGCTCGCTGTTGCCGGTCATGGCCGACCAGCCCGTACTGAACATAGACATCTATCTCGTTAGAACTGACACACGACCGACCAAGCGCATGCAAATCGCGGCGGACGAACACGTTTCCGAACGCGCGAATTGTCCAGGAGATTCAAGCAGCAGCGCACACCGGCTTGGCCTGACTCAGTAGCCAGTTTGCAAAAACCTGCATTGCGCCTGAGGGGTGCTTGCTTTGTAGCCTGGTCAGCCAGTAACTGCCCAGGCCAATCGAAATATCGAACGGCTGGACAATCTCGCCGGTGGCCAGCAGTCTGGCGAACATCAATGGCGGGGCAAGGGCGACGCCCGCACCCTGAATGGCGGCCTCCATCATCGCAAGCGAGGAATCGAACGTCATACCGCGCACAGTGGCAGGCTTCTTCAGCCCGGCTGCGGCAAACCATTTCGGCCATTCATCATTGCGGTAGGAGCGTAGCAAGGTCTGCTGGTTGACCTCTTCGGGTGACGGCAGCCGGGCGGCCACCTCCGGGCTACATAGCACCGATAGCGGGGCCTCGAACAGTTCGACTGCATCCAGACCATGCCATGCGCCGGTGCCGAACCGTATGGTATAATCCAGCCCTTCGGCGGCGATATCGACGCGGTTGTTGTTGGTGGAGAGCCTCAGATCGACAAACGGCGCCTGCTCGCGGAATGTTTGCAGCCGGGGCAGCAGCCAGCCCACGGCGAAGGTCCCGACGGCCCCGACGGCCAGCACCTCGCGCAGATGCCCCTCCTCAAACCGGTCGAGGGTCTCGCCGATGCGGTCGAAGGAATCCCGCACCACCGGCAGTAGGGCCTCGCCCTCTTCCGTGACCATCAGGCCGCGCGGCAATCGCCGGAAGAGCGACACGCCCAGCTGCGCCTCCAGATTCTTGACTTGATGGCTGACGGCCGCCTGCGTGACGCAAAGCTCGATCGCGGCGCGGGTAAAACTGTGATGCCGGGCGGACGCCTCGAAGGCCCGCAAGGCGTTAAGCGGAAGATGTGGCCGATCCATCGATACCCAAATAATTCTAATGTCTCTGTCGAAATATCATCGTTTGCCGGGTGCGGACATAGCGAATACGCCTCGCCACCGGGTATTAAACGGCATCATCACTCACAAGGACATCTTTCGGCATGAGAAAAATATCGGCATTCGCGCTGGCATTGGCTTTCAGCATAAGCGGCGGCGCATGCGCCATTGCCGCCCCACCGGCCATCTGGAGCCAGCCGACAAAGCCGTTCAAGATTACCGACAACATCTATTATGTCGGCACAAAGGGGCTGGCCTCCTATCTGCTGGTGTCGGACGGAAAGGCGATCCTGCTCGATGGAACGCTGGCGAAAAACGCCGGGCCGATCGAAGACAATATCAGGGCCTTGGGGTTCAAGCTCGAGGACGTGAAAATCATCCTCAACAGCCATGCCCATTACGACCATGCGGCCGGAATCGCGCAATTGAAGCGCGACACGGGCGCAACGTTCATGGCCATGGAACAGGACAAGCGCGCGCTTGAGAGCGGCACGCCGGAAGGCGACACCAATTATGGCATCATCCGTTTCCCGGCGGTCAAGGTGGACAAGGCGCTGCATGACGGCGACGTCGTTGCGCTCGGCCAGCTTCGCATGACGGCCACGCTCACGCCCGGCCATACGAAGGGCTGCACGACATGGTCGCTGAAAGACACCGACGAGGGGACGGAACGGCAGGTCATCTTTCCGTGCAGCGTCAGCATCGCGGGTAATGCCCTGGTGGGCAACAAGGGCTATCCGGGTATTGTCGCGGATTTTCGCACAAGTTTCGAGCGGCTTGGCACCATGAAAGCCGACATCGTTCTGCCATCGCACCCGCAGGTGACCGGCCTGTGGGAACAAAAGGCCAGACGGGACGCCGGCGACAAGGCCGCCTTCGTCCAGCCCGGTCTGCTGCACAAGATCGTGGAACGATCGCAAGCCGCGTTCGAGAAGGAACTCAAGGCGGAGCAAAAATAGGCCGGGCGGACCTAGAATTACTGGCCAATCAGACACATGCTTGCCGTCGGCGCATCATCTCTGAGCGTAGCCTGCGCTTTTGCGGTCGCTCATCCGGTGTTCGATGGAGACGGCCCATTTCGGAACGGAGAGGATTTCGGCACGCCGGCAACCTGCGAGTCGATCGGTGACTGGATCGATCGGCTGCCGGATTGCCGTGGCCGTATCACCATGGTCATGGCGGTTCACGCTTGGCTGTTGGCGCTATGTGTTCGAAGAGTGGCGATCCACGTTAGCGCGAGGAAGGCGGCGCCCACCGCCACGCAGATAAGAGCGAAGCCGGAAACGCCGGTCCAGCCGTGCGAGGCCCATACAATGCCCGCTCCGGCGCTGCCGATGACCAGCATCGAAAGCCTCGTCGTGCCGTTCATCGTCCCGGCGCTTGCGCTGCTGCTCGACGCCAATCCGGGGCTGGATGTGGAAATCCTGTTCTCCACCGCGACGATCAACATGCACCGTCACGACGCCGATCTGGCGCTGCGCATGGTGCGGCCCGAACGCGGCCATCTGCGCATGCGCCAATTGGCGACCATGGGCTTCGGCCTCTACGGTCCGCCTGATGGGACCCGACCGGGCCGCGTCGTTGCCTGGCCAGAGGCCGCCAGTCTCGGCACGCTGCTGAAATGGACGCAGGCTTTCGCCGAGGCGAAAGCCCCAAGGCTGACGGTGAACACCCTGCCGGGGCAGGTCGAAGCGGTCCGGCATGGCATCGGTGTCTCGGTGCTGCCGCATTTCGTGGCGCGGGATGCACGGCTGCGCCTTCTCGCCGACCGCCTGCCTGGCGGCGAGATGATGCAACGGCCGATCCTTCTCGTCACCCATGCCGACCTTGCCGCCTCGCGCCGGGTGGGAAGCGTGGCCGAAGCGGTGAGCGAGGAAATCATCCGCCAGCGCCGAGCTTTGGCGGAGCCATAAGCGGTAGCGGCTTTCCGCATTCGTATCGCTGTGCGCCGGAATAGTGTGACCACGATCGAAATGTTCCGAATAGGATAGCAAATGAGGCGACGAATACGTACAATGCATTCGTTGCGAACACTTTCGCCGTTCGAGGCCCGCACATGACGCGGCGGCCGTCATCTGCGATAGATGGCGAAGTTTTCTTTGGGCTCATCAGCCGAAAAAACCCAATGTTTTCATAAGTGGTAGTTTTTTTACGGTAGACGCGACGGCATATTGGTTCTCAGAAAAATTTTTTCGCTTTATTTTTCAATGAGATGGATCGTCTGGTCGATAATTGAGTGGGAATGATTTCGCGCTCATGGTGCGCGATCTATGTCCCGGCGCAGAACGATCAGCGTAGTGAGATCATGCACCGCTTCGGCGCTGGCCATGATGTCGCGCATGGTATTTAGCCGATCGATAGACGGCACTTCCACCTCGATAACTAGATCGAGATGGCCGCTGATCGACGACACCCGCCGCACCTCCGAATAGCTCGCCAGCGTGTCCAGCATGTCGATGGCCGGCGTGTGAGACAGGGTGATCAACAGGAAAGCGCGGATGGCATTAGGCTCCATTTGCCCGATGTCGGCCCTGTAGCCCCGGATGACTCCAGTGCGCTCCAGTTGGGTAACGCGTTCGCTGGCAGCACTACGCGACAGACCGACCCTTGCGGCAAGCGCCTTCATCGGAATGCGTGCCTCGCGTGAAAGGATGGCGAGGATGGCTCTGTCCTTGGCGTCCAGTTCCTTCATTTCGTGTCTCCGAACATGTGCCGGTCCATGCGGTCAACTTGGCGGCTCAACCGGCACTTTACCGGATGTCTGATTTGCATGGTCGTGCAAAACTTTCCATCTAATTCCCAACCGGCCGCAGGCTCCAATGACAGACCTCAATCATCCGCCTCCTGATTTCTCTGTGGATCAGGTCGCACAGCTTGCCAGGGACCATTTCGGCATTGAGGGTGAATTCAGCCATCTCGACAGCGAGCGCGACCAGAATTTCCGGTTGGCGTCCGCCGCAAATGGCGATTGGACGCTCAAGATCGTCAATGCCAGTGAACCGGGAAGCGAAAGCGCATTCCAGACCGCGTTGCTCGATCATCTTGCCGCCATCGCGCCTGAACTTGCCGTGCCGCGCCTGCACAGGACGAGTTCGGGCGCGGCACTCGCTTGCGTCGAAGATGCCGCCGGCGAGCCTCACGCCATGCGCCTGGTGTCATGGCTTCCCGGCCGCCCGCTGGCCGAATGCGCTCGCACGCCAGCGCTTTTCCGCTCGCTGGGCGCCTTGCTTGGCCGCACGGACCGCGCACTGCAAGGCTTTATCCATCCCGGTGCGCTTAGACTGCTGGATTGGGATGTCCGGCGCACCGGCGAGGCGCACGGCCGCCTCCAGCATATATCCGATGTCGCGGATCGCATGATGCTGGAGCGTTTTCTCGGCCGCTTTGAAACTGACGTGGCGCCGCGCCTATCTGCCTTGCGGACGCAGGTGATCCATAACGACGCGAACGACTGGAACGTGCTGGTTGATCCCCTTGAACCCGACAGCGTGGCCGGCCTGATCGACTTCGGCGACGCGCTGCACACGGTCCTGATCGCTGAAATTGCTGTGGCCTGCGCTTATTCCATTCTCGACATCGAAGACCCGATCGGCGGGGCGGCTGAACTGGTAGCGGGTTTTCATGCCGAATATCCGCTGCGCGAGGAGGAGATCGATCTCCTGTTCGACCTGATCATGGCGCGGCTGGTCATCTCCGTCACGCTCTCGGCTGCTCGCAGGAACAGGGCTGATGACAACCCCTATCTGGCGATCAGCGAAGCGCCGGCCTGGCGGCTTTTGCGCCGGCTGGATGCGATGAAGCCGCGCTTCGCCACCGCCATTCTGCGTCATGCCTGCGGCTTCGATGCCGTGCTTGGCGCTGGCGCCGTGGCGCGCTGGATCGGAGACAAGGCCAACGGTTTCGCACCTGTAGTCAGGCCGCATCCGGCCATGCTGACCAAGGCGCTGGTGCCCTATGGCGATCCCGCGCATCCGATGACTGTCACTTCGGCCGCCGGTGAAGCCGACAAGGCAACCGCCTGGTGGGACGCATACGCAGCCGAGCAGGGGATCGCGCTTGGCATCGGTCCGTGGGGCGAGGCGCGCACGGTCTATTCCGGAAAAATGTTCGAATCGCGCTTTGTCGAAGGCGCGCGGCGCGACCGTCACCTTGGCCTCGATTTGTTCATGCCGGCCGGCACCAAGGTTTATTCGCCGCTGGCGGCGACGGTCAAAAGCGTCGAAATCGAAAAGGATCCGCTCGGCTATGGCTGCCTGGTCGCCCTGATGCACGAGCCGCAAGGCTGCCCGCCCTTCGTCACGCTTTGGGGCCACCTTGCGCATGAGGCCGTCGTCAGGCTGAAGCCTGGCGAGAGGCTGGACGCCGGCGCATTGGTCGGTGAAATGGGCGCACCGACGGAAAACGGCGGCTGGGCGCCGCATCTCCATTTGCAGCTATCGGCCGACACTGGCCTGGCGGCGCGCGACATATTGGGCGTCGGCGAGGCGCGTTATCTTGATGTCTGGCGCAGCCTGTTTCCCGACGCCGCGACATTGGCCGGCCTGCCGCCCGAGACGTTTTCGCGAGAGGGGCGCAGCCGCACCGAGATCGTTGCGGCGCGCAAGGCCAACCTGCTGCCGAACCTCTCCATTTCCTATGCCGAGCCGATCAAGTTCGTGCGCGGCGAAGGCGTGTGGCTGACCGACGATCGTGGCCGCGCCTATCTCGATTGCTTCAATAATGTCTGTCATGTCGGCCATGCGCATCCGCATGTGATCGAGGCGATTGCCCGGCAGACGGCGCTTCTTAACACCAATACGCGCTATCTGCACGACGCCATCGTCACCTATGCGGAGCGGCTGACGACAACGCTGCCGCCGGAGCTTTGCGTGGCCGCCTTCACCTGCTCGGGCAGCGAGGCCAACAGCCTGATGCTGCGCATGGCGCGCGCGCACACCGGTCGCAAGGAAGCCATCGTGCTCGATTGGGCCTATCATGGCACGACGCCGGAACTCATCGAACTCAGCCCCTACAAATACAAGCGCAAGGGCGGCGAGGGGCGTCCCGTTCATGTGTTCGAGGCGGAGATCCCGGACAGTTACCATGCGCCGGCGGATTGGCCGGTGGCCGAACATGGCGCACGTTTTGCCGAGAGCGTTGCCGAACAGATCGCGGCCATGGCGAAGGAAGGGCGGGCGCCCGGCCTGTTCCTGGCCGAATCCATCCCCAGCGTTGCCGGCCAGGTGTTTTTGCCACAAGGCTATCTGAGCGAAGTCTATGCGATGGTGCGGGCGGCGGGCGGCTTGTGCGTGGCTGACGAAGTTCAAGTCGGCTTCGGTCGTATCGGCAGCCACTGGTGGGCGTTCGAGACGCAAGGCGTGGTGCCGGACATCGTCACCATGGGCAAGCCGATCGGCAATGGCCACCCGATGGCCGCATTGGTGACGACGCATGAGGTGGCAGGCTCCTTCGACAACGGCATGGAATATTTCAACACGTTCGGCGGTAATCCGGTGTCCTGCGTGGCGGGTCTTGCCGTGCTCGACGTCATCGAGCAGGGCGATCTGCGCCGCAACGCTGCCGAGATCGGCAATTATCTTCTCGAATGTTTCCGCGCCATGCAGGCGCGCTACGAGGTGATCGGCAATGTGCGCGGCATGGGCCTGTTCCTCGGCATCGAACTGGTCGAGGATCGCATCACCAAGGCTCCGGCGACGGCGCTGGCCAGAAAGATCAACAACGGCGTGCGGGCGCGCGGCGCGCTAATGGGCACGGAAGGGCCGCACGACAACGTGCTCAAGATGCGCCCGCCGATGATCTTTACCCGCGCGCATGCCGATCTGCTGGTGGCGATTCTGGAAGATGCGTTCGAGGCCGTGCTCACCGGCCGGGAATAGGGGCTCACCGGCGGTGGAAATCGGCGCGATATATGCGTCGCCGTCAGCCGATCCTCAAGGTTTCGAACGATACTCACCGCCCGGTCTGGGCGATGGCATCTTCCAGGATTCGGAAGATGCGCGGATCGGCGGACTGCGCGACATTGAAGCGCAGATAGCCGCCGGCCGACTGCGACAGGCTGAAGGCGTTGCCCGGAGCGAAGATGACATTCTCGGCAAGCCCTTTGCGGGCGAGCGCGGTGGCGTCGAGCCCGTCCGGCAGCCGGCACCAGACGAACATGCCGGCCTTGGGTTCCAGCCATGGTGTAAGGCCGGTATCGCGCAGGCGCGTGATCGTCCGGCTCATCGCCGTGGCAAGGCGGGTGCGCAAACCCGCGACGTGCTTGCGATAGGTGCCATCGGTCAGCACGCTTGCCAGAAGTTCGCCGGCAAGGCGGCCGCTGCCGAAGGCGGTTGCTATCTTCAGCGCCGTCAGTCCCTCGATCCAGTCCGGCCTTGCCGCGATATAACCGCAGCGGATCGAAGCCGAGAGCGTCTTGGAGAAACTGCCGATCCGCACGACGCGCTCCAGCCCGTCGAAGGCGGCGAGTCGTGGTGACGGCTCCTCCTCGAAGTCGGCGAAAATATCGTCCTCGATAATGATGATGTCGTGCTGCTCGGCCAGTTTCAGCAGCCGATGCGCGACTACGGACGAAAGCGATGCGCCGGTCGGATTATGAATGGCCGAGTTGGTGACGTAGAGGCGCGGGCGATGCTCTGTCAGCGCCTTCGCGAATTGATCGATGTCCGGTCCGGTCGGCGTGTAAGGCACGGAAACGACCTTGGCCCTGTGGGCGCGCAACAGGGCATGGAAATTGAAGTAGCATGGATCATCGACCAGAACGGTGTCGCCGGGCTCGATCAGGAAGCGGCACAGAAGATCAATCGCCTGCGTACCCGACCCGGTCAGCATGATCTGGTCGGGTCCCGCCTCGACGTCATGTTCGCACATGCGGCGCGCAAGCAGACGCCGCAGCGCGATCGCGCCGAGCGGGCTTCCATAGTCGGTCAGGATATCGTCGTTGCCACGCGCCAGCGTGCGCAGCGCCCGGCGTAGGCTGTCATTGGGCATCCAAGAAGCCGGAAGCCAGCCGCAGCCCGGCTTGAGGAACTCGTCTCCCATCTCCAGCGATTGCCGCGATATCCACAGCGGATCGATGGCCCGATCGAGCCGCGGGCCGATGTTGTCGAGTGATAGCGGCTGCGTATGGCCGCTGACATAAAAGCCCGAGCCGCGCCGCGACTGGATAATGCCTTCCGCCGCCAGACGGTCATAAGCTTCCACCACCGTGGATTTGGACACTTGCATCGTTTCGGCGCATTGCCGGATAGAGGGCAGTTTGGCGCCTGGCGCCAATGTACGCGCCGCGATACGGCTGCGAGTGGCCGACATGACACGCTCGACAAGGGTCGTGTCGTCACCGGAAGTCAGGAAATCAGCCATGTGTAATGCGTTTTGTCCCGGTACAGTTTGATGAAATTGTATTGGATCGTAACTGGAACGTCCATGGCGTGCGGCGCTATTCCGCTCAAAACGGAGTTCGATAATGGACAAAGCGGCGCGCGGCTGGGTGGATGGTTTCCTCGGCATGTTGATCTTTTCCGGCTCGCTGCCGGCGACGCGGGTGGCCGTGGCGGATTTCGACCCGGTTTTCCTGACCGTGGCGCGCGCCGTCATTGCCGGGCTGCTTGGTCTGGCGTTGCTTGTCCTTTTGCGGCAGAAGCGGCCCGATCGTTCCGATCTCGGCTCGCTGGTTATCGTCGCGCTCGGCGTGGTCGTCGGTTTCCCGCTGCTCAGCGCTCTGGCATTGAACTATGTCACCGCCGCGCATTCGGTGGTCTTTGTCGGGCTGCTGCCGCTGGCGACCGCTTTATTCGGCGTGATGCGCGCTGGCGAGCGGCCTCGTCCTGTATTCTGGCTGTTCTCCTGCATGGGCAGCGCCTGCGTTGTCGGCTTCGCGCTCAGTCAAGGCATTGGCGCATCGTCGTTCGGCGATCTTCTGATGCTGGCTGCCATCATCGTTTGCGGGCTGGGCTATGCGGAGGGCGCCTCTCTTTCGCGCCGGCTCGGCGGCTGGCAGGTCATTTCATGGGCGCTGGTGCTGTCGCTGCCGGTCATGGCCGTCTGCCTTGCCTTCACTTGGCCATCATCCTTCAGCGGCATCGGTGCGCCGGCATGGATCGGCCTTGCCTATGTTGCGCTGTTTTCCATGCTGATCGGCTTCATCTTCTGGTATCGCGGGTTGGCGCTGGGGGGCATCGCGGCGGTCGGCCAGGCTGATCGGCTTCATCTTCTGGTATCGCGGGTTGGCGCTGGGGGGCATCGCGGCGGTCGGCCAGTTGCAATTGCTGCAACCCTTCTTCGGCCTTGTGCTGGCGGCGGGGCTGCTCGGCGAGCATGTCAGCCCCGTGATGATCGTGGTCACATTGGGCGTGGTGGCTTGTGTTGCCGGCGCCAGGCGTTTCGCCCGCGCCGATGTCAGGCAGACCGCCAAAGCCTGAATGTTTGGTGCGGTCTGCCCGGCAGGCTTCGTGGCAATGCCTATACGCTTTCGAGATAGGTCTCGAACTCGAAATTGTTGACCCGGAGCGCGAAGGTTTCCAACTCCTGCCGCTTGCACGCAACGAGAGAGGTGCGCAGAGTATCGTGGAAGATTTCTTCCACCAACTCACCATGCTCGAAACCGGCGATTGCCGAGGCCCAGTCGGGAGGCAGTTTCGGCAATTTGCGTTTGTAGACATCGGTTCCAGCCGGATCGCCAGGCGACAATTGCCGCTCAATGCCGACCAGGGCTGCGCCGAGAATGGCGGCAAGCACGAGGTAAGGATTGGCGTCGGCGCCCGAGACCCTGTGCTCGATGCGCCGTGCCTGCGGCGGGCCTCCGGGAATACGGATGGCTACCATGCGGTTTTCGTAGCCCCAGGCGACGGCGGTCGGCGCATAGGAATTGGGCCGCAAGCGGCGGTAGGAATTGAAATGCGGCGCGAACACCACGGTGCTTTCCGCCATCGCCGCCAGCAGGCCGCCCACGGCATGGAGCATGGTTTCCGAACCCTGATCGCTGCCATCGTTGAAGACATTGTTGCCCTCGGCGTCGAGCAGGCTGAAATGCACATGCAGCCCGTTGCCGGCCCGCTTGCCGTAAGGCTTGGCCATGAAGGAGGCGATGAAGCCGTGCTTGCGGGCGATGCCTTTGACGGTGCGCTTGAACAGCACGGCGTCGTCGGCGGCACGCAATGCATCGGCGACATGATTGAGATTGATCTCGAACTGGCCGACGCCGTTTTCGGCAATCGCCGTATCGACGGGAATGTCCTGCATGCGGCAGGCGTCGTAAACTTCATGGATGAAGGCTTCGAAATCGTCGATCTCGTCGATCGAAAGTGCCGCGTCCGAATCGAGGCGCCTGCCTGTCACCGGGGATTTCGGTCCTTTCGGGCGGGTGGAATCCGGATCGACGAGATAGAATTCGAGTTCCGTCGCTACCACAGGCGTGAGGCCAAGCTCGCTGTAGCGATCGAGGATGCCTGCCAGCGCACGACGCGGGTCGCCGAGATAGGGCGTCCCGTTTTCGTCGGCGAACCAAAGCGGTATGAGCGCGGTCGGATGCGCCGTCCATTCCATCGGCAATATGCCGCGCCCGGTCCACTGGCAGATGCCGTCGGCGTCGCCCGTCGAAAAAACCAGTTTGTTGCCTTCGATGTCTTCGCCCCAGATATCCACGCCGCCGACCGAGTAGGGCATGCGCAGCTTGCCCTCCAATGCCTTCTGTGCCTGCTCCACGGGGATACGCTTGCCGCGCATGATGCCGTTAAGGTCGCAGACCGCAGCCCTCAGGCTCTGGATGTCGGGCCGGCTGGTCAGCCAGTCCAGAACCTCCGCCACTGTTTCTCCCAATTGCAACTCCTATGCTGGTTGAACATACTTGCGAATTGTCTTTCATGCCTTGCGCGACTGGCCGGTGCCGGACTAGGCATGGCACCTGCCATCGGCACAGCACCGAAGATGGCTATGTCGACTGTGGCCGGACAGTGAGATTTGCTCGACCGGGCGGGTCCGATTGAAACAAGCTAACCCGGATCGCAGCATAACGGCGGATAACGGAAAGCCAAGCCGGCTTGAATTCAGCCGCAAAGAGAAGGAAGCAAGAACGATGGCAAGTGTTAGCGTGAAGTCCAATCTGATCGGCGGCGAGTGGCGGGACAGCGCCGACGGACGCGAGAATCGCAACCCTTCGAACGTCGCCGATGTGATCGGGCTTTATGCCTCTGGCAACGCTGGCATGGTGGACGAGGCAGTGGCGGCGGCACAGGCGGCCCTGCCGGCATGGTCGACTTCAACGCCGCAGCAGCGTTTCGACATTCTCGACCGTGCCGGAACGGAGGTCCTGGCGCGGCGCGACGAACTCGGCCGCCTGCTCAGCCGCGAGGAGGGCAAGATTCTTGCCGAAGGCTGCGGCGAGGTGGCGCGTGCCGGGCAGATTCTGAAATTCATGGCCGGCGAGGCGCTCCGCAATCCGGGCGATGTGCTGCCTTCGGTCAGGCCCGGCGTCAAGGTCGAGGTCACGCGTGAGCCGGTCGGCGTCGTCGGCATCATCACGCCGTGGAATTTCCCCATCGCCATTCCTGCCTGGAAAATCGCCCCGGCACTGGCCTATGGCAATACGGTCGTCTTCAAGCCGGCCGAACTGGTGCCGGGCTCGGCGTGGGAACTGGTCGATATATTGCATCGCGCCGGCCTGCCACACGGCGTGCTCAATCTGGTAATGGGCAAGGGCCGCGATGTCGGGCAGGCGATCCTCGATCATCGCGGCATAGATGCCGTTTCCTTCACCGGTTCCGTCGCCACCGGCAGAACTGCCGTCGCCACGGTGGCGGCGCGCGGCGGCAAGGTCCAGGCCGAGATGGGGGGCAAGAACCCGCTCGTCGTCATGGACGATGCCAACCTCGACATCGCCGTCGAGGCTGCCGTCAACGGCGCCTTCTATTCCACCGGCCAGCGTTGCACGGCGTCCAGCCGTCTGATCGTCACCAAGGGTATCCACGACCGCTTCCTTGCCGCCATGCGCGAGCGGGTTTCGGCGCTGCGCGTCGGCGACGCGCTGGCCAAGGATACGCAGATCGGCCCCGTGGTGGACGAGCGCCAGCTTGCGCAGGATCTGCGCTATGTCGAGATCGGCAAGGAAGACGGCGGCAAGGCTGAGACCGGCGGCGAGCCGGTGAAGCATGACAATGAGGGTTATTTCATGCAGCCGGTGCTGTTTTCGGGCACCACCAACGACATGCGCATCAACCGCGAGGAGGTATTCGGCCCTGTCGCCAGCATCATTCGCGTCGGCGATTATGAGGAGGCGCTGGCCACCGCCAACGATACCGAATTCGGCTTGTGCGCCGGCATCGCCACCACTTCGCTGAAGCACGCCGAGCATTTCAAGCGGCATTCGCGCGCGGGCATGGTCATGGTCAACCTGCCGACGGCCGGTGTCGATTACCATGTGCCGTTCGGCGGCGCCAAGGGGTCGAGCTACGGACAGCGTGAGCAGGGAACCTATGCCAAGGAGTTCTACACCACGGTCAAGACCGCTTACACGGCCTGACATTTCACAATAGAGCATTTGCAGCCAGACGGAATCGTCTGGCGTCGCACAAATGCAGCCAAGTAAATCAAAAGAAGCGGCGGGAACCACGTTCGTCAGAACACCCGCTGCTCCAGCGCGGCAGGTGCGTTGCCCTGCCGCCGCTTCGCTTTGAAACCGATCAGTCGAGCAGGTCGGCCGGCACCTTGCCGCCATTTTCCGACAGCTTCTTCAGCAGCGCCTTGTGCAGCCAGATGTTCATGGCCGCGGAATCGCCAGTTGAACCCGGATAGCCGAGTTCGGCTGCCAGTTCTTTGCGCTCGGCGAGGCTGCTGTCCATGTCGAGCGCCTTCATCAAATCCACGATCGAGGTACGCCAGTTGAGTTTCTGGCCCTTGGAAGCCACTGCCTTTTCAAGAACCGCCGCCACGTCGACCGTCTGCGCCGGTGCGCGGGCCGCACCGCCGGCGGGCGGCGCGGGTTGAGGCGTGGCGGTGCCGCCCGAAGACGGCGCCGGCTGCGCTGCCGGGGCTTCCGCCGCCTCGGCCCGGCCGAAGATCGCGCCCTTGATCTTGTCGAAAATACCCACCTTTGCCTCCTTGATCGCAAAAACAGAGCCCGCCACCCAGGCAAACGGTAGGGGGCGAAGGCGCTCATGTAAACAATTATGATCGCGGCAGGAAATCACCTCGGCTTGCGTCTCCGCCAATTTCACGGATGCGTCGCGGCAATCGAATCGGCTAGGGCTTCTTGTAATTCGGGCATCAAGGAGTTGCGCCATGACCGTCGCCATCTATGGCATCCCCAATTGCGACACGATCAAGAAGGCGCGCAACTGGCTGGAATCCCATAGCGTCGACTATGCCTTCCATGATTATCGCAAGCAGGGGTTCGAGGCCGACAGGCTGGAGGCTTGGATCGGCAAACTCGGCTGGGAGGTGCTGCTCAACAAGTCGAGCGCGACGTTCCGGGGCCTTGCAGATGCCGAAAAGCACGGGCTGGACGCGCAAAAGGCCAGGGCATTGATGCTCGCCCATCCAACTATGATCAAGCGGCCTGTGCTTGAGAAAGGCGCGCAACTTCTGGTCGGCTTCAAGCCCGATATTTATGAGCGGGAACTGCTTTGATACTCGGTGCGTGCTTCGAGGCTCGACCTTCCGCCTTCCCTGCGTGCTTCGAGACGGCGGCGTTCGCCGCCTCCTCAGCATGAGGGCTTTTGGCGCAAACCTCCCTCATCCTGAGGTGCGAACGAAGTGAGCCTCGAAGGACGCACGCCTATTTCACCTCTTGCAAATATTTAGCCAGCACCACGGCATTGTTGTGCGCCTCGTCATGTGCGCCGTAGAGCAATGTCAGCTTGCCCTTCGCCGCCAGATCGCGCAGTTCCTCGACCGCTTCGCTCCTGTCTTTCAGTTCGGCCCGGTAGCGTGTCTGGAATTCATCCCATTTTGCCGGATCATGGCCGAACCACTTGCGCAACTCGTCGCTCGGCGCGACGGCCTTGACCCATTCAGTGAGTTTTGCGTCTTCTTTCTTGACGCCGCGCGGCCACAGCCGATCCACCAGCACCCGTTGCCCGTCAGCGGATGAAGGCGCTTCGTAAACCCGCTTGATCGCGATCTCCGTGGCCATGTCTTTCCCTTTCGTCCCCGGCCGTGCCTGCTTTCAGGCCCATTCGCCCTTGCGCATCACCGGCACCCGGCGACCGTCTTCGTGGAGGCCGTCAATATCCACCTTGTCGGAGCCGATCATCCAGTCGATATGGATGAGGCTCTTGTTGCCGCCGCGCGCGGCGATCTCGTCGCGGCTGAGCTTGTCGCCATTGACGAAGCATTTCGCATAGCATTGGCCCAGCGCGATGTGACATGAGGCGTTTTCGTCGAACAGCGTGTTGTAGAACAGGATACCGCTTCTGGAGATCGGCGAGGAATGCGGCACCAGCGCCACTTCGCCAAGCCGGCGCGCGCCTTCATCCGTGTCCAGCACCTTGTGCAGCACGTCCTCACCCTTGGCGGCTCTGGCCTCCACGATCCGCCCTTCCTCGAAACGCACCGAAATCTCGTCGATCAGCGTGCCTTGATAGGAAAGCGGCTTGGTCGATGAGACATGGCCGGAAACCCGCCGGGCATGCGGCGTGGTGAACACTTCTTCCGTCGGGATATTGGGGTTGCAGGTCACGCCGTTCTTGGCCGTCGAGGCGCCCCCCATCCATTCGTGATCGTCGGCCAGCCCAACGGTCAGGTCGGTGCCCGGCCCGGTGAAGTGCAGGGCATGGAATTTATGGCCGTTCATCCATTCGGTGCGCTGGCGAAGTGCTGCGTTATGTGCCGCCCAGGCGCCGATCGGGTCGTCATTATCGACGCGGCTGGCGGCAAAGATCGCGTCGGCCAGCTTGGCCACGGCCACATCGTCGGTCTCGCCCGGAAACACCTGTTTCGCCCATGCCAGTTCCGGATAGGCAACGATGTTCCAGTTGATGTCGAAGCCGGTGATTTTTTCCAGCGCCGGCTGGTAGGCGGTGGAGTTGGCCTTGTTGGCGCGCGCCACCTTCGTTGGGTCCTGCCCGGAAAGCAGCGAGGGATTGTCACCGCGCACGGCAAGCCGCGCCGCATTATTGGAGAAAGCCTTGGCCATGCCTTCATAGAGCCAGTCGGCTGCGCGGTCGAAGCTGTCATCCTGCCCGTAACGGAAGCGGGCCAGCGTGATTTCGTCATCGGAGAAGATCGGCGTCACCAGCCCGGCGCCGGCCTTGTAAGCCTGTTCGACGATCCTGCGCGTCAGCGGCAGCGCCGGAATGGACGATGTCAGCACCAGATCCTGGCCCGGCTGCAATTGCAGCCCGACCTTGATTACCACTTCCGCCAACCGGTCCAGTTTCACCGGGTCGATCGATGCCGAAAAGTCGCGGGCGTGTGTCGTCATGGTCCTGCCTGTTTTTGAAAGAATGCCTGAAATCATACATAGACCGCGTTCACCGGTCTTTCCACCATCGTCAACGAATAGTCCCGGCTGGACCGGTCGCGCTGCTTGTCGTGCTTGATCCGGAAGACGGCATGGCGGCTGTTGGATCAGGCAATTGGTATTGGCCCAACGAAAACGGATTGTGTTGCCATGTGGCCTCCATATTGTGCGCCGCGATGAAATCCGCCTCGAACACATCCATGCGCTACGCCGCCGCCGGCATGATCGGCCTGGCCGTTGCCATGGGCATTGGCCGTTTCATCTATACGCCGATCCTGCCGGGAATGATGGAGGAACTGCATCTCTCGGCATCGGATGCCGGCTTGATCGCCTCGGCCAATTACCTCGGCTATCTGGTCGGCGCGCTGCTGGCCGCCGGCGGCTGGGCGCATGGGCGCGAGCGATCGATGATGCTGGTTGGCCTGGGCGGCACAGCGGTGCTGGCGGCGCTGATGGGCGTGACGGACGCGATGGTGCCGTTTCTCGTCATCCGCTTTCTGGCCGGTGTCGCCAGCGCGTTCGTCATGGTCTTTCTCACCAGCATTGTGTTCAGTCATCTCGCCGCCGCCGACAGGAACGGCCTCCATGCCTTGCATTTCGGCGGCGTCGGGCTCGGAATAGCGATTTCGGCGGCGCTGCTGGCCGTGCTTGTCACCGAACATTCCGGCTGGACCGCGGGCTGGTACTGGTCGGCGATCATATCCGCCTGCGGCTTCGTCGCCGTGGTTCTGATGGCGCGCGGCGGACCGCTTGGCAATGGCACGGAAGGACGCGAACCGCGTCTGCCGAAGGATCGGTCGCTCACCCGCGTCATTATCGCCTACGGCCTGTTTGGCTTCGGCTATGTGGTCACGGCCACGTTCCTCATCGCCATCGTGCGCCAGGACGGCGGCGGCCGGGTCTTTGAAACCATGGTCTGGCTCGTCACTGGCCTCGTCGGTGTGCCTTCGGTCTGGGTCTGGAACCGGATTGCCGCACGGGTCGGGCTTTACGCCGCTTATGTACTGGCCTGTCTTGTCGAGGCGGTGGGGGTCGCGGCAAGCGTGTCGCTCGGCGGCCAGATCGGGCCGTTGCTCGGCGGCGTCCTGCTCGGCTTCACCTTTATCGCCGCGACAGCGCTTGGGCTACAGGCGGGCCGGATGCTGGCGCCACGCGCGCCGCGCCGGGTGTTTGCGCTGATGACCGCGTCGTTCGGCGTCGGCCAGATCGTCGGGCCGCTGGTGGCCGGCCTGTTGGCGCAATGGTCGGGCAGCTTCTTCGTACCCTCGATCGCCGCTTCCATCGTGCTTTTGCTTTCCGCCGGCTGCGTCTGGTCGGCACGCAAGCCTGCCTGAGCGCGTCGCTCTGCACCAGACATGACAATATTGTAATCGGGTGAATGGCCGGCGCGCCATTTCCTTGCCGCAAAAACTGTGACTTGATGCTTGCGAATCGCAGTCATCAAGGGATCACCGGGTGTTCGTATCGTTCTTTCCGCAGCCGAAGCTTTTTTTCAGCTCGGCGGCACTGTGGTGCCTTGCAGGCATTCTGTTCTGGTTCTTCGGCGGAGAACAACTCGGCGCGATGATCGGCCTGCCGCCGGCGCCTGCCGGTGCGCCGCCGGTGCTCGGCGTCCCGATGTTCTGGACCGCGCCGTTCATCTGGTTCTACATCTATTTCGGCGTCATGGTCGGCGCGTTTTATCTGTTCTGGCGCCTCTATGCCAATCATCCCTGGCAGAACTGGTCGATTCTCGGCTCGGCGCTGATCCTGTTTTCGACCTATCTCGGCGTGCAGATGTATGTCGCGCTCAACAATTGGCGCGGTCCTTTCTTCGATCTGTTCCAGAAGGCGCTGACAAAAGCGGGCGCCGTCAGCGCCGGCGAACTCTATTCGATGTTCTGGATTTATGCCTGGATCGGCATGTCGGCGATGATGCTGTTCGTTGTCACGCGGTTTTTCGTCAGCCACTATATCTTTCGCTGGCGTACCGCCATGAACGACTACTACATGGCCAACTGGGAGCGTCTACGCCACATCGAGGGCGCTTCGCAGCGCGTCCAGGAAGACACGATGCGTTTTTCCACCACCATGGAAGGGCTCGGCGTCGCCTTGATCGATTCAGTCATGACGCTCATTGCCTTCCTGCCGCTGCTCGCTCAGCTTTCCACCCATGTTACAGCCTTGCCGTTGGTGGGGCAGATTCCCTATTCGCTGGTTTTCGCCGCCGTTGGCTGGTCGGTGTTCGGTACGGTCCTTCTGATGGTGGCCGGCATCAAGCTGCCGGGGCTGGAATTCAAGAACCAGCGGGTCGAGGCCGCCTACCGCAAGGAACTGGTCTATGGCGAGGACGACGAGGCCAAGGCGCGGCCCCCGACCGTCAAGGAATTGTTCTCCCATGTGCGGCGCAACTATTTCACGCTCTATTTTCACTATGCCTATTTCAACATCTTCCGCTCGGGTTTCCAGCAGGCCGATGCGATCTTCTCCAGCGTGATCCTCATTCCAACCATCGCCGCCGGCACCATAACCATGGGCATCTGGCAGCAGATTGCCACGGCGTTCAGCCAGGTGTCTTCGTCCTTCCAATATCTGGTCAACGCATGGCCGACGATCGTGGAGTTGTTGTCGATCTACAAACGCCTCCACGCCTTCGAGGCGACGCTGGAAGGCGAGCCCCTGTCGTCCATCGATCGCGAGTTCCACGAGGGCGGGCGCGTAGAGGACTTCGCGTGAAAGCGATTCAGCCGCCGGCGGGCTGCTGCTTTCCCTTGTCGATGCGCGCCGCATAATCCTTGAAAGAAATGCACGCGACATCGCTTTTTATGCAGACCTCGCCGGCAAAGCGTTCCAGCGCGTTCCAATAGGCGCCGTCATTCATCAAGGTGAAATGGAAGCCGAGTTCGAGCGGGATGCGTTCGCCCTCATACTGCTTGTCGAAAGCGGCGCGGAAGGCCCGATAGGCGCGCCCCTCGTATTCTTCTGCGTTGGCCACGTCTTCCTTGGCGCCGGAATGGCGGGCATAGAGATTGTAATCCATGGCAATCACCCGCCGCCCTTTCGGCCCTTCTGGGATCAGCGGCAGCGAGAAGCGGATAATGCCACTATGTCTTTCAGGTTGTGCGGGGCCGCGCGAAATGCCGCTGGCGTCATAGACATATCCGGCTGCGGCCAAGGCTTCATAAAGGCCCTTGCCCGTCGAAAGATAAGGCGCCCGGAAACCGACAGCGGAGTTTGCAACAATGTCCGTCCAGTCGTCGGGTTTTCCAACAATGCCATTGATTGAATAGGCGTCTGTCAAAACGTGCTTGAAGGCGGTGAATTCGGCCAGCCAGTCGGCCTTCGACCAGTTCTTGCCGTCAAAATGGCCGCAGCCATGGCTGGCGATATCATGGCCTTCCAGGGCGGCTTGCCTGATCTGGCCCAGCCGCTCGGCCACTTCGTCTTTCGAGGCGGCAAAGCCGATATTGGATCGGCCGGCGCTTCTGTGCGGGGGCCTGTATTCCTTGCGCGTTTCCCTGCTGAGCAGGAACACGCAGGACAGGAAATAGGTGAAATGCGCGCCGGTGCGCCTGGCCAATGCGCGGCTGCGCTGCCATTGCGAAATCTCGCGCGCGCTGTCGAAGGAGATGATGACGACCTGTTGCGCCTTTGCCGGAGCATGCGGTGCCTCGGCATTGGCTGCGCTCAGGGACGCGAGCAGGGCAAGGGCGGACGCAACAATACGGGATACAAGCGGCATGGGCGCAATCATAATCTTTCGGGCATGGAAAGCGGCGTCACTAGCGAGCGAATATGGCGCGGATGCGTCGCGCCCGATGCTGAGCATGGGCGAAAACACCGCTTTTGGCGAATTTCGGCGGCGGCCCCTTCCATGCCGGCAAATTTCCGCTAAAACGCGGGCTCGACAATCCCGCCCGACGGGCAATCATGGTTTGGTCCCGGCCAATGGCGATAATGGTTTGGTAAATGGCGGACGACAATTTTATTCGTGAAGTCAACGAGGAATTCCGCAAGGAAAAGGCGAAGGTGCTGTGGGACCGCTACGGCCCGATGCTTATCGCGGCGGTGGTTCTCGTCATCCTCGGCACCGCTGCCTTCGTCGGCTATCGCTATTGGGACGAAAGCCGCGCCAACGCCTCGGGCGATGCGTTCGCGCAGGCGCTCGAACTGGCAGATGCCAACAAAGCCGATGAGGCATTGTTGGCTTTCGGCAAGCTCGAAAAGGACAGTTATGGCGCCTATCCGCTGCTGGCGCGCATGCGCGCGGCCACGGTCAAGGCCAATAAGGGCGATTTTGCCGGTGCTGTCGCCGATTTCGACGCCGTCGCTGCCAACAATGACATTCCGGATTCCATCCGCAACGTCGCCCGCCTCCGCGCCGGCCTGCTGCTGGTCGATCACGGCTCTTATGACGATGTCGCCAAGCGGGTCGAGCCGCTTGCCGCCGAAACCAATCCTCTGCGCCACACCGCGCGTGCCGCACTCGGTCTGTCGGCCTGGAAGGAAGGCAAGGCGCAGGATGCGCTGAAACTGTTCGACGAGATCACTGCCGACCCTTCGGCTCCGTCCAATGCGCGCCAGCGCGCCACCATGATGTCCGAACTCATCCGCGGTTCGGGCGTAGTGCCGGCGGCGAGCAATGCGTCGTGATACGGCATGAGCTTCAAGGTAGCCATTCTCGGTCGGCCTAACGTCGGCAAGTCGACTCTTTTCAATCGCCTCGTCGGGCGCAAGCTGGCGCTCGTCGACGACACGCCGGGCGTAACCCGCGATCGTCGGGTGCACGCGGCCAGGTTGTATGATCTTGTCTTCGACGTCATTGACACGGCCGGCTTTGAAGATGCGCCGGCTGCTAGCCTGTCCGGGCGAATGCGCGCGCAGACCGAGATCGCCATCGGCGAGGCTGATCTGGTATTCTTCCTGATCGATGCCAAGGCCGGCCTGATGCCCGATGACCGCACCTTCGCCGATGTTGTGCGCCGCTCCGGCAAGCCGGTCGTTCTGGTTGCCAACAAGGCGGAGGCGCGCGGCGCGCAAGGTGGCATGCTGGAAGGCTGGGAACTCGGGCTTGGAGAGCCTATCCCGGTTTCCGCCGAACATGGCCAGGGCCTGCCTGATCTGCGCGATGCGGTTATAGAAGCGCTTGGTAAAGAGCGTGCGCTGGGGGGCGACGAGGACGACGACGAGGAAATCGCGGCGAGCGAAGTTCTGATCGGCGAGGATATCGCCGATCCCGACGCCGATGCGCCGGCCTATGACGAAACCAAGCCGCTGCGCATTGCCGTCGTCGGGCGTCCCAATGCGGGCAAATCGACGCTGATCAACGCCCTGATCGGCGAGGAACGACTCCTGACCGGACCGGAAGCCGGCATCACACGCGATTCCATTTCCGTCGAATGGGAATGGCGCGGCCGCCATCTGAAATTGTTCGATACCGCCGGCATGCGCCGCAAGGCCCGCGTGCAGGAAAAGCTGGAAAAGCTTTCGGTGGCTGACGGATTGCGTGCCGTGCGCTTTGCCGAAGTCGTCGTCGTCGTCCTGGATGCCACCATTCCGTTCGAGAAGCAGGATCTGCAGATTGCCGACCTGATCGTGCGCGAGGGCAGGGCGCCGGTTATTGCCTTCAACAAATGGGACCTGATTGACAATCCGCAGCAACTCCTGTCCGAATTGCGCGAAAAGACCGAGCGGCTGCTGCCACAGGTGCGCGGCATTCAGGCGGTGACTGTCTCGGCTGAAACAGGGCGCGGCCTCGACAGGCTGATGGAAGCCGTTCTGCGCACGCACAGAATATGGAACAGCCGTGTCTCGACCGGCAAGCTCAATCGCTGGCTGGAGGGCATTCTCGCACATCATCCTCCGCCTGCCGTCGCGGGACGCCGGCTGAAGGTCAAATATGTCACGCAGGCCAAGACGCGCCCGCCGGGTTTTGTCGTCTCCTGTTCGCGTCCCGACGCGATGCCGCAATCCTATGTGCGCTATCTGGTCAACAATCTGCGCGAGGCATTCGACATGCCGGGCGTGCCGATCCGCATGGCGTTGCGTGCCTCGGAAAATCCGTTCGCTGGACGGGCGAAGAAGCGGTAATACTATCATTCAATTTTGTTTCCTGTCGCGACATTCGGCCATCTGGACCGCGATGGGTGGCACAGGTAGAGATTGAGTGGGCACCGTTACAACCGATTGACTTGGATTTTCGAAGAGGAGACGCAAGTGAGCGAGATTTGGTTCCGCACGGGGGAGGCAACCGTCCTGGCGGCGGAAGGGCAGGCGACGGATGCTATGCCGGAGGTGGTCATCGGTTCGGTCAAAGGCCCGGTCGGCCATGCATTTGCTTCGATGATGGGGCAGACGAAGGGCCACACACGCATGTTTGTCGTGCGTGATCTCAATCAGGCGGTCAAGCCGGCGGCGTTGATGACCACCAAGGCCACCATCAAGAACTCGGCTTATGTCGAATTGTTTGGCGGTGTCGTGCAGGCGGCCATGGGCGACGCCATCGTCGATTGCCTGAGCGAGAATATCCTGCCGCGCGATCAGGCCGACGAATTGTGCATGATCATCACGGTCTGGCTCGATCCGCGCTGCGCCAGCGACGAGAACCTCGACAAGAAGGATCTTTATCGCACCAATTACGAGGCGACAAAGCTTGCGATTACCCGCGCCATGACCGGCAAACCGACCGTCGATGAACTGATTGCCAATCGCAAGTCGATCAAACACTACGCCCTGGACGGCGTGATCGACTATTGAAGCCGGCTTTTTCCTGAAGTCAATAACGGCCACCGGTCGGGGCTCGATCTTCGACCGGTGGCCGTTCGCTATCGTGGGTGTATCGCACCTCCCTGTTAACCAACAATCAAGGTTAATGCTCCATCGTCTTTCCAGTGGGTTTTTTCGCGTTCTGGAGAGTTTTCCGTGCATCGACGTTTTGTTGAGCGGTTGCGCGCCGCAGCCGATGGCAGGTCGCGCTCGCTGCTCTCTCCGCTGGTTGTCGGGCTTGGCATCTGGGTGGGCTTTCCCAGCGCGACTGCCTATCAGGACATGACAAGTCTGGTATCCGGGCTCGAATCGCCCGGTACACGCTGGAATGCCTATATCGAAAAATCAGCGGCCGGCTCCATACAGGCGGCTGACATGCCCTTTACCGATTCCAGCGCCGTCGCCGGTTCGCTGTCGGGTGCCGGCGTCGAATTGCCGGGCGTCGGCACGGTCGCATTTCGGTCCAAGAGCGGTCTCGTTGGAGAAACGCCCGACGAGGACCGCGTCATGCGCGCCGACAAGGGCAACCGGGTAATGAAAATCGTGCCGGTTGCTCCGCCGAAGAATTTCAGTGCCGGTTCCCTGTTCGAGCGTACCAGCTATCTGCTGCGTCCAAGCATGAACAGCGGCATGAAACTGGCGTTCGCTAAGCCAAAGATCAAAGGGGAGGAAGTGCAGATCGCTTCCACCTTCCACATTCGCGAAGCTCGCAAGCCGAATTTCGACGTGCCGCCTATGCTTGCGAAACTGTTCAACGACAACAAGCCGGACGTGCTGGCTACTGCGTATGCCTCCGCCGATCCGGATTATGCCAAGGCTTCGCCATTCGAGGTTCTGCTCAAGGACAAGAAGCCGAATGCCGGCCGTTTCATTCCGCCAATGTCGGAAGGTGATCACGCCTGGATGGAAAACCCGCTGCCGCCGAGCGTCTTCTCCAAGAAGGAGCAGTCCTGCCTGGCCAATGCGATCTATTTCGAGGCCCGCAGCGAATCGATGCGCGGTCAGGCGGCTGTCGCCCAGGTCGTGCTCAATCGAGTGCGCAATCCGGCTTATCCGGGTTCCATATGCGGTGTGGTGTACCAGAACCAGAATTGGCGCAACGCCTGCCAGTTTTCTTTTGCCTGCGACGGCCACAAGGATGTGGTGCGCAGCCACAGCCATTACAAACTAGCCAAGGAAATCGCCATGGCGGTGACGGCCGGCAAAATCTTCTTGCCAGAAGTCGGTTCGGCGACGCATTACTACGCCAACTATGTCAATCCCGGCTGGGCGCGGACCATGCACAGGATGACCAAGATCGGCCTGCATATTTTTTACCGTACCTATGGCGGCGGCTGGAGTTGAAGCAGCCTTTGGCCAACAGACCTCCAGTGGCCAAATTTCGTGGATTCGCGCGCTTTGCATCCAGCCCTGCGGTGGGCACGATGTCGCATCCCCATAAGTTCCTGATTTCATAATACAAAATGTGGTGTGGTGAAGTTCCGTCCGTGGCTTGACGGGTGGAAGCCCTCTATCTATGTTGCGCCCGAATTGGATGCGGGCGAACGGAGACGTTTCGGCCGGGAAAGGGGTTGCGATGGCCGGGCAGAAAAGGCCAGGCGGAACCGGCGATACCGGACCCGACCCTCGCCGCGATGCCGGCATCCGTGACGACGATCTTGAGCGCCGCCGGCGCGATCTCGGAGCATCGCTTGCCGAGAGGATGCCGGGCCGGTCCGAGGGAAAAGACGGGAAACCGGAGAGTAGCGCCACTGGATATGCCCAGGCGGTCAAGCTTTCTGGCGAATTCATTGCCGGAGTGGCTGTCGGTGCCGCACTTGGCTGGGCGATCGATCGTTGGGCGGGAACATCGCCTTGGGGCATGATCGTCTTTTTGCTCCTCGGCTTCGGCGCTGGCATATTGAATGTCCTGCGTTCAGCGGGGCTGGTTGCTGACTTCGGCCAGGCTGACAAACGGCCATCCGGCCGGGATGAATGAAACAAGCGCGGTGTCGCAATTGACGACCGCGCAAGAGCAGGGGCCGCGCAAGGCGGCTTTGATGGGGAAGGCAAGTGGCAGCTGACAAGGTCGATCCGATCCACCAGTTCCAGATTCACACGATCGTGCCCCTGCATATCGGCGGCTATGATGTGTCCTTCACTAATGCCTCGCTGTTCATGGTCATTGTCGTGCTGCTGACGGGTGGGTTCCTTTACCTGTCCATGGCGGGGCGCGGCATGGTTCCGACGCGCCTGCAGTCGATCTCTGAAATGTGCTATGAGTTCACGGCCTCCATGCTCAAGGACGCCGCCGGCACGCAGGGCATGAAGTTCTTTCCCTTCGTGTTCTCGATCTTCATGTTCGTTCTGGTGGCGAACCTGCTTGGCCTGTTTCCTTATTTCTTCACCGTAACCAGCCACATCATCGTTACCTTTGCGCTGTCGATGCTGATCATCCTGACCGTGGTTGTCTATGGCTTTGGCAAGCACGGGTTCCGGTTCCTCAAGCTGTTCGTGCCGAGCGGCGTTCCGGTCGTGCTGCTGCCGCTGGTGGTGGCGATTGAACTGGTTTCGTTCCTGTCGCGCCCTGTCAGCCTTTCGGTTCGTCTTTTCGCCAACATGCTGGCCGGCCATATCACCCTCAAGGTTTTTTCCGGTTTCGTGATTTCGCTGAGCGCATTGGGCGCCGTCGGCGTCGCCGGCGCCGTGCTGCCGCTTGCGATGGCCGTGGCGCTTACAGCGCTTGAACTCCTAGTTTCGGCATTGCAGGCCTATGTCTTCGCCATTCTGACCTGCATGTACCTTAACGACGCCCTGCATCCCAGCCACTAGGGCGGCTGGCACGGGCGATATTCCACTGCATTGCAACCAATTCCCATCAAGGAGAGAAAAATGGAAGTTGAAGCAGCTAAGTACATCGGCGCCGGTATTGCTTGCCTCGGCATGGGCGGCGCAGGCATCGGCCTCGGCCACATCTTCGGCAACTATCTGGCTGGCGCGCTGCGCAATCCGTCTGCTGCCGATGGCCAGTTCGGCCGCCTGATTTTCGGCTTCGCCGTGACGGAAGCCATGGGCATCTTCTCGCTGCTCATCGCGTTGCTGGCTCTGTTCGGCTAATCGATCACTGGAATAAGGCCCGCTGTGCACGCGGGCCTGCATGACGGGAACAAGCTGATGTTCGTCACGACTGCTTATGCGGAAGAGGCTGCGCCCGCCGCTCAGGCCGGAACAGAGGTGCCGCATCAAGAAGGAGGGCATGAAAGCTTTCCGCCCTTCGACGCGACCACCTTTCCGTCCCAGCTTCTGTGGTTGGCGATCACCTTTGGCCTGTTCTATGTCTTCCTGAAGAAGACGGTGGTGCCGCGCATCGGCGGCGTCATCGAAGAACGCAGCAGTCGCATCACCTCTGATCTGGATCAGGCCGCGAAGCTGAAGGACGAGGCAGACGCCGCTGTTGCTGCTTATGAGCAGGAACTCGCGGAGGCCAAGACCCGCGCCAATGCCATCGGCCAGGAGGCGCGTGACGCTGCCAAGGCGGAAGCCGAGACGGCGCGCAAATCTGTCGAAGCCGACCTTGAAAGCAAACTTGCCGAAGCCGAAAGCCATATCGCGACGATCAAGACCGCCGCGATGAAGGATGTCGGCGCCATTGCCGAAAGCACGGCGACCGCTATCATCGAGCGTCTGCTGGGCAAGGCGGACAAGGCCGATGTGGCCGCGGCCGTCAAATCCGCTGCCGGTTGAGGAAAGATCATGGACGCAACAGCTCTTGCAACTGTGTGGGCAGCGATTGCGCTGTTCATCTTCATCGGCATAATGATCTATATCAAGGTTCCGGCCATGGTGACGAAGTCGCTGGACAGCCGGGCCGGCAAGATCCGCGACGAACTCGCCAATGCGCGTCAATTGCGCGAGGAAGCGCAGAAACTGCTCGCCGATTACCAGCAGAAGCGCAAGGAAGCCGAGCAGGAAGCCGCGGCCATTGTCGAGGCGGCAAAGCATGATGCCTCGGTGCTGGCCAAGGAAGCGCATGAGCGCACCGAGGAATATGTCGCCCGTCGTACGGCACTTGCCGAACAGAAGATCGGCCAGGCCGAGCGCGAGGCGATTGCCGAAGTGCGTGCCAGTGCCGTCGATCTTGCTGTCGAGGCTGCCCGCAATGTGCTGGCCAGCCAGGCAGGCGGCAAGGCCGGAGCGGACCTTTTCAAGGCATCGATGGCCGAAGTAAAATCCAAGCTCAACTGAGCCGCCTCGCAGCCGCATCGATTGACGAAGCCGTTGGGGGAAACCCGGCGGCTTTTTTCTTTCCCGGACCGGGTGGTGGGGGTTTGGTCAGTTCCGGCCGGTTTCGAGCCGCAGCGGCGCGAAGGAAAAGCGGTGCAGGCGCTTGATCGGCCCGTGCGTCTGGAGGGCGGTTCGATGGCGAACCGTCGCATAGCCCATATGCACCTCGAATCCGTAATGCCCGTGATGATTGCCGCAATCGGCCATCATGCGGTCGCGCAACACCTTGGCGACGATCGAGGCTGCGGCGATCGATTGCGAACGCTGGTCGCCGCGCACCAGTGCCCGCCCCGCACAGGGCAGGCCGGGTGGCACATCGCGGCCGTCGGCCAGCGCCAGCTTCGGGGCGAGCGGCAATCCGCACAGCGCGCGGCGCATCGCTTCCAGACTGGCTTTGAGGATATTGCTGGCATCGATCCCCTCGGCGGAGATCGAGGCCATCGACACGCCCAGCGCACGGCCGAGGATATTTGAAAACAGGGCTTCGCGCTGGTGCGCATTGAGGCGCTTGGAATCGTCCAGGCCTTCGGGAATATTGTCCGGATCGAGCACCACGGCCGCCGCCACGACCGGCCCGGCCAGTGGTCCGCGCCCGGCTTCGTCCATGCCGGCGACAGGCCATAGACCATCTCTCCTCGCCTTCGTTTCGAAGGAGAAATCGGGTCTTTCCACAATCTCGAAGAGAAGCGGAGAATCAGGGCGGGTGCGAAGCATAGCGCGGCGAACTTCGCATTGGCCCCGATTCTCCGCAAGCCCTTGCAGCCGGTGGGGTAACGGACTGCAAGGGCGCCGTCCTGCAACCGGGGGACAGGGTCGACGGTATTGATCGAAGGCAGGCGTCTGCCGTACCCGGATATTCAAAGCAGCATCAATTGCTCGTTCTCACGCGGTGCGGCCATGAATTGATCCGTGCGCAATTGCCGCCGCTCGACATTGAGGCCGAGCCGCTTGGCTGCGATCTCGAAGCGCCGGCCGATCTGCCAGGCATAGGGACCGGCGCCCTTCATGCGCTTGCCCCACTCGGAATCGTAATCCTTGCCGTCGCGCATCGAACGGATCAATGTCATGACGTGCCGGTAGCGGTCGGGATAATGACGCAGCAGCCAGTCCTTGAAGATCGGCGAAACCTCCAGCGGCAGGCGCAGCACCACATAGCCGGCCTCGCGCGCGCCGGCGGCATGGCCTGAATCGAGGATACGCTCCATCTCCGCATCAGTCAGGCCGGGAATGATCGGCGCCACCATCACCGAAGTCGGGATACCGGCTTGGCTCAATTGCCGGATCGCTTCCAGCCGTTTGGTGGGTGTCGATGCGCGGGGCTCTATGGTGCGCGCTAGCATGCGGTCGAGCGTCGTCACCGAAAGCGCCACCTTGGCAAGTCCGCGCTCGGCCATGCGCGCTAATATGTCGATGTCGCGCGTCACTAGCGCCGATTTGGTGACGATGCCGACCGGATGGCCGCGCGCTTCCAGCACTTCGAGGATTTCGCGCATGATGCGATGCGCCTTCTCGATCGGCTGATAGGGATCGGTGTTGGTGCCGATGGCGATGGTTCGTGGTTGGTAACCCTGTTTCGACAATTCCTTGTCGAGCAGGCGTGCGGCATCCGGCTTGGCGAACAGCTTCGATTCGAAATCGAGCCCCGGCGAAAGGCCCATATAGGCGTGGGTCGGGCGGGCGAAGCAATAGACGCAGCCATGTTCGCAGCCGCGATAGGGATTGATCGAACGGTCGAAGGAGATGTCGGGCGACTGGTTGCGGGTGATGATGGTACGCGGCTTTTCAACCTGCACTTCGGTCTTGAAAGGCGGCAATTCCTCGAGTGAATCCCAGCCGTCGTCGAAAACATGGCGGCTGACCGGCTCGTAGCGGCCTGATGGGTTGATGCCGGCGGCGCGGCCGCGATTGCGTTCCGGCCTGGCGCGGATGCCGCTCTGTTCGATGATTGCATTCGCCATTTCGGTTCGTCCGGCTCCGAAGGCTGCAATGTCTGCACGCACGATCTGTTCCATTCTGGCCCTCTCGAAAGGGTTGTCTGCTGGCTGACGAATCGCTGTTCTCATGAAATTATTCCTATATTGCGGAATGGAACAAAGCAAGAACAAATGCGATGAAGCTGGCGTATCCATCCTGCGTCGGCTATTGCGCTGTGATGCTCAGCGTTGTCATCGAAGCTCTGAATGTGGAGGCGGCACTCGCCCGGACGCTTGCCTCCCTGGTCGAAGGTGCGGTCGAGGGGGTGGTGCGCGAGGTTCTGGTGGTGGACGGTGGCTCTTCCGATAGCACCCGCGAGATCGCCGAACAGGCGGGGTGCACGGTGCTGAGCGGGATTGGGCTGGGCGAGGTCATCGCCGGAGCAAAGGGAAACTGGCTGTTGTTCATCGAGCCCGGCGCCCGGTTGAGCGAAGACTGGGCAGCGGGAACCGACGCCTATATCGCCGCGCAGGCTGCGATGCCCGCGCGTTTCACCCCTTTGCGCGTGGGGCGGCGGCCACTGTTTACATGGAGTTTTGCGCGGCCTCGCGCTTTGTCGCAAGGCTTTCTCATTTCAAAAAAACGCGCTGCGGCTCGCGCGAAGAGCGCCGACAGCGCCGAGGCGCTCGTCCGTGGCATGGCGGCAAAGACCTTGCCCGTTGGCATCTGGCCGGCGGCATCATAACCGGCAAGACGCACTTCACCGTTGCCACGCCCGGCTTTCACCATCTGGCCATTTCAAAGAACGGACCTTTCTTGATGAAAGGTCGGGAAGACGGGCGGCCGTTCAGTCGCTCATCTAGGTATTCTGTTTTCGCTATCTTGAGACGGTGACATGACACGCCTGTCTCGTTACTTTGAGGGGGCGGCACCCAAACCTCCCTCATCGTCAGGAGGCAGCGTGAGTTGCCGTCTCGAACGACGCACAGTTCCAACCACAACCGTCCTCACCCAGAATAAGAGCGGGGCGGTGCCGGGTTCCTGAGGCTCAGAAGTGCAGCCGCACCCACCTTCCTCATGCTGAGGAGCCGGCCTCGCCGGCATCTCGAAGCAGGCACAGCATAACTTGCCAGCGCAAGATGTGAGCACGAAGAGGCGAACCTCGAAGGGTGCAAGGCTCTGTCCATGCAAACCGGAGCGGCCCTCATGCGTCGACGGCGCCTTCAGCGTGCAGCCGAAAGGAATGACGGGGCTAAGCTGTTCAGCCTGATGTCCAGCCATTTACCGAGACCAGCATGCAGGTCGCCAGCCTGCCTCAGAATGAAGGTGATGGTCGTTGAGAGGGAATGCCGGAAAAACAAAAGCGGCGGGATGAACCCGCCGCTTCCACGTTCCGAAAAACCGGGACGTATTCAGTGATTGCCGAAATCGCGCTGGCGCAGGCGAACGGCCTCATCAGACGCGTTCTGGTTGTGGCCGGCATTCAGCAACTCATAAGTGCTGTTATGCACCGAAGAGGTGGTGGTGGCGTCAACAGCCTGCTGGTTGGCGATGGTGTTGATATCGCTACCGCCGACATAGGGGTTTTCGGCGAAAGCCGCGCCCGTCACGGTCAGAAGGGCGGCTGCGGCAAGAGCAATCTTTTTCATTTTAAGACTCCAGTATTTCAAAATGCTCGTCCTCAATCGGCGTGCTTGGGAGGAGACGCGTCGGTCGGACAGCCCCGATGTGGGAGGGCAACATCGCCATTTCCAATCACGAAGTTTTTCCATCTGGACCATGAATCTCCATCTTGAAACCCGGCGAGGGGGCAGGCGGTTATAATTAAATGTTTTGGAAGCAATGAGTTACGCAACCGGACATTGGCCGATATGCAAAAACATACTTAGCCGGCGTTCACCATGTGATGAACAGCGCGTCAACAAATATCGAACCAAATGGTTCGATTTAAGCCGTATCTAATTCATTTCCGCCCCGATCGGGCCGCGCCGCACTCACACGAAGGGCTCGCCGATCTCGTATTTTTCGGGAACAAGGCGTTTGAGATAAGCCGTGGCGGCCTCGGAAAGCTGGTTGCTGCCCGCTTGCAGGAAATCGTCCGGCATATGGCGCGTCTTGCCGGCGACGGCGGCAAGCGGCACCTTGCGAAACATAGTCTTGCCGTTCTCATGCTGGAGCGCGACAGAACCGCCGCCTTCGCTGGCAACGGTTACGGCGAAGACGCCGGCGTCGAAAGCTTCCTGGCTGTCGACCGGATTGATGGAGCCGACGAAGCCGCGCGGCATGTAGCCGAGCGCATCGACGCGCGCGCGCTTGCCGGGCAGCCCCTCGGCCAACGCCTGTTCCAACGCCGCGGTGAGGTCGCTGCCGGAAAGCTTGACATTGCCGAAGGCGTCGCGTTCGAGTTTGTCCGCTGCCACCACGCTTTCCACCAGAGAGCGGCCATCCGCGGTCGAGATGCCTTCCGAAACGGCCACGACGCAGCGCCGATGGCGCGCCAGCGTCGCCTTCACGTCGTCGATGAAACGCTCCACCGAGAAAGCACGTTCCGGCACATAGACGAGATGTGGGCCGTTGTCCTCATCCTTGCGCCAGGCCGCTGCGGCGGCGGTGAGAAAGCCGGCGTGGCGGCCCATGACAATGCCGACATAAATGCCCGGCAATGCCCGGAAATCGAGATCGACGGACATAAAGGCGCTGGCGACGAATTCGGCCGCCGAGATGAATCCCGGCGTGTGGTCGTTTTCCACCAGATCGTTGTCGATGGTCTTGGGTGCATGCACGAAGGCGATCTTGCCGGCGGCGGCATCGGTCAGGATCTGCTGCGTGCCCGAGGTGTCATTGCCGCCAATATAGATGAAGGCGTCGGCGCCGGCCTTGTGCAGGCCCTTCAGCACTGCCTCGCAATAGGCCTGATCCGGCTTATCGCGGGTGGAACCCAGCGCCGCACCCGGCGTGCGGCCGATGAGTCGCAATTGCTCTTCGTGCATGTCGGACAAATCGACATAGTCGCCGTCGCGGATGCCGCGCACGCCATGGCGCGATCCCAGCACGCGCGCGCCGGGATAGCGCTTGCGCAATTCGATCACCGCGCCCACGACCGTCTGGTTGATGACGGCCGTCGGGCCGCCGCCCTGCGCGATTACGAAGGTTTCGCTCATCTGTTGCTCCCAAGGCAATTGGTTGCACCTTCGCCTCTCTGAAGCCAAGGCGCAACGGAATTTCTTGAAGGAATTGATAGCTTCAGACGACAACGACGGGATTGCGCTTGGTCACCCGGCTGTAGAGATCGATGATATCCTGGTTGATAAGCCGCACGCAGCCGGACGACATCGCCTTGCCGATCGACCACCATTCCGGCGAGCCGTGGATGCGGTAGCCGGTATCCTGTCCGTCCTTGTAGATGTAGAGCGCGCGGGCGCCGAGCGGATTGTCCAGGCCGCCGGGCTGGCCGCCCTGCCATTTCACCAATTCCGGCTTGCGCGCAATCATTTCTGCCGGCGGCGTCCATGTCGGCCATTCGCGGCCATACTGTATCTGCGCGCGGCCCGACCAGCGAAAGCCGTCGCGGCCGATGCCGACGCCGTAGCGAATGGCTTCGCCGCCCGGCTCGACCAGATAGAGCATGCGTTCCTTGAGGCGCACGACGATGGTGCCCGGCGCCTCACCGGTCGGATCGAGAACGATCTGGCGGCGGAATTCCGGCTTGATCTTCAGATAAGGGACGGCGGGAATGGTAAAGCCGCCATCCGTCAACGAGGCATACATCACGTCCGGGCTGGTGATGTTCTTGTCGACGCTGATGCTCGGCCGGGCCGGCCTGATCGAACCTGTCGGCGTCATGTCGAGGTTAGGCGGTGCAAACTGAAGGGCGGAGACGTCCATGGAGTTGCTGGTGCAGCCCGTGGCCCCAGCCAGCGTCATCGCCCCGAAACCGGCAAGCAGGGACCGCCGCGAAAGCCGGTTGCCGCTGGCCGTCGCGCCATCGTCATCGCTCCGCGTTGAAATTTCTGGCAGCTCGCCCATTCCCGCCCGTGCCTTTCCACCGGGGACGAGACCCCGGCCATGGCGGCATTTTCGACAAACGTGGTTGATAAAGCGTGAACGCGCTTCAGGGATGCAGGCGTAAAACGCTAGCATATGCTTGAACGAACCGGCGTCTCATGGTCTTTGGCCAGGGCAGGTGAACGGTCTGTAATATTTATTGGATGGAGAGCGGCATGTATCTTGGCCTCGATCTCGGCACGTCGGGCGTCAAGGCGCTGCTGATCGACGACCGGCAGGCGATTATCGGCTCAGGGCACGCGTCGCTTGACATATCGCGCCCGCAACCGGGCTGGTCGGAGCAGGAGCCTTCGCATTGGGTGCGCGCTTGCGGCGAGGCCGTTGCCAAACTCAAGGCGCAGCATGGCGCAGCACTTTCCGCCGTCAAGGGCATCGGCCTGTCCGGCCAGATGCATGGTGCAACCCTTCTCGACAAGGCCGACAAGGTGCTGCGGCCCTGTATCTTGTGGAATGACACGCGCAGCCATGCCGAGGCCGCGAAACTGGACGCCGATCCGCGCTTTCGCGCGATCACCGGCAATATCGTCTTTCCCGGCTTCACCGCGCCGAAGCTCGTCTGGGTGAAGAACAACGAGCCCGCCATTTTCGACCAAGTGGCGAAAGTGCTTTTGCCGAAGGACTATCTCCGGCTCTGGCTGACCGGCGAGCATATTTCGGAAATGTCGGATTCTGCCGGCACCTCTTGGCTGGACGTCGGCAACAGGCGCTGGTCGCCGGAACTTCTGGCCGCGACCGCGCTGGATGAAGGCCATATGCCCTCGCTGGTCGAGGGCAGTGACAAGGCCGGCGGCCTGCGTGCCGAACTCGCCAGTCAATGGGGCATGAAGGCCGGCATCCCTATTGCCGGTGGCGCCGGCGACAATGCCGCCTCGGCCTGCGGCATGGGCACGGTCGGCCACGGCCATGCTTTCGTGTCGCTCGGCACCTCCGGCGTGCTGTTCGCCGCCATCGGCGCCTACAAGCCCAATGCCGAAAGCGCGGTGCACACTTTCTGTCATGCTTTGCCCAACACATGGCATCAGATGGGCGTTGTTCTTTCGGCAACCGATTCGCTGAACTGGCTGGCCGGCGTCACCGGCAAGGGTGCCGCCGCGCTCACCGATGAACTCGGCGATGCGCTCAAGGCGCCGTCCGGCATCACCTTCCTGCCTTACCTTTCGGGTGAGCGCACACCTTATAACGATTCTTCCATTCGCGGGTCATTCATCGGCCTCGGCCATGAATCGGACCGCGCCAGGCTCACGCAAGCGGTGCTGGAGGGTGTGGCCTTCGCTTTCCGCGACAGCCTGGAGGCGCTGGCCAGCGCCGGCACGAAACTGGAGCGGGTGACGGCCATCGGCGGCGGCTCGAAGTCGCGCTATTGGCTGAAGGCGGTGGCGACGGCGCTCGGCATCCCCGTCGATATTCCCGCCGATGGCGATTTCGGCGCCGCCTTCGGCGCTGCCCGGCTCGGGCTGATCGCCGCCACCGGCGCGGATCCGTTCGGCATCTGCACCGCGCCGGCAACCGACGAGACGATCGAGCCGGACACGGCATTGGCGGCGGCCTTTAATGAAGCCTATGGCCGCTATCGCGCCCTCTATCCGGCCGTCAAGATCGTGACCGGATAAGAGATCGTCCGTCTCATCGCGCCGACGGCATTTATTGCGCCGGGACCTTGTCGAGAAACCCGGTGACGCTTTTCAGCCGGCCGTTCTCGATGGTGCCGATATCGGTGCCTTCGATAACTGATTCCGTGCCTTCCGAGCCGAGCATCCAGGAAAAGCGGATATTGTCGGCAAAACCGTCCGGCTTGCCTTTCAGCGAGAAGCGGAATCCGGGGAATTGCTGTTGCACGCCTTCGATCAGCGCGGCAAGCCCGTCATAGCCGTTGCCCTGCATGATCGGGTCGCGATAGCTGACATCGCCGGTAAAGGCGGTTTCCAGACTGGCCTGTCGCGCTTCGGCATCGGCTTCGTTCCAGGCGGCGATGTAGTTGTGGGCGACGGTTTCGAGGTCGGTCATGGTCTGTCTCCTTGGTTTGACAAAACCGTTTTCGACGAAGACCAGGCTGAGACCAATTACCTTGCGGGTAATCGGCGTGCGATGAATCGCGAGATCCGCAGGCTGGAGTCCGACTCTGCCGCGTCCGTTAATGATTGAGGCAAATTTTTGCGCATGCCGCCACGTAATCACCTTTGCCTTGCCTTCAAACAGCCGTCACAGAACATGCATATTGTCGCCTCTGCAACGAACCGGAAAGGAGGCAAATCGATATGCACACCGAACGCGAAATTGACGCCCTTCTCTCGCAGGGCGAGGCCGGATCGATCATTGACAGGCTGATGGCAATGCCGCGCCCCGCCGAGGTTGGCAAAGCCCCCAATGAGTGGGACCGGGCTGTCGCCAGCCGTTTCGAGACCCACCTTGCCCGCCAGATGCGTTCCCTCATCGACAATGCGGATCACCACCGCGACGCGGCCTGAGCGGCCGCTTCTCCAAACCGTTTGACGGACGTGGAAGCGTCCGCCATCCTTGCTCCATGTTGCGCGGCGTGCTTCTGGACCTTGGCGGCGTCGTCTATGACGGCGAGACTGTGATTCCCGGTTCCGCCGAGGCCGTCGGCCGGCTGCGCGCTTATGGGCTTGCCGTTCGCTTCATCAGCAACACGACGCGTTCGCCGCGCGCCGCGCTTGTCCGGCAGCTTGCCGCTTTCGGGATTGTCGTGGCCGAGCATGAACTGGTCACGCCGGCGGGTGCTGCGAGGGACTGGCTCCTGCGCAACAGGCGTTCGCCGCACCTGGTGGTTCATCCGAAGCTCAGGCCGGAATTCGACGGGGTGTCTTTTGAGGGCGCACCTGCGGTTGTCGTCGGCGATGCCGGTGATACCTTCGACTATGCGATGCTCAACGCGGCGTTCCGGCAATTGATGGAGGGCGCGGCCTTCATTGCGCTGGCCAACAACCGCATGTTCAAGGACCGTGACGGCCTGCCCAGCATGGATGCCGGCGCCTTCGTTGCGGCGCTGGAGTTTGCTAGCGGCGTCAAGGCGGAGGTGATCGGCAAGCCCGCGCCGGCTTTCTTTCACGCCGCGCTGGCCGAGATGGGCTGTACGGCGCAGGAGGTGTCGATGGTCGGCGACGATGCCGAAAGCGATGTCGCTGGCGCTTTACGCGCAGAACTGGGCTGCGCGCTGCTGGTCCGGACAGGAAAGTACCGCGCCGGCGACGAGACGCGCTTCAGCCCAAAGCCGAGCGCCGTGGTGGCCGATCTCGCGGAAGCGGTCGATCACATTCTATCCAAGGTGGGCTGACCTTATTTTGCCCTGAAATGCGACGGCGACTTGCCGAAACTTCGGGCGAAGGCGCGTGAGAACGCAGCCGCGGATGAAAACCCGGTGCGGGCGGCAATGTCGGCCATCGGCACGGCGGTGTCGGTCACCAGCTTGCGCGCCGCGACGAGCCGCAGCCTCAGATAATAGGCACCCGGTGTCTCGCCGACGGACTTGCGAAAGATATTTTCCAGCGTGCGCGGCGTGATTTTGGCGCGCCGCGCGATGCCGGCGACCGCGAGCGGTTGGTCGATATGGGCTTCCATCAGCCGTATCGCATGCGCCAGCCGCGGGTCGAAGCCGTCGAGCCGGCCAAGCGACACCAGTGGTTGCACGTCGGTAGCGGCGCGCGCTTGATCGTAGATGAAGACGCTGGCGACATCGAGCGCCACCGCCATGCCGAGGCGCGAGCGGATGAGATGCAGCATCAGATCGAAGGTGGGCGCTGCCCCGCCGCTGGTGAAAACCGGCCCGTCTATGACATAGCGGTCCGGCCGCACATCGACGCTGGGAAAGGCGGCGGTGAAATCCTCCAGATCTTCCCAATGCGTAGTCGCTGCGCGGCCTTCGAGCAGGCCCGCGCGGCCGACTAGCCACGTTCCGGCCTCGATGCCGCCGCAGGCGCGGGCGGCCCGCGCGGCCCGCCGAAGGCCGGCCAGAAAAGCCGCCGTCGTGTAGTTCTGTGTGCCGAAGCCGGCGACCACGGCCAGCATGTCGGTGCGCTCGCTGGCATCGAACCGGCCTGAGACGGCAACCGGAAGCCCGCAAGTGGTGATGGGCGCTTCGCCGGTCAGTGAAACCAGCTTGAAATCGAACAGGCGTTCGCCGACGATGCGGTTGGCGGCGCGCAGCGGATCGATTGCCGAGGCCACGCACATGATGGATGCGCCCGAAAATATCAGGAACGTTACCTTGAGCGGGCTGTGCTCGGTGCGAAAGATCGTCAGTTTTTCGTTTTTCGACATTTTGTATTCGTAAAACGTGAAGCAAGACCGCGCAAGCAGCGCAATGATGCCGCCATTCGAAGAGGAGGAGCCAATGCCGCTCGAGATGAATCGCGAGGTCTTCATCACCTGTGCCGTGACCGGATCGGGCGGCACGCAGGACCGCAGCCCGCATGTGCCGCGTTCGCCCAAGCAGATCGCCGATTCGGCCATCGCGGCGGCCAAGGCGGGTGCTGCCATCGTCCATTGCCATGTACGTGATCCGGAGACCGGCAAGCCGCGCCGCGATATTCATTTGTATCGCGAAGTCACCGATCGCATCCGCGAGGCTGACGTTGACGTGGTGCTGAACCTCACCGCCGGCATGGGCGGGGACATGGTGTTCGGTTCCACCGAAAAGCCGCTGCCCTTGAAGGAGCAGGGCACCGATATGGCGGGCGCCGCCGAGCGCGTCGAGCATGTGCGCCAGTGCCTTCCGGAAATCTGCACGCTCGATTGCGGCACGATGAACTTCGCCGAGGCCGATTACGTGATGACCAACACGCCCGGCATGCTGCGCGCCATGGGCGGCATGATGACCGAGATGGGCGTGAAGCCGGAAATCGAGGCGTTCGACACCGGCCATCTATGGTTCGCCAAGCAGCTTGTCGCCGAGGAAGTCCTCAAGCCGGATGCGCTGGTGCAGCTTTGCATGGGCGTGCCGTGGGGCGCTCCGGACGATCTCAACACCTTCATGGCCATGGTCAACAATGTGCCGAAGGAATGGACCTTTTCGGCCTTCTCGCTCGGCCGCAACCAGATGGCCTATGCGGCGGCCGCGGTGCTGGCCGGCGGCAATGTTCGCGTCGGGCTGGAGGACAATCTGTGGCTCGGCAAGGGCCAGTTGGCCACCAATGCGCAGCTTGTCGAGCGGGCCGTCACCATTGTCGAGAACCTTGGCGCCCGCGTCATCGGCCCCGAGGAAGTGCGCAAGAAACTGGGCCTTAACAAGCGCGCGCCGCTGGCTGTGTAACCAAATCCTTCAGGGAGGCATGAAATGACCATCTCCAAGGCAGCCGCCATCGGCGGCGGTGTCATCGGCGCCGGCTGGGTCGCGCGCCTTCTGCTCAACGGCATCGACGTTTCGATCTTCGATCCCGACCCGGAAGCCTCCCGCAAGGTGGACGAGGTGATGAAGGGTGCGCGCCGCGCCTACAGGCGCATGCTGCCCGACGGCTTGCCGAAGCAAGGCAGGCTGACCTTCGCCAAGACTATCGCCGAAGCCGTGGCCGATGCCGATTTCATCCAGGAAAGCGTGCCGGAGCGCCTCGACCTCAAGCACAAGGTGCTGGCCGAGATCGATACGCATGCGCCTGCCAACGCCATTGTCGGTTCCTCCACCTCCGGCATCAAGCCGTCCGATATGCAGGTGGCGATGAAGAAGCATCCGGAGCGTCTGGTCGTCGGCCATCCGTTCAACCCGGTCTATCTTCTGCCGCTGGTCGAGGTCGTTGGCGGTGCACAGACTTTCCCCGAAGCCATCGAGGTTGCCAGGGAAATCTATGCTTCCATCGGCATGAAGCCGGTAGTCATCCGCAAGGAGATCGAGGCTTTCGTCGGCGACCGCCTTTTGGAAGCGGCATGGCGTGAATCGCTGTGGCTGATCAAGGATGGCATCTGCACCGTCGAGGAACTCGACGACATCATGCGCTATGGCTTCGGCCTACGCTGGGCGCAGATGGGCATGTTCCAGGTCTATCGCGTCGCTGGCGGAGAGGCCGGCATGCGGCACTTCATGGCGCAGTTTGGGCCATGCCTGAAATGGCCTTGGACCAAGCTGATGGACGTGCCGGAATTCAACGACGAACTGGTCGAACTCATCGCCGGCCAGTCCGACGAACAGTCCGGCCAGTGGTCGATCCGCGAACTTGAGAAAATCCGCGACGACAATCTCGTTGCCATCATGGAAGCCCTGTCGAAGCAGAACAAGGGCAAGGGCTGGGGCGCCGGCGCGCTGCACAAGGATTATGTCAAGCGCCTCGGCAAGCTGGCGGCCAAGCCGGCCGTGTCGAAAGCCGCCGCCAAGGCCAAGGCGAACAAGCCGAAGAAAGCTGCGGCAAAGAAGAAGTGAGACAGGCGTTGTGCGTCATTCGAGACGGCAACCAGCGCTGCCTCCTCACGATGAGGGAAGTTGTGCAACCTTCCTCATCATGAGGTGCGAGCCGAGCGAGCCTCGAAGGGCGCACGATAAAACCTTGTAGGGTATATGATTATGGATTTCGGTCTCTCGGAAGAGCAGCAGCTTATCGTCGACACCACGCGGGCGTTCGTCGAAAACGAGCTTTACCCGCACGAGCAGGAGGTGGAGCGCACCGGCCATCTGCCGATGGACCTCATCAAGGAGATTCAGGCCAAGGCCATTGCCGCCGGGCTCTATGCGGCCAACATGCCGGCGGAAGTCGGCGGTGCGGGCCTCGATACGGTGACATGGCTGCTTTATGAAAAGGAACTTGGCCGCGCCAATTATGCGCTGCACTGGACCTGCGTGGCGCGCCCGTCCAACATCCTGCTTGCCGGCACCGACGAGCAGAAGGAAAAATACCTCTATCCCTGCATTCGCGGTGAAAAATGGGATTGCCTGGCCATGACGGAGCCGAGCGCGGGTTCCGATCTGCGCGGCATGAAGGCAAGCGCCGTGCAGGACGGCGACGACTGGGTGCTGAATGGCACCAAGCATTTTATTTCCCACGCCGATCTTGCCGACTTCGCCATCTGCTTCATGGCTTCGGGCGAAGAAGACGGGCCGCGCGGCAAGCGCAAGAAGATCACCGCATTCTTCGTCGACAAGGGCACGCCGGGCTTCACCGTGCGCGACGGCTATCGCAACGTTTCGCATCGCGGCTATACCAATTCGATCCTGGAATTCGACAATGTTCGTCTACCTGCTTCGCAGGTATTGGGAGAACCGCATCGGGGCTTCGAGGTCGCCAATAGCTGGCTCGGCGCCACCCGGCTTCAGGTTGCCTCGACCTGCCTTGGCCGCTCGGAACGCGCATTGCAGCACGCCATCGACTATGCCGCGCAGCGCCAGCAGTTCGGCCAGCAGATCGGCAAGTTCCAAGGCGTGTCCTTCAAGCTCGCCGACATGGCGACCGAGTTGAAGGCCGCCGAATTGCTGACCCGCGAGGCCGCTTGGAAATACGACCAGGGCACGGTGACGGATCAGGATATGGCCATGGCCAAGCTCAAGGCCACTGAGGTGCTGGCCTTCATTGCCGACGAGGCCATCCAGATCCACGGCGGCATGGGCCTGATGGACGATCTGCCGCTGGAGCGCATCTGGCGCGACGCCCGCGTCGAGCGCATCTGGGAAGGTACGAGCGAAATCCAGCGGCATATCATCAGCCGGGCGATGCTGCGGGCGGTGGGAGGCTGAGATATGTTGCGCCTCGAACGGTTGTTGCGCCCTCGCTCCATCGCGGTCATTGGCGGCGGGTCGTTTGCGCCCAATGTCGTCAAGCAATCGCTGAAGATGGGCTTTGCCGGCGAGGTCTGGCCGGTGCATCCGAAGCGCGCCGAGATCGAGGGCGTCAAGGCTTACGCGTCCGTGGCTGATCTGCCTGATGCGCCTGATTCGGTGTTCATCGGCGTCAACCGCTTCGCCACCATTGATATCGTGCGCGAACTTGCGGCGCGTGGTGCGGGCGGCGCGATCTGTTTTGCCGCGGGTTTCCTGGAGGCCGGCGATGACGACGAGGACGGTGCGCGCCTGCAGGCCGAACTCGTCGAGGCGGCAGGGTCGATGCCGGTCATCGGCCCGAACTGCTACGGCCTCATTAATTATGCCGACGGCGCGCTGCTGTGGCCCGACCAGCATGGCGGCCAGCGGCTGGAGCCGGGCGCGCGCGGTGCTGCCATCATCACACAGTCATCCAACATCGCTTGCAACATCACCATGCAGAAGCGCGGCCTGCCCATCGCCTTCCTGATGACAGCCGGCAATCAGGCGCAGACCGGCCTTGCCGAAATGGCGCTCGGCCTGATCGAGGACGAGCGCGTCTCTTGCCTCGGCCTGCATATCGAGGGCTTTGACAAGGTCGCCGGTTTCGAACGCCTTGCGGCACGGGCGCGCGAACTGAACAAGCCCATCGTGGCGATGAAGGTTGGCCGCTCGGAGCAGGCGCGCGCCGCGACCGTCTCGCACACCGCCTCGCTGGCCGGTTCCGATGCCGCTTCGGAAGCATTTTTGAAGCGGCTCGGCATTGCGCGTGTTCATTCGATCCCGTCGCTGCTGGAAACGCTGAAGCTGCTGCACGCCTTCGGTCCGCTGCCCGGTTACACGCTGTCTTCCATGAGTTGCTCGGGCGGCGAGGCATCGGTGATGGCCGACACGGCGGAGGGGCGCAAGGCGCGTTTCCCGAAGCTGACGCAAGAACACTGGGCGCGGGTGAAGGCGACGCTCGGCTCCTTCGTGGCGGTAGCCAATCCACTCGACTACCACACCTTCATCTGGAACGACGAGCCGGCGATGACAGCCACCTTCACGGCGATGGCGTCGGGCAATTTCGACCTCAACATGCTGGTGCTGGATTTTCCGCGCAACGACCGTTGCTCGGATGCCGACTGGTGGCCGACAGTGCGGGCCTTCGAGGCCGCGCTGACGACCAGCAAGGCGCGCGGCGCGGTCGTCGCCTCCATGCTGGAAAACCTGCCCGAAGAGCATGCGGCCGAACTGTTCCGGCGCGGTATCGTGCCCTTGCAGGGCATTGTCGAGGCATTCGACGCGGTTGAGGCGGCGGCGTTTATCGGGCAGGCGTGGGCAAGGCCTTTGCCGTCTCACCTGTGGGCGAGTGCCGGCGAAGCGAGGGGCGGAAAAAAGGTGTCTCCCGACGAGGACGAGGCCAAAGCGACGCTGCGGGCCGCCGGTCTTGCCGTGCCGCAGGGCGCGCGCGCCGCAAGCGTCGCGGCAGCGGTATCGGCTGCCGAAAAGCTCGGCTTCCCGGTTGCGCTGAAGGCGCTGGGCGTGGCGCACAAGAGCGAGCTTGGTGCGGTCCGGCTCAATCTCAAATCGGTCGAGGAGGTTGAAGCAGCTGCCGAGGCACTGTTGCCGCTCGGCGCCGGCCTCTATGTCGAGCGCATGGTGGAGGGCAGCATTGGCGAACTGATCGTCGGCGTTACCCGCGATCAACTGTTCGGTCCGGTCATGACGGTCGGCACCGGCGGCGTTCTGGTCGAGCTGCTAAAGGACAGCGCGACGCTGCTTCTTCCCGCTTCGCGCGAGGAGATCGAGGCCGCATTGAAGGGTCTGCGGCTCTATCCGCTGCTCGACGGCTATCGCGGCCGCGAGAAAGCCGATGCGGGGGCTGCGGTGGACGCGATTCTCGCCATTTCGCGTTTCGTGCAGGAGCACGCTGATGCGATAGAGGAACTCGACGTTAATCCGCTGATTGTCTGCGGCGAGGGCAAAGGTGCCTGGATCGCCGACGCACTGCTTGTGACAAATGATGGTAAAGCGGCGGTGGCTATGTGTGCCGAGAAGGCGATTGAGGTTGCGGGTTAAGCCGCTTGGGAGGTTGCAAAAATGTCCGATGTCATAAAAACCCGCCGTGAGGGCGCGATCCTCGAAGTCACGCTCGACCGGCCCAAGGCCAATGCGATCGACCTCGCGACCTCGCGCCAGATGGGCCTGACCTTCCAGGCTTTTCGCGATGATCCGGAACTGCGCGTCGCCATCGTCAAGACCGCAGGCGAAAAATTCTTCTGTGCCGGCTGGGATTTGAAAGCCGCCGCGGGCGGCGATGCGGTCGATGGCGATTACGGCGTCGGGGGCTTTGCCGGCCTGCAGGAATTGCGTGACATGAACAAGCCGGTGATCGCCTGCGTCAATGGAATGGCGGTGGGCGGCGGCTTCGAACTGGCGCTGTCCTGCGACCTGATCTACGCCTCCGACCATTCCTCTTTCGCGCTACCGGAGATCAAGGCCGGCACGCTGGCCGATGCGGCGACCGTCAAGCTGCCGAAGCGCATTCCCTATCACATCGCCATGGACCTTTTGCTCACTGGCCGCTGGATGGACGTGGCCGAGGCGCATCGCTGGGGCCTCGTCAACGAGGTGCTGCCAGCCGACAGGCTGGAAGACCGCGTCTGGGAGATCGCCCGCCTGCTTGCCGGTGGCCCGCCGCTGGTGTTTGCCGCGATCAAGGAGGTCGCCCGCCGAGCTGAGGCGATGGAATTCCAGGACGCGATGAACTGGATCACCAAGCGCAAGTTCCGTACGGTCGATGAGCTTTATGCCTCGCAAGACAATATGGAAGGCTTTCGCGCTTTCGCCGAAAAGCGCGATCCGGTATGGAAAGGCAAATAGCTCGATGACAGACTACGCCAGGCTGATCGACGCCGAAACATGGGCGTTCATCGACCGCACCAACAGCTTTTATCCGCCGGATGCGGTCGATCACAGCGTCGAAGACCAGCGCCGCACCTATGACCGCATGTGCGAGGCGTTTCACGCCGGATATCCCGAGGGCGTAACGGCCAGCGACTCGACAGTGGAGACGCCGACGCACAAGATTCCGATCCGCATTTATCGCAATGCCACGCCGAACGATGCGGCGCTGGTGCTTTATTTCCATGGCGGCGGTTTCATCCTCGGCGGGTTAGACAGCCATGACGACGTCTGCGCCGAAATCTGCCAGCGCACCGGCTATGAGATCGTCTCGGTCGATTACCGGCTGGTGCCGGAGCATGTCCACCCCGCTGCCTATGACGATTGCCGCGCCGCTTTCGAATGGGCCGCGAAAACCTATCGGCAGCCGATTGTCCTGTGCGGCGATTCGGCCGGCGGCAATCTGGCGGCGGCGGTTTCGCATGCCACGCGCGGCCATGCCCGTGCGCCGATCGGCCAGGTGTTGATCTATCCGGGACTGGGCGGCGATCTGACCAAGGGTTCATACGTCACCCATGCCGAGGCGCCGCTGCTGACGGTGCGCGACATGGACTATTACAAGCAGATGCGTTCGGGCGGAAAGGACGTGTCGAAGGATGCGACCTTCGCCGCCTTCAATGATAGCGATTTTTCACACCTGCCGCCCACCGTCATCGTCTCGGCCGAATGCGATCCGCTGTCGGACGATGGCCGTGTCTATCGCGACCGCTTGCTGGCCGATGGCGGCAAGGCCCATTGGGTGAACGAGGCGGGGCTGGTGCATGGTTATCTGCGCGCGCGCCATTCGGTCGGCCGTGCCCGCGAAAGCTTCACGCGCATCGTCGATGCCGTCCGCTCGCTTGGCAAGGGCGAGTGGAATTACTGAGCGAAAGTGGAGGCACGATCATGTCCGATGAACTGGACTTTCTGAGCCGCGCCGTGGCGGCGAACCGTCTCAGCCGACGCGATTTTCTTGGGCGGGCGGCTGCATTGGGCGTTGCAGCGCCGGTTGCCTCGTTGCTGTTGGCGAATGCCGCGCGCGCCGCCGGCCCGGTCAGGGGCGGGATGCTGAAGGCCGGCATGGTCGGCGGTGAATCGACTGATGGGCTGGACCCCGCCGCCATCAACAATCAGGTCAAGGGCGTGTTTGCTCGCTGTTGGGGCGAGAAACTCATGGATGTGGCCGAGGACGGTTCGCTGATGCCGGTGCTTGCCACCGAATACGGCTCGTCGGCGGATGCCAAGGTCTGGACCTTCAAGATCCGCAAGGGCGTGACCTTCCACAACGGCAAGGAGATGACGGCGCAGGACGTGGTGGCGACGATTGAGCGCCACGCCGGTCCGGAGACGAAATCGGGCGCGCTCGGCGTGCTCCGCGGTATCGATACGCTGAAGGCCGAAGGTGACGAGTTCATCGTCACGCTCAAGGAGGCCAACGCCGATCTGCCTTACCTGATGACGGATTATCATCTGATCATCCAGCCCAATGGCGGCAAGGATAATCCGGAAGCCGGCATCGGCACCGGCCCCTACAAGGTCGCGGCGCATGAACCGGGCGTGCGCGAAACCGGCGCGCGTCACGATGGCTATTGGGCGCCGGACAAGCGCGGCCATGCCGATCAGGTCGAGATCATCGTCATCAACGATTCGGCGGCGCGCATGGCCGCACTGCGCTCGGGACAGGTCCAGATGACCAACCGGGTCGAGCCGAAGGTGGTCGATCTGGTCAAGCGGCTGAGCGGCGTGTCGATCAAGAACATTACCGGCAGCGCCCATTACGTCTTTGCCATGCAGTGCATCACACCGCCCTTCGACAATAACGACCTCAGGCTGGCGCTGAAATATGCCATCGACCGCAAGGAGATGGTGGAAAAGATCCTGCGCGGCTATGGCACGCTCGGCAACGATATCCCCGTCAACAAGGCCTATCCGCTGTTTTCCGACGATATCGAGCAACGCGAATTCGATTCGGACAAGGCGGCCTTCCATTACAAGAAATCGGGGCATGACGGGCCAATCGGTCTGAAAACCTCCGAAGTAGCCTTTCCGGGCGCGGTCGATACGGCGCAGCTTTTCCAGCAGAGCGCGGCAAAGGCCGGTATTCAGCTTGAGATCGAGCGCATGCCGGGCGACGGCTATTGGGCGCAGGTTTGGAACACCGCACCGTTCTCCGCCTCTTATTGGGTTGGCCGCCCGACCCAGGACCAGCAATATTCCACTGCCTATATCTCCAGCGCCGACTGGAACGAAACACGCTTCCATCGCGCCGATTTCGACAAGCTGGTGATCGGCGCGCGCGCCGAACTCGACGACGCCAAACGCAAGGCGATGTACCGCGATATTGCGATGATCGTGCGTGACGAGGGCGGCGCGATCATTCCCGTCTTCAACGATTGGGTGGACGCCGTGTCCGACAAGGTCGCCGGCTATCAGGCACACCCGTCCGGCGAACTCATGTTCGGCCTGGCATTGGCCTCCTGCTGGTTGCAGGCCTGATCACCTTGCCCGTTAGATGAGGAAGGGCTTGGCCTTCATCGTTACCGGAATGGCGACGCCAAGACGCTGAAGAACAGTCGGTGCAAGCTGAAGCTGGTTGAGCAGGATGGTCGGCTCGGCTCCGGCAGCGGCGCCGAAATAATAGAGCGCGAAATCCTGCATGTCATGGTCGTGGCCGCCATGATGGCCACGGTCGGTCTGGCCGTGATCGGCGGTGACGATGATCTCATAGCCAGCCTTGCGCCAGCGCGGCAGGAACGCCGCCAGCATGCCGTCCATGACATAGCAGGCGTGATCCATCTCGATGCAGTCATGGCCGAAGCGGTGGCCCATGGAGTCCAGCGAGCAGGTGTGCAGGATGCCGTAATCGATGGAAAAACGCTCCGTGAGCATGGTGAGCGTGGCGAACAGGTCGGTGTCGCTCGGCGTCATCTGGTTGCGGGCGTTGTAGCCGGTCATGGTGTGGAAACGGCCATGCGAGATCGGTCCGCGCGGTTCGTCATATTCGATGTCGCGCACGAGATTGAACGGGTAGCGGTTGAAGCTACCGAATGTCATTGATTTTGTTGTATTCACCCAACAAAAATGAAGACGGCTTCCAACACGAAAGAACTATACGAAATCTGTGAGAAACTTATAACAGATCGATTTGCCGCCGAAAAAATCGTGTATGCTATCCACTCCCGCTCGCGGGTGAGCCAGACCCATCGCGCCGGGAGTTGTTGCCCCGGAGGCGATGGGTCGAACTTTTCGCTCCAAGGCCCGCCATGTCCGACTTTCCATCGGAACCGTGGCGGTCCTGAATTTTTATTGGGGATGGATGGTTGCCGGGATTCTGTTGCCAAGCTCCCGGCAGGCTCCGATCAGGCCGCTACGGCCATCTCATGTGCAAAGTTATCGTTCGCACTTGGAGGTTTGACCCGATAAGGGTGGAATCATGCCCGACCGCGTTCTCAAGCCTATGCGCAAATCGATCCTATTTCGCCCCCATCAAGAATACTCGACCCGTCTAAAATCAAAGGCCACCTATTAGGGCGGATGGCTGCACCTGTGCCGAGTATTCTTGGTGGAGGCGGCGGGTACTGCCCCCGCGTCTTTACGCACTCACCATCGACCGAATTACGGTCATCTTGTAGTCCGCCAAACGACAAGCGGAAACTTTAACGACCCTCGAAGGATTCGAACCTTCGCGCCCTGCTATGCAAGCAGGAGACTTCCCACAGTCCTCGCCGGGTCATAAGTGGCCGATTTACCGGCCGGGGTTCATTTCCGCCTCCATCTTTCATGTTAGGCGTTTCAAATCTCATTTTCACTTTCTACTAGATTTCAGATTGATTGTCACTTAAAAAGTGATAGTGTGATCAACAAATTTAGGAGACAGGAAATGGAAGACAAATTCCTTCGCATCAAAGAGGTGTGTGATATCGCTGGCGTGTCCAAGCGCGAAATCTATCGCCGCGTTGCAAAAGGCACGTTTCCGCAGCAGCGCCGCGTGTCACACAGGTGCGCCGGCTGGAGCAAGCGCGAAGTGATGAACTGGCTCGACAGGGTATTCGCGTGAGCGATCTTGACGATCTTCTTGGTGACGAACCGCCACGCCGTCGTCGAGGCCGGCCAACCAAGGCGGAAGCCGAAGCGCGGTTGCAGCAGCAGATGGGCACGGACCTTCCGCATTACACGGAGTTTCGTCGCCCCGTCGGCGTGACGTTCCTCGCCAACATCTGCGGCAAGCAGCCGAAGCAGATACAGAAGCGGCTCGAAAAGTGCCCCGTCGATTCGTGGCAGGCTCACGGACGCGGCCAGGTTCCGTATTACGACTTCCTGACGGCGATGGCCTATCTCATCCCGCCGCAGGGAAGCATTGAGGACTGGCTCGCACAGCAGAACCAAGCCTCGCTGCCGCCCATCGTCTCGAAGGCGTATTGGGAAATGACCAATGCCCGCATCCGAGCACTGACCTCGGCAGGGCAGCTTTGGCACGACGAAGACGTGCTCATGACCTTCGCTCGCGTCTCCTTGCTGATCCGGCAGGAGAGCAAAATGTGGATCGAAGACATGCCGGGACGCCAGAATCTCAACGACGAACAGTACAATTTCCTCGTCGATCGGGTGAACGACATGAATGCCCAAATCCGTGAGAAGCTGGAAAAGTTTCCGCGCGAGCACCAGACCAATGCCCATTCCCGTGAGATCGAGAAGGAATTGGAAGGCACCGACGCGCGCCCGACGGTGAGTGACGAATGAGTCGCATGCGCCCACCTACGGTCGAGGAACTAATCGACCAGGCTCCCCATCCAATCCTTGAAAATATTGTAGCTCACGGTTTTCAAAGCCTGCAGCCGGCAGAGCGCATGAGCGTCACCGAGGCTGCCGAGAAGTGGATGCGTATCGGCAGCGGCGGCGGTCACAGCACCCCATGGTCATTGCGCCGCACTCCCTACCTCCAAGAGCCGCAGGACGTGCTCACCAGCCTCGATTATCAGGGCATGATTTTCGTAGGACCTGCGAGAACCGGTAAGACTCTTATGAGTTTGTCGTGGCTCACGCATACGGTCATGACCGACCCCGCCGACATGATGTACGTCCACATGGATCGCGAGAACGCGCGCAAGTGGTCGAAGGGTGATCTCGAACGCTTCTTGCAGGCATCGAGCGCCGTGCGGGCACACCAGCTTACGAACCGGAAGGACGACAACACCTTCGACAAAGAGTTCGATTCCGGCATGCAGTTTCGCTTGACGTACCCGACTTCGAGCAACCTGTCGGGTATCACCGTCGGCCGCGTCTGGCTCATCGACTACGAGCGCATGGACGATAACGTGGACGGCGAGGGAAATCCCTTCGACTTGGCGCAGATGCGCACCACGACCTTTAAGCGGTTCGGCATGACGGTCGCGGAAGCATCGCCCAACCCGAACAAAGAAATCCAAGACCCGAAATGGACGCCGCAGACGCCGCATGAAGCGCCGCCTATTCGCGGCATCTTCGAGCTTTACAATCGTGGCGACCGTCGGCGCTGGTATTGGCGTTGTCCGCACTGCAACGATCCTTTCGAGCCTGATTTCAAATTGCTGCGCTATCCCGACACCGCAGATATCATGGAGGCACGGGAAGCAACCTACATGGCATGCCCAAGTTGCGGCAGCGTGCTCGAACCCACCATGAAGGACGATCTCAATTGGGGCGGCCGATGGGTGAAAGACGGCATGGTGTGGACGCCGGAAGGCGAGATCGTCGAACGCAACGGCATGAAAGCAGCCCGTTCGTCGATTGCCTCATTCTGGATGAAGGGACCAGCCGCCGCGTATCAGGATTGGGGTCAACTGGTCGAGAAGAACTTGCGCGCGCTCAAGGCGTTCGAGGAAACGGGCGACGACGGACCACTGCGCAAGACGGTCACGACCGACCAGGGTTCATTCTACATCCCGCAATCGCGCCTGTCTGAGCGGTCGCCGGAAGACCTGAAAAACCGGGCCGAAGACTGGAACACGAGTGAGCAAGAGCCAACCGTGCCGCATGGCGTGCGCTTCCTCATCGCCACGGCCGACGTGCAGAAAAGCGCCTTCGTCATTCAGGTGCATGGTTTCACCGCGACCGGCGACATGGTGGTGATCGACGGCTTTAAATGTCGTCTGTCGAATCGCCTCAACGGGGCAGGGGAACGCCTGCCGATCGACCCGGCTGCATTCGGCGAGGATTGGGACGTTCTGGTCGATGAGGTTTTGAAGCGCACCTATCCGCTTGAGGACGGTAGCGGTCGGCAGATGAGAATTCGTGCTATGGGCTGCGATTCGGGTGGTGCCGAGGGTGTGACCGGTCACGCTTATAATCTGTGGCGCCGGCTTCGGAAGGGCGGCGAGGGGTTACATCGTCGCTTCTGCCTGGTTAAAGGCGACACGCCGAAATCGAACCCCCACGCTCACACCACTTGGCCGGATTCCAATCAGAAGGGAAAGATGGCTATCGCCAAGGGCGATGTGCCTGTCATCCTGTTCAATTCGAATCTGATGAAAGATCGCGTGTCCGTGATGATGGCTCGCCGGGTCGAAGACAGCGGCGATGACGAGACGACCGGTGGCATGCTGCGCTTTCCCGATTGGATGCCGGGTTGGTTTTACGCACAGATGACGACGGAAATTCGCACCGAGAAGGGTTGGATGAACCCGCGCAAGCGGCGCAACGAAGCATTCGACTTGGCGTATTATGCACTGGGCCTGGCGATTAGGAGCGTTGAGCCGAACGTTCCGTTCGTCACATTCAACATTGATCGTCTCAATTATGACGATCCTCCCGTGTGGGCCGCCCCGTGGGACGAAAACGCTCTCGTGTTCGGCGGCGATGCGCCGTCGCCAGAGACGCCGACGAAGCCCAAGCGCCTGACAATGGCGGAACTCGCGCAGAAGTTGGCTTGAATGAAGTGACTAACAACGGAGTAAGACATGGAAACTCGAATTTACGACGCCGACGATTATTTCACCCGATCTGCATATGACGCTGGTGCCAGAAACAAGCCCAAGGAGAAGTTTGCCCCAAAGCAACCTAAGAAGCGCGATGAGGGCAACGGCGGTCAAAAATAAACCACAAGGATTGCCCCGCCATGCCCATCACCGAAATCGAGCGACTGCCGATAGGCACTTTAGTCCGCGTCAAGTCGGGCGGCCCGCCTATGATCGTCGTCGATATTGCGACAGACGACTACGACAACATCCTGACGCCGTGCGCCAGAGGGGATGTCATTTGTGCATGGCGCAGCAAGGCCGGAATCATCGAAGCCAAGTTTGTCCCGCACGTCCTCACAGTGCTGCGAAAACCTACATTCCCCAGGTAAAAATAAAAACACGATATTCACTTAAAAGATGAATGTCAACTATCTCTTGCAAAACTTTCACTTTTGCCGTATTTAAAAGTGAAAGTTTTGCAGGATGACTTATGGCGACGACCGCCGAACTCCAATCATGGCTAGACGAAGCACGGATCGCCTATCGCGCGCTCGTTATGGGCAAGGCTGCGGTCGAGTTCCGTGACAGCGACGGTTCGTCCGTTCGCTACACGAGCGCCAACGCATCCCGACTTCTCGCATACATCAAAGACCTCGAATCGCAACTGTCGGGTTGCGCCGCCAAAGCGCGCTTGCCGTTGAGGCCGATTTGGGGATGAGCGGCTTCGATCTCACGGACCTGTTGGAGTCGAACAGCGGTGTCTCCCCGCTGACTTCAGAGGTGCTGCCGCCCGAAGCTTCGGCGGTGGCTTCGGGCGGCGTTGCCTATGATGGCGCCAACAAGCTTGATCGTCTCGGCATGTGGCAGCCCGCGCTGCGTTCCGCCGACGCTGATCTTCTCCCGCTCAAGGACGACCTGGACGCGCGTGCGCTCGATACGATGCGCAACGACGCATATGTGGCCGGTGGTGCTGCGATCCGTAAGGATTCCATCGTTGGCGCTCGCTTTCTTCTGAACTCCAAGCCCGAAACCAAGTTGCTGTTCGGCAAGGAAGATGAGGTTTGGGAGACCGAGGCTCAAGAGGAAATCGAAACCAAGTTCACACTTTGGGCCGAAAGCCCGCAGAACTGGCCAGACGCCGCACGTCGCAAGACGCTGACGGACATCGTTCGTCTCGCTGTCGGTGTTCACCTGTCCAACGGCGAAGTGCTCATGTCAGCCGAGTGGTTCGACGACGGGCGCCCGTTCTCATCTGCCGTGCAGTTGATCGACAGCGCGCGTCTGTCCGACCCCCGTGACCGCACGCTTCTTTCCGGTCGTCGCGTTCGCAAGGGCGTGGAGATCGACGCCTACGGAGCACCGACGGCCTATTACATCCGCAACGCCCATCCCGGCGACTATCGGCTCGGCATCACCAACATCCTCGCCAGCATGAAGTGGAAACGCATTCCGGCTCGCAAGCCGTGGGGCCGCCCGCTGATCAATCACATCTACGAGGAAATGCGCCCCGATCAGACGCGCGGCGTGACGGCGATGGTTGCTGCCCTCGGCGAAATGCGGATGACGAAGCACTTCCGCAGGACTGAGCTTGAGCGCGCAGTGGTTGCTTCCACCTATGCGGCGTCGATTGAGTCGGAACTCCCGACCGATGCTTCGCTTGCCATGGGTAGCGGCAATCCGACCGACGGCAATGCCACGACCGCGTGGATGACGGATTATCTCAACGAGATTGCCACTTACACGGCGAACGCGCAGAACCTCACGATGGACGGCGCGAAGATACCGATCTTTGCGCCAGGCACCAAGCTCAAGATTCAGAACCCCGGTGCAGCCAGCCCGCAGGGCGACAAGTTCGAGCAGAGCTTGTTGCGCTACATCGCTGCCGCGCTTGGCGTGTCATACGAGCAGCTTTCGCGCGACTACACGCAGACGAACTATTCGTCGGCTCGTGCGTCGTCCGGTGAAACCTTCAAGACGATGATGTCGCTCAAGCGCAGCGTTGCCGAGAAGGTGGCCAACTTCATCTATCGCCTGTGGCTTGAAGAAGCCATCAACTACAATGAGTTGGAGTGCTTCAAGCGCCGTGGTCTGCCGCGTTTCTACGACGGTATGAACGCAGAATTGTTCGCGGCTTGCGAGTGGATCGGCGCGGCTCAGGGTCAGATTGACCCGCTGAAGGAGACCCAGGCGGCGATCCTACGCGTCAAATCCGGCTTCTCCACCAAGGAGACCGAGATCGCGAAGATGACCGGCTCCGACTGGCGCAAGGTCGCACGGCAACAGCGTCGTGAGTACGACCTCGATAAGAAGCTTGAGATGCCGTCGATCTACGACAGCACCGACACGACCGACCTTCAAAATTCGCTGACGGCCACGCCTAACGATGGAGAGAACAAATGAACCCCATCCTGGCACGCTTTCAGGATCAGCCAGCACTCATCGACGAAGGATGGGCGCGTCAGCTTGAATCGCATCTCGTGAAAGCCAGCGTCTTGCTCGACACTGCCGAGAAGGCAGGTGACTCCGACGATTTCTGGCGTGACGGCATGTCGTGGGCACGTCCGTATGTCGTGAAGAACGGCATCCTGCATGTGCCGGTCAAGGGCGTTCTTCTGAACGATTTCCCTTACGCCTTCGGCGATTGGGCCACTGGCTATGAGTATATTTTTCAGGCCGTCAAGCGCGGCGTGGATGACAGCAACGTCAAGGGAATCGCGCTCGTCGTGAACTCCGGTGGCGGCATGGTCGCGGGAAATTTCGATCTCGTCGATCGTCTCTACGCATTGCGAGGCACGAAGCCCATTCGCGGTTTTGCAACCGAGCACGCCTATTCGGCTGCCTATAACATCATCGCCGCGTCGGAGCATGTCACCGTTGCCCGCACCGGTGGCGTTGGTTCCATCGGCGTCGTCGTCACGCAGTTCGAATATTCGAAGCTGCTCGATGACGCAGGCGTCAAGGTCAACATCATCCGTTCCAAGCCCGACAAGATGGAGGGCAACCCCTACGAAGCTCTGTCCGAGGGTGCGCGGGAACGGATTCAGGAGCGCGTGGACAAGTTCCACGGAGATTTCGTCGCCATGGTGGCGCGGAACCGGGGCATGAGTAAAGAGGCGGTGGATTCCACCGATGCTCACACTTTCATGGCTCAACAGGCGATCGAAAACGGACTGGCCGATGAGGTTGGTGCGCTGGACGACGCGATCACGGCCTTCGAGGCCACAATCTCGGAAGGAGATGAAACCATGGCCGATCTTACACAGGCCGATCTCGACGCAGCCGTTGCCTCGGCTGTTGAAACTGCTTCTGCCTCCGCTCGTGCGGAAGGTGCCGCTGCCGGTGCGACCGCTGAACGCGAACGCATCACGGCGATCCTCAATCACGACAACGCCAAGGACCGTCCGAAGGCCGCACTTGCCGCCGCTCTCGATACGGACATGAGCGTCGAACAGGCCGGCAAGTTCCTCGGCAACCTGAACGCCGAAGCCGCTCCGCAGACTGGCGCAGGTGCCCCTGAAGGCATGCTCAAGGCTGCGATGATCGGTTCGCAGAATCCGAATGTGGTCGCTGGCAACGACGAGGAAACGGAAATGAGCCGCGCCGAAAAGACGCTCGCAATGGTCGGCGGCACGAAGGCCAAGGGCTAACTCCAACGAGAAAGGACAGCCGAAATGGCTACCATTAACCTTCCCAATCTCGGACCTTCTGCCGGTTATCCCTCGCAGTCGTCCGACACCATCAACCCGGTTCTTGAAGGACTGATCGTCGGCGAAACGCCTGCGGTTGTGACTCAGGATATGCAGTTGGCGGAAAGCCAGACGCTCGAAGCCTACACCCCCGTTGGTTTCGATGCTGATGGCAACCTGGTCGCGGCCGTTATCGATACCGTGACGCCTGCAAACAGCATCGCGCCGATCGGCATCACGCTCTACGACATCACTGTCGCTGCGTCCACGAACCCCGGCGTTCCGATCTTGCGTGCCGGCTGCCTCGCCAAGCACCTGATCAACTGGCCCACCAGCTTCAGCACCGACGCGCTGAAATTCGCTGCGTTTGCCGGCGCCCCCACCCCCACGAACATCGTCGTCCGCGAAGTTTACTTCGGCTCGACTGTGGCCAACCCCTAATCGGAAAGGAACACCACCATGGCCATTGAGCTTTGGACTCCTCGCGATCTCTACGAGCTTCGCCAGAACGACCGCTACAAGGCGGTCCCGTCCTATTTCCTCGACACGTTCTTCACGCAGACGCACTACTCGGAAGACGGGACGATCCGCTTCGGCGATCTACCTGATTCCGATCGCTTCCTCGCGCCGTTCGTCCTGCCCTACGAACAGGGCAAGCCGACTCAGAACGCCAAGGCCGAGACGATCACGCAGATCACGGCGCCGTACATCAAGCTGAAGGATGCTGTTCGTCCGACCGATCTGAAGAACATCCGTCCTTCGGAAGTCTTCATCAACGCCGGCCGCACGCCGACGCTGGAAGAAAGGTTCGATCTGCGCGTGGCAGAAATCACCGAGCGCCATACTCGCATGATCGATGTGCGTGAAGCGTGGATGGCGGCTCGCGCTCTCATCGACGGCAAGGTCCAGATCGACTTTGACCGCGATCAGGGCACCGACCATCCTTCGGTCTTGCTCGACTTCGGTCGTGACTCCGGTCACACCATCACCAAGTCGGCTGACTACTGGAGCGTTGCCGGGACCGACATCCTCGGAGACCTGGAAACGTGGATGAATACGATGTATCTGGCGAGCGGCGGCGGTGCTGCATCCACGCTGATTGTCGGTGCCAAAGTGGCCCCGTACTTCCGCAAGAACACCGGCATCAAGGACGCCCTTGACACCCGCTACCGTGGCAATGACTCGGTACAGATGTCGCTCGGCATCCTGCGTACCGAGCAGCCGCTCAACTACCTCGGCCAGCTTGGTTCGGGCCTGAACGTCTACTCCTACAAGGATACCGTTGACGTTCCCGATGGTTCGGGCGGCAAGACCAAGGTTGATCTGCTCAACGAGAAGGACGTTCTGCTCGTTGCTCCTGGTGCGACCGGCGTGCGCTGCTACGGTGCGATCTACGACAACGCGGCCATCAAGAACGGCCTGTCGAACAGCCGCATCTTCGCGAAGATGTTCCGCACGGAAGACCCCGGCGAAGACTTCATCATGCACCAGTCTTCCCCGCTCCCGGTTCCGCTCTACCCGAACCGCACCCTCAAGGCTCGCGTTCTCGCGTAACCAGAGCCTCCCACAACGGCCCGATCAATCACGGTCGGGCCGTTTCTCACAATGGAGACAACCATGGAAATCAAAGCAATTCACACCATTCAGCGTTCGGTTTCGGCCAAGCCGCCTGTCATCAATGCCGGCGAGACTGCTATTCTCGAAGGCGAGGAACTGGATTTCGTTCTGCGCGTCGGCGCGGCTGTGCCGGTCAAGGGTTCCGATGAGCCTGTTGCTGAGGTTGATGCCAAGGCAGCGAAGAAGGCTGCCAAGGTGGCCGAGGCCGAGGCTAAGAAAGCAGCAGCCAAGCAGGCAGCGGAAGACGCAGCAGCCAAGCAAGCAGCGGAAGACGCAGCGGCCAAGGAATCCTCCGACGGGGAGAACCTGCTCTAAATGGCGAGTTGGCGCGAATTGAAGCGTTCGGCGCTTGCAGATATTCACCGGGCTTTCGAGATTCCGGCTGTTTATCTCACGCATGCTGCCGGCACGCCGGTTCGCGTCAACGTCCGTCTGCATCAAAAGCAGATCATCTCCGAGCAGATGATCGACGACTGGACGAGCGCGGGCAAACTGCTCGACATGACCGACCGCATTGTCTTCGACACGAAGGAAGTCGCTAAGGTTCTCGGCAAGTCCTACGTCATCTTTGGAAACTCCGAAGCATACCTCACCGGCCCAACCAAGCCGGAGCGAGACGGGTACATCTACGCAGAGGTCTCCGAGGTTTCTCAAGCTGACCTGACTGCATTTCTCGACACGGTAGACACGACTGGCCCCGAATGGGAAGGAATCCTTACGTGAGCGCCGCCGTCATCGTGGTCGAGTTCGATCAGTTCGACTTCGTTCCCGAAATGAATAACACGGTAGAACTGGCCCTGACCCGCGCGCTCAATCGCACGGCAGATCGCAGCAGGACGCGCTTTGCGCGCGCCGCGCGTGAACAGGTCAATTTCCCCGCGTCCTATCTGTCACCTTCGTCCAAGCGACTGTGGGTGAAGACGCGCGCTCGCAAGGGTGCCTTCCACACGCTGATCGAGGGTAGGGGTGTTCCTACTTCGCTCGCCCGCTTCACCAAGCAGAAGCCGCTCGCAGGCGGGCAACGACACAAAGGTGGTGAGATCAGAGTCAGCGTGAAGCCCGGTCGGGGCGGGACGATCAAACGCGCGTTCCTCATGCGCCTGAAGAACAACAACGTTGGGTTGGCCGTTCGTACCAATGGCGAAGCGCCGCGCGGTGCCTACCAGCCAAAGGCCATCGGCAAGAATTTGTGGCTGCTCTACGGCCCCTCGGTTGACCAGGCGCTTGCAGCCGCTTCCGACGGCGGCGGTATCTTCGACGAGATGACGCCCGAAGCCATGGACTTTCTAGAGGAAGAATTTAACCGTCAGATGGAGTTGCTGGATGGCTGATCCATTTCGCCTTCGCGTGCTAAAGGCCGTCTGCGAGCGAATCAAAGACGTGACTCCCGACAACGGATACGAGCACGATCTTTCCAACGGCACTGACGAGGCCGGTCGCCCTGCCGAACGCGTGTTCCGTGGACGTACTATTTACGGTGATAATGATCCGTTGCCGATGATCTCCGTGTTGGAAGACCCTCGCGCGATCGACCCGAACAATGGTTCCGGCACGTCGCCGGCCGCTGCAAATGAATTTCGTATCTTGGTTCAGGGCTTCGTTGAAGACGACAAGATGCATCCGCTTGATCCGGCATACAAACTGTCGGCCGAAGTGATCAAGGCACTCGTTGCCTCCAAGAAGGAACGCTACAATGTTCTAGGTCTTGGGCCAAAGGCGCCGTGCGTCATGAGCTTGTCGATAGGGCAACCGGTTCACCGTCCACCCGACGACGAGGTTAGTGCCGTCTCTTATTTCCTGTTCGGTGTGACGCTCACACTGGCAGAAAATCTAGAGACACCTTTCGTTTGATCTAAAATCAAGTTATAAGTGATTTTAGACGTACCCAGGAGAAATTGGACATGGACTTTCAATCGGAACACCTCACCATTCCGCGCGGAAAAATCTTCTTCGCGAAATACAATCCGGGTACGCAGGTCCCCGGCGCCTATCGCGAACTCGGCAACTGCCCGGAGTTCACGCTGACTCGTGACAGCGAGACGATTCAGCACTTTTCTTCGCAGGCGGGCCTCAAGGTTCTCGACGAGGAAATCAACATCGGCGCCACCATGAGCGGCGCGCTGACCACGGACGACATCAAGTCCGAAAACGTTGCCTACTTCTTCATGGGTGGCGTGAGCACAATCGCCGCAACTGCGCAGACCGATGTTTCCGAGACCTTCGAGACGGTCAAGGCCGGCGACGTGTACCAGCTTGGGCAGAGTGACACGGTTCCCTCCGGTGTTCGCTCGGTGACGATCACGACCGTTACTGACGGTGCGACGACCCCGGTGGCGCTGGTCGAAAATACGGACTACGAGGTCGATCTTGATCTCGGTCTTCTGACCGCGCTGAAGGATCAACTCAAAATCGTCGTCACCTACGACGTTGCCGCATCGACGCGCGAGCAGATCGTTGCCGGCGACACGCAGGTGGAAGGCGCTCTCAAGTTCGTTTCCTTTAACGCCCTTGGTGAGCAGGCCGACTACACAATGCCGCGCGCCCGTCTTTCGGCCAATGGCGATTTCGCTCTCGTCAACGACCCGGACTCCACCGCGTTTCAGACGATGCCGCTTTCGCTTGCCATTCTCAAGAAGGGCAATCTGGCGCTCGCCTACCGCGACGGTCGCGCCGTAGCGGCGTAAGGGCGAAGCTATGGATCAGTTGGAGACGCTGACAATCCCCACCGAGACCGTTGAGTTCAACGGGAAGACCTTTGAGGTTCGCGGTCTCGGCTTGGCCCAAATCACCTTCATCGTTCGACAGCACCGCGAAGTCGTCGCCGATCTGTATCAGCAAGCCATCAATGGCAAGATGACAGGATCGATCGAGGAAATCGCGTTGTCGATGATCGATGACTTCGTGCCGCTGGCATCGCTGGTCATCGCTTGCGGCATGGACTCGCCGAACAGCGCCGACAAGGCGGCGAAGTTGCCGCTCGCGGTGCAGGCACAGTTCCTCGAAAAGATCGTCTCGCTCACGCTGATGGGCGAAGGCGGGCTGGAAAAACTCATGGAGATCGTCGTTCGGGTGATGGAAGGCGCGGCGCGCATCACGCACCCGAAAACCTAGACAAATGGATAGAGGGTGTTCGGCGCCAGGTCAGCTTGTTGCTCGATCACGGACACCCAAACGCTCTGAGCTATCCAATTTGCAAGGTTTCTGAAGAAGCGAGTTTGGTGGTCAAACGCATCGACGCTCAAATGGCCACACAAATCTCCCTGATGCAGATGGCGCTCTCCAGCATTCCGAACATGAGTGTCAAAGAGAGTTTCACCAAGAAAGCCGCCAAGACCTTGACGAAATATCTGAAGGACATGATCGGTGGCGAATCGTGAAAGAGTCGTAGAGTTTGCCGTCAAGGCACGCGACGAATATTCCAAAGTCCTGAAGAACCTTGAGCAGCAGCAGAAGAAACTTTCTGCTGCTGCGAAGGCGTCTAATCGACTGGAGATCACAGGTGCTGCGAAGGCCGGACTTGCTGACGCGACTGCCGAATATGACCGTCTGATCTCCAGCATCAAGCGGTACAGCACCGTCATGGCAACGGCGCGCAAGACGGGGAACCTGTCTGCCGCAGAGATGCGTGAAGTCGCCGACGCTTTGAAGCTGACCGGTGTTCGTGCTGGCGAAGCTGCTCAGAAAATGGCAGCAGCCAAAGCCGCTTCGGAGTCAGTCCTCAAGACACAGATTCGCGCGAGCCTGAACAACCCGACGAAATCGGGTTATGCCGCGTTCATCCGCAATGCCGAAGGCGCGAAGGTTGAAAGCGCGGCGGTCGCTACCACGGCCACGCAGTTGAACAAGCTCGCCGTAGCGAGCAAGAATGCTTCCACGCAGCAGAACACTCTCAAAAGCCGCATGGACGCGGCCACGAATTCTATGCGCCGTCAGCGCGTCAGCGGCGGTTCCGGCAATAAGAATAAGGGCCTCAAGGGCAACGCGCAGGACGTAGAGATTTACGGCCTGAAGCCGTGGCAATTGACCAACCTCGGCTACCAGGTCAACGACGTTGTGTCGGGCCTCGCCATGGGGCAGCGCCCGCTGCAGATTCTATCGCAGCAGGCGGGACAATTCGTCCAAATCTGGCCGAACGTCATGGTGTCGCTGGCGAAGTCCATTCCGGTTATCGCTGGTGTGACTGCCGTGCTGACGCCGTTCGTGGTGGCTGCCATGCGGATGCACGACACGGCCGAATCCGTCCGCATCTTCTCATCGCAACTCGCTCTCTCGGCCGATGGCGCCGATTACAGCGCCGAGAAACTGGCCAAATACGCCGATCAGGTCACAGACCTTGGCGTGAAGATGAAGGACGCTCGCACGATTATCGGCGAGTTCGCAAAGGCTGGCATCGATAGCTCTAACTTCAATTCGCTTGCCAAGATGGCCAAGCAGTTGAGCGATATTAGCGGAGATAGCGTTGCTGACAGCGCGAAGAAACTTTCGACCGCTTTCACTGGTACGGTCAAGGACGTTCGCGATCTCGACAAGGAACTAAATTTCCTCACCGCATCGCAACTGGATAGCATTTACGCGATGGACGAAGCCGGCGACCGTACCGGCGCTCTTGCTTTGGCGCAAGATATACTGCGCGGAAAGCTTGCCTCCACGGTGAAGGAGTCCGGTGAGTGGGGTCAGGCAGTAGATTCGCTCGGAGACGCTTGGGATAAATTCATCAAGTCCGTTCAACAGTCGGGCGTTATCGAACTCGCTGCAAAGGGTCTCGACATTCTGGCCAAGGCAGCACAAGCCGCCGCCGATGGCGTCAATGGCCTGCAGATGCCGCATTTCAAGAACGCTGTCACCGACGCACAGCGGCTCGCCAACCTCAATCAGCAGATTCTCCAGTTGCGTTCGACGCAATCTGGCGGGATCACCGACCTCGCTGGAAATTCTTTCGGTGGTGCCGGCGACGAACTGAAGTCTCTCGAAGCAGAACGTGACGTTCTGCTCAAGAAAGTGAGTGCTCGTCAGGAAGAATTGCAGGCGATCAAGGACGGTTCCGCCGAGCAGAAGAAGTCGGACGAACAGAGCGAGTCGAAGCAAAAGGCCATCAACGACATTCTGCACGATCAGATTGAGACATTGGATAAGAAGGCCGAAACTGCCGGCCTGACCAACCGTGCGCTGTTCGTCGAGCAGGCAGCACAGGAAGCCCTCAACCGCGCCAAGAAGGAAGGTTTGGACCTCACCAAGAAGACCCTCGAAGCCATCAAGGATCAGGCCGGGGCGACCTACGATCAAATTCAGGCGGCGAAATACGTCAACGGCGAAGGTACGAGCGCCCTAGCCAAGAAGATCGTCGGCGCGGAATACGGTAACGGCTCCAAATACAAGAACGATAATTCCAGCGCGAGCGGTGCGGGGCAGTTTATCGCCTCGACGTGGCTGGCGATGTTCAAGAAGTATTTCCCCGACCGTGCGGCCGGTCTCGTGCAGACTATGGGGAAGGCTGCGGGCGAAAAATACATCCTCGATCTGCGCAAGGACGCCAAACTGTCCGAAGCCATGGTCGAGCGTTACATCCAAGAGAACTCCCGTGTGCTCCAGAAGGCAGGCGTGGCGGTCAACGACGCATCGCTCTACCTCGCTCACTTCCTTGGCCCGCAGGGCGCGGTGAACCTCCTTCGTGCGTCTCCCACCGACGCTGTGTCGGGCATTCTCGGTCAAGACCAGATCAACGCCAACAAGAGCATCCTGCAGAACAAGACTGCGGGGCAGGTGGTCGAGTGGGCCAAGCAGAAGATGAACCTGACCAACGCCGAGTTGGAAACGACCGGGCGATTGGTCGAACTCGACGCCGAGCGTGCGAAGAAAAGCGAGAAGTACCTTGCCGACTATCAGCAGCGCGTGGAGACGCAGCGCCAAGAACTCGACTTGATGAGCAAATCGGCGCGCGAGCAGGCGATCGCGAAAGCCATCCGAGCCGAGGAACTGAAGGCGAAAGCTGCAGGTCTCGAACTGACCAAGGAGCAACGCGCCGAAACCGCTGCGCTCGCCGCGAAAGAGTTCGACCGGAAGAACGTGAACTTGGAAGTCAACCAGCTTCTTGAACAGCGTCGTGCGTTGTTCGAGTCGTTGCAGATCGCGCAGCAGGCGGGCGACCAGACGAAGGTTGTCGCGGTTGTCGGTCAGATCAGCGACGTTGAAACCAAGCTGAACGCGGCAATCGAAAAAGCTATCCAGTTTTGGCAGGCAATCGGTGGCCCCGGTGCTGATCAGGCCATCATGCAGTTGCAGAACTTGCAGGCAGGTATCGGCGCGGCTACGGCCAAGATCGAGAATCAGTTTCTCCCGAAGGCGGAAGAAATCAACGAGAAACTGGCCGACGTTGGTGGCAACGCATTCAGCGCATTCGCCCAGGCTCTTGCCAATGGCGAGAATGCAGCCAAAGCCTTCTTCAACGCACTCTTGCAAGGTCTCGCTGACTTCATGATCGAGATTGGCAAGGCCATCATCAAACAGGCTTTGTTCAACGCTCTGTCCGGTGGCGGCGGTGCGGGCGGATCGGGCGGCATCGGCGGTCTTATCGGTGGTGCGATCAGTTCGATCTTCCATAGCGGCGGTATCGTCGGTCGCACCAATGCCCCCACCCGCATGGTAAATCCGGCAATCTTCGCCAACGCTCAACGCTTCCACACGGGCGGCATTGCTGGTCTTGGGCCGCGAGAACGGCCGATCATCGCCATGGATGACGAGGAAATCATTCGCCGCGACGATCCGCGTCACGTCCTCAACGGTGGCGGCCGGGGCACGGCGGTCAACCTGAAGAACGTCAACGTCTTCGATCCGGCAGACGTGGTTGAGGCTGCGCTGCAATCATTGGCGGGCGAGAAGGTGATGATCAACTTCCTCACCCGAAACTCGCGCAAGGTGAGCGCCGCGATCCAAGGATAGCGGTTGCAAACTTTCACTTTTAAAGGTAAATTCCACTCAAACAGTGAAAGTTTGCGATGCCGCCCGTCTTTCTCCCCATCGTTCCGAACTGGCAGAACGGTGTTCGAGACACCTACGAGTTCAAGACCGATGTGTTCGTCTCGCGTGACGGGACGGAGCAGCGGCGTTCGCAGCGCGTCCAACCTCGGCGCAGCATTACCGCTGCCGTGCTGCTTGACGGCGACCGGTTGCGTGTCTTTTCCGATGCGATCAACGCGGCGAAAGACGGCAAAGTTCAGGTAGCCGACTTCTCGGCTGACGGAGCGGTGTTGACCGAGACCGTAGCCGACGGTGCCACGGTGCTGAAGGTCGATCACGTTCCCGCTTGGTTGACCGGTAGCCAGCCGGCCGTGCTGCTGACGGGGCGCAAGGCGCAGAAGGTCGGGGTTGATTTCATATCCGGCAATCAAGTGATCCTCACCGCTGGTGTCAAGGGTGCTGTGGGCTTCGGTGCCCAACTTCTCCCCATGTTGCCTGCCGTTCTCTCCGCAACAACGAGCACGAGCGTCTATACCAATCTCGTTTCCACGTCATCGCTCACCCTTCAGGTCGAACCGGGAACAGTAACACGCGAGGCCGATCCACTGCCCGCCGACAGTTCCCCAACATCAGAAACCAAGCAGGTAATCGGCCCCGCCGCGATCTTCTATGGACGGTATGCGTTGCTGCGGAAGCCGAACTACCTGCAACAACCACAAGTGGCTTTCAATCTCGCGTATGAGTCCGTCGATTACGACCGTGGCGTGGTCAAGACCTTCGCGCCTGTGCCGTTGGTGTCACGCACGCTGACGGCGACCTACATGGGCGTTTCCCATGCCGAAACAATGGCCCTGCTGGACATCTTCGTCCGCGCCAAGGGCAGGGCGGGTGAAATCTATGTGCCTACGTGGGGCAATGACTTCCCGCCGATCCTGTCGATCATCGACAACAAGATCATGGTGGATGATCCCAACTTCACCAACACCTACGGCGATGACCGGGCACACAAGGCAATCCTGATCCGCAAGAAGGACGGCACGCTCCACCCGTTCGAGATTCGTTCGATGACCTTTTCCGGTGGGAACAGCGTCATCGTCACCGACAACAATGTCTCCGTTGCACCGAGCGACGTTGAGGCGGTGTCTTGGATGTTCGTCTCCCGCTTCGCACAGGACAGTTTGACGTTAGAGTGGCGCACGAACGGCGTGGCCAACATCACCTTGTCATTCACCACCCTCGCGAACCTGGCCGCCGAAGACAGCTACGGCAGCAATTGGATTCTCGCAACAGGTTACTGGCGCGACGGCGGTATCTGGCAAGACGCTGCTGTGTGGGAGGATTGACGTGACCGTCACAGTCGATCCAATCGCCAACGGTGAATCCGGTGCCAGCGTCCGCGACAAACTGAACACGCTCATCCTCGGAGCCAGTTCCGGTGCATTCGGTGTCGTGACGCCGGAAGACCTCGAAGCACTTATCGACACGACCCCACCTGCCGTTCCGAACGGTCTTGAAATGTCGTCTGTGTTGACGCCCGCTGCCGTGATGACGGTCGCATGGGACTTCAACAGCGAGAGCGATTTTCTCTACTACGATTTGCAGGTGCGGGAAGAAAACGGGCCGTGGGTCAGTTATCAGACATCGAGCACCAGCCAAACCGTGCCTGTTCGCCCAAATGTCACCTACACGGCAAGAATACGCGCGGTTGATAAGTCGGGCAACGCCTCGCTCTACAGCGATGAAGTCTCGCACACCGTTGCGCGCGACACCATTCCACCGGCGGCGCCGATCGGCCTGAAGGTGTCGGCCGGCATCGGCACGGCATGGCTCAAATGGACAGCGAATACCGAAGCCGATCTATCCTTCTACGAGGTCTATGAGAGCAATAGTCCGACGACCCCGTTGCCGAGCGATGACGCGACGTACAAGACCATCACCGGCACGTCGTTTGTCCACACCGGCTTGGCCGATGAAATCACGCTACATTTTTGGGTGCGGGCTGTCGATACGTCCGACAATCGGTCTCCATGGAGCGCCGGCAAAAGCCTAACTACATCGAAGCTGCCGAAGCCCTTCACCGTCACGACCGACGTTCTGTTTCAACCGGGCGCGGATGAGGTCAACCGTCTTTCGTGGACTGCGGGTTCGATCACGTTCGGAGTTCCCGGCGAGACGCCAACCACGCTTGCTGTCGCCGCAGGACACGTCGATTGGTCGGCGGATGACGTGTACGTCTACTACGTCCCAGGTGACACGGTTCTCAAGACAACGACAAACCTGCCTGCGGTCTACAGTGCCGAGGGGGTCATCCTCGGTCTATATAAGGGCGGCTATGATTTCCAGCTTGTCATGGGCAAGGCGCTCATTGACGGCGGAACGATCATCGGCCGCACCATTGGCGCCGATCAACTGGTCACAGATCAAGCGGTCATCACCGGCACAGCGCAGATCGCCGACGCGATCATCACCAATGGCAAAATTGTCAATCTCGACGTGTCGAAACTGGTGGCTGCCGACGTTACATCCAACAACGTGCTCGTCGGCCTGGTCAATGGCGCTTCAGTCAAGATTGCGCCAGGTCAAATTCAGATTTCCGGCAGCGCCACGCTATCAAGTTGGATCGACGGTGGTGACACGACTGCCATCAACGGCGCGAAGATCGCCACGGGCACGCTGCTTGCCACGTCTGCTGTCTTCGGGATGCGCAACATCACGACAGATGGTTTGCAGTTCGAACACAACAAGCCGGCAGTGAATCAACTGTCGTGGACATCCTTCACGATGAAATACATCGGCGACGATGGTAACATTGCCTCTCGCAACGTCACTGCCGGTTCCCTGACGTGGAGCAGCGGGACGGTCTACGTCTATTACGTGATGGGCGCGACCGCGCTCGCCTCGACCACAAACACGGCGACGGCGTTTCAATCCGACCGCATCATTCTCGCCGTGTATCGCGGCGGCACCGATCTCGTGAGCGACTACGGTCGCACGATCATCGACGGCTCACACGTCAAGACCGGCACGCTCACCGCAGACAAAGCAGACATTGCCACGTTCAGGACTAACATTCTGACAGCAGGTTCCATCTCAACAACAATGCTGGCATCCGGCATTGTCACGGCGTCGAAGATGAGCGTGTTCCCGTCCTCGACGATCGTGAGTTTCGATCCTACGTTTGCGGACGCCGCCGCCTGGACGCAGGATGGGTGGGCGGTCATCAATACCAGCGGAACCTACAATTCCGGTCGAGCACTTGATAAGACCGGCAATGGTTCTACTTTTTGGGACAACAAGTGGCCGATTAATCCGCGCAAGGACTACGAACTCGACCTGATTGTTTGGCAGTCTGACGCGACCAGTACATTTTATGGTGTGTGGCGTTTCTACGACTACGCCGGCAACATCATCAAGGACGCGCAAACCGGGTGGCCATCGCAGAACCTCACGTCAGGCAATTTTTATCATCCATCTAACGCCACTACGACCGGCTACCAGCAATTCAAATTGCCGATCGGTCCGACCGGCACAGCCTCAATTCCATCTAACGCAGTCTATGCGTCGTTCGGTATTCTTGCCGACTACGGCCTGGTTGGCTCTAGAACAATCATCGCCCGCGCATGGATGAGCGAAATGGTGCCCGGAACGCTTGTCGTTAAGGGCACCATCACGGCTGACCGCATGAACGTCACCAATCTGTCGGCGATATCCGCCGACCTCGGCGCTGTGACCGCAGGCTCCATCAACATCAATAACAAGTTCCTGGTGGCCAGTGACGGCACCGTGACGATCCGTGAGGCAACGACCGGTGCGCGTCTCGAAATCACCAGTGATCACATTCTGCTCGTGGACAACACCTGATGGCCAATCGCGTCCTGCTCGGAAACTTCAATGGCGACTACAAGGTCAGGATTTCGCGTCCTGGGTTCGACGTTATGGATGCGAATCTGAATAACAATCAGTTGTCGTTCACGAGTGATAGCCCTGAAATCGGACGGATAGTACAAAGGGGCATGATCAATCTAGTCCCCGCTGGATATGATGATATATCCGATGTAACGGTAAATTTCGGTGTTACTTACGCGGAGATACCTATTGTTCTGGCCTTCGTAAACAACAACGGGAAATACCTCTGCATAAATACATTAACATCAGATTGGCAAGACAATGGGTGGCCGGATTGTGGTGTTATTGTCACTACAACATCCTGCACTTTTACCGTCCATTATGGGGGTAGCAAACCTGTTTCGTATTTCGTGATTGGGAATACCATTTGAATGAGCAATAGATTATTAATAGGAAATAGGGCGAGCGGCGGTGCTGGCCTTTTCATAAGTAAACCAACTTTTGACGTGATGACAGATTTGGAAGAAAATCTGTTGTGGTCGTCGAACTATTCTGAATTGCAATTTATTTCATCGGGGCAAATAACTCTTGGGCCAAATGCCTCTACGATCATATATGTTCCATCTAATCTAGGATACAAACCAGCAATTCTGGTGGTGTGTAATCCGTCTATGATAGATTCCGGGGGATATGCCCTTGTGTCGCCAAAGATACTGTGGGTAAGGTATGATTCCGCAACGCAAATAAGCTTAATTAACGGGCCGTACTATACAAATTCTTTCAGCTACGGAATTACAAGGATTCCGTCAGATGTCTAATCGTTTAATTATATCTCAGGATTATGTGAAGGTTTCAAAACCTGGCGCGGATGTTTTTACCGCTCAAGATAAAGACCTTAATTTTAGTTCGGATTGGGCAGCATCACCTATATCGCTTAAAGGAACGTTTTATATATCCAGCAACAGAACCCATTCTGTGTCGTTCGGAAAAACGTTTTCTAACGTTCCTCTAACGTTGTTCCGGGCTTATGGGAATCATCCGTATAATCATGGTGTTTACATATGGTGCGGAAACGTAATCACTGTAATTTTTAATGGTGAAAAAAATAGACCGTGGTATAAAATCAAGATATTCAATAATAGATTTGAATTTAACTACTCTCAGGGGGATCAGATGCGAGTAGATTACTATATGTGGGACATCGACTTAATCTAAGGAGACAAAATTGATCATTGAACACGATGAACAAGGTAGAATATTCCATATCATCAGCGATCCTGTGATGCCTGAAGTGCTCGAAGCATATCTCGCGCGAGGCGCGCTATCATTTGAGCCAAAGCCCGGAGCACCGATTCAGGCTCGCACGATGCAGGGTGAAGCCATCGTCGATGAAGACGGAAATCCCGTGATGACCAACGGTTCGTCTATCCTCGCCAAGTGCGATATCCAGAGTGACTACATCAGGGACGGCCAGATTACGCCGCGCCCACTGTGTCCCGCAACGGTTGTCGTCAGCGGCCGCCGCATCACGATTAAGGACGCACCGAAAGGTTCGACCTTCGCTGCCGAAATCGAGGACGTGGAATACCCGCTCGATGACACCACGGTCGAACTCGACGAAGCCGGCCCGCTCACGATCATCATCAACCCGCCGTTCCCGTACATGGAGGCTCGTCATGACCTTGAAATTATGTAGGTCGGCAGTCCTTTTGCCGCAGGCAGAGAGGAAGGTAGACGAACACTTCTCGAAGCAGATCAACGCGCTTATTGGACCATTCGGCGTTCTTCATGCTGTAAAGCGGTTGCAGGCCGAGTTTGGCGGCGCCCTGGTGGATGGCGACCGCGAAGACATTCTGGCGCGCGCTGCTGAGCAGGACGCGGCTATAGCTATCCTTGACAAACAGCGCCGTGGAATTAAGGCCCGTCTGCGCGCCGCTAAAACTTCTATCGAGATCAACGCGATACTCGGAGAACTCGGATGAGCTTCGACACGCTTGAAGACAGCCGCTACAGCGCGCAGCCCGTTCACCTCTATCTCATCCGTGGTGCGGAAGGCACTATCGGACCGCTCGGCCTGAACGACGGCGAATCGGTTATCGTCCGTGACGGCGTGACCTATCAGCCGTGGCCCATAAAGTGCGGCGACATCACACAGGATGGCACACTCGACAAGTCCGACATCAAGGTCACGCTGGCACTTGGTACTGAAGTCGATGAACTGTTTCTCGCCTACCCGCCGAGTCAAGTGGTCAACCTGGTAATCTTCGAAGGACACGTCAACGACACGGTGACGCTGGAGAATTACCCGGCCGTATGGATGGGTCGCATCACCGGTGCAGCCAACACGCAGAACGAAATTGAACTGTCGTGTGTACCTGTCTCAACTTCGATCAAACGCGTCGGGTTGCGTGTCAACTATCAAATCGGTTGCCCTCATGTGCTCTACGGCGAAGCCTGCCGTGCCAACAAGGCCGCTGCGACCGTCTCTCGTAACGCAACGGAAATTCACCGCAATCGAATCACGATTGACGCCACGGTCAACGGAACGGGCGCCGATGCGACCGCTGTCGGGCAGCGTTACGTTGGTGGGTTGCTGGAATGGACGGACACGGCAACAGGCCGCTACGAAATCAGGACCATCTCGGCTATCACCAACGGGGGCACGGTCGTCACCATTCGCGGTTCGACGCGCGGTATCGGGGTGGGAACTACGTTATCGGTGGTGCGCGGTTGTAATCGACAGATGACGGGGTGCAATACGCACAACAACATTCACAACTACGGCGGGCAACCTTTCATACCGCTTGAGAACCCGCTGTCGCAGAAGAATCAGTTCTATTAACCCCTCTATTAAAATCACTTATAAAGTGATACTGTCGGCCAAATGGTGTTTTTCCTTTTCCCCTTGTTGGTCCAACTTGTCATTGGCATTGCCTTTCAGGCGATCGGCTACTTGCTCATGCCGAAGCCGAAAGAAGACAAGCCGACCGAAGTTCAGGATATGGATGATCCGACGGCCGAAGCCGGTCGTCCTATCCCGGTTGTCTTCGGCGAGATGGAAGTGACGGGAATCAATGTTCTGTGGTTTGGCGACAAGGCCACAATAACGAAGAAGATAGACGTATGAGCGCCGACCCATTCATCACGATTGGAGATATGCGGCGCATCTATTGCGTGCGAGGCGTAAAGCGCGCCTTCGCCGACATGGAATTGGACTTTCCGGCGTTCCTGCGTCACGGCATTCGTGCGTCAGCCATACGCGGACGCGGTTACGATGCAATGCTCGATCGCGTGCTTGACTCAATGAGGTCACACGATGGGCGGTAGCAAACAGGGAAAAATGGAAGTCCATGAGTATTCAATGTCGATTCACGTCGGCATCGCGGCTTATGGCGAAGGGATTCAATTATTGCGCCTGAAATATGGCGACAAGGAAATGTGGAATGGCTCGCTCACCGCTGCCGAAACTTTCTCGATTGCACAGCGATCACTGTTTGGTGGTCTGAAGAAAGAAGGTGGTGTTGCCGGCCTCGCTTGGTGGCTCCCTGGCGATTCAAGTCAGACGGTGCCGGAAACTCTTGCCAAAAAACTCGGCTTGACGACCGCCACTTGTCCGGGTTTCCGTGGTTTGTCGAGCGTATTCTTCACCGGCAATCGAGGCATCGACACTTCAGACGGCACCGTTTGGGGCGATATTATCTCACAATTGCGCAGCGTCATTGGAACCAAGGGTTTCTATTGGGGCGCAAACAACCCGTATCTGCGCAAGATCAGCGCCCGAGTTCGTCGGCCGTCAATAGGACTGGACCCGGCAATTGCCCTTATCCGCATGCCAGACGACTCAAAAAATCGTCCGCAATATGCGTCCAACCCCTCGCACATGATCTACGAGTGCCTGGTAAACAAACATTGGGGCATGGGGGAGAACCCCGATCTGATCGACAAGACCACATTCGAAGCATGTGCTCAGACTCTCTACAACGAGCAGTTTGGCCTCAACATGATATGGACACGCCAGAGCGAAATCGGCAAGTTCATCGGTGAAATTCTCGATCATGTTCAGGGCGCGCTGTTTGTCCACCCGGCTACCGGTAAACACACGCTCAAGTTGCTTCGCGCCGATTATGACGTTGACCAGGTTCCTGAAATCAATCCGAGCAATGCGACCCTAAGTACATTCCGCCGCAAGGCATGGGGAGAAATCTCCAACGAGGTCGTCGTGACGATGAGCAATTCGGAGAGCGGGCAGGAAGCAACCGTTTCCGCGCAAGACCTTGCCGGTATCGCGGCTGAAGGCGGTGTCATCTCATCGTCGAAAAATTACTACGGCGTCACGTCGCAACCATTGGCAATCAAGCTGGCCGAGCGCGATCTCGCAGCAGCGGTCAATCCAATCGCCACTTGTGATGCCACCGTGGACCGTACATTTTGGGATACCGTCACTTCCGACGTGGTGACGCTCTCGTGGCCGGAATACAACATCGAACGAATCGTGTTCCGCGTTGCCGAGGTAACGAAAAATCGAAGCACTGTTACACTCAGTCTGTATGAGGATATTTTCGGTCTCGACCTGGCTTCCTATCTTTCGCCGGGCGACACCGAATGGATCAATCCTTCGCAGCCCCCAACACCCGCGTCTTACTATCAGATGGGGACGTTGCCGGCGTACATGATGACATCGGCATTGGAACTAGATAGCCCCGCAGATTTCGTGTACCCGGAAGTTATCAGTTCGGTGGTCGTTGGTCCCGACAGCGATGATGATGTCAGTTACAATCTCGTCACCTACGCGGCTGATGTTAACGGCACGGTGTCGCAGACCGACATCGGCACCAAATCTTATAAAGGCACATGGGCGTTCCTTGACGCGCTGCCGGCCGAAGCCACGACCACGCTCGCCGATCTTCCGGGGCTGAGGGGTCTAGTGCCGGAAGCGGGCGACTTCATTCTCATCGGAACAGGACCGGATGAGCAGACGGAGCTTTGCACGGTGCAGTCCGTCACGGACGGCACCTACGTGCTGAATCGCGGCATGCTCGATACCGTGCCGCAAGACTGGCCGATTGGTAGTCGCGCTTTTGTTATTCCCGCGATGTCAACGGCGGAGCAAAATCAGGCCATTGGGCGGCGCAAAAGTAGGCCACTTCGCGCCGCAAGTGGGGAACGTCGGGAGGGCGTAGCCCGACCAGAGTTTCCCGCTTGCGGCGTCGGCGATTTTTGTGAGGGTTTCAGCCAGCCTTTCGGGCGCGGCTTTGAGCGAGACGGTAGCTATCGCCGTTCATCTCGAGAATGTTGACGTGGTGGGTGATGCGGTCGAGCAGAGCGCCGGTCAGGCGTTCCGACCCCAGCGTTTCCGTCCATTCGTCAAAAGGAAGATTGCTGGTGATCAGGGTCGCACCGCGCTCGTAGCGTTGCGAGATCAGCTCGAACAGCAATTCTGCCCCGGTCTTGGAGAGCGGCACGAAGCCGAGCTCATCGATGATGAGGAGCTTGTAGCCAGCCGTCTGCTTCTGGAAGCGTAGCAGACGCCGTTCGTCGCGGGCCTCCATCATCTCGCTGACCAGGGCGGCAGCGGTAATGAAGCCGACGGGAAGGCCCTTCTGACACGCCGCCAGGCCGAGGCCGAGCGCGACATGGGTCTTGCCCGTGCCGCTGGGACCGAGCGCGATGACGTTCTCGCGGCGCTCGATCCAT
>NZ_MDET01000015.1:0-2500 GCF_002075885.1 Manganibacter manganicus
GAAGAGATTTGGTTGCGGGGGTTGGATTTGAACCAACGACCTTCAGGTTATGAGCCTGACGAGCTACCGGGCTGCTCCACCCCGCGATAAGCCATTCGGCGATGCCGGGGCAGCCCGGTCTTTTTCCTGTTTGTCCCTTCTCGGAGCCCTGCGGCCCTGCGGCGGGACGGGGTGCTGCTCCACCCCGCGATAAGCTTTTGAGCGTCCGGGTTCAGCCCGGCTTTTTGTTTGTGCGCCTTCGAGATCTGCGACCGTTGCCGGCGAACGGGATGCTCCTGGTCCTGCATCCAATGGCAAAGACAAGCTTTGTTTCCGAAGGACAACTCCATCGACAGGAAGGCCGCATTCGGGCCTTGAGCCCCGTCTTGCGGGCCGCATCGTAAGGAGAAGATTTTCAATGTGCGTTTGGCAGACCTGGCAGCGACTTACTCTCCCGCGTCTTGAGACGAAGTACCATCAGCGCTGGAGCGTTTCACGGCCGAGTTCGGAATGGGATCGGGTGCAGCCGCTCCGCCATAACCACCAGGTCGGCAAAGCGCACATTGTTCGAGAAGCTGTTTTGTGCCTGGCGATGCAATTGCTTTCGGGCACCGCCCGCAAGCGCGACTGCGCGTCGCCGGTTATCCGGCGCCCTCGCGGAGCACAGGCCCGAAGGGCCGCTCATGCGTGAGCGCTGGTTGATGAACATTAGGAATGAGAACGATCAAGTCGATCGAGTTATTAGTACCGGTAAGCTTCAAGCGTTGCCGCTCTTCCACACCCGGCCTATCAACGTGGTCGTCTTCCACGACTCTCAGGGAATACTCGTTTCAAGGTGGGTTTCCCGCTTAGATGCCTTCAGCGGTTATCCCGTCCGGATATAGCTACCCTGCAATGCGGCTGGCGCCACAACAGGTCCACCAGAGATCCGTCCATCCCGGTCCTCTCGTACTAGGGACAGATCCTTTCAATATTCCTACACCCACGGCAGATAGGGACCGAACTGTCTCACGACGTTCTGAACCCAACTCACGTACCGCTTTAAATGGCGAACAGCCATACCCTTGGGACCTGCTCCAGCCCCAGGATGCGATGAGTCGACATCGAGGTGCCAAACAACCCCGTCGATATGGACTCTTGGGGGTCATCAGCCTGTTATCCCCGGCGTACCTTTTATCCGTTGAGCGATGGCCCTTCCACGCGGGACCACCGGATCACTATGACCGACTTTCGTCTCTGCTCGACTTGTCAGTCTCGCAGTCAGGCAGGCTTATGCCATTGCACTCAGCGAACGATTTCCGACCGTTCTGAGCCCACCATCGCGCGCCTCCGTTACTCTTTAGGAGGCGACCGCCCCAGTCAAACTACCCACCATACATTGTCCCGGACCCGGATAACGGGCCGCGGTTAGACATCCATAGAGATAAGGGTGGTATTTCAAGGGTGGCTCCACCAAGGCTGGCGCCCTGGCTTCAAAGCCTACCACCTATCCTACACATGCCACTACGAATGCCAATGTAAAGCTATAGTAAAGGTGCACGGGGTCTTTCCGTCTAACCGCAGGAACCCCGCATCTTCACGGGGAATTCAATTTCACTGAGTCTATGCTGGAGACAGCGGGGAAGTCGTTACGCCATTCGTGCAGGTCGGAACTTACCCGACAAGGAATTTCGCTACCTTAGGACCGTTATAGTTACGGCCGCCGTTTACTGGGGCTTCGATTCAGAGCTTGCACCCCTCCTCTTAACCTTCCAGCACCGGGCAGGCGTCAGACCCTATACGTCGCCTTGCGGCTTCGCAGAGCCCTGTGTTTTTGATAAACAGTCGCTACCCCCTGGTCTGTGCCACCCTCATCTGCTTGCGCAAAAAAGGGTCACGCTTCTTCCGAAGTTACGCGTGCAATTTGCCGAGTTCCTTCAGCATAGTTCTCTCAAGCGCCTTGGTATACTCTACCAGTCCACCAGTGTCGGTTTCGGGTACGGTCTATAAGTGGGAGCTGTTTCCTGGAACCACTTCGCTGCAAGATCAATCCAATAAGACCTCACAACACACATGATCCGTCACTACCCACAGGCCCACGAATATTAACGTGGTTCCCATCGTCTACGCGTTTCCGCCTCGACTTAGGGGCCGGCTAACCCTGCTCAGATTAACTTTAAGCAGGAACCCTTGGACTTTCGGCGGGGGAGTCTCTCACTCCCCTTACGTTACTCATGTCAGCATTCGCACTTCCGATACCTCCACCATCCCTCACGGGTATGGCTTCATCGGCTTACGGAACGCTCCGCTACCGCTCACGATTGCTCGTGAACCCTAAGCTTCGGTGTATGGCTTGAGCCCCGTTACATTTTCGGCGCAAAGACCCTTATTTAGACCAGTGAGCTGTTACGCTTTCTTTAAATGATGGCTGCTTCTAAGCCAACATCCTGGTTGTTTTGGGATCCTCACATCCTTTCCCACTTAGCCATAACTTGGGGACCTTAGCTGTAGGTCAGGGTTGTTTCCCTTTCCACGACGGACG
>NZ_MDET01000015.1:7500-90881 GCF_002075885.1 Manganibacter manganicus
GGTGGCCGCGCTTCACTATATCGATCCACAACGCTTCGGCGACCAGCTCGCGCAAAGCCTGGCCGGCTCCTACGGAGTCAAGATCGTGCCGGAAAACGTCTCCGTCGCCCCACGCACAGATATGGACGCTTTGGATCAGGCTCCCGGCTTTGCCGAGGAGATCATCGCTTTCACCAGCGACCGCAACATTACGGACGCCTTGGCTGCCGCCGGGTATACCGGGCCTGATGCGACCGGCATGGCAGAGGCGATCGGTAAGCTGCTCAACGCGTCTGCCCTGAAGGCCGGCACCGTGCTCAGGGTAGGTCTCGAAATTCGCGACGATGTGGCCAGGATCGTCCGAACCGGCGTTTACGACAAGACCAAACACATCGTCACCATCGCACTCGATGATGACGGACAATATGTTCCGGCGCAGGAGCCGGCACCTAACCCCGAATTGCTGACAGCCTTCGACGATTCGCCGCCGCCGGTCGTGCGCGGCAATCTCCCCAATATTTATGACGGCATTTATCGCGCTGCCTATTCCTACGGGCTGTCATCACAGATGACGCGGCAAATCATCAAACTGCTGGCGTCCAACGTCGATTTCCAATCGCGCCTGACGCCCAGCGATCGCCTGGAAGTGTTGTTTTCGAAACCCGACGGCGACGATAAGGCCACGCAGAATTCACAGCTTCTTTATATCTCGGCCACCATTGGCGCGACGACCCGTACCCTGTACCGGTATCAACTACCGGATGGTGGCGTAGATTATTTCGACAAGGACGGACGCAGCGCCGAACAGTTCCTGCTGCGCAATCCGTTACCGGCCGGCAAATTCCGCTCCGGCTTCGGGGCTCGCCGGCATCCGATCCTCGGTTATGTGCGCATGCACACCGGTGTCGACTGGGCCGCCCCAGTCGGTACGCCGATCATCGCGGCGGGAAACGGTGTCGTCGAGAAGGTCGGCTGGGCCGGCGGCTATGGCAAGCAGATCATCATCAAGCATGCCAATGGCTACGAAACGTCCTACAACCACCAGAGCGCCTTTGCGAAAGGCATCAAGCCCGGAGTTAAGGTGCGCCAAGGGCAGGTTATCGGCTATCTCGGACAGACTGGCCTGGCAACCGGGCCGCATCTGCACTACGAGTTGATCGTCAACGGCACCAAGGTCGATCCGATGCGTGTGCGCCTCCCCGTCGGCAAGACCTTGCAGGGCGACGATCTTATCGTCTTCAAACGTGAGCGTGAACGCATCGACGACCTGCTCAAGCAACAGGAAAGCGATTCGTTGAAGGTCGCCAGCGCCAAGGCTGAGGGATAAGATGGCAGCGGGCGACGAGGGAGCGGCGGGCGCCGTTTGCCTCAGTCCACAAACTCCACAACCACGCCCGGCTTCACAAGCTTGGCAAGCTCGGTGGCATCCCAATTGGTAAGGCGCACACAGCCATGGCTGGCGGTCTTGCCGATCTTGGAAGGATCCGGCGTGCCATGGATGCCGTAGGTCGGCTTGTCGAGCGCAATCCATACGGTGCCGACTGGTCCGTTCGGCCCCGGCGGAATGGTCAGCACCTTGTCGTTTTCGCCCTGTTTGAAATTTATTTTCGGGTTGTAGGTATAGTTGGGATTGAATGCGATACGCGTCACGGCGTGAGTGCCTGAGGGAGAAGGCGTGTCGCTCGAACCGATGGTCGCCGGATAGGCCGCCACCAACTTGCCTGAGGCGTCATAGGCGCGAACCTGTTTCTGCCCTTTGTCGGCGACGATGCGAGCAACTTGTGTGGAAACCAACCGGCCAAAATTGGCAACCCTAATGATGGTGCCCGGCCGGTCGAAATTGATTCCGGGATTGAGGGCCTTAAGATAGCCTTCGTCCATATGGAAGCGCTCGGCCAATGCTTCAGCAACAGATGTATAGCCCAGACGCTCCAGCGTAGCCTTGACACTGTAGTCTGTGGGGATCGAGGCAACATAGGGTCCGGCTACGTCCTGCGGCGTAATTGTATAGGTGGCAAAGGCATCGCCTCCGGTTTTTGCCAAGGCTTCCTTGATAGCGGCAGTATCCGTCGAGCGCAGCATGGTGCCGGTCAGTCCTCGATAAGCCTGCAAGGCCTTGTCGACGTTGGAGCCGAAGCGGCCATCGATGACGCCCGGCGACGCTCCGACCCGATCAAGCAAAACTTGCAGAGTTGCAACATCACTACGTGTGCCGAGCGAAAGGGAAGGGTCTACCTTGGCGCTGCCCTCCGGAAGACGCGGATCGGCTGACCTAGGTTGCGTCTCGATGGAACCCTGCGATTGCGGCGGTGCAATCGCAGCTTCATCCAACGGCTTGCGCTCGATCGGTTGACTGCGAGGAGCTATTTCAGGTTGCCCGGCAGACGGCTGTTCCGGATATGGATCGAAGTAATCGTCATCGGCGGGCGGCGGAAACGATTCAGCCGGATAGCCGTAAGGATCATAGCTATCAGACGGGGGAGCGATCACGCCGCGCTCGGCCTCCATCTGTAAGCGACGGTAACGAGCCGCTTCGCGTGGATCATCGAGATAATAATCGTCGTAACCGCGTTGCATCTGCTGGCGGCGGAGCGCACGGCGGTCGCGGCGTGCACCCGGCGGCTGGACGGCAACGACCCTGCCGGTACCGGCATCGACGATCACCCGATTGCCATTGCCGTCGTAGAAAATCTGGTAATCGCCATTCTGGGCAACCAGCAGCGCGCTCTGTCCGCCGGACATCGTGGAAGAACCACCCACAGTATTTGTCTGCTCTTCCTTCAGGGTAGCATGCGCCATCGTGCCCGACAAAACCGCAGCCAAAGCCGCCCCAAAAACCGAAATGAACAGCGACATGCGCTTCATCGTGGCCAAATGCTCCGATTCACTTGTTCTTGCCCCGCCTGGAGCCGACTCCGTCTGGCCGGATGATCCAACCAACCAGTCTGGATAAGGTTCCAACATGAACCGGGCATGAAAATGGCCGTGTCGCCACGGCCATTTATTCGTAACCCAGCCAACCCGATTTTACGCAGCCTCTTCCGCCTGGTCCACTGCTGTCGGCTTGGAGCGGAAGTTCAGGCGGTCGGAACCGGCCGTCACCTTCACGATCGAGCCGTCCTTGACGTCGCCCATCAGGATTTTCTCGGCCAGCGGGTCCTGCAACTCCTTCTGTATGACACGCTTGAGCGGTCGCGCGCCGTAGGCAGGGTCGTAGCCCTTCCCCGCCAGCCACTCGATCGCGTCGCCATCAAGGTCGAGCGTGATCTTGCGGTCGGCCAGCAGCGATTCCAGACGTTTGAGCTGGATCTCGACGATCTTGTCCATGTCCTGTCGGCGCAGCCGGTGGAACAGGATGATTTCATCCACCCGGTTCAGGAATTCCGGCCTGAAATGGCCACGCACGATGCTCATCACGTCGTCGCGCACCAGATCGACATCCTGATCCTCGGTGAGATTGACCAAAAATTCCGAACCGAGGTTCGAGGTCATGACGATAAGCGAATTGCGGAAGTCGACCGTGCGGCCCTGGCCGTCGGTCAGACGACCGTCGTCCAGCACCTGCAACAACACGTTGAACACGTCCGGATGTGCCTTCTCGATCTCGTCAAACAGGATCACCTGGTAGGGGCGGCGGCGAACAGCCTCCGTCAAGGCGCCGCCCTCCTCATAGCCGACATAGCCGGGAGGCGCGCCGATGAGGCGGGCGACCGAGTGCTTCTCCATGAACTCCGACATGTCGATGCGCAGCACCGCGTTGTCGTCGTCGAACAGGAAACCGGCCAGCGCCTTGGTGAGTTCGGTCTTGCCAACGCCGGTGGGGCCGAGGAACATGAACGAGCCAATCGGCCGGTTCGGGTCCTGCAAGCCGGCGCGGGCACGGCGCACGGCCTTGGACACCGCCTGCACCGCCTCGCCCTGACCGACGACACGTTTGGCAAGTTCATCCTCCATCCGCAACAGCTTGTCGCGCTCGCCTTCCAGCATTTTGTCGACCGGGATGCCGGTCCAGCGCGAGACAATATGAGCGATATTGTCGGGCGTCACCGTTTCCTGGACCATGCCAGCCTTGCCGTCCTGATCCTTGGCTTCCGCCTCGACCAGCTTCTTCTCCAGTTCCGGAATCTTGCCATAGGCAAGCTCACCGGCGCGCTGGAATTCACCCTTGCGCTGGGCAATCGCCAACTCGTTGCGAGCATCGTCCAATTGCTTCTTCAAATCGGCGGCAAGCCCCAGCTTCTGTTTTTCCGCCTGCCATTTCGCAGTCAGCGCGTCGGATTCTTCTTCCAACCCGACAAGCTCTTTTTCCAGCTTGGCCAGCCGATCCTTCGATGCCTCATCATTTTCAGCCTTCAATGCCTCACGCTCGATCTTGAGCTGCATGATGCGGCGATCGATTTCGTCCAGCGATTCAGGTTTGGAATCGACCTGCATCCTCAGTCGCGATGCGGCTTCATCCACCAGGTCGATCGCCTTGTCGGGTAAAAACCGGTCGGCGATATAGCGGTTCGACAGCGTCGCCGCTGCGACCAGCGCCGAGTCGGAGATGCGCACCTTATGATGTTGCTCGTACTTCTCCTTGATGCCGCGCAGGATGGAGATCGTGTCCTCAACCGTCGACTCCTCGACGAAGACCGGCTGGAAGCGGCGGGCAAGCGCGGCGTCCTTCTCGATATATTTGCGGTATTCGTCCAGTGTGGTGGCACCGACGCAATGCAATTCCCCCCGCGCCAGCGCGGGCTTGAGCAGATTGGATGCGTCCATCGCGCCATCGGCCTTGCCGGCGCCAACCAGCGTGTGCATCTCATCGATGAACAGAATAATGCCACCGGCGGCGGCCGTGACTTCCGACAGTACGGCCTTCAGCCGCTCCTCGAACTCGCCACGATATTTCGCGCCCGCAATCAACGCACCCATGTCGAGCGCCATCAACTGCTTGTCCTTGAGACTTTCGGGAACGTCGCCATTGACAATACGCAGCGCCAGGCCCTCTGCAATCGCAGTCTTGCCGACGCCGGGCTCGCCGATGAGGACAGGATTGTTTTTCGTACGTCGTGACAGCACCTGAATGGTACGACGGATCTCGTCGTCACGGCCGATGACAGGATCGAGCCTGCCCGAGCGCGCATCCGCCGTCAGGTCGCGCGCATACTTCTTCAACGCATCGTAACCCTGCTCGGCGGAAGCGGAATCGGCAGTGCGCCCTTTACGGATATCGTTGATCGCCTCGTTCAAAGCCTGCGCCGTGACGCCGGCCTTGGCCAGGATATCCGCCGTCTTGGCAGACTTTTCCATGGCAAGCGCCTGCAACAGACGCTCGACAGTAACGAAGCTGTCACCCGCCTTCTTGGCCAGATCCTCAGCCGTGGAAAACACTTTGGCCAATGGCTGCGCCAGATAGAGCTGGCCATTCCCACCCTCGACGCGAGGCTGGGATTCGAGCGCGGCGTCGACGCCCAATTCCACATCGCGCGGACGTCCGCCAGCACGTTCGATCAAAGACGCTGAAAACCCTTCATCATCGTCAATCAGCGCCTTGAGGATATGCTCCGGCGTGAATTGCTGGTTGTTGCGATTGAGGGCATATTGCTGGGCCGATTGAATAAAACCCTGAACCCTCTCCGAATATTTTTCCAAGTTCATATCTGTCTCCTTGCCGACCCGGCCTGCTTTGCAGCACCGGATCAGATTGCGGTGACGAGCCCGCTCATTCAAGCCGTGCTCAACTCTGGCTAAATATGGGGCGCGAAGGGTCTTCCCTCAAGTGAGCCGCTGTTTGCAGGGCATAAAATTTCGCAGGCCCAAAAAGCAAACGGCAGGAGAAACTCCTGCCGTTGCGTCGAAAATCCTGAAATTACGTCTTCAGCCTTCGCCGACCTCGACAGGCGCGGCTTCAGCACCGGCACCCTCGCTCTGGTCCGGCTTGGCACGTGGACGGCGTGGGCGGCGCGTAGCGCGCGGCGCAGATGCTTCTTCGCCGCTCTCATTGCGCTCAACCCGAGCAGCAAGATCAGCCGGTGAAAGATTTTCGGCAACCGGCGAGGGCGCAGCCTCCTCTGGTTTCGCGGCTGGCCGTAGATCGGTCTCCACTGCCTTAACCGACGTCTCACCGGTGCCATTATGTTCATCGCGGGCGGCGCGCTCGCTGCCCTGGCGGTTTTGGCGAAAATTGCCGTTTCTGCGGCCATTGCGATTGTTGTTGTTGCTGGACCCGTCATCACCGTTCAGCGCGATTTCGGCGGGCGTGCCTTCAATGACGGGTTGCGGGCCGGCACCATGGCCTGTCGCCGGAGCCTGAGTTTCATCGCCGCTACTCTCGGAATCGTCGAGATCGTCATCGAAATCGTCGTTGCGGTGCTGGACCTGCTGGATCGGCATCTGTGCCTGGGCGGCCGCAATAATGCGATTGTAATGTTCGGCGTGCTGGAGATAATTCTCGGCGATCACCCGATCGCCGGAACTCATCGCGTCGCGAGCGAGCGTGGCGTATTTTTCTGCAATCTGCTGGGCCGATCCGCGGATCTTCACATCGGGACCGTTGCTTTCATAATTGCGGTTGAGCGGATTAGGCCCTTTGCGGTTGTTATTGTTGCCGCCGCCATTGTTGCGACCGCGCATGCGCCTGTTCTGCTGTTGTGGCCTCATCAGACTCTCTTCAGTTTTGAAATCTTGAAAAATCCTGCACGAACAGCGGCGCCCGCGCGGCCTGCCGTTTCGCTGTTTCGCCGGTGCTCGCCCGCATCGATTGCGTTGGCGCCACGTATTATCCTGTTGCGGTTACATCGCTGGCCGGACAACCCCACACGAAGCCTGGGCATTGGCTTGCACAAGAAGGCAGTTATATCCGAGGGAACCGAATCGCTAAGAGCACTGCCTGCTTCGTTCATCCGGTTACAGCGACCCTATCCGTATTCCCAAGGCTTGCCAAGTATTTTTTCGCCGCAGCCTAGCTGCGGTTCTGCGTGGCGAATATCAGCACGCGATCATTTCCACCAAGATCACCAGCGGCCTGCAACAAGGCAAAACCGGCCTGTTCGAACACAGCACTCACGTCACGCTTCTGCGTGCTTCCGATTTCGACGGCGACGACACCCTCATCCAGCAAATGCGTTTTCGCCCCTTTTGCAATCGATCTGTAGGCACCCAGCCCATCCGGGCCGCCGTCCAAAGCCCGATGCGGATCGAAATTGCGCACCTCCGCTTGCAGGCCCGCGATAATGTTGGTTGCAATATAGGGCGGATTCGAGACGATTACATGGTAACGGCCGGAAATTTCGGCAAACCAGTCGGACCTTATTGCCCGAAAACGCCCGGAAAACCCCAGCCTGGCGGCATTTCCCGCGGCTGCGGCCAACGCGCCGTCGGAGATATCGACCCCGTCGGCCATTGTTGAGTCTATTGTTGCAAGCAAAGCCAATGCAATCGCCCCGGTACCCGTGCCAAGGTCGAGAATGCGGCACTCGCCAGCGCGTTTTGCGGCCGCTCGGACAAACGGCAAAAGTGCATCGACCAGCGTCTCGGTATCGGGGCGCGGCTCCAGCGTCTCTGGCGAAAGCGCCAACTTCAGCCCGTAGAATTCGCGGAAGCCGAGGATGCGATGCACCGGCTCACCGGCGAGGCGGCGGGCGATAGCCTTTTTTACGGCAAGCCCGGCGGCTACGGCAATCTCGCGATCGGGCGAGGCGATGGCATCGGTGCGGGATGTGGCGGTGAAATGCTCGACGATCAGGCGGGCGTCGAGCGCGGCCTCCGCTATACCCACTTCGGCGAGCTTCGCCCTCGCCTCCCGGTGAAGCGCTGCCAGCTTCACCGGCATCACCCGGCGGCGCTCATATCCGCCAGCAGTTTCGACTGGTGATCGGCGATCAGCGCGTCGATCACCTCGTCCAGTTCGCCCTCCATCACCCGGTCGAGCTTGTAGAGCGTGAGGTTGATGCGATGATCGGTTATACGGCCTTGCGGAAAATTATAGGTGCGGATGCGCTCCGAGCGGTCGCCGGAACCGACCTGCGACTTGCGTGATTCGGAACGGGCCTCGTCGGCGCGCGAGCGCTCCATATCATAGAGCCTGGCGCGCAGGATCTGCATGGCGCGAGCACGGTTCTGATGCTGCGACTTCTCCGCCTGCACCACCATGATGCCGGTGGGCAGATGGGTGATGCGCACCGCCGAATCGGTGGTGTTGACGTGCTGGCCGCCGGAACCTGAAGCGCGCATCGTATCGATTCGGATGTCCTCCGGCCTGATTTCGATATCGACCTCCTCGGCCTCCGGCAACACGGCCACGGTCGCGGCGGAGGTGTGGATGCGGCCCTGCGCTTCGGTTTCCGGCACGCGCTGGACACGGTGCACGCCGGATTCGAATTTCAGATGCGCGAACACGCCCTTGCCCGAAACGGTGGCGATAATTTCCTTATAGCCGCCGGCATCTCCCTCCGACGCGGAAACCGTCTCGATACGCCAGCCATGCGCGGCGGCATAGCGCTCATACATGCGAAACAGATTGCCCGCGAACAGGGCCGCTTCGTCACCGCCAGTGCCGGCGCGGATTTCCAGTATGGCGTTGCGGTCGTCAGCGGCGTCTCGGGGCAGCAGAAGAATCTGGATGTCCTTTTGCAGCGCCTCGATCCGGTCCTCGACGCCGGGCAGATCGGCCTCGGCCAGCGCCCGCATCTCGGCATCCGTCGCTTTGTCCGCCAGCATGGCCTCCAGATCGGCCTGCTCCTGCTCGGCGGCGCGCAAGGCCCTGATCCTGGCCACCATGTCCTGAATGTCGGCATATTCCGACGCCATTTTCACATAGGCGTCGGGCGCCGGGCCGGCCGCCATCTGCGCTTCGAGCATGTCGAAACGCTTGACGACTTGGTCCATGCGGTCGCGGGGAAGATCAATCATGATGGCGTCTATACAGAAGCAAAAGCTAAAGCGGAATGCCGCGGTCGTCGGCAAAGCCCTGCAAAAGCGCCCGCATGGGCAGCCCTTGCACGGGGGCGTCGAGATTGTCCTCGAAAAACGCCTCCAGCTCGGCCAGCGGCAGTTCGGTGAGCATCGCCTTGACGGGGCCGATCGAGGCCGCCGACATGGAAATCGAGCGATAGCCCAGCCCGATCAGCGCCATGGCCGAGATCGGCTTGCCGGCCAGTTCGCCGCACAATGTCACCGGCGTGCGATTGCGGCTGCCGGCATCGGCGATGGTCTTCAACACCCGCAGGAAAGGCGTGGAAAGCGGGTCGAAGCGGTCTGAAAGCCGCGTATTGCCACGATCCACCGCCATGACGAACTGGAACAGATCGTTGGAGCCGACCGAAACGAAATCCACCGCTTGCATCAATTCGTCCAGTTGGAACAGCAGCGAGGGCACTTCCAGCATGGCGCCGAGTTTCAGGCTTGTCGGCAGATGGTGGGCAAAGCGTGAAAGGTGCCTGACCTCGCGGTCGATGATCTCGCGCGCCTGGGCGATCTCGCCAAGCTCCGTGACCATCGGCAGCATCAGCTTCAATTCACGCCCGCCGCACGCCTTCAGGAGCGCACGAATCTGCGTGCGCAAAAGGCCGGGCCTATCAAGGGTAAGGCGAATCGCGCGCCAGCCGAGCGCCGGGTTCTCTTCCTGCGCAGCATCCTTGAAGTAGGGCAGGACCTTGTCGCCGCCGATATCGATGGAACGGAACGTCACCGGCTTGCCCCTGGCGGCTTCCAGCACATCGCGGTAGAGCTTTTCCTGCACCTCGGCGCGCGGGAAGGCCGACGCCACCATGAACTGGAGCTCGGTGCGGAACAGGCCGATGCCGACGGCGCCCGATTCGGCAAGCTGCGGCAAATCAACCGACAGGCCGGCATTGATGAGCAGATCGACCCGCACCCCGTCAGTGGTGACGGAAGGCTTGTTGCGCAGTTCGCGATAAAGCTCCTGACGCCGCGCCCTGAACCTCACTTTTTCGGCATAGGCGGTTTCGAGATCGTTCTGCGGCCTGAGATGGGCGGTGCCTTCCTCGCCATCGACGATGATGGCATCGCCGTTTTCCGACATGGAAACGGCGCCCTTCATCTGGCCGACGACGGGAATGCCCATGGCGCGGGCCACGATCACCACATGGCTGGTCGCCGCGCCATCTTCCAGAACCAGGCCGCGCAGCTTGTCGCGCGGGTAATCGAGCAGTTCGGCCGCCCCCATCGAACGGGCGACGATGATGGCGTCCTTGGGTAAGGAGGCGGCAACATCCTGCGGGCCGCGCCCGAGCAACTGGCGCAGCAGCCGATTGGCGAGGTCGTCGAAATCGCTCATGCGCTCGCGCAGATAAGGATCGGTCATGTGGATCATGCGCGCGCGCATGTCCGACTGCACCTTTTCGACCGCCGCCTCCGCCGTCAGGCCATTGCGGATCGCCTCCTCCAGTCGCCGCACCCAGCCGCGATCATTGGCGAACATGCGATAGGCTTCGAGCACTTCGCGATGCTCGCCCTCGAAGGCGACGTCGCGGCGCTCCAGCATGTCGTCGATGGACAGGCGCAGCGAACTGACCGAGGATTCCAGTCGCCGCACCTCCTCCTCGCTGTCCTCGTTGAACAGGTTGGTGACGACGATGCGCGGCTCATGCAGCACGACATGGCCCAGACCGATGCCATCGTTGAAGGCAAGGCCGGTGAAACTCGCCGGCCGTTTGAGGTCGAGTTCCAGCCCTGGCCGCTCCAGCCGCGCCAGATCGCCGGTTGCGATCATCTCGGCGATGACCATGGCGGTCGTCTCCAGCGCCTCGACCTCGTCCTCGCGATAATTGCGCATGGTCTTGTTCTGGACGGTCAGCACGCCGAGCGTGCGCCCGGCGCGCAGCACGGGCACGCCAAGGAAGGACTGATAGACCTCCTCACCCGTCTCCGGCAGATAGGCGAAAGCCGGGTGTTCCTGCGCGTTGGAAAGATTGAGCGGGCGCGCGCCCGCCGCGATCGTGCCGACGAGACCCTGGCCGAGACGCAGTTGCGCCAGGTGCACCGCATTGGGGTTGAGGCCTTCGGTGGCATAGAGTTCGAGTACGGCGTCGGCACGCAACACATAGAGCGAGCAGACTTCGGCGACCATGTTGGCGGCAATGTCGCGCACGATTCGGTCGAGCCGCTCCTGCGGCTCCAGCGGCTCCTGCATGAGCTCGCGGAGCCGTTTCAGCAGAACGCGTGGGCCGACAGCCGTGTCACGCATCGCGGCTTTTCTCCAATGACCTTGCGGCCGGGCAGAACCGTGCCCGACGAACGCAACAACCCGAGTCGTTGGATTATTGCTTATCCAGACCGTAAACGGAATGCAAAGTGCGAACTGCAAGTTCCGTGTAGGGACCGTCGATCAAAATCGAGATTTTGATCTCCGAGGTGGTGATGGCGCGGATATTGATGGATTTCTCCGAAAGCGCCTTGAAAGCAGTTGCCGCGACGCCGGCATGGCTTCTCATGCCGATGCCGATCACCGAAATCTTGGCCATCCCGTCGTCATGCTGAACGGCGTCGAAACCGACACTTTGCCTGACCTTTTCGAGCACCGCCAACGCCTTGGAGACATCTCCGGAGGGCACGGTGAATGTCATGTCGGTGGACTTGCCGTCCTCGGATATGTTCTGCACGATCATATCGACATTGATATTGGCCTCGGCCAACGGGCCGAAAATACCTGCCGCCACACCGGGGCGGTCGGCGACGCGGCGGAGCGAAATCTGCGCCTCGTCCTTGGCGTATGCGATACCGGTGACGACCTGCTGTTCCACGATTTCATCCTCGTCGCAAATAAGCGTTCCGGGCGGGTTGAGAAAATCGCCCATGCCGGGGGCGTCCGGGTCCACGAAGGAAGACCGCACGAAGGTGCGCACCTTGTGGATCATGGCCATTTCGACCGAGCGCACCTGAAGAACCTTGGAACCGAGCGATGCCATTTCAAGCATTTCCTCGAAGGAAATGCGATCCAGCCGGCGCGCCTTCGGCTCGATACGCGGATCGGTGGTGTAGACACCGTCGACGTCGGTATAGATGTCGCAGCGGTCGGCCTTGACCGCGGCCGCAATGGCCACGGCGCTGGTGTCCGAACCGCCACGGCCAAGGGTAGAGATGCGGTTGTCCGGCGACAGGCCCTGAAAACCGGCCACCACGGCCACCTGTCCTTCGCCGAAACGCTTGATCAGGAAGGATCCGTCGATCTCCTTGATGCGCGCCGCGCCATGGGCATGGTCGGTGCGGATCGGAATCTGCCAGCCCTGCCAAGAGCGGGCATTGACCCCCATCGACTGCAAGGCGACGGCCAGCAGGCCGGAGGTGATCTGCTCGCCCGAAGCGACGATGGCGTCGTATTCGCGCGCGTCGAAGAACGGGCTCGATGCGCCGGTTGCCTTCGGCATGCCCTGGACCCAGCCGACCAGTTCGTTGGTCTTGCCCGACATGGCCGAAACCACCACGGCGACCTCATGGCCGGCATCGACCTCGCGTTTGACGTGCCGCGCCACATTATGAATTCGGGAAAGGTCGGCGACGGACGTTCCGCCGAACTTCATAACGATGCGCGCCATGGCAGCGAAACGCCTTCAGGTCTGGAATCGGCGCGAAACGCCGGGAATCAAAGATTGTGGCTCCGGTCGGGCCGGTTGCCGCTAGCGCGGTTTCCATAGCCAAAAGCCCGGAAGCGTGCAAGCGACAGGACGTCGCCGGTCAATTGCCAGTTGACTTTCACGCCATCGCAACCGACTTCCTAACCTTGGAGCATGGGAGCGAGAAACGGAATCCGGTTTCGAATCGTTCCGATGCGCCATCGAAATGTCGGAGCGTCCTTCGTGCGTTCACTTGAACGCGCGGCGCTCCAAGGAGGCCACACGATGCCAAACGCCGAACCAAAAAACGCCGGACAGACGACGGGTACGCGCACGACCATCGACGCGGCGGAAGTGGAGCGATTTTCGGCGCTGGCCGCCGAATGGTGGAACCCGAACGGCAAATTCCGGCCGCTGCACAAGTTCAACCCGGTGCGGCTTGCCTATATCCGCGACCAGGTGGCCGAACGCTTCGGCCGCGATGCTCACGCGGCACGGCCGTTCGAGGGGCTGCGGTTTCTGGACATCGGCTGCGGCGGCGGGCTCTTGTGCGAGCCGATGGCGCGGCTGGGCGCCGAAGTGGTCGGCGCGGACGCTTCGGAAACGAATATCGAGGTGGCGAAGCTGCATGCCGCGGAGGCCGGGGTTACGGTCGATTACCGCGCCACCACGGCAGAGGCGCTGGCCGAAGCCGGTGAAAAATTCGACGTCGTCCTCAATATGGAGGTCGTCGAACATGTCGCCGATGTCGAACTGTTCATCGGCAAATGCGCCGAGATGGTGAAGCCCGGCGGCATCATGTTCGTCGCCACCATCAACCGCACCATGAAGGCGTTGGGGCTGGCCATTATCGGCGCGGAATATGTGCTTCGCTGGCTGCCGCGCGGCACGCATCAGTTCGGCAAGCTGGTGCGGCCGGAGGAACTGGAAGGTGCGCTCGGCAATGCCGGGCTGGCGGTCATCGACCGCACCGGCGTGGTCTATCATCCGCTGGCCGACCGCTGGCAGCCCTCGAAGGATATGGACGTCAACTATATGGTGCTGGCCGAAAAGGCCGCCTGACGGGCCATCTTATTTGGTCCGTGCCTGCGCCCTCGTCGTGATCAGTACACCCAGGGTGATGATCACGCCACCTGCCCATGTCAGCCACAGATAGCGTTCGCCAAGGAACAGCGTGCCCGAAAACAGGCCGATAGCCGCGGCGACATAGCCGATCTGGCTGAGATAGACCGGCCCGCCGACCGCCTGAAGACGGAAGTAAAAGGCAAACATGGCCGAAGCCGCCGCCACCTGTGCCGCCACGGTGAATGGAATCTGGCTGAGTGCGGAGAATGCCTCGCCGCCTTGCAGGCTCAGGATCGCAACGAGCAACATGGCTGCCGAGGCCAGATGGCTGCCCGCCGCAAGCTCGATCGGCCCGGTCCCTTCCGGCCAGTCCCAGGTACGGTAGATATTGCCGGCGGCGAGGCTGATCGGGATCAACAGGGCGATCGCCACCCAGAAGACGGCCGCCTCGCGCCCGACCTCGCCGCGCGTCATCGCGACCATCGCCGCGCCGATGAAGCCGATTGCAATGCCGGCAACGCCAAGGGCGCTTGGGCGGCGCACCGCGAGCAGGATGGAAAAGACCAGAGTGACAACCGGCGACAGCGTGAACATGATGCCGCTGTAGCCGGCACCGAGATGCGGCATGGCCGTGAACATCAAAAAGTTCGGAAAAGCATAGGAAACCGCCGCCACGATGAAGAAATAGCGCAGCTTGTGGCGCGTCGGCCGCACGCGGTTGCCACGCAGCAGAAGCGCGATCAGCAGCACGGAGCCGGCGCCGCAGGAAATGACGAAAGCCCACGCCATGCCGGAAACGCCGGCCTCGGTGGCCATCTTGCCGAAAGGCAGTGACAGGCCGAGCAGCGCGCCGGTGACGACAAGCAGGCCGAAGGCAGAATTCCACAGCCTGACCTTCATGGTCGGTGCGGCGCTGCCTGCCGAAGCGCCCGATCTCAATTCTGATCGTCGGGAAGGACCGGGATCGGCATGAAGGATACGCCGTCCTCGGCAAGGCTCCTGGCCTCCTCCACCGTCGCCTGGCCGTAGATGCCGCGCGCCTTCGCCTCGCCGAAATGGATTTTGCGCGCCTCCTCGGCGAATTTGTCGCCGACATTATCGGCATTCTCGCGCACCTTCTGCGCCATCGCCTTCAATTGCGCCATCGCCTTGCGCTGCTCCTCGCCCATGGCGAGCGCCACCTTGTCCTGTTTGCGGCCGGTCGAAACCGCCGGCGCCATCAGCGCCTTCTCCACCTTTTGCGACCCGCAGGACGGGCAATCGACGAAGCCGCGCTTCTGCTGCGTCTCGAAATCGGCATTGGAGCGAAACCATGCCTCGAACTGGTGTTCATGCTCGCAAATCAGGGAAAAACGGATCAAGAGGCGGCTCCCTTGAAGCGCGCCGACGCATATCGCTCGGTTTCGAGCGAAAATTCACGCGCGTTCTTCAGGTTCGGGATCTTGCCGCGCGCAGCCTGGGACTGAGCCGGGTCGATCTCCGCGACAATGACAGCCGGCGCGTCATGGTCGGCCTCGGCCAGAATGCGCCCCCACGGATCGACGATCAGCGAATGGCCATAGGTTTCGCGGCCGTCCTCATGCTTGCCGCCCTGTGCGGCGGAAATCATGAACGCGCCGTTCTCGATGGCGCGGGCGCGCTGGAGCACATGCCAATGCGCCTCACCGGTCTGACGAGTGAAGGCGGCCGGAGCCGAAAGAACATTGGCGCCAGCCAGCGCCTCGGCACGGAAAAGCTGCGGGAAACGCACGTCGTAGCAGATGGCGAGGCCAAGCTTCGCAAACGGCAATTCGACAACGATCGCCTTGTCGCCCGGCTCATAAGCGGCGGATTCGCGCCAGCTTTCGCCATTGTCGAGATCGACGTCGAACATATGAATTTTGTCATAAGCGGCAACCAGGCCGCCATCGGGCGCAAACAGCAGCGCGCGGTTTGCGATCTTGCCATCGGCGCGCCGGATCGCCGTCGAGCCGATATGCAGGAAAATGCCGAGTTCGCCCGCCAGACGGCGCGCGGCAGCCACGACGATGTCCTTGTCCTCGCTTGCGGTGACGGCATTGCGGGCATCGCTGTCGCGCACCATCGCGCCGGTCATTTCCGGGGTCTGGACATAGGTTGCGCCCTGCCCGGCAGCCTCGCGGACCAGCGCCTCCATGTCGCGGACATTGCGCTCGGGCTCCATGCCTGAACGCATCTGGATCGCCGCCGCCTTGAACATCGCCATCGTCTTCTCCCTTACTTTGCCGGCACGCTGCCGAGCAACGCGTCCAGTTTGCCGGCGTCCTCCAACGCATAGAGGTCGTCGCAACCGCCGACATGAACATCGCCGACGAATATCTGCGGAAACGTCATGCCGCCATGGGCGCGGGCAATCATTTCCTGGCGCAATTCCGGCGAAAACGACGCATCGTGCTCGGTATAGGCAACGCCCTTGCGCTCGAGCAGCCGCTTGGCGGCGGCGCAATAGCCGCACATCATGCGGGTATAGATCGTCACTTCGGCCATGAGCCACAATCCTGTTTCATTGCGGCTTATATAGTCGCTCGCTCGTCGGGCCGGAAGACCCCCGGTCTCATGTCTCCAGGCAGGACGCGGGCGAAGGTCAGCACATCGACCGCGCCCGCACCTCCCTTCTTCAACGTCCTGGCGACGGCGCGCACGGTCGCGCCCGTGGTATAGACATCATCGATGACCAGCACGCGCCGCCCGGCAAGCAGGAGTTGCGCTTCCTCCGGCACGCGAAAGGCCGCGCGCACGTTCTCCTCGCGCTGGCTGCGTTCGAGCCCGACCTGCTGGCGTGTCGGCCTCACGCGACGCAAAGCCGAGGGTGCGAACCTCAACCCCTGCTGCCGCGAAAGCGCGCGCGCCAGTTCGGCCGATTGGTTGAACTGGCGCCTGAAAAACCGCGACCAGTGCAACGGCACCGGCACAACGAGATCGGCATCGGCAATCAGTTCGGCGCCGGCGCGCGCCATCCAGCCGGCCATCCATGGCGCCAGATCGGTGCGATCGCGATATTTGAGGCCCTGCGCCATCTGGCTGGCGACGCCGCCATAAACCACGGCGGCGCGTGCCCGCTCGAAAGGTGGCGGATCGGCAATCGCCTCGGCCGAAAGGAAACCTTCGCCCATATCGTGCAGGAAAGGCGTGCCCATCACCGGGCACCATGGCCGCTCCAGAAAACGCAGGCGAGGCCAGCAGGCGGCGCACAGCAGGCCGGGTTGCGTGACATGGCGGCGACAGCCCGGACACACCGGAGGGAAAAGGAACGCCGCCGGCCATCGGGCCGCATTTTTCGCAAAAGCCTTGATCCCTGTCATCGCATCGGCCACATCGTCCTGGTGTCCCGAATCCGAAATTCGCTTCATTTCCGGGAGCCCGCTCACGAATTTCGGATTCGAAAAGGACACCAGGAAATATATGATTCCAGTGTGGTTTTCGGATGTGAAATTCGTTCATCGTGCTCGACCCATTGTACGACGAATTTCAAATCCACCACACTGGTCGCCGCACTATATCAGAAGCAAGACAGGAATCTCACGGTGCAGCCCGTATTCGATACCGCCCTGCAACTGCAACGCAAGCGCCGCGCGCTGGCGCGCCCGGTGGCTGGCGCGGATTTTCTCATGCGCCGCGTGGCGGAGGATCTTTCCGAACGCCTGAGCGCCGTCGGGCGGCGGTTCAGCCGGGCCGCGACATTGTTTTGCCAGACCGGCGACGCACAAGAAGCCCTCAATGCCAGCGGCAAGATCGACGAGATCGTGCGCGTGGAAGCCGACGCAGCCCATTTCCACGGCGCGCCTCTTTCCGCAAACGCCATTGTCGCTCAACCGGAAACGGTGCCGCTGGAACCGCAAAGCCTCGACCTCGCTGTGTCCCTGCTTTCACTGCAATCGGTGAACGACGTTCCGGGCATGTTGGCGCAAATCCGCCGTAGCCTGAAGCCGGACGGGCTTTTTTTGGGCGCCATGGCCGGTTCCGGCACGCTGGGCGAATTGCGCGAAAGCCTGCTCGGCGCGGAAGCCGAGCTTTACGGGGGCGTCAGCCCTCGTGTCATGCCTTTCGCGGATGTGCGTGATGCCGGAGGCCTGCTGCAAAGAGCGGGCCTTGCATTGCCGGTCGCGGATGTGGAAACCATGACCGTGCGCTACGACACGCTTTTCGACCTGATGGCCGATCTCAGGGCGATGGGAGAAACCAGCGTGCTTATCGACCGCAGCCGCCATCCTGCCACGCGCGCCCTGTTTGCTCGCGCGGCCGAGCTTTATGCCGAACGGTTTTCCGATGAGGACGGCCGCATTCGGGCGAGTTTCTCCATCGTCTGGCTGTCCGGCTGGGCGCCCGATCCATCGCAGCAGAAGCCGCTCAAGCCGGGTTCCGCGAAGATGTCGCTGGCCAAGGCGCTCGAGAACCCCGGACGATCCTGACCCTGAGGACCTGATCACTAGGGTCAGATCTTCACGGCGCTGTCGGATTGGCAACCTTTTCGCCGATGTCTTCCCAATAATCGCGCAGCGCGTTCGCCAATTCGCTGACGGAAACGACAATCGCCAGCGATACCAGCGTGGCGATCAGACCGTATTCGATCGCCGTCGCCCCGCTCTCATCGCCAAGAAATTGCCGCAGCAGACCCATCCCACCGATCCTTTTGCAGCATTATCGCCTGTTCCCGTTAATAAACGTTAATGGCACAGGCTTAACCGAGCATGAAGGAAAGCATTCAGCACCGACCGCTTTGGCGGCCATCAGAGCGGATTAGGCATACGGCGTCAGGCGCTGGCTGCAGCACGCTGCGACGGATCGTATAGGATGTATCGTGACGGATGGAGCCGGTGCTCATCATGTCCAGTCCGGAAGCGTCGCCACGAACCAGCGGGCCACGCCCGGCGAGCATAGGCACCGCGATCAACGCCAGTGCAATCACCGCCGAACCGAAAAGCAGGGCGAGACGAAGCGCGCCGATGCCGGCCCCGGTCGCGGTTCCGAAGCGCAATGGCGGCGCCGAATCACGGTCCCAATGCGATTCGTGGTCTCTCTCATTGCTCATGTCCGGTCCCCGGCCCAGCCCCTGGCAAAGCGGCTCCACACCGCTTGATACGGTTCAATTTTGCAGATCGAGATTAATTCGCTGTTAATGTCTTGGCGCGCGCCGGTGCCTTATATCAAGTCCATCAGAATCGGAATCAGCGGTGCATCGGCCGGCGGCATCGGATAGGCGCGCATGTCGCGCGGCCGCACCCATTTCAGGGTCTGGCCCTCACGCGGATGCGCGATGCCTTCGAAGCGGCGGCAGACATAAAGCGGCATCAAAAGATGAAAGTCGTCGTAATCGTGGCTGGCGAATGTGAGCGGCGCAAGGCAGGCCGCCCTGGTCTCGACGCCGATCTCCTCGCGCAGCTCGCGGACCAGGCATTCCTCCGGCGTCTCGCCCGGCTCCACCTTGCCGCCGGGAAATTCCCACAGGCCGGCGAGTTGCTTGCCTTCGGGACGCTGCGAAATGAGAACGCGCCCATCGCGGTCGACCAGCGCGCAGGCGACGACAAGAAGCAGCCGCTTGCCGCGGTTTTCGACGGGGACGTCCAAGCGGTCAGACCCCATTGTCCGGCCGGCGGTAGTGATAGCGATAGACCTCCTCGAAGCCGAGGCTGCGATAAAGCGCCAGCGCCGGCGCATTGTGCGCTTCAACCTGGAGCCAGGCCTGGCGCGCGCCGCGCAGACGTGCCCATTTCAGCGCCGAGAGGATCAGTTCACGGCCGAGGCCCTGATTGCGCACCGCCTGCTCGGTGCCGATCTCGAACAGGCCGGCAAGATCGCCCTCATGCACGCAGATCAGCGATGCCAGCGGTTCTGCATCCCGTTCCAGCACAAACATCCCGGCTTCCGGCTGAATGGCCCCGATGATCTCGGAAAGGCCGGCCCGGAGCGAAGCGTCCGCGCCATGCACCTTGAGCGAGGCGGAGACAAAACGGCCGATATCGCGCAGCGGAATCTGGTCAAGCGCATCGTCCACCGGCGCATTCGCCAGCGCCAGGCGCATGACCAGCGATTCGGCCATCCGGCTCCAGCCTTCACGGTCGAAATAATCTGACAGTTCGGGGCCGGCGAGCGGCGACATGCGGAAGGTGAGCGGCCGGCCATAGGCCTCAAAGCGCCGGGATGCGCGCGCTACCCGCTCGGCGATGCGGTGAACGTCGCCGGGATCGAGCGGATTGACCGAGTTCAGCCGCTTGGCCGGATGGCCGGCCGTCAGCCTGATCACCCAGGTTCCATCATAATGGACCGCAGCCGCCGGCCATGAGCGAAAGCCTGCCGCCTCGTAGCGGCGCACGATCGCCAGTTGCTCGCTCGGGTGCAGAAAGGACACGCGCGTCAACTCCGATAATCGCCATTGATGGCGACATATTCCTTGGTCAGGTCGCAGGTCCAGACGGTCGCCTTGCCGCGTCCGATGCCCACCTCGGCGCGAATGGCGATCTCGTCGCGTTTCATATAGGCGGAGGTCGCCTCCTCCGAATAGGCTGGGTCGCGCTCGCCCTGGTGGGCGAGCCGGTTGTTGCCGAACCAGATCGACAGAAGGTCGCGGTCGGCAGGTTCGCCGGCCTTGCCGACAGCCATGACGACACGGCCCCAATTGGCGTCCTCGCCGGCCACGGCCGTCTTGACCAGCGGCGAATTGGCGATAGCCAGCGCGATGCGCTTGGCCGAACGCGACGATTTCGCGCCGGTGACGGTGACTTCGATCTGCTTGCGCGCGCCCTCGCCGTCGCGCACCACCTGAAGCGCCAATGTCTTGAGGATTTTTGCCAAGGCGCGGCGAAATGCGGCCAGTCGCGCATCCTTGGCATCGGTGATGGCCGGCGCGCCGCGCCGGGCGGCGGCGCCCGTGGCGAACAAAAGCAGCGTGTCGCTGGTCGAAGTGTCGCTGTCCACCGTCACGGCATTGAAGGTCTTGGCGGTGCCCCGCGCCAGCAGTTCCTGCAAGGCAGGTGCCGCGATCGGCGCATCCGTCGCCACGAAGGACAGCATGGTGGCCATGTCCGGCGCAATCATGCCGGCGCCCTTGGCGATGCCGTTGATCGTCACATCGGTACCGCCGATCTTGACCGTCGCGGTGGCGATCTTGGGATAGGTATCCGTGGTCATGATCGCCTGGGCTGCCTCGGTCCATTGATCCGGCCGGGCCTGCCTGACCATATCGCCGAGCAGATGGGTGAAGCTTGAGGCCTCGAGCGGTTCGCCGATGACGCCGGTGGACGCGAGAAACACGTCCCCAGGCGAGCAGTCCGCGGCCCTGGCCGCGGCGTCCGCCGTCAACTCCGTCGATTCGCGGCCCTTCCGGCCGGTAAAGGCATTGGCGTTGCCGGAATTCACCACCAGCATGCGCGCCTTGCCGCCGCCGAGATTCCGGCGACAGAAATCGACGGGCGCCGACGGGCATCTGGAACGGGTGAAGACACCGGCAATTTGCGTCCCGGCATCGAAGCTCATCACCAGGAGGTCGGTGCGGCCCTTATATTTGATGCCGGCCTCGGCGGTGGCGATGCGCACCCCCTCGATGGCCGGCATTTTGGGATATTTTTTCGGCGCGAGTGGCGAAAGCGTGGCGGACATGGAGAACCCTCGAACGGCGTGGTCGCGCCGGTCGGTTTGCCTCATCGCGCACACGCGCGCAAGAGGCTTGGAACGAACCGTTGCCCACCTGCTATCGGCCCGCCACCCTATTGGCCGATGCAGCGAGCGGTCCGCGCCTCAACCGGCAAGCGGATTGATGAAGCGATTGAACCGCCTCTGAATGGCGGGAATGACGCCCCACACCATCATGGCGACCATCAGCGGCGCGATCAGCAGCGTCTCCTGCCAGATCGCCCACCCCTGCAACACCGGCAAGAGCAGGTAGAGCAGCGCCGTGATCAGCGGATAGACGCCGGCAAGCACCAGGATCGCAAAACGCGGCCGCGAAAAGCGATGAGTCGTCGGGGCTGCCCGTGCAAGCGCACCGACAGCCGGCATCGATGCAGGATGAGGTCGGTCGAGAGCGGAATGTTTTGCGGATGTCATGATCTTCTCCATATGAACGGTACGTTTCGTTACATATAGAACGAGCCGTTTCGTTTTGTCAAGGGATGATCTATGATGAAATTCATCTACTGACTGGAGATGCTCATGGACAAGGAGAACGAAACCCGCAGGTCGATTGGAGCACGCCGCAATCCAGCCAGCGCGGAGGCGATCCTGGAGGCCGCCGAGGCGGTGCTTGCGGAGGCCGGCCATGCCGGCTTCTCCATCGAAGCGGTGGCGCGCCGCGCACGAGCGGGAAAGCCCACCATCTATCGGTGGTGGCCGTCAAAGACCGCGCTTCTGCTCGACGTCTACCAGCGCCAGAAGCGCTTTGCCTATCCCGACACCGGCAATATCGAGGAAGACATCGCTGCATTCCTGCACGCGCTGCTGGCGAACTGGCGCAACACCGCATCCGGGCCGATCTTCCGGTCGATCATCGCCGAGGCGCAATCCGACGAGAACGCGGCGAAAGCGCTTGCTGCCTATGCGGCGGACAGGCGCACCCAAACGGGAACGATGATCGAGCGGGCAAAGGCGCGCGGTGAGGTTGCCGCCGATGCCGACCCGGCGACGATCGCCGACCTCGTTTCATCTTTCGCCTGGTCGCATCTGCTGACTGGCCGTCTGGATGCCAACGAGACGAAGTTGAAAGCCGTGGCGCGCCTCATTGCACAGGGCATCGAGAAAAAAGGCGACACCTGAGCCGGTGTCACCTTCGAAAAATCCTATTCGGCCTTAAGGCAAGCCTTACTTGCCGCCCTCGGCCGCCTCGACGGCCTTGCGCAGATTCTCATCGGGAATCTCGACCTTGGCGGCGGCGCGCGCGTCCTTGACCATCGCGAAATACTTGTCCCGGATCACCAGCGACTTCACCTGGTCCTTGACCTTATCGAAAGCCGGCGGCTGTTTCTGGCGCTTGTCCTCGACCTTGATGATATGCCAGCCGAACTGGGTCTTGACCGGCTCCTTGGTGTAGCTGCCGACAGCCAGCGCCTCAGCCGCCTTTTCGAATTCCGGCACCATCTGGCCGGGGCCGAAATAACCGAGGTCGCCGCCATTGGCCTTGCCGCTCGGATCATTGGTGTGTTCGTTGGCGAGCTTCTGGAAATCGGCGCCGGTATCGAGCTGCTTGATGATCGCCTCGGCCTCTTCCTTGGTCTTCACGAGAATGTGACGGGCATGCACTTCGTTGACCGGCGGCTGGGCGGCGATCTCCTTTTCGTAGCGAGCCTTGATTTCATCATCCGTGATCTTGCCGAGAACGTCCTTCTCGACCACTTCGCCATGCAGCGCGCGCTCCTGCAGGAAGGCGGCGCGGCGCTGGAAGTCGGGATCCTTGTCGAGCCCTTCGGCCTTGGCCTTGGCGGCGAGCACCTTGATCTCGATCGCTGCCGAAAGCGCGGCGGCGCGGCGCTGCTCCGGCGGAAGCTGTGCAAATTGCTGCGACAACTCGCCTTCGGCAAGCGTCAGGTCGCTTTCGGTAAGCTCCTGGCCATTGACGGTGGCGACGACAGCATTCGGATCAACCGGCTTTTCAGTCGCCGTGGCCGGGGCGGTAGCGGCCGCATCCTCGGCAAAAGCGGGAGACAGAACAAGGGCCGACAGCCCGACAGCCAGGCCAATGCCGGCAAGCGGGGCACGGCGGGATGAAAACAGCATGAACAAGTCTCCGGTGAGAATGGGAAGAAAGAAGCGTTAGGCTTTCAAATCAGCCAGAATATGGCGGAATTGCGCATGTCCGGCGGACCGCACGCGGCGTTGACATCAGTTCAGGCCCCTCTTATCTGTCCAACGACTTTGCGTCCAGAACCGTTTTTTGGGCGCTTTTCGGTGTTTCGTTGACGCAGCAGGGGAACGGCATAAGCCGCTACGTCGCCGCGCAACGCCTTGGATTGCAACGAAAGGGCCATGAATGGTCAGTCTCGGCGGTCTCGCCCGTAAGGTTTTCGGATCGGCAAACGATCGCCGCGTGAAATCGACTCGCCCGCGTGTCGAAGCGATCAACGCCATGGAAAACGAGATGCGCGCGCTCTCGGACGCCGAATTGCAGGCGCGTACGGCGAAATTCCGCCAGGATCTTGCCAATGGCGCCTCGCTCGATGATCTCCTGGTGCCGGCGTTCGCCACGGTACGCGAAGCGGCGCGCCGCGTGCTCGGCATGCGTCCGTTCGACGTCCAGTTGGTCGGTGGCATGGTGCTGCATGATGGCGGCATTGCCGAGATGCGCACCGGCGAGGGCAAGACGCTGGTGGCGACGCTGCCGGTCTATCTCAACGCGCTGCCGGCCAAGGGCGTGCATGTCGTCACCGTCAACGATTACCTGGCCTCGCGCGACGCCGAATGGATGGGCCGCGTTTACAAGTTCCTGGGCTTGAGCATCGGTATCATCGTCCATGGATTGACCGACGAGGAACGCCGCGACGCCTATGCCTGCGACATCACCTACGCGACCAACAACGAGCTTGGGTTCGACTACCTGCGCGACAACATGAAATACGAGCGCGCCCAGATGGTGCAGCGCCCCCACAATTTCGCGATCGTCGACGAGGTCGATTCCATCCTGATCGACGAAGCGCGCACGCCGTTGATTATTTCCGGCCCGCTCGAAGATCGCTCGGAAACCTACAACACGGTCGATACCTTCATCGTCAAGCTGGTGCCGGCGGATTATGAAATAGACGAGAAGCAGAAGACGGCCACCTTCACCGAAGAAGGCACGGAAAAGGTCGAAAACATGCTGCGGGAAGCCGGCTTACTGAAAGGCGGCTCGCTCTATGACGTGGAGAATGTCGGGCTGGTCCACCACGTCAACAATGCGCTCAAGGCACACCAGCTTTTCACCCGCGACAAGGACTATATCGTGCGCAACGGCGAGATCGTCATCATCGACGAGTTCACCGGCCGCATGATGCCGGGCCGCCGCTATTCGGAAGGGCTGCATCAATCGCTCGAAGCCAAGGAGCATGTGCAGATCCAGCCGGAGAACCAGACGCTGGCGTCCGTCACCTTCCAGAACTATTTCCGCCTCTACGACAAGCTGGCCGGCATGACCGGCACGGCGCTGACGGAAGCCGAGGAGTTCGGCAATATCTACAATCTCAGCGTCACCGAAATCCCGACCAATCTGCCTGTCAAGCGTATCGACGAGGACGACGAGGTCTATCGCACGGTCGAGGAGAAGTATCAGGCGATCGTCAAGGAGATCAAGGACGCTCGCGCCAAGGGGCAGCCGATCCTGGTTGGCACCACCTCCATCGAGAAATCGGAACAACTCGCGGAGCGGCTGAACAAGGAAGGGCTGAAGGATTTCGAAGTCCTCAACGCACGCCATCACGAGCGCGAGGCGTCGATCGTGGCCCAGGCCGGCAAGCCCGGTGCCGTCACCATCGCCACCAACATGGCAGGCCGCGGCACCGACATCCAGCTTGGCGGCAATGCCGAAATGCGCATCGCCGAGGAACTTGCCGAGATGCCGGAAGGTCCGGAACGCGAGGCGCGCGAGAAGGAAATCCACGAGGATGTGGCCCGCCTGAAGGAAAAGGCGCTCGCGGCAGGCGGCCTTTACGTGCTCGCTACCGAGCGCCATGAATCACGGCGCATCGATAACCAGTTGCGTGGCCGTTCCGGCCGCCAGGGCGATCCCGGCCGCTCGAAATTCTACCTGTCGCTGCAAGACGATCTGATGCGCATCTTCGGCTCCGAGCGCATGGACGGCATGCTGACCAAGCTCGGCCTCAAGGAAGGCGAGGCGATCATCCACCCCTGGATCAACAAGGCGCTCGAAAAGGCGCAGACCAAGGTGGAGGCGCGCAATTTCGATATACGCAAGAACCTGCTGAAATATGACGACGTGTCCAACGACCAGCGCAAGGTGGTGTTCGAGCAGCGCCTTGAACTGATGGATGGCGACGGACTTACCGAGACGATCGCGGAAATGCGCGAAGGCGTGATCGAGGAGATCGTCGCCAAGGCCATTCCCGAAAACGCCTATGCCGAGCAGTGGAATATCGACGGCCTCAAGCAGGACATCGCGCAATATCTCAATCTCGACCTGCCTGTCGACGAATGGGCCAAGGAAGAAGGGATCGCCGAGGACGACATTCGCGAGCGCATCACACAGGCGACCGATGCGGCGGCCAACGATCGGGCCGCACGCTTCGGCCCCGATGTCATGACCTATGTCGAGCGTTCGGTCGTCCTGCAAACGCTGGATGCGCTGTGGCGCGAGCACATCGTCAATCTCGACCATCTGCGCTCGGTGATCGGCTTCCGCGGCTATGGCCAGCGCGATCCGTTGCAGGAGTTCAAAAGCGAGGCATTCGAACTGTTCCAGGCCATGCTCGGCAATCTGCGCCAGGCGGTCACGGCTCAACTGATGCGTGTCGAGTTGGTCAATCAGGCAGCGGAAGCACCGCCGCCCGAAGCTCCCGAGACCTTCGGCAGCCATATCGACGGCACCACCGGCGAGGATGATTTTGCCGATGGCGAAACACTGGTGATGACGCGCAGCGCCGCGGCAACCGTCGCGCCGGAGGATCGCGATCCGAACAATCCGGCAAGCTGGGGCAAGGTCGGTCGCAATGAGCCCTGCCCCTGCGGGTCGGGCAAGAAATACAAGCATTGCCACGGCACTTTCGCCTGAGTGCCTGACCCAACAGTCGTTGCGAACGATCTACCGGCCAATGGATGGCCGGCCAGCTTCGTGTTCGACAAAGCAGGTGCATTGCGTCGTTCCTACAGACGCCGATAAGCGGGATCGCCATCAACATGCATGGGAGAAGCCGCACCCGCCACCTATACCAGAGGTCCTGGATGTTGACACATTCAAGGCCGCCTCAATCGCCGGCGCGGCCCATCCGGGCCACTCGGCTTTTGCGCCAACGGGCGCGGCGCGCGGTCGCGCGCTCCAACGGTCATTCAAAATGACCGTTGGTATTATCCACGGTCACGACAGACTTTTCTATCTCGAAAGACCGGGCATGATGCTTTTACGGCCGTGCTTGTAACAACCGGCATCGAGGCGCGAAGTAGGGAGGGAATGAGTTCTGTGACCGGCAAGGACGAGGACGACCTTTCCCGTCTGTTGCGCGCGGCGGTCGCAGGCGATGAGCGTGCTTATGCCGACTTCCTGCATCGAATCGCCGCACGGGTGCGAGGTTTTGCGCGGCGCAAGATCGTCAAGGGCGGCATCGATGCCGAGGACGTGGTGCAGGAAACCTTGCTGGCCATTCATCTGAAGCGTCATACCTGGCGAACCGACGCGCCGGTGCTGCCATGGGTTTACGCCATCGCCCGCTTCAAGCTGATCGACGCTTTCCGCCGACGGGGCCAACGCATCGAACTGGAAATCGGCGATTTCGTTGAAACACTTGCCGCTCCCCAACCAGCCGAGGCGGCAAGCGAACGCGACGTGACAAGGGCGCTCGACGGCCTGTCTCCCGGCCAGCGCTCCGTGGTTTCGGCAATCTCGGTGGAAGGACGGTCGATCGGTGAGACGGCGCGGCATCTGGGCATGAGCGAGACGGCGGTCAGGGTCGCGCTGCATCGCGGACTCAGCGCCATCGCCAAACGATTTGGACGGAACTGACGTGAAGACGCGAGATCTCATAAAGGCGCTCGAAGCCGACACAGCCAGACCGAGACTGGCCAGCGGCATTATCTGGCCGCTGGCAGGCGGTGCAGCGGTGCTGGTCGCGGCGGTGGTGTTCTTCGCGACCATCGGCCCTCGTTCCGATATCGGCGATGCGATGGAAACGGTGCGCGTCCAGTTCAAGTTCGTCTATACGCTGGCGCTGGCAGCGAGCGCGCTGCCGATTGTCCTGGCCAGCGCACGGCCTGGGTCATCGCCCTGGCATCTGGCGCCGTGGCTGCTGGCCGCGCCGCTTTTGCTTGCCGGCGCGGTGGCGACCGAATTGATTGCCGTTCCGTCGCAGGAGTGGGCCGTCCGCCTGATCGGCAAGAACTGGTTCTATTGCATGATGCTCATACCGCTGATCGGCATCGGGCCGCTGGCGATCATTCTCGCGACCCTGCGGCATGGCGCGCCGACACGCCCGATATTCTCGGGCGCCGTCGCCGGGTTGCTCGCCAGCGGGCTCGCGGCAACCTTCTATGCCGCCCATTGCACGGACGACTCGCCGCTTTTCGTGGCCGTCTGGTACACGATCGGCTTCGCCGTTCTGACGGGGCTGGGTGCGCTGGGAGGGCGCTTGTTTCTACGCTGGTGAGACGGGAAACTTGGGCTTTACTGAACCGGCAGAACTGCTCTATCTCGTTGTTTTAGCCGCACTTCCGGACGCAAAACCGCTTCACACTTTTGCTGGAAATGCTTCAACGCGTCGGGACCGGATGTTCGCCGCGATAATCGTAGAAACCGCGCCCGGTCTTGCGGCCGAGCCATCCGGCTTCGACATATTTCACCAATAGCGGGCATGGCCGATATTTCGAATCCGACAGGCCCTCATGCAGCACCTGCATGATCGAAAGGCAGGTATCGAGGCCGATGAAATCGGCGAGTTGCAGCGGCCCCATCGGATGATTGGCGCCGAGCTTCATGGCGGTATCGATGGCGTCCACCGTGCCGACGCCCTCATAGAGCGTGTAGATCGCCTCGTTGATCATCGGCAAAAGAATGCGGTTGACGATGAAGGCCGGGAAATCCTCCGAAACCGTGATCGCCTTGTCGAGCCGGGTGACGTAGGCCTTTGCCGATTCAAACGTCGCATCCTCGGTGGCAATACCGCGCACCAGTTCGACCAGTTTCATCACCGGCACCGGATTCATGAAATGAATGCCGATGAAACGCTCCGGCCGGTCGGTCTGCGACGCAAGACGCGTGATCGAGATCGACGAGGTGTTGGTGGCGAGGATCGCCTCCGGATTGAGAAGCGGGCAAAGCTGCGCAAAGATCTTGCGCTTGACGGTTTCGTCCTCGGTCGCGGCTTCGACCACGAGATCGGCAGCAGCCAGATCGGCCATCGTGGCGGCAGCCGAGATATGAGCCATGGCGTCCTTGCGCGTGCTCTCTTCCAACTTACCCGAGCCGACCTGGCGGGCCATATTGCCGCTGATGGTGGCGATGCCCTTTTCGACACTGGCCGCGGAGACATCGTAAAGCAGCACGTTGAAACCCGCCAAGGCCGAGACATGAGCAATGCCGCTGCCCATCTGGCCCGCACCGACAATACCGATTGTCTCGATCTTGCTCATGACGCAATCCCGTTCAACGCCTGAAGTACCGTTGTGCAGCGCACACTAAGAGGGCGAGGCGTTTTCGTCCACCCCGCCCTCATAATTCTAATGCCAATCTTCCAAAGGCGTCAAAGCGCCTTTTGCAATTCCGGCAAGACGACGAACAGATCGCCGACGATGCCATAATCGGCGACCTGGAAGATCGGTGCTTCCTCGTCCTTGTTGATGGCGACGATCACCTTGGAATCCTTCATGCCGGCAAGATGCTGGATAGCGCCCGAGATGCCGCAGGCGATGTAGAGATCGGGGGCAACCACCTTGCCGGTCTGGCCGACCTGCCAGTCGTTCGGCGCATAGCCGGCGTCGACCGCCGCGCGGCTGGCGCCAACGGCGGCACCCAGCTTGTCGGCAACCGGCAGGATAACTTCCTGGAACTTTTCGGCGGAACCCAGCGCCCGGCCGCCGGAAATGATGATCTTGGCCGAGGTGAGTTCGGGCCGATCGCTCTCGGAAAGCTTGTTCTCGATGAATGTGGACAGGCCGGGATTGGCCGCGGGCTGCACGGTTTCCACGGCAGCAGAACCGCCCTCTTCCGCCGACTGGAAGGCAGCCGTACGCACGGTGACGACCTTCTTGGCGTCGGTCGCCTGCACCGTCTGGATGGCGTTGCCGGCATAGATCGGCCGCTTGAAGGTGTCGGGCGAAACGACCTCGATGATCTCGGAAACCTGCGCCGTATCCAGAAGCGCGGCCACGCGCGGCATGACGTTCTTGCCCGTCGAAGTGGCCGCGGCGATCAGCACATCGTAGTTCGGCGCCAGGGACACGATCAGCGCGGACGTCGGCTCGGCCAGACGCTCGGCCAGTTCGTCGGCCTCGGCCAACAACACCTTGCGCACGCCCTTGAGCTTGGCGGCTTCGTCAGCGGCGGGTTTGGCGCCCTTGCCGGCGACCAGAACGTCGATGTCCGAACCGATCTTGAGCGCGGCCGAAAGTGTCTTGGCGGTCTGGTCGGAAAGCGAAGCATTGTCGTGTTCGGCGATCAGAAGAATTGCCATTTTCTTGTTCCTTGTCCCTTTGCGTCGCGGCGCTTGCCCCTTGTGCGTCCTTCGAGGCTCGCCCTTCCGGCTCGCACCTCAGGATGAGGGCGGTTGATTGCATGCCTGAAATGTGGGTTTCGGCTGCCCCGATGAAGAGCCGCGCCAGTCCTCACCCTGAGGTGCGAGCGCGGCGAGCCTCGAAGGGCGCACCTGAATTACAGAACCCCCGCTTCGTTCTTGAGCTTGTCCACTAGTTCGGCCACCGATCCGACCTTGACGCCCGCCTTGCGGCCGCCCGGCTCCTCGGTCTTGAGCACCTTGAGGCGCGGCGAAACGTCGGCGCCGAAATCGGCCGGGCTCTTTTCGTCCAGCGGCTTTTTCTTGGCCTTCATGATGTTGGGCAGCGAGGCATAGCGCGGCTGGTTGAGCCTGAGGTCGGCGGTCATGATCGCCGGCATTTTGAGCTCGAGCGTCTGCAAGCCGCCATCGACCTCGCGCGTCACCTTGGCGACGTCGCCGGCCAGTTCGATCTTCGAAGCAAAGGTGCCCTGCGACCAGCCGAGCAGCGCCGCCAGCATCTGGCCGGTCTGGTTCGAATCATCGTCGATCGCCTGCTTGCCGAGAATGACAAGGCCCGGCTTTTCCGCCTCGACCACGCCCTTCAGCACCTTGGCGACGCCGAGCGGTTCAGCCGCTTCGTCGGTCTTGACCAGAATGGCGCGGTCGGCGCCCATCGCGAGCGCGGTGCGCAGCGTCTCGGCGGCCTGTGCCGGGCCGATCGAAACCACGACGATCTCCTCGACCTTGCCGGCTTCCTTGAGCCGGATCGCCTCTTCCACCGCGATCTCGTCGAACGGGTTCATCGCCATCTTCACATTGGCAAGCTCGACGCCCGAGCCGTCGGCCTTCACCCGCACCTTGACGTTGGCGTCAACAACCCGCTTCACGGGCACGAGGATCTTCATTGCGCTTCTCACCTCTCAAGACGTTTCGGGTGCGCTATAGCAGCGCCAAACCTTGCACATTTGTCGAATGCCGACATTTTACGCGGAAATTCCAGCATTCGACCGTCTTGACGGCGAAAGCGTTCTCCGCAGGCGGGCGGAACCTAGAGACGGGCAAGGTGCCCGTCAATATCCAGCGGCAAGCCTAATCGGTTGAATCAAGGCTGTTGGCGCTGGCCTGCCCAAAGCGGTGGTTTTGCAGACGGTATCCCTCCTCGTCAGGCGGCTTTTTACGAACGGCACGCGGGGTGACGATCTCCTTGTCCAGCAGCGGCGCGTGCTGGCGCCGCAACACCAGAACCAGGATCGCGCCGGCAATGATGCCGCCGATATGGCACGCCCAGGAGATTCGGTCGTCGCCGCCGAGGGCAAACATGGCGAATTGCAACAGGATCCACAGCGCAAGCAGCAAATAGGCCGGGATGCGCAGCGGAATGCGGAAGAAGGCGAGTATCCAGATCTTCACGCGCGGATGCAGGATGAGATACGCCGTCACGACACCGGCAATCGCACCGGAAGCTCCGATCAGCGGCGCTTGCGAATCCGGCGCCACCCAGCCGTGAAAGACGGCGCCGGCGACAGCGCAGGCCAGATAGAAGACCAGAAAACGCAGATGGCCGAGCGCATCCTCGACATTGTCGCCGAACACCCAAAGGAACAGCATATTGCCGCCCAGATGAAAGATGTCGGCGTGGAGAAAAGCATAGGTCAGGTAATTGAAACCGTCGGGCACGACGACGAATTCCGGCCCCAGCACCGCGGTGTGATGGGCAACGGAAGGGATAAAGCCGAGACCCAGCACGGCAGCATTGGTGAAGTTGTCGCCGCCGGCCAGAGTCGCCAGGTAGACGATGACGTTGGCGGCGATCAGCCCGATCGTCACATATTGCAGTTTGATGTGGTGCAGGCTGTTGGCATCGTGAAGCGGGATGAACATCGACGCTTTCTGTCGTCAACTCGGTGATCGGTCAGCGGTTCTCGCCAGGCACCCATAGCACATCGGCGTTGCCATTGTCATTGACCGTGCGCGCGGCGACGAAAAGCAGGTCCGAGAGACGATTGATATATTTCAGGCCTTCACGGTTGACATGCTCAGCGGGATTTTCAGCCAACGCGACCATGATGCGCTCGGCACGACGCGCCACGGTGCGCGCAAGATGCAGCGCGGCGGCTGCGGGCGAGCCGCCGTTCAGCACGAAGGAGCGCAGCGGCTGAAGATTCCTGTTCAGCGCGTCGATATCCTTTTCAAGCCGCTCGACCTGGGATGCGACGATCCGCAACGGCTCGTAACCGAGCGGCTTGCCCTCGTCGGGCGTGGCGAGATCGGCGCCAAGATCGAACAGATCGTTCTGAACGCGCCCGAGCATGGCGTCGATCTCCGGATAGGCAGCGCCGGTATGCACGCGCGCCATGCCGATGCAGGCATTAGCCTCGTCCACGGTGCCGCACGCTTCGATGCGCGGATCGGCCTTCGAGCGCCGGGCGCCGCTACCGAGACCGGTCGTGCCGTTATCGCCGGTGCGGGTGTAGATCTTGTTCAGCTTGACCATTGCAATACTCTTCGATGACCCGATGCGGGTTACTTGCGGGTGAAAAAGACAGCGAGAAGGATCAGCACGATGGCGATGAACTGCAACAGGACACGCGCCTGCATCAGCTTGTTCGACGTCGAGCCGGACCCTCCTTTCATCATGTTGACCAATCCCCGGACAAGGACCACCACAACGGCGGCCATGAAGATGGCGGCAAGAAATTTGAAGGTGAAAGCCATGGGTGCATTCCGTTCGATTGCGGTCAGACGTTCCTGGCAAGAACGCGATAAAGCAGAGACGCCGGCAGAAGGCGCCTGAGCAGAACGCCAGCCTTGGCAGGCACCGTTACCACATAATGCGGGCGGGGGCGCCGCGACAGAAGTGCGTGCCGCAATGCCCTGTATACCACATCGGGATTCGCCTGCATGGATGAATGGCCGGCACCGGCACGCAATTGCTCCAGTTGTTTGCGATAGCCGGCCTTGTGGACCGATCCGGCATAATCGACGTGTTTCAGGAACCAGCTCATTCCATTCCTGTGAATATCGGAGACAACAGGCCCCGGCTCGATCAGCGACACATGGACGCCGCTGTCCACGAGTTCCTGCCGCAGGCTCAGCATCAGGCCCTCGACCGCATATTTCGAGGCGCAATAGGCACCGCGAAAGCGCGCCGGCATCATCCCGAGGATGGATGAACAGTGAACCAGCCGGCCGTGACCCTGGGCACGCATGACCGGAATAATTCGCCGCGTCAGATCGTGCCAGCCAAAGACATTGGCCTCGAACTGTTCGCGCAGTGCTTCTACCGGAAGATCCTCGACCGCTCCGGCCTGGGCGTGGGCGCCGTTGTTGTAGAGCGCGTCGAGGCGACCGCCCGTGCGTTCCAGCACGGCGGTGACGAGCGCGGCGATCGATTCCGGCTCACGATAATCGAGATAGAAGGCCTCGACCCCCTCGGCTCTAAGTACCGCTATGTCCTTTTCCTTGCGAGCGGTGGCAAAAACCCGCCAGCCATCAGCCTTCAAGGCGCGGGTACAATAGGCGCCGATGCCCGATGATGCACCCGTAAGGAGGATCGTACGCAATTCGCTAAAGACCGAACATTGCCATGCCGAGGCTTGCCATTTGTGATCATCCCTTCCCATATTCGCAGGCCGGTTACAATTGTGGGGAAGAATTCTTGCTGCGTAATGTCGTCGTTCTCAAGCGCATCCTGTTCGACGCGCTTGGCCATTTCAACAATGACGACGGCTGGCCGATGGCCTCGCACCTTGCCATCACCGCGCTAATGGCACTGTTTCCCTTCCTGATTTTTGCGACCACGCTGGGGAGCTTTCTTGGCGCGCGAGCGTTTGCCGATACGGCCGTGCACCTGGTCTTCGACACATGGCCGGAGCAGATCGCCAAGCCGATTGCCCATGAAGTGCGCAATGTGCTGACCGTGCAGCGCACCGACCTTCTGACCTATGGCGTGCTGCTTGCCGCCTTCTTCGCCTCCAACGGCATCGAGGCACTGCGCACCGCGCTCAACCGCGCCTACCGCGTCACGGAAACGCGCGGCATCATCTTCCGGCGCGTGCAAAGCATAGCCTTCGTGCTGATCGCGACAGCCGGATTTCTGGCAGTGAGCGTGCTTCTGGTGTTTGCGCCACTGCTGGCAAGACTGGCCGAGGCACATTTCATCTGGCTCCAGCCTTATGTCGGCACCTTCACCCTGTGGCGCTATATGATTGCCTCGTCGGTGATCGTCGGCGGGCTGTTTGCCGTGCATTTCTGGCTGCCGGCCGGCAGGCGGAGGCTGCTTTCGCTCGTGCCCGGCATCTTGTTCACTTTGGCGGGCTGGCTGATCGGCTCGACCCTTTTCGCCAGCTATCTCGATCATTTCTCGTCCTATGCCAGCACCTATGCCGGACTGGCCTCGATCATGATCGCGGTGGTCTTCCTTTATATCATTTCGGTAATCTTCATCCTTGGCGGCGAGTTGAACGCCGCCATCAGCCGCTATCGCACAGCCCGCGCGCGCGTCGGCAACTGAAAACCGCCGCGCGCGGTCGCCAGACCGACGCCGAGCGTGGTGATCGCCATGCCGACGATCTGCACCGCGTCGAGATGTTCGCCGAACAGCGCCCATGCCATGACGGCTGTTACCGCCGGCACCAGATAAAACAGCGAGGCGACCTTCGACATTTCACCGTCGCGGATCATCACCATCAAAAGGAAGATCGCACCGACCGACAGCACCACCACCAACCAGACCAGCGCGAAGATCAGTTCGCCATTGACGGTGACGGTTTGCGTCTCGAACGCCAGCGAGGCTGCAAGCACGATCGCCGCGCCGCCGGCATATTGCCAGAGCGTTGCGGCGACGAGGCCGCCGCCCGAGGCAAAACGCTTCTGCCAGATTGTGCCGAAGCTCATGCCGATAACGGAAATCAGCGAGGCACCAAGGGTTTCCGCCGTGACCCCGCCGCCGATCGCGCCAAGCTTCGGCCACAAGACGACGATGATCCCGACGAGCCCGGTCGCCAGCCCTATCCAGTGCCGCGGCAAAACCTTTTCGCCCAGCAGCCTGCCGGCCAAAACGGCGGTGATCAACGGCTGCAAACCGACGATCAGGGCCGAAAGCCCCGCTGGCATGCCCCTGTGGATCGCCCAGAACACGCCGCCCAGATAGACGCCGTGTATCAGCATGCCGGCAACCATGGCATGCAGCACTTGCGTCGGCGAAAGCCTTTTCGAGCCAAGCAGCACGACAAGGCCGGCAAACAGGATGAAGGCCAGAACGAAGCGCATGGCGAGAAAGGTGAACGGCTCGGCCCATGGCATGGCATAGCGCGCACCGATGAAGCCGGTCGCCCACAGGACCACGAATGTCGCGGGAATGAGCCGCTTGAAGCTTTGCATGGCACGGTTTCCGTTTGGAAGCGGATCGCTTTAACCGGAAGGCGATCGCGATGCAAAACGAAACGGCTGATCCGATGGTTCACGCAAATTGATGAAGCGGCCCCCACTCAGAGTTTCGCCATGCGGCGGACAGTTTCCGGCGTCACGCCGGCGTTGCGCAACGCGGCAATCCCGGTATCGCCGGCGCTTTTCGACAGTTTACGGCCTTCGGCGTCGAGGATGAGCCGATGATGGAAATAGGCCGGCTCCGGCAAGCCAAGGAGCTTCTGGAGAACGCGCTGGACAGCGGTGGCCGAATAAAGGTCGCTACCGCGCACGACATGCGTGATTTGCTGCAAGGCGTCGTCCACCACGACCGCCAGATGATAGCTGGTGGGGATTTCCCGCCGCGCCACGATCACGTCGCCCCAGTCCTGAGGCCGGGCCTCGACGCGATGCGTGCCTGACAGGGCCTCGTCGTCATATTCCAGCCAGGTCAGCGGCGCGGCGATCCGCTGCATGGCGGCATCGACATCGAGCCGCCAGGCAAATGGCAGACCGTGTGCGATCCTGCGCTTGCGCTCCTGCGTCGAAAGCGTCTTGTCGGCTCGCGGATAGAGCGGCACGCCATCGGGATCGCGCGGCCAGTCGCGCCCGCCTCCGCCGCTTTCGGCGATGAAAGCGCGAATCTCACCCCGGCTCATGAAGGCTGGATAGACCAGTTCCTCGTCGATAAGCCTATGCAGCACCGCCTCATAGTTGCCGAAATGCTCGGACTGGCGACGCACCTTGCCCTCCCACGCCACGCCCAGCCATGCCAGATCGCGCAAAATGCCGGTCTTAAAAGCCGGCGTGCAGCGCGTCGTGTCGATATCCTCCATGCGCAGCAACATGCGGCCGGCAAATGCATCAGCCAGTTTCCGGTTGAGCAGGACCGAATGGGCATGGCCGAGATGCAGTTCGCCGTTCGGGCTCGGCGCGAAACGGAATGTCAGCAGGTTCATTTGGCGTCGGCAACCGGGTTGAACGGCACAAGTACGAATTGCTACCTTGCACGGCAATGGGGAGCAACCGAACCATGCAACGCATCGCCACGCTGGATGATGTCTCACGAGGGCTGGACGCCCTTTGCCGCATCGATCCGCGCCTGACTGCAGTACGAGCCATGGCCGGCGAGGTGCCGCTGCGCCTTTCCGAACCGGGTTTCCGCAGCCTCGCCTCTATCATGATTTCCCAACAGGTTTCGCGCGCCAGCGCCGATGCTATATTCGGCCGGCTGACCGGCCTCCTCAATCCGCTGACGCCGCGCGCCGTGCTTGACGCAAGCGAGGTGATCTTCCGCGAAGCCGGCCTGTCGCGACCGAAGCAGCGCGGCCTCATCGCCGCGGCACAGGCCACCGTCGACGGGCTCGACCTTCACCATTTGTGCCGCATGGACGCGCCGAAGGCGATGGCGCTGCTGACCGCGGTTTCCGGCATAGGCCCGTGGACCGCGCAGGTCTATCTGCTGTTTTCGGCCGGCCATCCCGATATTTTTCCCGAACGCGACGTTGCCTTGCAAAGTGCAGTCGGCCATGCGCTCGGCATCGAGCCCCGGCCCGGCCACAAGGAACTTGGCCTGCTGGCCGAATCATGGAGCCCATGGCGGGGCGTCGCCTCACGACTTTTCTGGGCCTATTACCGCGAAACACGCGGCCGGGACGCCGCGCCGCTTACTGAGACTGCAAAAAAGCAATGAAATCACGCGCTTTTGCTGCGCATTGGCCTATCGATTCCGCTTCACATCCCTGTCATGTCGGGCTTACAGTATCGTCGTTATTCGGATCGATGCGAAGGAGACGAAGAACGTGACGGTCGCCGTATCGGCGGATGGGCTTCCAGCATTGGTGCTGAACGCGGATTATCGCCCGCTCAGCTACTACCCCCTGTCGCTCTGGTCGTGGCAGGACGCTATCAAGGCTGTCTTCCTCGACCGGGTCAACATCGTGGCCGAATACGACCATGCGGTGTCGTCGCCCTCCTTCTCGATGAAGCTGCCGAGCGTCGTCAGCCTCAAGACCTATGTGAAACCGTCGCGGTTCCCGGCCTTCACACGCTTCAACGTGTTTTTGCGTGATCGATTCCAGTGCCAGTATTGCGGCACGACGGAGGATCTCACCTTCGACCATGTCGTCCCACGCCGTTGCGGCGGAGCAACGACGTGGGACAATGTGGTGGCGGCCTGCTCCCCCTGCAATCTCAGGAAAGGCGGCCTGATGCCGGCGCATGCCAGAATGTGGCCGCGCCAGAAGCCCTATCAGCCGACGATGCACGATCTGCACAATAACGGCCGGCTGTTTCCGCCAAACCACCTGCATGAAAGCTGGATGGACTATCTCTACTGGGATGTCGAACTGGAACCGTAAGGTGCGTCCGTCACGGCTGGCCGGTCAACGCTTGAGCAGCGCGCCGCGAAAGGCGACGATGGCGAGGATCAGGCTGGCAATGGCGTTCCAACCGGCCATGGACAGGCCGAGGATACGCAAGGCCGCCTTGTCGCAGGACGGCGGCACGAATTTGTTCAGCGCATCGAGGACCCCGTTGCCACCAGTATCCACCGGCCCCGCAATATCGGTGCAATCGGTCGGGCCGGGCCACCAGCCCCATTCGACGCCGGAATGAAAGACGCCCAGATAAAGCCCATAGGCCATCAGCAGCCCGCCGGCGAAAAGCAGCAGCCGCGTGTTCCATGACGGCAACCGCATCGCCGAAGACAGGACAGCCGCCAGCATCAGCGGCACGCCGACATAATAGGGAATGCGCTGCTCGTAGCAGAGCTTGCAGGGGATGTAGCCACCTATGTACTGGAAGCCAAGCGCCGAGCCGACCACCGCCGCCATGGCAACAGCCAGGAACAGGGCAGTCAGTTTACGCTGGCGTTCAACGCCGACGGCCGGATCATCTGTGGCGGACATGACAACGAACTCCGTGCGACCTAAAAAGCGTATTTGAAGATCAGATAAAGCGCGATCAGCACGGCGGCCGCCACGCCGACAATCATCCCGAGGCGCTTTTCGATGAAATGCCGGATCGGCTCGCCATAACGGCGCAGCAGCCAGGCCAGCAGCAGGAAGCGGGCGCCGCGCGCAACGATCGCGGAAAGGATGAACCAGCCAAGCGGAAAGCCGATGACTCCCGAAAGAATGGTGACGACCTTGATCGGCGGCAGATGCGCCAGGCCGGACGTGACCAGCATCAACAGGATGATGCCGTCGCCCGACGTCATGCGCAGATGTTCGAATTCATCAAACTTGCCATAGAATTCAAGCACCGGCCGCGCCAGCGTGTCATAGGCATAATGGCCGATATACCAGCCGAGAATGCCGCCCAGTACGGAGGCGACAGTCGCCACCAGCGCGTAGCGATAGGCGCGCACCGGCCGCGAGAGCGCCATGGGGATATAGAGCACATCAGCCGGAACGAGAAAGACAGAGCTTTCCACGAAGGCGATAACGGCCAACCACCATTCGGCGGATTTCCTTGCCGCCAGCGACAAGGTCCAGTCGTAAAGTCCGCGAAGCATGATCCCCTCGAATTCAGGCGTTGCCTCGAATAGAAAGAAATGTGCGGCGGCACAATGGCGGCGGCTTCACGAAATCGACAGCCGATTGCCGCAGGTGCCGGCGAAGGATGGTGCGGGTGGTCGGACTCGAACCGACACTCTGTCACCAGAAACGGATTTTGAGTCCGTCGCGTCTACCAATTCCGCCACACCCGCATGAATGCTCCAAAGCACTGGAGCGCAAGACGACAATCCCGGTGGCGTGCGGATCGGGATCGCCGGCAGCCCGAGCGACGTAATTCATCGGCCGCTCCGATGCAAGAGCCATTGTCTCTATCGGCTTGACAAGATTTTCGGCCTGGGCTGCTTTCACGATAAAGGGCAAATCGATGAGCGAAGCGACACGAATGAGATCGACAGGACTGGGGCGAGCTTTCGTGGTGATGGGCGTCACGGGATGCGGCAAGACGGCCGTGGGACAGATGCTTGCAGCGAGGCTCGGCGCCATTTTCATCGAAGGCGACGCCCTGCATCCTGCAGAGAATGTCGCCCGCATGGCGCGCGGCGAGCCGCTGACCGATGACCTGCGCGCCGGCTGGCTGGATGCGATCGGCAAGGCGATCACGACGGAATCAGGCCGCAACCGCGACGCCGTCGCTGCATGCTCGGCCTTGAAGCGGCAATACCGGGACCGCCTGCGCGGCTTCTCGCATGGGCTGGCCTTTGTCTATCTCAAGCTCGACCCATCAACCGCCAGGGCGCGGGTGACAGCGCGCACCGACCATTTCATGCCGGCAAGCCTCGTGGAAAGCCAGTTCGCCATTCTGGAGGAGCCTGACGTGGATGAAACCGCCTTGACGCTCGATGCGACACAGCCCATCGAAACGCTGGTCAAGGCTGCGGCAAACCATTTCCGGCTATTTCCAGATTGAAGCGTCGCGCCTGTTCCGCTAAGAAGCCGGGACTGGCCGCTCCGGTGGCCGGTCGTCTCGTTGGCCGTATCGTCGGCCTTCGAGAAGCACCCGTAGCTCAGCTGGATAGAGCGCTGCCCTCCGAAGGCAAGGCTAAGTCAAGCGCGCTGTGGGTGATGGTTGAAAAAGTTGAGGAATGCCAAGCGATTGGCGGAACTCGAAGGAAGCAGAGAAACTGCTTCCGTGGTCACGGAAGCGCCGCGGAAGCAAACTGAAGGAAGCTGTAGAGTACGAACGACCACAATCGGCAGTGCCTCGAGCTCGCACCGTTTGCGATCGTTTGAAGTTGGAATCGAGATTGACCCCGGTCGATCTCGGACACTATCTGAAGATAAATGCACCCATAGCTCAGCTGGATAGAGCGCTACCCTCCGAAGGTAGAGGCCTCAGGTTCGAATCCTGATGGGTGCGCCATCTGCCTCCTAACATGGCTCAGGGTCGAGCGGTTGCTCCCCATCTCTCGAACAGCCCGTCACGAAATCCCTTCCGGATTCTCACCCTCATGGGGCGTTGAGGAGTTTCCCCGTTGAAGGAGTCGGCCGAGACGGAGGCTCCGGGCGGAAGGCTCCGTGTCCTTGGGGATACCCACGATATTCCGGCGCGCAATCATTCAGGAACGGTCAGCAATCCCTTCACAGCAAACAGCTCGACCGTGCGCATGAGGATGGCGCTCGCATGAGTGAAGTTTCCGAGCTGATCCTTGAAATAATAGCTCCACTTTTCGCCATGGAAGAGGTTGTTCCGCAGGCGGTAGACGATGATGAGCAAGGCCAGAATGGTCTCCGCGGCGCCCGTTTGAGCCTCACTTGAAACAGCCTCGACCTCGGTACGGCCGCCGTTCGGGCCCGGGTGGAAGCGCAACGCCTGGAAGCGATGGTTGAAACCACTACCGTCGCGGTAACGCGCCGTGAAGAACGCAAGAGCCTCCTGAAAGGGCTCAACATCCAGACCAGATCCATGGTTCGCGGCCTGGGCGACGCGCGCACGGAAACCGCCAATGCTGGCATTGTTTGCCATCACTCGCGCTTCGAAGAAGCTCCAGAGCAGGGAGAATTCGTGGATTGCCTGGCGCTCGTCGGGAACCAAGTGAGCGTAGCCTTCGGTATTGGCGTTGAGCCATGCCTCAACAGGCGACATCGATCTTTCTTCCCGCACTCGTTTCGCAACCTACGCCCAGATGACAAAACAACGACCGGGCACTGGGTAAATCTACCCTCATTCGTAGGGTAGCTCACCGAACAGACCGATCATGAGATCACCGTCGTACAGAGAAAATGGAATCTCGACATAGTGGTCTGGATGGCGAGGAAGCCTGGTCAATGGTCTATTGACGATCGATCTTAAGCGCGAGATCCCCGAAGAGATGAAACTGCGCCGGATCGAGATCACGGCCGAAAAGGCGCTGCCCCAAGTCGAGACCAGGCCCATCGAGGCAGAGAAGCAGGCCGCCTGAGGTCCTTCTCAGCGCGACTCGCGAACGACGCCGGGCGCCGACGGAATAGCAATGTCAATCGAACGAACAGAAAGGAGAAGGATAATGAGTGTCCGTGATTTGATCCCTTGGGGCCGCAGCAACGGCAATCAGGTTCCCAGTATCTTGCGCGAGGGCGAACGTGATCCGTTTCTCTCGTTGCATCGCGAGGTGAACAGGCTGTTCGACGACGTCTTCCGCGGCTTCGGCTCGAACCTACCCTCTCTCGTTGGCGCGTCCGCCTTCAGCGGCGGTTGGCCGAGCGTGGAGATCTCCGACGGCGAGAAGGAGATCAAGGTGACCGCCGAAGTCCCCGGCTTGGAAGAGAAGGACATCGAAGTCCTGCTCGACGATGGCGTGCTGACGTTGAAGGGCGAGAAGCGCTCCGAAACGGAGGACAAAGACAGGCAGTTCACCGAGCGCTTCTATGGCCGCTTCGAGCGCCGCATCCCGCTCGGCTACGAGGTCAAGGACGACAAGGTCGACGCGCGGTTCAGGAACGGCGTGCTAACCGTGACCTTGCCCAAGAGCGAGAAGGCGCAGTCGCAGGTCAAGCGCATCGCCATCAAGAGCTGACGCATGGCAGGCGCCGACGGCGAGCCATCTGACCGCCGTCGGCTGCATCCTTCGCCAGAGAGGAAGGGATGAAAGATGGAGACGACGAGATCAACGGATCAACCAGAATATCAATTGCTGCAGGGACGGCCGTCGAACGACAACCGGCACACGCTCCTTTCGATGGGGCGCCCGGTCTTCCCGCACGACGCGGTTGCGCGCATTTACAAGCCGTCACGCGCGGTAACGACCTCCGGAATGGCCCGCACGAAGGGTTGGCGACTTGTGTTCGAGCGGCGCACCGCGCCCTTCATCGAACCGCTTATGGGCTATACCGGCGGCGACGATACGCTGACCCAGGTCGAGCTAGCCTTCCCGACACCGGAATCGGCCATCCGCTACGCCGAGCGGCAGGGGCTTACTTATATTGTCCAAAGGCCGACCGGGCAAATCGGCAACGCCAGCAGTCGCCGCGTCAATGAAAAGCCTCCGCGAGTGGAAAGGTCGATGCACTCGTTCTCAGACGCGACGCTGGATCGACTAGGGCTGGCTGCCCTTCAGGAAAGATACGGGCACGCCCTCGACGACGCAGCGAATCGAAACGACCGGTCCGGTCCGGAGAGTTGGACATCGCCCATGGGCGTGGTCTGCGATCCTACGCTAACGGTGGAAGCCAAGCGGTCGATCCTGATGAACTGGGCTTGGACCGAATACCTAATCGACCAGGCAACCAATGAAGGGATGCCTGAGAACAACCGGCCGTCGCGCCTCGACGAGGTCGAGCAGGCGCTGCTGGCGCTCGAACGCGAGCTTGCGGCCGACCGGGGTAATTCAGGCACGCGAAAGGCGGCATGAGGTGCAGCGATTGACCCACGTGTGGTTTTCGATTGCCAGAAGGTTCTGCCGGGACGGTTCGCGCTGACGCTTGCCGTCCCCGCAGAAATGGCACCACCTGGCCACTCTCTTGATTTGTCCAACGACGCGAGAGCCGTTCCGCTCTCGGCCAGCCGATCACGGCGTCCGCCGCGTCCTGGCCATCAAAGGAGCGGCGAGCCCAACGTACACTCTCCTCCCAAGCCATATCGCCGGAGACGGGACAGAAAGACGGATATGAATCGGGGCGTCCAACGCTCAACAGGTTATCGTCTCTTACATGCAAGTCTTTAGGTCGCAGCTTGTGGACCAATGGCAGCTAAAGCGGTTGCTGCCCGTCATCGGCGCCGGTCTGGGTTTATCGTTGAGAGCGTCCGCGTATAAAATTTGACTATATAGCCTGAAGGTTATCCCTCTCGAATTCCTATGCAGTGGCATCCTAGAAATGGCTGCGCACTGGAGCGCCGAGGGAGCGCTCATCGGAAATGGCTGGGAATGATCGGGGCAGGAAGAATCAGAACGAGGCACCGCGCCCTCAGAACGAGCCAGGTGGGGGTGGGCTTGGCTTGTTGCTTGTCCTTGCAATTACGGCGATCGGCGTCGGGTATGTTGGCTACCGGCTGACTCTCGTCTTCGGCCTGATCTAAAGAACGATCCTAGCGTGTCATGCGGTTAGACGAGCAGTCGCGAGAGCACATTGGACGCTATGGCATCAAGCTGGTCGTCGCTGCGGCAATCGCTTACATTCTGAAGAGCGAGAATTTCCTTGCAACCTTTGCGTTGTGGACCGGCATATACGGCGTAATGGCCGTCGCTTACGCAGTTCATCGCGGCGAACGATTCGGCAAGACCAGCTTCACCTATTGGGATGAAGCTCTATGGTTGGCGGCGACGGCGTTGGGTCTCTACATTTTCAGTGGTCATCAACTGGCCGTTTGATCGGCTAAATCTGTTGGTTCAAAGAAAGCGTGCGGCTGCGTCGCCTACGCCTGACAACTCGACCTTCAGTTCCTGACCAGGAAGGATTTGCAGCAGCATCGGGATGATCGATCCGGTTGCTACGATATCGCCGGCACTGAGATAATTGCTTCTGGCGATCAGGTCATTCACGAGCCAGAGAGCAGAGTTGATCGGATCAACCAGCCCCTCTCCCGATGCCGACTGAAACACCGGAACGTTGTTGATCGACGCTCGCATGTCGATCCTGTCCATGGCCTCCAGGCCTGTTGGCTCATGATATTTGTCGACGATCGTCGAAACATGGAACGCATAGTCAGCGATGGCGGCCAGGTGTGGTTGCCCAGTCAGGTGACCACGTCGCCCGACAAGACCGATAGCCGGTTGGTAGCTCAGGATCGCCTTGCAAAATTGATCGCGAGTGATGGGCCAATGGTCTGCCCCCAAGGGACCTCCTATCGTAAAGACGATTTCGCATTGTGCCCCGATGAAACCTTGGGGAAGCCGGAACGGCCCGTGGGAGTCTTGAAGCACTGTTCCCACAGGAATCGGGCAGTAGATCGGACTGGCAAGGCCAAGCGAGCCGCGAATGGCCGGGCAAGTCCCTATGAGGGCGTAGCCTACCGCGTCATTGGCGAAGGCTGAGATTGCTGCTGACTGCACCGCCCAAGCGTCGTCTTCGCTTCGAAGCAGATCGAAAGGGATGTCTGAGGTCAGTCCCTGCCGACGGTTTCGGCAAAGCAAGTTAGCGAGATAATCGAGATTCTGGTCAATCATAGAAGCACACTCCCGCGCGAGAGAGGGCGCAAAGTCGTGCTCAGTCAAATAAAAATCCGGCTATATGAGTACGTATATTTTTGTCGGAGCTTTTCTTATGAAAATACTATCGCAGCGCGGCTGAGCTCCCGTCGAAATAATATGCGGCTCTATTTAGCTTGAGGGTCCCACCAAACCGGAAGGATCTGAAGGTATGAAGCCGCTTAAACCGTCCCTCGCACCCGCAGCTGCGGCCACAGCCGAGGCCGGTCGTCCAACAAGACCGGGGTCTGGGCGTCGGCGGACGCTTTGTCGGGGCGCGGTCGGCGCGGTCGCGATCATGGCCGGTTCGATGATGGGTCTTGGCCAGGCAGCGGCGGAACCCCTGAGCGCGCCGAGCTTTGGTGGCCCTCTGCGCCCGATCCCCGATCCTATGAGTACGGATGCGGGCGTGTTTGGTCGGCTTCATATCACCGGCCAGCTCACAGGCATCGGCAATACGCAGACGAACGGCATTCCCGGCGTCGATCCCCGAACGACAGATCCTCTCGTTGATATCGGCAATGCCCAAATTCAGGTGCAGACAACCGGGGCGCCCTTGACGTTCTTCGTCCAGGGCGGTGTCTACTCGCTGCCTTCTTTGGGTTCGGCCTATACCCGCGCAACCGACGTCACCGATCAGTTGTACGGGCCCGTGCCCGTTGCCTATGGCAAGCTCGAACTGTCGCCTAATTTCTCGGTGCAGGCGGGGTTGCTGCCGACGTTAATCGGCGCGGAATCGACCTTCACGTTCCAGAATATGAATATCGCGCGCGGCCTGCTCTGGAACCAGGAGCCGGCCATCAGCCGCGGTGTGCAGGTGAACTATAGTAATGGACCGCTCAACGCCTCGGTGTCGGTCAATGATGGTTTCTACTCTGGGGATTACAACTGGGTATCCGGTCTGTTGTCTTATGCGGCGACGCCGTCGAGCACGATCACGCTGGTCGCCGCAGGCAATTTTGCAGAGTCCGGCAAGACCGGCGCGGCGACGCCTCTGGCGCAGAACAACAGCAGCATCTTCAATGTGATCTACACCTATGTCGACGGCCCGCTGACGCTCCAGCCCTACCTGCAATACACAACGGTCCGCTCGAACAGGGACATCGGGATTGATCGCTCGGCCGAAACATTCGGCGGAGCGCTGTTGGCTCGATATGCCATCAATGAGAATTTCTCGATCGCTGGACGCGCCGAGTACATCGCTTCAAGCGGAGGAGATTGCGGCGTCGCCGCAGACTGCGCCCCCACTAATCTGCTCTACGGGCCGAAAAGCAGGGCGTGGTCGCTGACGGTGACGCCGACCTACCAGCGCGGGATCTTCTTCGCGCGCACCGAGCTCTCGTACACCCGCATTGACCGGGTCACCGAAGGCTACGGCTTTGGGTCCAATTTCGACAAGCGCGACCAGGTTCGCGGGATGTTTGAAGCTGGGGTGCTTTTCTAGGACGGGCGCGGGCGGAAATGCGGAGCCGCCGGCTCCGCAGATGCTCTGCGGACTTAGGTGAAACATGAGTTTGGAACAGATCATATCGAAATTGGAGGCTCCTCAAGCCACAGTGACTGTGTATCCGGTCGTGCCCGTTCTCTGGGTCTATCGGAACTATGATGATCGCTGGACTGTGCATCTTGAAGGTGAAGACTCCGAGTGGTGCCACCCCACGCGCAATGATGCGGTCGGTGCCGCGAGGCTGATAGGCGAGAGTTACGGCTGCTATCGTCTCTTTCTGCAACTGTCAGACGGCCGTTTCTGCCTGGAGATGATGAACCTCAGTCGACGGCGCGAACCGCGCCAGGTTGACCCAAGTGAGGGCGAAAATTGAGCCAGGCTGTACCAAGCAAGCGCCAAGTCTCCCGACACCTCATCCGCTGCGGCGTGGAGATCATCGTTCTGGTGGTGATCGCCGGTTGCGCTGTTCTTGCTGCCGCAGGCCCCAGCATCTATCTGGTGCTCAGCAATGGCGGTTGAATGCAGAGTTGCAGGCCGTCCTGCTCACCCCAGGTTGCTGCGGTCGAAACCGAAGTTCTGCAAACGCGAGCGACGCCATAGATCGGAATACCTGCTCCTGATGTTTGCGGCGAGCTGTGCCGCTGTGCAAGTCGTCGCCATAGTTTTTCTGAGAGCGGCATGACACGCCCTGCTGCTCCCGCCCTCCAACTCGACGACCGAAGGCGCGCTATCGGTGAAAGCCGTCTGGCTGAGTTGCCAAGCCTGAGGACGCAGTTGGAAATGGCCAGAGTCCTCAAGGAGCACCACATCTGGCTGGCGGTGAGGATTATCGAGGAGCGCGAAGACCAGGCGCAGTTTCGACGGCACCGCCGGCTCCGGGATCTGCTCGAAGCGAATGCCTTGCTTGAAGCGGTGATCGAACTCGGAGCTCATCTCCAGCCAACACGGCACCCTTGGTCGATGGGGCGGTCGGGAGATCGTTGGCGTTGTCGCGTGGCGTAGAACGATCACGGTAATTTGCGCAGGTGCGTGGGCCGACACGATGACTTGGCGGCTGCCCTGATGATCGCGTTGCTAAGCTCCCTCGGTCGTCGCCGGGAGCGGCCAAAAGAACTCTCGAAAGATGGAGAACAGGCAGCATGACGCCCAGAGGCGACCCTCCGTTATTCGGCGGTCTGATGACCGCACTTGTCACTCCGTTTAGGGGTGAGGCTATCGATTTCGACGCCTTGGCGGAGCTCGCCAACTGGCAGATCGACCAGGGCGTACGGGGGCTTGTCGCCTGCGGCACCACGGGCGAGGCGCCGACCCTGTCTCATCCGGAATGGGCGGCGGTGATCCGGTTGTGCGTCGAGGTCTCCAATGGCCGTGTGCCGGTGATCGCCGGCTCGGGGACCAATGATACACGGCGTACCGTGGAGTTGACCAGCGAGGCGGCTCGCCTTGGCGCGGATGGTGCTCTGGTCGTCACGCCTTACTACAGTCGGCCCAGCCAGGAAGGCCTGTTCCGGCATTTCGAAAGCGTCGCGCAATCTGCGGAACTGCCGATCATCATCTACAATGTCCCTTCGCGGACCGCCGTCGATATCAGGATCGAAACGCTCGATCGTCTTGCACACCTGTCAGGTCTTGTCGGCATCAAGGACGCAAGCGGAGATCCGACGCGGGTAAGCACGATGGCCCTCTACTTTGGCGATCGTTTCACCCAGCTTTCCGGACATGACCGATCCATGCTGGCTTTCATGACGACTGGCGGCGATGGCGCGATTTCGGTCGTTTCGAACGTCGCTCCGATGCTGACCGCGGCGATGATCGGCGCGGTGCGGAAGAGTGCCTATCTGGAAGCTCGGCGCATCAACGCCCATCTTTTCCCGCTGATCGAGGCGCTGGAACTTGAAAGCAATCCATGCCCGATCAAGTTCGCGTTGCATTGCGCGCGCGGATACTCGCCGGCCGTCCGCCTTCCGCTGGTCGAGGTCACTGAAGGCACCGCAGCAAGAGTACGCGCTGCCGTGGCGGAGATCGACACATTGGCGATCGATACGTCTTTGGTCGCCGAGCGGTCTCTCGTCCCCCTCTCGGCCTGACCGGGTAGCCTTTATAAAAACAGCATGATGCTGCTGTGTTCTCCAATGAAAATACGGATGAAATCCGGCTGTCCGTGAAATGGAGAACAAATCCAGACATCCTTAAATTCAATGTATCGGCAAAAGACATCATTTGACTCGACGAGTGGAATGGCCTGCCGATACTGAGAAAGGATCTCTGCAATGCACCCTCGCGGATACAATTTCTATGCGATGCAACAACAGAACAAGGCCAACCATGGGCGGACGGATGGCGAAGCCAAGGTTGCCGTGCGCTCGGATGAGCCGATGGCCGACGTTGGAATGTTCCTGCGGCTCGGAGTCGTGATGGCCCTCGTGATTGCGGCTGTCGCCACAGTCACCGCGTTGGCCGGCTAGCGCGCCAACGACGTCCACAGCTCACTCTTCAACGAACAATCAGGATCATCTCCCATGGCAAGCGCCACAGCGAAAGAGCCTCCCCAACCTCTGAACCATTTTTTCGTCGGCCAGGACAACCGAGGATGCTGGACCGTCCGCGATGAGCGTAACCTCGTCGGCGGCTGCTTTGTCAGCAAGGATGCGGCGATTCACTTCGCCCGTCAGGAAACCAACAACGCGCCGGGGGCTGTGATCTGCATGGCCGAAAGCCAGCGCCTGAGTCTGGACCCGCTGTTTGGACATCGGGCAGCCGCCTAGTCGGCTGCCGTCGATCCGGCCCGCCCCCGCCTTTACACTCGCTGACCTTCTCGCGACGTTGGAGATGGAGAGGTAAATCTTCGCCTTGAGATAAGCAAAGCCCGCCGACTCTACCGAGTCGGCGGGCATTTTACTTATCAACGGGCTTCCACCGAGAAATTCCTATGAGATTTTAATGAGTGAGGCCAAAAACACTATTAGATTCTTATTTTTTGAGGCCCCGTCCTCTCTCGAACCTATATGCGGTTCGCGTCCATATTTCCGCCAAATTCCTCCTCCGGCACCCGTGCTTACGCTCGGGCGCGCTGGAAGAATTATAGCTGTGGCTTGCCAGTTTTTCCGTATTGGCTGGTCATTCTTATCAACTGCCGCGCCGGAGGCGAAAGTAATGGACGTTATTGTGCTGGCAATATGTGTTGGATTTTTCGCACTGATGTTTGGATACATCAGAATTTGCGAAAAGCTCTGACTGGGAGAAATCAATCATGATCTTGGAATACTTCCTCGGAGCAGCCGTCGCGGTCTTTGTGACTGGCTATCTGCTCTATGCCCTCGCTCGTCCCGAGCGGTTCTGATCAAGACAGTAGCTCGGAAAGAACCCACCGATGACAATAAATGGATGGATACAGATCCTGGTCTTTGCCGGGATCATCATCGCGCTGGTAAAGCCGCTCGGCGGCTATCTCACCCGCGTCTTGAAAGGCGAGCGTACAATCCTTTCGGCGATTTTTGGACCGCTCGAACGGGGACTGTACCGCGTCGCCGGAACGAATGAGAATGAGGAGCAGCATTGGACGACCTATGCGCTGGCCATGCTGCTCTTCAACCTTGCTGGCTTCACGGTTCTCTACCTCGTTCAACGTCTGCAGGGAGGGTTGCCGTTCAACCCTCAGGGACTGGGAGCGGTTGAGCCGACCAGCGCTTTCAATACCGCTGTCAGCTTCGTGACCAATACCAACTGGCAGGGCTATGGCGGCGAGACCACCATGAGCTATTTGACCCAGATGGCGGGTCTTACCGTGCAGAACTTTGTGTCGGCAGCGACGGGCATCGCGATTGCGGTCGCATTGATCCGCGGGTTCTCTCGGGCATCTGGCAAAACGGTCGGTAATTTCTGGGTCGATCTCACCCGCATCACGCTCTACGTCTTGCTGCCCATCTGCTTCGTCGGCAGCCTGGTTCTGGTCTGGCAGGGCGTTCCGCAGAACCTCAATCCGTACACCATCGCAACAACCGTTGAAGGCGCGCAGCAAACCATCGCTCAGGGTCCGGTCGCATCTCAGATGATGATCAAGCATCTGGGAACCAACGGCGGCGGCTTCTTCAACGTCAACGCTTCGCACCCGTTCGAAAACCCGAATGCCTTCACCAACCTCATTCACATGGTCTCGATCTTTGCCATCGGCGCTGCTCTGACCAACGTGTTTGGTCGCATGGTCGGCAGCGAGAAAAAGGGCTGGGCCATCTTCACAGCCATGGGCGTTCTGTTCCTCGCCGGTGTCGCAATCACCTATTGGGCCGAGGCCGCGGGCAATCCGCTTCTCCATTCGCTTGGCCTTGAGGGCGGCAACATGGAAGGAAAGGAAACCCGTTTCGGTATCGTCACGTCGGCGCTCTTTGCAGTCGTTACGACCGCTGCGTCGTGCGGTGCGGTCATAGCCATGCACGACAGCTTCATGCCGCTGGGCGGAATGATCCCGATCATCAACATGATGCTCGGCGAGATCATCATAGGCGGTGTCGGCGCGGGTTTCTACGGCATCATCCTGTTCGTCGTCGTCGCGATCTTCGTTGCGGGGCTCATGGTCGGGCGTACACCCGAATATCTCGGCAAGAAGATTGAGGCGAAGGAAGTGAAGATGGCCATGCTGGCTGTCTTGTGTCTGCCTCTTTCGATACTTGGCTTCACCGCGATTGCCGTAGTGCTCGGCACGGGTGTGGCTTCGATGGCGAACGCGGGTCCACACGGATTCTCCGAGGTCCTTTACGCCTACACTTCCGGCACCGCGAACAATGGTTCGGCCTTTGCAGGTCTTTCCGCCAACACGCCCTGGTACAACATCACGATTGGCCTGGCGATGTTGATGGGACGCTTCATGGTGATCGTTCCAGCGCTGGCTATCGCTGGCTCCCTGGTCGCCAAGAAAACGGTTCCCGAGTCCAGCGGCACGCTGCCTACGACCGGGCCTCTGTTTGTCGGACTTCTGGTGGGTGTGATCCTGATCGTCGGCGGCCTGACGTTCTTCCCGGCGTTGGCGCTGGGTCCGATCGTCGAGCACTTCGCCATGTTGGCGGGCCAGAATTTCTGAGAACCGCGATGACGGCCAAATGGCTGAGATCGATCCGATTTGTCGTGAACCCTCGCTCCTGGTTTCAGGAGCGAGGGTCGGCCAGACCGCCCAGTGCATCGACGATCATTCTCGGCATGACGCTGGCGTTGGGGGGCGTGGTGCTCCTCGCCAAACTTATCACTGAATTGCTCGCGGCGGCGTGACCGAGTGGTTGGCCCCCAAGAACAAACTCGCTGGAGTTTCTTATGAACCAGTCCAAATCCGCGAGCATGCTGGACGCTCGCATACTCGTTCCGGCTATAGGGGATGCGTTTCGGAAACTGAATCCGAAGAGCCTCGCTAAAAACCCGGTCATGTTCGTCGTCGCCGTGGTGTCAGTCCTGACGACGGTACTTCTGCTCAAAGATATTGCCACAGGAGCTGAAAGCGTCGGCTTCTCGCTGCAGATCGTTCTGTGGCTCTGGTTCACGGTGCTATTCGCCAATTTCGCGGAGGCCGTGGCCGAAGGGCGCGGCAAGGCGCAGGCTGAATCGCTTCGCCGTACCCGCACCGAAACCCAGGCCAAGCTGCTCTCGAACGGCGGTTCCGACTACAAAATGGTGCCTGGCGCCACGCTGAAGGTCGGTGACGTTGTTCTCGTCGAGCCGGGCGACATCATCCCGTCCGATGGCGAAGTCATCGAGGGTGTGGCCTCGGTGAACGAAGCGGCGATTACGGGCGAGTCAGCACCGGTCATCCGCGAATCTGGCGGGGATCGTTCTGCCGTCACTGGTGGCACCCAAGTGCTTTCCGACTGGATCAAGGTCCGGATCACGGCTGCGGCCGGCTCGACCTTCATCGACAAGATGATCGCTCTCGTCGAAGGCGCTGAACGCCAGAAAACACCGAACGAAATCGCGCTCAACATCCTGCTTGCAGGGATGACGCTGATCTTCGTACTGGCCGTAGTGACCATTCCGAGCTTCGCGACCTATGCAGGTGGGTATGTTCCCATCATCGTTCTGGTCGCTCTGTTCGTCACGCTGATTCCGACCACAATCGGCGCGCTGCTGTCGGCCATCGGCATTGCCGGCATGGACCGGCTGGTCCGCTTCAATGTTCTGGCCATGTCCGGCCGTGCCGTAGAGGCCGCCGGCGACGTCGACACGCTTCTGCTTGACAAGACCGGGACGATCACGCTGGGCAATCGCCAGGCGAGCGAGTTCCGGCCGATCCGCGGCGTCACCGAAAAGGAACTCGCCGATGCAGCGCAGCTTGCTTCGCTTGCCGATGAGACTCCCGAGGGCCGCTCGGTCGTCGTGCTCGCCAAGGAAAAATACGGTATCCGCGCACGCGACATGGCCAGCCTGAACGCGACTTTCGTCCCGTTCACGGCGCAGACCCGTATGAGCGGTGTCGACCTGGAGGGCTCGTCGGTGCGTAAAGGCGCGGTCGATGCGGTCTTGAAGCATGTCGAGCTTGCCACGGTCGCAACAGGCAGCTCGCGTGCTTCCGCTGAAAGCGTCCGTGAGCTCCAGGGTATCGCCGACGAGATCGGCAAGGCAGGCGGCACGCCGCTCGCCGTGGTGAAGGATGGCCGCCTCCTCGGCGTCATCTATCTCAAGGACATCGTCAAGGGCGGCATCCGCGAACGCTTCGCCGAGCTGCGCCGCATGGGTATCCGCACGGTGATGATCACCGGCGACAACCCGATGACCGCGGCTGCTATCGCCGCCGAGGCCGGCGTCGATGACTTCCTGGCGCAGGCGACGCCGGAGAACAAGCTGGCGCTGATCCGCGAGGAACAGGCCAAAGGCAAGCTGGTGGCCATGTGCGGTGATGGTACCAACGACGCTCCGGCGCTTGCCCAGGCTGATGTGGGCGTGGCCATGAACACCGGCACGGTCGCCGCACGCGAGGCCGGCAATATGGTGGATCTCGACAGCGACCCGACCAAGCTCATTGAGATCGTGGAGATCGGCAAGCAATTGCTGATGACCCGCGGCGCGCTGACGACGTTCTCGATCGCCAACGACATCGCGAAGTATTTCGCGATCATCCCGGCGATGTTCCTGGCGTTCTATCCGCAGCTTGGTGCGCTCAACATCATGGGCCTTGCTTCACCGCAGAGCGCCATCCTGTCGGCGATCATCTTCAATGCCCTCATCATCGTGGCGCTGATCCCGCTGTCGCTGAAAGGCGTAAAGTATCGTGCGATCGGAGCCGGTTCGCTGCTGTCCCGGAATCTCCTGATTTACGGGCTGGGCGGCATTCTCGTGCCCTTTGCCGGCATCAAGCTCATCGACATGGCCATCACAGCCGCTGGCCTCGTTTAGTCGAAAGCGTTCATCACAGACACAATCCGCGAAGCGATATCCATCAGCAGCGGACCATTCAGGACAGTAACGATGCTCAAGCAAATCAGACCCGCGATTTTTTTCATTGTCGCACTAACCGTCATCACCGGTCTCATCTATCCCCTTGGTGTAACCGGTATCGCGCAAGCTCTTTTCCCCCAACAGGCCAATGGAAGCCTGATCGAGCGTGAAGGCACGGTCATAGGCTCCGAACTCATCGGTCAGAACTTTGCCGGCGAGCGATACTTCCACCCGCGTCCTTCGGCTGCCGGTTCAGATGGCTACGATGCCGGCGCGTCCAGCGGATCCAATCTTGGTCCGACCAGCCAGGCGCTTCGCGATCGTGTCGCTGCGGATACCGAGGCATCACGCACGGAGAACAGTGGCGCAGCCGTCCCCATGGACCTTGTTACGGCCTCTGGTAGCGGCCTCGATCCCCATATTACGCCTGAAGCCGCCTACTTCCAGGTGGGCCGTGTCGCCAGAGCCCGCGGCATCGATGAGGCCGCAGTGCGCGTGCTGGTCGATCAGCATGTCGAGCCGCGCATACTCGGCTTCCTGGGAGAACCCGTGGTCAACGTTCTCAAGCTGAACCTGGCGCTCGACGACGCCAATAGAGGCTGAATGAAGGTGCCAGGACGGCTATAGTAGCCGTCCTGGCGGTTGATCCGGAGCCAATTAAGTGTCTGACGACCCAATACGAGAGCAGAGCCGACCATCGCCTGATGCATTGCTGGAAAATGCGCAGCGGGAGACGCGGGGCCACCTCAAGATCTTTCTTGGGGCGGCTCCGGGTGTAGGCAAGACGTATGAGATGCTCATGTCGGGCCGGGCTCAGCGGGCCGATGGCGTCGACGTGGTCATCGGGGTGGTCGAGACCCACGGGCGGGCCGAGACCGAGGCTCTGGTCGACGGGTTCGAGATCGTTCCGCGTCGCACAGTGCCCTATCGAGGGCATGTGCTCGATGAAATGGACATCGACGCGATCCTGGCGCGCAAGCCGGCGCTCGTTCTGGTGGATGAACTCGCCCATACCAACGCCCCTGGCAGTCGCCACCCCAAGCGCTATCTCGATGTCGAGGAACTGCTCGCCAACGGCATAGACGTCTACAGCACGCTCAACATCCAGCACGTCGAGAGCCTCAACGACGTCGTGGCCCAGATCACGCGCATCCGGGTGCGAGAGACCGTTCCGGATTCGATCATCGACCGTGCCGACGACATCGAGATCATCGACATCACGCCGGGCGACCTGATCAAGCGCTTGAACGAGGGCAAGGTTTACCTGCCCAAGACCGCAAAGCGCGCAACGCAGAACTATTTCTCGCCAAGCAATCTGACGGCCCTTCGTGAGTTGGCTCTGCGGCGCACGGCGCAGCGGGTCGATGACCAGTTGGTCACCCATATGCAGGCGCACGCCATCACCGGCCCGTGGTCGGCCGGCGAGCGTGTCCTGGTGTGCATCAACGAACGGCCCGGGGCGACGGCGCTCGTGCGCTATGGCCGCCGTCAGGCCGACCGGCTTCGTGCGCCTTGGGCCGCGGTTCATGTCGAAACGAGCAAGGATGCCCGGCTTTCCGAGCAGCAAAAGGACAAGATCGCCAGTGCATTGCGACTTGCCGAGCAACTCGGCGCTGAGGCCGTTACCCTGCCCGGCGAGAACGTTGCGCAAGAAATTCTGACCTACGCATCGACCAACAACTATACGCATGTCATCGTCGGCATGCCGACCTCGCCCAGGTGGCGGGAGCTTTTCGCGGGCTCCGTTTCGCATGATCTGATCCGCGCCAAGACGGATGTGAGCGTGCACGTCATCTCGCCGGGCAATGGCGAGGATACGCGACGTCCGGCGACCGTGAGCGCACGATCTAAGAAGCGCCCAGACGTCGGTCACTATCTGTGGAGCACGCTTTACGTTGCCGTGGCATTGGGCCTCGGGACGGCGCTCTCCCGCTTTCTGGATGTGCGCAATATCGCGCTTGTCTTCCTGATGGCGGTTCTCGCCTCGGCGATGGGCGGCGGTTTGTGGCCGGCATTGTTTGCGTCTGTGCTAAGCGCGCTTGCCTTCAATTTTTTCTTTCTCGACCCTCTTTACACTCTTGTCATCGGCGATCCTGAAAGCGTGGTGGCCTTTGCCTTTTTCTTGGTGGTTGCGGTTATCGCAAGCAACCTTGCCAGCCGCGTTCAGCGGCAGGCCGTGACTGCGCGTGAGCGCGCGAAGACAACTGAAGGTCTCTATCAGTTCAGCAAGAAGCTCGCCGGCGCTGGGACGTTGGGAGACGTTCTGTGGGCGACGGTCTATCAGATCGCTTCCATGCTGCACGTTAGGGTGGTTGCGCTTCTGCCAGAGAATGGCCGCATCGCGGTCCAAGCAGGATATCCGCCGGACGATACGCTTGACGATGCGGATATCGCCGCTGCGCATTGGGCCTGGGAGCATGACAAGCCCGCGGGCCGTGGGGCGGATACACTACCGGGAGCGAAGCGCCTCTACTTGCCTTTGAAGACGGGGCGAACACAGGTCGGTGTGATCGGGCTGGACAATGACAAGCAGGGGCCAGTCCTGACACCTGCCGAGCAACGGCTTTTCGACTCCCTGGCGGATCAGGCCGCTCTGGCGATCGAGCGCATCCAACTGGTCGCCGATGTCGACAATGCGCGTCTCGCCGCCGAGGCGGACAAGCTGCGCTCTGCGCTTTTGACGTCGCTGTCGCATGACCTCAAGACGCCTCTGGCATCGATCCTGGGGTCGGCGGGAGCGTTGAGAGACTATTCGACCTCGCTAACGGACTCCGGCCGGGTCGAACTGCTGACGACGATTGTCGAAGAGGCCGAGAGGCTGAACCGGTTCATCGCAAACCTTCTCGACATGACCCGGTTGGAATCGGGCGCGGCGGCGGTATCGCTGACGCCGCTGTTCATCGGCGACAGCGTCGGCAGCGCCCTGCGTCGCGCTGAGAAGATACTGGCTTGCCATAGGGTCGATCTCGCGGTGCCGCCCGATCTGCCGATGGTTCGGCTCGATCCGGTCCTGTTCGAGCAGGTGTTGTTCAATCTGCTCGACAACGCGCGGAAATACGCGCCGGCAGGCTCGCTGATCGCGATAAGGGCCTGGGCGGAAGACGCCCAAATTGTCTTGCAGATCGTCGATGAAGGCCCCGGCATTCCCTCTGATGACCTGACGAGAATTTTCGACAGTTTCTACCGCGTCCGGAAGAAGGACCACGTCCAGGCTGGGACGGGGCTTGGTCTGTCTATCTGCAAGGGATTTGTCGAGGCGATGGGCGGGACGATTTTCGCAACCAATCGGGCTGACAGACCCGGCGCCATTTTCACGTTGCGGTTTCCGATCGGACCGGAGCCATCGACTTTGGAAGGAAGGATATGAATACGTCAGTAGTCAAGATTCTCGTCGTAGATGACGAGCCGCCGATCAGGAAACTCCTGCGCGTTGGGCTGACGGCCGAGGGCTACGCTATGGTCGAGGCTGTAAATGGCGAGGAAGCCGCCGCGCTCATCACAGAGGAGAAGCCCGATCTGATCCTGCTCGATCTTGGGCTGCCAGATATCTCAGGACATGACCTTCTTGAGAGGTGGCGTGCCGAACTTATCGAGCTGCCGATAGTCGTCCTCTCCAGCCGGACCGATGAAACGGGCATTGTAAAGGCGCTGGAACTGGGCGCCGACGATTATCTCACCAAACCATTCGGGATGCGCGAGTTGGCGGCGCGCATTCGGGTGGCGCTGAGGCACAAGCTTCAGCAACAGGGCGAACGCCCGATATTCCAGGTCGGCGATCTCTCGGTCGACCTAGTGAAGCGGATCGTCAAGGTCGCAGACAAGGAGGTGAAGCTCTCACCCAAGGAATACGAAATCCTGCGCGTCCTCGTGCAGCACGCGGGCAAGGTCATCACGCACCAGCACATCCTCAAGCATGTGTGGGGCGGCTCGACCGATGTCCAATATCTGCGGGTCTATGTCCGCCAGTTGCGGCAGAAGATAGAGGCCACGCCCGATCAGCCGCAATACATCCTGACTGAAACAGGTGTCGGTTACCGCCTCCGTGAACAGGAGCAGTGACCGCGCATGCTCGCCTGGAAGCGGGCGACTTTAACGTGAGTACTCTTATGAACCTGTCATCTGCCATCGCACCAGAGGACGTGATCCTTGATCTATCCATCTCCACGAAAGCCGTCCTGATCAAAAAGCTGGCGGCGCATGCCGCCGCTCGCACAGGGTTGACCGAGGAAGCGATCCATACAGCCTTGCTGGGACGCGAGCGTCTCGGCTCGACCGGCATCGGCCATGGCGTCGCCATGCCGCATGCGCCTGTACCCGGACTCCGGACATCATTCGCCGCGCTGATGGTGCTGAAGAAACCGATCGATTTCGAGGCGGTGGACGACCTTCCGGTCGACGTTGTCTTTCTGCTTCTGTCGGCCCCCGAAGGCAGCAACGAGTATCTGAAGATTCTCGCGGCAGTCGCCCGTAGGATGCGCGATGAGCGGGTCATGAAAATGCTGCGCGGCGCCAAGTCGGAGCATGCCGCTTATTCTATTCTAGTTGAGCAGCCAGTATGAGGGCCTCCTATGAGAACTATTTTTGGCTTTTCGCCCCTGTTCCGGTCGAGCATCGGCTACGACCGAATGTTGAATGCGCTCAAAGCTGCGAGCGCGCCGGGAGTATCGACAACTGGCCTCCTTATGTTATCGCCGGGCTTGGCGAGGACGACTACCGCATCACCATCGCGGTGGCCGGCGTCTCACAGGACAAGCTGACGATCACGCAGGAGCAGAACATGCTCATGGTGTCGGGTCAGAAGCCGGGCGAGGACAACAGCCTATATCTGCATCGCGGCGTTGCCGGGCGCCGCTTCGAGTTGGCCGCCCAAGTCAAGGTCGCACGCGCCCGCCTCGTCGGTGAAAAACCTCCGCGAGCGGAAAGGTCGGGCTCCCATCAAGCGTAAACGGCGGCACCTCAAATGCAGCGCAATCAACCAGCGAATGGTCTTATGCCGAATTAGGAACTTGCTTAGGCGCTGAGACGCAAAAGAGCAGTCACCGGGGGTAAGTAGATATGCAGCGGCGCTCCCAATCAGGCCTTTGGCAATCGCTGCCGAGCCGAGTCGTGCGAGTTTGCTTAGTAACTCACTTTATGGGGCAGCAGGTGCCAACGGCCCAAAACAGGGAACGGGCGGGTGTGTAACGATGGCTGTGGAAAGAACGCGTGCCATCGAGCTTCGGCATCTTCGTTATTTCGTGTCGGCCGCGGAGCATGGCAGCTTCCGCAAAGCCAGCGCCGATACTGGGATTCAACACTCCGCGATTAGTCGCCGCATCCGTGATCTCGAACATCGGCTGGGTACGCCATTGTTTCTTCGCCATAGCGGAGGCGTGTGTTTGACCTTCGCGGGGCAGCGTTTTCTTCGCCGTGCACGTCAGATTTTGCGGAACTTTGAAGATGGCGCCGAGGAAATCGCCTCGATCAAGCGCTCGGACTTTGGTCGGGTCAAAATCGGCATCTACTCGTCAATCGCGTCGGGTTTCCTCGCGGAGCTGCTCGGTCTCTATGCCGATTGCCATCCGAAGGTTCAGATCGACCTGATTGAAGACAACCCTGCGGATCAAGCCTCAGCAATTCGTCGAATGCAGCTGGACGCCGCGTTCCTGACAGGAGAGCGGAATTGGCGCGACTGCGAAACACTTCCGCTATGGTCGGAGCGCGTATTCGCTGTGCTTCCTGTCGATCACCTCTTGGCGGGTCGCGACGAGTTGGAGTGGCAGCACCTGGCAGATGAGAACTTCATCATCAATGAGGCAGGTCCGGGCCAGGAGATCCATGACTATCTGGTACAGCGCCTCGCCGCGTTCGGCTATCATCCTCAGATTAGCGTGCACCAGATCGGCAGGGAAAACCTCCTGCCGCTCGTGGCCTTGAAGCGTGGTTTGACGGTCGTCAGTGAGGCAATGACGGCCGCACACTTTCCGGGTCTCGCCTATCGGCCGATTGTCGGCGAGGTTCTACCCTTTAGTGCCGTTTGGTCTCCGAAGAACGACAATCCGGCCCTAGGACAGCTTCTTGATCTCGCCCGCTCAATGTCCGGCCTGCGTGAAGCAGACGCTGTCACGCCTCCGGCGATGCCGATTGATGTGAACGCCGTGCCTTCGCAAAGCCCCGATCGGTTGCAATGAAGCGTTCGAGCATCGGTACGATCAGCTTCGTCGGTTCGGTGATTGGCTGGCCCGTTTCACGGGCCAGCGCATCGGCATAGGCGACCAGATCGCGGTGCAGCGTCGCCGGCAGCTCCACGGTTGTCTTTACCGGCTTCTCGTCGACGATCGGACCTAGCTTCAACTTACTCACATCAGCCTCCATAAGGTTCGAGAACGAGATCGCGGGTGACGATGACACGCACCGGGAATCCCGGCCTGATCGTCAAGGTCGGCGTCACTTGGAGTTGTCGACGGACGATCTGCTGGCCGGCTTCGTGGATGGTGTCCTGGCCGCCATCGCGAATTGCGCGCATGAGGCGGTTTTCGTCGCTGACCGCAAGTTCCGCGCCAACGGCCAGCAAGGTCGAGAGGCCGGCGGCCTTGGCGAGATCCCACCAGTGATAGTCCACGCCGTCCTGCAGACCGGTATAGCCCTGCGGATCAGCTCCGGGCTGGCGTTCGAGCACGATGGATCGTCCATTGGGGAAGATCAGGCGGCTCCAGACGAGCAGGACGCGCTTCTGGCCGAATTGAACGCTGTTGTCATACTGGCCGACGAGTCGTGTGCCCTGCGGCACGATAAGGATGCGACCCGTCGGGCTATCGTAGATATTCTCGGTCACTTGGGCCGTGATCTGCCCAGGGAGGTCGGACCGGATGCCTGTGATGAGCGCGGCCGAGATAACCGAGCCAGCTTGAAGGACATAGGGTGATGCCGGCGCCATGACCCGGTCGCCTGCCACCGTGCGCCGGTCAACGGGCGCGTTGAGGAAGGCCAGTTGACGATCCTGGGCCGTGGCGACGCCCGGCTGCACTCCGGCGCCGAGGCCCGGCAGACCCGGTGTGCCGAGGTCTGCGGGGGCGGTAGCCGCGGTAGGACCATTCTGGAAGAAGACCCGGCTGGTGCGAGCCGCCTCGATCTCCGCGAGACGACGCTGCTCTTCCGGATCGACCTGCGGTGCGGACATCGTGGGAGGAACGACCGACTGGCCGCGATTCTGCGCGTCGAGGATTGGGCGTCCGAGGTCGCCAGGCAGCGCCGGCCCGAGAACAGGGCCGGTATAGTCGCGGGGCAGCCCGGCCAGACCATCGGCCGTCGAACGGTTCTCAGTCGAATAGAGTTCCTCGTTGTTGCCGCCGCCATCCCTGGTTTGAAGGGCGTAGATGAGCGCGCCGCCAATGCCGATGCTGACGACGACGCTCGCGGTCGCCAGAACCTTGCGGGACAGGCGTGTGACGCGGGGCGGCTCGGCACGCAAGCGCATAGGCGCGCCGGACTCGGCCGGCGTCGCCGAGAGATTCTCCGGCTGTTGGTTGTTGGTGTCGTTGTCGATCATGATGCGGGCCTCCCGTCAGTACGGACGATCCTGACGGTCTGCTGACGATCGCCGCTTCCGAGACGCAGTTCGGCTGCACCAAAGATGCGATCGACGATCAGGATGTTCTGGTAGATGCGGCTGTTGACGATTTGCGGCTCGCCGTCGGAGCCGATGACGAAGATCGGCGGCATCTCGCCCTGGACGATGCCGCGCGGGAATTCGACGTAGACGCGCCGCCCATCGTCATAGACCGAGACCGGACGCCATGGGGGCGTATCGCCCGTCAGGCCATAGCGATAGTTGCGCGCAGTCGCGGCAGGAACGACGGGCCTCGCCGGGACGTTGGCGCGTTGGCTGGCTGGGGGCTCGGGATAGGCCCATGCCACGGCGGGCATATAGGGGTTCGTGCCCGCGCGCAGTTCGATCATGTAGACGCGCCGATCGGTCGTGATGACGAGATTGGTCGTGATGTCGGTCCTGGTCGGCTTCACGAGCACATGGACGCGGCGGGTCACGCCCGAGCCGCTTTCGGTGTCGCCGATAATCCACCTGGCCGTGTCACCGGCGGCGATCGGACCTGCTCCGGTCAGGTTTTCGCCCGGCTCAAGCGCGATGTTCGTGATCTGCCCGGGCGCGGCATAGACCTGATAGAGGGCCCCTTCACTCCAGGGATAGATCTGGATGGAGTTGTAATAGCCGTCTCGCCGCGGCTCGACACGCGCGGCGGCGTTGGCGTTCTCGACGCGCGCGGTCGGCGTGCTCGCGGAATTGCCGCCCCTGGCCGGGGTCCAGGCCGGAGGCGTATGCAGCGGACGTGGCCGCTGATCCGTGATGACTGCCGGGACCGACGGAAGTGGTGGAACAGTGCTGTCGTAGCTGATCTGCGGCGGTTTCGGCGCGGTGGCGCAACCGGCGAGGACGGTTGCGGACAGCAGGGCAGCCGCAAAGGCGGATTTACGGAAAACAGGAAACGCGGACCTGCGGAAAGACGGGTTCATGGCGTCATCTCCCGCGACCAGGAAATTGCATTGACGTAAATCCCCAGAGGATTGGCGCGCAGACGGTCCGCGTCGCGCGGCGTCTGGATCACAATGGTCAGGATCGCGGTCCAGCGTTCGGTCACGGCAAGCTGGCCATTCTCGTAGTGTCTTTCCGTCCAAGCGACGCGGAACGAGTCCGGAGAGGCGCGGATGACGCTGGAGACCTCGACGGCGACCTGGCGGCGGCCGACTTTGGTGAAGGGGTCGTTGGCGCGGGCGTAGTCGTTGAGAGCCGCCGCGCCGCGATCGGTCGTCCATTCATAGGCTCGCAGCCAATTCTGCCGGACGATGATCGCGTCGGCCGGAATGGAGCGGACCTGTTCGATGAAGCGACCAAGATGCCAGGCGATCTGGGGATCGGTAGGGCGATAGTCGGCAGTCGCGGGAGCGACGGATTGGGCCTGGCCCAGGCGGTCGACCTGAACAACCCAAGGCACGACCGTTCCGCGTGCGGACTGCCAAACCAATGCGGCGGCAAAGCCGGCCGAGAGGATCAATGACCCGAAGGCCATATGGCGCCAGTTCTTGGCCTGGACACGGGCCGAGCCGATGCGCTCGTCCCAGACTTGCGCGGCCTTCTGATAGGGCGTGACGGGTTCGGGTGTCTTGCCATAGTGGGCGGCGGGTCGCTTGAAAACGCTCATGAGCGGTCACTTTCAGAAAGATTGATCGAGGAGCCCCCGCCGTGGCTGTCGCCTGAGCGAACGGCATGTGCTGCGAGGGTGGCGCCGTGTCCGAGAGAGCGATGGCGCTGCATGCGCTTGGCCCAATCAGGCGGGCCGTCTCGAGACGCCGAGGCGGGAGAGGAACCGGACGCATCGGCGGAGCCGCCGATGGTGCCCATCGTCGATGTGCCGCCGGTGGCGCCGAAGCCTGCCTTCGCGCCGTCCGAGAAGCTGGACTTCATGCTTTCGGCCGCACGCGAGGTCGCACGCTTCAACGGCGAGACCGTTGCAGCGCCAGCGGCGCGGGCGACACCGCCGAGGCCCGAGGCGACTCCTGCGGCGCCAGACTGACCGAGCGAGCCGAGGCTGTAGGCGGCGGCGGCGCCACCGGCGGCCGATGCGCCGCCACGCATCGCGGCGGCCCCGCCCGACATGGCGGCCGCGCCTCCCTTCACGGCAAGACCAGCGGCGCCTCCGGCGGCGAGCGCCGCGCCTCCGACGGCAAGGCCTGTTCCAACGGCAGCGCCGGCGCCGAGCTGAGGTCCTCCGCTGACGAGGCCAGCCGCGATCCCTGGGCCGAAGATGCCAAGGCCGAGAAGGGACAGGGCCGCGAGGACGACGGCCATGGCGTCGTCGATGGTCGGCGTTGCGCCGCCGAAACCTGCGGTAAAGCGGCTGAACAGAGTCGATCCAATGCCGACGATGACGGCGAGAACGAGAACCTTGATGCCGCTCGATACGACGTTGCCGAGAACGCGTTCAGCCATGAATGCGGTCTTGCCAAAGAGACCAAAGGGAATGAGGACGAAACCAGCGAGCGTCGTCAGCTTGAATTCGATCAAGGTGACGAAGAGCTGGATGGCGAGGATGAAGAAGGCGAGGATGACCAGCGCCCAGGCGAAGAGCAGGCAAGCGATCTGGATGAAGTTCTCGAAAAAGCTGATCCAACCCATCAGGTCGGAGATGGATTCCAGGAGCGGCCGCGCCGCATCGAGACCGGTCTGAGCGACCTTGCCGGGCCGCATGAGATCCTGCGCGGTGAAGCCGGTGCCGGAGGCTTTGAGGCCGAGCCCGGCGAAGGAGTCGAAGATGATCTTGGCGAGATTGTTCCAGTTGCCGATGAGGTAAGCGAAGATCCCGACGAACAGCGTCTTCTTGACCAGTCGCGCGATGATGTCGTCGTCGGCGCTCCAGCTCCAGAACAGCGCCGCGAGCGTGACATCAATGACGATCAGGGTGGTGGCGATAAACGCCACTTCGCCGCCGAGCAGTCCGAAGCCGCTGTTGATGTAGGAGGTGAAGACCTCGAGGAAATTGTCGATGACGCCTGCGCCGCCCATGGTTCAGCGTCCTTCTGCTGGCGGAGAGGCAGGAGTTGCCGGTCGGCCGAGGAAACGATCGCGGGTTTCGGCCCAGACGCGCATGCAGTCGGGATCGCTGGCCGCGGCCTGACCGAGCTGCTGGCATCGACGTTGGCCGTCGCGAAGGGGATCACGCACAGGTTCGAGGAGGCGCACCGGATCGGGCTCCGGCGTGCGCTCCTTCCTGGTCATCTCGATCGCCGTCGTCGTGATGGCGACGGCGACGAAGACGACGGCGCCCAACCGGGCCAGCATCTTGCCGTCCATGGGGAGTCCTCAGTTGCTGTTGCCGAACATCCGGGCGTTGCCCGGCTGGTAGCCGGAGCCGGGCGTCAGGAACCGCCGACGCTGTTCACGTCCCTGCTCCGCCGCCGCCGCGCGTTCGGCCTCGGTGAGGGCTTGGGCGCGGCCGTTGGCGGCGGCGACCGCGGTGAGATCGGCGAGCTGCTGGGCGAGGAGCGCGAGAAGCTGGTTGCCTGCTTGCGTCGCCTGCAGCGCGCCGGTCGCGCCTTGGCTCTGATCGACCAACGCCGACATCTGCGCGCGGTTGGTGTCGATATTGGCAACCACGCCTGCCTGCACGCGCATGGCGTCCTGAAGTCCACCCACCGTATTCTGCCAACGTGAGCGCGCGCCATTGACGAGTTCGGTGTCGGACGCGGTGAGCGAGGCCTTCCCGTATTGCTGCTGAAACATCTGGTCGATGTTCTGGACGTCGTAGGCGATGTTCTGTGCCTGCCGCAGGAGCTGCTGCGTGCGCTGGACGTTTTGCTGGAGTTGCTGGAGCGACGAATACGGCAGGCTGGCGAGATTGCGCGCCTGGTTGATGAGGCCCTGCGCTTCGTTCTGGAGCGAACGAATCTGATTGTTGATCTGCTCGAGCGAACGCGCTGCCGTCAGGACATTCTGGGCGTAGTTGGTGGGGTCATAGACCACCCACTGCGCGGCAGCCGGAGTCGAGAGTATTGGCGAGACCGCGAGCGGCGTCGCCAGCATGGTCGCCGCGAGCATGAGCGCGCGCCGGGGGGAACGATAGGTCTTCATAGTCAAGCCTCCTTCTCGGGCTGCTGGGGGATGAGGTTGGTGAGATCGGGGATGAGGTCTGCAGCCCATTCGGCGCCGCGCAGGCGCAGCCAGGCGGCAAGGAAGCCGTCGCGGCCGTGCTCGGCGACGGTGCGGGCGATCAGCGCCTGATCGGTCTTGGAAGAAGCGGCCGCGAGCGCGAGGCCGACTTCGGAAAGGCCCAACTCGAAGAGGCGGTTTCCCCTGCGGCTCTGGCAGTAGTAGTCGCGCTTGGGCGTCGCCCTGGCCAAGATCTCAATCTGTCTGTCATTCAAGCCAAAGCGGCGGTAGATCGCCGTGATCTGCGGTTCGATCGCGCGCTCGTTCGGTAACAGCAGCCGTGTCGGACAGCTCTCGATGATCGCTGGCGCGATACCGCTGTTGTCGATGTCCGACAGCGACTGCGTGGCGAAGATGACGCTGGCGTTCTTCTTGCGCAGCGTCTTCAGCCATTCGCGGAGCTGGCCAGCGAAGGCGTCGTCATCAAGCGCCAGCCAGCCCTCGTCGATGATGAGCATGGTCGGCGAGCCGTCGAGGCGGTCTCCGATACGATGGAAGAGATAGGACAGGACGGCCGGTGCCGCCCCAGTCCCGACCAAGCCCTCGATCTCGAAGGCCTGCACCGAGGCCGAGCCGAGCTGCTCGAATTCGGCGTCCAGCAATCGGCCGTAGGGACCGCCGACGCAGTAAGGTCGCAGCGCCTGCTTCAGGTCGTTGGACTGCAAAAGGACCGTGAGGCCGGTGATCGTCCGTTCCTCAACAGGAGCCGACGCGAGCGAGGTCAGCGCCGACCAGATGTGCTCCTTGACGTCGGGTGTGATCGGCACACCCTCGCGGGTCAGGATGGAGACAAGCCAGTCGGCAGCCCAGGCGCGTTCGGGCGTGTCGTGAACGCGGGAAAGCGGCTGCAGCGAGACCGAGGAGTCGAGGCCTTCGGACAGGTTGCCGCCCAGATCGTGCCAGTCACCGCCCATCGCGAGGGCGGCGCTCCGGATGGAGCCGCCGAAGTCGAAGGCGAAGACCTGGGAGCCGGCGTAGCGGCGGAACTGCAAGGCCATGATGGCGAGCAGGACGGACTTGCCCGCGCCGGTGGGGCCGACGACAAGGGTGTGGCCGACATCGCCGACATGAAGGGCAAGCCGGAACGGGGTCGAGCCTTCGGTCTTGCCGAAGAGCAGTGGGGGCCCTGCAAAATGCTCGTCCCGTTCCGGTCCCGCCCACACCGCCGAGAGCGGAATGATGTGAGCGAGATTGAGCGTCGATATCGGAGGCTGACGCACATTGGCGTAGACATGGCCTGGCAGTGTACCGAGCCAGGCATCGACGGCGTTGATGGTTTCGGTCATGCAGGTGAAGTCGCGGCCCTGGATGACCTTCTCCACGAGCCGCAGCTTTTCGCTGGCGAGGCGCGGATCGTCGTCCCAGACGGTGATGGTCGCGGTCACATAGGTCTGACCGGCGAAGTCGGCGCCCAGCTCCTGCAGGGCCAGATCGGCGTCCGCCGCCTTGTTGGCGGCATCGGTATCAACGAGCGCGGAGGCTTCGTTGGTCATGACCTCCTTGAGGATCGCCGCGATCGACTTGCGCTTGGCGAACCACTGCCGGCGGATCTTGGTCAGCAGCTTGGTGGCGTCGGTCTTGTCGAGCAGGATCGCGCGGGTCGACCAGCGATAAGGAAAGGCGAGCCGATTGAGATCATCGAGAATGCCGGGCGTGGTCGCGGTCGGAAATCCCACGATGGTCAGGACGCGAAGGTGAGACACGCCGAGGCGTGGTTCGAGCCCGCCGGTCAGGGATTGATCGGCGAGCAGCGCGTCGAGGTAGATCGGGGTTTCGGGGACACGGACGCGATGTCGCTTCGTCGAGACCGTTGAATGCAGGTAGGTCAGCGTCTCCGCACTATCGAGCCACGCGCATTCGGGCATGAAGCCGTCAAGCAGCCCCACGACGCGATCGGTGCGGTCCATGAAAGTCTTGAGAACTTCATGCGGATCGACGCCGCTGTGCTCGCGCCCCTCGTAAAGCCAGGCTTCGGTGCGTGCTGCGTCCTCGGCCGGTGGCAGATAGGCAATCGTGAGGAAGTAGCTCGATACGAAATGGCTACCCGCTTCTTCGAAATCGGCCTTGCGTTCGGCGTCGAGCAGCGCGGACGCCGCGTCCGGAAAGAAATCCGATGGATAGTGGGAGGCCTCGTAGCGTTGCGCCTCCACGAAGATCGCCCAGCCGGAACCAAGGCGACGAAAGGCGTTGTTGAGGCGGCCGGCGACGGCCACCAGCTCGGCGGCGACGGCAGAATCGAGATCAGGTCCGCGGAAGCGTGCGGTGCGTTGGAACGAACCGTCCTTGTTGAGGACGACGCCCTCTTCGACGAGGGCCACCCAGGGCAGATAGTCGGCAAGGCGTGTGCCGGTGCGGCGGTATTCGGCGAGGTTCATCATGGCGATGACTCCGTCAGACGGACAGATGACCGGGGATGCGCAGGTGCCTGCGTCCCACCTCGACGAAGAGCGGGTCGCGCTTGGCCGCCCAGACCGCCGCGAAGTGGCCGATCGCCCAGATAGCGAGGCCGACGAGCCAGAGGCGCAAGCCGAGGCCTACAGCCCCGGCCAGCGTGCCGTTCATGATCGCGATCGAACGCGGAGCGCCGCCGAGCATGATGTGCTCAGTCAGCGCCCTGTGGACCGGAACCGTGAAGCCCGGCACCTCAGCGAGCTGTTCGAGGCCAGCGGTCATCAGATCACCGCCCCGCCGCCGAACGAGAAGAAGGACAGGAAGAAGCTCGACGCCGCGAACGCGATCGACAGGCCGAAGACGATCTGGATCAGTCGGCGGAATCCGCCTGAGGTGTCGCCGAATGCCAGCGTCAGACCGGTGACGATGATGATGATCACGGCGATGATCTTCGCCACCGGCCCCTCGATCGATTGGAGGATGGATTGCAGCGGCGCTTCCCACGGCATCGAGGAGCCGGAGGCGTGAGCGGCCTGGGTGAAAAGCACGCTGATGGAAACAGCGGCAGCGGCGGTCGCCATGGTGTGGCAGCCGCGCGCGAAGGTGCGGATCATGTGTTGTCTCCTGTGGTTGAGGTGGCAGGGGTGATGCGGTAGTCGCCGTCGGGGCCGAGGCCTTCGACGCGGGCGAGTTCGGCGAGCCGGCGCGCGGAACCGCGGCCGGAGAGGACGGCGACAAGGTCGATCGTCTCGGCGATCAGGGCGCGTGGGACGGTGACGACGGCTTCCTGGATGAGCTGCTCGAGGCGGCGCAGCGCGCCGATGCCCGTGCCGGCATGTATGGTGCCGATGCCCCCGGGGTGGCCGGTGCCCCAGGCCTTGAGGAGATCGAGGGCCTCGGACCCGCGCACCTCGCCGATCGGGATGCGGTCGGGGCGCAGGCGCAGGCTGGATCGGACCAGATCGGAAAGCGTGGCGACGCCATCCTTCGTCCGCATCGCGACAAGGTTGGGCGCGGCGCATTGCAGCTCGCGCGTGTCCTCGATGATGACGACGCGATCCGCGCCCTTGGCCACCTCGGCGAGCAGCGCGTTGGTCAGCGTGGTCTTGCCAGTGCTGGTGCCGCCCGCGACGAGGATGTTGGCGCGGGATATGACGGCCTCGCGCAGCGTCACAGCCTGGGTGGCGGTCATGATGCCGGCGGCCACGTAGTCTTCGAGGGCGAACACCGCGACGGCCGGCTTGCGGATGGCGAAGGCCGGCGCAGCCACGACGGGGGGCAACAGGCCCTCGAACCGCTCCCCTGTTTCCGGCAGCTCGGCCGAGACGCGCGGAGCGCGGGGATGGACTTCGACGCCGACATGGTGCGCGACGAGGCGGACGATACGTTCGCCATCGGCGGGAGAGAGCGTTTCGCCGGTGTCGGCAAGACCTTCGGAGAGGCGATCAACCCAGACGCGGCCGTCCGGATTTAGCATCACTTCGATGATGGATGGGTCATCCAGGAACCGCGTGATGGCGGCGCCGAGGGCTGTACGCAGCATGCGCGAACTGCGTGTGCGCCCTTCTGTATTGTCATGTATCGCCGCCATCTTGTCCCCGCTCTGGCTGGGAACAATTCAGACGGTCCCCGGACGGGGATGATTAAAAGGGCCCGAAATCGGGCTCCTTCAACAATATTCGGGCGTAGTAGTAGCGCAGCGTGCAAATACAGGAGAACGGCGGTGCGCCTGCAAGAATGCTCGCTAGAATGCTTGCGACGAAAGCGGAGACTACGAAGAACGACTCGGCCGAATTCGCGTCGACGGTCTCCTTGCGCCTTGCGCCGCTCGATGATGGTAACGCGTCGCGCCGATGATATCGGATATGAGGCGCTTCCAACATTACTTACTCAGACGCTGGTACGTCGTCCGAGACTTCCTGCCTGAGCTTTGGTCCGCTCGCCAGCCGTCGACCCAGTGCGATGATGAACGCCTCGTAGCGCTCTCCAGCCTTGGCGCGCGCCGCTTGGGCGGCGGGCTCGGGAAGCGCCGGTGTTGTCGCCAACCAGAACTTGATGAACACAGCCAAAGTTTCCACCGAGATTCCGACGTCGCGCTCCATGCGCGTCAGTCGGCGGTCGAGCTGATCGAGGCGCTTCGCAACGACGGCCTCACGCCGCTCGGCATCATCCGGTGACAGAAAGGACGCGATCGCGGCCTCGGCGATCATCGACTGCGACTGGTCCCGGCGCGCGGCATAATTGCCGAGCATCGTCATGACATCGGGGTCGAGGTAGACCGAGATCTTCACCTTCTTCGTTCGTCCGGCCATGGGCCTACAGCTCCATGCCGTCATTGGGGTCGAGGGAGACCTGACGGGCGACACCTTGCATCAGGCGGGTCATGCGGCGGTTCTGCATCGCTTCTTCATCAGGCTCCTCCGGAAGATCGAACTCGAATTCGTTCTCGATCGGAGCCTTCTTCTCCTGGGGAGCCGTGCGATTGAGCTCGGGCTGATGGCGGCGCTCGGATTCGGTCGGGTCTTCATCGGACGATGTGGAAGCCGCCGTCGCGTCGATCCCCTCGGGGCGCGTCGGAACCGGCAGGCTGCTCCAGTCGTCCGCGCGCCCCTGTGCCGGTTTGGCCAGCACCGGCGGCGCAAGAATGCGCTCCTTGAAGCGGCTGTCCTCATAGTAACGGGCCTTCTTCGCGCGGATCGGCGGCGTCCCTGCGACCATGACGATTTCGTCGGTGGGCGGGAGTTGCATGATTTCTCCAGGGGTCATCAACTGGCGGGCGGTTTCCGAACGCGACACCATCAGATGGCCAAGCCATGGCGAGAGCCGGTGCCCTGCATAGTTCTTCATGGCCTTCATTTCGGTGGCGGTCCCCAGAGCGTCGGAGACGCGCTTGGCGGTGCGCTCGTCGTTCGTGGCGAAGCTGACGCGCACATGGCAGTTATCGAGGATTGAATTGTTCGGGCCGTAGGCCTTCTCGATCTGGTTGAGCGATTGGGCGATGAGGAAGCTTTTGAGACCGTACCCCGCCATGAAGGCCAGCGCCGACTCGAAGAAGTCGAGGCGGCCCAGAGCCGGAAACTCATCGAGCATCAGCAACAGCCGGTGCCGCCCGGCCTTGGCCTGCAGATCCTCGGTCAGGCGCCGGCCGACCTGATTGAGGATCAGCCGGATCAGGGGCTTGGTCCGGTTTATGTCGGAGGGCGGCACGACGAGGTAAAGGGTGGTCGGCCGCTTGCCCTCCACCATGTCGGTGATGCGCCAGTCACAGCGCCGCGTCACCTCGGCCACGACCGGATCACGATAGAGGCCGAGAAAGGACATGGCGGTGGACAGCACGCCGGAGCGCTCGTTGTCCGACTTGTTCAGCAGCTCGCGCGCCGCGCTGGCGATCACGGGATGGGGTCCCGCCTCGCCGAGATGAGCGGTCTTCATCATGGCGGCGAGAGTCGATTCGATCGGCCGACGCGGATCGGAGAGGAAGGCGGCGACGCCGGCGAGCGTTTTGTCATCCTCGGCGTAGAGGACATGCAGGATGGCGCCGACCAGCAGCGCGTGGCTGGTCTTCTCCCAGTGGTTCCGCTTCTCCAGCGAGCCTTCCGGATCGACCAGGATGTCGGCGATATTTTGCACGTCGCGGACCTCCCACTCGCCGCGGCGCACCTCGAGCAAGGGATTGTAGGCCGACGACTTCGGATTGGTCGGATCGAACAGCAATACGCGGCCGTGCCTAGCACGGAAGCCACCGGTGAGCTGCCAATTTTCTCCCTTGATGTCATGGACGATCGCTGATCCCGGCCAGGTCAGAAGCGAGGGCACGACAAGGCCGACGCCCTTGCCGGATCGCGTCGGCGCAAAGCACAGCACATGCTCGGGTCCATCGTGCCGCAGATACTCGTGATCGTAGCGGCCGAGCACGACGCCGTCCGGTGCAAGCAATCCGGCGGCCTTTACCTCGGCTTTCTCGGCCCAACGGGCGGAACCGTAGGTCGCGACATTCTTCGCCTCGCGGGACCGGCGGACGGACATGGCGATGGCGACAGCGATGGCGATGAAACCGCCCGATGCGGCGATGATCCCGCCTGTGGCGAACACCTCCGGCGCATAGGCGTCGTAGAAGTACCACCACCAAAAGAGCGAGGGCGGGTAGTAGATCGGCCAGCCCGCCAGCTCGAACCAGGGTTCGCCGAGTTGCCCCTGAAAGCCGAGGCGCCAGGCCGTCCATTGCGTCGCCGTCCAGGTCGTCACCACGATGATGGTGAAGACGACAGCAATCTGACCCCAAAGGACCTGGCCTCCACGCACGCTGGCTCCAATCGACGAATGAGATGGAGCCATTCAGAGAGTAGCCGGACGCGGGACAAGCAACAGGAAAGATGTAGGCGAAGTACAGCCGAAAACTGTGGCGCGCACATAGGACGGTTTCGCCCGACGGTCTTTCTCCTCGATCCGGCTAGAGGCCGAGCCCCCGCTTGCGGCCGAAGCTCCAATCGACGCCGCCATCATTGCGGGCGACCCCCGAGACATGACGGCCAAGCTGCTTCTCGAGCGAAGGGCTCCAGGGCACGAGGTGGAAGCCGAGGCCGTCGTCAATCATGGCGAAGCGGCCGGAGGCGAGCGTGAGGCGCTGGCGATAAGCGCCGGCGATGAACTCGCCATTCGAGGCCGGCTTGTGCGGCAATCCCGTCTCGGCCGCGAGCTTGGTAGCGACCGTGTCGAGTTCGCGGCGGCGCAGGGTTTCGATCAGGTTCCGGGCGAAGACGATCCGCCTGCCCTGGCGTTCAGCCAGCCCTTGCCCGACCAGATGATCGGCGCGCCGGTCGAGCGCGTCGCGGACCTCAGCGCCGAAGCCGCCATCGGAAAGCGAGGCCGGCTCGCGAGCGATGGCCTGCCGGTCCAGCCAGGTGCTGCCGGACGCCGTGACCTGGGAGGTGAGGTCGAGATCGGAACGCACGGCGATCGCGACGCGGCGTTCGCCCTGCGCGTCCTCGAATTTGCGCAACTCGACGATCGAACCCGGAGCGCTGTCGCCGGCGGCGTCGAGATGGGGCAGCTTGATGTGGTGAGTTCGCCCGTCGACCCCGTCGACCACGGCATAGGCCGTACCCTTCAGCTCATCATCCAGCCCGCGCTCAACCAGGCGACCGATGATAGGCACGTCGAGGCTTTCAGCGGCGATGATATAGTCGGCCGAGCCGCGCTCGATGCCGCGCTCGGTCAGGGCGCGGTGCATGCGCTTGATGATGTCGCCACGCTCGCCGAGTTCGCGCAGGACCGACTCGGCCTCGGGCTTGATGAACCATTGCGAATGGCCGACCTGTCCCGCGACGCCGAGGACTTCGAGAGTGCGCAGCCGACCGACCTTCAGCGCGTGGAATTCGTCTGGCGTCTGATCAGCACGTGGCGCGAGATCGGTGATGCCGGTCTTGCCCGCGTCGCGGACAAGCTGCCGGTCGAGCTGCGTCCAGCGCTCGGTCTCGATCTGCCGTTCGAGCGTGCGGCGGATATCCAGATCGGTGCGCGGCCCCAGCTCCTGGGTGATGAGTTCGCGCGCCCGGTCGCGCATGCCCTCCTTGATGTAGTCGCGGGAGATGACGAGGTCCTGGCCGTCGTCACGGACGCCGCGCACGATCAGGTGGACGTGAGGATGCTCGGTATTCCAGTGGTCGACGGCGACCCAGTCGAGCCGCGTGCCGAGATCCTTTTCCATCTGGCCGACTAGGTCGCTGGTGAAGGATCGAAGATCCGACATCTCCAGCGCGTCGTCCGGCGAGACGATGAAACGGAAATGATGCCGGTCGTCCTCGCAACGCTCGGCGAAGGCGCGGCCGTCCGCCTCGCCATCACCCGGCCCGAAAAGCCGCGCCTTCTCTCCGTCACGGGTCACGCCGTCGCGGCGCAGATAGTCGAGGTGGGTGCCAAGCGGCGCCGATCGCGCTGAGTGCCGCACGACGCGGGCCTTGATGACGGCGCCGCGCGTGCGGGCGGTGATGAGCCTGTTGGCCTGGATAGAGGCGCGCTGGCCGCGTCCGAACCGCGAGCGGTTGCCGGAGACGACGCGGCCTGAACGCGACACGCCGCCGCCGGCCTTCTTCGCGGCCGCGAGCGCCTGGGCGATGAAGGGGCGAACCGACTGCGCGCGGGTCGAGCGAATGCGGCCAGGCCGGACACGGAATTCGTTTTCATCGGCCATGGCGCAGCCCCGCACGGTGCGAAAATTCGCGCAAGCCCAATGGATTGCGGGTTCGGCGCACGGTGCGCGTAACCCCGGCACGGCGCGCAACGCGTCTAAAAATGCAGCAAAAACAACCAACCGACCGAAGCGCACGGTGCGCCGTTTTATCCTGCCATCGTGCGGTTGTTGTGCCTGTCTCCCTCCTTCGCGCCCTCCATGACACGCTGGAGCCCGATCCGGTGCGAATGCGAAGCCGCGCCATCATTGCGGGTCTCCGGTATCATCGCGGGCAAGAACGATGGGCGTTGCCTGCGGTCCTCCGTCGCCATCCGGTGCAGCCGGAAGGGACGAGCGGCTGTCGAGTGAGCGGCCGCCGAATGGTGTCCCGACGGCAGAACGAGCGTCGGCGGATCGCGTGACGAACAGTGGGGCCTCGCGCCAATCGGGCGGCGGAGGTGCGGCAGCGGGCGCGCCTCTCGACAGCGCTGCGGAGCCGAGCTGAGGGGCGAGAAGAGCGACATAGGCGCGGGTTTCGGCGGGTAGCGCACGCCCTGTCGCGAGGTGCTCGTCGTAGCGGCCGGGTCCTGCATTGTAGGCCGCGAGCATGGCGGGGATCGTGCCATAGCGATCGTACATCTCGCGCAGATAGGCCGTCCCCGCGAGGATGTTGTCGCGTGGGTCGTAAGGATTGCGACCGAGCCGATAGCGCACGCGAAGCCCTGCCCATGTGTCGGGCATCACCTGCATCAGGCCCATGGCACCGGCCGAAGAGATCGCGCGCACGTCGCCGGCGCTTTCGGCGCGCTTGACGGCGATGATCCACGCTTCGGGAATGCCGAAGCGCTGCGAGGCTTCGGCGACGTAACCGGCGTGCGGATCGACGGATGCCGTGCGCGCCGGTGTCGAGGTCTGCGCGCGAACGGGCAACGCCGCGTTCGCTGTCAGGACCAGGCCGGAAAGGAGAAGAAGGACGGCGCGCTGCATGGCGTCAGTCCTTTGCGTCGCGCTTGGACGGACGGCTCCAATGCAGGGACCAAGCCGAACCGGCGTCGTCGTCACGGAAGAGATTGGCGCGGATCGGATGCGGAAAAGCGGGATCGTCTATGACTAGCGCGACGTACTCGCCGGCGCGTTCGCCGGTGCGCATCCAGCCCGCGCCGACTTCTGGACCTTCGTCACTGCCCTGGTGAACGCGGTAGTCCGGCGCGTTCTCCGTCTCGGAGGGTTCGGCCGGGATGATGGCGAGATCGCAGGCGAGCGTCAGCGTGTGAATCTGCCCGGTGAAGCCGTTTGCTTCGCGAGTGAACATACCGATTTGCATGGGAAGTCTCCTTGGTTGCGGGTGGAAAAATGGAAGCAATCAGCGCGTCGGTGCGCGCCAGACGAAGCGGCCGTCGCCGTCTTCGTCGGTCCAGACGGGCGTCGCGCGGCCGATCACAGCGGTGTCGGCAAGCGGACCGAAGTAGCGCCCGTCGAGGCTGTCAGCCGCGTCCGGATTCATGAGGAAGACTTCACCGGCGACGAGCCGTCGGCAGCCTTGCCAGATCGGCAGTTCGCGACCGATGCGGTCGCGATCGCGGGCATCGCCGAGCGGCACGTTATCGACGGTGATCGCCATGCCGGTGCGACAGACGCGCTGTCCCGGCAGCGCCATCACGCGCTTCAGCAGCGGCAAATCGGGACCGATATAGCCGCGCCGGACCATGAAACCGGCCAGCGGTTCGGGTGGCAGGACGGCGACCAGATCGGTGACTTCGAGCCGATGGGAAGGCGCGATGCTGTAGAGTCCGATCGGGACGCTGGGCGTGACGTTCCAGACCAGCTTGGTGGATGTCGGCACGGCGATGGCGAGCGCCACGCCGAGCGTGGCGATAGCCGTGGCTTTGACATAGCCGGAACGGGTCATCCTTGGATTTCCCGCCGCTTGAGCCACGCCAGATGGCGCTCGGCCGTGTATGGACGCGGTGCGTGACCGGCCTGTGCCCGATGAGCGACGTGACGCCAATGGTCCGGCGCGACGTCGCAGGCATCGACGCCGAGCGCTTCGATGGCGTCGATGTGCCGAAGCACGTCCTCGACTTTCGGCCAGCCCTCAACCTTCAGCAGGATTTCGCCGCCGGGGCGCACGAAGGGAACCGTCTGATAGGACTGACCCGGCACGATCGCGCGCAGAATGTCGATGCGCGAAATGATGGTGCCGTAGTCGTTGGCGGCCCAGCGGACGAAGGCGAAGACGGCGTTCGGCTGGAAGCCGACGACACGCCGACGGCGGTCGAGAATCTGTTCGTGGGCTTGGCGACCGAACCTGATCCAGTATTCGATCTTCTTCTCCACCCACGTCAGTTCGACATGGGTCATGTCTTCGTGGGGCTGTGCAGGCGGCATCGGACCGCCGCGCACGCGGGGGGCCGCAGTGCCGGTCATGAGGGGGCTCCATCGGTTGGAGGAAATTCGCGCTCGAGCAGCGCGCGCAGCATGTCGGCGACGGTGACACCGCGCTGGAAGGCGATGATCTTGATGCGGCCGCGCAGATCCGGCGTGATGTCGATGGTCAGCCGCGCGGTGAAGCTGGAAGCGGCGGCATCGCGTGGCGGCGTGTCAGCCGCCTTGATCCATTGCTCAGCGTCGGCGGGGCGCTTGGCGAAGCCGCGTCGCGATGGGCGCTCGCTCATGTGCCCGCCCTCCCTGCGCGAAGGCGGCTGATTTCGTTCACGAGCGCCGCGACCTCGCGGGCCGCCGTCGCCGCCTCGTCCAGCTCGCAGACGAGGCGGCCGGTCTGCGCGGCCGAAGCGAAGGCGATGCGCTGTCCGATGGTTGTGGCGAGCACGGGCGGGTCGTGATCGGCCAGCATCTCGGCGGTCTCACGCGCCAGGACTGTGCGGGCGCCGCAGCGGTTGAGAACGAAGCGCGCCAGAAGATCAGGCCGGTAGATGCGAGCTTCCGCGAGGAGCGCGAGCATTTCGGCCGACGCCCATCCGTCGAGCGGCGACGGCTGCACCGGGATCAGGACGAGATCGGCGGCGAGCAAAGCCGAGCGCATCAGCGCGGCGACGCGGGGCGGACCGTCGATCACCACATGATCGACATCGCGCGCCAGCTCGGGCGCCTCCCGGTGCAGCGTGTCGCGCGCCAGGCCGACGACGCCGAAGAGGCGCGGAAGGCCTTCGCGACTACGTTGCTGCGACCAGTCGAGCGCTGACCCCTGCGGGTCAGCGTCGATAACCGTGACGCGCTTTCCGCGGCTGGCCAGTTCACCAGCGAGGTTGAGGGCGAGCGTCGTCTTCCCGACGCCGCCCTTCTGATTGAGGAACGCGACGATCATCGCACCCCTCCCGAGCGGTCTCGGAAAGGACGCTGACCGGCTTGGGATCGATCGTCGAACAGCTTCGTCTGCGCGCTTTTCGGGTCAGCGGCTCTGCGACCGGAAGAAGCCGCGCTGAGGTTGCGCGCCGTCGCACGGATGAGGTTTTCCACATCGCACGTGCGCTCTTCAGAGTTAGATTCTTGGTTAGACTCTAAGTTAAGGGGCCGATTTCGGCTTTGCTTTCTGTGTGTTAGACCCTGTTTGGGTTCCTGATAGCACGAGCCAAGGGTTCCCGATGGCACGATAGTGCGGGTTCCCGATAGCACGAGCCCGTCCACAGGTTTTCCACAAGGTGGGTGCGGCTCGAAGGCGAGCAGAACGCGGCCGCCAATCTCCACCTCCAGAAAGAGGGCGTAGCCGGGGAGCGGCTGGCGGCGGACGATATCGCGCAGTTCGAAGGCGAAGCGCTTGAACGGCGAGAGGCTGCCCGACTTCTGGTGAAGATGACGCAGATCGAAACGCCACCCCGCCCGCTGGCGGCCGCCGTGCTTGCGCACCAGGCGATAGAGCCAACGGTCGAGGCCGCCGGTCAGATCGAAATAGGTGCGGTCGATGGTCAGGACGAGCGCGTCATCGAGCACGGCCTTGTAGAACCAGTCGGGGACGATCAGTTCGATCCCGTCGGGGCGGCCGTTACCGTCGGTGCGCTCCTGCCACTCATTGATCCATGAGAAGCGATGGCGGCGTCCTTCGGCCGGTTGTCGGATCGAGGTGGAAACGGTGGTCGACTGCAGGCGGTCGAGCGCGGCCTTGAGCCGTTGGTAGTCGCGCAAGCTGGTGCCGCGACCGACATAGGTGAGAATCTCGTAGGGAGTGGCGGCCATCAGGCGCGATGTGCGCAGCCCGGCGTCACGCGCCTCGACGATCTGGCTCGCCGCCCAGATCAGGATGTCGGCGTCCCAAATGGTCGCCATGCCATGATCGGGCACCGCTTCCACGCGGATCGCGACGTCGCCGGCGGCGAAGTCGATCGGCGCGGTGCGATGGGATTTGGAAAGAGAGAAGAAGGGATAGGTCATGAGATCCTGCGCGTCTCTTGGCGCGAAGTCGCCAGGGAGCGCCCGAAACAGGTCGAGCTGTCCGCGCTCCGATGGGTGACGACGCCGCACCGCCATGAACGGACCGGGCGCGATCAGCGTGCGAAGCGACCGACGGGCTGGCCCGTCGATGGCGTCTGGCGTTTGGCAGGAAGGACCGAACCGCGCGGGTCGGAGGTCGAGGTGACGGCGCCACGGTCGGCCCAGGTTTCAAGGTCGTCGACGGAATAGACGACGCGGCCGCCGAGCTTTCGATAGGCCGGGCCCGTCCCGTAGGTGCGGTGCTTCTCCAGCGTGCGGGCTGAAAGGCTGAGGAATTCTGCGGCTTCCTTGGTCCGCAGGAAGCGTGGCGGTAGAACGGCGGTATCGGGTCGCATGGATCGGGCCTCCGTGGTGTTGCGGGAAGCCGCTGCGGTTCAGCGGCGAACAACGACCACGGTGGCGAAGGAAGGGCGACGGGAGGGATGAGGAACTTGCGGAGCTAAATTCCTCACCCCTCAGGGCGATCACGAGCGACGGCGGTGACGAAGCATATTGAGATACCCGCCGTTGATGGCGTCGAGGCCGCCTTTGACCAGGCCGATCACCGAGGCGCGTAGAGGCGAGGTCTTCCACGACTCGGCCGAAATGCGCGGCTCGCCGTAAATCGCTATGGCGATTTCGCGATAGCTCGCGCCGTTCATGTGACCGTCGGCCGCCTGAATCATTCGGCGAAGACGACGGCGCTGCTGCTGGGTCATCCGCGTATCGGGCGGCGGTCTTTGGCCGCGAAGGCTGCGCCAGAGTCGCGTTAGCGTCTCGATCCGGCCGAGCATATCGGCATCGAACGGGATCATTGCGACGACGGGTTTTGTCGGGTCGCTGCCGGGCATCATGAGAGTCTGAAGGGGAGAATCGCCGCCATAGAAAGCGAGTTCTCCTTCAGGGCTGTCGCGGGTGATATCGAGCGGGCTAAGCGGAGGCGCTTCACCGAGCGACAGATGTTCTGGAGCCGGCGCCAGCGTGAGAACGGAGGGGACGACGGCAGGCGACCAGAGGACGGATTGTGTCAGAGCGGACAAACCCGGCCGTGCGGGGAAATCGCAAACCCCACTGTTGCTGTGCTTCCAATGGCAGCGGCTCGGCCACGTCCGTCTCTTCCAGGATCTGGCGATAGGTTCGTTGGTAGGGTTCGTGTCGCCGCAGGCACTCCCACGCCAGCCCCTCGATCGCAAGCTGATCGAAGTAGTCGTAAGTGGGTGTCTCTCTCCAACGAGAAGTATCGGGCCTCATATTCAACCCCGCCTTGGATTGCGCAAGTCGAGCGAGAATTGATTCCCTCGCATGGAGGTTGTGGGAAGCCAGAGAGCCGGCACCGCGCGGTGCCGCGGCGGCACCGCGATGACGAAGCGCCCGTTTATGCCAGTCAGTTGCAGCCTTCGCGCAGAAGCAGCCGATATCCGATCTGCGTCATCCAGCGTGCGCGCTCCAGATGGCCGTCGTGGACGCGACGCGCGCGCTCGGGGTCGCGGTGCGGGTCGATGCCGAACAAGATTTCGACGGCTTCCCGCCAATCCGCGCCGTCGGCAGTGGCATCAAGCAGGCGCATATAGAGCTTGATGTGCGACCTGTCGTAGTCGGTCAGCTCCTGGCCGGAGGGCGGATCATCGTCAACGGGAACAACCATGGCGTAGCTCGCTCAACTTGAGCCCATTTTCTCGCTGGATTTCATGCGGGATGGAGGTCTCTCGAGAAACGACGGATACTGACTCGGCGAAAGCTCTTTGCTGCAACCAGTCACGTCTTTCGATTTCCGCGATCGTCAACGAGCAGCACTCCATGTCCTCGGTCAGTTGACAGGAGAACGATGCCTGCTGCTTCAAGCGCCCTGCGAACTTGATCGCGCGTGGTCTCGTACACCTCGAGTCCGCTTTCGGATTCGAGGCGCTTGAGCGCGGTCAGCGATACCTGGGCCTTGTCAGCGAGCGTCTCCTGTGTCCAACCCAGCAACGCGCGCGCGGCCCGTGATTGTCGGGCGGTGATCATGCATGATCACCTCCCATCAGGGCCAATACGCACTCCAGAACTACGACTAAAATAGTCGCTCTTGATCGCGACGTCACCAGAAATGAGCATCGGCGACGCCGGTGCGCGACTCGGACTATCGTTTGATGACGCGGGTGATTCGGTCGAGATGCGGTGGCGGCCCCGGCCTTTCGGCCGGGGCTTTGTCCGCCTCAGTCGGTGCGGCGGCCGTTGGGCCGGGACCAGATGAGGGAGAAGGTGTCGCCGTCCTCGTCGTCGAAGAGGTTGGCGTAGATCGGGGCGTTGAAGCTCGGATCGTCAAGCTTGAGGCCCAGATACTCGCGGCCCTCGTTGGAGCGCTTGGACCAGGCGGCGCCGATTTCGGCGCGGCCGACCAGGACCCGGTGGCTGGGGGCGTTCTCGCCGCTGGCGCGCAGGTCGGGGACGATGCGGACGTTCTTGGCCTGGACGCTGAGGGTGACGATGTCGCCGGTGTATTCGTTCGAGGCGGTCTTCTTGAAGGTGCCGATGGTGGCCATTGTAGGTCTCCGTATCCATTTTCGAGCCCGCACCATTGCGGCCTCGATGGCGATCGGCAGGCCGGAGGCGGGCGACGACACATCGCTTGCGACCGGAGCACCGCGGAGGATGGCGCAGGCGCGACTTTGTTGTTTCGCGAGGAATGACGGCGCAGCCGGCAGGGGAAGAAAGTCGCGACGCGCCATTGTGGCATAGGCGCTCGAGGCGCAGCCGTCCTTCGGCCAGATCAGGCCATTGAAGAGGCCGTATGGAGCGGTCGCTGAATGGACAGAACGCGGAGACCCAGGCCACACGCTGCCGCCAAAGACTCGCCGGACGTCACCGACTCCATCGCCTCATTCCGGGCCATCGCACGCAACCTCTGTCCCAGACGCCAACAGCAAGATCGCACCGCTCGCCGGAGATGGTCGGCTTGCCGTTACAAACGCTGCTCCCCCATCCGCTCAATACGCGGCCGCCTGCCCGGGACTCGCCTTGGCATTCCGTGCGCTCGCCTGCTCTGTGCCATCCGAAAGGACACGAACGTGATATCTCTCTTAGCCGGGGCCGTTCACGGCTTTCCGCATCAGACGCGAGACAGTTGGCCCGCCGAAGGGTCGGAGGCCGCCATGCCGATGATCCGCGCGAAGGCGGTCACGCCGACAGCGACAGCTCCGATGATCGAGAACACGATCTGCCAGGTCTCGGACGGCATGGTGTGTTTCACGACGCCATGGGTGGCGTGGAAACCCGCGATCACCGCAGGCGCGACAAAGGCGATGGCGATCAGGAGGCGCGCCCAGATCGGGCGGACGGTGGCGAGCAGGAACTGGCCGACGCCGAAGGTGAGACCAGCCCCGACGAAGCCGACGATGATCGCGCCGAGCCATCCGGCGCCCGTGCCATACGCCCACATGCCGAGGCTCACGCCTACGAAGAACGGGAGCGCATAGACGGCAAGCGTTAAGAGCAGCCAGCAGAGGAAGCCAATGGCGGCGAAACTGAGAAGAATGCCAAGGAAGATCATGGTGGTTTCTCCGTGAGAATGGTCTGACGGTCGCGCCTCCACCACCACCACGGCGCTGCTCTATTCTAGCAGGGAATAGCGCCGTCGGGAACGGAAACCTATCGGTATCCGCTTTGGCCGGACGGCCGTCGCCCCGTCATGGGGCGAACGGATCGATCTCACTGACGATCTCGGTTTCATCGCCGTCGAACTCGTTGGCGGTTGTGACCGAGAGAGTGCCGTCGCCGGCTCGGAAGATGACGATGACGGCCATCAAGGTGGTGGCGAGGCTGAAGGCGTAGGCGTGGGCGTCGGGGAAGGACATTGCTCCGGCTCCTGTTTGAGCGGAGGACCATCCCCCGCTGACAGGCGCCCGAAGTGTCCGGCCGTGGGCCGCAATCACCGCGCAGGCGCAGCCGGAGCGGCGGCACGCGTCTCGCGTAGTCCGACCCTTGATGAGGTGGAACGGCCCGCTCCGACAGCATCGAAGTGCTAAAAGGTGGTCGTTGTCGCAAACGCCACAAGGAGGGACCGTTCCGTGAAAGATGTTACCACTATTGGACTGGACTTGGCGAAGCACGTTTTCCAGGCTTTTGGCGCGGATGCCGAGGGCACTCCGCTATTCAACCGGAAGCTTCGTCGCGCCGAGGTGCTGCGTTTCTTCGAGAGATTGCCACGGTGCCTGGTCGGGATGGAAGCCTGCGCCAGTGCGCACTACTGGGCGCGTGAGATCTCGGCCTTCGGCCACGATGTCAGGCTGCTACCGCCTCAATACGTCAAGCCGTTCGTCAAGCGCGGCAAGACCGACGCCGCCGACGCAGAAGCCATCGCTGAGGCGGTGACGCGAAAGACGATGCGGTTCGTCCCGGTTAAGACGGCTGAGCAGCAGGCTGCGGTGATGGTGCTCAAAACGCGGGCCCTACTGGTGCGTCAGAGGACACAAGCGATCAATGCATTGCGCGCCCATTTGGGAGAGCTGGGTATCATCGCTCCGACCGGCATCGCCAACGTCAAAGCATTGGCGCCAATCATCCGGGATGAGGAAGACACCCGACTTCCTCCGGCTGCGCGCTTTGCCCTGACCGAAATCATCAATCAGATCGAGATGCTCGCCACACAGATCGACAAACTCGAACGTGAGATCGTCATCCAGGCCAAGCAGGATGATGAGATGCGGCGCCTCGCGACCATCCCTGGCGTTGGCGCCATTATCGCCATGGCCGTAAAGGCATTCGTTCCCGATCCCGCCGGCTTCAAATCCGCTCGCCACTTTGCAGCCTGGATCGGGCTCACCCCGAAAGCGCATTCCAGCGGCGGCAAAGAACGGTTAGGGCGAATATCGAAGATGGGCAATCCGGTGCTGCGATCATTGCTGACGACGGGGGCGGCATCGGTGCTACGTCATGTGCAGTATCGCGACCGAGTTTGGCCGTGGCTGAAGAACATGCTCACGCGGCGACCCTTCAAGGTCGTGGCGGTGGCGCTCGCCAATAAGATCGCCCGGATGATCTGGGTATTGCTGACCAGAGGTGGAATCTACCGAGATCCAACAGGAATCGAGGCAGGACCTGTCGCCGCATAAGCGCAGGACCGCCGAGACGAGCTGCCCGGCGACCCCCGGCAGGTGAGGTGCACAACAGACGATGAACCACGGGACGAAATCCCGAAACAGGACAGGCCGAAACCCGTGACGCGCACAAAGCGCGCCCCCTTGATCCAGCCACCTGCTTCGCGGACTTCATCGAGGCCAGCGGTCATGACCGCACCAGTAGGCCGGACATATGACCGCACCGTCCTCATGTGGTGAAATCGACTGAAAAGCATCCTTGCACCGCGGGCCGTTCCACATA
>NZ_MDET01000016.1 GCF_002075885.1 Manganibacter manganicus
TGGCCTGCTGCCGGTTTCGTGGACACCGAGATAAGGTGTTTAACGGAACTGGAGAGAGGGAATGCAGAGAAGGAAGTTCAGCCGCGAGTTCAAGCTTGAGGCAGTGAGACTGGTGAAGGATCGGGGCGTTGCGGTTGCGCAGGCCGCCCGTGATCTGGATCTCCATGAGAACGTGCTGCGCAAATGGATCAGGGATCTTGCTGCCGATCCGCAGCATGCCTTTCCCGGTCATGGCCAGATGAAGCCGGAGCAGCTCGAGATCGACCGGCTGCGCAAGGAAGTCGCCAAACTGAAGGCGGAGCGCGACATCCTAAAAAAGGCCGCAGCCTACTTCGCGAGGGAAGCGATATGAGGTTCGCTTTCATCGCGAGGCACCGGGGCATCTGGCCGGTGGCATGGCTGTGCAGTGCACTGGATGTATCCCGCTCAGGCTTCCATGCCTGGCTCAACCGTAGCCCCAGCGTCCGCTCGCGGCACGACGAGATACTCGTCTCCCGGATCGACCGCAGCTTCAAGAGCAGTGACCGCACCTATGGCGCCCGTCGTGTCTGGCATGACGTCCTGGCCGAGGGTCTGTCCTGCGGCCTGCATCGCGTCGAGAGGCTCATGCGGGAGAACGGGTTGCGTGCCCGGCCGCGCCGCCGTGGGCTGCCGAAGGACGCCGGCGAGCGGACCGCCGTCTCGGACAACCTCCTCGACCGCGCCTTCGAGGCATCGGCTCCGAACCAGAAGTGGATCGCCGACTTCACCTACATCTGGACCGCCGAAGGTTGGCTCTACGTTGCCGCCGTCGTCGACCTGTTCTCCCGGCGCGTCGTCGGCTGGGCGATGAAGGCGGAGATGACGGCCCAACTCGTCACCGACGCCCTCATCATGGCGATCTGGCGCAGAGGAAAACCCGATAGCCTGCTTCATCATTCGGACCAGGGATCGCAATACACCAGTGAGCAGTTCCAGCGCCTGATGGCTGACCACGGCATCACCTGTTCGATGAGCCGGTCGGGCAACGTCTGGGACAATGCTGCGATGGAGAGCTTCTTCTCGTCGCTCAAGACAGAGCGGACGGCCCGCAAGGTCTACAGGAGGAGGGACGACGCCAGGGCGGATGTGTTCGATTACATCGAACGCTTCTACAACCCTCGGCGACGGCACTCGACACTGGGCTATCTCAGCCCCGTCGAGTTCGAGGAGCAAGCTATGTTAGCTTAACCTGGTGTCCGAAAAACCGGCAGCAGGCCATGCATCAGGGCGTGGAAGCTTGAGGGCGTCACGATCAGGAGCACGGCCGGAGGCGGACGCTCCTCTGCTAGATCCTTCGCGGTCCTCCGGTCGATCGCCGACGGTCCGATCTCAGCCAGATGGCTGTGCCACGTGCCGACGTCGATCAGTCGCTTGCCACTTTCCTCGTACCGTTTAGCGATCGCGCTCTTCAGGCCATCCTTCCCCAGGACGAAGAGTGAGGCACTGCGCGAACTGTCAGACGGCGGGTCGAGCAGGTCGACCACGGTTATTAGCATCGTGCGCGCGCTGCAGGAGCCCAGCATCAGTCCACCGGTTTCGACCCCGGGATGGCGGGCAATGTCTTCACGCATCCGGTCAACGACGGGTCTGGCGATGCGCAGGCGCCAAGCGCCGCCCTCAACGGGCATCTCAAGCATTTCCGGGACGACAATCCGCCGCCAACTGGTCGTGCCGGCACCATCGTGCGTCCCGATCGCGATCGCACCCTCACCCGCACCGGCGCTAGCGAGATCCACCAGCTGCTCGGCCGCAAGCGCCGTCATGGCCGACAGGCGCATGTCGGTGGACGGCATCGTCAGCGAACCGCATCCATCGCCGATCTGGACTTCCGTGAGCCCGAACTTTGGATCGAACAACAAAGTGCGTTCCCTGGGATTGGCCTCGGCGCTCATAATGACCTCGAGGTCTGCGAGGCTCGGATTGCGTGCCGCTCCCTCCAAAAGGACGAACCCGCCACTGCCTCGACCGAAAAGCGCCATCTCCGCCATGCGTGATGGCAAGGCGTCCTTTGAGACAAATGACAGGGCTTCGCGCACGATCAGCGAGGCCGTCGTATTGACGAGGGTTGCTGTGCCGGGCGGCGCAATCTTAGCCCGCGCTTCGGGCAGGCCTAGCTCCAGCGAGACATCGCCTAGGTAGACGCCCGGCCGTTGGCCCAGCGGGCTCAACTCCTCCGCAAGCTCACTCGCCTTCGGCCATTGGAGCGGCCCGCGCACAAGGGCGTGCCGGGCCATGTTATGCGGCATCAGACAACGGTTATCGGACAGCGCAGTGATGCGCGCCCCGGCACGGGCGAGGTGCAGCGCGGTCTTCGACCCGACACTCCCGCACCCGATCATCGCGAACGACTTGGAGTCCGGCGCGCCGGAAATGCTCCTGAGCAATTCGGGCGAAAGCCGATCTACTTCCTTGGCTGCCCTGACACGTTTGCCGTCCGGGCCATCTACAAGGGAACGCCGCCCCTTAATCGGGGCGATCTCAAATACATAAGGCAGGAGTTCGATCGAGGAATCCCGGCCGATCAGGTTATAGGGTCGACGGAAGCACAGGACCACGCCCACCGGGATGACGATGTCCGCGCTCCATTCCCGCCAATGGTCTTCCATGCGCGCGAGGAACGAGTTGAACGTCGTGCCGAGGCCGATATCGCGTGCGCGCGCGGCGAGGTCGTCCAGGGTCTCGATGTCCTCCGAGAGGATCTCACTGGAGATCGTTCCGATCGCGGGCCAGAACAGTGCCGTTACGGTTTCGCCAGTCCTGCCGCCGCCGGATTTTTCACTGCTATATGGAAACGCGGCGAGTTTGCCGGAAGCCGGCGCGATCTCGTCAGTGACGAGAATCATGGCCTCGCGCCTTTGCTCCACAGAATACTGTATGTGGCGCGAACGCAGCAGCAGGTGGCCGGCCTTATTGGTGAGCCGGTTACGCAGCTGCCGGGGATCGGCAATCAGAACGTCGTCGAGGTCGTAGCGGAGGACGGGTTCCCAACCTTGCGACGGCTCCATCAGCGAGCGGGTAGCGGCCTTTGCAAGCCATGCGCCCAGCTGGGAGAGGATCTGGACAACCCCAGCCTCGACCAAGCCCCATTGGCCGAAGTACTCGTCAGGCGCGCCCGCGACGAGACAGGGTATCGGCCGCCCCTTGCCGGAGCGGCTGGACAGGTGGGGGAAGCCGCGCGGGAAATCCTCGCGCAGCGTGAACGTGGGGGACGACCAGGGAAAGTTGGACCAGAGGCTGACCCGGACTTCCTCAAGGACCTTCACGCCGCTGTCGCTGATCCCACGGGCCGCGTCGGCTAGGGGCATTTCCACGCGGATAGTGACGGCGATCACCGCCCTCTGGTCATCGACGGAAAGGATCTCAATGCCGCTGCACAGCGCATGCCTTTCCGCGACACGCACGAACGTCCGTGCGTGCCGCTCCAGTTCGGAGGAGGACATGGTCAGCCGTGCGCCCGGGCGACCGATGCGATGCCGCTGACCCCTGCCGCCGCGGCGCTCGCCGCTGCCGAGAGCGCGATCTTGCGGGCAGTTCCGGCGTGGTAGATCTTGAACTCGACCGGCGTGCCCTTCTCGTCGAAGTGCTCCATCGTGCAGGTGAAGCGGTCGGCGTCATCCTCCACGATCGACACATACTCGCGCTTGGCGCGCTCATGCGGCGGATTGCTGTCGTCCTTCTTGATCGGCTTGCAGCTGGCGACGATCACGGCACCGGCGCGGATCTGCGACAAGGCATTGCGCGCCTTCTCGGAGACCTTCACCTTCTCGCCGAGCTGTGACCAGCGGTCGTGGCTGAGCGTCCGCCACGAGCAATGGTGCGGCGTCTCCATGACGTCGTAGGACAGCCAGTCGCGGTCGTAGTGCTCGAGCTGGTCCCACAGGCGTTCCCAGATCGCCACGCCGGCGTCGCCACCGGTCAGGAACCGGCACTTGTCCAGATATCCGTCCCCGGCGATCGAAAAGCGGATGATCACGGACGAGTTGTTCTTCTCGAGCAAGTGGATCAGATCCTCGTCGTCTTCGTCGACGACCATCGGCGCGAGGAGCCGCCCCTCGAAGTGTCCGGTCGCGCCGCGGTTGGCGCTAGTGATCAGGCCATACTGCGGGATGACGATCTCCATGATGTCGTCGGTCTTGCCGTCCTTGTCCTTGCTCATCAGCAGGATGCGGTCGCCGTCACCGACGGCAGCACCCTTTTTCCGGTAAAGCCTGACGCGGCGACGGGCCTCGGCGGCCCACGCCTTGGCATCTTCGCCCAAAACGTGCTTGGCGCTGGCCCGGCGGAACACGATTGGGGACGACCACATCTCGCGGATGAGAATGAGGTCGTCCTTCTTGTCATCCGGGAAGTCCTCGGGCGGCCCGAGGTGGAAATGGTTGCGGAGGCCGGTGACGTGGTCGCCGTCTGGGTGGGACAGCAGGAACGAGTCGATGTACATCCGCCCCTCGCTGTCGCGCGGCAGGCGGTCCTTGAGGTCGGCCGCAACGTCGTAGGTGTCGTCGTCGGGATCGTCGGCCGCCGAGCGGATGTTGATGTCGACGAGGATGTTCTGGCCGTTGTCGAGGTTGATAAGGGCCATGTCCCCGTTTGCCACGGGGAAGAAAGTCAGATTCGCGGTCAATTGAAGCTCCTGAAGTAGGTGTCACACCGGAGCCTCTCCGGGGGCACAACAAACGCGCCCACGTGCGGGCTCATTTTGGGAATTCGTGAGCCGAGCTCGGCTGCGTCGATGCCGCTTGTGCCCCTATCGTCGCTAGGAACTCGATAGGGGCGCTCAACCAGTTGATTCTCTTCAAAAACTCTCACGATTGCCCGCTCTTTTAGAGGCGACGAGGTTGCTATCTGCCTCGTGCGTCCATAAGATATGGGAACGATCGACAATCGCGTCAAGTAACTTGATGGATATTTATACCATGAATCGGGTAAGTAGGAGGAAGGCGCATGGATGATAATGGCGAACGGTTGCGTTGGGGCGTTCGTCGGCGGCTTGAGTTCATTGATTTCCGGCTCTTCTGGGACGGCCGCTTCAACCGAAGCGACATGGCCGAGACGTTCGGGATTTCAGCACAACAGGCTTCGGCAGATATCGCCCTCTACGAGAAGCGGTCTCCGGAGAACCTCCGCTATGACCGTGGAGAGAAGGCATATCTGCGTGCCGATGGTTTCTCACCGGCATTCATCGGCGAGACGATCGACCGCTACCTGCTTCAACTCGTCGCCATCGAGAACCACTGGATGCGGACCGGCGACACTTGGTTCGATACCTTACCCCCAGTCGAGGTAGTCACGCTCGGTCGGCGTCCGACGGATCCGTCGGTGCTATTGCGCGTGCTTGACGCTGTTCGAAAAAGGCTTGAGATCGACATTGATTATTCGTCCCTCACTGGATCTCAACACTCTTCCAGAACCATCGCGCCTCATGCGCTGTCGTACAGCGCCGGACGTTGGTATGTGCGATCTTGGTCGCGCGACCACAATGATTTCCGTGATTACAATCTCAATAGGATCGAAGCCGTCGGTGACCAGCGTCCAGCGTCGGTCGATCCAACCCTCGATTTCGAGTGGATGCACAAGATCAACCTGATCCTGGTGCCCAACCCGGCCCTAACGCCGGCCCGTCAAGCCGCCGTCGCCTCCGAGCATGGGATGACGGATGGGCGTCTGGTCCGCCCATGCCGTCTTAGCCTGAGCTTCTATCTGATGAGCGAGTTTAATCTCGACGTCGAACCCGGGGTACTCAAGCCTGAGAAGCAACAAATCGTCCTGCTTAATCGCGAGGAGGTCACCAGAGCCAGGGAACTCTCTCGTCAAATGGCGATCGAAGCCTTGGCAAGGTCGTCAGAACGCAATTCTGCATGACACGATTTCACGGCGCTGTGCCGTCTGAACTATCGAGGCGCCAGCGGCCATGCCGGTAGTAGCTACATTGTTGTTCGGCAGCCTCGCACGCTCCGATAGCGCCGAAGGGTCCGATACGGACCTCCTGATGATTACTCTTGATCAGGAAACCCGACACGTATCGGTCGGGCATCTGTCGCTCTTCCTTTATCCATGGTCTCGGCTGGAAGCCGACGCGCGGGCCGGTGACCTTTTCGTCTGCCATCTAGTCCGGGAAGCCAAATCGCTCATCGATCCGGACGGCTATCTGCCCAAACTCCAAAAGGCTTTCGCTTTCAAAAGGAGCTATCGCGATGACATCGAGCGGGCAACGGACTTCGCTTGGTTCCTGGTCAAGTTCGGCGACGAGCTCAATGCATCACTTCTGCTCAAACGCGCGCTCTGGTGCATTCGGACGATCCTCATCGCCCGAAGCGCTGAGCGTCAAATGCCCGTCTTTGCACCTGAGCGTCTAGCGGAATTGACCGGATCGGCCGCAGCGCGAGAGCTTCTGGGACAGCGGCGTCGCGCGCACAGTCAAGACACGGTCAGATCGGCGCTTCATCAATTCCTTCAGAGCGAACCCACGCCACATCGGCCACTGCAAATCCTCGCTCGCAATGAGTTCGTCGAAAGGTTCACCGCCTCAGATAACAGAGTGGCACTGCAGACACTTCAACAGGAAGAGGAGAGCCGGACCGGCTATGTTGGGTAGCCTGATCGAATGCGGATCTGTCCGCTTCCGGAATATCGCAAGCAGAGAACGAACCCGATACGGTGGAGGGGGTTTGGGGATCACTAGTTTTTCGGCATCCGATTTCGCGAGGGATTTCTCGATAATTTTTGACAAAGCGTCGGGGCCGCCTGGACAATGATCTTTGCCGTGGCGACGAGGATCCTTGGACGACTGCAGCTGGCGTATCGGCGACGCTGCAGGAGGCCGACCTACTTTGCACTGTGGTTGATAAGTCTATATAGGATTGACATTTATGGCATATGATAAAGTGGCGCTTGAGCGCACTTTAGGATTGTGCGATTATGTCAGCTATGAATAGACCCTCGGCCACAAAGCTAAAGCACCTTCTCCAAGCTGTTCCTCCCGGATTCCTAGTTGATTCCGGCTGGATGAAACGTCACGGCATCTCACGCCAGTCAACGTCCGCCTACGTCGTGAGCGGATGGCTGGAGCGGGTCGCGCAAGGGGTGTTCAGGCGGCCGTTCGCCGCAGCGGAAAGCACCGAAGCCCGGACCGGCTGGAAGATACCTCTCCTCTCTGCGCAGTGGCTGATGGGTTACGGATTCCATCTAGGTGGCATGAGTGCGCTCGACCTGCGCGGACACAGCCACTACCTGCGATTGGGCGACGATCTCGACGTCTATCTCTATGGTAACGACGTTCCGGACTGGCTGTTGAAACTGGAGACCAACACGCATTTCGTTCGCAGGCGCAACGATCTGTTCGAGGATCCGGTGCTTGGCGTGGAAAACGCTTCTTTCAGCCTCGCTGAGCCCACGGACGGCGAACTGCAGCTCAGTCCGTGGCGCTGGCCGCTAAAGATGGCCTCGGCCGAACGCGCGGTTCTCGAAGCTCTGGACGAGGTGCCGCGGACGGTCAGCTTTCACACCATGGACACTGTCTTTGAGGCCCTGGTCAGCCTGCGCCCCCGCCTGATGGCGCAGTTGCTTGAGCAATGCCGCAGCGTGAAGGTGAAGCGCCTGTTCCTGGTCTATGCCGACAAGCATGCCCATCCCTGGCGCAAACACATCGACGTATCCAGCCTGGAACTCGGCAGCGGGGACCGGAGCTTGCTGTCGGGCGGCCGTCTTCATCCAGCCTATCGCATCACGGTACCCGCCGATCTCCTGCCGCGGGAGCCAAGCGATGCGTGAGGCCTATCTGCGGCAGGTCGAACTTTTGGTGCGCACGCTGCCTTTCATCGCGCGCCAGGAGGTTTTCGCACTGAAGGGTGGAACGGCAATCAACCTCTTTTATCGAGACATGCCGCGGTTGTCGGTCGACATCGATCTCATCTACCTGCCGGTTGAAGATCGGGAGACCACCCTCAAGGGCATCGATGGAGCCCTCGAGACCATCCGTGTCGATCTACAACGCGGTCTGCAAGGAGTGGTCGTGCAGAGGATCGCCGGCGGCGGCAACAGCGATACCCGTGTCCTCGTGCGGCAGGGCAATACCGCGATCAAGATCGAGACGTCGCCGGTTGCACGAGGCTCCGTCCACCAACCAGACCTGCGGCGGGTCAGCGCCACGGTCGAGGACACCTTCGGATTCGCCGAAATGCAGGTCGTCGCATTCGAGGATCTTTTCGGCGGCAAGCTGCACGCGGCGGTCGACCGGCAGCATCCTCGCGACCTGTTCGACGTGAAGCTGCTTTATGAGAACGAGGGCCTGACGGATTCGCTGTTCCGAACGTTCCTGGTCTATGTCGCGAGCTCCGGCCGGCCACCCCACGAACTAATCAGGCCATCCCTGGCGACCATCGACGAAGCTTTTGTCAAGGAGTTCGAGGGGATGACTTCGGAGCCCGTTGATTGCGACGATCTGCTGATCACCAGATCCCGTCTCTTCGCCGACCTGACGGAGAGGCTCGATGATAATGCGATGCGCTTCCTCCTTAGCCTTCATGACGGCGAGCCGGATTTCGAGGCAATCGGCTTACCTCAGGCAGCGCACTTGCCGGCCGTGCGCTGGAAACTGCTGAACCTTGCAAAGCTGAAGGAACAGAATCGGGAGAAGCATGACCAATTGCGACGGGAGATCGAAAGTCTGCGAAAATAGGCTCGGCGGGTACCGCGTGACATCGAAACATGGTCGCGGCTGTCTCAACTTAACAATTCTCTCACGCCGATCCATTCTTGTCGTCACCGCCGCACAGTTCGTCGTACTGGAACAATAGGACCCGCAATATGCACGTCGACGCCGAACAGCGCCGCAAGGTAGTCGAGTTCAAGAATATCGCTGTCGCGAATTTCTCGAGTTCGAATTGGATCGAGCTGGGTTCCCTTACGGATCGATTCGATCTCGTGAACGATCATCCACGGCTGCTGCGGAGTCTGAGTTTCGGCGACGACGATTATGACGGATGCGCGCTCCAGGTGTTGATGGCGATGGTGGAGCACGCTCCCGAGAATTTTGGCGAGGTCGAGCGCTACATCACGTCGCGTTTCGGCGGAGGCGGTGAGAGTGTGTCGAGCACTGTTGGCACCGGACCACGCATCTACTTCCAGCCCGCCGTCTTTTCGGTGCCACGCGAGGCGCCTGACAGCGAACTCGTATCGGCGATGATGCCATTCTCCGGTGCGTTTTCGGGCGTCTACGGCGCAATCCAGGAGGCAAGCCGGAATTGTGGCCTGCGCTGCGAACGGGCCGACAACATCTGGAAGGAATCGGCGGTCATTCAGGATATTTTCGGCCTGATCTTCCGATCCCACGTCGTCATTTGCGACTTCACGGGCAAGAACCCGAATGTATTTTACGAGGCCGGCATCGCGCACACCTTGGGCAAGCACGTGATTCCAATCACGCAGTCGGCGGACGATATTCCGTTCGACCTGCGTCATCACCGCTATCTCCATTACCTGAACAATGGGGAGGGTTTGGCGAGCCTGGGAAGGCAATTGGCAGACCGGCTCCGGTATCTGCGCCGACCGCCGGGTGGCGGTACATTCTAGATTCCCCAAGCACCGCACATTGAGGCCTAGATCATGTTTGCCTTCGCGGACGAGACCGGCAACTCTGGACGCAACATATTCGATCAGAATGAGTATTTCCGGCTGGGCGCCATCCTGGCCACTACGGACATCGCCCCTGTTGCAAAGGCGGCCATGACTCCCTTCCTCGAACAACAAGGCGTCGACCGGTTTCACGCACATGAATGGCCGGAGGAGACCGTCGCGGAGCTTGGACATGCGGTTCTGGACGTATTGGACAAATCCGGTGCGTGGGTGTTCAGCCTGACTGAAATCCATAAACCTTATATGGCTCCAACCAAATTCGTCGATGTGATTTTCGATGCCGGGGAGAACAAGGCCGTGCCCGGCAAGTGGTATTGGGACGAGCTCAATCGTCACGTCCTCTGCCTGACGATCGACCGGGCCATGTCCCGGGACACCGCAAAACTCTTCTGGGATTCCTATCTCGTCGATGACTTCACCGGCATCGTCAACTGTGTCGATCTGGTCGACGCGGCGTTGGACAGGAGGGCAGCACCGCCGGCGGTCTTGGATGTGATCGGGGGTGCATTCGATTACGCTCGCCAACGGCCAGCCGATTTCACGCTCGCGAATACCCAGAAAAGGAAGGGGTATCAGGCCAACACTCCGAACGTCGTTGCCTTCACGCGCCTGTTTCAGGCCATCCACGATTTCGCTGCCAAAGAAACCAGTCCACCCGAGCGGCTCGTTCATGACCAGCAGGACGAGTTTCGCAAAACGCTTGCCGAGACCTATGCTAAGTTTGGGAGTATCATCTGGCACGATTCGAGCGATGGCGCGTTCCCCGATGCATCACTCGCCGAGTATGAGCTTGCCCGGTTTGAGATGCCATCGTCGAAGGACAACGCCGGGCTCCAGGCAACGGATCTGTTGCTCTGGGTGGCGCAGCGCACGCCCAGGTCGTTTGAACTCCTCAGGCTCAAAGACACGTTGAAAGGCAAAACAGATGATTTCACGTTGTCGAGGAGGATGTCCGAGCTGATCGTCCACGTTCATTTGCTTCGCCACGAGCGGCGACGGGCGGAGCGCAATCTCTGAGCTGGCTTCAGTCGGCTTAAATTAGTCCCCCTGCCAGGAGCCAAGTTTTTGCAGGATGTAGCCAGGGAAGATCACCTCTTTGCACTCAATGTTGGCCGTTATGCCCTTGAGTGTTTCCAGATCCTCGCTTGTTGAGAATATGACCTGCTGATCCCGCTTCCTAGCCCCGGCGGCGCGGCTCAAGAGGTTTTGAAAGCTCGGTCGCGAAGAAGATTGCTGACGCGGCTCGTCGAATAGCAGCATGCCTGGGTGGTTGGTGGGTTTTTCATTGGCAAGTTCGAGCAGGCTGAGTTGATAGGCCCATTTCAGTCGGATGGCATCGCTCGCGGATGTCTCGAAGCCAATCTCGAACCCTTCCTTCTCCGGCCGGTAGCTGTCTTCGGAGATCGACAACTCAAAGGGCGAGAAAGTGCTGAACCCAAAATCCCTCGCCTGGCTTTGAACGAGCGCTGTCAGGCGAGCGAGCTTGTCCCGATCGCGCTGGGAAAGTTTCTCCGCCGGAATCTCCGCGCGTTCTTTTAACAGTGCAGCGTACACATCTTGTAAGGCCCGCAGTCGATCCATGGCATCGTCGAAGATCGCCTGCAACGCTTCGAGGTCCCGCATTCGAGCCTCGCCTCGAATGCGTTCTTCGATGATGGAGGCGGAAGGGTTTGACCCTGGCGCTACGAGCTCTGATCGAAGAAGCCTGATTTGAGCATAGTAATCGACCAGCTTGCGACCGACTGCTGAGAGCTGGTCGCGCCGCTCGCTCTCGTCCGCCTGTTCCCTAACCAGGATATCTTCGAACATTTTCTTCTGCGATCGGATGTACTCGATGTTGTCTGAGACAGGCATCACCGCAGAGATCGCTTCCTGCGACAGCAGCGTGTCGACGAGCGCCTGTTCGCAGGTGGGGCATCTGTCAGGCGTCAGTGCAGCGGTTACACCGGAGTAGCGCTGCAGCCGCTGGACATCGAGATTCTTCAACAGATCGTCCTCGAGGGCATCGATCCGCCTCTGCAGCGACTGCATGTCGGCCAGCTTCAGCTGCTGAAGCGCATGAAGCCGAATCCTTTCCACGTTTAGTTCGTCGACCTGCTGGGTCAGCTGCTGAAGCTTTTGCGCCACCTCCTCCGATTGCTCTTCGACGGCCGGAACAGCCTTGGCCGCCAAGTCAGCAACGCTAGCCCTGAGCTGCGACACGACCGTGCTCAACGGTACCCATTCCTTTGCCTCCGCCAACTGCACATGAGCGCTCGACAACGCAGCAGGATCAGCAAGCGGGCTTTCGCTCAGCGCCGCGACCCGTCCGCCACCGCGTGCGAGGAAGCGTTCCAACTCTTGCCTTATAACAGACCATTCTTTTGCGTTGGCGGCGATGCGTTCGGCGAGACGTTCGCGCTGCACTTCGAGCTTGTACACATCGAGATCCATGATGAACTCGACGGCCCGCTTATGGACTTCCCGAATTCTCATATAGGTGGGAATCGCAGCCGGAATTGCCGTCCAGCCGAATTTCTGCTCAACCCAGAACAGGGGGAATACAGTTTCGAGATAGAGCTTTGTCTCTGGCGCGTCGTACCTTCGGACCTGCGGCAGTCGCCATCCGAGATAACCCTCCAGGAAGTGATGAAAACCATCTTCTCGCTGGGCAGCACCGGGATCCAGGACAAAGAAGTTTTGTCGCTTGAGGTCGGTCCTTCCCTCCGACAGAGCTGGCCCGAAATCCACCGTAACAAGCCGCGTATCCGTGCTGGCCTTGACCGCGCGGCTTACGGTAATGACCTGGTTGTCCCCGTTTGCGATCTCAAGCGAAACGCTCGATTCGATCACTTCGACACGCTTCTCTTCGTCCGTGTTCAAATACGTCGTCATTGCGTGCGGAAGAGGGATCTCGCGCCGGGGGCTCAGCATCCGCTCCAGACCCAAAGCGTACAGCATGCCCTGCATGCAGGTTGACTTGCCTTTGGTGTTGTCGGCCCACAATACGGTCAGCCCCGAAACGAACGGAATATCGGCGCCGTATGCGCCATCCGTAGTCACCGCCCGTAGCCTCAGATGTCGAAAGCGCAGCGTCATAGCAGGTCCTCCAACCGCCAAACGCGTTTCATCAGCGCATCCGTCATGCGTGGCGCCACCTCGCTCAAGAACTTGGCCTCCTCCTTCAACGACTCCCCCTCCTCGAGGATAGACTTGGCCATTTTCGCGCCGGCGTCGGTCAGCGAGACCGACGTTCCCTTCTCGATTTTCACCAGCTTCAAGGCATGCGCATAGGATACAGCTCGGTTGAGCGATGGTTCGACGCGCACTGAAACCTCGGTCGGTCGATACTCTCCCGACAAAAGCCCACGAACTTCCTCCCGGCCCTCCGGCAGCCTCACCGAATGAGCCAGGAACTGAAGTTTCTGAAAGTTGGATTTCTTTGCCCGGCTGTAGAACAGCGCCAAGACGAGCACCGCCATGCCCCATGACATGCGCAGATCACCAGGAACGGGATCGGGACGTGCTGTGAAAGTGAACGAACCGCCCAAGATCGCGTTGCGGAGAATTGATTCACTGGACATTTGGGAAATCCAGCGGGCAGCGCATGATCCACTCGCAGATTGAGCCATAGGCAATCTGTTCGGCATTTTCAGTGGACAGACTCGGCGCCGCGGTCTGCATCGCCGTGATGAGCGCATCGAGCTCCGCGTTCAGGATTTCTCCTGCCGAATCTCCCGGCTGTGGCCCCGCAAATTGAAGACGACGAGCGCGGCTCCTGATCGCCGACATGACCTTTTCATGGAGGTCCGGCGAGCCCGACCGCAAAGCGTCGAGCAAGGCGTTCCCCTGAAGGAAGGACCTCACCGCTTCGGCCACGACGTCGTCGAGTTGATCGGCAGCGGCCCGCTTTCTTAGTTTCTGCGTCGCGTTGGCCAAAAGGTCGGACGAGCCAGCGACCCAAGTCGCAAGTTCCGTTTGGGAGGGGACCGGAATCGACAAGGTGACCTTTGAAAGCGCCGACATGCCGATCGCCACAGCGTCCGTGGGGAAGGCGCTTGGATCTTGAATCATCACCTCGATCGCCGGATCAAACGCAACACAGCCCGCGGTGCGGAGATCTTTCGTTTTCTTCGCACAATGCAGATTGACCTCTTTGCTGTCATGGAGCGGCGCGATCAGGACCCAGTGCCTGATCGGCACTCCGTGAAACATCTTCGCCACTTCGATGTGGTTCGTGAGAAGTTTTCGGAGGTCGATCGTTATCTTCTTCTTTTGGCGATCGGCACGAGTTGCGATGTCTATCGGCTCGTCAACCGCATAACATTGGTAGGCTACGCAGTCCTTCGTGCAATAACAGTCGATCCCGTAGTCGCCTTTATGCGCCGCCGGAATCTTTTGCACATGTAGCGGCCCGTGTCGTCCTTGCAGAAGACTGAGGGCGAAAAGCTCCCAGTCGTCTGGATTCCAGACCTGCACAGCACTCAACATCCTTCAGGATACCCCCCAAGCTGCAACCTTATCGCCAACGCGTTATAATTCAACGATGAGACACAAATCGCTAGCAGGCTCTTGAAGGAGGCGCTCGCCGCGCCTTGGAGCCTGCACTTGGCGGCTTCGCTAGATTCGGGACATAGGCTCGCTATTGATCGATGATTGCGTCAGCGTCCTCCAAGCCGGAATCCGAGAACCTTGGCATGATGTCGCCGGCCAACAGCCTTTCCTTCGACAGCAGGCCCGCGTCTTCCAGCGCCTCGAAATCCGGCAGGTCGCGCAGCGTGTCGAGCCCGAACTCCAGCAGGAATTCCTTTGTCGTGACATAGGTGTATGGCGCGCCGGGCGTAGGGCTGCGTGGACCTGAGGCGATCAGTTTTGCGCCGCGCAGATGGCCGATCAGGTCGCGGGATATCTCCTTGCCGAAGAAGGATGACAGTTCGGCCCGGGTGATCGGCTGGAAATAAGCCACGCACATCAGCACCAGCACCTCGGACTGCGTCAGCTCGGACGTCTTCTCACTTCCACCAACCGCCGCACGGATGGCGTCGGCATAGGCCGGCCGGGTCAGGTGCCGAAAACCGCCGGCGACGGCGACCAGATCGTAAGGGCGGCCACGCAGCTCCTCGCGGATGTCGTCGATGAGCAGATCGATGCTGCAGCTTTTGCCGACGATGCGGGCGAGTATTTCGCGGTCGACCGGCGCGCTGGCGGCGAAAATGGTGGCCTCGACGCGGTTCATCCATTCGCGCCAGCGCGCCTCCGGCGGCAGATGATCCAGCTCCCGATCAACCAGCATTCGCTGGACATCTCTTTTCTCTCGTGTGCGTCTCGCTTCTGCCATGGTCGTCACAGCCCGTAGATGCGAAAGCTCGGGCGGCCGGACAGCTCACGCACGGCGCCCAGGACAAAAAGCCGGTCGAACAGGCGGCGCAGGCCGCGATCGCTCATCTTTTCGTCTATTTTGTTCCCGCGCGAGGCGACGAGCGCGTCTTCGTTCAACAACCGGTCGATGATCGCGTCCGCTCCCTTGGCCCGCAGTTTTGGCGCGACGGCGAGGAGCTTGTCCGCCCGGCGCCCGAGTTCAGCGAAAAGATCAATGGCGCGCAGTGCTGCCCGCGCCTGCGCCGCCAGCAGATTTTTGGCACGCTCAGGATCTATCTCAATGCCTGTCGCCCCAAAACTGGCTGCCGATCGACGCTGCCCGGCGCCTGTGCCCAAGGCTGCCTCGGGGCCCAGCAGCGGCACCGCGTGTACCCAACCCAGCCGTTGCGCCAGCAGCGCGTCGGCGAGCCAGGCTCCAAGGACGCGCCCCAAGCCGTGGCGTTCGGCCATCCCGATGGCGCCGGTCATTATTGCCACCGTCCCGTCAGTGGCGGCGAGCTGCCGGAGATCGTCCATCAGGTCGCTCACGCTTTCGTCGTCACGGGCGTAACCGAATTCTTCCAACAGCGCTGCGAGGTTTTTCGTCGTCAGTAGTTCTTCAGCCGGCCGAGATGCCAGCCGGCGCCAGGCGAGCAGCAAAAGACCGGCAGGGCCGAGGGTCGTAGACCCGGACAAACTATCGCCGGGGCCGCTGAAGACAAAAGTATCGCGCAGGGCGCCTTCATCCTCGACGCGGCCTCCCTGCTTCGCCGTTGCCGCGGCCGCCGAAAGCGCCAGCCGCTGCCGCCAGGCGCCCGCCCATTTTTCTTCCCGGCGCACGACCGCATCGAGGGTGGTCAGCGCCGCGGCCGCGGCAAAGGCGGCATCTTCAAGCGATTGCGGAGCGGCCGCCGCGGCGCGCAGCCAGGTCGGCACCGGGGCCGCCGGCGCGACCGGGCCTGAGCTCGCGGTGGCCAGTGGGGCATAGTGGATCAATTTCGGGCGGAGAATCATCCCTGAGAGCATGAATCAGCGCGGCGCTTTTTGCAAGCCATGCGCGCCAAAAGCGCCGTACTTGTCGACACAGTAGAACGAACGATAATGTTGGCTTATCGATCATTATAAGAATGTGCGGCATGAAACTGTACAACTTGACGCGGGAAGCCCCGAAACCTACACTATCGGCGTCGTCAACGTTCCTGAAGGAAAAAAAGATGCCCCGCGGCGCCGTCAGCGACAGCCAGCGCATGTCGTTTCGCATCAAGCCGGCCGACAAGGCCATGATCCTGCGCGCCACCGAAATCGCCGGCGCCGCCGGCATTACGGATTTCGTGCTGCGCACGGTACTCGAAGCGTCGCGCGACATCATCGAGCGCAACGACCGCATCGTGCTGTCCGAGCGTGACACGCTCAAGGTCCTGGAAGCGCTGGAGAACCCCCCTGCCCCGAACGAGAAGATGATCGCCGCCGCGCGTGCCCTGCCGGCCGATCTATGAGTCTTCCCGTTTGGCGCGAGGAACCGGTCGGCCGCCATCACGATCGGGAAAGTTTCGACTGCGGCGACCACGCCATGAACGGGTTTCTGCGCAACCATGCCCGCAAGAACCATGAGCGCGGCGCTTCGAAAACGTCCTTGGCCGTGAGCAAGACGGACGAGGTCCTACTCGGCTTCTACACATTAAGTCCCGCTGAGGCCGAGTTCGAACGGGTTCCGGAAAAGTTCCGCAAAGGCCTTGGCCGCTACGCGGTCGGTGGGTTTCGCCTGGCGCGTATCGCCGTGTCGCGGAGCCAGCAGGGCAAAGGACTGGGCGGCCAGTTGCTGATGGCGGCGGGCCTGCGTTGCATCCGCGCCGCGGCGCAAGTCGGCGGAACGCTGATGTTCATCGACGCGAAGGACGAGCGGGTTGCGAAGTGGTATCGTTCGTATGGCGCCTTGAGCCTGGACGATCGGCCATTGTCCCTGTTCCTACCGCTTGCCTCTTTCGAAGCCGGCTTGCGCCTGGGCGGGAAACTGTAGTCATGGCATCAGGGCGCAACCCAGGCGAGGATCCCGACAACGACCTTCCCGATATCGTCGACATCGTCGCGGCGATGGGGCGCGATGCCGCAACACCTTCCGGCTCCGGCGTCGACGGGAACGCCCCCTCCCCTCCCCTTCCGGCAGTCACTAATCCACGCCTACCGGCGCATCTCGACGCGCTCGCCGGCCGTGCCCGCGATTACGTCGAGGCGGCGAGTTCCGCCAATACGCGGCGCGCCTACGCTGCCGACTGGCGCCATTTTGCCTCCTGGTGCCGCCGCCAGGGCATCGAGTTGCTTCCCCCCGATCCGCAGGTGGTCGGCCTCTACATCACCGCCTGCGCTTCGGGAAAGGCGACCGGCGACAAGAAGCCGAACTCCGTGTCGACCATCGAGCGTCGCCTCTCCTCGCTGACATGGAATTATGCCCAGCGCGGCCAGTCGCTCGACAGGAAGGACCGCCATATCGCCACCGTCATGGCCGGTATCCGCAACACCCACGCCTCCCCTCCCCGCCAGAAGGAAGCGATTCTGCGTGACGATCTCGTTGCCATGCTGGAAGCGCTCGATCGTGGCACGCTGCGCGGCCTGCGCGACCGCGCCATGCTTCTCCTCGGCTTCGCCGGCGGATTGCGCCGCTCCGAGATCGTCGGCCTCGACGTCGGCCGTGATCAGACCGAAGACGGCCGCGGCTGGATCGAGATCCTCGACAAAGGCATGCTCGTTTCCCTGCGCGGCAAGACCGGCTGGCGGGAGGTGGAGATCGGGCGTGGCTCGTCCGATGCGACTTGCCCGGTCGTGGCGCTGGAAACCTGGCTCAAATTCGCCCGCATCGCGCATGGCCCCCTCTTCAGGCGCGTCACCGGCCAGGGCAAGGCGGTTAGCGCCGATCGGCTCAACGATCAGCAGGTTGCCCGACTGGTCAAACGGACGGCACTCGCCGCCGGCGTGCGCGGCGAGCTGACCGAGGGTGAGCGGGCGCAAAAGTTCGCCGGTCATTCGTTGCGCGCCGGCCTCGCCTCCTCGGCCGAGGTCGACGAACGCTATGTGCAGAAACAGCTCGGCCACGCCTCCGCCGAGATGACGCGAAAATACCAGCGCCGGCGCGACCGGTTTCGGGTCAACCTCACAAAAGCGTCGGGGCTGTGAAACGCCGCTTCCCCGGCTCTGCTCAGTGCGCAGCTTCCTTGTTATTGGCGACCGCAGCGTCATTGGACGACAGTGCACGCAGCACGGCCTCCGGCTCCCGGTCCATGACACGAAGCAGTGTCCGGGCGGCACCGCTTGGTTGCCGCGTACCCTGCTCCCACTTCTTGTAGCCGGAAGGGCTGGTTCCGAGCACGGTTGCCATCTCGCCCTGAGTCAGGTCAAGCTTCTTTCGGATCGCCTTTGCGTCCACTGCGCCGACGTCGACAGTGTGGACCTTGACGCCGGGAACGTCCTTCCCCTGTGCATGCGCCAAGGCTTCCGACATGGCCTGGATCAGATCGGCGCCGAACTTTGTCATCTCGCTCATGTCCTGCTCCTATTCGCGGCCTTGATCGCCTTGGCAAACGCGGCAACCGCTTTCGCTTCTTCCGGCCTCAGATCAACCTTCTCATTTTTGGCGTATACCAGCAGCGCGTAGATTGGTGCGTCATCGCTGTACCAATAGTAGATGACCCTCGCGCCGCCGCGTTTGCCCTTGCCTTTGGCACCGAACCGCATCTTACGAACGCCACCGGCGCCTGGAATCTCGTCACCCACCTGCGGATTGGCTGCCAGAAAGTCGATCAGTTCCTTCCGTTCGTCGTCGCTGAATAGCTCCGCCGCCTGCTTGATGAACAATGGTGTCTCAGCGACGGTCTGCATGCGCTTCCTATAACCCAATGGGGTATATATGAGATCACGCCGAGAAGAGTCAATGCCACCCTCGCTACAGGGACGTCTTCGGCGGAGTCTTTGTCCAAATCTATAACAATAGAAGCGCAGGAGAGGGAACCGCGTGCGGTGGGCTACGCGGCGATCGTCCACGCAGCACGGTTCCGGCGCATTGCGATCCCGGCCTCGCCTGTAGAGGCGCCAGCACGGCGTCAGCGCCGGCTAGACGCTCGTCGTCGTGCGGAGCCACCGCCTGGCGCACTTAACGGCCCCGCCTGAAATCACCAGTCAGCTTCAGCGGTTGCTTGAACGAACACCACGCGGAGAAATCAGTACGTGGTCCGTCATCGGTGAAAACCCGTTGGATCGGGCAAGGTGCCCTGACGGTCGAAGTGGAGTGATTTCCAAAACAATGGCTTCGGTCAAGCCATGGCGTCCCCCGGTCGTCGCAACCGGAGCCATGCTATTGCCGATAGCTCTACTCGGTATGCGACGGGATAAGATCCTTAACCGGGTGGCGGCTGCTCGAAAGGATGGGAAGGATGATGAATACGGGTTTGGATATGCCCGTGGCTGGGTGGATTCAGACGATGGGGGAAAGAGGCGACCTCAGTCGGAGTTTATCCTCGACAGGTCGATGAAAGAGCGCGCCCGCTACGGGGACTTCGAGTTATTCGACGTTTGCGGAGGCGAGGGGCAGTTTGTTCGGATACTGCGGCCAGCGGCTTCCAGGCGGCTGACGTCGGCTCGATGGAATCCCCGCCTGATGATGCCGTCGTCGTGATCCGGAGCCGACGGCCATCTTGTGAGCGCGAGGTGGCTTCCCTTTTGCCACGGCATCTGTGATCGTGTGGTCGCTATCTTAGCCCGGTCGGAATGCCGATGCTGCGATTAGATTTCGAAGTAGACCTTGGACGAACAGTCTGGTGTCCTCGAAGTTCGGTGTTACGATCCCAGTTTTGATCGTATCGATAAGCATGTGGTTTGGACTCTCCTTGATATGCAACGGCGTTGAAGTTCCCCGCTGGGAACTATCACTGGCAAGGGTCCTGATTGCAGGCAGGATCCTCCTCCAACAAAGTTCCCAGCTGGGAACTTCCCGTCTCTCCCGTCCGATTTGCCGGATAATCCCGAATCGGGCTAACACTGGCTACGGTAAATAATCGAATTTCGGTATCTCTGCGTAGTTTCGACAGCGTTAATGGCTTGTTTACCACATCGCCCCTCAATAACAGGTGTGGAACAAGGGAGAATCGGGTGACGCGTCATCTAAGCAGTTTGCAATTCATGAACACCTTCTCGACGAAACTCGAGAAGGCGCTCAACAATCTGCAATTGGCTCAATATCCGCCGGACGCCGTTCGGACGATGAGGAAGTTCACCTCGACGGAAGTCGCAGCGCTGCTTGGAGTGACCGAGGCATATATTCGACAAGTGTCCTTGAAAGGGCAGGGGCCAGAACCCGAAACAACAACAAACGGTAAGCGACTGTACTCACTTGATCAGGTGCTCGAACTCCGTATGCATCTGGCCGAGAAGGGGCGTAAGAAATGGATCAATCCTCGCCGCGTCGATGGTGAGGAATGCCAAGTCATCGCGATCACCAACTTCAAAGGCGGTTCCTCGAAAACCTCGACGACTATCCACCTCGGGCACTGGCTTGCATTGCGTGGCTATCGTGTGCTCGCCGTGGACATGGATCCTCAAGCGTCGCTGACCAGCTTACACGGCGCGTTGCCTGGGTTCGACTACCGGGAAGGAGATTCGCTCTATTCGGCTATCCGCTACGACAACCCTATACCGACGGATCGGGTCGTTCATAAAACGCACATCGCTGGGTTCGACGTGATTTGCGCTGGCCTCGAATTGACAGAGTTCGAAACCGCTGTTGCGCTTGAGATGCGGAAAACTGGCGGCACAGGCTTTCTGCTCAGGGTTTCGCAATCACTCGAACAGGTGACTGACAACTACGACGTCGTCCTACTCGATTGTGCGCCTTCTCTCAACTTCCTGACACTCTCGTCACTTACTGCAGCTACAGCCGTGTTGATCCCGGTTCCAGCCCACATGCTCGACGTGGATTCCACGGGTAAATTCCTGGAATTGGCGGCTTCGTACATGCAGATTCTGGACGCGGCCGGATCAGGAGCGCACTGGGACTTCGCAAAATTTCTGATCACCAAGTTTGAAGGCAATGACCATCCGCAAGCCAACATGCAGGCTTTGATGCGGCAGGTTTTCGGAGACGACCTATTGCTCAATGCTGTGGCCAAGTCGACGGCGGTAGCCGACGCCCTCACATGGAAACAGAGCCTGTACGAGGTACAGAGGTCCCGTTTTTCAGCACCGAAGACGTATGATCGGGCAATCGAATCCATCAATGCAGCAAATGCGGAGATCGAGGGACTGATCACGGCAGCATGGGGGCGCGAACAATGAGCCGCAAGGATTCCAAAGGCATGTTCGCCGCCGTTCTCGGTCAGCTCGGTACCGAGGAAGCGGAAACAGTAGCCGCTGTCCGCTCGACGTCGCCTCACCTGATGAAGGTTGCTGCGGGCGTTCGTCAGATGCAGGAAAGAAGCGAGTTGGCGGAAAGACTGCTGAAGGACGGCGAACAAATCGTCGAACTCGATCCCGATGACGTTTTGCCTTCAACGATCCATGATCGCTTCGAAGGGGCATATGATGCAGCAGCCATCGCCGAGATCGTCGAGTCTATGCGGGAAAGAGGACAGATCGTTCCAGGCCTTGTCCGTCCCGCTCCTGGCCGACCTGGTTCGTTCCAGATCGTGTACGGCCGTCGTCGGTTGGCCGCGGCACAGAGGCTCGGGATAAAATTCAAGGCCACGGTCCGTGAGTTGACGGACGAACAGGCTGTCGTTTTCCAAGGCGAGGAAAATAGTGCCCGGCAAGATCTCTCCTACATAGAAAAGTGTTCCTTCGCGCTCGCACAGCAGAACGCCGGCTATAAGCGGGAGACCATCTGCGCGTCCCTTGCCACCGGAAAGTCGCATGTTTCAGAAATGATCAAGGTCGCGTCATCGATCGACGGGGAAGTTGTCCAGTTGATCGGCGCAGCGCCCGCAATCGGGCGGGGACGATGGGAAGACTTCGCACGCCGCTACGTCATCAAGGGAAACGCCTCCAAGGCCAAAGATTTCATTAAGAGGGGCAAGTTTCTCGAAGCCAGTTCAGACGATCGGTTCAACCTGCTGTTTTCCGCATTGCCCGAGGACGGAGTTTCCCTGGAAACCGGGAAATCGGTTGAGGAGAAGCCGAAGCAGAATACTTGGGCTCCTGAAGATAAATCGGTCAGCGTTCGCCTGAAAGATAACGGAAAAACGGCAACGCTTGCAGTTGGGTCGACCGACGGATTGCGCTTTGCATCGTTCATCACTGAACAGCTAGACGACCTGTATCAGGCATTCCGGCTGTCTGAATCGAAACAAACAGGAGACTAGAAACCGCAAAAGAAAAAGGCCCCCGAACGGCGAACCGCGGAAGCCTCTCTCGTATTTGTAGCAGGATCGAGAATCGCAAATCCGCGAATCACTGTCAAGAGTCATTACCGTCGATTCGGCGAGCAGGTTTCTTTTGCCCAATGAGAGGGTGAAGGAAGGACATGGAAACGGGCATTGCAACGACGCCTTTTGGGCGGCGGCCGATGTCGCTTGCCTTACTGGCAGCGCAAAACGATTCACAGGAAATCCCTGACGGCAAGGCCGTCGACAAGTGGCAGGCCTACCGGGATCTGTGCGAAGGAAAATCTGTTGTCGGCATCGGAGACCGCGCTCTCGCGGTTCTGGCGGCCTTGCTGTCGTTCTATCCAGACGACGAACTGAGCGAGGAAAACGGGCTGGTCGTATTCCCGTCCAACAGGCAGTTGATCCTGCGCGCCCACGGGATGTCGGAACCAACCCTGCGGCGTCACCTGGCGGCTTTGGTCGCGAACGGCCTGGTCATCCGTCGGGACAGCCCGAACGGCAAACGATACGCCCGTAAGGGCAGGGGAGGGGCCTTCGAGGAGGCCTTTGGCTTCTCGCTGGCACCCATGCTGGCGCGCGCCGGCGAGTTCTCTGAGGCCGCCGAACGGGTGCGTGCCGGCAATCGCGCGCAGAAGCTCATGCGGGAACGCATTACGCTGCACCGCAGAGACATCAGCAAGCTGATCGAGGCGGCCGTCGAGGAAGACGTTCCAGGCGACTGGGGCGGCCTCTGGAGGCGTTTTCGGGCCATTGTGGATGCAATCCCGCGCCGTGCGGCCGCTGCCGAGCTGGAGCCGATTGTCGGCGATTTGGCTGCGATCCGCGAGGAAGTGGATATCCTTCTGAATTCACACATGAATGTCGAAGATTCAATCGGCAATGACAATCAAAGTGAGCGGCAGTATTCTGATTCAAACACCGACTCCCTTATTGAATTTGAACCTGCTTTGGAAAAAAGCGGGGCGGCGGCCGAGCCAAGACGAGAACCGCAGGAGCTGCCGAAGGGCTATCCATTGGGATTTGTACTGAAGGCGTGCCCGGAAATCATCGACTATGCGGTCGACGGGATCGCCAGTTGGCGAGATTTAATGGCGGTGGCTGCCCAGGTGAGGGGATATCTCGGCGTCTCGCCGTCGGCGTACGAAGACGCCTGCCATGTCATGGGCCCGGAAAACGCGGCGGTTGTCGTTGCCTGCATTCTGCAGCGCGCTCAGCACATCAATTCGGCTGGTGGTTATCTGAGGGCGCTTACCGAGAAGGCGAAGGCAGGGGAGTTCACCGTCGGGCCTATGCTGATGGCGGCATTCAAAGCGAACGGCTCGCCGCCAGACAGGGCGGCCGGGTAGATGTCCGCGGTGGCAAATCAAGTTGAGACCGTCCGGCTGTTTCGTTTCTCAAGCCAGGATGCCGCCCGGACCGGACTTCGGTCCGGTCATCCATGCTGGGACGGATGCTAGGTCCTTCAGGATATTGGCCGCTTTTGCCCATTTGGCGAATGGCGTCGCGCGCAGAGCTCAGCGGATAGTTCCCCTTAAGCTCGACGGTTGGCTTGAATCAGCCAAGAACAACCTGGTAGGTTCTTTCGCCGGTGGCGCGTCGAAAAGGACATTGACGCCGTTCGAAACGCATCATCTCACCGTGGTCGAATGGGCAAACCGAGGGCCAGATTACGCGCCTGAAGCTCATCAAGCAACAGATGTATGGGCGCGCAAAGCTGGATCTGCTGCAGCGCGATTGATCGGTGCATCGTAGGACTTGCACTTCTGCAAAAGTGCGTCAGAGTCAGTTCTCGGCGGAAATCAACATCAGGTGTTCGTGAGCCGCTTCCACCTGCTCGCGGTAAAGGCAATATCCATTGCCTTGGGATTCGGCTTCGAGATCTCGATGATATTGAAGCCGAATTCCTCCATCTTGGCGACGGCATGGAACATTGTTCGCTGCACCAGTCCTTGATCTGGCCATTTCCGTGCAGACCGAGCATATCAGATGCGCGTCATGCTGCGCCGACGCCACTGGTCGAAGATGACGACGACGACGATGACGAAGCCTTGGGCGATGCGCTGCCAGAAGGGACTCACGTCTAGGAGGTTGAGGCCGTTGCCCAGCACGCCGATGATGGCCGCGCCGACGATGGAGCCGAGGACGCCGCCTTCGCCGCCGAACAGGTTCGTGCCGCCGATGACCACCGAGGCGATGGAGCGCAGTTCCTCGCCCTCTGCCATGAGCGCATTGGCCGAGTTGAGGCGTCCGACCAGGACGATGCCGGCGATCGCCGCAAGCAGGCCGGAAATCGCGTAGGTCATGATCTTGGTGCGCTCGATGGAGATGCCGGAGACGCGGGCGGCCTCCCTGTTGCCGCCGACGGCGTAGATGGAGCGGCCGAGCACCGTGTAGCGCAGCACGTACCAGGCGATCAGACCGCACAGCAGCGCCAGCAGCGCGCTGACCGGGAAGCCGAACAGGGTTCCTCCGCCGACCCAGATCAACGTGTCGGGAAGCTGCCGCTGCGCGTCGAAGGAGGGCACGGGCAGGCCGTTGGTGACGAGAAGAGCCGCGCCCCGGAAGATCGTCATCGTGCCCAGCGTCGCGATGAAGTCCGGGATCTTGAACGTCGCGATGACCCAGCCGTTGAAAGCGCCGGCTATGAGGCCGACAAGCAACCCGATCGCGACCGCGAGTTCGGGCGGAAGCAAGCCGAAATCGAGGCCGAACAGGACGAGCGGCTGCGTCAGAAGCACGGCGGTGATCGATGCCGAAAGGGCCGCGATAGCCGCCACCGAAAGGTCGATGCCGCCGGTGAGGATGACGAAGGTCTGGCCCACGGCGACGATCGCCACGAAGGCGCTCTGGCGGGCGATGTTCGACAGATTGTCGACCGTCAGGAAGTTCGACGTGGCGAAGGAGAGGTAAGCCATGAGCAGGATCAGGGCGAGCAGCGGGCCTGCCTGGAACAGCAGATGCCGCAGGTGGGCTCTCCCGGACTGCGCCACGGTGGTCGCTTCGTAGGAGGTCTTTGTCACGGTCGGTTCGCTGCTCGTTTCGCTCATGGGATTGGGTCCTCAGCTCGCATGCCGGAGCAGGTTTTCCTGGGAAAGCTGGTCGCGGTCGAGTTCGGCCGAAACGCGGCCGCCGTGCAGCACCAGCACGCGATCGGCCATGCCGATCAGCTCGTTGAGTTCGGACGAGATCATCAGGATCGCCGCGCCCTCGTTGACCAGCCGGCTCATCAGCGCGAACACCTCGGCCTTGGCGCCCACATCGATGCCGCGCGTCGGCTCGTCGAAGATGAGCACATGCGCGCCAGACGACATCCAGCGCGCGAGGATGACCTTCTGCTGGTTGCCGCCGCTGAAGAACATGAGCTGGTGGGTGAGCGAGGAGGGGCGAACCCTGAGTTCCCTGACGTAACGCCCGCTTTCCTCGCGTTCCCGTTTCAGGTCCAGCGGCGCGAGCAGGCGCCGGCGCGACAGCCATGACAGGCTGAGATTGGGACCGACCGGCTGCATCGGCACGAGGCTCTGGCGCCGGTCGCGCGAAATCAGCCCGAGCCCGGCCGCAATGGCGTCGGAGGAATAGGAGAAATGCACCGCCTTGCCGTCGACGGCGATGCCGCCGGCCTTGATCGGCTGCAGGCCGAACAGGGCTGGCGCCAGCTCGGACTGGCCGGCGCCCATGAGGCCGTAGATGCCGAGGATCTCGCCGCGCCGAAGGGTGAAGGAAATGTCCTTCAGCGAGACGCCGGACGCCAGGTTCTCGACCGCGAGCGCCAGCGCGCCGATCGCCGCCGCCTGCTTGGGAAACTGTTCGTCCAGCGCGCGGCCCACCATCATGCGCACGACGGTATCCTCGTCCGCCTTCTCGGCGGGCAGGGTCTCCACCACGACGCCGTCGCGCAACACCGTGACGCGGTCGGCGATCATCGGGATTTCGGCCAGATGGTGCGAAATGTAGATCATGCCGACGCCGCGCGATTTCAGGCGGCGGATGACGTCGAACAGGCGCAGCCGCTCGCCGTCTGACAGGGCCGACGTCGGTTCGTCGAGGAGCAGGATGCGTGGGCCGCGCTCGAGAACGCGGGCGATCTCGACCAGTTGCTGTTCCGCGACTTCCAGCCTGCGCACCTCGACGGTTGGATCGATCGACACGCCGAGCGCGTCGAGCGCGCGTCGGGCCATGTCGTGCGCCTTGCGCCAGTCGATGCGCCGCAACGGGTCGCACGGCAGGCGGTTGAGGAAGATGTTTTCGGTGACGCTGAGAGCGGGAACGAGGCTCAATTCCTGATGGACGAGGCCGATGCCGAGTTCGCCGGCCAGTTCCGGGGTCAGCGTGGACACCTCCTTGCCGCGAACGGTGATCGTCCCGGCGCTTGCCCGGTATTCGCCCGCGAGAATCTTCATCAGCGTGGATTTGCCCGCGCCGTTCTCGCCGAGCAGGACCTGCACCTCGCCTGCCCGCAGATCCATCGAGATGGATTTGAGGGCGATCACGCCCGGGAAGCGCTTCTCGACCTGGTCGAGCTTCAGGAGGATTTCGGGTTCGCTCAAGGCGTGTCTCGAAGGATTTGCCCGCCCCGGGCCAGACGCGGATTCGGAGCGAGCCGGTGGATCGGCGCAAAGGGCAGCGGCAAGGCCCGCTGCCCTTCCGGTTGCGGCGGGCTTACTTCTCGGCCTTCTTGCAATTCGCGTGGATGCCGTCCCAGTCGATCGCCTCGAGCTTCGGCTCGGGATAGAAGTTGCGCGCGTTGACCTTGTAGACCGTGCGCGGACGGATGTCGTAGGTCTTGGGCGTTTCGATGCCGCAGGCGAGCTGCACCGCGAACTTGGTGCCGAACCAGCCCCAGTCGGCGAAGCCGTGGGTGGTCTCCGCGATGATCTTTCCCTCGGCGATGCGGTCGACCGATTCCGGTGTCACGTCGTTGGTGAAGATCGCCACTTTCTTGTCGCCGGTCTTGGGGCCGTCGTCGGCCGTTTCCAGCCGGCCCTGCGCGTTGGCGGCGAGCATGGCGCCGAGGCCCATCTCGTTGGATGCCGCCCAGATGAAGTCGAGCTTGTCGGGATTGGACTGCAGGATATCCTCCGCGCAGCGCGTGCCCTTCTCGCGGTTCCAGTCGCCGGCGCAGGGGTTGCCGACGATCTCGATGCCCGGGAACTCCTTCAACACCTCGCGGAAGCCCTTGAGGCGCTCGGTGGAATAGAAGCCGCCGGCGACGCCCTCGATGATGGCGCCGCGTGCCTTGATCTTGGCGCGGTCGGCCTCGCTTTCCTTCGACGTCAGATCCTTCCAGAAGCCGAGGTCGAGATAGGTGTCTGGCTTGACCTCGACCTTGTCGCCGTCGCCCAGCACGCCGGGCGCGCCGAAATAGTCGGCCACGGCATTGGCGCTGACGCGACCGCCGTCCGAATTGTCGAAGCCGATATAGGCGTTGACGTCGACGCCCTTGATCGGCTCCAGCAGGTTCACGATGATGACCGGGATGCCGGCCTCGCGCGCCCGCTTCAGCGCCGGCGTCACGGTCGCCACCTCGGCCGGCGAGACGGCGATCACGTCGACGCCGCGCTGGATCATGTCCTCGATGTTGGCGACCTGCTCGGCGAAGGCCGTCGGGCTGGTCTGGGCGCGGGTGATGAGCTTGACGTTGAAGCCGTGCTTGTTGGCGTCGTCGGCTGATTTTTGGAAGAAGTCCGTCGCGGTCTTGAACACGCCGGTGATGTCCGGCGGCGCCCAGCCGATGGTGATGTCGATGGGCTTCTGGTCCTGAGCATTCGCCGGAAGCGCCGCCGCCGACAGCAGGCCGGCCGCCAGTGCGGCAGGCGCGGCACAGGCCATGAATCTGGAAAATCCGTTTCTCATTCTTTCCTCCCTAAAGGCCGCCTAAGGCCGAACAACCTGCTGTAGCGGCTCCGCCGAGCCGCATCCCGGAACGCCTCCTCCAGACCCCGGTGAGGGGATGTTAACAAGGCAGTTTTGTAATTCAACTACAAAAATGTCGCGACGGCGATTATCTTGTTCGGACAAGTTGCTCACGGTTCCGCGCTCGCCGGCTTGCCGAGCTGCCTGTCGAAAGAATGGGCTAATCAAGGCAAATTAGGCGGTCGTCGTTTGTATACCTGAATCGAAAGCAAAATCCGGTCGATAGACGACAGCTTTCAAGATTGTAGTTTAACTACCTCATTGGCAGTACCCGGACACCCTTCCGATGGCAGGGGGCGGCTTCTAGAAGCCGCCGACCACGAAACCGCCATCGACGGGAAGGTCGGTGCCCGTGACGAAGGCCGCCGCCGGCGACGACAGGAAGATCGCCGTTCCCACGAGGTCGTCGACCGTGCCCCAGCGCTTGAGCGCGGAGCGCTGTTCGATCTTGGCGGCGGGCTCGGGGTCGGTCCACAGGCCCCTGGTCATGTCGGTCTTGTGGTAGCCCGGCGAGATGGCGTTGACGCGGATGCCGTCCGGTCCGAAAGCGTGGGCGAGATGGCGGGTGAGGCCGAGCACGCCGGTCTTGCTCGCGCCGTAGGCCGGAACCAGCGGATCGGTGACGTAGCTCAGCATGGAGGCGATGTTGATGATGGATCCTTTCGACGCCTTGAGCAGCGGCAGCGCGGCCATGGCGAAGCGCATCTGGCTGTTGAGGTTGACGTCCATGACCTCCGTGTAGGTCTCGTCCTCGAACTCGGCGGTCGGACGGGCAATGCCTGCGCCGTTCACCAATATGTCGAGCTTGCCGAGCGTGGCGACGAAGCCCTTGATCGCCTTGGGATCGCGCACATCGACCCGTTCGAAGCGGATGCCTGCGTTGGCCGGGTCCCTGGAGGCGGCTTCCAGTTTTTTCGCCGAGCTTCCGAGCGCGGTCACGTCGCCGCCGAGCCTGGCGAAGCCTTGGGCGATCGCCAGCCCGATACCGCTCGATCCGCCGGTGACAAGCACCGACTTGCCCTTGAAGAGGTCCTTGCTGAAGGTGTTGATGATGTCGTCCATTGTCATCCTCCCGGTCTGGATTGTCTCATGGCTGCCCGACGGTCGTAGCCGGCAGAAGCTGCATTCAGGTCGATATCGCGCGCAACGTTTCCAGCGCGGACGCCAGGTCCCTTTGGTGCGCCGCCGCTTGCCGATACGCAGCCAGCGCGGCGTCGTAGACGGCGCGGGTTGCGGGTTGCGGCTGCGCACGTCCTTCCGGCACGTGCAGCGCGCGAACCGGCTCGAAATCCTCCCACAGGCCGATGCCGACCAGTGCCAGCGCCGCCGCTCCGAGCGCCGCCGCTTCCTGGTCCACCCGTGTCTTGAGGATCGTGCAGCCGAAGACGTCGGCGAAGATCTGCCGCCATGCAGCGCTCTGCGCGCCGCCGCCGACGGCGATGATCTCGTCGCTGACCGTCGTCATGCGGCGCAGTTGGTCGAGCGCCACGCGTAAGCCCAGCGCTATGCCCTCCAGTCCCGCGCGCAGGATGTCGGCGCGCTCGTGCTGGAGGTCCAGCCCGACGAACGCGCCGCGCACGGCGGGGCCGCCTTCCAGCGCCGTGCCGCCGGCCAGCGTCGGCACGAACAGCAGCCCGCGCGCGCCGGGAGGCGAGGTCAATGCGAGTTCGATCATAGCCTCATAGGCGTTGCGGCCGCCGGCGGCGGCCTTTTCCCCGATGTCGGGCGTCAGGCGGTCGCGGATCCAGCCGATGCTGGTACCGGAGGAAAAGATCGACGTGGCGGAGATGAACTGTCCGGGCACGACATGAGCGAACGCATAGGAGTGGACATGGTCGTCGAGCAGGGGCCGTGCCGAGGAAACGGTCAGCCAGCTCGACGATCCCATGGAACTGAAGATATCGCCTTCGGCGAAGGTCGCGGCGCCCAGCGCCATGCAACTGTTGTCGACGCCGCCCGCAATGACCTTGACGTCCGCCGCAAGGCCGAACTGGTCGCGAAATTCCGGGCGGAGCGCGCCGATTGTTTCCGTCGAGGCCACGACCGGCGGGAGCAGGGCGGGATCGATGCCGGCAGCGGCAAGGATTTCGTCCGAGTAATGGCCGGCCGCGAGGTCGAAGCAACCGGAGCCGGACGCGTAGGAAATATCCGTCGCGATCCGTCCGGTCAGGCGCAGGTTGATATAATCCTTTGTGCCGATGATCGTGCGGGTGCGCGCAAAAACCTCCGGTGCCTCGTCGCGCAGCCACATGATCTTGAAGAGCGTATAAAGCGGCGCGGGAAAGCCGTTTCCGGTGATCCTGTACCAGCGGTCCTGGTCGAATCGCGTGAAGAAAGCGTTCGCCTGCGCGCCGGCGCGGCCGTCCGACCAGATCGGAACGGCGTCCTGCAAAGGAGAGCCGTTTTCATCCAGCGGGATGCAGCCGAGGCTGTGGCCGGAGAACGCGATGGCGGAGATCTGCGGGGCATCGACCTCGGGTCTTGCGAGCAGCGCGCCGAAGCAATCGAGAAAAGCCTGCCACCAGTCCTGCGGCCGCTGCTCATGGCGCGACGGGGCCGGAAAGAGCGTCTTGTAGGAGACGACGTGTTCGGCGAGGCAAACGCCCGCCGCGTCGAAGACGGCTCCCTTGATCCCGCCGGTGCCGAGATCGAATGCGGCGACAGAACGCGGCATCCGCAGGCCTCAGGCCGCGTCCGACAGGATCAGCCTGCCGCCCGGCAGCGCCGCGCATTCGCGGACCAGATCGACGGCCGTCTTCGTGTTGATGCCGAAGCGGCTGACGCCGAGGGCGACCATTTCGCGGATCGTTTCCAGGCTGCGGATGCCGCCGGACGCCTTGATGGCGACGCGGCCGCGCACGGTCTCGGCGATGATGCGGATTTTTTCGACCGTCGTGGCGCTCGGCGTCCAGCCGGTGCCGGTCTTGACGAACGCCGCGCCGTTTTCGGCGACGATCTCGCTGGCGCGACGGATCTCATCGTCGCTCAGATGGTACAATTCGATGATTACCTTCAACGGCACGGGCGCGATGGCGTCGGCCACGGCACGGATTTCTTCCGCCACATAATCGGTATCGCCGGATTTCAGCCGGCCGATATTCATCATCATGTCGAGTTCCTGCGCCCCGTCGGCGACGAGGGTTATGGCCTCGGCGATCTTGGTCCGGGTGGCATGGCCGCCCGAGGGAAAGCCGACCGGGCCGCCGACCATGGTGAAGGAACCGGCGGGGATGAGGCTGCGCAGGAGCGGCACGAAATGCGGCAGCGCATGGGCCGCGATGAAGCGGTTTTCCGTCGCGATCCCGGCCAGCGCGCGCACGTCCTGTTCGGTATGGAAGGCCTGGACCGCGCTGATATCGATCAGGGCGGCGAGCCCCGCGGCGTCCATGCTTTCGGGTGCCGATGCGGCGGCTGACATGGCCCTGTTCCTCCCGGACTGAATGTCTTTCATTTCTGTAGCATGACTACAGAAATGTCAACGGAATAAGGCGATATACCTTCAATACGGATGAAATATATCAGATATCAGTATTACAGGTACGCAATTAGTCGTCGTCCGTTCGCAGATAGCTCAGATGCTTCTTCATTTCGCCGAAGCTTTCCACATGCTCCTCGCCACGCCGTAGCGCCACGGCGGTCGACAGGATGTCGATGACGGCGAGTGCGGCAATGCGCGAGATCGTCGGTGTGTAGATATTGGTGTTCTCCAGCGTCTCGACGAGGACGACATGGTCGCAATGCTCGACCAGCGGTCCGTGCATGCCGACGAGGCCGAGCACCACGGCGCCGCGTTTGCGCGCCAGTTCTGCGGTGTCGAGCAGCGAGGTCGTCGCGGCGGTATTCGAGATCACCACCAGAACGTCACCGGGACTGAGCATCGACGCGACCATGATCTGCTGGTGCGAATCGATCTCCACGCCGCAGGGCACGTCGAAGAGCGGGAATTTCTGCTGCGCGTCGCGCGCTACGATGCCGGATGCGCCGAAGCCGAAGAACTCGATGCGCTTGGCGTTGGCGAGGATGTCGACCGCCTTGCGGATCGCCTGGCCGTCCAGGCGGTTGCGGACCCAGTCAAGGCTGGTGATCGTGTAGTCGAATATCTTTTCCGCGACCGCTTCCGGGCCGTCGCTGGGCAGGATGACCGAGTGGGTGGCGGGCGTGCCGAGCGCGAGCGACTGCGCCAGCCGCAGCTTGAAGTCCTGATAGCCGAGGCAGCCGATCGACGTGCAGAAGCGGATCACCGTGGGCTGGCTGACGCCGGCCCATTCCGCGGTTTCGGCGACGGTCGCGTGAAGGATGCGGCGCGGGTCTTCCAGCACCACTTCCGCCACCTTGCGGTCGGATTTGCGCAGGAAGTCGAGGCGCGTGCGGACCGTCTCGATGATGTTCTCGTTGGTTCCGATCGTTTCGGAGACTCTTGGCTTGCGCGGCATGGGAATCCGTTGCGGCTGGAAGCTGGCGGCCGGTTTGCCTGCATCCGCGCCTCCCGCGCCGATGCTGCGCGGCTGAAAGAACGGATGCCCGCGAGCCGATCCGTCAGCTCTGGGAAACGCGATATTCTCTGCCGGTTTGTGCCCTAAGCAATGTTGTTTCGCAACCGCCCCGCATCGCGGTCTCGACCGCGGCGTCGATCACCCTGGGGTCGGCCGTGTTGAAGGCGAATAGGCCGTAGTGATGGAAAACGGCGGCGCCGGCGCCGAGCGCGCGGGCAAGATCGATGGCCTCCTCGATCGACAGATTGCCGGGCACGCCGTTGGCGCCGAGGTCGGGGCGGCGTCCATTGACCGGCAGCAGCGCCACGTCCGGAGCCAGCGGCTTCACGTCGTCCACGAGGCCGTCGAACGGGACGGTGTCCCCTGAATGATAGATCCTCACGCCGCCTGTCTCCAGCACGTAGCCGAGGAAGCGGTGGTTGCCCTGGGTGTCGCGTTCAAGCGTTTCGTGAGCCGCCCGGACGGCGTGGATGCGCACGCCCGCGAGCGGTTCGACGCTTTCGCCGGCATCCATCGCAACGAGCCGTGCCGGCGGCACGTCGATGCGCTTCACGGCCTCTCCTGTTGACGCGCGCGGCACGACGAAGCGACAGGCCGGAAACGCCTTCGCGATCGGCGTGAGCGTCTGCGGGTCCATATGGTCGGTGTGCTGATGCGTCACCAGCACGCAGGCGATGGAGGGCAGGTCGCCGATGGCAATGGGCGGTGGCATCATGCGTTCGTGCGGGAAGCGCGTACCGCGATATTTTTCGGCCAGGCTGTCGGACAGGTAGGGGTCGATCAGCAGCGTGCGGCCGCCGGCGCGTATCAGGAACCCGGCCTGGCCGAGCCAGTAGAGCGAGACGCCGTCCGCCGGCTGACCGGCGAGATGTTCGGCCAGCGGTTCCACGAAATCGAGAACGCGCATCTTCACCATCAACTCGCCAGCGCATCGAGCAGGTTGCGGATCGCCACTTCCGTCGCGCGGCTCACGCTCTCGTCGGTGAAGCCGCCTATGTGGCTGGTGGCCACGACCTTCGGATGGAACGCGAGGCTTCCCTGTTCCGGCGGCTCGACCGCGAATACGTCCGTGCCATAGCCGTGCAGCCGGCCCTCGTCCAGCGCGGTCCGCAGCGCGTCCTCGTCCGCCAGCGCCGCGCGCGCCGTGTTCACGATGACCGCGCCCGGCCGCATGGCTTTCAGGCGGGTCTCGTCGATGAGGAAGGCGCCGCCGGGAAGCGGCGGGCAATGCAGCGAGATAATGTCCGCGCGCGAGAAAAGCTCGTCCAGCCCCGCCCATGAGAACGGCCCGGCGGTGGCGAAGTCGCGCGGGTAGGGGTCGTAGCCGAGGACTTGCGATCCCATGGCGGAGGCGATTTGCGCCACCTGACGCCCGACCGCGCCGCAGCCCACCACGCCGACGGTGCGGCCGCGCATTTCCTTGCCGCGCTGCCGCGGCCAGCCTCCGGCCTTGATGCCGCGGTCGGCAGCCGGGATGGAGCGCAGGACGGCAAGCATCAGCCCGATCGCCAGTTCCGCCACACCGGTCGCGTTCGCGCCTTCGGCGCGCAGCACGCGCACGCCCTTTCGCTCGAGGTCGGGCAAGGGCAGGTTGTCGACGCCGGTGCCGTTGCGCGAAACCGCCTTCAGGCTGTCGGCCACGTCGATCACCCGCGGGCTGACGGGCTCGATGCCGGCCAGCCAGCCGGCGCAGCCGGGCAGCAGCTCGATCAGTTCCGCTTCGCCCGGCAGCTTGCCCGGCGTGGAAAAGACCAGTTCATGGCCCTCCTCGGTGAGAATGGAAAGCTCGCGCGGCGGCTCCTGGGTGAGCGAACGGGGCGTGATGAGAATGCGCGCCATGGTTCAGCTCTTCGCCGCCTCGATGGCGATGCGCGATATCTCGTCGAAGGCCGGCCCGGACGTCGGGATGTCGATATGGAAAACCTCGGCGATGACCTGCGTCCAGCCGTGGATGAAGTAGGTCCATCCGTCCTCCACCTGCAGGTGGCGTGCGGCTTTCTGCCGGTTCGCCTGGTCGAGGAAGACGAGGTCGCCGCGATAGTTGAGGTCCCAGGCGATGCCGCGTTCGGGAAAGACGCCGGCGTCGGTGAGCGGCGAGCCCGGCGCGTCCTTGCCCAGTCCGGTCGCGTTGATGACCAGCGAGCCGGGCTTCAGTTTCGCCATGGCCTCGTCGTTCAGTTCCGGCCTGTCGGCCAGCACGTAGTCGACAGGCACGCCGAAATTCAGGCTTTCGTGGAAGCGCCTGATCTCGTCCAGCCGCGGCTGCGAGCGGTTCGTCACGACCACGCGCGACGGTCGGTCCGAGCCGCGCTCGGGCCGCATGAGGTGCCAGGTGATGGCGATGGTGGAGCCGCCGGCCCCCATCGACATCAGTTCCGCGCCGGTGCGCTCGAAATAATCCCTCGGCAGGAAATTGTCGATTGCCAGGCCGGACGAGATCGGATCCTTGGCGTGGCAGACCAGTCTGCCGTCGCGCTTGGAGAGGCAACTCGTCTCGTTCATGGCTTGTGCATGCGGGTCAATCTCGTCGAACAGGTCGCGCGCGGCCTTGAAGAGGTCGAGCTTGTGCGTCGTCACCAGAGCGCCCAGCGAAAGCGGGTCCTGCTTGATGAAGGAAACGGCCTCGCGATAGGCCTGCGGGTCGGCATGGAGGGGAAAATCCATGCCCTTGATGACGGCGTCCTTGAGACCGAGATGCCTGGCCCAGGCCGGGAAGACCCGCATGATGGAGCTTTTCGCGGTGGTGACGCCGATGAAGTAGAAGGTGGGTTGCGTGGCTGGCTGGTAGGTCATGCCGCGTCCTTTTTCGAAGAAGCGTAGACCGCCGCGAGCGCGGCTTCGTCACGCGGGCGCCAGTTGGGGTTCTCGACCACCTTCCAGCCGCCGGCGCCGTCATCGAGGATGCGGCTGCGCATGCCGCCCGAGCGCTCGATGATTGCGTAGTCCTGCCCCGAATCCGCCGGGTAGCAGAACAGCATCACCAGCTCTTCCGGGCCCGTATTGACGGAGCGGTGGATCCAGTAGGGCGGCACGTAGCAGCAGGTCAGCGGCTCGATTTCGACGATGCGCGTCTCGCCTTCGGGCGATTCCATCAGCATCAGGCCTTTGCCCTTCTGGCCGTAGTAGATTTCGGGGCGGTCGGTCTGCTGGTGGATGTGGCCGCGCGTGATGAAGAACTCGTCGCCCACCTTGCCGGGAACCATGCGCGTGACGCCGAAGATCACGTCGCCGGCTCGGTCGGAGGGGCGGAAATCCGAAACGGCATAAACCACCTTGTCGCCCCACTCGGCGCGCATGCGCTGGAAGGCCGCCTCGTCGCCGTAGAGACCGGCGAGATCGCCGAAGCGCTTCTCGTAGCTGCCGGTGGCGTTGGTCATGGCTCCGGTCGCAAGGTCGACGTCGCAACCGACCGGTTCGAAATGTTTCTTCACGAGTATCGGTCCTTCCACTTCATGCTTGCGGCCCGCTTTCGGGACCATGCTCTAGACGATCGTGTAGCCGCCATCGATCGCCAGATTGGCACCGTTGACCATCCCGGCGCCGTCGCCGGCGAGATAGAGAACGGCGGCCGCGATTTCCCACGGCTTGGCGAAGCGCCGGGTCGGGATCGCGGCGCGCGCCTTCACGCCCTTTTCGCCGGCCCAGCCGGTCAGGCCGAGCTCGGTCTCCACCACGGTCGGCGAGATGGCATTGACGGTGACGCCGCGCGGTCCCCATTCGAGCGCCATGCAGTTGGTCATGCCGATGATGCCGGCCTTCGACGCGCAATAGGCGACATGGCCCTCGATGCCGATGGTCGCCGCCTGCGAGGCCATGTTGACGATGCGGCCTTTGCCGCGCGCGAGCATGCCCGGCGCGACGGTGCGCGCGACGAGAAACGCGCCCTTGAGATTGATGGCGAGCGTGCGGTCCCACTCCGCGGTCGGATAGCTCTCCGCAGCAGCGAGCGGGCCGATGCCGGCATTGTTGACGAGGATGTCGATGCCACCGAACGCCTGCTCGGCAGTCCGGACGCAGCGTTGCACGCTGTCCTCGTCGGTGACGTCGCCGACCAGTCCGAGATGGGTCTCGCCGCGCGTGCGGGCGCCGTCCTGGATGCGCGCATCGCGGTCCATCAGCGCCAGGCGCGCGCCGTGTGCGGCGAAGGCCTCGGCGACGGCCTGTCCGATGCCCGCGGCCGCACCGGTGATGAAGACGGAGCGTCCCGCGAAATCGAGCAGGTCGGGCATGGTGTCGGATACGGGATCGGCCATCTCAGAACTCTTGGCGTGTGTGGGTGATCGTCATCTCCTGGAGATTGACGGTCTGGGGAAGCTGGTAGGCGAACAGCATGGTGCGGGCGACGTCGTTGGCGTCGATACCGCCGTCCATGGCCTCGCGTCCCTTGTTCCAGAAGTCGTAGGCGTTCTGGTGCGTGATGGTCTTGTCGATCTCCGACTTGGTCACGCCGGGCGAGATGACCATCACCCGCACGCCATGCGCCGACATGGTCTGCCGCAGCCCTTCGCTGATCGCATGGACGAAGTGCTTGGTTCCGCCATAGACGTCGTGATGCGGATAGACCTTGCGCCCGGCGATGGACGAGACGCTGATGATGGTGCCGCGCCGCCGCGCCTTCATGCCGGACGACACCGCGTGCATGCCGTTGAGCACGCCGAGGCAATTGATGTCGACCAGGTCGCGCCATTCCTTCGGGTCCTGCTCGTCCAGCCGCGCCAGCCGCGAGATGCCGGCATTGTTGATGAGGCAGTCCACCGATCCGAATTTTCTTTCGCCTTCCTCGACGGCCGCCACGAGCGCGTCGTAGTCGCGCACGTCCGCGCCGACGGCCAGCGTGTCGGGAAGGCCCATCGCCTCGATCCGCTCGGGTCGGCGCGCGATCAGCAGCAGGGGATGGCCGGCCTGCGAAAAGACGCGCGCCGTTTCCTGGCCTATGCCGGCGCTGGCGCCGGTAATCATGACGAGCGGCTTGTCTGCCATCGCGCCTCTCCTCAATCCAGCGCGCGCGAGAAGGCGTCGAGCGCCAGGATGGAATCGCGCAGCAGCGGCACGCTGAGCGCCACCGGCGTCGCGTAGATGATGTCGTCCGGGTTCTTCAGGGCAGCGGTCGCGACGCGCTCGATCTTGGCTTCGACGTCCTCGACGATCTTCAGGTCCGCCAGCGTCGTCGGCAGGCCCATCGCGCGGCAGAAATGGATCATGGCCTCGATTTCGTCCGGATCGCGGTCCTCCAGCATGAGCAGGCAGAGCACGCCGAAGGCCACTTTCTCGCCGTGCAGGAACCCGTGCGTCTCGTCGAGCTGGGTCAGCGCGTCGTGGATGCCGTGGGCGGCCGAGCAGCCGCAATTCTCGAATCCGAGGCCGGATAGGAGCGTGTTGGCCTCGATGATGTTCTCCACCGCGGTGGTGCACAGGCCCTCTTCGACGGCGGCCTTGGCCTTGAGGCCGTCGCGCATCAATACCTCGTGGCACTTCTCGGCGATCGCGATGCCGGCCTGTGTCGCGGGAAAGCCGCCGGCGACATAGTTGTCGGTGCGCGATTCGAGATTGGAGCGCGCCTCGAACCAGGTCGACAGCGCGTCGCCGATGCCGGCGACCAGGAAGCGGGCAGGGGCGGCGACGACCACTTCGGGATCGACGGCCACCACGTCGGGATTGCGCGTCAGCCGCAGCGATTCGACGAAGACGCCGTGCTCGTCGTAGACGACGGCGACGGCGCTGCATGGAGCGTCGGTGGAGGCAATGGTCGGCACCACGACGATGCGGGCGCCGGTGTTCATGGCGGTGACCTTGGCGGTGTCGATGGTCTTGCCGCCGCCGACCGCGACGACCACGGCGTCCGATGCGATCGCCGTGACGCGCTTGATCTCCGCCCATGAGCATTCGCCGTTGAACCGTTCGAACCGGGCCTCGATCTCGCCGTCCAGCCCTTTCTCGATGCGCGGCTTGAGCGCGTCGAACACGACCTTGTCGACGAGGACCAGCGCCTTCGTGCCGAGCGGCGCGACATGGGCGGCGAGCCTGTCGATCTCGCCGCGCCGCTGAATGTATTTTCCTGGGCCGCCGTAAGCGCGTGACATTGGTGATGGTCCTCCCGATTGCCGTTGATTGTCCGGTCAGCGCAGCGTGTAGCCGCCGTCGATGGTGACGATGGATCCCGTCATGTAGCTGGCCGCGTCGGAGGCGAGGAACAGAACCATCGAGGCGACCTCGCTCGGCTTTCCGGGACGCCCCATCGGCGTCATGCCGTTCCAGATTTTCGCCCAATCGGGGTCTTCCAGCCCGCCCTTTGTCATGGCGGTCTCGATATAGCCGGGCGCGACGGCGTTGACGCGGATATTCCGCTCGACGAACTCGCCCGCGAGCGACTTGGTGACCATGTGCACGCCGGCCTTCGACGCGTTGTAGGCGGCCTGGTGTTGGGGAATGTTGCTGATGAAGCCCGAGATCGAACCGACATTCACGATCGATCCGCCGCCGGCCTCGGTCATCAGGGGGATGGCTGCCTGACAGCACAGGAACAGGCTGGTCAGGTTGGTGTCGATCACCTCGTCCCACAGCGCCCGATCGACGTCGAGGCTCGCTTTGTGTCGCGCGACGCCGGCATTGTTGACGAGGATATCGAGGCCGCCGAGCGCTTCCGCCGCGGCGTTCACGAGCCTTGCCGGTCCGTCCGCCGCGGTCAGATCGGCGGCGACGAAAGTGGCGTCGAGGCCTTCGCCGGAAAGGCGCTCCGCCGCCTCCCTGCCTTCCTCCTCGCCGCGCGCGGACAGCACGACCCGCGCCCCCATCTGGCCGAGCGCGCGGGCGCATTCGTAGCCGATGCCGCGGCTGCCGCCGGTCACGAGCGCCTTCCGTCCGTCCAGCCGGAGCATTTCTGAATACATGTCGAACCTCCCGGCTTCCCCTCAAGGTCGCCTCAGCTTTGTAATAAAACTACCTTGACAATCACTGTCAATGGGCAATCATTGGGTAAATGTCGCTGAGGGAGGAGCGATCACGGGTCTTTTCGCCCCGTGACGGGTGATATGCGCAACGAGTCTGTAGCAAAGATACAAAATGGGGCGGTGGGAGGCGACGGTTTCCGTGGCGGTCGCCGCGTTTCCCCGCTATCGTCAGGCTGTTCCCTGGCCTGGCGCCCCGTTGCCGGCCAGCTTCGCCAGATAGTGGGATCGCGTCCATTCGATATGACGGACGAGCAGCGCTTCGGCGGCCGTGGCGTCGCCGCTACGAGCCAGCCGCAGCAGGTCTTCGTGTTCGCCGAACGAGGTGCTGTTGAGTTCCGCCTCGAGCGACAGGCGGTTCCGCAGCGCCTGGACCCGGAAGGCGATGGTGGTGAAGGCTTCCAGCAGGTAGGCGTTGCCCGCCAGTTCGAACATCGTGCGGTGAAACGCCCCGTCGAGGATCCGGTAGCGTTCGGCGTCGCTTTCGGAGAGGGCAGTTTTCATTTCCCCGACGGTTCCCGCCCAGCTTTGGACAAGCGCAGCGGCGTTTCGCTCAAGCGCCAGGCGCAGCGCCGCCGTCTCCAGTATGCCGCGCAGCTCGGAAAGCTCGCCGACCTGTTCCGGGCTCATCGAGAAGACGAAGGTGCCGCGCTGCGGGTGAACTTCCACAAGCCCTTCGCGCTTGAGCTGCATGAGGGCTTCGCGCACCGGGGTCTTGCTGACTCCCAGATCCTTGGCGAGCATGATCTCGGACAGCGACTCGCCCAACTGCAGGGCGCCGCGCACGATCCTGACCCGTATTTCGTCCGCCGCCTGCTCGGTCAGCGACGGTCCCCGTTCCAGCGCCATGGTCGTTCCCCTTCCTTGTCGACTTATTGTGCGATTCGCACGTCGGTCCGCAATTATCGTTTGACTGAGATATCAGATATGATACGCCAGATGCCAAATGGCAACTGCGTACCTGGCTGCAAGCCCATGACGGCAACTGTAAGGATCAAGGCGAACGTCCTTTCGCGCGCCCTCGAGCAGAGGCTGCTTGCTGCGGGTGCGTCCGGGACGGCGGCGGACGCCTGCGTCAGGGCGCTCATGCACGCTTCGCGCATCGGCGTGGACAGCCACGGCGTGCGCCTGGTGAGCCATTACGATTCGGTTCTTCGCGCCGGCCGGGTGAAAGGAAATCCCGATATTTCCGTACGGCGCACCGCTGCGGCGACAGCCGTCGTCGACGGGGACGACGGGTTGGGCCATCTCGCCGGCTATCGCGCGATGGAAGAGGCGATTGCGCTGGCGCGCGAAGCCGGGATCGGCGCGGTCGGCGTGGTGCGCTCCTCGCATTTCGGCGCGGCCGGAGCTTATGCCATTGCCGCAGCTCAGGCAGGAATGATCGGCTTCGCCACGACCAATTCGGATTCGGCCGTGACACTGTTTGGCGGGGCGAAGCCTTTCCACGGCACCAACCCGCTGGCCTTCGCCGCGCCGAGCGGTGGCCGGCGCCCCTGGCTGGTCGACATGGCGACCTCGTCCATACCGCTCAACCGCGTTTTGCTGTTTCGCGCGCTTGGCAAGGAATTGCCGCAGGGCGTGGCGGCCGGGGCGGACGGCACGGCTACGCGCGACGCGCATGCGGCCTCGATGCTGCTTCCTCTCGGCGGCGAGGAGTTCGGCTTCAAGGGTGCGGCGCTTGCCGGCGTCGCGACCGTGCTTTCGGCGGTGTTGCAGGGCATGACTGCCGACCACGCCATGATCCCGATGGTCGGCGCCGGCGACAGGACGACGCCGCGAAACATGGGGCATTTCTGTCTCGCCATAGACCCGGCGCGCTTCGGCGGCGCCGAAGTCTTCCGCGCCGGCATGGCGGCCTATCTCGGCGCCGTCCGCGGAGCGGGGCCGGACACGATGGCGCCCGGCGACAGGGAATGGACCATCGAGGCCGAACGCGAGCGGGAGGGGATACCGGTCGATCTCGAGACGGCGGCCTTTCTGGGCCTGCTTGCAGGCGCGGAAGGCGCGGATACGACGCTGCAGGAAACATCGCGGATTTGAGGCATTCGGGCCGGCCGCGGTCGCGCCGGACGATGAAAAGGGAGGATTTGGGAATGAAGCAGATACTGATTGCCGGGGCGGTCGCGTCGACCGCACTCGTTGCCACCGTCGGGGCCGCCTCGGCACAGGCGTGCAATGACGCCGACCGCGTGCCGATCACCTGGTCGACCATCGCCGGCTTCTACACCGACGCGATGGCCAAGCTGGTGTCCGGCTTCGAGGCGAAGAACTGCGTCAAGGTCAATGTCGTCAACATCGACAATTCGCAGCTCTACAACAAGCAGGTCATCGAGATGGTCGGCCAGACCGGCGCCTATGACGTCGTCACACTGGAGACGTCCGAAAAGGCGGAGTTCGCCGAGAACGGCTTCATCCTGCCGATGACGGACTATTTCGCCGACAAGAAGGCGCAGCTCGACGACGTCGCGCCGACGCTGGCGGCGCTCACCACGCAGTACAAGGGCGATGTCTGGGGCTTGCCCTACTACACCTATACGGCCGGCTACATCTATCGCGCCGACCTGTTCGACGACCCGACCGAGCAGGCCGCCTTCAAGGCAAAATACGGCTACGACCTCGCCGTGCCCACCACCTGGGCGCAGCATCGCGACATCGCCGAATTCTTCACCCGCAAGAAGGGCGACAAACTGAAGGGCGAGGAACTGACGAAGGATTTCTACGGCGTCGGCCTGATGGCGGGGCCGTTCCCTGAAATCCAGGACGAGATGTCGGGCGTGCTGTGGAGCCAGGGCGCCGACTGGCTGACCGACGACGGCAAGGTGCCGGTCGACGCGGTCGAGAAGGCGATGGATGACTACCTCAAGCTGGTGAAGTTCGCCCCGCCGGCGGCGCTGACCGTCACCTATGACGGCGTGATGAACCAGATGAAGGACGGCCAGATCGCCCAGACCTATTCGTTCTTCCTCGATCAGTGGCCGAATGCGGTGACGACGGAGCAGAGCGTGCCCGGCGCCAGGATGGGTGTTGCCGAAGCACCGGAGAAGAAGGCCTATATCGGTGGCTTCCTGCTGGCCGTGTCTGCAAGCTCGACGCATCCCAAGGAGGCGATGGATTTCGTCGCCTATATCGGCGGCCATGACGCGCAGATGGAGTTCGCCAAGGCCGGCGGCACCTCGACGCTGATGAGCGTGCTGTCCGACCCGCAGTTCGCGACGCCGGAAAGCCGCGCCAAGACCGGTCATTTCGCCACGCTGCTGAAGATCTTCGACGACATGAAGGGGTTTCGCTCGAACCTGTTCGACACGCCCTTCGGCGCCAAGATCTACAACACCATGCAGATACCGTTGCAGGCGGCAGCCGCGGGCCAGATCACCGCTCGCCAGGCGGCGGAGCAGCTGGCCTCGGATGTCGAGAAGATCTGCGGCGGTCCGTGCCCGATCGGCAAGTGATCGTCCTCCCGGACCAGGACCGGTCGCGCGACGGAGTTCCCAAGGCTCCGCCGCGCGCCCGGCCAGACAGAACATCGTTTCCGGAGTGCCCTTGATGTCGCAATCCATGTCCATTCCAGCCTCGCAGACGCGCCGCCCCGCGACGATGTCGGCCGGCATGTCGGACAGGTGGTTTTCGATCCTGCTGATCACGCCCGCCATGGTCGTGATCCTGGTCTTTGCCCTTTTGCCGCTCGCCTATGCGCTCGACGTGTCGTTCCGCTTCGCCGATCTGACGCGTGGAAGGCTGGGCGACTTCGTCGGCCTCGACAACTATCGCATCGTGCTTGCCGACGAGGCCTTCTGGAAATCAGTCGGCGTGACGCTGCAGTTCACCGTGTCCGCCGTCGTCCTCGAAATGGTGCTCGGCATCGCGATCGCCTTCCTGATCAACGGCGCGACGGCCGGAAAGGGCATCATCCGCAGTCTCATGGTCTTGCCGCTGGCAACCTCGGCCGCGGTCACCGGCCTGTTCTGGCGTTATCTCTACGACACGCAGTTCGGGCTGATTAACTATTTCCTCGGCCTGCTTCACCTGCCACAGCCGAACTGGCTTGGCGACTACACCATCGCGCTGTGGTCGGTGGTGCTGTTCGACGTCTGGCAGTGGACGCCCTTCGTTGCCCTGATCGCGCTGGCCGGCCTCCAGGCGCTGCCGAAGGAGCCCTTCGAGGCGGCGGAACTGGACGGCGCGAGCACGTTCAGGGTGCTGCGCACGCTCACCTTCCCGATGCTGAAACCGGTGCTCTTCCTGGTTCTGGTCCTTCGCACGATCGACAGCGTGCGCCTCTACGACGCCGTGGCGGTGCTGACGCGCGGCGGGCCGGGAACGACCACCGAGTCGATGACCTTCTATCTCTACCGCACCGGGCTGAAGCTGTTCCGCATGGATTATGCGTCCACCATGGCCGTGTTCTTCCTCTACGCCATGCTGGTCGCCAGCCTGTTCGCCCTCGCACCGCTCCTGAAGCAGTTCTCGACCCGCGCGTCGGAAGGCTGAGAGAGGACCTCGCCATGCTGCAACGCCCGACAAGTTTCGCCACCGAAGTCCTGCGCTACGGTCTCATCGTCCTGGTGCTCGCCTTCATCGTCTTTCCGATCCTGTGGATGGTCGTGACCTCGTTCAAGCCGCCGCAGGACGTGATGGTGTCGCCGCCGCGCTTCCTGTTCACGCCGACGCTCGACAACTACGTCCACGCGATCTGGGAGAAGAACTTCCTGTTCTACATCAAGAACACGCTGTTCATCTCCGTCACCTCGACCGTACTGGTGGTGGTGGCCGGCGCGCTCGCCGCTTACAGCTTCGCCCGCTACAATGTCGGCGACGGCCACATCCTGTTCTTCATCCTGTCGACCAAGATGTTCCCGGCCATCGCGGTGATCCTGCCCTACTTCCTGATCTTCCGCGACACCGGCAAGACCGCCGTCGGCCGCTTCCTGGGCGTAGGGCTTGACCAGCCGGGCGCGCTGATCATTTCCTATACGATGTTCAACCTGCCCTTCGCGATCTGGCTGCTTGTGTCGTTCTTCCAGGACATTCCGCGCGAGCTGGAGCACTCCGCGCGCCTCGACGGCCTGTCGCGCATGAAGGTCCTGCGCAAGGTGGTCTTCCCGCTGGCGGCTCCGGGCATCGCGGTGACGGGGGTCTTCACGCTGATCTTCTGCTGGAACGAGTTCCTGTTCGCCTACATCCTGACCCGCAAGACGGCGAGCACGATCACGGTGGGGGTGGAATCCTTCTTCACGCTGCAGGGCATCCTGTGGGGGCCGGTCGCGGCCGCCGCAACCATCAGCGTCCTGCCGATGATGGCCTTCGTGCTCCTGATGCAGCGCTACATGGTGCGCGGCCTGACCTTCGGCGCGGTAAGGGGGTGAGGTCATGAGTTTCAGTCAAGCCTGGGACGCTGGCTTCCGCGCCGTCCTCATCTATATCGGCGTCGTCTTCGCGTGGCTCGGCCTGGTCGAGCGGTATTTCGGAAGCCAGTCCGTCTCGGTCGTCGTCATGAACGTCGTCGCCGTCGCGCTGGCACTCGCCTTCTTCCTCAGGGCACGGTCGCGCGCCGTCGCCGAGCGCGCGCGCGCCGAGGCCGAGGTGAGGGCGCTCATGGAGGAGGCCGTCTGATGTACGAGCTCAAGGCAGTCCACAAACGCTACGGCCTCGCCAAGGTGGCGCTGCGCAAGATCGACCTGACGGTGCGGGACAAGGAATTCCTTGTCATCTACGGACCGGCGGGCGCGGGCAAGAGCACGATCCTCAACATCCTGGCCGGCATCACCCGCCCGACCACCGGCGACGTGCTGCGCGACGGGGTCTCGATCCTGCATTTGCCGCCCGAGCGGCGCGACGCCGCCATGGCCTTCGAGAACTACGCGCTCTATTCGCATCTGAGCGTCGGCGAGAACCTCGCCTTTCCGCTTCACGCACGCGGCATGGCGCGGGCCGAGATCGACCAGCGCGTCAAGCGCATCGCGGAAATCCTCGGCATCGGCCATCTCCTCGACCGTCGGCCAGGCTTCCTGTCGGGCGGCCAGCGCCAGCGCGTCGCGCTCGGCCGCGCCATCATCCGCCCTGCCGACATCTATCTCCTCGACGAACCGGTGGGGCATCTCGACGCCAAGCTCCGGCACAAGATCCGGGCCGAGCTCAAGGCGCTCGCCGACGACCTCAACGCGACCGTGGTGTTCACGACGACGTCGTCGCGCGAGGCGCTGGCGCTGGGCGATCGGGTCGCCGTGCTCAATCAGGGTCGCCTGGAACAGATCGGGACGCCGGCCGATCTCTATCATCGGCCGGCCAACGCCTTCGTAGCGTCCTTCGTCGGCGATCCGCCCATGAGCTTCATCACCGTCGAGCCGCGCCGCGAGGCGGACCGCGTCGCCTTCGTGACCCCGGACGGCATGCCGGTCGCGACCCTTCGCGCCGATGCGCTCGACGGACTGAGGCCGGCCGACGCGTCGATCCAGGTCGGGTTCCGTTCCAACGAGGTGCGGCTGGCGCAGCAGGGCGACAGCGCGGCGCTGCGCGGCAGGGTCGACGTGATCGAGCATCTCGGGCACTCCAAGATCGCGCTTGTCGGGATCGGCCGCGATCAGGTCTCGGTTTCGGTTCCGGCGCATACGTCCATCCATGTCGGCGAGGAGGTGGCGATCGCCTTCCCGCGCGACGCCGTGCATCTTTTCCAGGACGCGCGCGCCGTCGTGCACGCCGTTCCTTCGGTCTGAGGAGAGAGCGATGGCTTCGATAAAGGCGACCGGCCTGGTCAAGCGCTATGGCACGGTGAAGGCCGTCCACGGCATCGATTTTGAGATCGCCGACGGGGAATTCGTGGCGATCCTCGGCCCGTCGGGCTGCGGCAAGTCCTCGACCATGCGCATGATCGCGGGGCTCGAAACCGTGTCGGAAGGAACCATCGAGATCGACGGCAAGGTGGTCAACGATGTCCGCGCGCGCGACCGCAACGTCGCCATGTCGTTCGAATCCTATGCGCTCTACCCGACCATCTCGATCTACGAGAACATCGCCTTTCCGTTGCGCTCGGCGGGCATGAACGCGGACGAGATCGACCGGCGGGTGCGCGACATCGCCGAAAAGATGGAACTGGTGCCCTTGCTGGGCCTGAAACCCCAGGGCCTGTCGTCGGGCCAGGCGCAGCGTGTCGGCCTCGCCAGGGCGCTGGTGCGCAAGCCTTCGGTGTTCTTGCTCGACGAGCCGATCAGTCATCTCGACACGCGCCAGCGGTATCGCATGCGTCGCTTCATCAAGCAGTTGCATCAGCAGTATCACTACACGATGATCTACGTGACCCACGACCAGGAGGAGGCGCTGGCGCTCGCCGACCGCGTCATGGTCATGAGCAACGGCCTCATCCAGCAGATGGCGCCGCCCGACGAGATCTATGCCCGGCCCGTCAACGCATTCGTGGCCGGGTTCGTGGGAGAGCCGCCGATCAACTTCTTCGATTGCCGGCTGGCAAGGGACGGCGGGCGCTGGACGCTCGCTTTCGAAGGGCAGACGCTCACGTTGCCTGAACGCCTTTCCGATAAGGCCGCGCAGCTCGGCTCCGAGGCGCTCGCGGCCGTGCGTCCGCATTTCCTGTCGATCGGCGCCAACGGTCCCCTCGTGCTGGAAGGCAAGGTGTTCGTCACCGAGGAATTGCAGGACCAGAACCTGGTGATGGTGGATGTCGGCAAAGTGCGCTTCACGCTGGTCGCGCATCCTTCCGTGCGACCGCGGCGTGGCGAGGTCGTTCCGCTCACCATCGACGCCGACCACCTGCTTCTCTTCCCGCAGGACAATTCGCGTCGCATCGACGACGACCTCGCCGCGTAGGAAGGGTCATGGCCGCGCCGACATACGACTACATCGTCGTGGGCGGAGGAACGTCCGGCTGTCTCGTCGCGGCGCGGCTGGCCGAGGCGAGGCATACGGTGCTCGTGCTCGAAGCCGGTCCCGACGACCGCAATCCGCTGATCCGGATGCCGGCGGGTTTCGTCAAGCTGCTCGGCGTCGAGCGCTACATGTGGTTCTACAAGTCCGTGCCGCAGGAGCATCTCGGCGGCCGCACGCCGATCGTGCCCCAGGGCCGCGTGCTCGGCGGCGGTTCGTCGGTCAACGCGATGGTCTACATGCGTGGCCAGCCCGCCGACTACGACTTGTGGGCAAGCCAGACGGACGACGACCAATGGAATTATGCGTCGCTGCTGCCCTATTTCACGGACATGGAGGACAACGAGCGGCTGAACGACCGCTATCACGGCGTCGGCGGCCCGTGGAAGGTTTCCGATCTCCGCCATGTCTCGGAACTGTCACGCGCATTCGTGCTTGCGGCGCAGGGCAACGGCCTGCCGCACAATGGCGACTTCAACGGCGAAAGCCAGCGCGGCGTCGGGACCTATCAGGTGAACACCCGCGACGGCCGCCGCTGCTCCGCCGTGGATGCGTTCCTGCGTCCGGCGATGCGGACAGGGCGTGTCACCGTCAGGACCGGCGTGCTCGCCCATTCGGTGATTATCGAGAAGGGACGCGCCGTCGGCGTACGCTACAGTGAAGGCGACAAGCTCGGCGAAGCGCGTTGCGGCGCCGAGGTCGTGATGGCGGCCGGGGCGATCGCCACGCCGAAGATCCTGATGCTGTCGGGCATCGGTCCGGCCGATCACCTGCGCGCGCACGGCGTGTCGCCGGTGGTGGACCTGCCCGGCGTCGGCGCCAACCTGCAGGACCACACGGAAACGCCGGTCGTGGCGCTATGCAACGGCCCGTATGGCTATTACGGCCACGACCGCGGCTGGAGACAGATGCGCAACGGCATGGAATACCTGCTCAACCGCACCGGCCCCGTCACCTCGAACGGGGTCGAGGCGGGTGCGTTCTTCGATCCCGACGACCTTTCCGCGACGCCGAAGATCCAGCAGTTCTGCGTTCCGACTGTCTATCTCGACAAGGACCACACCGACCAGAAGGCAAGCTACGGCATCACGCTCAATTCCTGCGTGGCGCGTCCGCGCTCGCGCGGCACGGTGCGGCTCGCATCCGCCGCTCCGGACAACCAGCCGCTGGTCGATCCCAACTATCTCGCCGATCCGGAAGATCTGCGGCTCTCCATCGGCGGGATCCGGCGCGCCCGCGAGATCCTGGCGCAGGAGCCGCTGCGCTCGATGATCGCCAGCGAGGTCTTCCCCGGTCCCGACAAGACGTCGGACGAAGACCTTGCCGCCCATGCGCGCCGTTTCGTCAAGACCGTGTACCATCCGGTCGGCACCTGCCGCATGGGCCGCGAGGGCGACCCCGACGCGGTCGTATCCACCCGACTGACGCTGAAAGGCGTCGAGGGCGTCCGGATCGCCGACGCCTCCGTCATTCCGACCATCATCAGCGGAAACACGAACGCCGCCGTTCTGGTCGTGGCCGACAAGGCCGCCGAATTCATCCTGGGCCGACCGCGCAAGACACCGGCCGACCTGTCGTCAACCCAGCCAAGCCAGCCCGTCGCGGCTGCCGTCTAGGGAGAACGCTCATGCCTCCGATGCGCAAGGACCCGAACCCGAGGATGCCGTATCAGCTTCCGATGCCGAAGGAAACCCTGCCGGATCTCGTCATTCCCGACGGCATTCCCAAGGACGAGCGCGTCTGGGTGCCGCAGGGCGAGAACGTCTGGTTCCGGCCGCTGTGCCTCAACCGCTCACAGGGCTACTGGATGAACCTCTTGAAGGTGCGCAAATCCGGCGTGCTGAGCCGCCATCGCCATCCGCAGGCGGTGCATGGCTGGGTACTGAAGGGCCGCTGGCATTACCTCGAGCACGACTGGGTGGCGGAAGAGGGCGGCTACGTCTTCGAACCGCCGGGCGAGACCCATACGCTCGTCGTGCCGGACGATGTCGAGGAGATGATCACCTACTTCCAGGTCAACGGCATCATGTATTACGTCGATGCCTATGGCGAGCCGCTCGGCTTCGAGGACGTGTTCACCAAGATCGACATGTGCCGCGAGCATTATGCCCGCGTCGGACTGGGCGAGGATTATGTCGATCAATTCATCCGTTGACGCGAAAGGGGCGCTGGAGGCGCTTCGCCCCGACTTGTTCGCCGGCCGAAACGTGCTGGTGACGGGCGGCACGTCCGGCATCGGTGCGGCCGCTGCAGAAGCCTTCGCGGCGCTCGGCGCGGACGTGCTGGCCACCGGCGCGACCGACGCCGAGGTCGAGAGCGCAAGGAAGGCAATGACCGGAATCGACTTCCGGCGTCTCGACGTGCGCGACGGCGCAGCCGTCCGCGCCGTCGTGGAAAGCCGGCCCCGGCTCGATCATGTCGTCAACTGCGCCGGGGTGATCCGTCGCGGCGCCGAACTGGAGCCGGACGTGTTCGCCGACGTGGTGGATATTAATCTCACCGGCTCCATGCGCGTCTGCGCGGCGGCGAGAAGTCGGCTGAAGGAAAGCGGCGGCACCATCGTCAACACCGCGTCGATGCTGTCCTTCTTCGGCGGCGGGCTGGTGCCGGCCTATTCGGCCTCGAAGGGCGGCGTGGCGCAGATGACCAAATCGCTGGCGATCGCCTATGCCGACGACGGCATCCGCGTCAACGCCGTGGCGCCGGGCTGGATCGCCACGCCGCTCACCACGGCGCTTCGCGACGACCCGGCGCGCAACCAGCCGATCCTCGGCCGCACGCCGATGAAGCGCTGGGGCGAGCCGGCGGAGGTCGCCGCAGCCGTCGTCTTCCTGTCGTCGCCGCTCGCCAGCTTCGTCACCGGCGCCGTGCTGGTCGTCGACGGCGGTTATCTGATCACGTGAGAATCCGGTCATGAAGGCAGTCGTTGTTCCCTCGGCATCGAGCCGCATCGAAGATGTCCGCATCGCGAACGTCCCTATGCCGGAGCCGGGGCCTGGCGAGGTCCGGATCCGGATCAAGGCGGTCTCGCTCAATCCCGCCGACTGGAAGTTCGCCAACGACCACAAGCCGGGCTGGCTCTATCCGCATCCGTTGGGCCTGGACGGGGCCGGCGTCATCGACAGCGCCGGCGCGAGCGTGACCGACTGGAAGCCCGGCGACCGCGTCGTCCTCCATCACAGCTTTCTGAAGCGTGGCGTCTTCGCCGAATACACGGTCGCGCCCCTCCATGTGCTCTCGCGCGTGCCCGAAACCGTGTCTTGGACCGACGCCGCGGCCGTGCCCTGCGCCGGCTACACCGCCTATCAGGGCCTGTTCCGCAAGGCGCATCTCGCCGCCGGGCAGACGATCCTCGTGCAGGGCGCCAATGGCGGCGTCGGCGGCTTCGCAACACAGTTCGCGCATGCCGAGGGCGCCAAGGTCATCGGCCTCGCCCGCCCGGAGCATCATGCGGCGGTGCGCAAGCTCGGCGCGGACGTCGTCCTCGATTACCGCGATCCGGAATTGCTGGAGAAGGTGCGGGCCGAAACGCAGGACGGCGCAGGCGTCGACGTCATGCTGGAGGTGGTCAATCCCGGCGATGCGCGTAAATCGCTGGCCTTCCTCCACTACAACGGCCACCTGATTTCCGTCGATCCGCTGCCCAACATGGCCGAGGTGCCTTCCTACACCTACGCCGCCTCCATCCACGAGGTCGGGCTGGGCGGCGCCTATGCGGCGGGTCACATGGCGACGCAGCGCGATTTCGCGGTGATCGGCGACGACCTCATGCAGCGCCTGGCGGCTGGGCGGCTCGATCCGATGGTCGAGGAGATCATCACCCTGGACGAGATTCCGGACGGCCTCCTGCGCCTGATGCGGCGCGAGGTGACGGGCAAGATCGTGGCGCTGGTCGACAGCGCGACCTGACAACACACAATCGGGAGAAGCGGCATGGCGCAATACAGGCATTACATCGCGGGGCAGTTCGTCGACGGCAAGGCGGAGGAGCGGATACCCGTGCTCAACCCGGCGACGGGCGAGACGATCGCCGAGGTGCCCGACGCGTCCGCCAAGACGGTCGATGCGGCCGTCGCGGCAGCGCGCAAGGCGCAAGCTTCCTGGGCGGAACTGCCGGCGATCGAACGCGCCGGCCATGTCCGCGCCATCGCCGAAAAGATCCGCGCCAAAGCCGACGGCCTGGCTGAGATCATCTCGCACGAGCAGGGCAAGATCCTGCCGCTCGCCAAGGGTGAGGTACTCGGCATGGCCGGACTGATGGACTACATGGCCGAGTGGGCGCGGCGCATCGAGGGCGACATCGTCGAAAGCGACCGCAAGGGCGAGACGATCCTGCTCTACCGGCGGCCGGTCGGCGTGGTGGCAGGCATCCTGCCGTGGAACTTCCCGTTCTATCTCATCGGCCGCAAGCTGGCGCCGGCGCTGGTCGCCGGCAACACCATCGTCATCAAGTCGAGCGAGGAGACGCCGCTCAACGCCTTCGCCTTCGCCGAACTGGCAGCCGAGGCCGGGCTGCCGGAAGGTGTGTTCAACCTCGTCAGCGGGCGCGGCAGGACGGCCGGTGCCGCGCTGACCAGCCATCCCGACGTCGATCTGGTCTCCTTCACCGGCAGCGTGCCGACGGGCATCGCGATCATGGAAGCGGCGGCGAAGAACCTCACCCGTGTCAATCTCGAACTCGGCGGCAAGGCGCCGGCGATCGTGCTGAAGGACGCCGATCTCGACCTCGCCACGCGCGCCATCACCCAGTCGCGCATCAACAACACCGGCCAGGTCTGCAACTGCGCGGAACGCATTTTCGTCGAGCGTCCGGTGGCGGACGCCTTCGTGGAGAAGTTCGTGGCCTCGATGGCGAAGGTGCGCTACGGCGACCCGCTGGCGGAGAAGGACCTCGACATGGGTCCGCTGGTCAACGCCGTGCAACTCGACAAGGTGGCCGGCATGGTCGAGCGCGCCAGGGGCGAGGGCGCGAAGGTTGCGCTCGGCGGCAAGCAGGCCGACCGCAACCGCGGCTATCATTACGAGCCGACCGTGCTGGTCGATTGCCGCCCGGACATGGAGATCATGCGCAAGGAGATTTTCGGGCCGGTGGCGCCGATCGCGGTGGTCGATTCCTGGGAAGAGGCCGTGCATCACGCCAACGACACCGAATACGGCCTGACCTCCTCGCTCTATACCAGCGACCTCAACAAGGCTCTGAAGGCCAGCAACCGGTTGCAGTTCGGGGAGACCTACATCAACCGCGAGAACGGCGAGGCCTATCAGGGCTTTCATGCGGGGCGAAAGAAGTCCGGCATCGGCGGCGCCGACGGCAAGCACGGCTTCTACGAATATATGGAGACGCAGACGGTCTATATCGAGCACGGCTGACGGACGGCTACAGGCGGCAAGCGGCGTCGAGCCGTGCAAACCGCATGTTGTCCGGATGTCCGGGCCGCGCTAGGGTCCCGGCGCTTTCGCCGGAACCCGCATGATCGACCGAACCACTCCCGTTCCGCTCTATTTCCAGCTTGCGCAGCACCTGCGGTCCGAAATCGCTTCGGGCGCGATCGCCAGCGGCGGCAAGCTGCCGTCCGAGCATGAATTGTGTGCCGAACATGGCGTTTCGCGTTCGGTCGTCCGCCAGGCACTGCAGTCGCTCGCGCTCGACGGATTGATCGAGACGGAGCGCGGACGGGGCGCCTTCGTGCGGGAAAAGAAGGTGCCGATCGTCCTCCAGCAACGCCTGGACCCGTTGCAGGAGGGGATGGCCAAGGCGGGTTTCACGCTGACCACGAAAGTGCTGCGGCAGGAGCAGATCGCGGCGCCGGCGCATGTCGCCAAGGCAATCGGCGATCCCAGGGCGGTCTTTCTCGAGCGTGTGCGCTATGTGGACGGGCAATTGCTGCTCGTCGTCCGGAACTACCTGCCGTACCGCCGCTTTTCGGCCCTTCTCGACTTTGACGGGCTGGAGACCAAGTCCCTCTATGTCTGGCTGGACGAAGCCTGTGGTGTCATCGCCTCGACCGGCAGGCGCACGATCGAGATCGGCCGCGCCGACAGCCATATCGCTTCGATCCTGAAGCTGAAACGGGGCGACCGCGTGCTGTTCAACCGCGAGACGACGTTCGATCAGGACGGCAAGGCGGTCGAATATTATGAATCCTGGCATCACCCCGACCGGACCCGCCTCAGCATCGACCTCTACCGGCAGAAGAGCTGACCCCGCGGCGGCTATTTCTCGCGGGCGGATTTCAGCGCGCCGTAAGTGGCGCGAAAGCGCGCCAGCAGGTCGTCGAGGCTGGGGAGAGGACGCGGTTCGAGCGGCGGTTCGCCGGATGTCGCGAAGGGAAGGTGTTTGACGCCGCGCCAGTGGCCGGCGGCAATGCCGCCGAGATAGGCCGCGCCGAGCGCCGCGGCGTCTCGGCCTTGGAACGGGCGCATCGGCATTCCGACGAAGTCGGCCAGCATCTGCCGCCAGCGCGGATCGGCGGCGCCCCCGCCCGTCAGCAGCATGGAAGACGCCTCGACGCCGGTGGCCTTCAGAGCGTCCCAACTGTCGCGCACCGCCAGCGCCACGCCTTCGAACACCGAGCGGATGATCTGGTCGCGCCCGGCGCCGAGCCTCATGCCGGACCAGACCGCGCTCGCCTGCGGATCGAGCAGCGGCGCGCGCTCGCCGCTGACATAGGGCAGGAAGAGCACGCCGCCATTGTCGATGTCCGGCGCAAAGGCGCGTGCGTACATTTCCGCCCAGTCGGCGTCGAGAACGCCGCGCGCCCATTCGAACACCGTGCCGCCATTCTGCAGCGCCGCCATCTTGTAAACGCCCGCGCCGACGCCCCGGAAAGTGTTGTAGAAGGGCTGGAGTTCGGGCGTCACGCGGTCGACCATTGTCATGATCTGGATGCCGGACCCAACCTGCAGCACGGTTTCGCCGGGCGCTGTCTGGCCGAGCCCGAGCAGGCATGCGGCGGTATCGGAAAGGCCGTGGGCGACGGGGATGCCCTGCCGCAGGCCGAGCGCCGAGGCGGCCTCGCCGGTCAGGCCGCCGGCGACATCCGTGGAGGCGCGAAGCGGCGGCAGGAGGGAGAGATCGATGCCGAGGCTTTCGGCGAAGGGGCTTGCCCAGCCGTCGGCGCGCATGTCGTAGAGCAGCGTCATCGAGGCGTCGGAGGGCTCGGTCGCGCGCTCGCCCGTCAGCCTGAACCGCAGCCAGTCCTTCGGCGACAGGGCGGCGCTCGCCTGTTCCAAGAGGGCGGGTTCGTGCCGCTTCAGCCATAGGAGCCCGAGTCCGGCCATGCCGGTGGCGATGGGATTGCACAGCGGCAGCCGCAAATCGCCGTCGAGCGCCAGCGCATCCTGCACTTGCCTGCCCGTGCGCAGGTCAGGCCACAGAATGGCGGGCCTGAGCGGCGCCCCTTTCGCATCCGCCAGAACGAATCCGTGTGCCTGGCCGGACAGGCCGATGCCGCGCACAACCTCGCCATGCGCCGCGCAGGCCTCGCGCACGGCCTCCACGGTTTGCGTCCACCATAGTTCAGGGTCCGTCTCGGCATGACCGGGAACCGGCGAGCTCAACTCGTAAGCACGGCTCGCTTCGGCGACCGGGCGGCCGCTCTCGTCGATCAGCAGCGCCTTGACGGAGCCGGTCCCGAGATCGATCCCAAGGAACATTCACAGACCTCCCGTCGATCGTCTATGCCGGAGCGGCGGTCGCGCCGCCGTTTTCGGCAAGCAGGTTGCGGGCCGCTTCCGCGACGGCGTCCACTGTGAAGCCGAAGTGGGAGAACACCTCCGGGCCGGGCGCCGATTCGCCGAAGCGGTCGACACCGATGATCCTGCGGCGTTCGCCGAGGAACTGATACCAGTAGAACGAGCAGGCCGCCTCCACAACGATGGTCGGCAGATGGCGCGGCAGCACGCTGGACCGGTAGTCCCCGGATTGGCGCGCGAAGACGTTGGCATTCGGGACGGACACGACACGCACGGCGACGCCCTCCGCTTCGAGCCGCGCCGCAGCCTGCCGCACCAGGGAAAGCTCGGAGCCGGTGCCGGCCAAAACCAGATCGGGAGCTGCGCCGTTCTCCGGATCGGAGAGCACATAGCCGCCCTTGCGAATCTTCTCGTCGTCTCCCGGCCGATGGTCGACGCCCTTGCTGCCTTGCCTCGCCAGCACCATCGCGCTCGGCCCCTCGCGGCGCAGGCTTTCGTCCCAGGCGATGAGTGCTTCCAGCTCGCTTCCCGGCCGCCATACCGAAAAGTCCGGGATCGCGCGCAGCGCCACAAGCTGCTCCGACGGCTGATGGGTCGGTCCGTCCTCGCCGACGCCGATGGAATCGTGCGTGTAGACGAAGACGGCGCGCAGCTTCATCAGCGCCGCCAGGCGCACCGCGTTGCGGCTGTAGTCGCTGAAGACGAGGTAAGTCGCGCCGGAGGGAACGAGGCCGCCATGCGCGGCCATGCCGTTCATCATCGCCGACATGGCGAACTCGCGTACGCCGTAATGCACGAAATTACCGGAGAAATCGCCCGGACGGATCGAGCGCGACGCCTGCGTCCAGGCCAGCGTCGACTGGCTGAGGTCGGCCGAGCCGCCGACCAGTTCGGGCGCGGCTTTCGTCATCAGGCCGGCAATGCGGCTCGACGCCTTGCGCAGCGGCTGGTCTTCCGCCGGCTTGCCGAGGATGGCGGCGGCTTCCTCTTTCACCAGCTTGGCGAGGGCGGGCGACGGCTCGCCCTTCATCCGGCGTCTGAATTCGGCCGCGAGTTCGGGGTGGGACTTTCCGTAGGCTGCGAACATGCGCTCCCATTCCGCTTGCATGCGCGCGCCCTTCTCGCGCCCGTCCCAACCGGCGACGACGTCGCCCGGGATCTCGAACGGCGGATAGTCCCAGCCGAGCGCCTCGCGCGTCAGGGCGACTTCTTTCGCGCCGAGCGGGGCGCCATGCGATTCCTCCTTGCCCTGCTTGTTGGGCGATCCGAAGCCGATGATCGTCTTGCAGCAGATCAAGGTCGGCCGGTCGGAGGCGTGCGCGGCCTCGAAGGCCGCCCTGATCGCGACGGGATCGTGGCCGTCCACCTCCGCGATCACGTTCCAGTTCAGCGAGCGGAAGCGGGCGGCGGTGTCGTCGGCGAACCAGTCGCCGACCTCTCCGTCGATGGAGATGTTGTTGTCGTCATAGACGGCGATCAGCTTCGACAGGCCGAGCGTGCCGGCAAGCGAGGCGGCCTCCTGGCTGATGCCTTCCATCAGGCAGCCGTCGCCGGCGAAGACATAGGTGAAGTGATCGACCACGGGAAAGCCGTCGCGGTTGAATTCCTCGGCCAGCCGGCGCTCGGCGAGCGCCATGCCAATGGCGGTGGCGAAGCCCTGTCCGAGCGGGCCGGTCGTCGTCTCGACGCCCGGCGTTATCCCGCGCTCGGGATGCCCCGGTGTCCTGGAGCCGAACTGCCGATGCCTGCGCAGGTCGTCCAGCGAAAGATCGTAGCCGGCCAGGTACAGCAGCGAATAGATGAGCATCGACCCGTGGCCGTTCGACTGCACGAAGCGGTCGCGGTTCGGCCAGTCCGGATCGCCCGGATTGTGGCGCAGGAAATCGTTCCAGAGCACCTCGGCGATGTCGGCCATGCCCATCGCCGTGCCGGGATGGCCGGAATTGTTGGCCTGCACGGCGTCCATCGTCAGCGCCCTGATGGCGTTGGCCAGCCTGCGATGGTCACGCGCCTGAGCCGTCATCCGTCCGTCTCCTCAACTTATCATCCTGTACGGACAAGTATCGATCGGGACGACTTGTTGTCAAACGGCTTCTGGCCGCTTGCGCCCGGCCTAAAGCATGTCTCCCGAAAGTAGGCATCGGTTTCGGGAAAGACATGCTGAAAAAACAAGGACCCAAAGCGTACGGAGCGAATCTGAAAGACCGCGACACGCTTTAGAGACGATCCAGATCGTCATAGAGCGCCTGCGAATGGCGATAGAGTTTTTCGAAGAAGGGCTGCATGCGCGCATAGGTCTCGGCCCAGGCGGGGTCGGGCAGGATCTCGCGTTCGTGGCGCACGAAGGCTGTGGCTGCGTCCTCGACGCTTGAGAATCTGCCTTCCGCCGTCGCGGCGAGCGCCGCTGCGCCGATGACGCCGCATTCCGGCTCGGCCGGCAGCAGGATGGGGATATTATAGGCGCTCGCCTTGATCTTCAGCCACAGCTCCGATTTCGCTCCGCCGCTCGAGGCGACGACCCGCTCGACCTTGCGGCCGGAGATGTCCTCCATAAGATGCAGGTGCCGCGTCGCACCGAAGGCCACGCCTTCGAGCACGGCGCGGTGAAGATGGGCCAGCCCATGCTCGGCCGTGATGCCGAAGAACTGCGCGCGGGCGTTGCGATGTTCGCCGAAGCGCTCGCCGACGAGATACGGCATGAAGAAGAGGCGCTGGGCGCCGGCCTGCGCTTCAGCCGCCTTGGCGGCGATCGCCTCATAGCTCCAGCCGTTTTCATGGAAGGCGCGGCGCGCCCATCGCATCGCGTCGCCGCCCGTCTCGAGCAGGATGAAGGCGCCCCAATTGCCTTCCGGGGTGCCGACATTGGAGATTTCGGGCGCCAGCAGCGGCTTGTCGGCGACGACCGTGATGATGCACGACGTGCCCGTCACGTCCGAGCCCAGGCCGGGACGACATACGCCTGAGCCGAGCAGGGCGACGGGATAGTCGCCGCCGCCGACCAGCACGGGCGTCCCGGCGCGCAGGCCCGTCTCGCGCGCCGCCTCGGCACTCACGACGCCCAGCACCTCGGCCGGATCGCGGATCGTCGTCAGCTTGTCGCGGTCGAGACCCAGCCGGTCGCACATCGACTGCGACCAGTCGCCGGTGCGCGGATTCATCATGAAGGAGCAGGCGGCCTCGGTGCGGTCCATGGTGATCTCGCCGGTGAGGCGATAATTCACGTAGTCCTTGGGCATCAGCACCGCTGCCGCCCGGCGATAGGCCTCCGGATCGTTGTCGCGAATCCATTGCAGCTTGAAGCCGGGCCATGGCGGGGCAGGGGGATTGCCGCTTTCGGCAATGAATTCGTCCAGGCCGAAACGCCTTTCGAACGCGGCGACGTGGCCCATCGTGCGTTTGTCGTTCCACAGCGGAACGGTATCGCGGGTCAGTTGCCCGTTCGCGTCGAGCAGCACCGTGCCGTGCATCTGGCCGCAGCCGCAGACGGCCGCGATGCGCCGCGCGGCATCCGGCGCATCGTCCAGCACCGTGCGGATGGCGCGCGTCACGCCGGCCCACCAGTCGGCGGGCCGTTGCTCCGACCAGCCGTATTCGGGGACGATCTGCTCGTGTTCGAAGGCGCGGATGGCGATGGGCCTGCCCGTCCTGTCGACGAGCGCCGCGCGCACGCTGCCCGTGCCGACGTCGATGGCGAGATAGAGCGCGTCGCTCAAGTCATGGCCCTCCTTGCAGGCGTTTTCCCGTGCTGCCGGCCGCGCGCGCGGCGCGGTCCGCCCAAGCGGCAAACGGCTTCAGATCGAGGTATAGCCGGCATCGGCCGAGACGATGGAGCCCGTCATCAGGCTCGACGCGTCCGAAGCGAGGAACAGGACCACCGAGGCGATCTCGTCCGGCTGGCCCATCCGCTTCATCGGCGTCAGGTCGATCCAGCGGTCGACCATGCCCTTGCTGTCTTCCAGATTGGCCAGCAGCGGCGTCTCGATATAGGTCGGTGCGACCGCGTTGACGCGCACGCCGCGCAGCGCCCACTCGACCGCCAGCGACCGCGTCAGATGATGGACCCCGGCCTTCGAGGCGTTGTAATGGCACTGGGGTTGCGGCGTGTTGACGATGTCGGCCGACATCGACCCGATATTGACGATCGATCCGCTGCCCGCTTCCAGCATCTTGCGGCCGAAGGCGCGGCAGGTCTTGAAGACGCCTGTCAGGTTGATGCCGATGACGCGGTCCCATTCCTCGTCGGAAACGTCCTCGGCGGGCGTGTTGGAAGCGATGCCGGCATTGCACACCAGTATGTCCAGGACTGGCTGCGAGGCGGCAAGCGCATTGAGGGCGGCCGTGTCTGTCACATCGAGCTGGTGTGCTTCCGCCTTTCCGCCCCCGGCCGTCAGCCGCTCCGCAGCCGCCTTGGCGCGGGCGCCGTTCAGGTCGGTCACCACGAGATGCGCGCCGGCCTCGGCAAGTGCTGCGGCGCACGCCTCGCCGATCCCCTGGCCCGCGCCGGTCACGAGCGCGCGCCGGCCCGAAAGGTCGTATTTCGACATATAGGACATAAACGCGATTCCTCCGCTGTGCGTATCCGTCGTGCCGCCGGGATTGGCGAGAATTGTAGTTTTCCTCCCGATCGGCCTGTCGGAAAGGCCGATAAGGAGGTCTTGTAGTCAATTTCTTGTGCCTATGCACGAATTTTTGGTAGTAGTAGAACTAACTTTTTAACTAGCATCTTATTTTGCTCCGGTTTGCTTTTCCAGGTCAATTCCTTGTGCAGCCTATCGCGATCTGTTCCCGGAAAGTGCCGGAATGGCGAATAATTATAGCATTTAAAACAACGGTTTAAATGGAATCCCCATTGTTTCTGGTGGTCTGCTGCGCCGGCATAGCCCAACACGGTTGCGCCATGTAGTAAATCTAGTTATTGACGACGGGGTGAGGAAAAATCCGCGAACTCGGTCGTGAGGATGGAGGAAAAGTGATTCAGGAGCTGGCCGGCATGCTCTTTGTCGACGGCGCGTGGCGGCGAGGCGAGGGCGCGCAGATTCCGGTCGAAAATCCGGCCACGGGGGAGGTGCTCGGGCATATCGCATGCGCCACCCCGGCGGAGATCGATGCCGCCGTTTCGGCTGCGCGCAAGGCCTTCGGGCCGTGGTCACGGCTGGCGCCGGTCGAGCGCTCAAAGGCGCTTCACCGGCTTGGTGAGGCGATCGCCATGCATGCGGACGACATGGCGCGCACCTTGACCCTGGAGCAGGGCAAGCCGCTCAACGAGGCGCGCGGCGAGATCCTGAAGCTCGCAGAGGCCTGCCATTTCTATGCCGAGGAAGCCGCGCGCGTCCACGGCGAGATCGTCCCCAATGCGACCACCGATATCGACAGCCTCGTGGTGCGCGAGCCGATCGGCGTGGTGGGCGCCATCACGCCGTGGAACTATCCGGCCGAGCTGATCGGCTGGAAACTGTGCGGGGCGCTGGCGGCGGGCTGCACCATCGTCATCAAGCCCGCGGAATTGACGCCGTTCACGGCGCTGGCGATCGCACGCATGGTCGAAGCGGCCGGCATCCCGGCGGGCGTCGTCAATGTGGTGACGGGGCCGGGTTCGAAGGTGGGGCAGGCGCTGGTCGAGCATCCCGACGTCGACAAGATCGCCTTTACCGGCTCCAGCGCGGTGGGGCTGCGCATTCAGCAGTCGTGTTCGACCGTCAAGCGGCTGTCGCTGGAACTCGGCGGCAACTGCCCGCTGGTCGTCACCGCCTCCGCCGACATCGACGCGGCGGTGAAGGGGGCTGCCCGGCGTTCCTTCCGCAACATGGGCCAGATCTGCATCGCCATCAACCGCATCTACGTCCAGCGCGCCGTCGCCGACGACTTCACGGCGAAGCTCGGACGCGCCGCCGACGCGCTGGTCATCGGCAACGGCATCGACATGCCGGACGCCGATGTCGGCGCAATGGCCTCCGCCGAGCCGCTCGCCAAGACGCAGGATCATCTGGCCGACGCGCTGTCCAAGGGCGCGCGGCTCGTGGCCGGCGGCAGCGCGCCGCAGGGCGAGGCCTTCGCGCGCGGTCACTTCTTCCGCCCGACGGTTCTGGCCGATTGCACGCACGACATGAAGGTCATGACCGAGGAGACGTTCGGCCCGCTCGTCGGCGTCATGGCCTATGACGGCCTCGACGAGGCGATCGACCTGGCCAACGACACGCCCTATGGACTTGCCTCCTATCTCTATGCCCGCGACATGGACGAGGTGCGCTATGCCTCGGCGCGGCTCGACTACGGCAACGTCGCCGTCAACAATGTCGATGCGGGAATCATGAACGCGCCCTATGGCGGGCGCAAGCAGAGCGGCGTGGGATACGAGCACGGCCGCGAAGGCATGCTCGAATACATGAACTTCAAGCATGTCCGCATCCGCTACGGCGAGCCGAAGGCGAGGTGAGGCGGTGACCCAGGCGCTCCTCGGCATCGATATCGGAACGTCCGGCTGCAAGGCGCTGCTTATCGACGGCGAGGGCGTGGTGCTGGCGAGCCACACCGAAACCTATGGTCTGTCGCAGCCGCGTCCGGGCTGGACAGAGCAGGACCCGGCCTCGTGGATCGACGGCGCCCGCGCAGCCGTCGCTGCGGTTCTTGCCGAGCGGCCGGAGGCCGAACTCGCGGCGGTCGGGCTTTCCGGCCAGATGCACGGCCTGACGCCGCTCGATGCCGGCCACAAGGTGCTGCGTCCCGCGATCCTGTGGAACGACCAGCGCAACGGCGCCGAATGCGACGCCATCACGGAACGCGCCGGCGGCATCCAGGGCCTGCTGGCGCGGACCAACAACCGGATGCTGGTCGGTTATACCGGCGGCAAGATCATATGGATGCGCGACCACGAGCCGGATCTGTTCGGCCGGTTGCGCCATGTGGTCAATCCGAAGGACTATCTGCGTCTCGTGCTCACCGGCGAGATCGCGACGGAGGTCTCCGACGCGTCCGGAACCGGGCTTTTCGACACGCGGGAGCGTCGCTGGGCATCCGGCCTGCTGGAGCTGCTGGATCTCGATGCCGCCATTCTGCCGCCCTGTCATGAATCGCATGTCGTCAGCGGCAGGGTCGGCCGATCGGGCGCTGCGCTCTTCGGCATCCCGGAAGGGACGCCGGTTGTCGGCGGCGGCGGCGACAGCGTCATCCAGACCATCGGCTCCGGCGTGATCACGCCCGGCGCGCTGCAGACGACGATCGGCACCGCCGGCATCGTCGCGGCCGCGCTCGACGCGCCGGTCGCCGATCCGGACGGGCGGCTTCAGGTGTTCTGCAACGTCGCGCCGTCGAAATGGCATTGCATGGGCGTTTCGCTAAATGCCGGCGGTGCGATGGAGTGGTTCCGCACCATGCTGGCCGGTTTCCGCGGCGGCGAGGCGCCCTCGGCGAAGGACATGGCGGGGACCGCGGCCAATGCGCCGGCCGGCTCACATGGTCTCGTCTTCCTGCCCTATCTCAACGGCGAGCGCTGCCCGCATCCCGATCCCTCGGCACGCGGCGGTTTCGTCGGTCTCACCGCCCGTCACGCGGCGGCAGACATGGCGCGCAGCCTGATGGAAGGCGTGACGCATTCGCTTTTCGACATCTACCGCCTCATGGAAGCCGCCGGCATCGGCCGCAGCATCATCAAGGCGTCGGGCGGCGGCGCGCGCTCGACGTTGTGGCGGCAGATGCAGGCCGATCTTTTCGGCTGCGACGTCGTCACCACGGACGGCGCCGCGGAAGGCGGAGCATTCGGCGCCGCCCTTGTCGCCGGCGTCGGCGTCGGCGTCTGGGCCGACGCGGTCGAAGCAGCGAAATCCTGCCGCGCGGTGACCCGCGAAACGCCGGACGCGGCCGGCGCGGCGGCGATGCGCGAGGCGTTTGCGATCTACGCAGGCCTTTACGACGACTTGTCCGGGGCTTTTTCGGCCTTATCCGGTTCCGGCCTGGACCGATAGGAAGCGGGGGAGACGAATGGCCACGACAACGCAGACCCATCGGTATGAAGCGCTGGTATTCGACCTCGACGGCACGCTGATCGACAGCGCGCCCGATATCGCGGCGGCGCTCAACCTCATGCTGGAGCGCAACAACTGGCCGGCCCAGAGCGTCGCGACGGTGGAAAAATTCATCGGCTTCGGCGCCCGTCGGCTCGTCCACGACCTTTTCGTATCGCTCGGCCTACCTTCGGACGACGGCACGATCGATGCGGCGCTCGAGGAATATCTCGACAATTATGCCCGCACGCCCGCCGACAGGACCCGGTTCTATCCGCATGTCCGGGAAGATCTCGAAGCGCTCCGGGACTGCGGCATCCGTCTCGGCCTGTGCACGAACAAACCGCAGGAACTGGCGCTGAAGGTCCTTGGCATCCTCGGCATCGCTCATCTGTTCGACGCGATCGTCGGCGCCGACGCCGCTCCGGCGAGCAAGCCCGACCCCGCGCACCTCATGGCGGTGGCCGAGCGGATGAAGCTGAACGGACGGCCCTGGGCCTATGTGGGGGACACGATCGTGGACAAGACGACCGCCGCCGGCGCCGGCGTTCCCTTCTACGCCGTGTCCTGGGGGACTGGCCGCCGCGTCGACGTCGAGCCGTCCATGCGGCTTGCCCGTCTGCGCGATCTTGACGGCATGGATGACGCCGCCCGGGAGGACTGACGATGGCGGTAAGCCTGCTCCAGCGTATCCTGCAGGAAAGCGAAGGAATGGGATCGGCCGAACTGCGCGTCGCGCGCTTCGTCAGTGCCAATCCTTCGGATGTCATCCACATGAGCATGGCGCGGCTGTCGCAGGAATGCGCGGTCAGCGACCCGACGATCATGCGCTTCTGCCGGCGCTTCGATTTCCAGGGCTATCAGGACTTCAAGCTTCATCTGGCGCAGAGCCTGGTTCCGTCGGCGCCGTTTGCCTATGAGCAGATCGTGCCCGATGATTCCATCCAGAACGTCGTGCGCAAGACCGCCCGAAATTCGCTCAACGCGATCCAGCGGCTGCTGGAGGACCTCGAACCGCAGCAGGTCGACGAGGGCGCCAGGCTTCTGAACGCCGCAAGCTGGGTCGGCATCTACGCCAGCGGCATTTCGGAGATCACGGCGCTGGACGCGGAACACAAATTCCAGCGGCTCGGCATGCGCTGCGCGGCCCTGATCGGCCGCAAGAAGCAATGGCTTCATGCCGAGACCTCCAGGCCGAGCGAGGTGGTGCTGATCTTCTCGCAGTCGGGGCATACCAAGCAGATGGTCGATATCGCGACCGCAGCCCGCGCCAAAGGGGCGCGCGTGCTTTCGATCACGGCGGCGCAAAGTCCGCTGGCCCAGGTTTCGGACGTGCTGATCTCGGTCCTGCCTTACGACCGCACGGAACTGATGACGCCGCTGGCGTCGCGGCTGAACCACCATCTCGTGGTGAACATGCTTGTCACCGCGATTGCGATGACGAGCGGCAGCGAGTTTCCGGATCAGCTTCCGGCGCTCGATTTCTGGCAGACGGAAAAGATCTGAATTGCGCCCGCTGGCGGGCGCGCCCATGCGTAGCGAGGAATAGTGATGAGCGTCCAGGACGAGGCGAAGAAGGCGGCAGGCCGCAAGGTCATCGAGGAATTCATCCGGGATGGCATGAAACTCGGGCTGGGGTCTGGAACGACCTCGCATTTCTTCGTGCGGGAACTCGGCAACCATGTCGCGTGCGGCATGAAGCTGACCTGCACCACCACGTCGCGCTCGACCAACGACGTAGCGAGGGAGGTCGGCATCGCCATCACCGATCCCAACGATATGGGCGAGATCGACCTTACCATCGACGGTCCCGACGAGATCGATCACGACTTCAACATGATCAAGGGCGGCGGCGCGTGCCTGTTGTGGGAGAAGATCGTGGCGCATGCGTCGAAGCGCATGATCACCATCTGCGACGAAAGCAAGATCGTGGCGAAGCTCGGCGCTTTCCCGCTGCCGGTCGAGGTCGTGCAATTCGCCTGGAAGCAGACCGAGCGGATGGTCGCGCAGGCGCTGGCGGACAATCGCGTGAAGGGGGCCGCGATCGAACGCCGTATGCGGGACGGCCAGCCGGTCGTCACCGACAGCGGCAATTTCATCCTCGACTGCCGGTGTGGAGTCATTCCGGCACCGGCGAAACTCGAGATCGAGCTCAACCGCATCCCCGGCGTGGTGGAAAACGGCCTGTTCACACGGGAATCCCGGGGGATGGTTGTCGGCCGCTTTGACGGGACCGCCTATGTGAAACTCCGCGATAAATAGTAAATACTACATATTGGCCTTATTTTGTTGCGTGTGTTGCCGCCGCTGGTCGCGGCGCGATCCCGTTTGTGCATCTCAATCAGGGCATAAGATAAAATCTTGAAAAATATAGAGATTTTTGTTGAATATGACCGGACGCCTCTTGCAATATTTTAGTTGCGCGAAGCTGCGAAAATGGCTTGAAGGGTTTCTGGAAATCTAGTATTGCTAGATAAACTGCGGGAGGAAGCAGATGGACAGATTGAACGCATTGACTCGTCGCGGCCTGCTCAAGGCGGGCGGCGTTTTGGGTATCGCGGCCGGCGCCGGCACGTTGCTGGGGCGCTCTGCGTGGGCGGATGAAGGTTTCATCCCCTACAGCAACAAGAGCCTCGACTATTATTTCTTCGTCATCCAGGAAGAGGCGGTGAAGCGCGCCGTGGCGGCGAATAAGATGCGCTTCCAGGCGACCAACGCCAGCTTCGACAACACCAAGCAGCTCGAGCAGTGGCAGAGCCTGATGCTGAGCCAGCCGTCGGCGATCGTCTCCGATCCGATCGACAGCCAGGCGATCGTGTCGGCGATCCGCCGCTACAACATGAAGAAGATTCCTGTCGGCATCATCGACACGCCGGCGGACGGCGGCGATGTGGCGATCACCGTCAGCTTCGACAACAAGCTGGGCGGCGTCATGGCCGCGCAGGAGATCGTCAAGCGTCTGACCAAGAAGCACGGCAGCCCCAAGGGCACGGTGCTCAACTGCTTCGGCGCGCTGCAGAGCGTGGCCTGGCGGCTGCGCAAGGAAGGCATGGACGAGGAATTCGCCAAATATCCCGACATCAAGTATCTGGCCCGTCCGACCGAGGGCGCACTGGACCAGATGCTGTCGGTGACGCTTTCGACGCTGTCGGAATATCCCGACCTCGACGCGGTCCATGCGCCGAGCGACTCCCCGTCGCGCGGCATCGTTACCGCGCTCCAGCAGAAGAACCGCTGGAAGAAGGTAGGCGAGGACGGCCACGTCATCTTCGTCAACATCGACGGCGAGCCGGTCGCGCTGAAGTGGATCCAGGAAGGCTATATGGATGCCTGTGTCTCGCAGGATCCGATCGCCTACGGCGAGATCGCCGTCGAGATGCTGGTCAAGCATTCGCTCAAGGGCGAGGCGGTTCCGACCGGCACCTACGAGAACAAGAAATATTTCTGGGAAAAGGGCGAGATCGTCGCAGGCACGACCGGCCCGACGCTGATCATCCCGCCATTCGTCATCGACAGCGACAACGCCGGCGACAAGCGCCACTGGGGTGCGATCGCGGAGAAGGAATGGGGCATCCCCTACACCTGATCGCATCCAACGCCTTACGGCACCAATGCCTGAAGGCGGTTGATCGCAGACATGATCTGCGCCACGCTGGTCCCGTGCCGGCGTGGCGTGTCCGCGCCGAAGGGAGCTTTCCTTTCCGGTCCTCGTCGGAGAGTTCGTTTTGACAGCAGCCTCGGCAGTCGCATCGCAACAGGACCCATTCATCCTCAGGGTCGAGAATCTCACCAAGCGCTATGGTCCCGTCCTGGCGCTGAACGACGTTTCGCTCGGCATCCGCCGCGGCACCATCCACGGGCTCCTGGGTGAGAACGGCGCTGGCAAGTCCACCTTGGTGTCCCTGATCTCCGGGCAGCGCACGCCGACATCGGGCACGATCTTTCTCGACGGCCGGGCCATTGCCAGTGTCGACATCAAGGCGATGGAGGAGGCCGGCGTCTTCCTGGTCACGCAGGAGCCGATGATCGTCGATCATCTCACGGCGGCCGAGAACCTGATGCTCGGCATCTGGCCGTCTTCCGGCGGTTTCGTCCGGTGGAGCAAGCTACGCGCCGACGCCGCGCGCATGCTGGAGGGAACCGGCATCGATCCGCAGGCGATGGCCGGGCGGCTCGACGCCGTGGCGCGGCGCAAACTCAACATCCTGCGCGCCATGTTCAGCGGCGGCAAGATCATCATCCTGGACGAGCCCACCGCTGCCCTGACGGTGGAGGACAGGGCGCAGCTCTTCTCCTTCATGCGCGACCTCAAGGCGCAGGGCGTCACCTTCATCTTCATCTCGCATTACAATGACGAAATCCTGGAAATCTGCGACGCCTGCTCGGTGCTGCGCGACGGCGTGCTCGCCGGTGGGACCGAGAACGTGAAGGGACTGACCTCGGAGCAATTGTCCGAACTCGTGCTTGGCCGGGGTCTCGTTCTGTTCCAACGCGAACGGCGGCAATTCGACACCGAGCCTGCGGCCGTCAGCCTGCGCTCGGTCGTCAGCGCCGGCGTCCGGGTCGAGGCGCTCGACCTGCATGCCGGCGAGATCGTCGGCTTCACCGGCCTTCCGGGTGCCGGCGCCAAGGAACTGGTGCGGGCGGTCTTCGGCCTCGTTCCTGTCCGCTCGGGAACGATCGCCTTTGCCGACGAGGCGCCTCACAAGCTGCCGGCCTCGCCGCGCGACGCCTTCGACGCCGGCATCGCCTTCCTTTCGGACGACCGGCATCGCGACGGGCTCGTCAAGCATATGACGATCAGCGAAAACATCTCGCTCTCCTCGCTCGTTTCGCTGGCGCGCTCCGGTTTTCTCAGCAACGACGCCGAGCGCAACCTGTCGGACCGTTATTTCGAAGCGATGGGCATCAAGGCTCCAGGGCCGTCCACCACCGTCGATACGCTGAGCGGCGGAAATCAGCAGAAGGTGTGCCTCGGCCGCGTTCTAGCGACGAAGCCGCGGCTGCTCATCCTCGACGAGCCGACGCGCGGCATCGACGTCGGCGTCAAGCAGGACGTGCTGCGCATCATCGACGATCTCAGCCGCAGCGGCGTGGCCGTCATCATCGTCTCCACCGACACTGACGAGATCGTCCGGTCGGTGGACCGCGTCTGCATCTTCGATGGCGGCGCCGTACGGGAGGAACTCTCGGGCGCCGCGATCACGAACGAGCGGCTGCGCCAGGGCACGACGTCCCATGGCTGAGCGCGCGTCGAAGGAGAAAACAATGAACCAAGTCGCCTCCGCACTTGCAGCGCCGGCCGCGAAGACTCCCGGCAAGGAAGGCACGTCCGTTCTGGGGTGGGTGCTGCACAACGTCGTGTGGATCTGGCTGGTCGCCCTGGTGGTGATCTTCGGCCTCTTCAACCAGTATTTCTTCACCACCTTCAACCTGCAGAACATCATGGTTCAGGCGACCGTGCTCGGCATGATCGGCCTCGCCGTCGCGCTGCCCTTGCTGGTGGCCGAGATCGACCTTTCGCTGCCGGCCAATCTCGGCTTTTCCTCCGCCATCGGCGCCATGGCCTATTCCAACCTCGGCCTGCCCTGGTTCCTCGCCATGCTGGTCGGTGTGGGCGTGGCGACGCTGATCGGCTTCTTCAATGGCCTGTGCATCACCAAGCTGCGCATGGTCTCGCTCATCCAGACGCTGTCCATGATGATCATCCTGCAGGGCGCCCTGCTGGCCCTGACGCAGGGCCGCACCATCACCAACCTGCCCGACGGCTATGTCTGGATCGGTCAGGCGGCCATCGGCGGCTGGCCGGTCATGCCTATCATCTTCGTGGTGGCGCTGGTGGCGATGGCGGTGATGTTGCGCAAGACGGTTCTCGGGCGAAGCATCTATGCAGTGGGCGGCAATCCGGTTGCGTCGAACTCGGCCGGCATCCGCGTCGATCGCGTCAAGATCATCACCTTCACGATCGCCGGATTCCTGGCCGGCGTGGGTGGCTTCCTGCTGGGCTCCTGGCAGATGGCCATCACCTCCAACCAGGGCTCGAGCTACCTGCTCTACGCCATCGCCGCGCCCATCATCGGCGGCGTCAGCGTCTTCGGCGGACGCGGCAACGTGGTGGGTGTGCTCGGCGGCGTGCTGCTGCTTACCGTCATCCAGGTGGGGCTCGCCATCATCGCGGTCCCGTCCTTCTACGTCGGCATGATCGGCGGCTTCATGATCTTCATCGCGGTTGCGATCGACGCCATTCGCGTGCGTTACTTCGGCTGATGACGATCTCTTCCTCCCAAGAGGCGGCCGGCGCTACGCCGGCCGCCGCCGCGCTGGCGGCCCTGCGCGCCGTGGTGGATGCTGCCGGTTTCGTCGACGCCGGCGCGCCCGAGGCGGAACGCTATCTTCACGACTGGACGGGCGACTATCGGGGCGGCGCGCTCGCCGTGCTGCGGCCGTCGCGCGTGGAGGAGGTGCAGGCGATCGTCAGGATCTGCGCCGAGCACCGCATCGCGCTGATCCCGCAGGGCGGCAACAGCGGGCTGGTCAGCGGCGGCATCGCGGAAGGGCCGCCCCGCGCCGTCGTGGTCTCGCTGGAAAGGCTCAACCGGATCCGCGCCATCGATCCGGAGAATTTTACCCTGGCCGCCGATGCCGGCGTGATCCTTCAGGTGCTGAAGGACGCGGCGGAAGCCAGCGACATGCTTTTTCCGCTCGCGCTCGGCGCGCAGGGCTCGTGCCAGATCGGCGGCAACGTCTCGACCAACGCCGGCGGCATCAACGTGCTGCGCTACGGCATGACGCGCGACCTGGTGCTCGGCGTCGAGGCGGTGCTGCCCGACGGCAGCCTGTTCGAGGGCATGCACGGGCTGAGGAAGGACAATCGCGGCTACGACCTCAAGCAACTCCTGATCGGCGGGGAGGGCACGCTGGGCATCGTGACCGGCGTCGAGGTCAAGCTGTTTCCGCGTCCCGCCAATATCGAGACCGCCTATCTCGGCCTCGCCTCCTTCGCCGACGCCATGACGGTTTTCGGCATGGCGCGGCGCGTCTGCTCGGACCTGCTCACCGCCTTCGAGGTGATCGGTGCGGAGTGCATTCCGTTTGCCCGCATCGCCGCCCGCGACACGCGCGTTCCGCTCGAGGGCGAGTGGCCGGTGCATGTCATCATGGAACTGGGCTGTTCGGCAGCGATCGACGGTCGCGCGCTCGTCGAGGCGCTGCTGGTGGAAGCCTTCGAGGCCGGGCTCCTCGGCGATGGCGCGCTGGCGCAGAGCCGCGCGCATGCCGCTGATTTCTGGGCGATCCGCGAGAACCTCGTCGAAGGCCAGGCAAAGCGCGGCCGCCATATCCGCACCGACCTGTCGGTGCGGCTGAGCAGGGTGGCGGAAGTGATCGAGCGCTCGCGCGTCTATATCGCCGTCGACTGGCCGGGCTGGGAACCGCTCTCCTATGGACATGCCGGCGACGGCAACATCCATTTCAACGTCATGCCGCCGGTAGGCATGGCGGAGGAGGAGATCAGGCGGAACGGCAAGGTGATGCTCGACGGCCTCTACGCCATCATGCGCGCGCTCGGCGGGTCGTTCAGCGCCGAGCACGGTGTCGGACGCAGCCGCCGCGACGTCTACTGGGACTGGCTGCCGGCCGAACAGAGATCGGCGGTCCGGGCGATCAAGGCGGCGCTCGACCCGCACGGCATCATGAATCCGGGCGCGCTGATTCCCGAATAGGCGTCTCCGCAAGGCGGCCGCGCTTTTCGGCCGGCATCCGGACTTGCCGTGCCGTTATGCGCGGGCGTCCAGCGCCTGCCTGGCGGTTTTCACCGCTTCGGCCGCGTTTTGCGCGATTGCCTTGAAGCGCCCTTCGCGGATGTCTTCCGTCTTGGCGATCCAGGTGCCGCCGACGGCCACGACCTGCCTGACGGCCAGCCAATCGCCGATCGTCGCCTGCGTGACGCCGCCGGTCGGGATGAAGCGCACGCCGAGATGCGCGAAGGGCGCGGCGATGCCACTGAGCGCCTTGGGACCGCCGGCGACTCCGGCCGGGAAGAACTTCGCCAGCCTGACGCCGCGCGCCGTCGCCAGCGTCAGGTCCGTCGGCGTCATGATGCCGGGACAGAAAGGCAGGTCCGCCTCCGTCGCGGCATCGACGATATCGGGATCATAGCCGGGCGCGAGCGCGAAGCGGGCGCCGCTGTCGATCGCGCGGCGGAGACTGTCCCGGTCGAGGATCGTACCCGCGCCGATGACGAGTTCCGGCCGGGCGTCGCGGATCGCGGCCAGCACGTCGGCGGCCGCCTCGGTGCGGAAGGTGATCTCGGCGACCGGCAGCCCGCCTTCCAGCAAGGCGTCGGCCAGCGGAACCGCATCCGACGCCTTTTCGATGGCGATCACGGGCACGACGCCCAGGCTGGCGATGACATCGATCGGATTGTTCATGGTCTTTCCAATGCTTGCTTGAAGTAGGTCAGGCGCCTTGGGCTGAAATTCTAGCGGCCAAAAAGGCGGCGCAGCCGGATGGCGAGAACCGAATGCTGGAACGCGCCCTGGCGGAACTGGTCGAACAGAGCCGCCAGGACGATGACCAGGCCGACGCTCATCTGCTGCAGGAACGGCGAAAGCTCCAGCAGGATGAAGGCGTTGCGCAGCGCGCCGAGCAGGTAGGCGCCGAGCATGGCGCCGATGATCGAGCCGCGCCCGCCCGACAGGCTGGCGCCGCCGATGACCACCGCCGCGATGACGTCGAGTTCGAGCCCGGTGCCGGCCTGCGCCTCGGCGACGCTCACCTGTGCGGTGTAGACGAGGCCGGCCACCGCCGCCGCCAGCCCGCTGAAGACGAAGACGGCGAGCCGCGTCGAGTTCATCGGGATGCCGCTGAGCCGCGCCGCTTCGTCATTGTCGCCGACGGCGACGACGCGCTGGCCGAGCACAGAGCGCTTGAGCACGATCTGCCCGAGCACGACGAGCCCGAAGAAGATCAGGACCTGCACGGGAATGCCGAGCACCTCGCCCTGGCCGATGAACATCACGCGCGGATCGATCAGGATGGGCAGGCCGCCGCTCAGCACGTAGGTCAGGCCGCGCGCGACCGACAGCATGCCGAGCGTGACGATAAAGGAATTCACCTTGCCGTAGACGACGATCAGTCCGCTGATCAGGCCGCAGCCGGCGCCGACGGCCAGCGCCACGAGCACGCCCAGCGCCGGATGCAGGCCGGCGGACATGGCGTAGGCGCCGCACAGCCCGCTGAGCCCCATCACCGAACCGACCGACAGGTCGATCTCCTTGGCGATGATGACGAAGCACTGGCCGATCGCCATGATGCCGACCACGGCGACGGCGACGAGAATGTTGCGGAAATTGTCCGTCGTCAGGAAGTGCGGGTTGAAGAAGGAGAACGCGATCGACAGCACGATCACGACCGCGGCCAATCCCAGTTCCTGGCCCTTCAGGAAAGGCAGGTTTCTCACGCCGGCAACACTCATCTCGATTCCGTTCCGTTCATCTTGGCATCGGCGACAGCGCCGGCCGCCTGCAATCTAATGCGCTTCGCCCCGTTCCTGGCGTCCGAAGAAGGCGACGGCGTCCTCGGCCTTCTCGCCCAGTGCCGAGGCGACGACCTGCGCCGCTTGCGGCCCCTTCGCGATGTTGTCGACGATGCGGCCTTCACGCACGACCATGACGCGGTCGGCGAGGTGGAGGATCTCGTCCATTTCCGAGGAGATGAACCACACAGCCAGCCCCTCGACATGGGCGAGATTGCGGATCAGCGCGTACATCTCCGCCTTGGTGCGCACGTCGACGCCGCGCGTCGGCTCGTCGAGAATGAGCAGCGACGGGTTCGACGCAAGCGCCCGCGCCAGCAGCACCTTCTGTTGGTTGCCGCCCGACAGGGCGCGAATGGGAGTGGCGACGCTCTCGGCCTTGACGCCGACGCGGTCGGCGCGCTCCTGCGCGAAGCGCATGCGGCGGCGCTGGCTGAAAAAGCCCAGCCGGCCGAAACGGCCCAGCACGTTCGACGTAAGGTTGAAGCCGATGTCATGACCGTAGAAGACCGAGGTGCGCCGTTCCTCGCTGATGAAGGAGATGCCGTGCTTCACGGCGTCGCGCAGGGTCCTGAATCGTACCGGATCACCGTTCAACTCGATGCTGCCGGAATAAAGCGGATCCGCTCCGAGCACACCGCGCACGATCTCGGTTCGGCCGGAGCCGACGAGTCCTGCCATCCCGACGATCTCGCCGGCGTGGATATCGATGTCAACGTCCGAGAAGGCGATGCCGCTGGCACCTCGCACCCGCAGTACCGGCACGGCCTTCGGGTCGATCTCCCTGGCTGCCGCCTCGTCCCTGGCCGTCTGCTCGACGAGCCGATCACCCGCCATCAGGCGGATCGCCTGTGTTTTCGGCAGGTCGCCCACCGTGCCTTCGCCGACCTTGCTGCCATCGCGCATGACGATGACGCGGTCGGAAATCTCGTAGACCTCGCCGAGCCTGTGGCTGACGAGCACGACGGCGACGCTCTGCTCGCGCAGCAGGCGGACGATGCCGAACAGGCGGTCGGTTTCGCGGCGCGTCAGGCTGGAATTTGGTTCGTCGAGGAACAGCACCTTCGGCTTTGCCGCCAGCGCCCGCGCGATCTCGACCAGCTGCCGCTCCGCAGCGGACAGGCCGGCGCATTTCATGCTCAGGTCGGCAAAGGCGCCGGACAGGCTAATCTCGGCAAGGAGCGCCCTTGCCTCCCTGGCAAGGGCGCCGGGACGATGCGCGGCGACGGCCGCGTTGCCGCCAAGGCGCGCCAGGAAGATGTTTTCCGCGATCGTCATGGCGGAAACGAGCTGCGGCTCCTGGTGCACGACGGCGATACCGAGCGCCGTCGCCGCCAGGGGATTCGGAAGCTCCCGCACCTGGCCGTCGATGGCGACCTTGCCGGTCGTCGGCTGGTGCTCGCCGCTGCAGAGCCTGATCAGGGTGGATTTGCCGGCGCCGTTTTCACCGAGCAGCGCCGTCACTTCGCCATAGCGGAACGACAGGGTCACGTCCTTCAGCGCCTGCACGGCGCCGAAGGACTTGCCGAGATCCGCGACCGACAGGGCGTCGGTCGCGGACGATGAAGATGTCATTCCGGCCATCGTCGAGCCCGTGATCGGCGATCAGAGCTTCGGCACGGCGCCGACCGGCAGCTTGGCCGGATCGAGCTGATCGACGTTGTCCTTGGTCATGAACAGGCTGATCGCCGGCTGCAGGACCTGTTCGGGCTTCTGCTTTGCGACGACGGCGTTGAAAAGCGTGATCGCCACATTGTAGCCCTGGCCGAATTCGTCCTGACCGGTCGCGCCATACATGCTGCCGTCCCGGATCGCCGCGATGTTCTCCGGCGTGAAGTCGTAGCCGATGACCTTGATGCTGTCCTGCTTGCCGGCGGCCTTGACCGCCTGCGCCGCGCCGAAGGGGCCACCCGCCGTGGCGTAGAGAGCGACGAGATCGGGCGTGGAGGTGATGAAATCCTTGGCCGCGGCAAAGGTAGCGCCGGCCGAATCCTTGGCTTCGACGCCTTCGTTGACCGGCGTGAGCTTGCTGCCCTTCAGGCCTTCGACGAAGCCCTTGCGGCGCTGCTCGGAGCCCGGGGCGGTGAACTGGCTGACGATGATGCCGACCTTGCCTTCCTTGTCGCCGACCGCCTTGATCAGTTCCGCGGCGGCGTTCTTGCCGGCGGCGACCTGGTCCTGGGCGTAGTCGATCACGCCGCCCGACGCCTCGACGCAGGGGAAGAGCGTGTTGTAGGCGCCCATGGCGACGTCCTTGGCGACCATCTGCTTGACGAGGGTGCAGTTGCCTTCGCCGGCGATGAAGAAGCCGATGCCGTTGTAGCCCTGGGTGGCCGCGGCGCGGATCGCCTGGTCGACCGTGGGCACGTCGATGTTGGCGCCGGCCACGATCCACTTCACCTCGCCGCCGCGCGAGGACAGCACCTCGTTGGCGGTATCGACGCCTTTCTGCACCGAGACCCAGTAAGGATTGTTGGCGAAGCCGATCATAGCGATCCTGGCTTTCGTGCCGTTGGCATTGTCCACCGGCTGCGGGCGATCGGCGATGGGATCCATCGCATAGGCCTGGCCGACGCCGAAGGCGGCAGCCATGGCGATGAGCGAAATGCGGGCGGTCGAGCCTGCCCAGCGAGCGAGATTGGTCATGCGTTCCTCCAGATGTCGGACCTTCGGGGCCGCGTCTGCCCTTCGGTCGGATTGGTTTCCTGCCCTGAATGGCGCGCCGCGCTCCGGTTCTGTTCCTCCGGCCTGCAGCTCCTCCAAGCGACTATGTAGTTATAGTACCAATATTGGTCTGGCAAGCTCCTCAGCGGATCGTTACCGTGTGAAAACTAGCCGTTTACAACCAGATTTCTGACTTTCATTTTGCCAAGGCCGACACATGATGTAGCAAAGGTACAAAATAGAGTGCTTTCTGTCGTCAGCGCTTGACAGAGGGCACTTTGAGGCATTTTGTTGCGACAGTCAACATTTGTCGTGACGCCAAGGAGGATCTCTTGAAAAAACTCGGCATTCATTCGTTCGTCTGGACCGACGGCGCCACCGAATCCGGCATCGAGCAGGCGATGGAAAAATCCAGCGCCTGCGGCTATCGCCTGATCGAACTCGCCTATCTGCGGCCGGAGAAGTTCAATCTCGACAGGCTGGCGAAGAAGGCGAAGTCGCTTGACCTCGATATCGCCGTCACCATGGGGTTGTCGCCCGACGCGGACGTGTCCAGCGAGGACGCCTCGGTGGTGAAGAAGGGCGAGGAGACTCTTGCCAACGCCGTCAAGGCCGTGCGCGACATCGGCGGCAGCAAGCTGGGCGGCATCCTTTATTCCGCCCACACCAAATATTCGACCATGCCGACCGATCGCGGCCGCAAGAACAGCATCGCGGCCATCGCCCGGACCGCCGATATCGCTAAGGCGGCCGGCGTCGACCTCGTCCTCGAAATCGTCAACCGCTTCGAGAGCAATCTGCTCAACACCACCGCGCAGGGACTGGATTTCATCGAAGCGACGGGGTCGGACCATGTGCGCCTGCACCTCGATACCTTCCATATGAACATCGAGGAAGCGAACCCCGCCGCCGCCCTGCGTCTCGCCGGCGACAAGGTCGGCTACTTCCATATCGGCGAAAGCAATCGCGGCTATCTGGGGGACGGCGTCATCGATTTCGACCTGATGTTCGATGCGCTGCTCGACATCGACTACCAGCGCGACATCACCTTCGAATCCTTCTCGACCAAGGTCGTCGACCAGGCGCTCTCGCTCGCCTGCGCGATCTGGCGCGATACCTGGAACGACAGCGTTCCGCTGGCCGAGCACGCCAAGCTGTTCATCGAGACCAAAATGGCCGAGGCCAAGCGTCGCCGCACCACCAACGCGCGGCCTTGATCCGACATCGAGGAATCGGAGGCCGGCCGGCCTCCGACCCGCCCGGATCGCGCAGGTGCCGAACACACCGGGTGGCCGTTGCCGACCCTCGCGCTCTCCTGCTGGTGGACGAAAGGGTCCGGCAAATTCATTCCCGGGCTGAAAAGGGCTACGCTGACTGCGAATCGGCATCCGCCCCGTTTGCCCCATAAAAACGAGATATCCTCGTGAACGACGCCTTGCAGACCGCCAGTTCGCCTCGCCGGATCCGGCAGCGCAATGAGATCGCGGTCCTGCAGGCGCTTCACCATTTCGGTTCTCTGACCCGGGCCGACCTGGCCCGCCGTCTGCGCGTCAACCGCTCGTCGTCTGGCCATATCATCGAAGCCCTTGCAGGCGACGGCCTGGTGCGGGAGGTTGAAAGCGCCGGGCGCGGCACGGCAAATCGTGCCGGCCGGCCAGGCGTCCATCTCGAACTGGTTCCCGATGCGCTCGGCTTCGTCGGGATCGAAATCGGCGTCGAGCACATGGGCGTGGTCGAGATAGACCTCGCCGCCAATGTGGTCGCCAGCGAAATCCGTCCGTTCGCGGGCGCATCGAGCGATGTCAGTGTCGCTGCAAGCGAGGCCGTCAGGCTTGTTCTCGACGTCGTTCCGCCGGAGCGGCTGCGGCGGTGCGAGGGCGTCGGCGTGGCGACGCCCTCGCAGATGGACGGGCAGGGCAGGGTGCGCCTGGCGCCTTTGCTCGGATGGCGCGAGGTCGATCTCGCCGATCTCGTGCGGGCGCAGCTTCCGGTCCGGGTGCCTGTATTGGCGGACAACGATGCAAACGCCTTCGCCATCGGCGCGACCTACCATGGACAGGAGCCGCCTTCCGGCGTCACCCTGTTCCTCGTCATGGAGAGCGGCGTCGGCGGCGGTATCGTTTTTGACGGCAAGCTGTTCCGCGGCGGCAATGGCGTCGCGGGCGAGGTCGGGCATCTGCTCGTCCCCGACGCCGACGGCGAATACCGGGCGCTGGAGCGGATCGTTGGGCTTGAGGTGCTGCTCGACCGCTACCGCCGGCTTGCCGGCGGGAACCCCTTGCTGTCCGACCTCCTTTCCGACGTCGCCGCCGGCAAGCGGGCCGCGCTTGGCGTTGCCCGGGACTGGGCGAGGGCACTGGCCTTCGGTCTCGCCCAGGCCTGCCGCATCATCGACCCCGACCGCATCGTGCTTGGCGGTTCGGTGGCCGCTCTTTACGCGCCGATGGCCGGCCATGTCGTCGATGCGATGGCTGCGCTGCAGGACAGCGCCTTCCTGCTGCCGGAGATCGTCGTGACGGAACTGGAGGGAAGCGGGCCGGCGTTCGGTGCGGCCTGCATGATGCATCAGCGCTATCTTTCGCTCGAAAGCCAGCGCCTCTCGGAAACGGCTGACGGCGACGGCTGATAGGCTACGGTGCGCCGTTCAATAATATGTTGCATAAACATACAATTCGATCTATGCCGGTCTTCATCGTTGTCTGACGGTCGGTACGGGATGTCAGCCAGATCCTCCTCCCAAGCTCTAGCTCCGGACAGTCTCGGCCCGACCGTCACGGTGGGCGAAATCCTCGTCGAGATCATGGCCAGGACCCGCGGCGAAGGCTTTCTCGAGCCGATCGACCTGACGGGTCCCTACCCAAGCGGCGCGCCGGCGATCTTCATCGACCAGTGCGCCAGGATCGGCGGCAGCGCCGGGATCGTGGCCTGTGTCGGCAATGATGATTTCGGCCGCATCAATGTCGAACGGCTGCGCCGCGACGGCGCCGACGTTTCGGCCATCGCCGTCAGCCCCGATTACCCGACGGGCAGCGCCTTTGTCCGCTACCGTGGCGACGGGTCGCGCGACTTCGTCTACAACATCGCCAAATCCGCGTCCGGGCTGGTCAGTCTCACGCGCGAGGCCAAGACGCTGATCGGCAGGGCCGGGCATCTGCATGTGATGGGCACCGCGCTCTCCATCGCCGAGATCTGGACGATCCTCGAATACGCCGTCGAAGTGATCCGGGGCCGGGGCGGCAGCATCTCCGTCGATCCGAACATGCGCAAGGAACTGCTGGGTGAAGGCGCGGTCGGCGAGCGTTTTGCGCGGATGCTGGACATATCGGACCTGGTCCTGCCTTCCGGCGAGGAACTGTTCACCGCGACGGGAACGACGACGGAACAAGACGCGCTTGCCTCGCTGTTTTCGCGCGGCGCTGGCGAGGTGGTGGTGAAGCGCGGCGCGCAGGGCGCCAGTTTCTTTTCCGCGGCCGGGGAGCGGGCCGACGTGGCTGCTTTCGCCGTCGAGGAGGTCGATCCCACGGGCGCGGGTGACTGTTTCGGTGGCGCCTATATCGCCTGCCGGCGGCTCGGCATGCCGCCGCAGACGGTTCTGGATTACGCCAACGCCGCCGGCGCGCGCAACGTCACCCGGCTGGGGCCGATGGAAGGTGCCGGCACAAGGGCCGAACTCGACCGCTTCATGGCCGATACGCCGAGGAGGCCAGCCTGATGGACCCGCTGCTCGATCTCGCGCCGTCTCTGCGCGTCGGCAAGCCGAAAGGTATCGTTTCGGTGTGCTCCTCGCATCCGCTGGTCATCAGGGCGGCGATCCGCGACGGTGTCCGGCACGACCATCCGGTCCTCGTCGAGGCGACCTGCAACCAGGTCAACCAGTTCGGTGGTTACACAGGCATGCGCCCGGCCGATTTCCTGGCGATGACGCTTCAAATCGCCCAAAGCGAAGGCCTGCCGGCCGACCGTGTGATCTTCGGCGGCGACCATCTGGGACCGAACCCATGGCGCGCCGAGAGCGCGGAGGTTGCCTTGGCCAAGGCGGAAGACATGGTCGCCGCCTATGTCGAGGCGGGGTTCCGCAAGATCCATCTTGACGCGTCGATGGGATGCGCGGGCGAGCCTGCCGCGCTGGACGACACCACCATCGCGCGGCGCGCGGCCCGGCTCGCAAGGCGCGCGGAGCAGGCGGCTTCGGCTGCGGGGGCAAAGCCGCTGCTCTACGTGATCGGCACCGAGGTTCCGCCGCCGGGCGGCGCGGATCACGTCATCGACGCGATCGAGCCGACCAGGCTCGAAGCAGTCCGGCGGACCTGGGAAATCCATCGCGAGGTCTTCGAGGACGCGGGGCTGGCCGCTGCCTTTTCGCGGATCATCGCCATCGTGGTCCAGCCAGGCGTCGAGTTCGGCAACGAAAATGTCGTTAGCTATGACCGGGAGAAGGCTCAGCATCTCGCCGGGCTGCTTCGTCAGGAAGAGGGGCTCGTCTACGAGGCCCATTCGACGGACTACCAAACCCCGGCTGCGTTACGCGAACTAGTCGAGGACGGTTTTGCAATCCTAAAGGTTGGTCCCCAGCTTACGTTCGATCTGCGTCAGGCGCTCTACGGTCTGGACGTGATCGCGTCGGACATGCTGGCGGACTATGGGTCGCGACCGCTCTTTGCGGCAATGGAGGCGCTGATGGTCGAAGAGCCTCGCTGGTGGCGCAGTCATTATCGTGGAAACGCTGCACAGCGGCGGGTCCAGCGGCACTACTCGCTTTCCGACCGAATCCGCTATTACTGGAACCATCCCGCCGCCGTCGCCGCGGTCGATAGGCTCATTGCCGCCTTGGCGGGCAAGATCGTGCCCGCGCCGCTGCTGCGCCAGCACCTGCCCGGCTTCGAATCGTTTACAGGAAGCCCGCTCGATCCCCGGCAACTCCTGATTACCGCAGTAGAAACCAGCCTCGAAGGCTATCGCTTGGCAGTAGGCATGCGCTAGGCTCAGGACATCGGTAACGGGGCCGTCCCAGTCAAGCGATTTTGGGCGAGCGTAATCGTCCGCCCGCAGGCGGACGTGGCGGCGGTTTGATGCTGAGTGGCGCAGTGTGTGCTTAGATGTTTGATCCCGGACTTTGATGGTGCATCCTTATCATCCGAATCAAAGGATGCGCTATGGGCCAGGTTCACCATGGGAGCGCCACGACGACAGCGGCGGTCCGTCGAGCGATACAACATAGTCAAGCGAGCCTGAGAACGCTGGCGAAGCGCTACGGGATCAACCAGAAGACCGTCGCCAAGTGGAAGAAGCGGGCCTCGGTGGCCGATCTGCCGACCGGGCCGAAAGAGGCGAGATCGACGGTGCTCTCCGTCGAGGAAGAGGCCGTCATCATCGCCTTCCGGCGCTATACGCTGCTGCCGCTCGATGATTGCCTTTATGCCCTGCAGCCGACGATCCCGCATCTGACACGCTCGTCATTGCACCGCTGCTTGCAGCGTCACGGCATCAGCCGCTTGCCCGATGTAGAAGGCGACCGGCCGGCGAAGAAGAAGTTCAAGAGCTACCCGATCGGCTATTTCCATATCGACATTGCCGAGGTGCGCACCGAACAGGGCAAGCTGCACATGTTCGTGGCCATCGACCGCACTTCGAAGTTCGCCTTCGTCGAATTGCATGAAAAGGCCACCACCGCCATCTCCAGAGAGTTCCTGCTGCGGCTGATCGCTGCCGTCCCTTACAAGATCCACACCGTGCTCACCGACAACGGCATCCAGTTCACCACGCCCGGTGCCGGAGGCTCGGCCGTGCCGCTGATCAAAGAGGCCATCGCCAACGGCGAAACCTTCAGAGCCCACGCCTTTGAGCATGCCTGCGCCACGAATGACATCGAGCACCGCACGACCAAGGCCAAACATCCCTGGACCAACGGGCAGGTCGAGAGGATGAACCGCACCATCAAAGACGCCACGGTCAAGCGCTTCTACTACGAGAGCCATGATCAGCTCCGGCAACACCCTCGCCGACTTCGTTGCCGCTTACAACTTCGCCCGCAGGCTCAAGACCCTCAAAGGGCTCACGCCCTACGAGTTCATCTGCAAGACATGGGCCGCTCAGCCCGAACGCTTCACACTCAATCCGCTCCAGCAAATCCCGGGACCAAACATCTAGAGCCGCGGCCTTCCTGTAAGATCACCCGGGTGCATGCTTCGGTCCGTGGTCAGCGCGCGAGCTGCCAACATGATGCTGGTTCGATGCAGTTTCGGATGTGCCCATCTCATTGGCGTGCTCGACGGAGATCGGCAACAGTCCTGACCTCGGCATCATCGGAACCGCGTCCCTGGGGGACCTCGAAGGCCTGCGGTCAAGCAGGCAACTGTGGGAGCTTCAGTTCGTTAAATCGCTTGTGGGATGATCGGTGCCTCTGCCTGGAAGGCGGTACCATCGACCCAAATTCGGTGAAGGATCACTCCGATGCGCCGCGCAAGCGCCACCATGGCGCGCTTGCGACCGCGGCGGCGTGCGATCTGTGCTGCCCATGTTCTGAGCCATGTCGAGCGCCCCCGATTCATCATGACGGTCGCGGCCTGACAAAGCGCGCGGCGCAGATTGACGTCTCCGGCCTTTGTGATGCCGCCCGATACATCACGTTCGCCAAACTGATTGCAAGGGTGTCAGGCCAACCCAAGGGCCAACCTTTTTCGATGATGTGAACCGGGCAGATCATCTACAGCAGAGCGGAAGGTCAGAGCCACGACTGCGCCGATCCCGGGCATGGACATTAACCGATGGCATACCGAATCGTCCTGGGCGAGCTGGCGGACGCGTCGTTCCAGCTCCGCCAGTTCGCGCCGCAGAGAGGCCCGCGCTCGTAGCATCGGTTCCGTCGCGGCTTCGAGCAATAGATTGCCGCCCGCCAGTTCGCGGATGCGATGCTCGAACTGCCCGCGCGAGATAGCACCGACCTTCAGTCCGAAGTTCCGCAGGAGCCCACGCAGGGACATTTCCAGTGCGATCATACCCTGCTGGATCGCTTTCCGAGCTCCGAGCACGGCACGGACCTCCTGCGCCGAAACGGATTTACAGTGAACCGGGCGGAACCAGCCGAGATGCAGCAGGCGTGCAATCCCCTCCGCATCGCGCCGGTCGGTCTTGATCGGCATGGCCTTCAAGGCGCCCTTGACCTGTCGATTTCCATCAAAACGACGTCCAGACCTGCCTCGGACAATCCGCTATGAAGCCATTGCGACAAGGGGCCGGCCTCGAGGCCGATGGCGGCGATGCTGCCATTCTGTTCTCCTATCCAACTCGCCAGCGCCTCGGGCTCACTGGCGACCTGTGCTTCCTTCACGATCTTCCCGTGCTCGCTGACCATGCAGATAGCGGTCTTCGCCAACGACACATCCAACCCGACAAACACTCTCATCCGCAATCCTCCTTCTGGATCCGATACGGGAACAGCACCGGCTTACTCTGATCTTGCAAGCGGTAACGAGCAGTGCGCGACGCAGGCCCCGTTACGGCATCTCATTGATCAGAGCCAGAAGATGACGGCGGCTGCGATGCAGATGGCCGAGAAGAAGGTGTGGGCGCATCGGTCGTAGCGAGTTGCGATTCGACGCCAGTCCCTGAGCTTGGCGAACAGGTTCTCGACCTTGTGGCGCTGGCGGTAGAGCGCGGTGTCGTAGGCGTATGGAACTTTGCGGCTCCGGCTCGACGGAATGCAGGGTTTGATGCCGCGTGCTTCGAGTTCGGTCCGGAACCAGGCGCTGTCGTAGCCGCGATCGGCGATCAGGTGTGAAGCGCTCGGCAAGGCGTCGAGCACCATGCGGGCGCCCTTGTGGTCGCTCATCTGGCCTTCCGACAAAAGCAGGATGATCGGCCGGCCTTCACCGTCGCAGACGGTGTGGAGCTTGGAGTTCAGCCCACCCTTGGTTCGCCCGATACGACGGGGAACATCCCCCTTTTGAGCAGGCTCGCCGCCGTGCGATGAGCCTTCAGATGCGTCGCGTCGATCATGATGCGCTCGGGTTTCGGTCCTTCTCCGGCAAGCCCTGCGAAGATACGGTCGAACACGCCCATCAGACTCCAGCGGATGAAACGGTTGTAGAGCGTCTTGTGCGGGCCGTAGCCAGCCGGCGCATCCTTCCACTGCAGCCCGTTGCGGATCACGTAGACGATGCCGCTCACCACCCGCCGGTCGTCAACCCTCGGCACCCCGTGCGACAGCGGGAAGAATGG